>NZ_JBHTVD010000002.1:0-141936 GCF_042793215.1 Paenibacillus sp. NPDC056579
AACGAAAATCCTCGTAAAATGCTGGAAAGAACAGCTATTCTACGATAGGCGTGAGTTATCTCAAGAACTTTCCGGAATTAGGGGGCCTAACCGAATTCTGCTACATTTGATGGGGAAATCACCCAATAGCGGATCCTATGTCCGATAGCACGCACGGAATGCCCCTTTTTGAGGAAATAACGGATGCTGTGTCCGTTACGCTTGAAGTAGTTGTTTGGAGTTTCGATCTCCATGGCAGACAGGTTATGCAGACTTAGAAGAAAGTGATGCAGACTCAGCAGAAAGTGATGTTGAATCCGACTACGCTATTATATTCGATTCGGAACGAATCGAGTTCGTGAGCCATTTGCGGTCCAAGTCACAAGTGCTCAAGGCTTCTTCGAAAAAGGTTCCACGAATGATTTCCGGCTGCCGAATTTATGCTCACAGAATAATGGTTGCCGGCTGCAGACTTAAGGGTCACAGAGGCATAGTTTCCGTGCGGAAGCACAGCGCATAGGATGAATAGGAGGTTGATCGTGTTGAACGATTGGAATCGGGAAAAAGCAATCCGGCTCTCCAGTCAGCCGCCGCTAAGTTTATATGCCTCCAGAGCCTTCTTCTATGGGGCGGTGACAAGCGGATGACGGATAAAGTGATTTGGGTCGCCGTGCTGACCCTTGTTATTCATGCGGTGGAGACATTGTCTTATGCGCTCCGTTTGGCCGGAGTGCGGACAGGCAAGCTGGCCGTAGCTTTGTCGCTTACAGGGATTGTAGTCCTCTTGTCGCGGACATCCAATCTCGTCCAAGGGCCGATGATGGGCAGCGTCATCGACCAGGCTAAGCGCGATCCGAGCGTATCGCTGGAGGCGCAAATGCACGTAATGATCGCCGGGGCGTCGCTTGGCACTTTGCTTGCGATCGTCCTGTTCCCGACGGCGGTGCGCATCTCGGCCAAAATGATTACGCGGCTCGAGGTTACCGGCTCGCTGCCGAAGCTCGTCCGCGATTCGGTGTCCATTCGCAGCCTGAAATATGCCGGCCGGCAGTTCAAGCTGCCGACCTGGTCGATGCTGTCTCGCTTGCGCGTCGGCGGTGTACCTAAACGGCTGATGCTGCTGAATATGCTCATTACCGGGATTTACACCGTCGGGGTGCTGTCCGCGCTCTACGCCTCCTTCCTGATGCCGGAGTACAGCATTGCCGCCTCCCAATCGTCGGGACTGGTCAACGGCATCGCCACGATTCTGATGACGATGCTGGTCGACCCGCAAATCGCACTGCTGACCGACAGGGCGATGAACGGGCAAGCGAGCATGAGCTCGATCAGCAAAATGTATGGCTGGCTCATGTTTTCCCGATTTTGCGGCACATGGCTTGCACAGCTCCTGCTTGTCCCGTGTACGCTTTTGATCCAATGGCTCGTCCCGCTTGTATCGCAATAATTCCAATACATAGCACGTCGTATTTGCCGTTCTCTCCATCCAGGGGGGCGGCTTTTTTGGCGAATTCATAAAAATGGATGCATTATATTAAGCTTTTATGAAAACCCTTGTAAAAAAGGAAATAGGAAATTTATGTCGAATTTTAAGGAGTAAAGATAGTCATTTTATACCAGAGGAGAACGTCGTTACCTATGATCCAATTTCAAAATGTTTCAAAGGTGTACCCCAATGGAACCATTGGTCTGAAACATATTAACCTGACTATTCATCCGGGTGAATTCGTCGTCATAGTCGGGCTGTCCGGAGCGGGTAAATCGACGCTGCTGCGGTCCATGAACCGGCTGCATGAGATTACCGACGGTCAAATACTGATCGACGGCAGGTCGATTACGAATGCGCGCGGTGCCGAGCTTCGGCGGATGCGCCGCGATATCGGCATGATTTTCCAAAGCTTTAATCTCGTCAAGCGTGTCAGCGTATTGCGCAACGTATTGTCCGGCCGGGTCGGCTACCATTCGACGTTACGCACGCTGCTCGGGATGTTCCCGAAAGAGGATATCGAGCTGTGCATGAAGGCGCTGGAGCGGGTAAATATTCGAGAGAAAGCTTATTCCCGTGCGGATGAGCTGTCCGGCGGACAACAGCAGCGTGTCTCGATAGCCCGGGCGCTCGCACAGGAAGCGAAAATCATTTTGGCCGATGAGCCGGTAGCCTCGCTTGACCCGTTGACGACGAGACAAGTTATGGACGATTTGAAACGAATCAATCAGGATCTGGGCATTACGACTGTCGTGAATCTTCACTTTATCGACTTGGCAAGAGAATATGCCACAAGAATTATTGGTTTGCGCGCCGGTGAAGTCGTATTTGACGGTCCGGTGGCCGAGGCGACGGACGAGAAATTCTCCGAAATATACGGCAGGGCCATCAAGAAGGACGAGCTGCTTGGGAGGGAAGACTGATGTCATCCGAGCAAGGGCTTAAGCCGCTGCGCAAGCCATCCCATACCAAATCGTACATGTCGACGCTGCTGATTATCGTCCTGCTCTGGTGGAGCGCGGTTAAGACGAATGCAACGATCGCCCAGCTGATCATCGGCTTACCTGAGATGGGCAAGCTGCTCGTCGAGATGGTACCGCCCGACTGGAGCTATATTGACGTCGTATGGAAGCCGATGATGCAGACGGTGCAGATGGCGGTCATCGGGACGACCGTCGGCGGTATAGTCGCTATTCCGGTAGCGCTGCTGGCCGCAGGCAACGTAACGCGTTCTCCCTGGATTTATCATCCGACACGGATTATTTTGAATCTGATTCGAGCGATTCCTGAGCTGCTTTATGCAGCCTTATTTGTTGCGATGTATGGAATTGGGTCAATGCCAGGTGTACTTGCATTATCTTTCTTCGCGTTTGGGCTGATTGCAAAATTAACTTACGAATCGATTGAAACTATTGACCCTGGTCCGCTTGAAGCAATGACGGCCGTAGGGGCAAACAAATGGCAGTGGATTCATTTTGGCGTCGTTCCCCAGGTTACGGCTCAATATATGGCCTATTTCCTTTACACATTCGAAGTCAATATACGGGCGGCGACGGTGCTGGGGCTGGTCGGTGCCGGCGGGATCGGCTTGTTCCTCGACCGGGCATTGCAGCAATTCCGTTATGATCGTGCGTCGTTAATTATTATATTGACGCTGGCAATCGTACTGATTATCGACTATATCAGCACGAAAGTAAGGGAGAGGCTGCTATGACAAATCCTTTAATGAAAAAACCGTTCCGTATCCGTTTTTGGCTGGTCACGGTTATTATCCTTGCCATCTATGTTTGGTCCATTGTCGGGCTCAATTTTGAAGGTTTAACAGAAAATGCCGGCCGTGATACCATGGCTATTTTGCGAGGCCTAGCTCATCCGGACTGGGGGTATGTATACCTTCCTGAAGGTGAGGATTTGCTTAGAGGGCTGCTGGAGACGCTGGCGATCTCCATCCTGGGTACCTTTATTTCCGCGTTGCTGTGCATTCCGTTCGCATTTTGGGCTGCCAATAATATGAGCCGATTCAAATGGGTTTCAGGCTCGGGCAAGCTTCTGCTAAGCTTGATCCGTACGTTTCCGGAAATCATTATGGCGATCATCTTTATTAAAGCGGTCGGTCCGGGGGCTTATGCAGGGGTACTGGCCTTGGGGCTTCATTCTATCGGGATGCTCGGCAAGCTGTATTCGGAAGCCATCGAGAGCTTGGATCTGGGGCCAACGGAAGCGTTGGTTGCGTGTGGAGGCAATCGGCTGCAGGTGCTCTGGTTTGCGGTTATCCCGCAAGTTCTTCCCTACTTTTTATCCTTTGCAATGTATCGATTTGAAATTAATGTTCGCTCCGCCTCAACTCTTGGTTTAGTAGGAGCCGGCGGGATCGGTACGCCGCTTGTTTTCGCCTTGGAAGCAAGAGGATGGGACCGCGTCAGCATCATTCTGATCGGAATTATCGTGATGGTTACGATCATCGACTACATTTCCGCGGCGATCCGCAAGCGGCTGGTGTAATCATCGATTGAGAGAACTTCTCACTAGCAAAGAGAAACAAAATCATAAAAAAACCGTCTCGTAAGCTGAATTCGGGCCAATCACAGCACCCTATTCAGTAAGGGACGGTTTTTTATTTAAGGGTACGGAAGCAGCTGTTTATCGGACCAGGACGGTTCTACAAACTGAGATGCACTTATCCCAACCCCAAAACAAAGCCACCCGGTTCACGGGTGGCTTTCATATATTATTGACCGACCAATTTGGAGTACTCACGTACAACGTCGAACTTCTTGTCGTCGGATTTCATGTATCCGCGGTGCGAGTATACGTCGAAAATGATTTTCGCGCCTTCCGGATCTTTACCGATATCGATGAACGCTTGCGCAATTTTATCTCTCCACGCTTGGTCCATATCGTTACGAACGGTAATTGTGTCGTTAGGGATCGGAGCAGTGAAAGCAAGCACCTTCGTTTTGGAGAATACGTCCGGTACATCCTTCACTACCGTGTTACGAGCGTCTTGGAAGATAGCGGCAGCGTCCACTTGGCCGTTAAGAACCGCGAGAACCCCTTTATCGTGCCCTTTTACTTCAATGCCGGTAACGTCCTTCTCAGGGTCAACGCCGGCTTTCTTCATTTCGCTTGCCGGCCATACGTAGCCTGCGGAAGAAGTAACGCCTTGCCAAGCGATTTTCTTGCCTTTCAAATCTTTAATATCTTTAATCGGCGAATCAGCTTTTACGATGATCATTGCTTTGTAGAAGTCCACGAGATCTTTCGTGTCTTTGCCTGTTGCATCCTCGATGCCGAAGCGTTGCGCTTGAAGCAGCAGGTCTGCCGCCTTCTTCTCGTCATGCGCCAGCACATAGGCGTTCGGAGGCAGGAAGCCTACGTCCACTTGCTTGGAGGCCATAGCTTCGATAACGGTGTTGTAGTTGGTCGATACGGATACTTTAACCGGAATGTTAAGCTTGTCCCCTAGCAGCTTCTCAAGCGGCTTAGCTTTTGCTTCCAGCGTTTCAGCGCTTTGGGAAGGAACGAATTGAACTCTCAATTCTTTAGGCACGAACCCTTTGGCAGCCGTTTCTTTCTTGTCTCCAGGCGCCGGAGCAGCCGGTGTAGGCTCGGGTTTCTTGGCACAGCCCGCTGCAATTCCCGCGGATAGCAACAGCGTTAAACTGATAGCTGTCATTTTTTTGAACATTCTTTTTGACCTCCAGTTAATATTGGAATTTATTTCTTTTTATACTATAGCACAGAATACATGGAGCAACAGTAAAAAAAATGTTAAGGAGCACCGCGAAGTTCATAAAAAATGTTAATTTTATGCCGTAATTGATTGCATGATTGTATTTTTGATATAGTGAAAACAATCTAAACTTGAAAAAAATGGCGAACGGAGCTGATTCCTGTCATGACGAACCGTCAAAGCTGCACGATCACAATTTTGGAGACAAGCGATCTTCACGGGTCGATGCTGCCTATCCAGTATGCGAACAATGCCCCGACCGAAAGCGGCTTTGCCAAAATAGCCCGGCTGATTGAACGGGAACGCAGCGTTAACGAGCATGTCCTTTTTATAGATAACGGCGATTTGATTCAAGGAACACCTCTGGCTTATCATCATGCCAAGAAGAACGACAAGGCGCCGAATCCGATGATCGCCTGCCTGAACGAAATGAAGTGCGACGCGGCGGTAATAGGCAATCACGAATTCAATTACGGCCTTCCTTTTTTGCACAAAGCAATACAGGAGTCGAGCTTTCCGTGGCTCAGCGCCAACATTGTCGATGCCGAGAGCGGCGAGCCGTTTTTCGGGCGTCCCTACCGTATGTTGGAGTTTCCGGAAGGAGTGCGGGTAGCGATATTGGGGCTGACGACACATTATATCCCGAATTGGGAGAAGCCGGAGCATATTGCAGGCTTGCGGTTTGAGGATGCGTTCGAGTCGGCTAAGCGGTGGGTCGCCTACATCAGAGAGCAGGAACGGCCGGATGTCATGATCGTTTCCTATCATGGAGGCTTCGAGAGGGATTTGGTCACAGGAGAAGCGATAGAGCCGCTAACGCGCGAGAATGTCGGATATGCGCTTTGCGCCGATATCGAAGGGATAGACGTGCTATTAACCGGTCACCAGCATCGAACGATTGCCGATTGCTTCATCCATGGGGTGGCGGTGCTTCAGCCGGGGAGCCAAGGATCCTTCCTCGGAAAAATGCAACTTCGCCTGGAGAAGAAGGAGGAGCGCTGGGAGATTGTGCAAGTCGAATCCGGGCTGCTGTCGCCGGTTGGGATGGAGCCGGTCGAAGCCATTACGGAGCTCGTAGCCCCGCATGAGAAGCTGACGCAGGAGTGGCTGGACAGCCCGATCGGCAAGCTGCTTGGCGATATGAGGATTACGGATGCGATGCAGGTGAGACTGAAGGAGCACCCTCTGATCGAGTTCATCAACCGGGTGCAGATGGACTTGTCCGGAGCCCCTATATCCAATACGGCTCTGTTTGATAATGTGTCTCCGGGCTTTCCGTCCGATATTACGATGCGCGATATTGTATCGAACTATATTTATCCGAACACGCTTCAGGTGATTCGAATAAGCGGGCAGGATATCAAGGATGCGCTGGAGCGCTCAGCCTCTTATTTCGAAACGTACGACGGGGGAGAAGTGAAGGTACATCCTTCCTTCAACGAGCCGAAGCCTCAGCATTACAACTACGATATGTGGGAAGGCATCGAGTATAAGCTCGACATTTCCCGGCCACCCGGCGAACGGGTCGTGTTCCTGCAAATTCAAGGCAAGCCGCTCGACAGGCAAGCGCAGTACGATGTCGTTATGAACAACTACCGTGCGGCCGGCGGCGGCAACTACACGATGTTTCAAGGGAAGCCGATCGTGAAGGATATTCCGACGGACATGGCGGAGCTGCTTGCTACTTATATAATGGAAAAGGGAACGATCGAAGCCGAGCTCAATTCGAACTGGGAAGTGATCTGGTAGGTCAAGGTTTACGGCTAACTCAGCCTGTGAAATGAAAAAGCTGGTGCATTTAATGCGCCAGCTTTTTCATTGGAGTAGGGCGATTACTTGCGTCTTTTCAGAAGAGTTAATTCGCTATGAACTAAACGGTGGGTCGGGTTAAGGTTTCCTCTCGCCGTTTTCCCAAAAACGCCAAGCAATGCGCTGCCAAGGACTCTAATTCTGACTTCAAATTGAAACACGCTGGAGTTCAGGTCGGTAGCTATGAAATTTGATGATCCTGGCGGGACAGTGAGAAGTCGGTTGCTAATCAGTCTTTTGCTTCCGTTTAACTGGAATACCAGAACTCTTACTCTCACGTTCTTGGTGCGACTGTTGTTTAACACTTTTGTAAAGACCGTCGTTGAACGATTGTTTGCCTGGTTCTCAAGTGGACCGGTTGAATACACTTTGATGCATGCCATTGTACATCGCTCCTTCATTTTGATAGGTACAATACAAGAGATGCAAGAGGATGTCTCTTTGATTGGACAAAGCATCTGGTATTATCGCCGGAATATTAACTGTCCTTCGTATGCAAATGGCGGGTATCGGCAAAGCTAACCCATTCAAATATCCTGCCCTTACAGCGTATCTCCGTTATAGAGCACTCTGCGATCAAGTGGCTTTGCTCCGCAATAAAATGAGGATGTTTAAGATACAATTCCTCCTCGCAGAACACATTGACCAAAAAATCGGTTATCAGCCCGCCGTGAGTTACGACGATCAAGTGATCCTCCGGATATCGCTCGGAAAGCTCCGACAGGCAGGAAGACAACCGTTCGCCTGCCTTCCTCGCAGAGTCGCCGACCGGCGGGGAGTAGTCGCGGTCCTGGGTGCACCGCTCCCACATCGCAACAAACGCCTCGAACGATTGTCCCGGCAAATCTCCCCAGTTAGCCCGCTCCCGCAGACGACGATCCTCTGAAACGGTAAGGTTTGTTGCTTCAGCAATCAACGCAGCCGTTAGCTTCGCTCTTCTCAGCGGACTGCTGACGATATGCTGTATGGGCAATTGGCGAAATCGCTCAGCCGTCTTCCGTGCCTGCTGTACGCCCTCGAGGGTTAGACCGACGTCCTGTGACCCCTTTTCTTTTATGGCATGTCTGACAAGGTAAAAAGTTGTGCTCATTATACCGGCTCCCGTCTTTTTCATGATGTAGTTCCAAAACTAATTTGATTATTATTAAATTTAAAAATCATCTAACTAGATAATACACTATTTTCCAATTGCTTAAAAGCTCCTGTTCATAACGACTCCTCATGTAGTGAATAATCGACAAATAGATCGGAGATTTGACTATGTCCATCTATCGTCAAGATGTCGTATATTAAAAGACAAGCTATGTTTTAGCGTATATCTTGAGCCATTCCATATTGCAACAGTTGTAAACGCTCCCATCGGAAGGCAAAAGGTATGATCCACCGCGAGCCCGATATGAACAAGGAAGGGCTCCAAGCTTCCTTATTACAACAATCATGTGCGAAAGGTTGGGATTGATTATGCGTAAAAAGGTTTTTCGCGTTCTCCAGTGCGTTTGCGTGGGGACCATGCTGCTGCCTGCAGGCATGGCGGCCGCTTCGGAGTCGACCGCTCCGGTTCAAACGGCTGCTTTGGTAAGCGCTTCATCGGATGCTTCCGTGCAGCAGGACAATGCCGTTCGTGTCACAACAACGGCCGAATTGACAGCCGCCATCAGCGCAGCCACGGCGGGAACGACGATTGTGCTTGCCGACGGGGTTTATTCACATACCGGCGCCTTCAGCATTAGCGGCAAGAACGGGACGCCGTCCGCCCCGATTACGATTAAGGCCGAAAACCAAGGCCAGGCTGAACTGACGGCACGCGCCGGGTTTAACATCAGCAATTCCTCTTATATCGTCATTCAGGGCTTCAAATTTACGGGAACGGCGATCGCCGTCAATATGAACAACAGCAACAACATCCGCGTTACCCGCAATACGTTCGCCATGGCCGTCGTTAATAATCCTGCAGGGTGGAAGTGGGTTCAGTTCGGGGGCAACAACAGCCATCATAACCGGATCGATCATAATGAGTTCGGCCCACGCGGAGATTTGGGTCAAATGATCGCCTTCCAGAACGGCGTCATGTCCCAATATGATGTAATCGAATACAACTACTTCCATGATGCGGCGCCTCAGACGACCAACGGAGGCGAGACGATTCGCGTAGGCTTGTCCGGATCGTCCATGAGCAACGGATATACCACAATCCAATATAATTTGTTCGTCAACTTAGACAGCGATCCGGAAGTCATTTCCGTGAAAAGCGGCAACAATACGGTTCGCTACAACACGTTCATTAACAATAAAGGGCAAGTAACCGCCCGTCACGGACATGCGAACAGCTATTACGGCAACTATTTCTTCCGTGTCGATGGAAAGTCGGGCGTAGGCGGCTTGCGTATTTACGCGAATGACCAAAAAATTTACAACAACTATTTCGAGAATATATCCGGTGCGATTCATATCGACGGCGGCGATTACGATGCCGGGCCGGACGGCAGCAATTACGACTCCAGCGTGCTGGCGAAGCATTGGCGCGTGTACCGGGCTCAAGTGACGAACAATACGATGGTGAATGCATCCAACGGCATCGTTGTCGGGAAGAGCTATACGTACGCGCCGGTCGACAGCGTAGTAGCGAACAATTTGGTGGTAGGATCCGGCGGTCCGCTGTACAGCGAGGTTAAGACGTCGAACACGTTCTTCGAAGGAAATATCGGCTACGGCGGAACGCTGGACAACGTCACGCGGGCTACATACGAAATACGCGAAGCGGATCCGCTGTTCGTGACTCTAGGCGGCTTGCAAAAGCTGTCTGCCGGCAGTCCGGCAATCAATACAGGAACCGGCAGCTATCCGTTCCTGAACGAGGATATGGACGGTCAGCCTCGGGATGCAATAGACGTCGGCGCTGACGAGTATTCGACGGCTCCGGCGCTCCGCCAGCCGCTTACTCCTGCCGATGTAGGTCCGAATGCTGTGACCGCGATCAAACCTCAAGCAGCGGGCAAAGACATCGCAGAATGGTATAACGGCAGCGTGAACGTTGCGCTCAGTGCGATGAATACGGAGTCTGGAACCGGGTCTATTGAATACCGGCTGAACGGCCAGCAGGCGTGGGCATCCTATACAGGACCGCTCTCCATTACTCAGGAAGGCAAGCATACGATTGCTTACCGGTATACCAACGAAGAGGGTCTCACGGAGCCTGAGGGCTCGGTGCAAATCCAAATCGATAAAACGAAGCCAACCTATCAATTGACATTGAACGGGAAGCCTTATGCATCGTCGTTAAGCTTTGCCGACACGGATACGCTGAACGTGCAGCTTCAGGCACAGGACGGATTGTCGGGACTGGCCAAGCAAAGCTTTACGGTTCTTGGAGCCACCTACGAAACCCAGGCGACCATTCCGCTGACAGCCCGGATCGGCCAGCAATCGATAAACGTAGACATTGCCGATAAGGCGGGTAATGTGACAGCACAAACTTTAAGCTTCCAGGTGACGCCGACTCTAGCTTCTTTATCGGGACTGGTCGAAGGGTATGCCGCTTCCGGAGAGTTGACAGGCTCTCTGGTTCCTCAACTGACGAACAGCCTGAAGCAGGCTCAGCATCATTATGATAAAGGCTCCATCGAGCAGGCGATCCAATTCGTTGATGACAACTTCCTGAAGCATCTTAACAACAAGGACGATCAGATCACCGCCGCAGCCAAGCAAGTGCTGCAAAATTATGCGCAGGCTTTGGTCGCCTTCTGGTCTAAATAATAAAAAAAAGAGTCGTGCCGTTAGCGGTACGGCTCTTTTTCGTGTGCCGGCTGCCCGTGACAGCCAGAAGATGGCCTCTCTGATGTCCTTGGGCGTAATGTGCACTTCCCTACCATGAGGCTGTAGGAAGACATCGGTTCTTATCTGTTGCCCTAAGGATAGGGCAGCGGTCTATCAGACATCGAATAGAGAATCTGCTATTTGCTAATTTTCAAGTGGGGATTTTAACGATTTAATACTTTACTTAATTAATGCATTAGTGTAATATCGAATTATCGTAATAAAGTACCAACGAAGGGGTGTTTTCACCAATGAGTCCAAACGAATCACAAGTACAAGCACGTCAAGCTCTGAAAAACTTGAAGCCGTATTCCCCGGGCAAGCCGACGTGGGAGGTGCAGCAGGAGCTCGGAATCGAGAAGGTCGTCAAGCTGGCGTCGAACGAAAATCCGCTTGGAGCCTCGCCTAAAGCTGTCGAAGCGCTCCTCGCCTACTTGCCGGAAATTCACCGTTATCCCGATGCGGCTACGAAAGGGCTGAACGAGGCTATCGCTGCGCAGCTGAATCTGCAATCCGATCAGCTTATTGTGACGAATGGAGCGGATGAGCTGATCAAGCTCGTCGCGGAAGCCTATCTCGATAAGGGCGATGAGATTGTAATTCCTCATCCGACATTCAGCGAATACGAGTTCGGCGGTCATTTGATGGGGGCTACGCCGGTCTTGGTTTCGTTTGACGATCAGTTCCGTTATGATGTGGATCGGCTGCTGGCAGCCGTAACGGAGCGGACGAAGATTGTATACTTATGCTCTCCTAATAATCCGACGGGGACTTACTTGCCGAAAGCCGATCTGCAGCGTCTCCTGGACCGTTTGCCGAAACGGGTGCTTGTAATGTTCGACGCCGCCTACAGCCATTACGCTTCGGCCGAAGATTATTCCGACGGGCTGGAGTACGTTCGGCAGGGATATCCTGTCATTGTGCTCCAGACGTTTTCGAAAATTTACGGGCTGGCCGGCATTCGGGTCGGCTTCGGCGCCGCGTCGCCGGACATTATCCGAACGATTTTGCAGGTGAAGGAGCCCTTTAACGTTAACGCGCTTGCGCAAGCTGCAGCAACAGCGGCCATTACAGACACGGAGCATGTGCAGGAATCCCGGAAGGTCAACGAGGAAGGCCGGGAGCAGCTGTATGAAGCATTCCGCAGGCTGGGGCTGAAGTTTACGGAGAGCATGAGCAATTTCATCTTGCTCGAGCTCGGTCCCGATGCCGGTAATTTGTATCAGCGGCTTATGGCGCAAGGAGTCATTGTCCGGTATGGCACCGGCTGGGGATTGCCGGAGCATATTCGCGTTACCGTAGGAACAAGAGAGGAAAACGAGTTTTTGATCGAATGTCTGGAATCGCTTCTCGTCCAGCAGGCTTAAACAGCTAGGTGTGAGGAGAAAAAAGATTGATTTTTCCAAACATTTCTTCAAGTATAACCCGGTGTATAGTATGATTTAAGCATGTACTCTTTTGCTTATTTTCATATCTATAGGAGGAATGCAGGATGAGTTTAGTATTATGGCCTGACGGCACGCCGAATGCTTTGGGGAACGAAGCGGAGGATGTACCGACGCTCGTGCCTTACCTTGTGGAAGGCGCTGAGCCTTCCGCAGCAATAATTGTATGCCCTGGCGGGGGCTATGCGCGTAGAGCGCAGCATGAGGGGGAGCCGGTTGCCCAGTGGCTGAATTCGCTCGGCATCTCCGCGTTCGTCGTTCATTACCGGGTGGCGCCGTACCGTCATCCGAACCCGCTGTCCGATGCGCAGCGCGCCATTCGTACGGTGCGCAGCCGTGCCGCCGAATGGAACGTGGATCCCGGCCGCGTAGGTATTCTCGGCTTCTCTGCAGGCGGCCACGCCGCTTCTTCCGCCGGTACGCATTTTGATTCGGGACGCCCTGACGCGGAGGACCCGATCGAACGCCAAAGCAGCCGTCCGGATCTGCTCGTGCTTTGTTATCCAGTCATCAGCTTCGGCGAATATGCCCATAAGGGATCGCTTAACAACTTGTTGGGCGAAGAGCCGGATGCGGCGCTCGTTGAGCTGATGTCGAACGAAAAGCAGGTGACGGAGCTGACTCCGCCTACATTTTTGTGGCATACGGCGGACGATGCCTCCGTTCCGGTGGAGAACAGTCTGCTGTTTGCTTCGGCGCTCAGCCGCAACAAGGTTCCGTTCGAGCTCCATGTATTCGAGAGCGGCCGTCACGGATTGGGCTTGGCTGCCGAACAGCCCGGCGTCAAAGCATGGACGGATGTATGCGCGTCCTGGTTTTGCCAGCGCGGATTTTAGCCGATGAACCGCAGCTACATCCGGGACCGGCTGGAACCCGCCGGGGCGGACGATCGAATAGCCTTGGCTCAAGCGGGATTGCCGAGACGCAGACCGGCAATGACCCGCTGGCTTTTCCCGGGAGCTGGCAGCTGATAGCCGAACGCAGATACGGCTGTTTGACCCTGAAATGGGAGAGGCCGTCGCTGCTGCAGGCCGGAGACCGGGTGCGCTTCGAGCGGTACCAGAAACAGAATTTATTTGTTTGTCTGTCCCCCTCAATAATTCCAAGGACGGTGCCTTTCACGGCACCGTCCTTTTTGACGATTGCGGCCTCTGCGGCCGGATGGAATACCTTCATCTTCCTCCCTTTTTGCCTATCTCCAAAAATCTCCGCAGCTGCCCGGATCTGCTAGCAGAACGAATAATTTTCCAATGAATTGGCATAGTAACCGTATGTCGAATTCTGAGATGGAATGGGATGGTCTATGGGCTTTCTGAGAAAATGGCTCACAGGGCTTATGCATAAAAGCCCGATTCAACAGCAAATCCAACAGCAGCCACAGCCGAACCTGATTAGCGGCGACCTGTCCCAAAATGTACTGAGCATTCGGGATATTTTCCGCGATACTCCCGATCTCATTGTGCGTCATCTCATTATTAAACAGACCGGCCAAAGAGCCGCACTCGTTTATTTGGAAGGATTAACGGACAAAAATTCGATCACAAACAACGTCCTCGATCCCCTTCAGCTTCAAACGGGGAGCAGTACGTCCGATCTGCCCGTCACAGTCGGCTCCGTAACGGAAATTACCGGCATTAACGATATCGAGCATGCGATACTGCACGGCCTTAGCGTGCTTATTATCAATGAAAGCACCGTAGCATACAGCTATGATACGCAAGGATGGCCGCAAAGGGCGATAGAGGACCCGCAGATCGAATCCTCGCTGAAAGGCGGACATCAAGGGTTCGTCGAAACGGCTTCGCAAAATATTGCTCTTATTCGCCGTTACATTCCCGATCGCGAGCTGAAAATGAAAAGCATCATCGTCGGACGGAGAGGCAAAACATCCGTTATCATCATGTATTTGGAGGATGTGGCGCATCCTGAGGTACTGCAGGAGCTGTATGACCGGATCAAGCTGCTCGATGTCGATGCCATATTAAATTCGGGAGAGCTGGAAGGGTTTATCGAGGATAACCCGTTTTCGCCGTTCCCGCAATTTATCTCCACGGAGCGCCCCGATGCGGTTGCATCGCAAATTTTGCAAGGGAGACTCGCCATTGTCGTCGATCGCTCTCCTGCCGTCCTGGTAGGTCCGGCGTCGTTTACATCGTTCTTTCAAAGCGTTGACGATTACAGCACACGATGGCTGGTCGCATCGTTCAACCGACTAATGCGGTTTATGGCTTTTCTGCTTGCGATCTGTCTTCCTTCGTTATATATTGCGGCCATTTCGTTTAATTACGAGGTGATCCCCGTAAAGCTAATCTTGTCTATTGGCGAGTCGAGGGAGCGCGTTCCGTTTCCGCCTTTTGTAGAGGCATTGCTCATGGAGATCACGCTGGAGATGCTTAGAGAAGCAGGTGTCCGGCTTCCGTCGCCGATTGGCCAAACGGTCGGCATCGTTGGAGGTATCGTCATAGGGCAAGCGGCCGTGCAGGCAGGAATCGTAAGCAATATCATGGTTATCGTTGTAGCCTCAACGGCCATTGCTTCCTTTATTATCCCGAATTACGACATGGCTTCGGCGATCCGCCTGCTGCGCTTCCCGATGATGCTGATGGCGTGGATGTTCGGCATCGTAGGGATTGTCATCGGACTGATGACCCTGATCGGGCACCTGATTGCACTGGAATCGCTCGGGACGCCTTACGGCAGTCCTTTTGCGCCGGTCCGCTTTTCCGATCTGAAGGATACAATCTTTCGTTTTCCGATATGGAAAATGACGAAGCGTCCTGTTAGTGCGCGGGCTACGCAAATGAGGCGGCAAGGCTCTAATCGGCCTAGGGGTGACGGCAAATGAAAAAGTATGCTCACAACGAAGTTACTTTTTTGCAATATATTTTCCTCATTCACGGTGCGCAGGTAGGCGTCGGACAGCTGTCTCTGCCGCGTATACTGGCGGAAAAGGGCGGTACGGACGGCTGGATAGCGCTGCTGATCGGTTGGGCCATCTCCCTGACGGCAGGCCTGTGTTTGATTCAGGCGGCGAAACGGTATCCGCAAGGAACTTTACTCGATCTGATGACGCATTGCTTTGGCAAAGCCGTCGGCAAGCTGACAGCCGTCATCTTCGCCATGATCTACATTGTCGGGGCAGCAGCGAATATGGTAGCGGCGGCTCTCATTATCAAGAGTTGGATTTTGCCGAATACTCCGCTCTATATTATTTTGCTGCTGTTCGCCTTGCCGTCCTTTCTCATTGCTAGAAACGGCTTTCGGATATTGGGCCGCTATGCGGAGTTCGTGTTTTTCTCATCGCTTCCGGTCATGCTGTTTTTGCTGATCCCGTCGCTCGAAGGCAATTGGCTTTATTTGCTGCCGCTGTTCAAGGATGGCTGGGGGCCGATATTGACGGCTGTGCAGCCGACGGCCTATTCATTTTTGGGCTTTGAGGTGGCGTTCTTTTTCTATCCGTTTTTACAAAAAAAACAATGGGCAGCAGCTGGAATCGTCATTGCCAATACGTTGTCATTGATCGTATTTTTGTATATTACGCTTGTGTGCTTCTTATACTTCAGTCCGGATGAAATAACGAATTACAACCAGCCTACGATCAATGTGTTGAAGTCCATCGAATTCCGTTTTGTCGAAAGGCTTGAAATCGTCTTTTTGTCCGCTTACCTGTTCGCCATATCAACTACCTGGCTTCCTTTTATCAGCTGCTACACGTACATTGTCGGGTGGTTGTTGAACAAGCAAAACGATTCCGTCTATGTTGCGCTATTCTTGCTTTCACTCGTTGCGGTCGCCTTCGCTTTCGATCCATCGTTTTCGACGAATGAGGAATGGATCAAAAGGATCAGCCAAGCCGGGTTGGTCTATGCATTGGCGTTACCCGTATGCCTTGCGGTCTACATAAAGCTTCGCGACCATGTTCAGAGGAGGCTCGGCAGATGAAGCGTTTCTTACCGATACTGCTCGGGCTTATTGCAGCGGCTATGCTCCTGGTTTCAGGCTGCGGCGACCGGCGCGATCTTGAGGATTTGACCGTGATCCTTATGACGGGAATCGATCTGGATGAAAAAGGAAATTTGCTCATCTATGAATCGAGCCCCGTATTCAGCCGGGAAGCCAAAGATAAGGAAGAGGAGTATGGTATCAAGGCATTGACACTCCGTCAAGCAAGGGTAAAGATGGATGCGGTTGTAAGCGCGCTATCGGTAGGAGGCAAAACTCAGCTGGTGCTGTTAAGCAAAAAGCTCCTGGAGCAGAAGGATTGGTTCCGGCTGTTCGATTCTTCCTTCCGCGATGCGAAAAACAGTATCAATGCAAGAGTGGTCGCAGTAGACGGACCGGTAGCGGAAGTCATCAAATTTTATCCTAGAGACAAGCCTCGTCTTCCGCTCCATTTGGTGAAGCTGATAGATACGAGCGCGCGGAGAAACTTAACCGTCAAAACGACGATGCAGGAGCTTCAGCGGCAAATGACGGATAAAGGATTGACTCCCTACATAACGGAGATCCGCAAAGAGAAGGAGATTAAGCTGAACGGAACGGCTCTTCTGAATGAGCAGGGGAACTATGTTACGCGTCTCGAGCCTCAGGAAAATATGCTGCTGCGCATGCTGCAAGGGCAGGGCAAGGGGGAAATGCCAATGACGGTTTCTATCCCGGACATACAGAGTACAGGACCCATTAAACTGAATGAGCTCAGCTTCGCGGTACGGAAGGTATCGACGAAGGTGAAGACGGGCTGGCAGGAAGACCGGTTCTCGTTTCAACTGGCGGTGAACCTGTCGGTAGTGCTGACCGAGAAGGCGATTCCACCGGGAGAGAAGCTGGATGAACAGGAGCTGGAGCGTATCATACAAGAACAGATGCAGAACCAGCTGACGGCTTTTGTTCATAAAATTCAGAAGCTGCGAATCGATCCGTTCGGGCTGGGCAATTATGCAAGAGCCTACCAATACGATCATTGGTCCAAGATAAAGGAGCGATGGGGCGAAGCGTTTGCCGAGTCCCGGGTCAACATTGCTTTGAAGGTGCGGATCAAGGATCTGGGGCCAATCAAGTAACACAGCATACCATGCAGCTAGATAGAGGTGGCTCATTTGAGGAAATACACTTATAACGAGATCACGTTCATGCAATATATAATGCTCATCCATGGCGCCCAGCTGGGTGTCGGTATTTTACAGCTTCCAAGGGAGCTGGCCGAAAAAGCCGGTACCGACGGCTGGATATCGATCGTCTTGGGCTGGGCAATGTCGATTGTTGCAAGCTTGATCATTATTCGGATCATGCAAAAAAATCCTGACGCCACGCTGCTCGATGCATTTGGTGTCTATTTCGGGAAATGGGGAAAAATCGGCGGCGGCGTGATCCTGATCGCCTATTTCGGCTTCCTGACGTTCATCATTATGGCGAGATCGCTACTGTTTATAAAAACATGGATATTGCCGAGAACTCCGGATGTTATGATTATGCTGCTGTTTGCCATTCCGACTTATCTTATCGCCAGAAACGGACTTCGCGTGCTGGGGCGGTACGCCGAGCTTACGTTTTATTTATTTCTTTCGATGGCATTTGTGTTTTTTATTCCATGGGGGGAAGCGCACTGGCATTATTTGCTTCCAGTCGTTAAAGAGGGGTGGAAGCCGATCCTGCTGGCAGCACAAACGACAGTCGTGTCCTTCCTCGGATTCGAGGTCGCCTTTTTCTTGTACCCCTTTTTGCAAAAAAAGCATTTGGCGCCGGCAGGAATTGTCATTGCCAACACGATATCGATGTGCATTTTTTTGTTAATTACCATATCGTGCTTCACCTTCTTCAGTCCGGAAGGAATCTTATGGTTCATGCAGCCTACGCTTAATCTGCTAAAAGTGGTGGAGTTTCAGTTCATTGAACGTTTGGAAATCGTGCTGCTGGCCTTTTATTTGTTTGTTGTGTTTCGCGTATGGGCCTCGTACTTGTTCTGGACCGTATATTGCACGACACAGCTGCGGGGAAAGGAGGACCATCGGCTGGATTTGAAGCTGTATTTACTCGGGATGGTGCTGTATCCTCTGATTTTTAATTTTACGTTCACCCAAAACGATAATTTGCAAAAATTATACGGTATGCTTGGCATTATATTCGCATTTGTGCTTCCGGTTGTTCTGTGGCTGTACACCTGCGGGTATGATTACGTCCAAAGAAGGAGAACGGGATGATGCGGCGTGTAGGGATGATCGTCTGTATGCTGGCCGCGCTAGTATTAACAGGCTGCAGCGACAGGTTGAATGTAGAGGACTTGACGCTGAGCTTGATGCTGGGAATTGATCTGGACAAGGATAATCAGCTGGTTTATTTTCTTTCGAGCCCAGTCTTCAACAAAGAAGCGGCCATCAAGTCGGAGGAGATTGCCGTCCATTCCGAGACGCTGTATCAAGCTAGAAGCAAGTTTGATCTGACGAGCACGGGACTCACGATCGGGGGCAAGATTCAGGTTCTGCTGCTCGGAAAGTCGCTGCTGCAGCATGAGGATTGGTTTCCCCTGATCGATATCGTTTACCGGAATGCCAAGGTTGCGGTCAATGCCAGAGTCGTCGTCGTAGACGGTCCGGTCGCGGACATTATCAACTTCCATCCGTCGGACAAGCCGCGTCTTTCCCTGCACATATTGAAGCTGATCGATACGGCGGATCAAAGAAATATTACGTTGAAAACGACGCTGCAGGAGCTGCACCGGCAAATGTTCGAGAAAGGCGTCACCCCTTCGATGTCGGAAATCAAAAAGGAGAAGGCCGTTGAAGTTATGGGGACGGCGCTGCTTAACGAACGGGGAAAGTATGTAGACAAGCTCATGCTGCAGGAAAGCGCGCTGCTGAAAATACTCCAGCATAAGGAGCTGGATGAAATGATGTTTACGATAGCGATTCCTGAGAAGGACGAGCTGGACGTGATTCCCGACAACAAGCTCACTCTTACTCCTAGCACAGTGAAGACGCTGATTAAGCCGTCGTATTCGCAGGGCCGGTTTCGCTTCGATATTACGGTCAACATTCTTTATAGCTTGACGGAACGGCTGTTTCCATTTAATGTGAAGGAAGAAAGGCCGAAGCTGGAGCGATGGATTAATGAACAGATGGAGCAGCAATTCCATAGTATATTTGACAAAATGCAGAAGCATCGAATCGATCCGGTAGGGCTCGGTCTCTATGCCAGAGCGTATGAATACCAGCATTGGAAAGAGGTTCAGGATCATTGGGGCGACGCCTTGGCCGACGCCGTTATTAACATCAAAGTCAAAACCGAAATCAAGAGCATGGGTCCGATAAAATAACAAATAAGTAGGCAGCGCAGGTGACGATCGTTGTCCGCCGGCCGAAGATGAAATTTATCCCTTGGATGAAAGTGGACAGGAGAGATTCATTATAATGATTCTTTCGCTTGAGAATCAGCTGTAAAAAGAAGTAAAATAAATTTCGTAGCAGGCCAGCTAACACTCAAAGAAAGGAGTGATCGCAGCAATGATTACGAAACCTGAGGTGGTCTCTGCGTAAGCAGAGGCTCCATAACAAAGGGGAGGCCTTCAAGCCTCCCTCTACTTTTCAAAAATCACGAATAGACACGATGAGCTAACATAAGGTATAATCAATTAGGAAGTAATTGGATCATGACACTTAGACGAAAGGAGTGGCTTCGATGAGCACAACAACTAATAAAGGGTTTTGGCTGAACTGAATAAGCATTTTCCCACCCTCACCTGACGTCATTGACATGAACCATGACATATAGTATGGCACCCAGGCACGAGTCGGTAGATCGTGTTTTTTTGTTTTCATGGATGACCCTAACGTTAAAACTCTTAGGAGGTGTAAAGATGAAAATGCTTATCTCTTTCACGGCGGCGCTTGCAACTAATGCACGGAAGGAGGATTTCATCGATGGGTTACAAAAACGGAAAGGATATTCTTCCCCCTAGCCTGCTTAAGCAGCTGCAGGACTACATCCAGGGCGAGATTATCTATATCCCGAAGAAGGAACAAACCCGCGCAGGCTGGGGTGAAAATAACGGTACACGGTTAACGATCCAGCGGCGCAATCACGAAATATATCGGCTCTACGAGAACGGTTCGAGCGTTCACGAGCTGATTCAACAATACCATCTGTCCGAGGACAGCATTCGCAAAATTATCGTAAAAACCCGTGTAGCCGTTGCCCGTCAGCTTTAAGCTGAGGGGACGGTCCATGGGTTCCATATAAACGAGCGGTCGATCCGCTATGAAAAAACCTCGCTGGAGGTTTTTTTCTTTTCCGCCGGGTCAGATGGACCGCCTACATACCCTATGCATCGGCGACAGCCCAAGGTCGCTGGATTGCGTACTTGCCGTGCGTTCCAGGCTCTAGCAGGAGGGAGTCGCCGTCCGGACGCCGGGATCAGATCAGCTTGAAGCCGCTGATTAAGATGATGGCGGCCATAATCGTCCGCAGCGGTTTGGCGGGCAGCTTCGCGGATAATCCGCTGCCGACGAGGACGCCGGGAATGGAACCGGCCAGCAGATTAAAGGCCAAGCCGTAATCGATATTCCCGAAGCCGGCATGCATCAGGCCCGCTGCGCTTACCAGAAGGAACGCATGGGCGATATCCGTGCCGACCAGCTCGGCGGCTCTCAAGCGGAAGAAGAACATCATCGCCAGTGCAAAAAGCGACCCCGAGCCGATTGAGGTCAGCCCGACGATAAAGCCTAGCAGGATGCCGATGCCGATCGTCATCCATCGTTTCTCTTCCATCGGCTTCTCCTGCCAGCGGTTGCTGTCGAGCCGTCCGATCCATTGCTTGGCGATGCTCAAAATGGCTACGATGATAAGGACGATGCCGAGCGTATGCTTCACGATCGTCTCTTGAATGCTATGCAGCGGCGGATACAGCTCAAGCAGCAAAATAGCCGCTACGGCGCTCGGGATACTGCCGAAGGCTAAATATTTGGTCAACGTAAAGTTGATCGTCTTTTGACGGTAATGCTGAAAACTCCCGAACAGCTTCGTTACGGAGTTATAAAATAAATCGGTGGCAACGGCAACGGTCGGCTGAATTCCTAACAACACGAGAAGAGGCGTCAGCAATGCCGCTCCTCCAACACCGGTTAACCCGACAAGAAGGCCGACGAACAGCCCCATAATAGCAATGCTCCAGTCCATGTATTCCACCCCATGCATTCGTATGCTCTGAAAGTCTATTTGCTTTATTATAAAACCAAGTAAGATTATCGGCAATATGTGTTTTTGGATTTTGCCATATTTTTTTCCAGAACTACTATATGAGGGCGAATGACCATAGGTGAATCACATTCATAGATGGATTCGTGCCGGGAACAACGCCAAATAACCCGCGGAAGCGTTACGCAGGAGGAAATGGCGTCAGAAAGCTGAATTAAGCGAAAGCCGGACTGAATTTGGACAAGCCTTGCCCACAAAAAAAACGGCTTCCGTGAAGCCGGTACAGGCTGTCGACAAAACCGGTTAACCCTGAAGTACCCGCCATTGAAAATCTCAATAGCTTCCAGAGAGGGATACCTCAACGGAGCTTGAAGATGAATTCAAACTATGTTTACTCGACAAGCCCCCGGCTTCCTTGAAGCCGAAGCGGCTCTTATTCCTCCGGTTGACCGGATGCTTTGCGAAGCTCATTGGCCAAACGATGAAACTCGGCTTGAGCTTCTTCCGAATCGGTACAGCCGTAGGCGGCGGATAAAAACAAAATGATTTTGTTAGCGTCTTCCGGACTTAACATTCGGAGCATCTCCCTTCGGGATGGTATGATGGTTTGGTACAAGCTGTAGCAAATGCTTGATGTAGTGTATCCTATGCACGATGCTGGCTGCCGGCCACGGCGGCCGTGGTGTTCAGCAGCTGGTAAAGGGAGGTGAAGCGGATGATTTGCGTCTTTGTATATGGCACCTTGCTGACGGGCGAGGTCAATCATCAAATCGCCGCTCCGTATTTGCGCCATGTGGAGCCGGGAGCGGTTTGCGGCAGGCTCTATGATTTCGGACCTTATCCCGGGCTTGTCCTGGAAGGGGAAGAGCGTATTGAAGGCGAGTGGTTTCAGTTGGATGACGAAGCGCTCGTTCATCTCGATGCGTTGGAGGAATACTACGGACCGGGCCAGTCGAACGACTACGAACGGGTATGGGTCCGTGATGCTCTGAGGCCGGAGCGGGAAGGCTGGATCTATGTATGGAACGACTCTCGTGGATGCGCTCCGATACGTGAAGGCTCATGGCGCGCCTATGTAAAGAAGAAAAGCTAACCTGGTGGTTAAGCTCTCCTAGATCGGCTCCAATCGTCCTGCTCCGATTTTTTTATAATTTCGATCATCCGGGAAACGACGGCCTGAACGTCCTCAACCCCATACACTTCCTGCAGCTGTTCATACGTTAAGTCAGCGTGCAGCAGGTTGCGCCGGACGGTCGTCTCTTTGTACCAGGCTTCGGTAACGGCGAACAGCCCGTCTTTTTGCAGCCATGCCTCATAATAGCAAATATCCTCTTTATTGTGCAGCTTCATCGTCATATAACAGGCCGAGATGGGGATTCGCGGATCGGAAATTCTTTGGTTGATCACCGAACCGGCAGCAACAGGCTGACCGAAGGAAACGTGTTTCGACACTTTTTTTATGATAGGGTCTAAATTATCCAAGGAAGCTTTCATCGCCTTTCCATAGTTCTAAATGACTAACTTTTCTAAATATTATCTAAAGATGATGAACGGATTTATTGTAACATAGTTCCTTGTGCGGATAAATCATCGTTTTTGATTTTGCCACAGGCTTGGGATCAAATTTTCCACCGAATGAGGTCGGAAAATGGTATAATGGAGCAAATTGTCAACGGACTTAAGGAGAATACTACGATGGCCAACTACCGTGTTTTATTAGCCGACGATGAGATGGCGCTGCGATTTTTACTAACGGAAACGTTATCCGATGAAGGATACGACATTACGGAGGCGGAAGACGGCAAAGAGGCGCTGAATGAAATTCGGAACCAACGTTACGATTTGATTATTCTTGACTATATGATGCCGGAATTGACCGGGGTGGAAGTATGCGAATGGCTGCGAAATCACGACAATCCGAATCGGCAGGTTCCGGTGATTCTGTTGACGGCCAAAGCGCTGGAAAAAGACCGCGAGCGGGCGAAGGCTGCCGGTGTCAGCACCTATATCGTGAAGCCGTTCAGTCCGCTCCAGCTGGTGGATACGGTTCAGAAGCTGATAGAAGAAGGGCAATAATCGAACTTCTTTATATATATTGAAACGACTGGAAGTGAAAGGTTTGCGTCAATTAACACCTGAGGATCGCTTGCAAAAGGAAGCCAGACTGATGAAGGAGGGGCGTAAGCGCTATGTGGAAGAGCTGCGAAAGCAGCTGACGGAGCTGAGCGGGCTGCTGGCAGAAGAACAGACGGATCGCTTGCTCGACACGGCAAACCGGATCTACCGGATTGTGCATACGATAAAAGGAAGCGCACCGATGTTCGAGTTTACACGGATCGGAGCGGTGGCCGAAAAGCTGGTAAAGGACTGGGAATGGACGCAGGTATCCGGTGTATGGACAGCGGAGCATACGGCATCCCGGTTTTACCGGTCGGCACTGGAAGGAACGCCTTCCATAAGCCAGCTGAAGCGGGAGCTCGAGCTGTATCAGCAGGAGCTGGAGCTGGACGAGCATCAGGAGCAGTACGGGAAGCAAACGCTTGCCTCGTCGGGAAGCCGGCTGCTGATTATTGATGACGACGAGGTGCTTCGCGCTTATCTCGTCCGCAGGCTGAAGCTGGAGGGCTATGACGTTGACGACGCAGCGGATGTGGAGACAGGACAGAGGCTGCTTCGCGAGCATAACTACGATCTTATTACACTGGACCTCATGATGCATCCGCAGTCGGGGTACGAGCTGTTCGAATTCGTGAAGGAAGACCCGACCCTGAAATGGATCCCGTTAGTGGTGCTTTCAGGCAGAAATGATCTTCAGGACAAGGTACGCTGCTTCTATTTGGGAGCCGACGATTTCGTTACGAAGCCGTTCCAATATGAAGAATTGAGCGCCCGCATTTACAGCCTGCTGAAACGAACGAAAAATTTTGAACAAATGGCTTTTCGCGACCCGTTGACGGGGATTTATAACCGGCGGTTTTTCGATCATCAGATTCAGGTGGAGCTGCAGCGGACCCGCCGTTATCCAGCCCCGATCTCAATGGTGTTTATAGATATTGACCGGTTCAAAAAAATCAACGACACGTACGGTCACCATGTCGGCGATTTGGTGCTGCAGGGACTTGCCCATCTGCTGCAAAAGCATGTCCGGTCCACCGACTTGATCGCGCGCTTCGGCGGCGAAGAATTCGTCGTCGTGCTGCCCGGCAGCACGGAGCAGGATGCGGTCAAATCGATCGATGCGATATTGCAGCTTGCCCAGACGGAGCCTGTAGCGCAGTTTGAGGGGCAGCCTTTCTATATTACGTTCTCGGCCGGGGTGGCCGGATGGACGGAAGGCTTGACGGTTGAGGATTGGATCAAGCGCGCGGATGACGCGATGTATGCAGCCAAACAGAGCGGCCGCAACCGGGTGCTCTTGTACGCTCAAGAGATGGATCAAAGCGAGAGTACGCCGGCAGATACGGCGGAGCGGAACCTCACGGTGCTGATCGCCGATGACGACCGGATCCTGCGCTCGATTCTCGTTTCCAAGCTGCAGCATTTGCCGGTAACGTTCCTTGAAGCCGAAGACGGCGAGGAAGCGTTCCGTTTGATTACGGAGCAGCAGGTTCATCTGTGTATATTGGACGGAGTGATGCCGAATTTGGATGGCCTGGATATGCTGGAAAAATTGCACCGAGAGGTGGGCAAGCCTTCCGACCTGAACATTTTGATGCTGTCCGGACGCAATCGGGACGACGACTTGTCGAGAGGCCATGCACTAGGAGTCGACACGTTTATGCATAAGCCGTTTTCGATGGTTGAACTGGAGTTTAAAGTGAAGCAGCTGCTTCAGCTGACCTAAAATGAGCAAGACCCCCTGTTCCGATGGGAATCAGGGGGTCTTGCTATATGCGGAGCAGGGTTACCCCACAGTACTAAACTTGGAGTTGGGGGTACCCTGCTCGTATGCTTCTTACAGATCGTCCCAGTTCATGTTGGACGATTTGCTGTAGTTGGTTACTTTTTGCTCGAAGAAGTCGGTTTTCATGCTGTTCATGTTGCTGAACGTCTCGACCCATTTCATCGGATGATCGACGATCTCCGGATACAAAATATCGAGGCCAAGCTTTCTCAGACGCTCGTTGGACAAATATTTGATGTACTGTTCGATAATTTCGTTGCTGAGGCCGTTGATATTGTTGTTCGTAATGTATTGGCCCCATTCGACTTCATGCTGCACCGCCGTCTTCATCATTTGGCGAAGCTCTTCAATGAGCTCATCCGTGAAGACTTCCGGATTTTCTTTGCGGATTTCCCGGAAAATATTTTGGAACAACGCCAGATGAGTCAGCTCGTCGCGCTGGATATATTTAATCTCGGATACGGTTCCGAGCATTTTGCCTTGACGTCCCAAAGCGTAGAAGAAGCTGAAGCCGCTGTAGAAGTAAATGCCTTCCAGAATATAGTTGGCCATGATCGTCTTCATCAGGTTCGGCGTAGAAGGATCCTCGATGAAGTTCTCGTACAAGTCGGTAATGAACCGGTTGCGGCGAAGCAAATGCTTGTCCTCGCGCCATTGATTGTAAATATCGTCGCGGACCTCGGCGGATACGACGCTATCCAAAATGTAAGAGTAGCTTTGGCTGTGCACCGCTTCCTGGAACGTTTGCACGGTCAGGCACAGGTTCACTTCGGGAGCCGTGATGTACTCGTTAATGTTCGGCAGGTTGGCCGTTTGGAGCGAGTCCAGGAAGATAAGGAAGCTGATGATTTTGTCGTAGCTTTGGCGCTCCTCCGGCGACAGGAACTTGTAGTCCTTCGCGTCTTGAGCCAGCGGAATTTCTTCCGGAATCCAGAAGTTGTTCATCATAGTACGGTACATTTTCGTAGCCCAATCGTACTTCACGTTGTTCAGCTCGATCAGGTTCGTCGTATTGCCGCCGATCATGCGGCGTTTGCCCCAGTCACGGTCCCCGTGTTCGTTAAACAGTTTTTTCTTTTGCAATTGATCCATTGGAAGGCTACCCCCTAAATCCCCCTGCAAGGGGGACCTCATGGGGCTTTGCCCCCTGGCCCCCTTATCAGTGGGAGTTACTTGTTTTCGGTTCTGAGCGCTTACGTGCCCCGGATATCGGTTCCGGCTTATAGCCTTTGCTTTGTATCCGGGGCACACGCTTCACGTTTGATGCGATGGTTCGTTCAGTGTCAGGTTGGTGGAGCTGGGCGCTTACGCAAGTGCTAGACTCATTTGCTCCGGCAAATGAGAAGGGGCACCTGCACGCTTAACGTCTTGAGGGTGAGCGCGAGAAGAGGGGCAGATCGCTTATGCTGCTGCCCCTAAAAACCGAACCCTCAGACAGATTGCTTCGCTCCTGCCCAACCCTTGCTTCAGCTTTGCTGACAAAGACAGAATCCCTATATAAGTACTTCATTATCATGGTTAAAAAATGATGTGATTATGCCGAGCAGCTTACGCAATCTTCCACTTCAAGGCTCTTGTTCCGCACGTAGTAAACGGTTTTCAAGCCGTTCTTCCAAGCCGCCATGTAGAGCTCCAGGAACTCTTTTGCAGACAGCTCAGGCGTAATATACAGGTTGAACGATTGAGCCTGGTCGATATGGCGCTGGCGGGCGCCTGCCGCTTTGATGCTCCAATGCTGGTCGATACGGTGAGCTTCCTTGTAGAACCACATCGTCTCGGCATTCAGATTCGGAGCGGTTTGCGGGATCACCGCATTTTTCTTCTCTTCCACGAAAAACTTGTTGAAGATAGGATCGATCCCCGCCGTAGAGCCTGCGATGAGCGAAGTGGAAGCGGTAGGAGCGATAGCGAACATCCAGCCGTTGCGGACGCCATGCTTGGCTACCTGCTCTTTCAGCTCCAGCCATTCCGGGCTGTTGTAGCCGCGCGCTTCGAAGTAAGCGCCGGTCTGCCATTCGCTGCCCTCGAACAGCTTGAATGCGCCTTTTTCCTTCGCAATTTCCATGGAGGCTTTGATCGCATAGAAGTTCATCCACTCATAAACCTCATCGGCTTTGGCTACATGCTCATCGGACTCCCATTGAATTTTCAGCTGGGCGAGCATTTGATGATAACCGCTGGAGCCGAGGCCGACAGCGCGATACTTTTTATTCGTAATTTCCGCTTGCGGAATCGGATAGTAGTTCAGATCGATTACGTTGTCCATCATGCGCATTTGGGTTGTTACTACGCGCTCGATGTCTTCTTTCGTATACACGCGTCCCAGGTTGGTGGAAGACAGGTTGCACACGACGAAATCGCCGCTCTTCACCTGGTTGGTAATAATGCCGTCCTCATGGTGAGTTTGGATCAGCTCGGTCGGGCTCATGTTCTGGCAAATTTCCGTGCACAGGTTGGAGCAGTAGACCATGCCCGCATGCTTGTTCGGGTTGGCGCGGTTCACTGTATCGCGGAAGAACAGGAACGGCGTACCGGTTTCGAACGAGCTTGTCATGATGCGCTTCATAATATCGATCGCCGGAATTTCCTCTTTGGAAATTTTGTCGTCGTTCACGCACTCCCAGTAGCGGCGCTCCCATTCCTCGCCCCAGCTGTCCTCGATGGAGTAGCCTTTTGCTTTGCGAACTTCATGAGGATCGAACAAATACCACGTTCCTCTTTCTTCTACGGTTTTCATGAACAGATCCGGAATGCATACACCAGGGAAAATATCGTGGGCTTTCATCCGGTCGTCGCCGTTGTTCGTCTTCAGGTTGAGGAAATCGAGAATGTCTTTATGCCATACATCCAAGTATACGGCTACCGCACCGGAGCGAACGCCCAGCTGGTCAACGGCGATAGCAGTATTGTTGTAGTTTTTAATCCATGGCACGACGCCGCCGGCAACGCCTTTGTATCCGCGAATATTGGATCCGCGGCTGCGCACCTTGCCTACATAAATGCCCATGCCGCCGCCGTGCTTGGAAACTTGAGCGAAGCTTTGGTCTACATTGTAGATGCCCCACAGGTTATCAGGCACCGTATCGATGAAGCAGCTCGACAGCTGGTGAAGCGGCTTGCGGGCATTGGCCAGCGTAGGCGTAGCAACGGTCATTTCCAGGCTGCTCAGCACATCGTAGAATTGCTTGGCCCATTTCAGCTTGTCCTCTTCCTTCATCGCCAAATGCATGGCGACACCCATGAACAGCTCTTGAGGCAGCTCGAGCACTTCCTTATCCAGGCCGCGGATCAAATAACGGTCGGATAAGGTCTTGAGTCCGATATAATTTAACAGATAGTCGCGTTCCGGTTTAATATAAGCACCCAGCTCTTGAATTTCTTCTTTGGAGTAATGCTCTACTATGTATTTGCCGTAAAGCCCCATATCCGTCAAGTAAGTGATAAGAGAGTACAGGTCGCCGTAGCCGAAATGTCCGTATTTGCGGTTCGTGCGGGCTTCCTTATACAAATCGTAGCTGAGCAGCTTTGCAGCGACGTACTGCCAGTTCGGTTGCTCCACGCTTGTCTTCTCCACAGCAACCTGGATCAGCAGACGTTGAATTTCTTTAGTGGAAATTCCGTTGCGGAACAGCGGCAGCAATGCGGTTTCCAGCTCCAGCGGATCGCACTCCGGGTACGTTTCGCAAGCGAAATCGATAACCTTTTTCATTTTGGAAAAAACAAGCTCTTCCTTGGTTCCGTCTCTCTTTACGATAATCATCTAAAACCTGCTCCTTTATAAGAAAAGATGGGAAATAAAAGCACATTGAAGAAGCATGCAGTCCTGCTCGAATGTGTCGAGCGCATGCCGTCCGTTGAAGTATGCTCTATGGTTGTTCATCGGTTCGTCGAATTACTGCGGCGCAAGCCGTAATGTCTATCATATCAGAAATCCGCGAATAATGTCATATGGAAATCATGTGTCCACAAGATCTAGTTGTCTTTGAAGATGTAAATTGAATTTAACTCAATATATGGTGTCTGTCAATCTATTAATTATTCGACAAAACGCACGTCAGCGAACGAGATTCGGACCATTTTTAGCGTTGAAATATAATGTAAGCAAGGTACACGGGGCTTCCCGGGCTTCAGGCTTCGTTCGCTCCTCAACGGATCACTTTTGATTGCTTTGCGAAAATGGTTCTTTATACCCAATTTGTGCTGAGTAGTGATATTATTTTAGGTAATAGGCGGGTTACTAGGGGATAGAGCGAGAGGAGAATGAATCATGAAGGTCATTTTTTTGGATATCGATGGGGTGCTGGTTACCACACGACATCTTGTCCAAAGTAAACGATATTTCGGACATGAGTTTGACCAAACGTGCGTCGAGAATCTTAATGCCATAGTAAAGTCAACGGATTCGCGCATCGTAGTAACCTCCTCTTGGAGGGAAGGCAGGACGCTGAAGCAGCTGCAATCTATTTTTGAAATCAACGGAGTTCGCCATGTGGTTGGAATGACTCCCCTTATTGAAGGTGTAATCCGCGGGCAAGAAATTCGGAGCTATATGGATCATGCCAAGGGTACGGAGTTGGAAGTAGAGCAATTTGTTATCATAGACGATGAAGAAGAAATGGGGGACTTGCAGCCGTATTTACTTGAAACCGAGTTTCAAACAGGCATCACGAGCCTAATTAGAGATAAAGCCATAAAAAAACTGATATGAGAGAATATGGCTTGTCAGATGTCTTATCATCGTGGTATTATTATCCTTGTGTATTAAAACATTTTAAGTGTGGAGCCGTGGTGTAGAGGCCTAACATGCCTGCCTGTCACGCAGGAGACCGCGGGTTCGAATCCCGTCGGCTCCGCCATTTATGCCCATTCGAAATATCTTTCATATACTTGGAGAACACGAGCAGATCTATTGTCTGCTCTTTTTGTATTCTTTAAGGAGCGTGTGAGGATGACTCGACGAGGAAGATTTGCCCCGACACCATCCGGATTGATGCATATCGGCAATGCGTTCACCGCCCTGGCTTCATGGCTGCAAATGCGGCAAGCCGGCGGCGAATTCGTGCTGCGAATCGAGGATATAGATATAGCCCGCTCGCGTCCCGAGTATGCCGAGAAGCTGCAGGACGATTTGCTGTGGCTCGGCATCGACTGGGATGAAGGTCCACGGATCGGCGGGAGCTGCGCGCCTTATGAGCAGAGCCTGCGGCAGCACTTGTACCGGGAAGCGCTGGATACGTTGCACAGTGCAGGGTGGCTGTATCCGTGCTATTGCAGCCGAAGCGAGCTCGCTTCGATAGGCAACGCCCCGCACGGCCTGGCATCGGAAGGCGCCGCATACCACGGCGGCTGCCGCTCGCTCTCGCCGGAGGAGCGGCAGGCGAGGGCAGCGAAGAAGACACCCGCCCTGCGGTTCATCATGCCGACTCATGCGATTGGCTTCCATGATATGCTCGCGGGACCGCATACTTATGAAGGAGATGCGCTTAGCGACTTTGTCGTCAAACGCGCGGACGGCATGTTCAGCTACCAGCTTGCCGTGACGGTCGACGATGCCGCCATGGGCATCACCGACGTGCTGCGCGGAGCCGACCTGCTGGACTCGACGCCAAGGCAGCTTGCGCTGTACGAAGCACTCGGGCTGAAGGCGCCGAGTTTCGCCCATGTCCCGCTGCTGGTCGATGCAAGCGGCCAGCGGTTGTCCAAGCGCGATAAGGCGCTGACTCTTGTTTCCCTGCGCGACACAGGAGTCACACCCGAGCGGCTTGTCGGCGCGTTCGCCTATTTGGCGGGCTGGACGGACCGGCCGGAGCCGTTAACCGCCCGCGAGCTGATCCCGTGCTTCGGTCTCATCCGCACGGCTGCCGACGGACTGACGACCGATCAGGTTCAGCGTCTGCTTGCGGTCGGGTAAGCATTATCACCGGCAAAACAGAAAAGAGCCGCGGCAATTGCGCCACGGCTATTTTGTATGTCCTTCTTGGCTTGGCTCTGGCTCGTATCGATGAAAATAAGTGAATAGGCTAGCCTTCGGTTCTTGGCTTCGCCGGATCGCAATTCGGATCGGGAATTAAACCAAGCTGGGCCAGCTTGGTAAGATAGTAACACTCCTCCCGCATCATATGGTCAGGAATAAGCGGACTTATACTGTCAAGGACTTCGGCTGACAATTCCAGTTCCTCAAGCTCCTGCAAAAAGGCCACAAAAAGCTTCATTTCAATATTTACGTCCGTGTGGAACTTCCGAAAAGCAGGGAAATTTTGCAGCTGTGTTCTCATATAACCGGCCATCTCGATGCTTTTTAAATAAAACAGATTAAAATGAATCTCGAACTGTGCACTTTTTTCAAGCAACCGGCTCTCGACCGCATCCAAATTGCTTGAGATGGAGGCGGCATGACCGGATGCATCCAACAGCCATAGCAAGTCGTGATGAATGGCATCGTAACGAGGAACAGGCCTTCCGGATACCAGTTCATTCAGAATGCGCAAATATTCCTCCAACTCGTTAAGCATATGATTCATAAACGTTGGCGTCAGCCCAATGGTAAGTTTGCCGGCCAGCATTCGTTTTAGCAAATCTAATTTAAACATCCGGAGTTGATTGGTTAGAACAAGAGCCTGCTGATTCAGCGTCATCAGCTCTCCTTCGGTTAACGAGCGCCGGGAATACTCCAGCAATATGTCGAAGGATTGCTTGAATTGCTGTGCCGTCTGAATAGATTGCGTTTCCTTGGGAGAGAGTGCGTTCCAGATGAAGCTGCTGTGGTCTCCTAATATTTGCAGCCAAAAACGGTGCTCGAATAATGCATCCTGAACCATAGACATACCTCCTCCATGTTCAATGTAAAAGTATGAGGGTGCAAACGGATATATACCTTCTCAAGAGACCGAAAGTGGGCTGCCCAGATATTGCAGCTTCGGAAGGAATCTTCAAAGAAATGGCGAATATATGTTCTTATATACCTGTTGAGGAGGAATCATCGGATGAACAACGAAACGAAAGCCAGCTTAGCCAAAGCCTACGATGCGGATGCAGCGAAAAGAGCAGCTGTGGTTCCCGCCGAATGGAAGGTGCAGGAGAGGGAGCGGTTCATAAGCAAGCTGCGCGAGGAGGGGAAGACGGCCGTGCTGGAAATCGGTGCAGGGACGGGAAAGGACAGCGAATATTTCCGTTCCGAAGGGTTCAGCATCACCTGCATCGATTTGTCCGAAGAGATGGTGAAGCACTGCAAGGCCAAGGGGCTGGATGCGGCCGTAATGGATTTTTACAACCTCCAATTTCCTGACCGGTCCTTCGACGCCGTCTACGCCCTGAACTGCCTGCTGCATGTTCCGAAGGCGGAGCTGGGTCAAGTGCTCGACGAAATCAAAAGAGTAATGAAAGAAGACGGATTGCTGTACATGGGGGTGTACGGAGGCAAGGACTCGGAAGAAATATGGGAGGACGACTGGTGCGAGCCGAAGCGGCTGTTCAGCATGTATACGGACGAATCCGTCCAGGAGGCTGTCCGCGTTCATATGGATATCGAATATTTTCAGACGGTTCCGTTGGAAACGGGTAAGCCGCATTTTCAATCACTACACTTGAGAAAGGTTAAGTAAGCCCGCACCGGGACGTGCCACAGCTATAGGCCATGCAGTGGCATGCTTGTAGCTGTAGCTCCCTTTAAACTTATTGCTGCAAGCTAATACTGTCACTTCCTGCGATTGAGGGACAGAAGGCACTCTCCTCGAGCACATCAAGCCCCTCATTGCCTTCTCTATATGACTCCCTGCATCCATAATATTTGCGCTTCCTCCGCCTGTCTCTTCTTCCTGTCCCGAGTAAGCCACGATACAACCGTTTTCTCCTGACATTTGAACGTTTAAAAGAAGGTTCCCTTCCTTCAGCTCGAATTGGCCCCAAATCAGTCAGCACACAAGCTTGGGACAGCTCCTATCCGTCCACAGAACTTGATTAAGCAAGCATACATCTTGGTTTGCCCTCCGAGAGTTTGACATTACGGTGAAAAGTTTGGTTAGGGTCTGCCGAGTATGCTACATTAAAGAAAAGTACATTGATTACGGCAAGCCAAATGGGATCCATGCCTGTAAACAAGAAGGGGGACCGAGTATGACTGAAAAAGATTCCCTTGTCCGGTTCGGTATTTCGATGCCGCAATCGTTAATAGAGCAGTTCGACGCCATGCTGGAGGAGCAAGGATACGACAACCGTTCCGAGGCGATTCGGGACTTGGTCAGGAAGGCGCTTCTGGCTCCGGCCCAGATTCGTCCCGAGCAGTATGCTGCAGGAACGATCGTGATGGTGTATGACCACCATGTGAGCGATTTGCCTATCGTGCTTACGGAGCTGCAGCATGACTATCACCAGGAAATCAATTCTTCGCTTCATATTCATTTGAATCATCAGCAATGTCTGGAGGTTATCGTCGTCCGGGGAATCGTTCAACGGTTAAGAGAGCTTCAGCAGCGCATTCAAGTATTGAAAGGCGTTGCCTACGCCGAGCTATCCGTTACCCATTTCGACGTTAACGGCCAAGACGGGCATCATACGGACCATCATCACGGTCATACGCATACACATTCGCTTCCGCACTCACACACGCATGAGCATCATCACGAAACCTCGCATCGGCATGCTGACGATGCTGACGCCAACAACGCCAACGGCAAATAAAATACGATCGATCGGATGGTAACGGAGGTATCCATGAGCAAAACGTACTATACATTGGAAGAAGCCAATGCCATGCTCCCTGTTGTCAAACAGGAATTGGAGAAGCTGCAGGAGATCAAACGCCAGTTCCGCGACAAGTACGAGGAGCTGTACCAATTGAAAGCTTTTCACAAGCAAAACGGCATGCTCGTAGAGGGAGATCCTTATTTTACGCTGGAATGCGAAATGGATTTTTTGCAGGTGGAAGGCAATACGATACTGCAGAGCTTTGAATTGAAGGGCGTGCAATTAAAAGATATAGACAGCGGACTCATTGATTTTCCATCGATCCGGGACGGGCAGGAAGTGCTTCTGTGCTGGCGTCAGGGAGAAGCGAGCATAGAGCATTATCACGGATTGTACGACGGCTTTGCCGGCAGAAAGCGGATTAAGGGAGAGTAGCTGCTCCCCGTTATGTTGAGGAGGATTTTACGTCCATGAGTAACACGTTCACAGCCGAGGGGAGTCGGCTAACTAGGATACAGAGACAATGGTTCATTCGTTTGCTCTGCTGCTTGATTTTGCTTGCCGGAATGATTGGAGCTGTGTTTCCGCACGGAGTATCGGCACATGCGGGCTTGCTGCAGTCGGTTCCTGCCGCTAACGATGAATTGAAGGACCCGCCGGATAAGATCGTCCTGACTTTTAACGAGAGACTGGAAGAAGGCGTCTTCTATATAAAGGTGTTCGACAGCAGCAAGAAGCAGGTCACGAACGACAAGGCACAGATGAGCGCCGATCGCTTGAGTGTAGAGCTGAAGCTGCCGCAGCTCGGCAAAGGAAGCTATATCGTTACTTATCATGTCATCTCGGCGGACGGCCACCCTGTGGAAGGGACGTACTTGTTCGCGGTCGGGCAAAGCTTAAGCCAACAGCCGGTCGAATCGTCGCCGATCATGGAGCATATGCATCCGCAGGGCTCTGGTTTATCTACCGGTCTCGGCTTTGTAGACATTTTGCAGTATATTTCGCGGATTTTATACTACATCTTCATGCTCGCGTTTACCGGGTGGCTGCTGTGGATGCGCTTTGGCAAGAGCAGTCTGAACGCAAGCGCCGAGACCAAGGTCCGGGAGCGCGGAACCCAGCTGCAGCAGGGCTATTTACTCGCCTTTCTATTCTTCATGTTTACGCACTTGTTTGCTCTTATCGGCGACGGGGGAACAGACGCATTCATCACTACGATTACAAAGACCAGCATAGGGTATGTGTGGCTGGCGTCTCTTGCTCTGTCGCTGCTTAGCTTCGTTATGCTGCACCGTTCGATAGGATTGGATTTGCTGTGGGTCGTTCTCATCTGGCTGACCAAAAGCTTCAACGGTCATGCGGCGGCCTTTCAGCCGTTGAAGCAGACTATTCTGCTTGACGTGATCCACTTGGGTGCTGCGGCGATATGGGTAGGCGGCGTGCTGATGCTGCTTTATTTGTGGAGTACGGATAAAGCGGCGGGGAAAGCTTTCTTTCCGCGGTTTTCCGGCGCAGCCTTTGCATCCATCGTCCTGCTTACGGCGTCAGGAATATTGACGACTTTCGTCTTTTTGCCGAATATCGAATATGTGCTGGAAACGAATTGGGGTAAGCTGCTGCTGGTCAAATCCGGACTTGTCGTCCTGGTAGTTCTGACGGCAGGAACACTGCGATGGTTGTTCCGCAAACGCGAGGACAGCATCAAGAGCCTGCTGCGAATCGACGCCTTGCTGGCGCTGCTCATCGCCGGGATTGTAGGGGTGTTCACCTATATGACGCCGCTTCCGGCCAATACGCCGCTGAACTGGCACGACATGGGCGAAACGATCCATATGACGACGCAAATTTCTCCGACTACACCTGGGGTGAATGATTTTACCGTCAAAGTATGGCTTCCGGAGAAGCTGGGCAAGCCGAAGCAGGTTATATTGAAGCTTCAGGATGACAAAGCGCCGGACATCGCGCCTCTAGAGGTGCCGCTGGTCTATACGGAGGATAACGTCGTAGAAGATAATTTCGGCGGCTTGAAGAAGCATACGTACAAAGCGCGCGGACCGTATTTGCCGTACCCTGGGTATTGGAATATCGAGGTGCGCGTCATGGACAGCAACGACGATGAAAAAGTATATAAAAAGCAAATTCGCGTATTTTAGCGAATAACAAAAATAACCCCAATCGGACTTTGATTAGATGTCCGGCTGGGGTTTTGTTGTACGGCCAGGCTTATCCGTTAGCCGATTTGGCTCCTTGCAGCTGGGCGGGCTGCTCTTGAGCCTCCGTCTCCTTGGACGCCCGGTATGTGAAATAGAAGAAGACGCGGCTCACGGCAATGATGATGAAGCAGCCCCACAACGGGAGGAACGATACCAAGGCTCCGGCTATGAGCGCACCGGCGGCGTTCCCCGCATTCATGACGAGCTGGAAATCGGAGAAGTAAGCCATCTCCTTGCGATGCTTGGAGGCTTCGTTCATCATGATCGTCTGCGATGCAACCTCATGAACGGCCAGACAGAACCCGACCCAGCCCTGGATGACGACGAGCAGCCAGAACGATTGAACAAACCCATAAGGCAGCACGGCCAGAGCCATCCCGATAACCGCGGTGCCGTACACCTTCAGAAGGCCGAACCGTTCCATGCAGCGGCGGGCGACAGGCAGCAGCAGCGTCGAGACGATACCTGCGATGATGACGAAATAGGCGATTTGCGAGTTGGTCAGCTTCAGTACGTTGACATGATAAATGACGAACAGCGGAGCGACCATGGCGATCCCGACATTGTTCAGTCCCATCCACCACGTTTTTCGGTCGCATTCCTGAAGCGGCTTCATCCAAGTCAGGCGGATCGGCTTCTTTTCCCGCGGTGCCAGCTCTGCAATGAGCGACATGCCGGCGAAGGTAGCGAGACAGCCTACGAGCATCGAGAACACGTAGTTTTTCGGAAACATCCAGTCGAAAGCGTCCAAATAATAGCCGATGCCGAAGCTCCCGAAGGTGACGATCACAATGCCGATAATTTTATTATTGCTAAAAATTTTGGGGAATTCGTCCGGCGCGACCCATTTGCGCATAATAGCCGGCTGCTGCGCTCCCGTTATCATGACGGCTACGGCATTGATACACCAGAAAAACAGCAGGAACGGGATAGGATGTGGCAGCAGCGCGGCAAAAGCCATGCAGAGGAAGGCCGCCTGGCGGACGTAGCCGCTAACGAGAAAAACGCCTCTGGTTACAGGCAGCTGTCGAGTAAGAAAGGCCAACGACAATGCGCAGAACAGAGGCGGAAGAGAGTTCGATAAGGCGATTTCAAAATTGCTCGCTCCGAGACGAGCGATAAGTACTTGGAGAAAAGTAAAGAAACTGACGCTTTTCATATTTTGCAGAGCCGCGTCCATGTAAATTCGTGTCGTAAGCTTCATCGGTTTCAAGACCTTTCCTTTAGCTAGCTGTGATGGGTGAACCCCGCTTTGATGCGTTCACGAACTAGCATACCGCAACACTGCAACCGAATAACATGGACGGTTCTGTCTAAAAACATGGATTTTTTTGCTTTGCCTAAAGCCTACTCTTTCCAGCTTTGCTTGTGCAGGTCGGACACAAATTCCGCCGCCGCTGCGTTCGAGATTACCTGCTCAGGGCTCTTGCAGCCCGGAATGACCGACGTTACGGCGGGATGCTTCAAGCACCAGGCCAACGCCCACGTAGCCATGTCCATGCCTTCAGGCACTTCGTTCTCGCGGATGCGCGCCGTTTCCTCCAGCTTGGCGATCGTTTGCTCCTTGTCGTGGCGGTTGCGCACATCGTTATCCGGGAATACGGCGCCCGGCTTGTATTTGCCGCTCAAATAGCCGCTCGCCAGCGGAACGCGCGCCAATACGCCCAAATCCTGCTCCTCGCAGGAAGGAAAAACCCGCTCTTCAGGGCGGCGGTCGAGACGGTTATAGACGACCTGAATCGCTTGGGAATTGACTTTCGTCGAAGCCGCGGTCTGATGGAGATTATCGTTGCTTCCGATCGATGTGCCCAGATGGCGGATTTTGCCCGCTTGCACCTGCTTGTCGAGCAGCGTCCACAGCTCGTCCTGATCGAACGCTTCGTCCGAGCCCGAATGGAACTGATACAGATCGATATAGTCGGTTTTCAAAGCCTTCAAGGACGCTTCCAGCTGGGTTAACACTTCCTGAGGCGACCAATGCTGCGTGCGCTCCTGATGACCGTGAAAATGATGCCCGAATTTCGTGGCAATAACCCAGTCCTCACGGCGTTTGCGTGCAACATAGTTCCCGATCAAGGATTCCGATGTATGGTCGCCGTAGCATTCAGCCGTGTCGATCAAATTGATGCCGGAATCTTTGGCTTGATCGAGAATCGCGTCCGCTTCCTCCTGCGTGAACGCCTTACCCCATTCTCCTCCGAACTGCCACGTGCCGACCCCGATCACAGAAACCTTCATATTCGTTTTGCCTAATCTGCGGTATTTCACATGAATCCCTCCCCGGAAATGGTTGCCTATCTCTTTCATATTAACGATAACACCGCAACGATGTCAAAAGAGCCCATTTGAATTCTCACTATAAGATGGAATAAAATAGGGCAAGCGGAACCAAATTAGGTATAAGGCAATTTAGGAGGTACTACGGTATGATGAAATTATTTTTGCGAGGGCCAGTGCTCATCCTTATCATCGCGGCTTTGGCATTGACTGCCTGCAATAAAGGCAATTCAGCGAATACGGGGAATCCGGCTGATGCCAAGCCGAACGATGCCGCGGCAATGACTGCGACGACCCTCCAGGGCGATTCGCCTCATTGGCGTGTCAAGCTGAACTATACGCCCAAGGGGAACAACAAGTTTCAGGAAGTTGTGGTCATAGAAAATAAGCTGGACGAGAACCTCGAAGAAGTAACGGTAACCATTGTCCGCAAAAACGGGGAAACCCAGAAAAACGATCTAGCCGAACCGTCGGTCATGAAACCGGGAGCATCCTTCACTCTGCAAAATATAAACGAGGTCGCAAGCTGGAAGGATACGGACCAGGTCCAAGTCGAATGGAAAGCCGATGGTCGCAGAACCAAAGAATATTTGACGGTTGACAATAAAACTGCAGCCGCGCCTGCCAAGTAGCGGGATTGTAAAAATTTTATGTTGCTTTAATCTTTCTTTTGCCGAATTGATGTAGAGTGGACAAAGAGACGGCAAAAGGAGCTGAAGAGATGCAACGAGTGAAACGGTGGATCAAAGAGTGGGTCCCTACCTTGGCAATCGCTGTGGTTGTCAGCTTTACGTTCAATACCTATGTGGCGCAAGGCATGAAAGTGCCGACAGGTTCGATGCTGCCTACAATCCAGCTGGAAGATAAAATATTGGTGGAGAAAATGGTCAAGCTGACCGATTTTCAATTCGGCGATGTCGTCGTATTTTACCCGCCTCTTCCGGATCAGGCCGATCAACGCTTCGTCAAGCGGTTAATCGGGTTGCCTGGAGATACGATTGAAATCAAGGACGGCACGCTGATCCGCAACGGGCAGAAGGTAGACGAGCCTTATGTGCAAGAGCCTATGAGCTACACGTTCGGTCCTGTAACGGTTCCTGAAGATAACTATTTCTTCCTGGGAGACAACCGAAACGATAGTCTCGATTCCCACCTATGGCCGACGCCGTTTGTGGACAAAAGCCAGCTTGTCGGGAAAGTACTGTTCCGCTACTACCCGTTCAATCATATAGGCAGCTTGGACTAATAGACGGTATGCGCAGACAGAGCGAAAAAACGAAGCACTTCCTGCCGGTAAGAGCACCGCGGGAGGTGTTTTTTGGTATAATGAACCAGTATGGTTGGTTAGAAGAAAGGCGTTATTAAGAGCGAGTTGCGAGGATGGGATGCATGGAGTCGAATCAGATACTTACGATCCAATCATTGAAGTACGGGGATCGTCTGCACTATGAATGGAACACTCGGCTGTTGGAGAGGACCGGGGAGCATTTATTTGTGTTAAGCGAAGCCGGACGGCAGTTGAAGCATTACACCAGGGGCAAAACATTTACAATGAACAACTGGACGATTGAGTTCTTTTCCTTCCATTCCTGGTTTACGGTCAGCGCGGAAGTGATTAATGGCCAAATCAAGCAGTATTACTGCAACATCAACCAGCCGGCCAAGGCTAACGGGGATGTGGTCTCGTTCGTCGATCTCGATCTGGATCTTATTTATAGAAACGGAGAGTGGAAAGTGGTCGACGAGGACGAGTTTGCGCTTCATTCGGTGCAGCTCGGTTACCCCGACGAGTTGATCCGCAGGGCCAGAGAAGAGCTGGAAAGCTTGCAGCGCCGGATTGCGGCCGAGCAGTTCCCGTTCGACGGCACGATAGAGCGATTTATTCCGCTGATCCCGGTGTAACAGGGGATTTCCTCTGGACAATGCCGGGGGAGAGGAATATAATGGGAAGTATCCGCTGAAACGGCGGAAGCGCTTGCGCGGGTGTAGTTCAATGGCAGAACTCCAGCTTCCCAAGCTGGTGGCGTGGGTTCGATTCCCATCACCCGCTTATGAGAAAAACCCTTGGATATCAAGGGTTTTTCTTTTTGTTGAAGTATTGACTGCGGTCTGTTTTTTTCCTCCAAAGTCGAAATGGGGACAAAATTTTTTTGGGGGGGGAATTGACCAAAACGATCCGCAGTTCATGTTAGTCTAGAATAATTATTGCAGTACTTTCAGTAAAAGCCATCGATGCCGTTTTTCTGCCGCCCGATATCTAATAATCTCACCGGTTCGGGCTATTTCTGACCTCTGAATTTTTCATATACGATACTATATTTACAATTTAAGTAAGTAAATGTTTAAACAATCCATGTAATATTTTGTAATATGCTTATTGATAATTTCAGAAATAAGCTAAGAGGAGATTAAAAAGAGATGTTAACAAAAAATGGTGTGATCAGAGTTTTGTTAGGTATGCTACTAGTATTTACATTTTTTTCCCATTCCTCAAACGTATTTGCAGCAACTGTTGGACAACAACTTATTTCACCAGAATCCGGTTGGCAGAGATTTGATGATAAGGATCCCCGTATAAGCTACTGTGGAACTTGGTCCTCATACGCAAATGGGGATAATTTATATAACGGGAGTTCAAATTACACTAGTACTGTGAACGATTGTGCTTTTTTTTCTTTTAGTGGGACCAAAGTGCGGCTAATTGCAGATACTTTTGATAATAAGACCAGAACAGCACAAATAACTATTGATGGAATTAAGGAAACTTTTAGTGAAAATATGATGATAAAAGGTTCTACTTTAGTTTACGAGAAAACAGGTTTGTCCGATGGAATTCACAATGTCAGTATTCAACTGATCAATAATGACGGAATGCTAACTATCGATGCAATTGATATTGAATCTACAGGATCTCTAATAGAAAGTAATAGCGGATTACGCTTAAATGCAACATCAAGCAATAATAATGTGGTACTTACATGGGGAGGTTTACAAGGTGCTACCGGATACGAAATCCACAAATCAACAACACAAGGAGGGCCATACAATAAAGTTACCACCGTTTCAGGTACAACTTATACTCTAGAAAAGAATGCGGTTGGAGTTGAATACTTTATTATTAAAGCAATTGGGGTAAATTGTATTTCGAATGAAGTAAGATCAGACTCGACATCACCAGATCCTATCGCGAACCGAGCACTTCTAACTATTACTTTCAACACAGGACTAGAAAAAGAGTATGATCTAAGCATGAAAGAAGTTAATGAATTTATTAGTTGGTACGAAGGAAGGGCAACTAGTATTGGTACAGTTTCTTACGCAATAGATCAACATAAAAACAATATTGGGCCATTCTCAAGTAGAAAAGATTATGTTATTTTCGATAAAATTTTAACGTTCGAGGTAGATGAGTATATTACAGAAGCCAGATAGTCTTCAAGGTGGATGCCTCTCGTAAAAGTTTTGTTCGATTAAGGTTTAGAAACACCAATCAAACCAAGCTTACAACTTGGAACGATTGGCGTTTTTTTTGCATTGAGCATGGTCCACATACCCAAATTTACTAAAAATATATATTCAATTAACAATGGACGAACAAAACGAAATTACAATACAAGAAAATACTATATAAAACAATGAAACAAATAATATTTTGATTGTTTTACATTGTTTTCTTTGAGGGGGAATATCATCCATATCGTGATGGCAATAGCAGAACGAGCTGATAATTATGCAAAACAGGAGCACAACCACATGAAACAATGGATAACAGGAAGATCATGGATATTTGTGTCATTACTAGCCTGGCTGCTTCTTCTTCCTAGTGGGGCAACGGCCCACGGGCCGTCTTTTGGGTATTCGCATATAACACTCCAAGAGGACGGGATGCGCTACGAACTGCTGCTTCTGCCGGACGAAATGAGCCCGCTTCTAAATCTCGATGTAGATCAGGACGGTTCATTCACAATCGAGGAAGCCAAGCAAAAGGAATCCGAATTGAAGGAGTTCGTGTCGCGAGGACTGTCCGTCAAAGCGGACGGAGCCGAGTTGCAGGCGAAGCTTGGATCTATGGAAATGATTGAGCAAGGGTTAGGAATTCCGATGATTAAGCTGAACTTTGACTACAATTTTGGGAAGGAAGTCAAGGAGCTGGCCATCAAGTACAATCTTTTGTTCACGAACGTCAGTCCGACACATCACAACTTTGCTACGATTACTTCGCTGGACGGTTCGACGAGCGAGCATGATTTTGACAGAAGTCATCCAATGTTAAAGCTGTATATGGATCCTCATAGTCCACAAGCAATCGTTGATCGGATGATCAAGATACCTTCATGGATCTTGCTCGTTTCGCTGTTGCTGCTGATTGCAGCGATTCTACTGGCAGTCCGGGGATTGTATCTGAAAAAAATGAAAACAAAAAGGAGAAGAAAATAATGGAAGTAGCAATTCCGGATTGGCTGTTTACATTTGGAAGTTATATTGCCTATGGGATGGAGCATCTGTTCACAGGGTACGATCATCTGTTATTCCTATTAGGCTTGGTCATTGTGCGTCTGAAGTGGAGTGAATATTTGAAAATCATCACTTCCTTCACGGTCGGACACAGTATCACTTTGGCTTTGGCAGCACTCGGAATCGTCCAGATCCCCGGGGCCATCATTGAGCCTTTAATTGCACTAAGCATTGTTTTTGTGGCAGTAGAAAATATGCTGCGCAAAGAGCATAAATGGCGCTGGCTGATTACGGCATGCTTCGGACTTATTCATGGCTTCGGATTCGCGGGAGTGCTGGAGGGCAGATTTTCAGGGAATGTTGCTCTTCCGTTGTTCTCCTTTAATCTAGGCATTGAGCTGGGACAGCTGGCTATTTTCCTTGTTCTTTTGCCAATTATCACTAAAATCGGGCGCACCCGCTGGAATGCTCCTACGGTCTATGGCATATCGGGCATCATCGGTTTGTTCGGTATTTATTGGTTCCTCGAGCGCGTGGTATAAGGCTTCATCTTAGTAGACTTCCCCTTCTTGTTTGCCATACCGTTGACTGCCGGCCAGCAGCATTGACGCTGCCTGTCGTTGTCGCCCCCACGATTCCGGCGATACCGAATTAGTCTCTATGCCGGCAGTCACACACAGCTGCCCCGTCCCCTATTTCTAGTCGCTTTCGCCTCCAATTTTACGCAAAGGATTGTTCGTTAATTGAACTCTTTTGCAGCTTCCTTTCCTATGCAAATGCTTACAATGGTTTGTCCGTCGGTTCTATCGCTGCCCTATAATTCGTACTCGACTTTACTTTACATATTTTAAGGTTAGTTTCGTGATGTTTACAAAATCATTAGATTGAATTAACATTCCGCAAACAAACCACGAATAAAATGCAATTGAATACTGCAAGAAAACAACTAATCAATGTAAATAAATTGTGGTTTTGTGTTGTTTTGTTGTACAAGGGAGGAATGCCTATCTTAAATCGCACGGAACCTTGTACCTTTGTCTTTTAGTCACTGTATAGTAGGCAACATGTCTCAAGTACTCACCATTAAGGAGGGCTCTTTTTGTTAAAGGCCAAGAAATTAATATCCGCATTAATGGCATGCACGATTGCCAGTACAGTCGTTCACTCAGCTGGAGCAGGCTATGTCTCGGTCGCATTAGCCGCAGCTGCGGTGGACACGCCGGTTGCCTCTTCACCTGCAGGACGCTATGAGCAATCCGTCAGTGTTGCGTTAAGCTCCAATACGGCGGGTGCGGACATATATTACACGTTGGACGGCACAATGCCTGACGAAACCAGCCTGAAGTATACCGGAACGCCGATCGTCCTCACGGAATCGACGAATGTTTCGGTGATCGCCTTGAAAGACGGCGTCTGGAGTAAGGCCGCTACTTACGGCTATATCATCAAATCAACCGAAAAACCGCTGCTCAAATTCGCTGCGATGTCGGATATCCATATTGGTCCCGGCACATCGGATCAGGATGCAAAAACACGCGGTAGATGGGCGAGCAATTTCGATGTCATTTCCTCCATCTTTCCTAATCCTGACGCGATTCTTATCGCCGGGGACGTCATCAATGACAACGGCAATGGCTTGGGACCGCACCACCAGTTTGCTCGCGATGTTCTCCAGGAGCAATTAACGCGTAAAAATTGGACAAACCTGCCTGTTCAAATTGCAATCGGCAACCATGACGCTAGCGTAGCCGAAGTGAAGCAATATTACCCGACGGATTGGTTTACGGATCAGACGAATGGCTACTACGAGAAAACGATCGGCGGCTATTCGTTTTTCTTCCTGAATGCAAACAATTATAACGGCGACACGGGACAAAGAAACTGGCTGAAGGGCAGACTCGCAGCATTGACGGCGGATCCGGCGAATCTAAATAAGCCGATCTTCATCACTTTGCATCATCCCGTTACCGGTACCGTCATGGACGGTCAGCAAGCGGCCAATCCGAACCTGTATACGGATTTGAAAGATTATCCGCAGGTGGTTGTTTTCTCCGGGCATTCGCATTTAAACATTAACGACGATCGTTCCATCTATCAGAAGGATTTCACTACCGTGAATGTTGGATCCATGTCCTATGTTGAGGTAGATCATGGCTACTCCGCTGTGACGGAAGAGGGCTTGATCGATGGGCGGTTCGAATTTCCTGTACAGCAATCGCAATTTGTCGAGGTGTACAAGGACCGCATCGAGATTGAGCGCATAGAGTATAACGGCGATGCAGGCTCGGTCTATGTTGGTGGCGTGTGGCAAGGAGCGGGCCAGCAGACTTCCTTTAGAAGCGCCGGCGCATTAGCGGGCAATAAATGGGTCGTGAAATTAGAAGGCGGCACCAAAGAAGAAATTAAAAGCAATTTCACGTATACGCAAACTAACCGCAACAAAACAGCGCCTCAATTCCCGGCAAATCCGGACCTGAAGGTGCTGCCAGGAACCAATAACGTGCCTGTGCTCTCCTTCAACCAGGCTAAGGACGATCAGTCCTTGCATCATTATGAAATTAAAGTGTACAACCAACGAACAGCTCAAGTAGCGAAATCGTACAATGTGTTGTCGGACTATTATTTTTCTCCGATTCCGAACGAAATGAATATCCCGATGACGGGGCTGAGCCCGGCAACGTCGTACGTCATAACCGTGGCGGCTGTTGATGCATACGGTAACAAAAGCGCGCCGTTGCAATCGTTCTATCGAACCGACGGCACGCCTCCGGAATTGACGCCGATCGATCCAAACACGATGTGGAACCAGCTCGTATCCGACATGAAATTCGACGGCAATCTGAATGAAGATGCTGCCGGCGTAACCGGCTTGGCTACGATGGCCGGCAATGTCACCTATATCGCTGGTAAATCCGGCCAAGCGGCCAGCATTGCGGCAGGCAATGCCAACTATATCGATCTTGGCGGCAGACCTGACTTAAACTTCGGCAACGGAGACTTTACGGTATCGTTCTGGCACACCGGCAATTTGGCAGGCGATCAAACGGTCCTCTCCAATAAAAACTGGAATTCCGGCAAGAATCCGGGATGGTATATCGGGCCTGCGACTGCGAACAACATGACGCTGAACATGGCTGACGGCACCAATCGTATCGATTATTCGGCTCAAGGTGTAGGAAGCGAATGGCACTACTTTACGATCTCGGTAGACAGAACGAACAAGATGGCCACTACTTATGTAGACGGGGTCATGAAGGCAAACAAGGATCTCACTGCATTAGGCGCGTCCAGCATGGACACTCCGTATCACATTATCCTTGGTGCAGACGGTAACAAAGGCAACGGTGGAGCAACCGTGACACTGGACGATTTGAAAATATGGAAACGCGCCTTGACGGCGACGGAAGCCAAAGCGCTATCCGACTCGTATCAGTCGACAACGCTGTACACCTTCAGTCAATTGACAACGCTGATTCAGGAATCGGAACAGTTCGCTGCCTATATTGCTGGAACAACCGGTTTGTCTCTTCCCGATCAAGCGAAAAACGAGCTGACGGCCCGGACAGCTTCCGCAAAAGCCTTGACTGCCGGCGATAGTGCGGCTGTGATCGATCAAGCTTATCTCGATTTGATGTGGGCTGTGCAAACGGCCAAGAATGCCGTTATGTACACGTTCATTCCCAAAACGTCGTTCTCGATTAACTCTTTCAGTACTGTAGATTTGGAAAACAATGTGGCAAGCAACATTTTGGACGGACAGGAATCTACCATCTGGCACTCCAAATGGGAGACCCCGGCTGCTCCATTCCCTCATTGGGTTATTATCGATATGGAGAGCACCTATAAATTAAACGGCATCCAGAGAAAGAGCCGGTTAAATCAAAGTGCGATGGAGTTTCCGAAAAATTTTGAGCTGTACGCCTCCGACAACCTGGCTGACTTGAACGATTCTGCATTCCTGAACAATGCGGCCAACAAAGCTTCCGGCACATTTGGCAAAACATGGACAGGAACGGTTTACAAGGACTATGTCTCTTTAGACAAAACCGTGCAGGGACGCTACGTGAAATTTGTTGTTACCGGAACCTATAATACGGATTTATCCAAAACGTTTACCAGCATGAGCGAAATTGATTTTACCGGCGATAAGGTTGCAAGCGGGAACGCGAGCCTATCGGATCTCCAAGTTAACGGCGTTTCACTTGAAGGCTTCAAGCCTGATAAGCTTGATTACTCTCTGAACGTTCCGAATACCGCGACGAACGCCAATGTTACGTATGCGGCTTCCGAGCCTCAGGCTGTAGTCGTTGTTACAGGCAATTCCAACCTGCAGGTTGGCGATAACATCGTCCATGTGACGGTGACGGCGCCGAACGGAAACGTCAAAACGTATGTCATTAACGTGAACCGTGCCGACATGCCGCCTTCCTTAAGCGATCTGCGCGTGAACGGAGTTACGTTAAGCGGCTTCGCATGGGACAAGCTGGACTATTCATTGTCGGTGCCTTATGAAACTACAGTTGCAGCTGTAACTTATACGGCAACCCATACAACGGCAACGGTAGTGGTTACTGGCGGCGACAAGCTGATTGTCGGTGCAAATCCGGTTACCGTCACGCTTACGGCTCCAGACCAGCCGATGAAGGTTTATACGATTCTCATAACCAGGAATCCAAAAGCGTCATCGTCCGACAGCTCCCTGCTTGATCTGCGAGTAAACGGAACGACGCTGGAAGGCTTCGCTTCCAACAGGCTGCAATATTCGTTGTCGGTACCTTATGAAACTACGGTTACACGAGTGACGTATACGACATCCGATCCGGCTGCATCGGTACAAATTCATGGCGGCGAGAATTTGGTTGTCGGCGACAATCCGGTTACCGTTACGGTTACAGCCCAAAACGGGACTAAGAGTGTATACGGCATTCTGATAACCAGACAATCTCAAGCACAGTCGTCCAATGCAAGCTTGAGCGATCTGCGCGTCAATGGGACTACATTGAGCGGGTTCGCACCGGACAAGCTGAGCTACTCGCTGGATGTTTCCTATAGCACAACCGTGGCAGAGGTGACTTATTCCACCGAGCATGCCTCAGCCAAAGTAACTATTACGGGTGACCGTAACCTGAGCGTCGGCTCCAATCGTTTCACTGTCCTTGTCACTGCAGAGGACGGCGCTACTAAGGAATATGTTATTGCAGTCAACCGCTATAATCATTCGTCGAGACCATCGGGAGGATCCGGGTCTTCTGCAACGCCGCCGGTGAAGCCGGAGCTGCCGGATAACGCAGCTGCCATCAAGGATGAGAGCTTGAAGTCCGACCTTACCACCGTGTCCGTTGAATTGACGGAAGGGAAAAATCAGGTTGCCATTCCGATGGCGCAGGCGGATCAGCTTAACGGACGTCCTCTGATCGTCCAGGCACCGAATGTGAAGCTGAGCGTTCCTGGCGATTTGTTGAAATCCGTTAGCAGCTTGCTGCCGTCCGCTGACGACTCTGCTGTAATTACGGTGAAAATCGATCCGATCGCAGCAGCTCAATCAGACCGGACATTGCAGGAAGCAAGCCGCAAAGATAACGCTGTTTATACGCTGGGCGGACAGGTGTTCGAGATATCGATCTTCGTGACCGACAAAGACGGCAAGCAGTATACAAAGAATGAGTTAACGAAGCCTGTAACGATTACGTTCCCGATTCCTGCAGGAATGGATCCGAAGCTGGCGGGTATCTACGAGATTCATAAGGACGGCAGCCTTGTATACCTGGGCGGAACGACCGTTAACGGAAATACCGCCATCGAAGTCGGGGTTAACCGGCTCGGCCAATACGCTGTGTTGTCCTTGGATAAATATTATAATGACGTAACCAATCAGCACTGGGCATTCTCGACGATTCGTGAGCTCTCCGCCAAACATATCGTAAATGGAGAGACAAACTCGAGCTTTGCACCGAACAAAGACGTTACCCGTGCCGAATTTGCGGCATTGCTCGTCCGGACGCTTGGCCTCACTTCCGATGTATCGGCTCCGTTCGGCGATGTAGCTGGGAACGCATGGTATGCCAAGGAAGTATCGGCAGCTTATAAAGCGGGTATCGTCACAGGCGATTCGCAGCAGACATTCGATCCGAATCGCAGCATTACCAGAGAAGAAATGGCTATTATGCTCGTCCGTGCTTATGAGCTTCGGACAGGAAAGAAACTGGATCAAGCCACTTTGGCAAGCTCCGATGCTTCGGAGATCAGCGACTGGGCACGGTCTTACGTGAACAGTGCGATGAAAGCAAAGCTGCTGTCGGGGCGCCAGGAAGGGCTGTTCGTACCGGCTGAGCACACGACACGTGCGGAAGCGGCTCAAGCTGTGTACAACTTACTGAAATAATAAATAACAAAAAGATCGCCAATCCCCTGTATGAACAGGCCGGATTGGCGATCTTCTTCATTTCCTCAGCTTCCGAAGTACGGATTGCCATATACATAAGGGCTTGTAGGCACCTGCTGCGTTTCAATCGATTTTGCTGCGATAGTCAACACGCTCTTGCCGTCGATATTGCGTTGTTCTATCGTTCCGAGAACGACCACGAACATATCGTTGTTCCATTGCTTGGGGTTATCGGCTTCCACCATAATGGCCATCGGTACGGAATCGGCGACACAGCATCGCATGGCGAATCTTCCTACGGCAAATTGATTTTCTTTCATGCTGTCGAGACGGTAAACATATCCTGCAATTTGTACCTTCTTGCCTAGAAATTGCTCCTGATACAAGTCCATCGATGTTAGCGACTCGATATAAATATCATCGTTAATCATAATGAGAGGCTGGCTGTACATATCCGCTGCCTGCTTGGCGTAAGGCTTCGTATAATCATTGGATGGGAACATTGTGCCGCTAGTCCCCGTATCGCCTGTAACGTTATCGGCATTGACCAATATGCTCGAGGGGGTTAAATTCAATCCTTTTTTGGTAGCCATCTGACTTCCCAATACGGCATCGGGCATTGAAAATGCAAGAACAAGCGGAATGATCAAAGCCCCATACATGACAACCACGCCAGGCTTCCATTGATCGTGACTGTGGGACGAGCAGGAGCAGCTGACTGAGGCTTTCTTTCGAGACACATCTCGAACCGCCAAGTACAGCTGGTGCATGGCCAACATGTACATGCCTAAGGCGAGACCTTTCACCCATAGATCCATTCTGGGAGCTACGTAATAAATCAGCGCGTCCGAGCGGCCAAGCTGTACGATGAACAACACGAATGCCAGCAAGATGAGAGCTCGAACCAGTCGATGAGCGAATACAGACCCTATCTTCATGCGTTTCCTTCCTCCAATCCATAATTACGAATACAGATGATCGAATGCGACTGTACTGAGCAGCACGATGACAGCCGATATGGCCATCACGGTCGCAACGGTTTTGAAGCGGAATACTTTCAGCAGCATCAAGGTGCTCTTGATGTCCAGCATGGCGCCGAATACGAGAAAAGCGAGCACGGAGCCCAAGCTGAAATCGGGAATGAAGGTAACGCCGACAAAGGAATCGGCTGTGGAGCAAATGGATAGGACATACGACAGCCCCATCATGAACAAATGCGGAGTCCAATTGCCTTCACTTAACGCAACAATCCACTCCTTGCTCACGACGGTTTGCAGCAAAGCCGTAACAGTGGCGCCCAATACCAAGTATTTGCCGACATCGAACATCTCAATGACCGCGTGCTCCAGCGTGTCATGAAATTTATTTTTCCAGGCCGGTTTCGGAGCTTTGACGGGAATTTGCCGCTTTGAGCCGGCGCTGGCTGCGGCGACATGCTCATGAGCATTGTTCAATGGAGTGCGAAGTTCAGTATCCCTTACTCTCCAAGCCGCCCAAAGACCAATGACGGCTGCAACCGCAAAAGCCAGTGCGATTCGGGCGATAGCCATCTCCGGATGCGTGCGAAACGCAACGAACGTGGACGCAAACACGACCGGATTGATGATCGGCCCGGCCATCATAAATACGATGCCGATATAGGGCGGCATGCCTTTACGAATCAGCCGGTGCACGACAGGAATGATTCCGCATTCGCAAAGCGGAAAAAGGATTCCCAGCAGGCAGCCGAACAAAATGCCGGGAATCGTTTTTTTGGGGATCCACCGCTGAAGTGTCTGATCGCTAATCAGCGTTTGCAGCAAAGCGGAAATGATGATGCCTAGCAATACGAATGGAAACGATTCCAGTAAGATGCCGATCATCATGGCGCGAAAATCGCTAAGAAAACTCATCAACTCATCCTCCTAAAAACTAAACAATCACAACTAATTGTTAATATTTTAATTTGTTTGTCGTGCATTCAGTTTTAAGTTTAGCGGTCGAATGTTATATCCACATCATCTCATTATTAAGTAATTATGAAGACATGTGCCCATAACTTTTTCATTTTCTAATCCGTTGTAATACTTTCGCCATGTTCGCAAGCTCCAATAGATGGGATGATACGTATCGAAGGCCGACACGACCTTCGAATAAGGTAAGCTTCAGGCTATTGCCATCCTTCCTTCTACTCCTAACCTTGAACTGTAGGGTGGCAGCTCTCCTGAAGAGACCGTCAGGCTATCGCATCTCTTCCTTCTCTTATATTTGGTCAATTATTGTAGAGATGCGAATTTCCTGATTCCATCCGATAGGGAGAGGAGGCATCTAGGCGTAGTACAGCCTAGAGTCATCAATGCGAAACGTTATTTATCTCAAAACGAAAAGAAAATTAATCGTGCAGCGCGGAAGCCACGTGCTCCCGCCTAAATATTTGGCTACCGCGATGAAGAATATAGAGTACCTGGGCTTCACGTTCTCCAAGCAGCTCATGGATGCGGTTCGGACCCTATCCATAGAAGAATTCGCGGCGCTATACGATCAACTTGTAACCGATCTGAAGGCGATGATAGGAGCCGATGTGATTTACAAGCCGATGTACCCGAATTTCCCGCAGCAAGTGATGCTGGCGAGTGAAGCGGAGCTGCATATCCATGCGATCATTCACTACATAACGTTGGCATTGCCGGATTATGAAGCTCTAGACAGGTTTCCGTTGCTGGATCAAGTCGGTTTGAGCATTATCGATCTGGGAAGCGAAGAGGATTATGTCCAAATGATCCGCGGTATCATCCAAGCGAATAGCTCCATCTCCCAGCAGGATAAAGAAAATGTGGAATGGGTAATCGCCAATCACGACAGCCTGGAAGCATTTCTCCCCGAAGCGATACCCTTGAAAGAGAATGTAGGCTTTGTTGTAGGAGCCTTGTTGAAATATGGTAAGGCAGAAACCCGTCTGATCGGCAGCTACGTAAAGACCGCTACGGATGTACTTCGCTTGGCAACAGCGCTATCGGACGGGGACGTGAGCCTAGCGGCGAACACGAAGTTCCGAAAATTCAAGCGCGCGGAAAGGCGATTGCTGTTGGGGCTGCTGGAGCAGTCCGGCTCCGCCATCGTGGAGGATATGCTGCGGTACAAGAACCGTTGGATCCGTCTGGGTGAAATTCTTCACCCATCGGAGTACCGAAACCAATATCCTCGCTGCAATGAGGTTTTTGATATCTTGCGCAACAATAAGCCATACGAGACGTTCGGAGCGAAGGTAGAGCTGTCGCTGCAGTATAAGGATGCGTGGCTTGCGGCGGATCTGTTGAAGCATCGGGCGGGAGAATTCGCGAGACGGCTGGATCATCTGCTAAGAATTACGGAGGAGCCTCTTTTGATGGTCTATGCGTTCGAGGATGTGGCCGATCAAGTCTCGACCCCCGTGCTGCTGCAGGTTATGACTCATTTCACCCATAGGAATGAGCGGCATGAATTGCGGACCTTCTTCCCCAAAGGAAATGTGGCCAAGGCGGTGGCTATTCCGAATACGCTGCCTGTGCTGGATCCTGAAGTTTGCGAGGCTGTCGTCGAAACATGTAAAAATACGCTGCTGAGCCGCTTCTCCAAGCTGCCTCCGTTGGGACGAGTGTACGTAGACGAGAGCTTGAAACGGTTTGTCGTACCGTTCTCCCAGAGATCGGCGAGCAAGGCGCTGCGGACCATCGTCAGGGGCAGCCGCCTCGAGATGCCTCCGGGAAGCACGATCCGCTTTTTTACATGGTGGAAGGAAGGAATGGTCCGCGGCACGCATACGGGGCGGGTGGACATAGACTTGTCCGCCGTCATGTACGACAAGAATTGGAACTATATCGAGCATATTTCATATACGAATTTGCGCTCCGGCAAGTACAAGGCGGCCCATAGCGGCGACATCACTTCGGCTCCTTCCGGCGCGTGTGAGTTTATAGATATAGACATCGCTTCCGTCGTTCAATACGGGGGCCGCTACATCGTAGCTTCTCTGAATTCGTTTACCGAGCAGCCGTACTGCGATTTGCCGGAATGCTATGCGGGCTGGATGATGAGAAAATACCCGAATGAAGGCAAAATCTTCGAGCCTTCGACGGTTGTCGATAAAATCGACATAGCGGCAGATACGCAAATTTGCATTCCCGTCATTATGGATGTCGTCGAACGAACGGTCATTTGGACGGATCTCGCCCTGCGCAAGCATCCCGACTACTACAATAATATAGAGGGCAATCAGAAGGGAATGACCTTGATGGGGAAAGCGATGACGTCCTTAGTCAAGCCGACCCTGTATGATTTGTTTAAGCTGCACGCCGCTGCCCGTGGACAGGAGACGGAGCGGGAAGACGACGCGCAAACGGTCTTTTCGGTAAAGCGGGGAGTGACTCCTTTTGACACCGGGACGATCTTGTCGGAGTATGTGGTGTAAGGATAAGCTGGAGACAATCAGTATAAACAACAATACGGTTGACATATTATGGATGCCGGTATACGATTTCCGTATTCCAACATTTCGGTGAAAGGGGTCAGATGAACATGCAATCCATTCCAATGCAGAGCACGCATCAAGCGAATGATCAACGTGATCTTGGCGCAACCATTTCACCCGCATATCGAATGGATACTTCATCGCCCCATACAGGTTTATGATGTCGTCGGCTTGCTGTACGTAAGGCAGCAGGTTAGCATATCGACATATACCCGGCCATGGACGCTTGAGTCCATGGTCTTTTTTGTATCCCGTAACGGCTGCTGATGGCTTCTCGTAATACTTTCGCCATGTTCGTATAAGCTGTTATCGATCAAAATAAGGTAAGAATTATAGATCAAAGGAAGGTGCATTATGGCTATCGTTCAATTAAGGTCCGCCAATCCGGGCTTTTCATTCCTTATTAAGAAAAATCCAAGCTCCGGCGCACAAATTCGTTCCATCCGCAAGGGAATTGCCTACGGCTGGTATACGAATGATGCCGCGTTCAACGTCTATTTCAAAGACGCGGACAATGACATTTCCTATAAGCAGCACGAGCAGGAGGAGTTTGAATATTTGAACGTTTCCCGTTACAACACTCCCCTGTTTCCGCTGAACGCGATCAATGAATTTTTCAACGCTGCTCTGAAGGCACACGACCCGAGAGATATCGAGGGATATGAGCACACGTTCTACATCCATATGATTCATATTGAGCGGCTGCAGTATATAGCATTTTTCGAAAAGCATATGGACGGCTTCACCTTCGAGCTTCAGCATCGGGCCCACAAAAGCTACTCGCTTACGGTAACGACAAAGCAAAGCCTATACCGGCTGCTGCATACGGTTAGCGTGCTGTGTTTGTTTCTCGCTGTCTTCGGCAACGAAAATATCGATATTTCGGACAGCATTTTGGATAAATACATCAAGAGCATCCAAATCATCGACGCGCCTTTCTACATTAGAAGCTTGTTTGTGAGAAACTTTCTGCCATCGAGAGAGCGGTTCAAGAAATACAAGGCGGAGCTGGAAAAAACACCCCGTTACGATATCCAGTTCGATTTTGGCGGAACGGCGATGCAGCGCAGAAATTATATCACGAACGCGCTGCCGTTCGATAAATCCATTTTGGATGTCGGTTGCGGTGAAGGGTTTTATGCCATTCCTTTTGCAGGAAAAATCGACGGCACTTACTATGCGGTAGATATTAATGAAGAAGTACTGCAATCCATGCTGCACAAAGCCGGGGCCAAAGAGCTCGATAACATTGTCGGGTTCCCGTCCGTGGATCGTTTTCTGGAAGAGTACAACGGGGAGCGGGTCGATGTGATTATGACCGAGGTTATTGAGCATATGAGCGAGGAAGAGGCCCAACAGCTGATTCGGCATATTTGCAGCCATGTCGATTTCGATCGGTTTGTTATTACGACACCGAACTTCGATTTCAATCCGTTTTACGAACTGAGCGGCTTCCGTCATGACGACCATAAATGGGAGATGAGGCAGGAGCCGTTCAGACAATGGCTGACGGAGATAATAGAGCAATTCGACCTGCAATGCGAGTTTGTGGCAATCGGGGACGGAGTGAACAATATTCAGACGACGCAAGGCGCCATTTTGAGGAAAAAGGGGGCATAACGATGGAAATTCGCACTCAAGTTCACACCATTTTTATGATGATCGGGGCGACGGAATGCGGCAAGACGACCTTTGCCAAGGAGGTTCTCATCCCCCAGCTGAAAAGCTCGGATGTAACCCGTAACGCAGTAACCAACGTGCAGTATATTTCCTCCGACAGCCTCCGCCAGGAAATTCTCGGGCACGATTACGACAAGTACGATCAAGTGATGCTGGAAGCCAGCGAGCAGGCGTTCCATCTGTTGTTCGAGAAGCTGAGGATGGTCACTTCGTTCCCCGTTAATGCAGAGTTTGTTGTGATCGATACGACCGGGTTGGCCGAGGAGTTCAGAAGCAAGGTCAGAAGCATTGCTCACGAAAACAACTACAATCTCGAAGTGGTATTGTTCGACTACCGGAACCGGGTAGATTACTACGCCTCGGAGCGTTCGAAAAAAATCATCAGCAACCATCTGAACCGGCTTAGAAAAGAGGTTCTCGGATCGCTGTCGAGAGAAGGGTATGCGAAGGTTCACAAAATTCGCAGCAAAGATTTTTATGGCGTTGAAGAGGGGACTGCCAATCCGGACTACAAGGTCGTGGTTGAGAATATCGGGGAATATAGGTCGACGATGCTTCCGCAGGATCAGAAATATATCGTAGTCGGCGACGTCCATGAATGCGTGAACGAGCTGAAGGGGCTGCTCCTAAGCCATGGCTTTCAAATCGAGAGCGGTAAGCTGCTGGCGGAGGGGAAGGCGGGAAATACGAAGATTGTGCTCGTAGGCGATTGGATCGACAAAGGAAGGCAGACAAGAGAAACGGTGGAATTTTTATACTCGAACCGGGAGCACTTCTTGTTCATTATGGGCAACCACGAAAATTTGGTTTACAAATATTTGAACGATGAAGTATCCGGCGTTGATCAGGAGCTGCTTCATACGTATTTCGACTCGATTCAGGTGCTGGCGGACGATCCGGACCTGCTGGACAAATTCAACGCATTGGTTCACCTATCCAAGCCGTTTTATCGGATGACGGGCGGTTCGGGACCGACGTATTACATTACTCATGCGCCGTGCAAGAACAAGTACATCGGCAAGCTGGATGCGGGCTCCGTCCGCCATCAACGCAATTTCCGGGTGGATCGTTCCATGCCGCTGGAGGAGCAGCTCTCGTTCTTGAAGCAAGAGGCGGTCAGCAATCATCCGTACCATATATTCGGACATATTGCGGCCCAAAGCGCGTTCCGATTGAAAAATAAGCTTCATATCGATACGGGCAGCGTTCACGGCAACCTGTTGACCTCAGTGAGCCTGTCCTCCTTCAAGCCTTTTTATAAGTCCCACAAGTCCAGCCGTGCTGCGATGACGGAAGAATTAACGACTTTGTTCAAGGGGGAGCGCAAGGTTTCGATTCAAGATTTGGGCGAGGAAGAAATGCGCCGGCTGCACTTCTGCTCCCGCAACAAAATTAATTTTATTTCCGGTACAATGTCCCCGGCCGATAAGGACGAGGCGGCTCAGGAGCTGGAATCGCTGAAAGCGGGACTGGATTATTTCAAACAGCACGGCGTGGATGAAGTGGTGCTCCAGCCGAAATATATGGGCTCGAGATGCAACGTGTATTTGCATAAGGATGTGGAGCAATGCTTTGCCGTCAGCCGAAACGGATACAAGATCCAGAGGGTGGACCTGACGGGCGTCTACCGCAAGCTGCTCGAGAGGTTCGGCGGCTACATGAATGAGAACCGGGTCGCCATGCTCATATTGGACGGAGAGCTTCTACCTTGGATGGCATTGGGAGAAGGACTTATCGAGAGGCAGTTCAGGCCGATAGAAAAAGCTTTGGAAAGCGAGCTGGATTTCCTGAAGCAAAACGGCTTTGAAGAAGCTTTCGGCAAGCTGGCCGGCGAATATGAGGCAAGCGGGTTCGAGAAGGATCAGTTCCATATGTCCAAAGAGGCGCTTAGCGACAAGTACGGAGCATATGTGTATCAAAACTATAAATATATGCATGATATTTTGGCCGCCTATGTTCCGCTCGATGTCCATAGGGAAGCCTATGCAATCTATAAGAAGCAGCTGGAGATCTATGCGGTAGAGGGCGAGCTTGAATACAAGCCGTTCGGGCTGTTGAAAATGATCTATGATAACGGGGAAGAAACCATCCCGAGCTGGTGTACGTCCGAGGTGTACGGGTTTGTATCCGGGGACGAAGCGTTGACGATTCGTCTATCCGATCCGGGCAGCTGCGAGCAGGCGGAGCCATTCTTCAAACGATTGACGACAGACCAGCAAATGGAGGGCGTAGTGATCAAGCCGGAGATGATGAACGGCAAATCGGCTCCTCATATCAAAGTTCGAAACCCGGAATACTTGTCAATCATTTACGGCTACGATTACCGGTTTCCGCACAAATACCGCAAGCTGGTGAAGCAAAAGAACACGAGCCGGAAGCTGCGTACGTCGATGAACGAATACCGTCTGGGGCAAAAGATGCTGTCCGTACCTTTCGAGGCTATTTCGCCGGATCATACCGCGTACAAGGAAATAGCGGCAAGCTTGTTATTCGAGGTAGCTCAAGAACGGGAAATCGATCCGCGGCTGTAATACAATAGATTTAATATCAGAAAGAGAAGTGAACAATGAATTCGCAATGGGAAACAAGCTTAAGCAAGTTGTTGACCAAAATGCTCCGGCATACGCCGGAGGATTTCGGTCTTATATTGGATCCGATGGACGGGTCATGTCCGTTGGAAAAAGTAGTAACCGCCGTGAAATCGGCAGGACCCAAATGGTCCTGGGTGCAGCGCGAGCATATAGAGCAAGTCGCCGCCCATTCGGATAAGCAGCGATTTGAAATCACCGGGGACCGCATTCGGGCGAGGTACGGGCACAGTCACGATAAAGTGCGCTACCCGGCCGCGACCCCGCCGGTCCGTTTATATCACGGGACGAACCGCATGGCGCTGTCGGCTATACTGCGTGAGGGAATACGACCGATGGGGCGGCAGTATGTGCATTTATCTGCCGGAACCCACTTCGCCTCCATGGCGGGAAGCCGAAGAGGGGAGCTCGTCCTGCTTGCCGTAGATACGGTCAGGGCGCAGCACGCCGGGGTAACCTTCTACTTCGCGGGCAATGAGGTATGGTTGGCCGGCTTCATCCCTCCTGAATGCTGCTCCGTATTCGAAACGCAAGAAAAGGGGAATGATTCCAATGAATAATCTGCCAATGAATAATCTAATTGATATCGGAGTCAATCTGATGCACCGCTCGTTTCACGAGGACCGCGACCAGGTCGTGGCCAGAGCGGAGTCATGCGGGGTGTCGCCGCTTATTATTACAGGAACAAGCTTAAGAAACAGCATCGAAGCGGCGCGTTACGCGAGCCGCATGCCGGGCAAATGTTATGCCACTGCAGGCATTCATCCCCACGATGCGAAGAGCTGCAATGCAGAGACGATACCGAAGCTTAAGGAGCTGGCTGTCCTCCCCCAAGTCGTAGCGATCGGAGAGTGCGGTCTGGACTACAACCGCGATTTCTCCCCTCGGGATATTCAGCGCAAATGGTTCGCGAGCCAGCTTCAGCTGGCGCAGAAGCTGAATATGCCGGTGTTTTTGCACGAAAGAGACGCCTTTCCCGATTTTGCGGCGCTGCTTCGAGAGCATAAGCCGGCAAGAGCGGTGGTCCATTGCTTTACGGGCAATGAGAAGGAGCTTATGACCTATTTGGACATGGGTCTCTACATCGGCATTACCGGCTGGATTTGCGATGAGCGCCGGGGCAAGCATTTAAAGGCGCTTGTCAAACGGATCCCGCTGGACCGTCTTATGATCGAGACGGACGCTCCGTTCTTGACCCCGCGGGATTTGCCGGCTAAGCCTGCCGATGGGCGCAATGAGCCTGCATTTTTGCCGCATATACTGCAATCCGTCGCCGGATGCATCGGCAAGTCCGTTGAAGAAACGGCCCGGGCGACTACGGAGACGGCGAAACGTTTTTTTGGCATATAATTGAAGCGATCAAATATAGATTCGGAGTGGATAACAGTGGCATACCAAACGATAGACGGCGTTCGCGTATGGGGATCGCCGGACGAAGGGGCTTTGTCCCAAGCGGTTACATGCGCCAGGCATGGGAACGTTGTTCAAGCATTGCTGATGGCGGATCATCATAAAGGGTACAGCCAGCCGATAGGAGGCGTCGTAGTGTACGACGGCCAAATCTCGCCGTCCGGCGTAGGCTACGATATTGCCTGCGGCAATAAGGCGGTGAGAACGAATCTTATGGTCTCCGAGGTGAAGCCGCACATCGCCAAGCTGATGGATCGGATCGCCCGGACGATTTCGTTCGGCATCGGACGTGTGAACAGCGAGAGGGCGGATCACGAGCTGTTCGATGACCCGGACTGGTCGGTCTATGCAGCGGTAGGCCACCAAGAGCACGACAAGCTGAAGTCACTGGCCCGGGATCAGCTCGGGACTGTCGGAAGCGGCAATCATTACGTCGACCTGTTCGAGGAAACGGCGACAGGGCGGCTGTGGATCGGCAACCACTTCGGCAGCCGCGGCTTCGGACATAAGACGGCAAGCGGATTTATCAATTTGGCGGCGGGCCGCAATTTCCTGGGCAATGCGCCGGGAGAGAAGATGGATCAGCCTCCGGTGCTGCTGGAGCTTACAAGCGAGCTCGGGGATATGTACTACCGGGCGATGAAGCTGGCGGGCCGTTACGCCTACGCGGGCAGGGATTACGTCATCCGGCAGGTGCTGTCCATTCTGGAGGCCGAGGCGGATTTGGAGGTCCATAACCACCACAATTATGCCTGGAAAGAGACGCACAACGGCAAGGAAACGATCGTCGTCCGCAAAGGAGCCACGCCTTCGGAACCGGGGCAGCTTGGTTTTATCGGCGGCAGCATGGGCGATATTTCGGTGATCGTCAGAGGCAAGGATACGGACGAGAACCGTGAGGCGTTTTACAGCACGGTACATGGAGCGGGAAGGGTCATGAGCCGAACACAGGCAGCCGGGAAGATGAATTGGAAAACCCGCAGCCGAACAGGCGGCCAAATCTCCGAAGCCCAAATGAAGGAGGCGGTCAAAGCCTTCGGCGTCGAGCTTCGCGGAGCGGGAACGGATGAAAGCCCGTTCGTATACCGCAAGCTGCAGCAGGTGCTGGACGCTCATGCGGAGACGGTCGAGGTGCTGCATGTGCTGAAGCCGATCGGCGTCTGTATGGCCGGAGCGGATGAATTTGATCCATATAAGGATTGACGGCGCCCGATTGGAACAAGCTAAGGGATGCAAGCTTTTGGTAATATCTCTAACGTTTGGCGCAGGTGCATGATTTAATGCAGAGAGGAGCTGGAGCCGTGAGCAAGGATGACTTCGGCAATCGGATGAAGCAATACGAGGACGCCTACCGGATGTATTTGCCGCGGCGTCTTCCGGTCGTACTCCGCATTGACGGCTGCTACTTTCACACGTTTACACGGGGGATGAATAAGCCGTTCGATGCTCAGCTTACAAGCGCGTTATGGGAAACGTGCAAATATCTCGCAGCGCAAATGATGGGCTGCAAGCTGGTCTATCACCAAAGCGACGAAATTTCCATCCTGCTGACCAACTATGACAAGCTGACAACGCAATCGTGGTTCGATAATAACTTGCAAAAGATGGTGTCCGTATCCGCGTCGATGGCTGCCGCCAAATTTAATCAAGAGATCGGGAAGTATTATCCCGGCAAGGAGCTTGCCGCATTCGACAGCAGAGCGTGGGTATTGCCGCACGATGAGGTTGCCAACTATTTTATATGGCGGCAGCAGGACGCGACGAAAAACAGCATCTCCATGATGAGTCAGGCTCATTTTCCGCAGAAGGAACTGCAAGGCCTCGACGGCAAGCAGCTACAGGATAAGCTTTTTACGGAGAAAGGGGTGAACTGGAACGATCTTCCCGTCTGGCAAAAACGCGGAGTGTGCATTACGAAACAATATTACTTGAAGGGGACCGTGCAAAGGAGCAGATGGGATGCCGATCCGGACACCCCTATCTTCACTCAAGACAGAAACTACATCAACCAACATGTGTACCTGGATAAGGATGAGTGACGGTGGAGTGTGTCATTTTTATAGGAATTCAGGCTTCAGGCAAATCGACCTTCTATAAGGAGCGGTTTTTCGATTCTCACCTACGAATCAACCTGGATATGCTTAAGACGAGACACCGGGAGGCTATTTATATCGCCGCTTCGCTCCAGGCCAAGCAGCCTTTCGTACTGGATAACACGAACCCGACGGCGGAAGACAGGAGCCGCTATATAGCGCTCGCCAAGGAGCATAAGTTTCTTATAACAGGCTATTATTTCGAGCCGGATGTCGCCGAGTCCCTGCGAAGAAATGAACTGCGATCCGGCAAAGGCAGAGTACCCGAGGTCGGCATCTTCAGCGTAAGAAAGCAGCTGCAAATGCCCGATTTTCGTGAAGGCTTCGATTCGCTCTATACGGTGGTATCCCAAAACGGTGAGTTTCAAGTTACGGAATGGCCCGAGCCCTAACTCCGATCGATCGTCCTGGGGGCATGAACGCCGAAAAGCCTCTCACTGAAGTGAAAGGCAATAATCGTAAGCATTCTTCTTTAGTCTACGTCCGGCCCGCAGCATAGCTGATATGTAGGTGGAGAACCGCTTGGAACAGATGGCATGATCAGTTGGAGAGGAAGCGAAGATGGGCTTCAACCGTTGATCAAGGTAGGATGCGGAGAGTGCCGTCGAGGGGAACATCGTGAGGAAGGGTTCGGGCTAATTCATAAAATGCTTAAGACGCATCAGTAAATCTATTAAGGCTCCCCCAATAAGAAAATAACTGATAACAAAGCTTAAAAGGACAAGAGATACGCTTTTGAAGATTTTACCAATAATTTCAACTCAGCTCCAATTCGAATCTAGTAACAAGAGAGTGCTAGACAGCACTTTGTATAAGTTACAATATCTAGAAGATTTTCGCAAGTTTTGCGCGCCGTCGCGCTCTCTGGTAACAAATGAGCCTTGCGGCAAGCGCTGCAAATCTAGACTTTATTTAAGCAAGATGGTTAAATAGAATAGATGATAGACTGCGGCTTCATAGACGATCAGACCCTACTAAACATACCTACTAAACATAGAGGATTATCGAATGAAAAATAAATTTGAGATCGATTCCGCCTGCTTGATTCTCGGCTTGCAGCTGGAGCTGGCGCTCAAGCACTTGGAGGAGCGGCAAATCGAATACCGGCAGCTCGATAACAAATATTATACCGATGAAAACGGACTAGAAGAGCTGGAGAAGCTCAAGCATACGAACGGTTAGGTGCTTTCGGCTTCAGCCGTTTGCATGCTCATGCGGCTCGGAAGGCTATCTTCGGGGAAAGAGGGGGACGAAATGCTATTTTACATTTTCGCCGTCTTGGCTGCGGCTGTCGATCAAGGCTCCAAACTATGGATCCGTGCCCACATGGAAGTCGGCGCCTCGACTCCTGTCTGGGATTCCGTCCTTCATTTCACGCATTATGAGAACAGCGGCATGGCTCACAGCCTGTTTCAGGGATACGGGCGTCTTTTTGCCCTCTTCGCGGTATTGTTTATAGCCGGTGTGCTGTATTATCGCAAGAAGGGCGAGCTGAAGGGAAGGCTCATAGATATCAGCATGGGGTTCCTGGTAGGCGGTGCCGCAGGCAATGCAATAGACCGGATATTATTCGGCAAGGTGACCGATTTTCTGGAATTTACGTGGAGCCATGGGATTATGAATCTGGCTGACGTGGCCATCAATATCGGTGTATTGCTGTTTATTGCAAGTACTATAGCCGGTGTTGTCAAAAGCAAAATAACCGACGCGGCATAACGGCAAGCAAATAAGCAAACAGGAGATAACAAGGATGGATAACAAGAAGCAAGTTCAAGCGATGTTGACCGAAAATCCGGATATGGTATTCGATGAGGTGATCCAAATAACGATTGCCGGCCAAGACATTGCGTTTTGGCTGAAATTCGCTTCCGAATGGGGCGGAGTCCTCTATTTTATGGACGACAAGAACACGAAACAATTCGAGCAGGGAATCATCGGACAGGGAGAGTATGAATTTTCCCGGAGAACGTACCGGCTCGGTCTTATAACGGTTACCGGTTTGTACGACAAGCTGACGGCGTGGTCCAAACAAAACGGCTCCGGCGGAGACTATACGTACGGCATGGACTCACTGGAATGTTATTTCATTCCGGCGTATTTGAAGGATTACAGCGGAGCCAATGCCGTAGTCAAAAAGCAGGGCGAAGCGTACATTCAGTCGATACAGCAGGCGTTGGGACAGCAAGACAAGCTGGAGGATAAGCTCGGGAGAATACAGGAGCTGGTGCACGAATACATTGCGAATATGCATCAGTATGTGAAGTGATAAAGGGGGCTTAACCGCCCCGGCTGATTACACGGAGATGAGCTTGTTGCTCGTGATGCCTAGAAATTGGAACGCCTTGGTGATCATCTCGCTCGGATCTTCTCCGTAAAAATGCTTGGATATGTGGCTCATGCCAGTCCGCTGGCCCAATCGGTCGAGCTGATTTTTCATCAGCTTCGAATTGCATAACACCGCTACCTTGAGGCAGTGCGGGAGCATCCACTTCTGCAGCTCCTCGATCTTCTCGTTCGCCTCCGGCGTAAATACGAACGGCTGACCGTCGGCTCTCATGCCCCGGTTATCAATCAGCAGCTTGATGTGGCCTTTGGAAAGATAAGTGCAGGCCAGCTTCAGGTCGAACGCAATCTTGTTCACATCCTCTACGCTCAAAACCCCTTTGATTTGCCACGAAATAACTTGCTCGTCAAAATCGATATTGTAGACGAATCGCTCGCTCAATGCTTTCTTGAACTCGCTTTTCAAATAAGCGGAATGCATGGAAAATCTCTCGTTGTCAAAAAAATAGCTCATGTCTACATCCAATGCATTGGTCAACTTGTAAATGTTCTCGAGAGAAACGTTCCGCTCTCCGCGCTCGACGCCGCCGATGTAGGAGCGGTCCAGTCCGGCACGCACCGCCAGCGCTTCCTGGGACATCCCTGCTTTAAGCCGAAGCTCTCTTACTCTTTGACCAAAATTGGACAAAATGTCCATACGACAGACCCCCAAACCCTTGTCGGAAAATGGTTTCCGGCATTCTATCTGAACTATTATAATGCTCATTATAATAAAATCTACAGCTTTAATATACCATTTTTTATGAAATTCCGTCGAATTTCGTCGTTTATTTTAGCGAGACGTGAAAAAGAGCTGTCCCTTAAACAGATTGTGGCCGTTTGCGGGACAGCTCTTTATCCAAACCGTTGTTACCTTCGGATTAGAGCTACAGTTTAAAAGCGTGGATCGTATGCTGCAAATTATCCGCCAGCTTGGACAAATGGGACGCGGATGCAGAAATCTCCTCCATGGAGGCGAGCTGCTCTTCGGTAGCTTGAGCGACGTTCTGCGAATTTTCGCTTGCGCTCTTGGCCAGCGATGCCGTAGACATGACCGAGGCGGTAATCTGTTCGGTCGCAGCAGCCATTTGCTCGGATGTCGCGGATACCTCCTGCACCTCGTGATTAATAAGCTGAATATCGTTCAAAATGTGAACGAACATATCTCTCGTCGTTTCAGCCACCTCAATGCCTTCGGTAACCTCCTTCGTTACGGAGGTCATTGATTCGATAGCCTGCTTCGTTTCGTGCTGGATTTCATTGATTAAGGAAGCGATTCGCTCCGCTTGCGCGCTCGATTGGGCGGCAAGCTTCTTGACCTCGGCTGCGACAACGGCAAAGCCTTTGCCGTCTTCTCCGGCCCGGGCAGCTTCGATAGAAGCGTTCAGCGCGAGCAGATTGGTCTGATTGGCAATTTCCGCAATCATCGACAGAATTTCTCCGATTTCCTCCGAACGTATGCCGAGGCGCTGGATGATGCCGGAGGTCGTCCCTGCGGACGATTGGATGGAGCTCATTTGCCGGACGACCCGCTCGATGGAACCGTTGCCTCTTTCCGCATGGCTCGAGGTTTCGATCGTTCTCTCGGACACGGCGGACGACGTTTCGGCGATGCGCCCGATGCCGACCGCCATTTCTTCCATAGCCCGGGCCGTTTCCTCGGTGCTCGCCAGCTGCTCGGCGGAGCCGTTAGACACCTCCTGCACGGATGCGGACACTTGTCTCGAAGATTCCGCGGTTTGCTCTGCACCGGCAGCCAGCTCCTCCGACATAGCCGCCACCTGCGACGACGTCTCGGCGGTCAGAGCGACGGTATGGCGCAAGTTGGCAACCATCGTCCCGGCAGCTGCTGCGAGATCGCCGAGCTCGTCCTTGCTGCGCGCGGTAACGGGCTGGACGCTCAGATCCCCTTCGGCAACCTGCACGATATGCCCGGTCACTTTCTTCAGAACGACAACGATCCTTAGATGCAGGATCCAGAGTACAATGCCGGCAATAAGCAGGCTCGCCGCCATAATGCAATAGATGAAGATGCCCCCGCCTTTATGGGTATCGGCCACTTCTTGTCCTGCGGCCAAAGCGCCGTCATGGTTGTTTTTTTTCATCTCGTTAAAGATCAGCTGCATGTCGTCATATTTCTTCTGGCTGTCATTAAGCAGCTCCACCGCCCGCGCCGCATTGTTGGCCCGGCTTGCTTCCAGGGTAAGCCGGTTCGTTTCTTTAAACGCGTTCCATGAGCTTTTTAGCTGCTCCATCTCTTTCTTTTCCTGATCCGTTGTTACCGTAGCTTCGTACACGCTCAGGTTCGTATCGAATTTATTGTACAGCTGCGTAATGCTGTTACTGAGCATGTCCATGCCCGCGCCGTCTTTCTCGTCCCTGTGTCTGTAAGTCAGGTTAAGCACATGCTCGGCCTCGAAATTCATTTCGTTGATCGATTCGACCCCAGGCAGCCAAATCGTCGTGATGGCGTCGACCCGTCCTTTCATGTAATCCATTGTCTTGACGGAAAAGTAACCTAAAACAAATAGTAAAACCAGAACAATGCCAAACCCGAGCATCAGCTTCTTGCCGACTGTGAATTTCATGACCGTCACCTCATAGTATAGTAGAAAGAAAGTTATCTATATTATTATTCGACAAATATCACGCTACAGTTTACAGTAATCTTATTGATTTAGGTTGATTATCGTATGGGTGAGGCTAGTAAAGGGAATGATGGTAAGGAAGTCTTGGATGTCGGGCAAGCTCGGATCCCCGTTTTTCGGAACTTGGGCTCGCAAAAGGAAGATCCTACTTGCAACGGCACCGCAATTTTCATATAATAATTTAAAGTTGCATACAGCAAAAATGCTTTGACGGAGAAGAGTACGCAGTGCCTCTTTACAGGGAGGAGCCGCCGATAGACTGAGAGCGGTTCTACAGATACAGGCTGCCGAAGTTCGCTCCCGAGCAGTTCTCTGAAACCACGGATGGACCGCGGCAAGTAGGGGATTACCGGCCAGAACGCGATCGCGTTTGGAACCGTTACATTCAATGAAGTGAGAAGGCATGATCTCCGCCCGGCATCGAATGCTGCGAGCGTGAGGTACTTAGGTCCTTCTAACAAGGGTGGTACCACGGCTTTTTCGTCCCTTATCCGGGATGGAAAAGCCTTTTTTGCGTTGGAGCGACGCAAGGGCTGTGCAGGCCGGGTAAGACGGCGGCAGGCGGGATAATGCGGAACAACCGCGTTACAGAGCATAAGCAAATCTTTGAAGGAGGATGACAAATGAAAGAGCGTTTGGAAGCTTTGAAGGTTGAAGCGCTTCAGGAGCTGGAGCAAGTAACCAACCAACAGCAGCTGGCGGAAATGAGAATCAAATATTTGGGCAAAAAAGGTCCGTTGACCGAAATTTTGCGCGGCATGGGTGCGTTGAGCGCGGAGGAGCGTCCTATCATCGGCCAAGTGGCTAACGATGTGCGCGGCGCGATTGAAGCGGTCATTGAGAGAAAGCAGGAGGAGTATCAGGCGGCGGAGACCGAAGCCCGCCTTCGCGCCGAAACGATCGACGTAACCCTTCCGGGCAGACCGGCTCCGGTAGGCGCAACGCATCCGATCAACAAGGTCATTCAGCAGATCGAGGACATTTTTATCGGGATGGGCTACACGGTTGCGGAAGGACCGGAGGTTGAGCAGGACTACTACAACTTCGAAGCGTTGAATCTGCCGAAAAACCATCCGGCTCGCGACATGCAGGATTCGTTCTACATTACCGAAGAAATCTTGATGCGTACGCAAACCTCCCCTGTGCAGGTCCGCACGATGGAGAAGATGAAAGGCGAAGTGCCGGTCAAAATCATTTGCCCGGGCAAAGTGTACCGCCGCGACGACGACGATGCGACCCACTCCCATATGTTTACGCAAATCGAGGGGCTTGTCATCGACCGCAACATCCGGATGAGCGACCTGAAGGGGACATTGCTGCAGTTCGTGCGCGAGCTGTTCGGCCAAAATACGCAAATTCGTCTGCGTCCGAGCTTCTTCCCGTTCACGGAGCCAAGCGTGGAAGTCGATGTTACCTGCGCCATGTGCGGCGGTTCGGGCTGCCGAGTATGTAAGCAAACCGGCTGGCTGGAAATTCTCGGTGCCGGTATGGTGCATCCGAACGTGCTGGAGAAGGGCGGCTACGATCCTGAGGAATACAGCGGCTTCGCTTTCGGCCTCGGCGTAGAGCGCGTTGCGATGCTGAAATATGACATTGAGGACATTCGTCATTTCTATACCAACGATCTGCGCTTCTTGAAGCAGTTCGCCCATTTGTAATCGAGAGGAGTGTTAACAGGACATGAAAGTATCTTATCAATGGTTGTCTGAATATGTGGACGTGAGCGGATATACGGCGGATGAGCTGGCGGAAAAATTGACGCGCAGCGGCATCGAAGTCGACATTGTAGAAAAGCGCAACAAAGGGGTGGAGAAAGTAATCGTAGGGTTCGTCAAAACCCGCGAGAAGCACCCGGATGCGGATAAATTAAGCGTTTGTACCGTTGACGTCGGTCAGGGCGAAGACCTGCAAATCGTATGCGGAGCGAAGAACGTGGACGCCGGTCAAAAGGTTCCTGTAGCCATCGTCGGCGCGAAGCTGCCGGACGGCTTGGTCATCAAGCGCGCGAAGCTGCGCGGTGTCGAGTCGCAGGGCATGATCTGCTCGGCCAAGGAGCTTGGCTTAAACGATAAGCTTCTGCCGAAAGAAATTCAGGAAGGCATACTCGTGCTGCCTGAGGATACGAAGGTCGGAGACAGCATTTTGGATGTGCTGGCGATTAACGACGAGGTGCTTGACTTCGACTTGACGCCGAACCGTTCCGACTGCTTGAGCATGCTGGGAGCGGCGTACGAAATCGGAGCGATCCTGGGTAGACCGGTGCTGCTGCCGGACGCCGAGAAGGGAATGGAAAGCCAAGGCTCCGCAGGTCAAGCGGCAACCAGCATTTCCGTCGAGATTACGGCCAAGGAGCAATGCTCCCACTATGCGGCGCGTTATATCGAGAACGTGAAGCTGGGACCGTCCCCGCTATGGATGCAAAACCGTCTGATGGCGGCAGGCGTTCGCCCGATCAACAACATCGTAGACATTACCAACTACGTTATGCTCGAATACGGCCAACCGCTTCATGCATTCGATGCGGATAAGCTTGCCGGCGGCCATATCGACGTGCGGATGGCAAAAGAAGGCGAAACGATTGTTACGCTGGACGGCGTGGAGCGCAATCTGGAGCCGCACATGCTGCTCATTACAGACGGTACGAAGCCGGTGGCGCTTGCAGGCGTTATGGGCGGCGAAAACTCCGAAGTAACGGACGGTACCGTACGCATTTTGCTCGAATCGGCCAAATTTGACGGAGGAACCGTACGCAAAACGTCACGTCAATTGGGTCTTCGTTCCGAGGCTTCCCTGCGCTTCGAGAAAGAAGTGAATCCTGAGGCGGTTATTCCTGCATTGAACCGCGCTGCTTCCCTGATGGCGCAATATGCCGGAGGACAGATTGCGGCGGGCATCGTTGAGGCGTCGACACAGCAGACGAAGCCGGTCCGTATCGAGTTGAGCGTTACCCGCATCAATCAATATCTCGGAACCTCGCTGTCGGCGGAAGAGGTAAATGCGATTTTTGAACGACTGAACTTCGCGGTAGAGGCGCAAGGCGAGACGTTCACTGTCCATGTACCGAGCCGTCGCGGAGATATTACGCGCACGGTCGATCTGATCGAGGAAGTGGCCCGTTTGTACGGCTACGACAACATTCCGACGACGCTGATGAGCGGAGTCACGACTCCGGGCTCTCTGACGAAGGAGCAGACGATCCGCCGTTTGACACGCCAAGTTTTGTCCGGCAGCGGCTTGCACGAAACGATCACGTATTCGTTCACCCATCCGGATCTAATCGGCGAATTTCCGGGCGCTTACCCGCAGGCGAAGCCGATCGCTCTGTCCATGCCGATGAGCGAGGAGCGCAGCACCTTGCGTACGAGCCTCATTCCGCATTTGCTGGACGTGGCTGCATACAACGGCAACCGAAATACGGCCGATGTAGCCGTGTTCGAGATCGGCAAAGTGTTCGTTACGGATGAAAGCACGTTAACGAATCTTCCGCAGGAACGCATGCTGCTGGCCGCTTTGCTTACCGGCAAACGCCACGAGACTCACTGGACCGGCAAAGCCGGCGATGTGGATTTCTATGATTTGAAAGGCGTATTCGAGCGTCTTGTCAGCTTTCTGGGCATTCAAGGCATCGGCTATAAGGCGGCCCAACAGGAAGGCTTCCATCCTGGCCGTACCGCTCACATTACATTGGAGACGGCTGAAGGGACCAAAGTCATCGGTACGATCGGCCAGCTTCATCCGGCATTGCAGCAGAAGAAGGATCTGGCGGACACTTATGTGCTTGAGGTGGAGTTCACTGAGCTTGCGGCTGCGGCTGATGAGCAAATTACCCATAAGCTGCTGCCTCGTTTCCCGTCCATCGGACGCGATATTGCCGTCGTGGTCGGCCGTGAGGTGCAGGTTGGCGACCTGATCGCCAAAGTCCGCGAAGTGGCGGGCAGTCTGCTCGAATCGATCCAAGTGTTCGACATTTATACCGGAGACCGTCTGGGAGCCGACAAGAAGAGCGTTGCTCTTGCTCTCGTCTACCGCACTCCGGAGCGCACGCTCACGGATGAAGAAGTCAGCGAGCTGCATGCCAAAGTTGTATCTGCACTGGAACAAACGTTCGATGCGGAGCTTAGAAAATAGCATTTTTCCGTTAACCCGGAATTTGTCATAAAGTGCCTTGCATACAGAAGGAAAAAGGGTTCCCCGTATCGAAATATTATGAGATACGGGGAACTTTTTTTTGATAAGTGCGCATTCGAAAAAGTCAGGGTTTCATCACCAAGAAGATGAGGAACGGCTTTTTTGAAAAAACGCAATAAGTTCTGCCTCTGTAACGTTCGAAAGGAGAGCTTGCTTGTGAACCCTGATGATAAAATCCGGATGACGGTAGACATATACGGCACCCCTTATAAGCTGGTTGCCAAAACAAGCGCAACCAACTTGAAGAGAGTCGTAATGCAAGTGAATGACCAGATGCACAAAATAGCCGCGGGCTCCCCGCGTTTGGATACACCGAAAATTGCCGTTTTGGCGGCAGTACATATGGCTGACGATTATTTCAAAATGCAGGACGATATGGAGCAGCTGCTCGAAAAGCAGAAGCAGCTGGAGAAATCCCGCGAAGAGCTTTCCCAGCTGAAAGAGCGGCATGCGGTTGTTCTGCAGGAGCTCGAGGTCGAGCGGGAAAAGCTGACGGAGCTCGAATCCGGACGAAGCAAGCTGGAGGAGGAATCAGCCCGGGCGCAGGCGGAGGCCGACAGACTGAAATCGGCGCTCAACCAGTCGGAGCAGGAACGGCAAAGGCTGCTGACGCAGGTCAAGGCCGAGAAGGACCGGAGCGGCGCCTTCGAGCAGCAGCTTGAGGAGCAGCGCAAGACGGTGGCGGAGCTTGAGGAGCTGAGCCGGATCCAGGAGGAGGAGCTTGCCGAGCAGGCCGAGCGCGCACGGGCCGAACAGGATTCGCTGCAAGCGGCCGTAGAGCAGTTGAAGCTGGAACGCGAGCAGTTCGAAGCTCAAGTATCGGCCGAGATGGATCGTCTGAAGGCTCAGACGGCGGCGGAACGTGAGCGTCTCGAAGCTCAGCTCGAGAGCGAGCGCGAGCTGCATGCGTCGGAAGTGAAGAGCGGACAAGAGCGGCTCCAAGCGGAGCTGCAGGCCGAGCGCGAGAAGCTTCAAGCGCTGATTCAGGCGGAGCAGGAGCTCAGCGGAGAGCTGGAGCAGCAGCTCGAGGAGCAGCGGAAGACGGTGGCGGAGCTCGAGGAGCTAAGCCGGATGCAAGAGGAAGAGCTGACGGAGCAAGCCGAGCAGGCGAAGGCGGAGGCAGCCCGCTTGCAGGAGTCCGTTGAGCAGCTTCAGCAGGAGCGCAAGCGTGTGGAGGCTCAGGCTGCAAGCGAGCGTGAGCGTCTCGAAGCCGAGCTCGAGAGCGAGCGCGGAAAGCACGCCGCCGATATCAAGGCGGAGCAGGATCGTCTGCAAGCCGAGCTGGAAGGCGAGCGCGAGAAGCTGCAAGTGCTGATCCAAGCAGAGCAGGAGCGCAGCGGAGGCTTGGAGCGGCTGTTGGCCGAGCAGCGGACGTCCGCAGCGGAGCTGGAGGAGCTGTTCCGCCTGCAGGAAGCCGAGCTGACGGCGCAAGCGGAGCGTGCCCGGTCCGAAGCTGCGAGGCTGCAGGAAGCGCTGGCGGAGCTGAAGCAAGAACGCGAGGAAGCGGAGCTGCAGGCCGTAGCAGAGCGCGAGCGGCTGGAAGCCGAGCTGGCGGCCGAGCGTGAGAAGCACGAGGCGGAGCTGCAGCAGGCGCTGGAGCGTCAGAAGCAGGTGCTTGAGGAAGCGGAGCAGAAGGTCGCAGCAGAACGCGAGCGGCTCGAAGCCGAGCTGGCGGGCGAGCGTGAGAAGCACGAGGCGGAGCTGCAGCTGACGTGGGATCTGCAAAAGCAGGAGCGCGAGGAATCGGAGCAGCAAGCGGCAGCAGAGCGCGAGCGTTTGGAGGCGCAGCTGGCGAGCGAGCGCGAGAAGCATGAAGCGGAGCTGCAGCAGGCGCTGGAGCGTCAGAAGCAGGAGCGCGAGGAAGCGGAGCAGCAGGCGGCGGCCGAGCGCGAGCGACTGGAAGCCGAGCTGGCGAGCGAACGCGAGAAGCATGAGTCAGAGCTACAGCAGGCGCTGGAGCGTCAGAAGCTGGAACGCGAGGAAGCGGAACGTCAAGCCGCCGAAGAGCGCGGACGTCTGGAAGCTCAGCTGGCGGGTGAGCGCGAGAAGCACGAAGCGGAACTGCAGCAGGCGCTGGAGCGTCAGAAACAGGTGCGTGAGGAGGCGGACCGTCAAGCCGCCGAAGAGCGAGGACATCTGGAAGCTCAGCTCGCGGGTGAGCGCGAGAAGCACGAAGAGGAGCTGCAGCTGACGTGGGATCTGCAGAAGCAGGAACGCGAGGAAGCGGAACGTCAAGCTGCCGAAGAGCGCGGACGTCTGGAAGCTCAACTGGCGGGTGAGCGCGAGAAGCACGAAGCGGAACTGCAGCAGGCGCTGGAGCGTCAGAAGCAGGAGCGCGAAGAAGCGGATCGTCAAGCCGCTGAAGAACGCGAGCGGCTCGAAACGCAGCTGCGCAGCGAGCACGACCGCATTGCTTCGCTGGAGCGGCAGCTGGAAGAGCAGCGCCAGGCAGCGGCGGATCTCGAAGAGTGGAGCCGGATGCAGGAGACCGAGCTGATCGCCCAGTCGCAGCGGGCTCAGAGCGAAGCAGCCGAGCTGCAAGCGGCGCTGGCCAAGCTGCGCGAAGAGCATCAGGAAGCGGCAGCGCAGGCAGCCGCTGCTCAGGAGCAGTCGCAAGCGGAGCTGGATCGTTTGGTGGCGGAGGCTGTTAGCGAACAAGAGAGTCTGGAGGCGCAGCTTGCCGGCGAGCGCGAACGTCTGGAAGCAATCGTAATGAGCGAACGCGAGCGTGCCAACGGCTTGGAAGCACAGCTGCAGCAAGAGAAGCTGTCGGCTTCGGAACTGGAAGAGCTGAGCCGGATGCAAGAGGAGGAGCTGACGGAGCAAGTGAAGCAGCTCCAAGCCGAAGCGGCCGGGCTGCAGTCGGAGCTTGCGCAGCTGAAGCATACACTGGAGCAAGCTCGAGAGCAGTCGCGAGCGGAGCAGGAACGCTTGACGGCGGAAGCCGCAGGCCAGCAGGCGCGGCTTGAGGGAATGCTTCGCGAAGAACGCGAACGTCTGGAAGCACAAGCGATAGACGAGCGTGAGCGGGCAGGAGCTCTGGAGCTCCAGCTTCAGAAGGAGCGGGACGCTTCCGGAGAGCTGATGGAGCTGAGCCGCATGCAGGAAGCCGAGCTGACATCCCGTGCGGAGCAGCTGCAGGCTGAAGCCGAGCGGCTGCAGCTGGCGGTCGACCAGCTGGAGCAGGAGCTCGAGCGCGGTCTCGAGGAGCAAAGCGAGCTGCAGGCCCAGCTGGAGCTCAAGGACAGCATGCTGAGCGAGCGGCAGCAGCTGCAGGAGCAATTCGAGCAGCAGCTGGACAAGCAGCGTCAGGAGCTGCAATCGCTGCAGGCGCAGCTGAAGGAACAGAAGAGCGAGTCGACGCAGCTGCAGCAGCAAGCGGAAGAGCAGCGGAAGCGGTACGAGGAGCTTGGATCGCTGAACGAGCAGCTGACCGTACAAATCGAGCTGCAGCAGCAGGCTTACGAGCTGCAGCTGGAGCAAAATCAGGTGCTGCAGAAGCAGCAGCGCGCCGAGCAGCGTCAGGCCGATTTGCTCGAGCAGCAGCTGCACGAGCAGCAAGAGCTGCAAAGTCAGCTGCAATCGGAGCTTAGCCGTTACGCCGAGGAAAGCGGGCTGCTGGAGTCGCGCTTGCAGGAGCAGCAGCAGCTTGCCGACAAGGCAGCGGCTGAGCTGCAAGCCGCACTAGAGAAGCAAGCCGACCTGCAGCGCGAGCTGGACGGTCAGCGTGAAGAAACCCAGCTTCATGAGGAGCTGTACAATGAGCTGCAAGCTCAGCACAGCGAGCTGGAGCGTCAGCTTCGCGAGCAGGAGGAACGCAGCCTGGAGACGCTGCGAGCCGGCGAAGAGCTGGCCGCATCGCTGAAGGAACAGCTGGAGCAGCGGGAAGCTCAGCTTGCACAGCAGCAGCAGCAGCTGGCTGCGCTGCAGGAGGAAGAGCGTACACTGCTTGCGCAGTTCCGCGAGCAGCAGGCTTATCAGCTGCAGCTGCAGGAAAGCGCGAGCCAGTGGCAACGCCGGTGCGAGGAGCTGACGGCGCAGTCGGACGAGCTGCGCAAGCGGAGCGCCGACCAGCGTGAAGAGCTGGAGCTGCAAGAAGAGCTGTACAAAGAGCTGGAAGGCGAGTTCAATGAAATGAAATCTCGCATGAAGCAGCAGGAGAACGACAGCCGCGAGCAGATCAGTCAGCTGGACGCACGGCGTCATGCTCTTCAGGAGCAGCTTCAAGGGCAGGCCGAGGCAGCCGCAGCGCTTGAGGAACAGGTGCAGAACGGCGCGGAGCGTCTCTCCGAGCTTGAGAAGCTTTATCTTGAACAGCTGGAGCGCAATGAAGTCTTGATCGGTGAGCAATCGCAGCAGCAGCGCCGCCTGGAAGAACTGGAGAGCAAGTACGGCCAGAGCGAGCGGCATAGCGGGGAGCTTGCCGGGGAATTAGAGCAGATCCGTTCCCGTTATTCGGCTAACGAAGAAGAGCTGCAGCTTCAGACCGAGCTCTATAACGAGCTGCAAGCTCAGTTCAAAGAGCAAGCTGATGAACATCGGGCGCTTCAAGAAGAATATAACGATCACCGTGAACGGGCTCAGCGCGTTTACACCGAACTGCAGGAGCTGAAATCGGAGTACGAAAAGCTGCAGGTCGAATATAACGAGTGGATTGAGCTGGTGGTTGATAATGATTAACGCTGACGGGCGGGCCTTATAATATGAATGGACTGGATTGGACGGCAGCGGCGCTTGTAGTATCGGGAACGCTGCTCGGCTACTACCGCGGACTTGTTAGCCAAATCGTTTCCGTTGCGGGGCTTATTATTGCGTATGTTGTCGCTTTTTCCTTCTACAAGCAGACGGCACCCTGGATCGCCGGGGTGCTTTCCCTGCCGGCCTACGAATCGTATCAGAAATTCGAATTTCTGGTTAAAGGGCTTCGACTGGACACTTATATGTACAACGCTATTGCGTTTGCCCTGCTTCTATTCGGTGTCAAGTTCGCCTTGAGCCTGATCGGCAGAGTGCTCAACTGGATCGCTCTGACGCCGGGTCTTAAGACGATTAACCAATGGAGCGGAGCGCTGCTTGGATTAGCCGAAGCGGCGGTGCTGCTTGTCGTCGCCGTGCAGGTAATGACCGTTATTCCGAACGATGCCGTGCAGCATTTGTTAAAAACCTCCAAATCGGCGCCCTATATATTAGAAGCGCTGCCTACGGTAACGGATAAGCTTCACGAGCTGTGGAACAAACAAACGGCCTCCGTTTAGCAGCAAGAACAAACAAAAAAGGAAACCTCCGGGACCCGCTTAAAAAAGCGGATTCGGAGGTTTTTTCCTTTGAGCCTTAAGCTTCAACAATCAGCTTGGCTTTCATGTTAATATGACCGGATCCGCAAGGGACCGAGCAAATGATTTCATAAGTGCCTTCTTTGTCGGCTTTGAACGATTTGGTTAGATTGCTTCCATCTAGCTTCACGCTCAACCCTTTAATTTCGACGCCATGAAGTCCTTCTTTGTTTTCCAGAGTGACCTTGATGTCTTGGCCTTTTTTCACTTTATATTCAGCCTGGTCGAATTTATAGTTCGAAGCGACCAGCTTCACCTCGCTGGAAGCTCCGGATCCTGCTGTAGCCGCTGCTCCGTTGGATGTCGATACCGGCTTAGCCTCCTCTTTTTTGCCGCAAGCGGACAATGCGAACACCAAGCTGACAGCCAGTGCCAATACGATGATTTTTTTCATCTGCGTTCCCCTCCATAAAATCTGGTAAAAGTGTTTACACCCCAAATCATACAGGATACCTGCATGGAATGCAGTGACAAACAGGTGAATTATGGAAGGCGAATTCATGAACTTATTTGTTGCTTGTGGCTTTGATCACATCAGAAATCGGCTTTTTGTGCTGTAAAGGGCGGCACAACCAAAAAAATCAGCCATGCGGTAGAAACCGCCGACTGATTTTTCCGGCATGGTCAGGCTATGGAACATCCGATGACAATGGCTTGTACAGCATTTTCCTACCGATCGATTCGCCCTTTGCTTATTGACGCGCTGCTGTCAACTAGCGTTCACCGGCGCCTTGCTCAAAAGGGGTTTTAACCGGAATGAACAAGTCGATGATCCCGATAACCAAAGCAGCCAGAATTGCACCGATAAAGCTCGTCGATACCCCGCTGACGACAAATTGGGCCAGCCAGATGATGACAGCACTCGTGATAAAGCCTACGATGCCTCGTCCGAACGGCGTAATTTTTCTTCCGAATATGCCCTCGATGACCCAGGCTGCGATTGCGATAACCAGAGCCAGGAAAAAGGCGCTCCAGAAGCCGCCGACTTTAAAAGCCGGTACGATAAAGCTTACAAACATCAGCACCAAAGCGGATACGATAAACCTGACGATATGTCCAAGCAAATGCATCGCCGATACCTCCCTTAGATTTGGCGAACTTGCGTCCGCAGCGCTTAAGTTTTAATGCCATGCTGTTCGACGAGTTACTCGGTGCAACTAGTATTATTGCCTTCGGCTGTCTGATTATGTGCACGGGGGACCAGCCAGTTTTAGGGATTGGGAACCATCCGCTATAGTATTGGGCAATTAAACATTCCGGAACGAACCGGTATAGTAGAAAATTAGCTAATCGTTGGGGCTTCGGATATAATATAATGAGGAATGTCTGCATCGGAACAGAAAGGAAGGACAGATTTGAACACCAAAATTTTAAAAACATTGGATTATTCCTCCATTTTAAATAAATGTGCACATCATGCGGCCACAGGGCTCGGCAAAGAACGGGTCGAGCAGCTGCTGCCAAGCGGCGATTTTGAAGAGGTCAAACGTCGTCTGAAGGCAACCGATGAGGCCGTGAACGTGAATCGTCTCAAAGGCGGGGCGCCTTTTGGAGGAATCCGGGATATTAAAACGGCGGTACACCGGGCACGCATCGGCGGCATGCTGAATCCGGCAGAGCTGTTTGATGTAGCCAACACCATTTTCGGCGGCCGGAGGCTGAAGCGGTTTTTGCATGATGTGCATGAGGACTATGCCATTGAATCGCTGCTGTTTTTGACGGAGCAAATTGCCGAGCTGAAGACGACGGAGGATAAAATCAAGCTGTGTATCGACGACAACGCCCAGGTAGTCGATTCCGCAAGCCCGGAGCTGGCGCGCATTCGCCAGGAGCTGCGCACAAGCGAGACCCGAGCCCGCGACCGGCTGGAGCAGATGGTTCGGACGCCGTCCATTCAAAAAATGCTTCAGGATAATCTGGTTACGATCCGCAACGACCGGTATGTAATCCCGGTAAAGCAGGAATACCGCGGCCACTTCGGCGGTATGATTCACGATCAGTCTGCATCGGGAGCGACCTTGTTTATCGAGCCGGAAGCGGTAGTGCAGCTGAACAACAGGGTTCGCGAGCTGAAGCTGAAGGAAGAGACGGAGATCGAGAAAATACTTCGGATGCTGACGGTACTCGTAGCCGAGGTGGCGGATGAACTGCTCGGTAATGTGGACGCCGTGTCCGAGCTTGATTTCACCTTCGCTAAGGCGGGCCTGGCTCACGAGATGAAAGCGACGCTGCCGATTCTCAACGATCGCGGCTTTATCAAGATCAAACGCGGACGCCATCCGCTCATTCCAATAGAATCAGTCGTACCGCTCGATATCGAGCTTGGCAACCGGTATACGACCATTATCGTTACTGGACCGAATACAGGCGGTAAAACCGTCTCGCTGAAAACGATCGGTCTGCTGTCCTTGATGGCGATGTCGGGATTGTTCGTCCCGGCCGAGGAAGGCAGCCAGCTGTGCGTCTTCGACGCGATTTATGCGGATATCGGAGACGAGCAAAGCATTGAGCAGAGCTTGAGTACATTCTCCAGCCATATGACGAATATCATTCGCATTTTGCGCGAAATGACGCCCAAGAGCCTCGTGCTCCTCGACGAGCTCGGAGCGGGTACGGATCCTGCCGAAGGGTCGGCTCTCGCCATCTCGCTGCTGGAGTATATCCACAAGATGGGCTGCCGCATCGTGGCCACGACGCACTACAGCGAGCTGAAGGCGTACGCCTTCGACCGGCAGGGCATCATCAACGCCAGCATGGAGTTCGACGTCCAAACGCTGAGTCCTACGTACCGCCTGCTTGTAGGCGTACCGGGACGAAGCAACGCGTTTGCGATTGCCGAGCGGCTGGGGCTGGCGAAATCGATCATCGACCATGCCCGCGGCCAGGTCGGTGAAGAAGACCAGCGCGTCGAATCGATGATTGCGACGCTCGAAGAAAACCGTTTGACCGCGGAAGCGGAGCGTCAAACGGCAGAACAGCTCCGCCGCGAGGTCGAGAGCTTGCGGGTGAAGCTCGAAGCGCAGCAGCAGCGCTTCGAGGAGCAGCGCGACCGCCTGTTCGAGAAGGCGGAGCGCGAAGCGCAGGACGCGGTGGCCAAGGCGCGCCGCGAGGCCGACGAGATTATCGCCGATCTGCGGCGAATGCAGCGGGAAGCGAACGAGGTGAAGGACCATCACCTGAGCGATGCCAAACGCAGGCTCGATCAGGCTGTGCCTGAGCTGCGCAAGAAGAAGGCCGGATCGCAGCCGGCTAAGCGCAATCCGGATAAGCTGGAGGCGGGCGACGAGGTACTCGTCACCAACCTGCGCCAAAAAGGCCATATCGTTGAAATCGTCAGCGATACGGAAGCGATGGTCCAGCTCGGCATCATGAAGATGAAGGTGCAGCTGGCCGATCTGGAGCTCGTCAAAGCCGCAGCGTCGGCTCCCAAAAAGCCTCAGCAAACGGCAGCGAGCTTAAAGCGGACGCGCGACGAGAATGCGCGGATGGAGCTTGATTTGCGCGGCTCCAATCTGGAGGATTCGCTTATCGAGGTCGACCGGTTTCTCGACGAATCGTATTTGGCCAATTTCGGCCAGGTGTATATTATTCACGGCAAAGGCACCGGCATTTTACGTACGGGAATACAAGAATTTTTGCGCAAGCATAAGCACGTCAAGAGCTATCGCATCGGCAATTACAATGAAGGCGGTACTGGGGTCACCGTAGCCGAATTGAAATGACAAAATTTTATATTTCATTGCGATGAAACTCTAGCGCCTGTTGCTTCGTATGAATATATGTAAACATCGATGTTACTGAATCAAGTTTAACCAGCTTTTTAAATACAGTGAAATTCATGGGAGGAATTTACTAATGGGAATCTTTAAACGGTTGAGAGATTTGACTATGGCTTCGATCAATGATCTGCTGGACAAAGCGGAAGACCCGGTGAAAATGCTGAATCAGTTCCTCCGCGATATGGAAGAGGATATTAACGAAGCGGAAGTGGCGGTTGCCAAGCAAATCGCCGTAGAGAAAAAGTTCAAGCAGCAATACGAAGAAGCTCAGGAAATGGTGCTGAAGCGTGAGGAGCAGGCTTTGAAGGCATTGGAGCAAGGCAACGAGGACTTGGCCCGCCGTGCCCTTCAGGATAAGAAAGAGCATCAGGTTCGTTTTGAAGAAATGAAAAAGCAATACGATGTGGCTAAAGGCAATGCCGACCGTCTGCGCAATCAGCTGTCGGAAATGAAAGACGAGTTCACGAAGCTGAAGAACAAGAAGGACCTGCTCGTAGCCCGTGCCGAAGCCGCTAAAGCTCAAAAGCAAATTAACCAGGCTATGTCCGGCTTCGGAACGGATAATGCAGCCAAAGGCTTCGACCGCATGTCCGAGAAAGTACTGCAAATGGAAGCTGAAGCGGAAGCAAGCAACGAGCTTCGCTCCAAGTCCCGCAGCTTGGACGACGAGCTGGATCAGCTCGGCAAGAACGACGGCGTGGATGATGAGCTGGCCGCGTTGAGAGCGAAGCTTGCTGCGAAGAAGGAATCTTAATCGCCATAGCGAAATAAAATAGAAATCGACGAGATGAGAGACTGGGCTTACTGCCTCAGTCTCTTCAACCGTTAATGCAGGTTGATTCCAATCCCCATGCTTTACCTTAAGGGAGGTGTCAATAATGAATGAAGAGGTGGATGTGTTGTTAAGTAATCCTTATGTGGAAACGTTAGCATTTTTCTCTGTGGCCGTAGTGGCCCTCATTGTATTTTTGGCTATTTTTGAGCTGGTGACCAAATACAAGGACTGGGAAGAAATCAAGAACGGCAACCTGTCGGTAGCAATGGCTACAGGCGGTAAAATTTTCGGGATATGTAACTTGTTCCGGTTTGCCATTTTGAACAATGACTCCGTTCTTCATTCGCTGATTTGGGCGGGATACGGCTTCGTGCTGCTGCTGGTAGCCTATTTTATTTTCGAATTTTTAACGCCTTACTTTAAAATCGACGAGCAAATCCAGAAGGATAATAAAGCGGTCGGCTTTTTATCGATGGTGATTTCCATTTCTTTATCTTATGTAATCGGCGCTAGTGTAACCTAATTGGTAGGACCGGCTGTTCATTCGGGAGGCATGCAATGAAGTACTTATGGGGCAGTTTGTTGGCCTTGGCTCTTGTATTTTTTGTCTGGGGCACTTATTATTTTATAAAACACGGCTGATAAGCCGAAGCGGAGGAATGTACGGTGTCTCAATCGAACGAGCAAGTGTGCCCATGGTGCCAGACCGAAATAGTATGGGACCCGGAAATCGGGCCGGAAGATAGCTGTCCGCACTGCTTTAACGAGCTTGGCGATTACCGCAGCATCAAGTTGAATCTGGGCGAAGATGAGAGGGATTCATCCGACGAAGAGGACGAAGAACCCGACGATCTGGACGAGGAGCTTGGTGATTTCGAAGACGATTACGGTGATATTGACGGCATGGACGATTACGAGGAAGGGGTTCAGCGCGTCTTGGATACGCAGGAGGACACGCCGGAATGCCCGACCTGCCACAGCTTTATGCTGCTGGCTGGAGCCGGGACGCTCTCCGACAATTATACGCCTGTCGTTCCGCAATCGTTGAACCAGCCTCTGTTGAAGCCGAAATTCGGCACGAGAGTTTTTGTTTGCCCATCCTGCTTCAAGGTCGAGCATGTGCTATCCGAGGCGGACCGCATGGCGATGGTCGAGCTGTTGAAGGAGCACGGCAGCAAATAAAACACCTGCTAAACCCAAAAGGGAATTCTCATTCGAGAATTTCCTTTTTTTTCATTTGGTCATGTTTTTCTCAGTTAGGGGAAGGTTAACTAGTACGTCATAATCCTACATAACAGGTGAGAAGCATGCATTCTGGAGTAAAAGATTTTCCGCACAAATGGGTGCGAAGCAAAGACCAGCGTCCTTCGTGGCGTTACGACGATCGGGAGCATTCCCCTTCCGGCAAGAAAAAAGGAGCATTGACGGGGCAAACCCGTCTGCTATTAACCGTCCAAGGCTTGGTGGCGGCAGCCAATGCTTTGTCCGGCACCTTCGTGAACGTCTATTTGTGGAAAGCGCGGCAGGAATTCGCCTTAATCGGCTGGTTTACGTTAATCAACCATCTGGCAATGGCGCTAACCTTCTGGATTGCCGGCAAATGGGTGAAGGAGCATAACAAGATGAACTGCTTGCGCGCAGGCGTGGCGGTATCGGCTTTGTTTTATTTATTGGTGCTGTGGTTTGGAAGCTCGGCCGTCAATTATTATCTGCTGCTGGGAGTCATTCAAGGCGTGGCGTCCGGATTGTTCTGGCTTGCCTTCAATGTCGTTTACTTTGAAGTGACGGATCCCGGCAACCGGGACCGGTTTAACGGCTGGGCGGGGCTGCTCGGCTCGGGAGCGGGGATGATCGCTCCTTGGATATCGGGCTTTTTGATCGTCCATTTGAAGCAAACGAACGGATACCGGGTTATTTTTACGATTTCGCTCGCTGTTTTCATTTTGGGGGTCATCTGCAGCTTTTTTCTGAAAAAACGCAAATCCGTAGGCCACTACGAGTGGTTTCTTACGCTGAGGTGTCTGAGGGAAAAGGGTACGATGTGGAGAACCGTATTCATGGGGCTTGTCGCTCAAGGCGTTCGCGAAGGGGTATTCGGGTTCATGATCGGCCTGCTTGTGTTCGTTCATACCGGCAATGAGATGAAGCTGGGTAACTTCTCTCTCATCACTTCCGCCGTTTCCCTGGTCAGCTTCATGATCGCAGGCCGCCTGTTGAAGCCGAAATACCGAAGAGGCGCGATGCTGATCGGAGCCATTGCGATGGTTGCTGTCATATTGCCTTTCTTCTGGAAAGTAAATTTTCTGACATTACTCATCTTCGGGATTGGAGTCGGCGTGTTTTTCCCGCTTTATTCGATTCCGATGACTTCATCCGTATTTGACCTCATTGGCGGGAATGCCGACAGCGTAAGGCTAAGGGAAGAATATATCGTTATGCGCGAGCTCGCGCTTAATATCGGGCGAATATCGGGGACCGCCATCTTTATTCTTATCGTCACCCTAACTTCGGCGCCGTCCGCCATGAACTGGCTGCTGCTCGGAATAGGCAGTACTCCGCTTGCCGCGTGGTTTTTCATGCGCAGAGTTGCTGGAGGTAAGGCGGCTCAGGCGGGGAACAAAGCCTAGCTCCTTAAGCTATGCTTCCTTATTCGGGTAAGCTTGCATGACCGCGCATGACATGAGTGCGCAAGCCTCTCGCCTTGACAAAACGTAGACCGCCGTTACAATTAGGACGATAAGGTGTTGCGTTCAGCAGGACGGAAAGGTACGGAAGGGGATTGGCATAATGACGAAAAACAATCGGATGGTTAATAGTATTACGGAGCTTATCGGAGACACTCCTGCGGTACGGCTAGGCCGGATGACGGGCGAAAACGACGCGGATGTATATGTGAAGCTGGAGTATTTCAACCCAAGCGGCAGCGTGAAAGACCGCGCGGCTTTCAATCTGATTTTGCAGGCGGAGAAAGACGGCATCCTGAAGCCCGGAGCGACGATAATCGAGCCGACCAGCGGAAACACGGGAATCGGTCTCGCCATGAACGCCGCGGCCAAAGGGTACAAGGCGATTCTTGTCATGCCTGACAATATGACGAAGGAACGTATTAACATATTGAAAGCATACGGCGCTAACGTCGAGCTCACTCCGGCGGAGGAAAGAATGCCTGGGGCGATCCGCCGCGCTTTGGAGCTGAGAGACGAAATTCCGAACAGCTTCATTCCTCAGCAGTTCGAGAACAAGGCGAATCCGGATATTCACCGGACGACGACCGCTATGGAAATTATCGAGCAGATGGAAGGCAAGCTGGATGCGTTCGTGGCGACGTCCGGAACGGGCGGGACGATTACGGGCACCGGGGAAGTGCTGCGGGAGAACATCCCCGGCATTAAGATTTACGTCGTGGAGCCGAAAGGTTCGCCGGTGTTGTCGGGCGGTAAGCCGGGTCCGCACAAGCTCGTTGGGACAAGCCCTGGCTTCGTGCCGGAAATACTTAATACGAATGTATATGATGAAATTATTCAGGTTGCCGATGAGGACGCTCTGCGTACGACCCGGGAGCTGGGAAGCAAAGAAGGCATCCTTGTAGGGCCTTCTTCGGGAGCGTCGGTATGGACGGCTTTGCAAATTGCCAAGAAGCTCGGCAAAGGCAAGCGTGTCTTGTGCATTGCGCCGGATACCGGAGAACGTTATTTGAGCATGGGCATTTTCTCATAAGGGAAGCCTGTGAAACTCGAAATGGACTGTAAGCTTCCGCGGCGGAGTATCAGTGGTGAATTTCCCATTTGCGCTGTTGTTGTGGAATCCTCTGGAGCGAATGTACAGAAATGTAGCCCGTCGAACTAGGGCAAGGCGAACCTATCGGACAGGAAATCCGCTATTTATTGGATTGATGCTGCTTTTGCAGTGCTATCGGACCGAGAGTCCGCTATTTGCAGATTTCACCCCAAAAAACAGTAGTTTTTGGTAATATAACGGATCTGTAGTCCGATCGCCCTGCAAATTGACCACTTTTTGATGGAATAGCGGATCTACGGTCCGATCACCCTGCTACAGAACGTTAGGATGTAATGGTGACGTAAGGTCTGTACTTGAGGGCAGCTTAAAGTATTGGATGCCGGCATCCCTCGCCACCCTAACACAAAAAAATTTGCTCAAAGCTCAGCGCCTCGTTCGAGGTGCTGTTTTTCTGTGAAACCCTAAGCACGGAAAAAGCTGCAAGGGTACCCGCGGGGACCTACCTCCAGCGGCAGCCTGCGCTCTTCCGGGAGATCCCCTTTTAGCATTTTCAGATAAACTGGGTTACTCCATAGATAAGTTTTTCGTAGGAAAACTGGTTTCGCAAGCAGAGATACCGCACGTCCCCTTGGGTAAAAAGGGGATCTCACAGCACAGCGCCTCGTCCGGGGCGCTTTTTTGCATTGAAAAATCGGGACGTAAACATTATGTAAATATGCTGAATAAGTATTGAATAAAAATACATGTACATGTATAATTATAAACATAAGAACTCAGTAGGAAGGTGATTGCTTTGATCATTGCATTGGATAATGTGCTTCCTGCACAAGGACAGCTACAGGAGCTTCTGGCTTCCGTCGAGGAGAATGGCAGCGAATCCGGACTTGTATATGAAACGTATTGCCAAAGCCGCTGCGTCGTCGCCGCTTACGATAAAGGACGTCTGGTCGGATTAGGCAGGCTGGCCGACGAGAGCGGAGCAGGTAATCATTATGAATTTACCGTGCTTCAGGATTACAAAAACAGGGATATTGAAGCCTACATGCGCAAGCTGCTTTCCATTCAACGCATCTGACTTGTAACAACAACATCCCCATAAGATACAGCCCCGGGCCGCCGTGTCCGCGGGCTTTTTTGCTTGCAGAGGGCGCGCTCCGGTTGAGGTTGCCGAGCACGGTGAATTTTATTTTGCAAAAAGTCTGCGGTTGGGTGTAATATGAAGTAATAATTTAGTTTGTATTTTTTTAGCGAAAATTTGAGAGCATGCTTAACGGGGACAGTTCTATGCCGGGTTGTGTGCCGGGTTCCCTGCAGCAAAAGGAATGGGCATCTTGTTTTCGCTTCGCAGGGTATATTTGAGGAGGGTTAACCACCGATGGAACAGTTTAAAATGCGTATTATTGAGCTGCTTAAGGAAGACGCGAGAAGAACGCCTGCTTTAATTGCGACCATGCTGGGAGCCTCGGAGGCGGAAGTAACGGAAGCGATCAAACAGCTCGAGGAAGCGCACGTCATTATTAAGTATGCGCCTATAGTAAACTGGGCGAAGGTAGACAACGAGAAGGTTACGGCCTTGATCGAAGTACAAATTACACCGGAGCGCGGCCGCGGCTTCGACGCTATTGCGGAGCGCATTTACTTATATCCAGAAGTCAAATCCGTTTACCTCATGTCCGGAGCGTACGATTTGCTTGTCGAAATCGAAGGCAAAACGCTGAAAGAGGTCGCAGGCTTCGTGTCGAACAAATTGTCTCCGATCGATCGCGTGTTATCGACCAAAACGCATTTTATTTTAAAGAAATACAAGCAGGACGGCATCACTTTTGAAGACCATGAGGACGATCGCCGTATGTTAATTTCACCGTAAAGGATGAATAGCGATGATCAACCAACAGCAAGGAACCACTTCCAAATCCATGTCGGATTACTTGGCGCCATTAGTAAGAGAGATACCGCCTTCGGGCATCCGCAAGTTTTTTGATCTCGTCAGCGCGAGCAAGGACATTATTTCGCTCGGCGTCGGCGAGCCGGACTTCTGTACGCCATGGCATGTGCGTGAAGCTTGTGTGTATTCGTTGGAGCGCGGCAATACGAAGTATACGCCCAATGCAGGCATGCCCGAGCTGAGGGAAGCTATCGCCGAGTATTTGTACGATTCGTTCCATACGCCGTATGAGCCGGCAGATGAAATTCTCGTTACGGTTGGCGGCAGTGAAGCCATTGACTTGGCATTGCGGGCTTTGATCGTGCCAGGAGATGAAGTGCTCGTGCCGGAGCCGTGCTACATATCCTATTCACCGATTACACGGATCGGCGGAGGGATTCCGGTAGGCATTGAAACGTTCGCCAAGGATAACTTCAAGCTGACGCCGGAAGCGTTAAAAGCGAGCATCACACCGAAATCGAAGGTGCTGATCCTCTGTTATCCAAGCAATCCGACCGGTGGCATCATGACCTACGAGGATTGGCTGCCGATCGCCAAAATCGTCGAAGAGCACGATTTGATTGTTATTTCCGACGAGATTTATGCCGAGCTGACCTATGAGCAAAAGCACGTGAGCTTCGCATCGATTCCGGGAATGCGCGACCGGACGATTCTCGTCAGCGGCTTTTCCAAGGCGTTCGCCATGACGGGCTGGAGAATGGGCTATGCCTGCGGTCATAAGGATTTGATTTCGGCGATGCTCAAAATTCACCAGTATACGGTAATGTGTGCTCCGGCGATGGGTCAGGTGGCAGCTCTGGAAGCGTTGAAGAACGGGATGGAAGAAAAGGACCGCATGGTAGAGTCTTATAATCAGCGGCGCCGTCTGGTTGTGCAGGGCTTCCGTGAGATCGGTCTGGAGTGTCATGAGCCGCAAGGCGCATTTTATGCATTCCCTTCCATTGCGTCTACAGGCCTAAGCTCGGAGGATTTTGCCCAGCGTCTGTTGCATGAAGCGAAGGTTGCAGCCGTGCCCGGGCACGTGTTCGGACTGGGCGGGGAGGGCTTTGTACGCTGTTCTTACGCTACTTCGGTCAACCAGCTGCTCGAAGCAATTGACAGAATAGGTAATTTTATCCGTAAATTATAGTTTCGACAAAAGTAGTCATTTCCAACCTCGTGAAAAACTGGTATCTTTAATAGTATAGAAGTTTCATGCCATTATTCTCGTATGAGACTTCTGAGTCTAAAGATATGCTTTTGAAGGGGGGATGAAAATGGCTTTTCCTGAATATCGGCTTAGGCAGTATATGGATATTAGCTGGATTCGAGAGAAAGATGATCGAGCCAAGTGGATTTTTGGAAAAAAGAAACAGTCTTCATCTGCCTTATCTTTAGAAGAAGAAATTTATAATCTGCGTTTGGAGCTGGAGCAGCTTGTTCAGCGCGAGAAAAGTCTGACTTCTCCGAACGTCGTAGAGATCAGCATGATGCTGGATAAAAAAATCAATGAATATATGAATCAATACAAGAGGAACCGGTGAGGTTCCTTTTTCGTTGCTGACGAAACGGTAAGGCGAAAGCGATTTGTGCAACACATATTCCCTTCTTATCTTTTTTGATACAACCTCGACTTTTATGATATGATGAGGGCTAGAAATAGAGAGGAATTCTCGCGTAAAGATTGCATAAGGAGAGGGATCATGAGAGGCAAAATCATGCTTATGCTGATGCTGCTGGCAGTGCTTGCCGGCTGCGGCGGAGGGCCGAAGGCCGACGTACCGATGTTTATGATGGGGTCCAATGGCATTCCTGCCGAGGTGGGAGACAAGCTGCAGGCGGCATTGCAGACGAAAGTCGGAACGGCGCCGACCGTTAGCATCGTGACGACACCGATTTTTTCTATGGAGAAATTAATAGTGGAAATCGCTGCGGGGGAGAACGGCATCATTGTCGTACCTACGGAGCAATTCAAGCAAATCGGCCAGCAGGGCGGCTATGTCAGTCTGGATAATGTGGCGAAGCAGGAGGATTTCCCTGACGGTGTGCTGGAATTGCCGGTAGACACCAAAGACGGGGCTGCGAAAAAAGAAAAGCATCTGTACGGGATTCCTTTGGAGCAGTCCAAATGGTTCACGGAGCTGAAGCTGAACGGCAAGGATTTGGTAGCTTTCGTCCCGGCCAATGCCAAAAATCAGGATAAAGTGATGCAAGTGATGAAGATCATCGCTCAAAAATAGGCAAGCGACATACAACAGTGATAGTTCAAGGTGCTACCAGGTATCGGATTCATAATTTCATAGATTCGAAGAGGTGCCTGCGAGCAGGAAGCTTGCTTGCGGGTTAAAAGGGAAGCCGGTGACAATCCGGCACGGTCCCGCCACTGTATTTGGAGTGACCCTCATGAAGCCACTGTACCCTGTCACGGGAATGGGAAGGCGAGGCGTCGCAAGATCCATAAGTCAGGAAACCTGCCTCGTTCGAATACCGACCGACCTTTTCGAGGAAAAAAGGAGCGTCACGCACAAACGGTTCTCGGTTGAGAGCCTGATTGCCGTTTGATAAGCCGTAAGCCCTCTGATTCCTTTTCCACAAATGAATCAGAGGGATTTTTTTGCTGCTTTCCAAGCCGGTTTCCGGTTTTTAGTTAATAGCAATACAATTGATAAGATTCCGGGGTCATCTCGGAAGAGAAAAGGGAGTTATATGGATATGACAAGCAATCATTCACGTAAAAGCACGAAAAAATGGCTGGCCGCCGTACTGGGCCTTGCGCTGGTATTCAGCGCCGCCGGCTGTGCGCCGAAGCAACCGCAGCAAACACAGCCTCCGGCAACCGGCAATTTGGTTGATCCTCCCAAGGCGGGCGGGAATCAAACCGGTCAGCCGGCCGCTCAAGCCAAAGCGACGGTATATCCGATCAAGGTGAAAGATGCGACAGGCAAAGAGTTTACCTTCGAGAAAGCGCCGTTCCGTATCGTATCGGTATCCCCGAGCGAGACGGAGACGCTGTTCGCTCTGGGCTTGGGAGATAAAGTGGTCGGGGTATCCGATTTCTGCGATTATCCGGCGGAAGCGAAGTCGAAGCCGAAGATGGGCAGCATCGTGAAGCCGAATGAAGAGGCACTGATCGGTGCTAATGCCGATGTCGTACTGACGGGCGTATCGATGAAGGTTCCTGTCGTGGAGCAGCTGAGAGGCTTGAAGGTCAACATGTTCAAGGTGGAGCCGAAGACGATCGACGACGTAATGAACAATATTATTATGTTCGGCCAAATCTTCGATAAGCAGGAGCAGGCGGAGAAGCTCGTCGCTTCGATGAAAGCGGATCGTCAGAAGGTGACGGATGCCGTGAAGGATTTGAAGCCGGAGCAGAAGAAAAAGGTGTTTATCGAGTTCTCTCCGGGCTGGACGGTAGGAAAAGGCGAGTTCATGGATGAGCTGATCACTCTGTCCGGCGGCATTAACGTATCTTCCAACGTTACGGGTTATGCCAAGCTTAACGAGGAAAAAGTGATTGCGGACAACCCGCAGGTCATTTTGTACCCGAAAAACCTGATCGACGAGCAATCGAAAAAATCGATGGATCAAATTATTAAGGAGCGCAGCAGCTGGGCTTCGATCGACGCCGTCAAAAACAACAAGCTGTCCGGGGTGGACAAGGACACGATCAGCCGTCCGGGGCCGCGCATTACGGCAGGTCTGCTGGAGGTTGCCAAGGGCATCTATCCGGAATTGGTGAAATAGGATGAAACGGAGGCTAACCGTTTGGGGAGGAGCGGGGATTCTGCTCCTTCTTCTTTCCGTGACGATCAGCTTGTCGATCGGTACGGTTCATGTGCCCATTGTGCACGTGTGGAAAATATTGCTGCATCACGTGCCGTGGATCGGCACATCCGTGCAGCCGGACTGGCAGCCGGCCTCCGAGCAGATCATCTGGCGCGTCCGATTCCCGCGCGTGCTGTTAGGGCTGCTCGTCGGAGCCTCGCTCGGCATTGCGGGAGCCGCCTTCCAAGGAGTGCTGCGCAATCCGCTGGCCGACCCGTATACGCTCGGCGTTTCCTCGGGCGCTTCGGTCGGCGCGTCCTTTCTCATTTTGTTCGGTTTGCAGTTTGCGCTGCTGGGCATCTGGACGGTACCGGTAGTGGCGTTTTTCACAGGCGTCCTGTCGCTGGTGACTGTACTCTTGCTGGCCAGGACCGACGGAAAGCTGCGCATGGAGGCGTTAATTTTGTCCGGCGTCGTCATGCAGGCATTTCTCGGCGCCTTCGTGTCGCTGATGGTGACCATGTCGAAGCAGGTCATTAATGAAATCGTGTTCTGGTTAATGGGCAGCCTCGCGCTTCGGGGGTGGTCGTTCTCGCTCGTACTGCTGCCTTATTTGGCAGCAGGCGCGCTGATTTTGCTCGGATATGGCCGAGCTATGAATTTGCTTGCGCTTGGGGAGCAGCAGGCGGCCTACCTGGGCATCCGTGTCGAGAGGACGAAGGTGGTTGTGCTCACATGCGCAACGCTGGTTACTGCGGCAGCCGTGTCCGTATCGGGCGTCGTAGGCTTCGTAGGACTGATCGTCCCGCATTTGCTGCGACTGCTGGTCGGGCCGGATTACCGGCTGCTGCTTCCTTTATCGATCATTGGCGGCGCTTTCTACGTATTGTGGGCGGATACGCTGGCCCGAACGCTGCTTAGTCCGACGGAAATTCCTTTAGGGGTAGTGACGGCTTTTATGGGGGCGCCGTTTTTTGCTTATTTGCTGAAAAGAAACAAGCGGATATCCGGAGGCTAGTCGATCGGATATCGCTGACGGAGCTCGCAGCTCTGCGCTGCGACTGATAAGTGAAGGGGGGCGTAAGGGATGCCGAACGAGATCATCGAGGCAGACGATGCCGGTCTTGCCTATAACGGGCAGACCGTATTGAAGCAAATCCGGTTCTCCGTACAGCAGGGGGAATGCTTCGGCATCATTGGGCCTAACGGCAGCGGCAAATCGACGCTGCTCAAGCTCATTGCCGGCATCGAGAAGCCGGCATCCGGCCAAGTGCTGCTGGAGGGCAAGCAGGCGCATCTGTATCCGCGCAAGCAGCTCGCGCAATGGGCCGCCGTGCTGCAGCAGGATGCGCTGCCGCCCCTTGGCTTCACGGTGCGGGAGATTATCGGGATGGGACGGTACCCGTTCCAAAATTGGCTTGGCGACGAGAAGGGAGCTTACGATGCGGAGCAGCTGATCGACGGCATCGTCGAGCGGCTGCAGCTGCAGGAGCTTCAGCACCGCAGCATCGACCGGCTGAGCGGCGGTGAGCGGCAGCGTGTGGCGCTTGGCAAGGTCATGGCGCAGCAGCCGCGGCTTTTGCTGCTGGATGAGCCTACCACTTACCTGGATATCGGATACCAGGTGCAGATGATGGAATGGATCCGGTCGTGGCAGCAGGAATCCGGGTTGACGGTGGTAGCCGTCCTTCATGAGCTGAATTTGGCGTCGCAATATTGCGACCGGCTGATGATGCTGCAGGAAGGGCTGATCGTCGGCATCGGGAGACCGGAGGAAGTGATCCGCAGCGAGCTGCTGGAGCAGGTGTATCGGACTCAGCCGATCGTGCTTAAGCATCCGGTATCGGGTGTACCGCAAATATTGCTGCAGAGCGCCGCAGAGGGCGCTGTGTCTAATAAAGCTAGGGAGAGGAGTCATACGGATGTCTAAAGCGTCATTGTATCAGCTTGCGGCCGAAATAGGGCCGCTGCATTCATCAGCCATCGAGGCGGCGGGCCGTCACCTCGATCAATTGACCAAGCCGCCGGGGAGCCTCGGCAGGCTGGAGGAGGTAGCCCGGCAGCTGGCGGGCATTACAGGAGAGACCGTACCGTCCTTAGGGAAAAAGGCGGTTATCGTCATGGCAGGCGACCATGGAGTGTGCGAGGAAGGTGTGAGCGCATTTCCGGCGGAAGTAACGCCGCAGATGGTGCTTAACTTCCTGAACGGCGGAGCGGCCGTCAATGTATTGTCGCGGCATGCCGGAGCGGATGTCGTATGTGTCGACATCGGCGTTAATGCCGAGCTGGATCATCCGCAGCTCTATTCGCGCAAAGTGCGCAAGGGGACGCGTAACATGGCGAAGGAAGCGGCGATGACGGAGGAAGAGGCTCTGCAGGCGATTCAAGTCGGCATCGATCTCGTCAAAGAGCTCGTCGACGACGGCTATTCACTGTTCGCTACAGGCGAGATGGGGATAGGCAATACTACGGCGAGCTCCGCTCTGTTAGCCGTGCTTACAGGCACGGACATCGGGACTGCGGTCGGCCGGGGGACGGGCATCAACGATGAGAAGCTGCTTCATAAGCAAGCGGTCATTGAGCGCGCGATTAAGCTGAATCAGCCCGATGCGGACGATCCGATCGATGTGTTAGCCAAACTGGGGGGGGTGGAGATTGCCGGTCTCACCGGCGTCATTCTGGGGGCTGCGCTGCATCGCCGCCCTATCGTCATCGACGGCTTCATATCGTCGGCTGCGGCTCTGATTGCCAGCCGAATCGCTCCGCAGAGCGTATCGTATATGATCGCCTCGCATTTGTCGCAGGAAACGGGGCATGCGCGCCTGCTGGAAGCTGTAGGCTTGTCGCCGATGCTGCATATGGATATGCGGCTCGGAGAAGGGACCGGAGCCGTACTGGCTTTCCCGCTCATTGAAGCATCGGTGAAGGTGATGAAGGAGATGGCTTCGTTCGCTTCGGCGGGGATATCCTCATCCGATCAATAAGTGAGAAGGAGGAGGACTTATGCTCGTTTTGGTAACGGGAGGAGCGCGCAGCGGCAAGAGCTCTTTTGCCGAGGCATACGCTTCGAGTTTAGCCGGGGAGGGCGTTTACATCGCCACGGCCCAGGCGTATGATGAGGAAATGAAGGATCGGATCGCATTGCACAGACAGCAGCGGGATGAAGCCGGCTACCGGTGGACCACCGTGGAGCAGCCGTATGAGCTTGCGGGGGCTCTGATGCAATGGGCGTTGAATACGGAAACAGGGGCAGAAAAAGCTGCCGGCAGCCCGAAGGCTCCGGTAGTTCTGATCGATTGTCTCACCTTATGGCTGTCCAACTGGCTGCTCCGTTATGAGCAGGAGCCGGATGCGGAACAGCGTGTGAAGGGAGAGCTGGATCAGCTGGTTGCCGCCTGCCGGCGTTTCGCCGATAGTGGCCGTAATCTCGTATTGGTTACCAATGAAGTCGGGTACGGTCTTGTGCCCGAGTACAAGCTGGGCCGGCAATTTCGCGATTTGTCGGGCATCATGAACCAGCGGCTGGCTCGCGAGGCGGAGCAAGTATTCCTTGTGACAGCCGGCATTCCGATAGAACTCAAGAGCCGGGCTTTTAGCTTGTAGCGGCTTTCGGCAATAGAGCGGGCGGTGGACGAAGGTGTTGTTTTATTCCTGGCAGGAGACGGCATGGATGCTTGTCGCTGCCATTGTTATTGATTGGTGGGTCGGCGATCCGCGCTGGCCGACGCATCCGGTTATCCGGATCGGACAGTGGATTCGCTGGGTGGAATCGAAGTTGCACCCGTCAGGGAGCTCCCGCGACGGTTCTCCCGCATCGCAGCGTCTGCGCGGGGTGATGCTGACCGTTTCCACTCTGGCGGTAGCATTTGCAGTGATAGGGCTTCTGCTATGGGCGGCCAGAGCGTTTCACCCGTGGCTCGGTTATGCGGTTAACACATGGTTCATCTCGACGACCATTGCCATCAAAGGGTTGAAGGACGCTGCGATGAAAGTGTTCATTCCTTTGTCGGAGGGACGGATGGAGGAGGCCCGTACCTACACAGGCTACATTGTAGGACGGGATACATCGCAGCTGGGCGAAGCTGAACTGACAAGGGCTACGGTGGAGACGGTAGCCGAAAATACGGTGGATGCAGTCGTATCTCCGCTGCTCTATGCTTTAGTAGGAGCGGCTCCGCTTGCTATGCTGTATCGTGCGGCGAATACGCTCGATTCCATGGTTGGCTATAAAAATGACAAATACCTATATTTCGGCTGGGCGTCAGCTCGCTGGGACGATGTAATGAACTGGATTCCGGCACGCTTGACCGGATTGCTGCTTGTGGCGGTCGCCGCCTGCCGGAAAGGCTGCTCGGCGGTTAGGGCAACCAAGGCGGTGTTCCGCTTTGCCCGTCTGCATCCGAGCCCGAACAGCGGCATCCCGGAATCGGCGGTTGCGGGAGCGCTCGGCATTGAGCTGGGCGGCACCAACGTATACCACGGCCGGACCAGCGAACGGGCCCGGATGGGCTGGCCGCTCCGGGAACGGCGGATGGACGATATTGTCCAGACCGTACGTCTGCTGTACGGCGTAAGCATTTTGATTGCGGGAGGGCTGTTGTGCGCACTTGGCTGGACTTTATGGTAAAAGGGTTGGCGGGCTGTGCCGCAGCCTTTCAATTTTTGACCCGGCTTCCCGTTCCGGTGACACTGCATTACGACGATGCGCTGTTTCGCCGAAGCGTCGTATTTTATCCGCTTGTCGGAACGGTTCTGGGTGTGCTGCTCGGCTGCGCCGGATTGCTGTTTCAAGGCTGGCTGTCTCCGGGCGTTACGGCGGCGATTATGCTCGTATGCTGGATCGCTATGACCGGAGGCTTGCATCTGGACGGATTGATGGACACGGCGGACGGCATTTTCAGCTACCGGTCGCGGGAGAAAATGCTGGAGATTATGAAGGACAGCCGGGTGGGAGCCATGGGAGTCATCGCCTGCGTCCTGCTGCTGCTGTGCAAATGGACGCTGCTCCAGCAATGGCTGCCTCTGAGCTGGGAAAGCACCTTGTTTGCCCTGCCGCTAGCCACATTGTGGAGCCGTTGGTATATGGTCGTTGCGATAGCTTGCTGGCCTTATGCCAGACAAGGGCAGGAAGGCGGGGGAGGGCTCGGATCGTTTTTTCGCGGGCTTGGAGCGAAGCATTTGGCGATCCATACGGCGGTTGCGCTGCTGCTGTCTTGGCTGCTGGTGGTTTGCCTGGGGAAGGGTCCTTTTTCCGTACATGGACTGATTATCGTCGGCTCGGCTGTATTGACCAGTGGGCTAGGAGGGGCTATGATCAGCCGGTTTCTCAGCAGCAAGCTGGGAGGTCTTACCGGCGATACTTACGGGGCGTTGAACGAAGTGCTGGAGACGGTGCTGCTGCTGGTGCTGTACGGCGTTATCCGCTATGTGTGAGCTTCGTTCGGCAGCATTGTCCGAGCCCGAAGTAAAGGATGAAGGGATATATATAATAACCTATACGAGAAAGGGGGATTCACCATGCTGGAACGGCACGGTCATGGAGGCGATCTGTGGACGGCGGCGGAAATGTTCGGGAAAAGCAAGGACGAATTTCTAGATTTCAGCTCGAATATGAACCCGCTGGGGCCGCCTGCGGCTGTCCAGACGATTTTGCGGGACCGCTGGCGCGACGTGATCGCTTATCCGGATCCTGCGGTTCGCGAGCTTATCGGTAAGCTGGCGGAGAAGTATAATATTCCGACGGAGTCAATTCTGGCAGGCAACGGAGCGGCGGAGCTGATCGATCTTGCGGTACGCGTCATTCGCCCGAAGGTGACGGGATTGGCGCGGCCGTCCTTCTCGGAGTACGAGGATGCCGTCAACAAAACGGGCGGAACCATCCGTGAAATCCGCTTGGATGAAGCGGACGAATTCACGCTGCAGCAGCAGGAAGTACAGGAGGCGCTTGCCGATTCGGATCTTTTGTTTCTCGGCTCTCCGAACAATCCGACCGGTCGTCTGCTGCCGCAGGATGTAAGAGAGCTGCTTGCAAGAACGGACAAGCCGGTCATTTTGGACGAAGCATTTATTGATTTCTGTCCTAATGAACAGAATATTTCGTTAATCCGCCAAGCCGCTCGGTCCCGGCATTTGATGGTCATTCGTTCGATGACGAAGTTTTACTCGATCCCGGGACTGCGGCTTGGCTTCATCGTTGCCCATCCTGATCGCATCGCGGAGATGCGCGCCCAGCAAGTACATTGGAGCGTCAATACGCTGGCTCAATTGGTTGGAGCCGCCGTGTTGGATGACGACGAGTTCGAACGGCGCACGCATGCTTGGCTTTTGGAGGAGCGCCCATGGCTCGTGGCAAGACTGCAGTCGCTCGGCTTGATCGTAACGCCCAGCCAAACGAACTATTTGTTGTTTTCGCTTCGTGGTCTGAGACTTCAAGTCAAAGAGCTGCAGACGGAAATGGGAAAGAGAGGCGTACTTATCCGCGACGCATCGCTGTTTCCGGGGCTGGACGAGACTTATGTCCGGGTTGCCATTCGTTTGCGGGAGGACAACGAGCGGCTGGTTCGCGAGCTTCAGGCATCGATTCTGGAGCTGCTCGGGCGTGGTGACGGAAAGCCGTTGCATGTGGAAGCTTCGGTTGTTTCGCTTCCAACGGCGCCGCCGATCGTTCAAGCCTATCGTGAGGAAGCCGCAGGGGCAGGCGGGGCTTTGGCAATACAGAGTGGAACGGGCTCTATCGATTCTGTTAGCGGGACGGAGCGGAGCGCGGGCCTTTCCCCGGCTGTCGTCGGTGCTGAATCGTCACTAGCTGCAACGCTTATGGTGCAGGGAACGTCCTCGGATGCGGGCAAAAGCCTTATTACTACGGCGCTATGCCGTATTTTGCTGCAGGACGGCTTGAGCGTAGCTCCCTTCAAATCGCAGAACATGTCGCTCAATTCGTACGTGACTCCCGACGGCAAGGAGATTGGGCGCGCTCAAGGGATGCAGGCCGACGCCTGCCGTATTCCCGCGACTACCGATATGAACCCTATTCTGCTGAAGCCGAAAAAAGATATGGTTTCCCAGGTGGTCGTACATGGGAAGCCTTACCGCGATTTGGACGCAAGGACGTATCGCGAGAAATATTTGGACGAAGCGGAGATCATCGTCAAGGATTCGCTGCGAAGACTAAGACAATCGCATGATGTTGTTGTGCTTGAAGGAGCGGGGAGCCCTGCGGAGGTCAACCTGAAAAGCCGCGATATCGTCAACATGCGGCTGGCAGGTTGGGCCGATGCGCCGGTTGTGCTGGTCGCCGACATTGATCGCGGCGGTGTATTTGCTTCCCTTGTCGGTACGCTGGACATTTTGAGCGAGGAAGAACGGGACCGTGTAAAAGGCTTTATCATCAACAAATTCCGCGGCGATGTGACGCTGCTGCAGCCTGGGCTGGATTGGCTCGAGAATCGTACCGGCAAGCCGGTGCTCGGCGTCGTTCCTTACTTGCCTGATCTGGAGCTGGAGGATGAGGACTCGGCTTCGCTCGACCGCAAGCTGGCTACAGGCGTGCTGACTAGGGGAAGATCAGCTAGTGCAGCCGGCATAATGGAGACGGAAAGTGCGTCCGCATCGACTCTGGATATTGCAGTGATCCGTCTGCCCCGGCTGTCCAACTTTACGGATATCGATCCGCTGCTGTATGAATCCGACGTCAGCTTGCGCTTTGTCCAGACGCCGGATGAGCTGGGACAGCCTGATGCCGTTCTGCTTCCCGGCAGTAAAAATACGGTCGACGACCTGCTCTTTTTGCGCCAGACCGGGCTGGAGCAAGCGCTGCTGAACCATGTAGGGCAAGGCGGCCGGATGGTCGGCATATGCGCAGGATATCAAATGATGGGCGAGCGGCTGCTCGATCCGGAGCTGGTTGAATCGGACCGTCCGGAAACGGCAGGACTGGGCCTTTTTCCAACCGAAACCGTGTTTACCTCAGACAAGCGTACCGTTCGTGCCGAAGGCTGGACGCAGCTGTACGGAAACCAGGAAGGCATCTCCCCTCAGGAGGAGCGTTACCCGATCCATGGCTACGAGATTCACATGGGCCGAACCCGCTTTCTGCAGCCTGTAGAGCACCCGTTTCAGCTGCTGGACCCCGATGGGGGTACGGGCGTCCATGCGGATGGCGCCGTAACCGGAGACGGCAAGTGCTGGGGGACGTATGTGCACGGAATTTTGCATAACGACGATTTCCGCCGGGCGTGGCTGAACGAGCTCCGCCTTAGCAAGGGACTGGAGCCTGCTCCTGCGGAGCTGCGGTTTCAGGCAAGACGAGAGGCGGCGTTCGACCGGCTGGCGGATCACGTAAGAAGCCACTTGGATATGGAGCGTCTCTATGAGATGATGGGAGTACGAAACTTGAAGGAGGAGAACGTGTGAGAATTTATACGCGAACCGGCGATGCCGGACAAACCGGGGTCATCGGAGGCCGAGTCGACAAGGATGACGTGCGAGTGGAGGCTTATGGCACGGTCGACGAGCTGAATTGTTTTGTCGGTCAAGCGATGGGATTCCTTGATCCGGCGATATTCGCCGATTTGTTGGCTGACTTGCTGGAAGTGCAGCACGAACTGTTTGACTGCGGGTCCGACCTGGCGCTGCTTAAGCAGGAGCTGCGGCCTTACAAGGTGACGGCCGAGATGGTCGACAGGCTGGAGACATGGATTGATAAATATGACGCGGAGACGCCGGACATTAAAAAGTTCATTTTGCCCGGAGGGGTTCAGGCTTCATCCGCTTTGCACGTTTGCAGGACGATCTGCCGCCGTGCCGAGCGCCGGGTGGTGACGCTTGCCAGAACCCAGCCGATCAACGAGCAGGTTCGCCGTTATTTGAACCGGCTGTCGGATTTCTTCTTTACGGTCGCCCGGCTGGCCAATGTGAGAAGCGGTGTTCAGGATGTGGAGTATGCACGCAGCGCCGAGGTGTTTCGCCGTAAATGAAGCCTTACTATGAACCGCTTGTCTATCATGTCTCGCCTGAAGAAGAAGGAATTTTTCTCAAGACGATTTTGCAGAGCCGGATGGGGCTGTCGCGCAAGCTGCTTTCCCGGCTGAAGCTGACGGAGCAGGGCATCACGGTCAACGGGGAGCGCAAGTATATCAGCGTGCGTGTCCAAGCGGGAGATGTCGTGGAGGTTCGGATGGAACAGGAGCAGTCCGACGATATTTTGCCGCAGGACCTGCCCTTGACCATCCTGTACGAGGACGACCATCTGCTGGTCCTGAACAAGCCTGCTGGGATGATCGTTCATCCGACGCACGGCCATTACGTGAATACGCTGGCCAACGCCGTTGTGTACTATTGGCAGCAGCAAGGCTGGAATTACCGGTTCCGGCCGATCCACCGGCTCGATCAGGAGACGTCGGGCACACTTGCCGTAGCCAAAAATCCGTTCATCCATCAGCAGGTTTCCGAACAGATGCAGGCCCATGAAGTGAAAAAGGAGTATCTCGCGCTGGTTCACGGAGCTGTCGCCAGTGACGAAGGTACGGTGAACGAGCCCATCGATCGAGACCCGGAGCAGCCGCATCTCCGCATCGTAACGGAGAGCGGGTATTCGGCGGTAACGCATTACCGCGTCGAGCGCCGATTCCGCGAAGCGACGCTTGTGCGGCTGTGGCTTGAAACCGGAAGGACGCATCAAATCCGCGTACATATGAAGCATTTGGGCCATCCGCTGCTTGGCGACAAGCTGTATAAGCTGGAAGCGGGCGGGTTGGGCCGCAGCATGGAAAGCCCGTCCGATGATGATCAAGCCTGCAGCGGAAATAAAGCTCCCGACGGAGAGTTAGGCACGGCGGCTCAGGAGGATGCCTTCGGGCTGGAGCGCCATGCGTTACATGCCTGCTCCCTGGGCTTCGTCCACCCTGCTACCAAGCAGTGGATCGAGTTTCAAGCGCCTTTGCCGGAAGATCTGGAGCAGTGTATCCGCCTGCTGCATGATCTTGGATGAGGAGACTTTGCGGAAGCTGCAAAGTGAGCTTGTCGAGAAGTTGTATAATCCGGTGGGGTATGCCCCTCGCTGTTGAAGCCTGTGAAACTGATTATATTTAGATGTAATTTCACAGGTTTCAAAGGCGGACGTAAACTCCTCCAGGGTTTCTCGATAGCCTGAGACTTTGCGGAAACCGCAAAGTCTTTTTTTCGTATATATTGAGACACGCGCTTCCATATTGGGGTCAACTTGACAATAGACCGGCTTTAGCCGAAAATTTAATGAAAACCATTGTGTTCCAGAAGGAGTAATGACCACCATGAGCAAAACCGTTACCGTATACCAATATCCCAAATGCGGCACGTGCCGAGACGCTATGAAATCGCTCAAAGCCAAAGGGCTGGAAATCGAGCCCATACACATATTTGATACGCCTCCCAGCGTACAGGAGCTGAAAAAGATGATAGCCGACAGCGGCCTCGACATCAAAAAATGGTTCAACACGTCGGGTGAAGTATACAAGGAAATGCAGCTGAAGGATAAGCTGCCGCAAATGACCGACGAGCAAAAAGTCGAGCTGTTAGCCTCCAATGGAAGGCTTATCAAACGGCCAGTCGTTACGGACGGCACCAAGGTGACGGTCGGATACAAAGAAGAGCAGTACGAAGAGGCCTGGGGCCGCTAATGGACTGTAGGAAGGAGCGAATCACTGTTGCAGCCTAAAAATCAAAAGAAAAATCCTTTATGGATGATCGGCGCGGCCGCAGCCTTTATTCTCGCTCAGGGCAAATGGGTTCTGTCGCTACTGAAGATGGGGAAATTCGGCGGTGTCCTCTTGTCCATGCTGCTGTCTATCGGAGCGTATGCGTTATTGTTCCCATGGGGCTTCTCCGTCGGGTTTGTGCTGCTGATTCTGATCCACGAGCTAGGGCACGTTATCGCCGCCAAGCAAAGAGGGCTGCCGGTCAGCGCGCCGGTATTCATCCCGTTCGTAGGGGCGATGATCAATATGAAGCGTCATCCGAGAGATGCGGTCACGGAAGCTTATGTAGCGATCGGCGGACCGGTGCTTGGAACGGTAGGCGCACTTATCGTCTTTGGTCTCGGCATCTATTTCGATCATACCTCCGTCGGCAAGCTGTTCTATTCCCTGGCGCTATCGGGGTTTCTCATCAATCTGTTCAACCTTCTGCCGATCCATCCGTTGGACGGAGGTCGAATCGCCACCGCGGTTTCCCGCTGGTTATGGCTCGTAGGCCTGGTCGGGGGCCTCGTTCTTATCATTTATCATTTTAACCCGATCCTGCTGATCATCTGGGTTATGTTCGCTTACGATTTGTATAAAAAATTCGTCAAGCAGCGCAAGCACGGGGAGCAGCGTCTGATCAACGCAAGCTTCCTCATTCCGGCCGAGCCTTTGATTGAACAGGGCTATTTAATTCCCGGCGAAGAGCACAAACGGGATTTGCCGTTCGTGACGTACTCCGATTTGGATGGACAGCAGTATGTTCGCGTTGTCTGGGATAGCTTGAGCTTTCAAGGGACGATTCCGCTGATGCAGCAGGGAATCATAAGACGAACGCACGTTACTCGGCTGGAAAGGATTCAAAAAGAAGACGGCCTGCATCTGATGATTCACTGCCAGGTCGATTATGAGCCTTTCGAAAACGACAAATATTACGAAGTACCGAGTGCGGCTCGCTGGAAATTCGGCATCGCCTACTTTGCTCTTGCGGGCTTCCTGTTCTACATGATGTCGCTCGTTCATAAAGTCGGCAACATCTAAATGCCCGGTGAATTGCCATGGAATGTTAAGCAGAAGTTCATTATATGAGAGAGGTTACACAACCGATGAAAAACTACCAATCCAAGCGGCTATCCCAGTTGGGATCCGCTATTTTTTCTGAAATGGCGCAGTGGAAGGAAGAGGTCAGAGCGAGCGGAATGGACGTCATCGATCTCGGGATCGGAAGCCCTGATCGTCCTCCGTCCGATAAGGTCATTCGCGCCATGGAGCAGGCGGTCCGCAAGCCGGAAGTATACGGATACCCGACCTCCGAAGGCAGCCCTGCTTTTAGGGAGGCCGTAGCCCGCTGGTACAAGCACCGTTTCGAGGTCGAGCTGGACGCCGAATCGGAGATTGTCACCTTGATGGGATCGCAGGACGGACTTGCCCACCTGGCGATGGCTGTGTGCGATCCGGGTGACGTCGCTATGGTACCGGACCCCGGCTATCCGATCTATTCGGCCAGTCTGGTGCTTGCCGGCGTCGAAGCGTATTTTTTGCCGCTTAGAGAAGAGAACGGCTATTTGCCGAAATTGCAGGAAATACCCGGGGAAGTATTGCGCAAGGCCAAATTCATCCTGCTGAATTACCCGAGCAACCCGCTGTCGGCTGTCGCAACGCGGCCGTTCTTTGAAGAATTGGTTGCTTTTGCGAAGCGGCACGAGCTGTTGGTCGTCCATGACTTGGCCTATTCGGAAATGGCGTTCGACGGCTTTCGTCCCATGAGCATTTTGGAAGTCGAAGGGGCCAAAGAAGTAGCGGTTGAGTTTCATTCCTTGTCGAAAAGCTTCAATATGGCCGGCTGCCGAATCGCCTTTATGGTGGGGCAGAAGGACGCCGTTCGCGCGCTCCGCGTTTTGAAGTCCAATATTGATTACGGTGTGTTTTTGGCAGTACAGGAAGCGGGAATTGCTGCATTGGAGGAGGATATGGAGCAGCGGGAGTCTGTGGCGGGCTTGTATGAGCGCAGACGCAATATCGTGATTGACGGCCTTGCAGCAGCCGGCTGGACCATTCCCAGGCCGAGGGCGACGATGTTCATTTGGGCGCGAATTCCCGAAGGCTGGACAGCTCGACAAATTTCCCGGGAAATCCTGTATAAAGCAGGCGTTGTCGTCATACCGGGAGATGCTTTCGGCAAAGAGGGGGAAGGCTACGTACGAATCGCTCTTGTCCAGGAAGAGGATCGATTGCGTGAGGCTGTGCGGCGCATCGGGGAGTTTTTGCAAACGGTGAGGCCTTCGAAGTGAAGCTTTGCGGACATCCGATACAGTGATTAGTCCGAAAGGGATCTTGTAAATGCACGCCATGGTTTCTTATAAGATTAGTAAAGTAAAATGTTTAGGAGTCACATGAGTGGCTCCTTTTGTTATATTTAAGACAGGTTAGAAATATGGAAACAAACTTTCTAAAGCAGATTCTATTCGATGATCACAGATAATTGGATAAAGTTCGTGTCGTGGATTCGCGAAACGGTTCCTCATTTCTGAGATTGAGATGATGAATGAAGGGGATTCCGCAGTTTTATTGCGTAGCGCAACTCTCAGAGTAGAACAAGAGAGGGAATGGGTGTGGGGTGGAGGAGCGGCAGCGTCCGCCTTTGAAGCTCGTGTTCCTACCGCGACAAGCCTACAATTCAAAGGAACACGACTTCAACAGCGGCCGCAATCCCATACCCTATTCCTCCCTACGCACAAACGTACATTTTACATCAAGGACGCCATGAGGTGCTAAAGCTACCACAATAGAATCGTTAACGTTCCGAGGTCATCGGATGTGAAATTTCTATTTGGCGATAAAAGCTACCTTGAAACGCGGTCGCTCCGCTGTGAAACGACCTCGATAGAGCTTTTTCTCCACGTTAAAAATATGTTTCCGGACGTCGCAATTTTGCACTTCTGCTTGTCATTTATTTGAAATTTAAACGATTTTTCAAACATGCTAAGATAAAGCCAAGTCGTTATTTCAAAGGAGAGATATCTGATGTCCGCAAAGCTAAAAGTAGGCATTATCGGCTGTGGAGGCATTGCCAAAGGCAAGCATCTGCCAAGTCTTGTGAAGCTGGAGCAAGTGGAGCTTGTCGCTTTTTGTGACATTATTGAGGAACGGGCTCAACAAGCAGCCGATAAGTACGGTGTCGCCGGAGCCAAGGTGTATGACAACTATACGGAGCTATTGAGCGACCGTACAATCGACGTAATCCATGTATGTACCCCTAACGATTCCCATGCTGAAATATCCATCGCTGCTCTGGAAGCGGGCAAGCATGTCATGTGCGAGAAGCCTATGGCCAAAACGGCGGCAGATGCTCGCCGGATGGCCGATGCGGCGGAACGTACCGGCAAAAAGCTGACGATCGGCTACAACAACCGGTTCCGCTCGGACAGCATGTATTTGAAGCAAGTATGTGATTCAGGCGAGCTAGGGGATATTTACTATGCCAAAGCTCACGCTATCCGTCGACGTGCGGTACCGACCTGGGGCGTATTCCTCGACGGGGAGAAGCAAGGCGGAGGCCCGCTGATCGATATCGGGACGCATGCGCTCGATTTGACGCTGTGGCTGATGAACAACTATGAACCGAAAGCGGTTTTGGGCACAACGTTCCACAAGCTTTCGCAAAAAGAAAACGCTGCCAACGCATGGGGCCCATGGGATCCTAAGAAATTCACGGTCGAGGACTCCGCCTTCGGCATGATTACGATGAAGAACGGCGCGACCATCGTCTTGGAATCGAGCTGGGCGTTGAATACACTGGACGTCAAGGAAGCGAAAAGCACGCTGTGCGGCACCGAAGGCGGCGCGGATATGGAAGACGGACTGCGCATTAACGGTGAAAAGCACAGCCGGCTGTTTATGAATAAGGTGAGTCTGGATGCAGGCGGCGTCGATTTTTATGACGGGAAAAAGGAAAGCATGCAGGATACGGAAATTCGCCTCTGGATCGATGCGGTATTGAACGACAAGCAGCCGATCGTGACTCCGAAGCAAGCTTGTGTCGTGTCGGAAATTCTCGAAGCCATTTACAAATCCGCCGAGACCGGCGAAGCGGTTTATTTCGATTAAAATCCATTGCAGCTTCGATACCGAAATGCATTATACTTGAATAGACGGAGGTACATATCATGATCAGAGTAGCGATGTTGAGCTTTTGGCACGTTCATGCCAATGACTATGCCCGCCAAGCCACCGAGCATCCCGGCACCGAGATTGTGGCCGTATGGGATGAAATTGCCGAACGCGGCCGTAAGCAGGCTGAAGAACGCGGTGTGCGGTTCTACGACGATTTGAACGAGCTGCTGGCGCAGGACGATATCGACGGAGTCATCGTCGATACTCCGACGAATATGCACCGGGACGTGATGGTAGCGGCCGCTCAGGCCGGCAAGCACATTTTCACCGAGAAGGTCGTTGCGACTACATTGAAGGAATGCAATGAGATTTTGGCGGCCGTCGAGGAAGCCGGGGTCAAGCTGACCGTATCGCTGCCTCGATTGAATGCGGACTATACGCTGGCGGTGCAAAACATTTTGCGCGAAGGCGTTCTTGGAGAAGTGACGCTGGTCCGCACCCGCTTGTCCCACAACGGAGGCGTGCCTTCCGAGCGCGGTCAGCAAGGCTGGCTGCCGGCTCATTTTTTCGACAAAGAGCTATGCGGAGGCGGAGCTATGATCGATTTGGGCTGCCATCCGATGTATTTGGCCCGGCTGTTCCTTGGGGTACCGGACACGGTTTCGGCGAACTACGGTTATGTTACCGGCCGGGAGGTGGAGGACAACGCGGTTACGGTACTTAGGTACTCGAACGGTGCTTTGGCGGTAGTCGAAGCCGGCTTCGTAAACCGGCACTCTCCGTTTGTGATCGAGGTACACGGCACGGAAGGAAGCTTGCTGTACTCCACTCATGACAACAAGCTGCTAGTTCGCAGCTCGAAGCTTGGGGATGAAGCGTCCAAGGAATGGCAGGTGCAGCAAGGGCTTCCGGAAAACCGCCCTTCCGCGTTCCATCAATGGGTTAGCCATATCGAGAACGGCACGAATGCCGATGAAAATATTGAACTGGCCCTGGATTTAACCCGATTAATGGAAGCGTCGAACCTGTCGGCAGGCAAGGGCGAGCCTATCAAGCTGGCCGATCTCGCGCAATAATGCTGTAATGAAGCTTCGGGGAAAGGCTGTTCTTGCCTTGCTGCGGCAGGCTTGGACGGTCTTCCCCATCTATGCTTTTGCTTAAGGAGTGTGGATGCATTTGGAGTGCTCATCGAGAGTTATTTCTAAACCTTATGCTTTTGAGCTGATGCTGGAGCAGCCTTCCGCACTGGACCGGCTGGACCTCGAATTCCGTTGGGGGAATTACGGGATCCGTATGCTGCGGTTTCATCATACGAGCTTTCCTCCAGGCCGCATTATTAATTTCCACAAGCATTCCGATTACGAATTTCATTATATTCCCCGGGGAAAAGGCACCGTCGTACTGGGCGACATTCCATACCCGCTGCAGGAAGGCATGCTTTACTTGACTGGACCGAACCTGCTTCATTATCAGGAAGCGGACCCGCAGGAGGCGATGGATGAGCTGTGCCTGCATCTGGATATCGTCAAGCTGGAGCCGGGATATTCTCCGTCCAACGGCGCTGCAAGCGCGGAGGACTGGGGGATGAAATGGGAGATTGCCGAAGCCGAAGCATGTATCCAACAGCTTCAGTCTTTGCCTGCACGACCGGCCGCCGATCAATACCGCGCGATGGATTGCTTCTTGACAGCGTACCGGGCTTGGTATGAGAATCAGCCTGGGCTGTTTACGGTATTGAAGCAGTCGATCATTCAAATATTGCTCCGTACCGCACGCTCCTATGCGTCTGTTCCGCAATCGGATTTGCCTTCGCGGGACATGAAGCATTACCGTTATCAGCTTGCCGTTCAATTTATTAAAGATAACTATATGGAGCCATTGACCTTGGAGGTAGTAGCCGAACGGGTGCAGATCAGCCCGCGACAGCTGCAGCGAATTTTCCGCGATCATACCGGATCCACGTTCAGCGAATATATCGAGCAGGTGCGCTTGACCCACATCTGCAGCGAGCTCAGCCTAAGTACGGAAACGATCGACCAGATCGCCTTTCACAACGGCTTCTCCAGCTCCAACTACCTGCACTATGTTTTCAAAAAGAAATTCGGCATGACCCCCATGCAATACCGCCAGCAGCACCGGATCTTGTCTCCATCGACTTCTTAAGTCGTCTGCCTTTGCAGTTGTATGAACCTGAACAGAGAGCACCGCTTATACGCTAGGTGTCCGCAACGTTTCTTCAAGGCGGCTGGAGCGAATAAGGGGTGTTTTTCGCGTGAAACTCCCCCATAACCGGCGGAGCCGTGTTATACTGGATGGGAGATTAACGATTGGGAGAGATACTTAGTGACTATACATACGGAACAATCGGGACCGGTTCTGCTGGTGGACGGGATGGCCTTATTATTTCGCGCTTTTTACGCGACTTCTTATAGCGGTTATATTATGAAAACAAGCGCCGGACTGCCTACGAACGCCGTATTCGGGTTCGTCAAATATTTTTGGGATGCGGTCCAGACGTTCAAGCCTGAGCACGTTATTTGCTGCTGGGACTTGGGGAGCAAGACGTTCCGCAGCGAGAAATTCGCCGACTATAAAGCGAACCGGGTCGACTGCCCCGAGGAATTGATTCCTCAATTCGACCTCGTCAAGGAGGTTGTCGAGAGCTTCGGCGTGCCTAACGTCGGATTAGTCGGCTACGAAGCGGACGATTGCATCGGGACGCTGGCAGGTACATACGGCAAGGAGCGGGACGTATACATATTGACCGGGGATCACGATATGCTGCAGCTTTTGCAGGAGCGCGTCAAGGTCGTCATTATGAAAAAAGGGCAGGGCAATTACGCCGTATATACTCCGGAGCTGTTGATGGAGGAGAAGCAGCTGACGCCGGAGCAGTTCATTGATCTGAAAGGCTTGATGGGGGATACGGCGGACAATTATCCCGGAGTAAAAGGAATCGGGGAGAAAACGGCGCTGAAGCTGCTGCAGGAGTTCGGCTCGGTAGAGGGCATTATCGAGAATATGGCGCTTCTTCCGAAAGGCGTCAGGGCGAAGATCGAAGCCGGGCTGGAGATGCTGCATCTGTCGCGGGATTTGGCCCGGATTCGGTGCGACGTTCCGGTGGAGTGCGAGCTGGCGGCAACCAGCTGGGAAGTGGACCGGCCCAAGGTGATCGCGAAATTCGAGGAGCTGGAATTCAAAGGCTTGTCGAAGCTGATCGGCTAACCGGCGTACATAACGGAATCGCAGGAGGGACCGCAGCTGTCGTTTTTGACGGACTGCGGTCTTTTTATCCGGCCTTTCCCTGCAGGCGCAGCTGGAAAGGAATAGCCAAGCATCCCGTTTATCAGGTATACTAGTACACGTTAGCAATGTTTAGCAATTATTTATGAAAGCGCTAAAAAAGAGGAGGCACATTCGGATGAGCAATATCGGAGTATGGGAAAATGCAGAGCCGGGCGTGAAACGGAAAATTTTCGAGCCGGGCCAAACGATTATGATGATGGAAGTCCATTTTGAGCAAAATGCGGAGGGCTATCAGCACAGCCATCCTCATGAGCAGTTTTCCTATTGCCTCAAAGGAAAGCTTGAATTTACGGTCGACGGGGAAAAGAAAGTCATTTCGCAGGGCGAGACGATCTACATTCCAAGCGGTGCCAAGCACGGCTGCCAAGCGCTGGAACCAAGCATCCTGCTGGATACGTTCACACCGGTTCGCGAAGATCTAGTTAAGCGCTGATTCTTATCGGCCGCATACATGACAAAAGACCGCAACAAGCTGATCGATTCAGCCGGTTCGGTCTTTTTCTTTGTTCCATGCTTGGTGAAGCTGTCCGTTAAATATCGGTAAAGTTAATAGCACCGACGATTTGCGATAAAAAGTGAGTCAGCTCAACAGCTTCTTCTTCGGTCAATTTGTACACGTGCTCCAAATAGCCCTCTTCTTCCAGGTCGTCAGGGCCGATGACCGCTGTGCGTCCGGATTGAAGATCGGTAACGAGCTTCTTGCCGTAAAAACGGTTCGTATTCGTAATGGCGAGGTCAAACCGCCGCATCGATTCGCCTACAAAGCACACGAAGCGGGTCGTCGTATCCTCGCTGGAATCGTATAAATAGTCTAAATCTGACATGTCGGGTCACTCCGTTCGTTGTTAGTTCGTTACCATTATACATGAAGAGAGGAGTGCCGGCAAAAGGCGGATAACCTGCTCCCAATCGACATGGAAAGAAACTCTCTCGATTATAACATTTTCATTTCTCGACAAACATGATAGAATTTAAAGAATGATAGAACGACGAAAGTCTTCGCCTTATATCGATACTACTAAACTGGGAGGCCTTACCACATATGTCTAAACCAAAAATGAGAAGCGACATGATTAAAAAAGGTTTCGACCGCGCCCCGCACCGCAGCTTGCTGCGTGCAGCCGGTGTTAAAGAAGAGGATTTCGACAAGCCGTTTATCGCGGTATGTAACTCCTACATCGATATCGTTCCGGGTCACGTTCACCTGCAGGAATTCGGTAAAATTGTCAAAGACGCGATCCGCGAAGCAGGCGGCGTTCCTTTCGAGTTCAACACGATCGGCGTAGACGACGGTATCGCCATGGGACACATCGGAATGCGCTACTCGCTTCCAAGCCGTGAGATTATTGCGGATTCCCTGGAAACCGTAGTATCCGCTCACTGGTTTGACGGTATGGTTTGTATTCCGAACTGCGACAAAATTACTCCGGGTATGATGATGGGCGCGCTGCGCGTGAACATCCCAACGATGTTCGTTTCCGGCGGACCTATGAAAGCCGGTAGAACGAGCGACGGCCGCGCGATTTCCCTGACCTCCGTATTTGAAGGCGTGGGCGCATACCAAGTAGGGAAAATCGACGAGAAAACCTTGACCGAGCTGGAGCAATACGGATGCCCGACATGCGGTTCCTGTTCAGGTATGTTCACAGCCAACTCCATGAACTGCTTGGCCGAAGGCCTTGGCTTGGCACTGCCTGGCAACGGAACGATCCTGGCTATTTCTCCTGAGCGCAGAGAGTTCGTTAAACGTTCCGCTACCCAATTGATGGAATTGATCAAACAAGACATCAAGCCTCGCGATATCGTGACCATAGACGCTATCGATAACGCATTTGCATTGGATATGGCTATGGGCGGATCTACGAATACTGTACTGCACACGTTGGCACTGGCTCATGAAGCCGGTTTTGAATATCCTATCGAGCGCATTAACGAAGTAGCTAACCGCGTACCGCACTTGGCTAAAATTGCTCCGGCTTCCGATTACCATATCGAAGACGTGCACAATGCCGGCGGCGTGAGCGCGATCATCAACGAGCTGTTGAAAAAGCCGGGCGCTTTGAACGGCGACTGCATCACCGTAACAGGCAAAACGCTTCGCGAAAACGTAGCGGGCTGCGAAATTTTGGACAAAGACGTTATCCATCCATTGGATAACCCGCACTCCGAGCGCGGCGGTCTGGCCGTATTGTTCGGTAACCTGGCGCCAAGAGGCTCCATCATCAAAGTCGGCGCGGTTGACAAATCCGTAGGCGGCTACCATAAAGGTCCTGCTATCTGCTTCGACTCGCAAGACGATGCTCTGTACGGTATCGCCAACGGCAAAGTGAAGGAAGGCCATGTCGTCGTAATCCGTTACGAAGGACCGAAGGGCGGACCGGGTATGCCGGAAATGCTGGCTCCTACTTCGCAAATCGTAGGTATGGGTCTTGGGGCAAAAGTCGGTCTGATCACAGACGGACGTTTCTCCGGCGCATCCCGCGGTATCAGCATCGGACATATTTCTCCGGAAGCGGCCGAAGGCGGACCGATCGCTTTCGTTGAGGATGGAGACATTATCGAGCTGGACTTGGAAAACCGTACGATCCAACTGATGATCTCTGACGAAGAGTTCGAGAAACGCAAAGCGAACTGGAAAGGCTTCGAGCCGAAAGTAACTTCCGGTTACTTGGCTCGCTACTCCAAGCTTGTTACGAATGCAAGCACCGGCGGAGTTATGAAAGTGTAAGTTAAGCCTTGATCATAGAACAGGCAGCGAGAGAATCATCTCTCCTGCCTGTTTTTTTTTGATTATCGCACCGCAGCTTACATGCCCTCTTCTTCGTCTGTGCGATTGTCTCCGCTGGAATCATGGGTCGGATGAGCTCCAGGATAACCGCGTGAAATTCCCGCATGAAGCTCCCTGTTTTCGTAAGTGAAGCTGTTGGGGGAATGCTGGGATTCTCTCCATGGGGAGCTTTTGCCTAGTGTCTCCTCATGCAGGTTGGCGCCGTAAGGCCCTTCCGGAAACTCTTCAGCCGTAAGATCGTTGCGCTGGGATTCGACGGTTTTCAAATCAGTGTATTTATGACGGTCTTCCTCGATAAAGCCATCTCTTTCCAAATCGTTGTCTGCCATTGCTACTAGCACCTCCGTGTATCCATCGTTGGTTTTAGAATGCCCCTACGCAGGTTTTAGCTATTCGGTGTTGCTTATGAGGAGTAATTATGCTAATATGGTAATAATTTCAATGTACAGAGGAAGCACCTCTTCTACCGTGTGTAGGAGGGGTGCTTTTTGCGTTGAAATACTAATTTCTAACTTTTCAGGAGGGGTGTCGAATGAAGGTATTATTTTTGCACAGCTTGGAGAAGAAGGTGGGGGAGGATCGTACCCGTCAAGCACAAGCATCCATCGGAGAGAATAAAGGGCAATGGGTAGCCGGATGGCAGGAAACGAAAGAAGACGGCAGGCTATCGCACGAAACCTGGTTTGAAGGAGCCGCTTGGGATGAGATGATCGTATCGTTTCGCGAGAACTTGCTGGCCAAGCAGCTGGGCGGATTTTTGCCGATTTTCGATATGGGCTGGCTGGCCGAAGGCGGATCGTTCGACACCAAGACGGCTAAGCTTCAGCTGCTGCAATATTACAGTGAGAATAATCCTAACGAAGTAATGTATGAGGAGCTGCGGCAGTGGCGGTTGAAGCAGGCGAGCGCGGAAGGCAAATCGCCGTTCCTGGTTGCGACGAACCGTCTGCTGCGGATGATCAGCACCTTCCTGCCGCAGTCGGAGGAGGAATTGCTGCAGCTGCCCGGCTTCGGCTCCAATAAAGTTGCTTTGTACGGAGCAGAGCTGCTCCGGTATACGCAAAATGTGGAGCGGAGCACGTCGTTCCCTCTTGGATGGGTTCAAGATCAGATCGATCCCGTGCAGTTTTATGCATGGCAGCAGCAGGAGAAGGAGAGAAAGCGCCAAGCGGAGCAGAGTAAGCGGGAAGTGAAGCTCAAGCTGTTGGAAGCTATTACCGGGGGAGACAGTCTCGAACAACTGCGCGAGCAGCTGCAGCTGCAGCGCAGAGACCTGATGATATGGTTAGAGGAGCTGGACCGGGAAGGCTACGATTTGGAGTCCTACATTGAGAAAGGGCTGCAGCAAGTGCCGAGCGAGGAGCTGAGCCTTGCTTGGACGGCATTTGAGCTGAAAGGGGACCGCTATTTGAAGCCGATTCTGCAAACGCTGTATAATCAGGACGAGCTGGAAGGGAAAGACATTGACCACGTCTATGAATGGCTGCGCCTGCTTCGGATGAAGTTCCGCAGGCATCAGATGAATAAGGAAGCCGCGGCGGCCGTGTAATAGAAATCGGCTCATAGGCAGCCTATTGACTAGTCGACATAGCAGGAAAGCAGCAAAGAGGACGGCCTCGATCCATTACCCGCTTTCAGGTATTGTAATCGGAGAGTCCGTCCTAAGGTATTCCCTTTCTAAACAGCAGATAAGCTGGTTAGTTAATGGGGTTTGCATGCTTATGCTTAGCGCGAGTTATTTAACGACAAGTACCGGCAGCTTGGCATGCTGAACGATGTCATAGCTTACGCTGCCGAGCAGCAGCTCCTTGAACGTGCCCAATCCGCGGCTGCCGACAATGATCAAATCGAAGCGGTGATTGTCGGCATATTCCAAAATCACTTTTGCAGGAGCGCCTCCTTCGAGCAAGGTCGCCGTTGCAAGCGGCAGATGGGAAATGCGATGCCTTACTTCATCGACAACGTCCTCCGCTGCCGCTTGCAGCTCCTCCTGAACAACGGCAGCGCCGGTAATAAAAGCGTCGCCAACAACGACATTCGTGAGTTGAGCTACGTGAACGACTTCAAGAATGGTGCTGTCCAGCATCGTTTTTATCGAGATGGCTTTATCCAGAGCATGTCTTGCCGTTTCCGAACCGTCGTAAGCAAGCAGTATTTTGCGGAACATCTCAATCACCTCGGTTTACTTATGGAATTATGGATTTATTACACCGGGGCCTTGGCCAGTGAAACGGTATACGCAAAAAAAATCTTGCCCAAGGGATGATCTAACGCCCCTGAACAAGATTTGGTTGTATAAATCGAATATAACATGGCTGGTGTCACAGCCAATCTTTTTTACGAAATAATACAAACATCGACACGCCGACAATGCACAAAATAATGACGGTTGTGAGTCCGCCATATTCCCAGTGCAATCCGGGAATCGACTCGAAATTCATTCCGTAAACCCCGGTAATGAAGGTGAGCGGCATGAAGATCGTCGTTAATGCGGTAAACACGCGCATGATTTCGTTCGCCCGGTTCGATAGACTGGACTGATAAGCTTCTCGCAAGTTGCCCATCAAATCGCGGAACGTATCGAACGTTTCCTGAATCTTCACAGCGTTCTCGTAAATATCGCCGAAATATTTTTTAAGCGGCTCGCTAATGAACCGCAGCTCTTTTTTGTTTAAAGTCGCTATCACTTCTTTTTGCGGAACGAGCACTTTTTTCAGCCAGAGGATTTCGCTTCGCAGACCGATGATTTCATTCAGGTGCGATTTCTTCGTGTGCATTAATATATCTTCTTCAAGCTTTTCGATCTTCGCTTCGATCCGATCTCCGACATACGTATAATTATCGACTACTAGATCGATCAAGTGATATAGGAACCGGTCGGGCGCAGTTACTTCTTCTTCCCACAAGACCGGCTTCAACGCGCGCAGCTCGTTAATTTTTTGCCGGGTTACCGTAATGATGTAATGCTTGCCGAGAAATATATTCAAGCCGCGAAGGAAAATTTCTTCATCGTCGAATCGAATGCTGTTAACGACAATGAAATAATGAGTATCGTACAGCTCGATTTTCGGACGCTGTTCCTCTTCGGCTAAACAATCCTCTACCGCCAATTCATGAAGATGAAATAAGGGCTGTAAAATCGTTAAATCGTCCACATCCGCATCAATCCAATAAAAACCGTGCTCAGGCGGTTCCATCGTTCGGGTAATATCCTCAATTATAGTAAAAATGCCGTCCTGTACCAAACGTGCTTTCATCTTATCCACCCCTTCACATGGCTTGTGAAGAGCTCATTGTTGCAGGAACAAGAGCACTTCTGTGAGCTCGTGAGGAATGCAGACGGAAGAAACGTCACTCGTATCGGTACGAACGGAATTCACCTGTGCAGTCGTATAGGAAAACGGCTATTTCACATCATGCAAAGGAAAGTCCGGCGCATGCGAACGAGCAGCGTAAGCCGTTGGCATTCCAAACGAAATATTCAGTTGTAGTTGAACGTAGATACTACTCCTCGGGTCTCCGTCCATTCGTTTGGTGCACCCCTTTGCTAGTGTTGTCGAATTACTTGTCTAGTATAACTGTTCAATTGCAGTGTATCAAGCTGATTTGTACGATTTCATTCTACAAAAAATCTATAAATTCGGTGAAGAGATAGACGTTTTTTGGCATATGTTACAGTATGCGAGCATTGTGAATTGGTGTGCTGGCTGCTTTAGGCAAGTGCCTGAAACTCATAAATTTACCGTCTTGACGGTATTGTATTTTTCGTATAGAGTATGACTATAACATTAACTGAATATTTCAGCTTCAAACTCTTATCAAGAGCAGGTGGAGGGACTAGCCCGATGATACCCGGCAACCGACAAACCTTACGGCATTTCTTGTTCTGCGGAACAACGAAATGGAAGGGATGCACGGTGCTAAATCTTGCGGAAGCGTACAGCTTCTGAGAGATGAGAGAGGACATTTGTTGAAACGACAAGGCCTTTCTCGTGTGCGCGAAAAAGGCCTTTTTTAGTGCCTTTTTGCAGGAGTTTGCGCAAGGACAAAACACCTACAAAAAAGGAGTGACTTACTATGCCAATCAAAATTCCCGATCATTTGCCGGCAAGAGAAATCCTACTGAATGAGAACATCTTCGTGATGGATGAGACGGTGGCTTTCCACCAAGATATTCGTCCGCTGCGAATTGCCATATTGAATTTGATGCCTACAAAAGAAACGACAGAGACGCAAATCCTTCGTTTGATCGGCAATACGCCGCTTCAGGTGGAATTCGTCCTGCTGCATCCGAAGACGCATACGTCCAAAAACACATCGGCGGAGCATCTGGAGCAGTTTTATAAAACGTTCGACGATGTCCGCAACGAACGGTTTGACGGCTTGATCATTACCGGTGCGCCGGTAGAGCAGCTGGACTTCGAAGACGTCAACTACTGGGATGAGCTGCAGCAAATTATGGATTGGAGCCGCGATCACGTTACATCGACTTTGCATATATGTTGGGCCGCGCAAGCGGGCTTGTACCACCATTTCGGAGTTCCGAAATACGGCTTGGAGCAAAAGATGTTCGGCGTGTTCACGCATATCGTCAGTACGCAGAACGTTAAGCTGCTGCGGGGCTTCGACGAAATGTTCTTCGTACCGCAATCCCGTCATACGGAGGTACGCAAGGAAGATATCGAGAAGCATCCGGAGCTTGAAATATTGTCGGAATCTCCGGAAGCAGGAGTCTATCTTGTCGGAACGAAGGACGGCAAACAAATTTTCGTTACCGGGCATTCCGAATATGACGCTTGTACATTGAAATACGAGTATGACCGGGATATCAATAAAGGGATGGAGGTAGCCGTTCCGAAAAACTATTACCCGAATGACGATCCTACCAAACCGCCGCTCGTATCGTGGAGAGCGCATGCGAACCTGTTGTTTTCCAACTGGTTGAACTATTATGTATACCAAGAGACGCCGTTTGATTTGCACAAGGAGGAGTATTGTATATGAGTGAACAGCATAACCAGTTGAAAATCGAGAGCCGGTTAGCCCAGATCGGCTCTCAGGAAGAGCCGGTAACGGGAGCGGTCAGCTTCCCGATCTATCAAGCGACGGCGTTTCGTCACCCGAAGCTGGGTCAGAGCACAGGCTTTGACTATGCCCGCACGAAAAGCCCGACGCGCAAGGTGCTGGAGGATGCCATCGCAAGCCTGGAGTCCGGTGACGCCGGATTCGCCTGCAGCTCCGGCATGGCTGCGCTGCAAACCATCTTCGCTTTGTTCAGCCAAGGCGATCACCTGATCGTATCGCTCGATCTGTACGGAGGCACATACCGTCTTCTGGAGAAAATCATGTCGCGTTTCGGCGTAACCGCTACTTATGTGGATACGAACGATCTTGACGCTCTGGAATCGCACTATAAGCCGAATACGAAAGCGGTTCTGATCGAAACGCCGACGAATCCTCTGATGATGATTACCGATCTTGAGCTGGTTAGCAGCTGGGCCAAGAAAAAAGGCATTTTGACTATCGTGGACAATACGCTATTGACGCCGTTTTTCCAGCGTCCGATCGAACTTGGCGCCGATATCGTCATCCACAGCGCGACCAAATACCTCGGCGGTCATAACGATGTGCTCGCCGGTCTTATTGTGACCAAGGGCCAGGAATTGTCCGAGCAAATGGCCTTTTTGCACAACTCCATCGGAGCCGTCTTGAATCCGCAGGACAGCTGGCTGCTGATGAGAGGGATGAAGACACTGGCTATCCGCATGGAGCGCCATCAATATAACGCTACGCGTATGGCAGAATTTTTGCTGAACCATCCGCAGGTGGAATCCGTATATTATCCGGCTTTGGAAAGCCATCCGGGTTATGAGATTCAAAAGAAGCAATCGTCCGGTAACACCGGTATTTTCTCTTTCAAAATGAAAGATGCCCGTTATATCGAGCCGATTTTGAGACACATTCAGCTTATCGCTTTTGCAGAGAGCTTGGGCGGCGTAGAATCGTTGATGACTTATCCCGCCGTTCAGACACACGCAGATATTCCGGAGGAAATCCGCCGTCAGGTGGGAGTGGATGACCGACTGCTTCGTTATTCGGTCGGCATCGAGCATATCGACGATTTGATCGCCGACTTGTCGCGGGCTATCGACTTGGCACAAGCCGAAATAGAGGGGGCTTAGAAGCAGCTGATGGCAGAGCACAATCACAACAAGGATCAACAACAAAGTCGTCAATTTGCTACGAAGCTGATTCATTTTGGCGCGGAAATCGATCCGAGAACGGGCGCATCGAGCGTGCCGATCTATCAGGCATCGACGTTCCACCAGTTTTCGCTCGACGATCCGCAGCAATACGATTATACCCGTTCGGGGAATCCTACCCGGCAGGCGCTGGAGGATTATATTGCGCTGCTCGAAGGCGGCGTGCGCGGCTTTGCGTTCGCATCCGGCATGGCTGCGATATCCGCGGCGTTCATGCTTCTCTCGGCGGGCGATCATGTTATTTGTACCGAGGATGTATACGGCGGAACGTACCGTTTGCTCAGTACGATCATGAACCGTATGAATATCGAAACGACGTTCGTCGATACGACGGATTTGGATAAAGTGAAGGCGGCTCTCAAGCCGAATACGAAGGTAGTCTACATGGAGACACCGTCGAATCCGACTTTGAGAATTACGAACATTGCCGAAATTACAGCTTGGGCGAAAGGGCAGGGGCTGTTGACCGTACTGGACAATACGTTCATGACCCCGTATCATCAGCGACCGATTGAGCTCGGCGTAGATCTGGTGCTTCATAGCGCGACCAAATTTTTGGGCGGTCACAGCGATGTGACGGCAGGACTGGCCGTTGCAGCCAATGAAAGCCTCGGAGATCAGCTGAAGCAAATTCAGAACGGGCTCGGCACCATTCTTAGCATATATGATTCGTGGCTGCTCATGCGGGGAATGAAGACGCTGCAGGCGCGTATGGAGGCTCACGAGCTGAGCGCGCGCCGCTTGGCGGAATGGCTGTCCAATCATCCGAAGGTAGAGAAGGTCTACTATCCGGGATTGGTCAATCACCCGGGTCGCGAGATTCACGAGCGGCAATCAAAAGGATACGGCGCCGTCGTATCGTTTGATGTCGGCTCCGGCGAGCAAGCCAAGCAAGTGCTGGGGAAAGTGAAAATTCCTCTCGTAGCCGTAAGCTTAGGGGCTGTGGAGAGCATTCTCTCTTACCCCGCTATGATGTCACATGCCGCTATGCCGCGCGAAGTACGGCTGGAGAGAGGCATCACCGACGGCCTCGTGCGTTATTCGGTAGGTTTGGAAAGCATTGACGATATCATTGCCGATCTCGATCAGGCTCTTCGATCCTAACCCGCAGACGGTCAAGAGTGACTGTAGGTAGTCGTCCTGCATAGTGATCAACTTGTGTCAGGAGATTGTCAGAAATGAGGCGAGCCTCTAACTGGCAGTCTCTTTTTTGATGACTAGGCCCATCGTTTGTGGTACGATGATTTTATAGAGTTTTTTCGTATGCAAAATAAATTTTCGGAATTGCTAGAATAAAGGAGTGAGCACAGGATGAGTTCAATCGACCGCATCCTTGACAGTGCGCTGGCCGGAAACCGAATCAGTCTCGAGGACTGTATTCAATTATATGAATCCGATGAAATTGAAAAGATGGGCCATGTCGCAAACCAAATTATGTTGAGGCACCATCCGGACCCAATAACAACATTTGTTATCGGCCGCAATATTAACTATACGAATATTTGCGACGTCTACTGCCGTTTTTGTGCGTTTTACCGGTCGCCGGGCTCGAATGAAGGCTATGTATTGCCGGATGAAACGATATTCCAGAAAATCCAGGAGACCTTGGATGTTAACGGAACCGAGATCCTGATGCAGGGCGGCACGAACCCGAATCTGCCGTTTACTTACTATACGAATTTGCTTCGCGAGATCAAGAAACGCTTCAATATTACGATGCATTCCTTCTCGCCTGCGGAAATTATGAAAATGAAGGAAGTTTCCGAAGGGCTGTCTCTAGAAGAGGTTATGCGCGAGCTGAAAGCAGCCGGACTGGATTCACTGCCTGGAGGCGGAGGTGAAATCCTCGATGACCGGACCCGCCGCAAAATCAGCCGATTGAAAGGCTCTTGGCGCGATTGGATGGACGTGATGCAGATGGCTCACAAAATCGGCATGTCCACCACCGCTACAATGGTTATCGGCTTCGGAGAGTCAATGGAGGAGCGGGCGCTCCACCTGCTGCGTGTTCGTGACGCACAGGACGAATGTATTGCGAACAAGTGGAATTCCCCAGGATTCCTTGCGTTTATTTCCTGGACGTTCCAGCCGGACAATACGAATATGAAGGCTGAGAAACTGGGCCCTGATGAATATTTGAAAAATGTTGCGATCAGCCGCATCATGCTGGACAACATCCCGAACTTCCAGTCGTCATGGGTGACTATGGGACCGGAGGTCGGCAAAAAGTCGCTGCACTTCGGCTGTAACGATTTCGGCAGCACGATGATCGAGGAAAATGTCGTATCCGCGGCAGGCACGACGCACAAAGTAAATATCGGCTCGACGCTGGACATCATTCGTCAGGCCGGCAAAATTCCGGCTCAACGCAACACGAGATACGAAATTTTGCGTGTGTTTGACGATGTGAACGTGAAGGTCGATAACGACTTTATTATGCAAAACTAATAAGAACGGCCCTGTAACTTTGATCAAAGTTCAGGGTCATTTTTTTTTGCTTGTCCTCCTCCTTCCCTCTTCTCAATTTTGCGTTATACGCCAATGATTCATGGGAAATTGTTGTTTGTATATATGCACATCCGTGACCATATATTAAAAAAGAGAAGTAAGGGAAGGAAGGAGTGAATGGAATGAAGCTGTTTGCTTTGACCCTGGTGAAAACGTCGGAATCTGCCGCACACCGGCTGTACACGGCAGTGGATCATACGGCCCGGTCCTTTCAGAAGCATACTGTGGCTACAACTCTCCATCGGTTCGATAATGGCTTTGTCATTCAGGCGGATGGAATTTTGCCGCATTTTCAATTGGATAAACGGACGGACGCACTGTATAAACAGGTGGCGGATGTATTGGCGGACTGGATTGTCCGCGAAGATGAAGAGCGTTTGATGCGGACTCTGATCACTCGTGATTTTGACTATACGAAGGAAGAGGATATTCGTGCGATCTTAAGCTACTGCTTGCCGATGCAGCAGACGGATATGGCGGACGAGTCGATGTCGCAAATGGCGGATCGCCGTAAGCAGATTATTGCGGAAGCGGCCTACACCTACTTGCAAGAAAATTCCGATATGCATTTGCAGGGCTTCATGAACTTCCGGCTGCGTCCTTATATTGAGGAGCTTCACGAAATGGCGGAGTATGCGATTGATGAATTTTTGATGGATCAGCAATACCAGGAGTTTATTTCCTTACTGAAATATTTTGTCTATATTCAAGAAGCCAAAATTCCGGCTGCGCATTTGTTACATAAGGGCGGAAATGACTTTTTGCTGCTGAACGACCGGATGGAGCCGATAGATACAAGCCAGAACGACGCTACGTTGACGGTGGAAATGCTGGAGAAGGACATTAACTTCGAGGATGTTATCGTTAGCACTTTGATTTCCGTGTCTCCGCAGCATATATTCATTCACACCCGTGACCCGGAGGTGCAGGTCATCAAGACGATTACGCAAATATTCGAAAACCGGGTTCAGCTGTGCGACTATTGCCGGGTATGCCACAATCTTGACCGAATCGCTGCAGCTGACTATAATAAAGGGTAAGGCAGTAATCAGAGACAACAATGATTGAACGTCCTGTACAGAGAGAGGAGCCGCAGGCTGTAAGCTCCTTCAGTTACGACAATCGTTTACCCCTTTGTAGCCGGGTTATGGAACGTCGGGCGGTGGTTAGCCGCATGTCTCCGATCAGTAAATAGCCCCGAGTCATTCCCGTTATCGGATGCTGTGAGGATCCGCGAGCCTTCGTAACGTGGATCGAACTAGGGTGGAACCACGAGACCAAGCGCACTCGTCCCTTTCGGGATGATGCGCTTTTTTATTTGTTTACATTTTCAGGAGGTTGAAAACTATGGCAGTGAAAGTAACGTTTCCCGACGGCGCGGTCAGGGAATACGAGCAAGGGACAACAATTGAAGAGGTAGCGGGCTCTATCAGCTCCGGATTGAAGAAAAATGCGGTTGTGGGCAAGGTCGACGGCAAGGTTGTCGATTTGAACACGGCTCTGGAGCATGATGCAGCCCTGGAAATCGTTACGCTGGACAGCGAGGCCGGTTTGGAAGTGTACCGCCACAGCACGGCTCACTTGATGGCTCAAGCGATCAAGCGAATCTACGGCGAGAAAGCTGTGAAGCTGGGTATCGGTCCTGTTATCGAGGACGGATTTTATTATGACATCGATCTGGAGACGCCGATTACACCGGAGGATTTGACCAAAATCGAGAAGGAAATGGAGAAAATTACGCAGGAGAACTTGCCGATCCGCCGCAGAGTGGTGGGCCGGGAAGAAGCGATTCGTATTTTCACCGAGCTTGGAGATCCATTGAAGCTGGAGCTGATCCGCGATTTGCCGGAGGATTCCGTGCTGACGATTTACGATCAGGGCGAGTTTTTCGATTTGTGCAGAGGCCCGCATTTGCCTTCCACAGGCCGTATCAAAGCGTTCAAGCTGTTGAGCGTGGCGGGAGCTTACTGGCGCGGCGATTCGAAGAACAAGATGCTGCAGCGTATTTACGGCACGGCCTTCCCTAAAAAAGCGGAGCTGGACGAGCATCTCCATTTGCTCGAGGAAGCGAAGAAGCGCGACCACCGGAAGCTGGGTAAAGAGCTGCAAATGTTCACGTTCTCCCGTGAAGTCGGACAAGGACTTCCGCTGTGGCTGCCGCACGGGGCGAAAGTGCGCCGTACGATGGAGCGCTATATCGTTGATCTGGAGGAAAGACTCGGCTATCAGCACGTGTATACGCCGGTATTGGCCAATGTGGAGCTGTATAAGACTTCCGGCCACTGGGAGCACTATCAGGAGGATATGTTCCCTAAAATGATCATGGACAACGAGGAGCTCGTCCTTCGTCCAATGAACTGTCCGCACCATATGATGGTGTACAAAAGCGACATGCGCAGCTATCGGGACTTGCCGATCCGCGTAGCGGAGCTTGGAACGATGCACCGTTATGAAATGTCGGGAGCATTGACCGGCTTGCACCGTGTACGTGCGATGACCTTGAACGACGCGCACATTTTCTGCCGTCCGGATCAGATCAAGGAAGAGTTTGCCCGCGTTGTCAATCTGATTCGTCAGGTTTACGAGGACTTCGGCATCACGGAGTACCGCTTCCGTCTGTCGTATCGCGATCCGCAGGATACCGAGAAATATTTCCCGGACGATCAAATGTGGGAAATGTCCCAGCGCATGCTGCGTGAAGTAGTCGAGGAGCTTGGCTTGCCGTTCTATGAGGCCGAGGGCGAGGCGGCTTTCTACGGTCCGAAGCTGGACGTACAGATCAAAACGGCGTTGAAAAAAGAAGAAACGTTGTCCACGGCACAGCTGGACTTCCTGCTGCCTGAGCGCTTCCAATTGGAGTACGTTGGCGAAGACGGCCAAAAGCACCGTCCGGTCGTTATTCACCGCGGCATCATCTCCACGATGGAGCGGATGACGGCGTTCCTGCTGGAAAACTTCGCAGGCAATTTGCCGACTTGGCTGTCCCCGGTACAGGCCAAAGTTATTCCTGTATCCACAGCCTTCGAAGCTTATGCGAAGCAAGTGGAAGAGAAGCTGCAGCTTGCCGGCATTCGCGTAGAATCCGATCTTCGTAACGAGAAGCTCGGATATAAAATCCGCGAAGCACAGCTGGAGAAAATCCCTTACATGCTCGTCGTGGGCGAGAATGAGATGAACAGCTCGAGCGTGTCCGTCCGTAAGCGCGGCGCCGGAGATCTCGGCACGCAGAGCTTGGACAGCACGGTAGAATTGATTAGCGAAGCGATCCGTACGAAGCAGATCGACTAAGCGGCATTTAAAAACGGATAAATTCCTTTGGGGATTTATCCGTTATCCGTTTTTGCTTATAAAGAAACCCATGATATTGAAAATTCTGCAGATCCCCCGGTGGGGTACTTCCTTCCGGCCGTTGTTGTTATCAGGAATAATTTTTAACTTATCACACTTTCTAGAGGTCATTTCCCGATAACAAAGGCGGCCACTCCGTTCCTTCAGGAGATAGGATTGCAGCTATGCCCGCTTTTCGGGAATTATGCCGAGTGGGGTGCTTGCTCCAAGCAGGCAAGAGTCCCAGCAATATAACAGGGAGCGGATGCTTCGCAAGGGAAGAATATAAGGGAATGGAACGTCCGGGAACGGGCGTTTTTTTCTTGCATTGCTTCAGGTTCGATTAATGCATGGATATTGCTTTTGGACGAGGATTGTATAATCCTAGCATGTTTTGGACAGCCTCTTATATTAAGGGGAGGTTTTAAACCAAGTATGTTACCAAAAGCCGCAAGTCATGTGAAGTGGATCTGTTTCATTGCCGTTCTGTTAGGATTGTTCATGGCACTTGAACAAGAGCAGCAGTCGCTGGCTCAAGACAGTCTGGTCGATCATGGTCAGTGGAATGAGGCGTTACCGACATTGTCGCACCAAACGAATTCGAATCCAGGCAAGGCGCCGGGCAAGCAGCCCGATAACGGAGCAGCTAATCAGCAGGATGCGACAACGGTGTCGACTGTAAGACAGTCCGCAAATGTAAACAAGCAGAGCGACAAATATACGTTTCTACCGAATATGAAAAAAGACATTGCCAAATATACCGCTGTCGAAGTGGTCGCTACAGGGTATTATGCAGGCAAGGAGTCGACCGGTAAAAACCCCGGACATCCCGAGTACGGCGTTACGTTTTCCGGGATGAAGGTGCAGAGAGACCGGAATTCGTTTTCCACCATTGCAGCGGACCCGTCCGTGTTTCCTCTTGGAACGGTGCTGTGGATACCGGGCTACGGCTACGGAATCGTGGCAGATACGGGGAGTGCGATCAAGGGCAAACGCATCGATTTGTATTTTGAAACGAAGGATCAGGTATACTCCGAATGGGGCAAGAAAACACTGAACGTGTTTATCGTCAAAAAGGGCGACGGGAAAATTACGAAAGCCATTTGGAGCCAGCTGGAAAACGAGATTTTGTTTTAAACTTCCAACATAATTGCTGTTCACCCCACCCATAATAAGCTTGGAAGGGGAGGTGAATACATCATGGCTAAGAACAAAAAACAAAAGCAGCAAAACGATACGGAATTTTCCCAAGAGGTTGTTGCTAAAAACGTGAAGCAAGCTGGGCAAAACAATGCAAATGAAGGTGCCAACAACAGTTCCAAATACTAATTCAAACCGTTGAACGGTTGTAAGCTGGCGTATCATGATGCGCCGGCTTTTTGTTATGCTGCGAATGAAGAAGACGGGTTACCCGTATATAAATGTTTGGAAAGGTTACATAGAAAGCGGTATCAGCCCTAAAGATACCCTAATTATCATTTGCTTGCTGAAATTTATGGTTTTCAACTTGCTGCTTTTAGTGTAAAATATAAATATTGTTATAAATGTTAACATTAAAAGATAGGTGATGTCCCATGTTAAATGCTTCGTGGACGGAGAGTATGAAACCGGTGAATCAACGAAAAGCAGCTGAAATATACCCTTTTCTAGAGGCGTATATCGCCCGCAAGGAAGAGCAGATCGCCGAAATGGAGCAAGGCATCGAGCGTTATGAGAAAAAACGGCTCATGGAAGAACGCAGCTATCAGTCGATGTCAGCTTTTCGCAGGATGTTTGCCGGAAGAAAGCCGGATCATCATTTGGCCGTCGAATATATCCACTACGTGAAGAAGCCGATGGAACAGATCAGGCAGCTTCGGCTCGAATTGGAGAATGCGCGGACGATCATGAGCAGTAGCAAACCATCGGATTTTGTATCGATCAGCGACGATCTGGAAAAGGAAATCGGCATGTAGCTGTAAGCATGCGGCGGATTCGTTCAGTTGGCTTCGGTAGGCAACGGCTCTTGATAAAGCCGCTGCTGGCGGGGCTTTTTTGTTGTCTTCTAGTATCCTTTCGACTGGAAGCGACAATCTTTTGCTTTACGACAAAAAACTCGCTATAATAATGTCAGTCCGGCGGCTGCAGGCTCAATCTCTAAAGGATAATTGAAATAGGAGGGATTCGATGAAGCGCCAAGTACTCATCGCAATATTTTGTCTTAGCTTAGTAGCAACTGCAACTGCTTGTTCCAAATCTGCCGATCAGGCTGGAACAGCCAATCCAGGGAATACATCCACCCCGTCGCAAACACAAACACCGTCGCCGACGCCATCCGCTACGCCTACACCTGCACCAGGAACGGGGAACAGTGGAGGTGCAACGCCAACGGAAACTCCAAAACCGACGCCAACTCCTGTGGTGGCACCGCAAGGATCTAAAGATCAGCCGGTTGTGAACAAGGATCAGTTTAAAAATGTTCAAATGGGCATGTCCTTTGCCGAAGTGGAAAAAACAATGGGCAAAATGGGCAAACTCATTAACGAGTCCAAAAACGATGACGGCAGCACGCCTGCACAAACTTATGAATATAAATTCGAGGATGGCAGCTCGGTTAAAGTGACTTTTATCAACGGTAAAGTAACTTCCAAATCAGGCTAATGCCGAAAAACTTAAAAGGGCTATTCTCTTCAACAGAGTGTCTGTTGAGGAGAATGGCCCTTTTTTTGCTTGTATTTTGAGTGATTAAGGTTGGGAACGCGGGTATTTAGCGGCCTTTCAGCTTTTCCAGTTCAATGAAATCGTGCTCCTGGCTGTAGGCAGGGACGCCATGAATACCTACGTCCAGTCCGACAAGCTCTTCGTCCCGGCTTACCCGTACGGGTACTAAGCGATTAATAAGCTTCAAGCTTAACCATGTGATGAAAAAGCCCCATATCGAGACGGTTATCAAGCCGAGCAGCTGAACGCTTAGCAGATTCCAGCCTCCGCCGTACAGCAAGCCGCTGTAGCCTTGGCCTACTCCTTCTGCCAGCTCAGGCTGCGCGAACAAGCCCACGGCCAGGGTGCCGATGCTGCCGCTGATGCCATGAACGGCGAAAGCTCCGACCGGATCGTCGATTCGTTTGGACTCAAGAAACTCGGTTGCAAAAACCATGGCAATACCGCAAATCGCTCCGATCAATATGGCTGCCGCATCGCTTACGAAGGCACAACCGGCCGTAATTCCGACCAGTCCTGCCAGCGAGCCGTTGATAACCATCGGAGGGTCCGCTTTGCGGTAGCGCAGCATAGTGAACAGGATACATGACGCCCCGCCGGCGGCTGCAGCCAACATAGTCGTGACGGCGATATGACCGATCGAGCTGTTTGTAGCGCTAAGGGTACTTCCCGAGTTGAAGCCGAACCAGCCGAACCACAAAATAAACGCTCCGACGGAAGCAAGCGGAAGATTCGAGGGCGGAACGATGTTCGGGGTCCCATTATCCGCAAATTTCCCGATTCGGGGACCGATGAACAGCGCTGCGGCCAGAGCCGAGAAGCCTCCCATCGCGTGAATGACGGCGGATCCCGCGAAATCGATCATTCCCATGCTGCCGAGCCATCCTCCGACACTCCAGACCCAATGGCCGGCAATAGGGTAAATAAGCCCTGTCATAGCAATCGTATATAAAATATAAGCATGGAAATTAATTCGCTCGGCTACCGCTCCAGAGACGATTGAAATGACGGCGATGACGAATGCGCATTGGAACAGCCAGTACGTATCATTGGAGATGGAGAGACTAATGTGTGTTAGGTCTCCTCCCATCATAAAGCCGCTTGTGCCGATCAAACCGGAAACGTCTTTGCCGTACATGAGTCCAAAGCCGATAAAATAAAAGACAAGTGCTCCGAAGGTAATATCGACAAATACTTTCATAATGATACTGACGGCATTTTTTTGCCTTACAAAACCCGCTTCCAGCAAGGCAAAGCCGCCTTCCATCAACAATATCATCGCGGCCGTCAGCACTACCCAAATCGTATCCAGGCCACTAGACAAAGCGGTTAAATCCATCGTTTCAACTCCCTTACCCCATACGATATGATCCATTCACGCCACTCATTATACGGTTGCAATGATAGTTATGTCAACGAATTACGTAAGATATAGTAACATTATTTGAGCATTATTCGTTTTTGGGATTTGGGATAATTTTTGCAATAGGGGCTCATTCTATTACTAAAACATCTCAGGAGGCCTGACGGATGATTCCTTTGGATTCGAGCCTGGTAAACCGTGAAGAAGCGTTTGATCAGATGCGCAATTATTTACAGCCTTATCAATTTTCGCTTGGCGGCAATTGGGAGTATGATCATGGTTATTTTGACCGGGCGTTGGACGACGATAACAAAGTATGGCTCCGCCTTCCGTTTAATGTGACCCACGGCGTATTGGATGGGGATACGGACGCAACCGACGCGATTATCCGATTCGGAACGCCGTTTGTATTGAAGCACTTATTTAATGAAGGGCTTGACCGGGAAGCGCGTATCAATACGGTTGGAGCTCTGGTCGACCAATTCCAGGAGCCCGTCGATAAAGATGCTCCTGTTGGTGATCCTTGGGTGGATAAGGCGAAAAAGGTGCTGCGAGAAGTAGAGCAATCAATCCCCCCAACCCCCCCTTACTCTTAAGGGGGGCCCCGGGCGCTGGCGCCCCTGGACCCCGCAAAGATTGGTGGAGGGAGAAGGCGTTGGCGACTTCGAAGGTACCTTGGTGGGAGGACCGCGTCGGTCCGGACCGCTTTGCTAAAGCAAAGGCTGTCCGGACACGCTTGCCAGTAGTGCGGGAACGGGCTGGAGCTGGGAGTGAAGCGGCACGGTTGGGATCGCGTTCGTCCAGAGGCTGCTTTGCTGCGCAAAGTGAGCTCTGGACACGCTTGACGTTAGTGCAAATATTAAACATAAACCCTCGTTCGAAGGTCTGTTTAATAAGAAAGGCTTTGGTCTTCCCGACCAAAGTCTTTCTTATTAAATGCGATTCTCACTCGTCGGCTGATCAATCCCCCCACCCCCCCTTACTCTTAAGGGGGGCCCCGGGCGCTGGCGCCCCTGGACCCCGCAAAGGTTGGTGGAGGGAGAAGGCGTTGGCGACTTCGAAGTGACGTTGGGTGGAAGGATCGCGTCGGTCCGGACCGCTTTGCTAAAGCAAAGGCTGTCCGGACACGCTTGCCAGTAGTGCGGGAACGGGCTAGGGCTGGGAGTGAAGCGGCACGGTTGGGATCGCGTTCGTCCAGAGGCTGCTTTGCTGCGCAAAGTGAGCTCTGGACACGCTTGACGTTTGCAAACATTAAAACATGAAAACACAAAACCCTCGTTCGAAAGTCTATTTAATAAGAAAGGCTTTGGTCTTCCCGACCAAAGTCTTTCTTATTAAATGCGCTTCTCACTCGCAAGATGTGCTTCTCACTCGTAGTTCATGGAAGCGTGTCCGGCCCTCTTGCCTGTAATGGCAAGGATGCCGGACAATAGCGCTCTCTATCGTGCCGCGTACCTATGAGTACTAGCCCGTTCCCGCACTCATGGAAGCGTGTACCCTTTCTCTTTGCGTGGCAAAGCGAAAGGGTACGGACGCGATCCCACCACTAGCCCCCACATCAAAGTCGCCCAGCGTAACTCCAACCTCCAAACTTACGGGGTCCAGGGGCGTAGCGCCCGGGGCCCCCCCCTTGAGAGCAAGGGGGGGATGGGGGGATTGATTTTAGTCTCAATTTATTTAATTTTAAGGTTTCTTTAAGGTTACTTAGGCAATATATAGTCAAGGATAGCAAGTAACAATAATTCGTTGAAGCCTTGTGAATGGGAGGGTTCTTATATGGAAGACAACAAAAAAGAGAATGATGATTTCTATCGCCGTCAGGATGGCGATTCCAATGATACAACGTCCCGGGAGACCAAAGCGGAGCCCGGCGAATCGAAGCAGGAGCGGCCTTCTTACTATTACTCATACGGACCTTATAACTCAGCTATGAATAATGAGGAATCGGCAGCCGCACATAATGCGGGAAATACCCAAGAGGATGTAGCTGTTGAAATGACCCCTCCGAAGCCGGTTCGTACGTTCTCTTACAACGGATCGGACAACGGCGCACAGGATCCGATGAGAAACTGGCAGTTCGAGCAGCCGAAAAAACGGGGTTCTTCCCTTAAAAGCACATTTATCGCCTTTTTGGCCGGAGCTGTTGTAGTCGGAAGCTTGATGTTCGCCTCGGACCGAATGAATCTGTTCACTGGAACAAAAGGTGTTATGAACAGCGGAGCGGGATCGTCTTCGGCTTCATCCTCCGGCTCGACAGGCAGCGGAGCCGTCAAGCCAACCGCTCTAAGCATGGGCAGACCGGATAACATCGCACAAATTGCAGAGCAATCCGGACCGGCCGTAGTCAAGATCGAGACCAAGGTCAAATCCAAGGCGACGAGCCGCGGCAACTCCTTGTTCGACGATCCGTTCTTCCGTCAATTTTTCGGCGATGAAATGCCTAATCAGCAAAAACCGAAGAGCAACACGGACCAGCTGGTGCCGGGAGGTATGGGAACCGGGTTTATTTTTGAAAAATCCGGCTACATCTTGACGAACGAGCACGTAATCGACGGTGCGGACGAAATCTGGGTTACGGTGCAGGGCTTCGAGGAGCCGTTCAAAGCTACGCTGCTGGGCAACAGCTATGACCTCGACTTGGCCGCTCTGAAGATTGAGCCGAAGGACGGCAAAGAATTCCCATGGCTGCCGCTCGGCAAAGCGGAAGATACGAACGTCGGTGACTGGGTAGTGGCTATCGGTAACCCTTACGGCTTCGACCATACAGTAACTGTCGGGGTGCTGAGCGCCAAAGAACGTCCGATCTCGATTCCGGACAGCCAAGGAACCCGTAACTACAAGCATTTGCTGCAAACCGACGCTTCCATTAACCCGGGGAATTCCGGCGGACCGCTTCTTAACCTGAACGGGGAAGTTATCGGAATCAATACCGCGGTTAGCGCACAGGCGCAAGGGATCGGTTTTGCGATTCCGACCAGCACGATTTCGAGCGTCTTGGATAATTTGAAAAATAACGTGAAAATTCCGAAAGAACCGGCTCCATTCATTGGCGTGACGCTTGCTCCTATCGACAAGGAGTGGGTGAGCGAGCTGAAGCTGGAAAACACGGAAGGCGCGATCGTCTCCGATGTCGTTCGCAAAAGCCCTGCATTCAAAGCTGGCATCAGACCCTATGACGTCATTGTGGAAGTAAATGGGGTCAAGGCCAAAACGACAGCCGAAGTACAGTCTAAGATCCAGGCGTTGAAGGTGAACGAAAAAGCGACTTTGGGTGTTATGCGCGACGGCAAAAAAGAGTCGATCACAGTTACCATCGGTGATAAAAACGCAGAGACGACCGAATAACTATAGTAAATAGAAAAAGGTTAGAGCAAGGTACAAACAAGAAGTAGAGCGAATCGTTTCGTGAAGCTCTGCTTCTTTTTGTATCCGGAGGCACGAATTTGATACAATACGGATAAGGTGGTGTTGCGAATGAGAGAGAAAATACTGGTGATAGACGACGACGAAAAAATTACATCGATGCTGCGGCGCTCGCTCGCTTTTGAAGGCTATACGGTCTTTACGGCGAACCACGGCATGGATGGATTGAAGCAAATATTGGAGCACGACCCGGACGCGGTCATTCTGGATGTCATGATGCCGCAGCTGGACGGCTGGGAAGTCGTACGTCGTATTCGCGAGGGCGGAGCGAGCGTTCCTGTGCTGATGCTGACTGCTAAGGACGAGGTGGCGGATCGGGTGAAGGGTCTCGACATCGGGGCTGACGATTATTTGGTCAAGCCCTTCGCATTGGAGGAGCTTCTGGCGAGAGTACGCGTCCTTTTGCGGAGAAAGAGCGCCGAGAAGGCGGAGCAGGAAACGAACCGGCTCCAATACCAGGATGTATTCATGGACCTCGATACGCGCGAAGTATTCCGCGGAGGCCAGCTGATCGAATTGACGACCAAGGAGTTCGAGCTGCTGCACCTGTTTATGCAAAATCCGAAGCGGGTTCTATCCCGCGATTTGATCATGGAAAAAATATGGGGTTACGACTACAGCGGCGAGTCAAACGTGCTGGAGGTTTACATCGCGCTGCTGCGACAAAAAACGGAGGAGCATGGGCACAAACGGATGATCCAAACCGTTCGTGGCGCCGGGTACGTACTGAGAGGAGAGGGCTGACTTGTCCATACGTCTTCGACTTACTTTATGGTATACGGGCATATTGTCGGTCACAGTGCTTCTGTTCGGCTTCGGTCTGTACGGGCTTCTCTACTATAATAATTATGATTATTACAAAGAGGAGCTGCAGAAGCAGGCCGACAGTGTATACTCGAGAATTCAATCGGTTGTCCGCATCACTTCAGGCGGAATAAGCTGGGATTTTGTGCTTCAGGGGAGAGATTTGCTCCGCGGCTCGAATACGTTTTTTCAGGTGGATAATTTTGAAAATGGAAACCAGGACAAATCGACGAATTTGAAGGAACTCAATTTAACGATTCCGCCGCTTTCTGAAAAACAAAAGCAGCAAATGGTTGAGGACACTTACTTGATTCGCAAAACCAAGATTGAAAATCTCGATTTTCTCGTATACAGCAGGCCGATTATGGTGCAAAAAGGAAACCAAAGTTATATGGGGGGCTCTTTTCAAGCAGCGGTTTATATTGAGTCGTCCGAGAAAATGTTCTCGCTGTTGCGAATTGTTTTAATGGCGGCTTCTCTTGTGACCATCATGCTGGCGGCTTCTGTTGGTTGGTTCTTAGCGCGAAAAGCGCTCCAGCCAATCGAACAGGTTATCATTGCAGCCGATCAGATTGAGAAAGGTGCTGACCTGGGAAATCGCATCAATTACGATGGTCCGGAAGATGAAATCGGCAGGTTAACCAACACCATTAATGGCATGCTGGGACGGCTGCAAACGACCTACTCGGAGTTGGAGGAGGCGTACCGAAGACAGCGGAGATTTGTGTCCGATGCATCGCACGAGCTTCGCACGCCGCTCACCACGATACGGGGCAATGTCGATCTGCTGGAAAAAATGTGGAAGCAGACGGCGGCTATCGGAGACGGGAAAAATAACGGTCAGCTGGAGATATCGTTGGAGGCTATGCATGATATTGCAGGTGAGGCGGAGCGCATGTCGCGGCTGGTTAATGATCTGCTGGCTTTGGCCAGAGCCGATGCAGGCTTCCAGATCGAGAAAAGTGAAATTGAGCTGAAGCCTATTGTAGAACAGGTCATCCGCAGAGCGCAGCTGCTCCCTCGTTCGGTGGAATGGGTGGCAGGCGATTTGTCGGCATTGGAAGGTGCGTATGTGAAAGGCAGCAGAGATTATTTGCAGCAGCTGATTTTTATTTTCGTGGAGAATGCTTTTAAGTATACGGAAAAAGGTTACGTCAAGCTGGACGCGCTGCGCATGAACGACCAGATCGGCATTCGGATCGAGGATACCGGTATTGGTATGGATAAGGAAGAGATCCCGCTTATTTTTGAGCGGTTTTATAGAGCAGACCCTTCCAGGGGGAAAACGTCGGGAACCGGCCTAGGCTTGTCCATCGCCAAATGGATTATCGACGAGCATTACGGCTCCATCGAGGTCAAGACCCGCAAAGAGGAAGGAAGCATCTTCATTATTTGGCTCCCTCTATTACCCGATTCGACATCAATCGTGAACAGGCATTCCATACAAGAAGGGAATCAGGTATAATAGAAGGGAAGGGCAGGTGCAAGGATGGACATTATTAAAATTTCCCCGCGGGGCTACTGCTACGGGGTTGTAGATGCGATGGCGCTGGCCACGCAGACGGCGAAGAATCTGGATCTGCCGCGGCCTGTATATATATTAGGTATGATCGTTCATAATGCTCATGTGACGGATTATTTCGATAAAGAAGGCGTTATTACGTTAGACGGTCCGAACCGTCTTGAAATTTTGCAGCAGGTGGAGTCGGGGACCGTCATTTTCACGGCCCACGGCGTTTCGCCGGAAGTACGGAGATTGGCGAGAGAGAAAGGGCTTACGGTTGTCGACGCCACTTGTCCGGATGTAACCAAGACGCATGTTTTGATTAAGGAAAAGACGGCGGATGGTTATCATGTCATCTACATCGGCAAAAAAGGCCATCCGGAGCCGGAAGGCGCCGTAGGCGTAGCTCCGGATCGGGTACATCTGATCGAGAAGCTGGAAGAAATCGAGCAGTTGGAGTTGGATTCGTCCAAAATCATTATTACTAACCAGACGACCATGAGTCAGTGGGATATCAAGCATATAATGAATAAGCTGTTGGCGAAATTCCCGGGAGCGGAAATTCATAATGAAATTTGTCTTGCCACTCAGGTTCGCCAGGAGGCGGTAGCGGAGCAAGCGAAGGACGCCGATCTTGTACTTGTCGTGGGAGATCCGCGGAGCAACAATTCGAACCGTCTTGCGCAAGTTTCCGAAGAGATCGCGGGCGTTAAAGCGTATCGCATTGCCGATATTACGGAGCTGAAGCGGGAATGGCTGGAGCCGGTCCGGCGCGTTGCCGTAACCTCGGGCGCTTCGACTCCAACGCCGATTACAAAAGAGGTCATCCAATATTTGGAGCAGTATGATCCGAAGGATGCCACAACTTGGGAAATCAAACGAACCGTTAATTTGGATAAACTAATACCGTCGGTAAAGCAGAAGGCAGGAAACGAATAAACCACGATAGGATGAAGGAATTATGCAGCTTAAGAGTATGCCCGTAAGCAAGAAGCCGTTCCACGTCCGCAATATACTTCGTTGGCTGAAATATAAATACGTGCTGCTGACGCGTGCCAAAGGCGGACCGGGCATGGTAGCGATGGGTTTTTCCATCGGTCTTGCCATCGAAATGTTCACACTGCCTACTGTCGGCTTGGCGTTTTTTCTCATATTTCCGTTTGTCTACTTGCTGCGTGGCAGCATGGCTGCCGCTTTGATAGGATTTGTATTCGGCAAAGTCATTTACATCCCGATGACGTATTTTCATATGAAGGTCGGAGGACTTCTCATGCCAAGGGAGCTCCGCAAATTTTTGACGGATTACTTGCCTGATTGGATGGATACGTTCATCCGTTCGAATTTGAAGCTCTTACTCGGCGGCATGGTTGACGGCATTATTCTCGGATTGATCGTTTACTTCCCGATCCGCTGGGCACTGGAATTTTATGAAGCGAAACGCAAAGAAAAGCGGAAGCTAAGAAAAGCACAATTACTGATAAGCTCTGAGTCAACCCAGTAGAAAGAGATTTCTACTTGACGAGGAGCTTTTCTCGTTGTATAGTTACTTTAGCACTTAAAAGCATATAAGCGTTGAAGCGTTTAAGCATGTACGAGTTTATCGGGAAGTTCATTATATACATCTAACTATTATAGGGAGTGACTATTATGATCGCCATCGTCTCTAATAAAGTATCCGAAGAACGCATTCAAGAAATCGTCCATCTTATCGAGAAGCAAGGTGTGCAGGCTCATTTGTCCAAAGGGGTGGACCGCACCGTCATCGGAATCATCGGTCAGGCGGATCCGAAGCTGGCTGAGCAGCTGCGCCAGATGTCCGGGGTCGAGCAAGTGGTGAAGATTTCGAAGTCCTACAAGCTGGCAAGCCGCGACTTCCATCCGGCGGATACGGTTATCAAGATTAAGGACGTAGAGATCGGAGGAGATCAGCTCGTCATTATGGGAGGACCATGCGCCGTGGAATCGCCGGAGCAGATCGACGAGATTGCCCGTCTGGTCAAGGCAGCGGGAGCTCAAGTTCTTCGCGGCGGAGCGTTCAAGCCGAGAACCGGACCTTACAGCTTCCAGGGCGTAGGTGTGGAAGGATTGGTCATGATGGCCGAGGCCGGGAAGAAGCACGGGCTTCTGACCATTACCGAAGTGATGACGCCGGAATACGTAGATGTATGCGCGCAGTACGCGGATATCCTACAAGTTGGAACCCGCAACATGCAAAACTTCGATTTGCTGCGCAAGCTCGGAACGATCCAAACGCCGGTTTTGCTTAAGCGGGGCTTCAGTGCAACTTATGATGAATTCCTGAACGCAGCCGAGTACATCCTGGCGGGCGGCAATCCTAACGTGATGTTGTGTGAGCGCGGAATCCGAACATTCGAACCTTACACGAGAAATACGCTCGATCTGGCCGCCATCCCTGTGCTGCAATCGTTAAGCCATTTGCCGGTTATTTCCGATCCAAGCCACGGTACGGGCCGCAGAGAGCTGGTAGAGCCTATGAGTAAAGCGTCCGTAGCGGCCGGCGCTAACGGTTTGATCGTAGAAATGCACACCGATCCGGATAATTCGATGACAGGAGACGGCGTTCAATCGTTGTTCCCGGACCAATTCGCGAAGCTGATGGTAGATTTGGAGAAGCTGGCGCCGTTATGCGGCAAACGTTTTGATACGAAAAAAGAGACTATTACCATCTAACCTTACAAAGAAATAAGGAAAAAAACAGACTTGATCTCTCGATACAGCGGGGATCAAGTCTATTTTTGTCGAAATTATGAACGTAATCCAAGGATGTGTAAGAATACCTTACACATTCGTAAAAAATACCTTACATAAGTATTGACGATTATTAATGATTAGTTTTATAATAACACCATAATCATTAAAAAACTTGAACAATGTACGAACAAACCACGAAGAATGTTCGGAAATTAGGAGGTTGACGATTCAATGTCAGTTCAAAACGTGTTAAACATCATCAATGAAAAAGGCATCGAGTGGGTGGATTTTCGTTTTGTAGATCTTTCCGGTAGAGCCCATCATATTTCTTTGCCAGCAAATGAAGTTGACGAAGCTACATTTGAGAACGGGGTAGCTTTTGACGGGTCTTCCATCCCAGGCTTTAAAGGCATCGAAGAGTCTGACATGGTTATGCTTCCTGATACCGAGTCCGTATATGTGGATCCTTTCACAGCGCATCCTACATTGATCGTTATGTGTAACATCCATACTCCGGAAGGCGAGCGTTATGATCGCGACCCGCGCAGCATCGCTCAAAAAGCGGAAGAGTATCTGCAATCCGCTGGCGTAGGTACAACGGCATTCTTTGCTCCTGAATCCGAGTTCTTCATTTTCGACGAAGTTCGTTTCGAGAGCGGACAAAACAAAGCTTCTTACTTCGTAGATTCCGAAGAAGCTCACTGGAACTCCAACCGTAAAGAAGAAGGCGGCAACCTTGGTTTCAAAGTCGGCCACAAAGGCGGCTACGTACCGGTAGGCCCTACAGATACACAACAAGATATCCGCAGCGAAATGTGTCGTTTGCTGATGGAAGCCGGTCTTCGCATCGAGCGCCATCACCATGAAGTAGCTACAGCCGGTCAAGGTGAAATCAACTTCCGTTTCGACACATTGACTAAAACAGCTGATAACTTGATGAAATATAAATACATCGTGCAAAACACAGCTAGACAATACGGTAAAGTGGCAACCTTCATGCCAAAGCCATTGTTCGGCGATAACGGTAGCGGTATGCACGTTCACCAATCCATTTTCGACGGCGACAAGCCTTTGTTCTTCGAAAAAGGCGGCTATGCTAACCTGAGTGAGCTGGCTCTGAACTACATCGGCGGTATCTTGTACCATGCACCGGCTTTGATCGCGTTGACGAATCCGTCCACGAACTCCTTCAAACGTCTGGTTCCTGGTTACGAAGCTCCGGTTAACCTGGTGTTCTCCAAAGGCAACCGTTCCGCGGCCGTTCGTATTCCTGTTGCAGCAGTTACGCCTAAAGGCTGCCGCATTGAGTTCCGTACTCCGGACTCCACAGCTAACCCATACCTTGCTTTCGCAGCAATGCTGATGGCTGGTTTGGACGGCATCAAGAAGAAAATCGATCCTCGTGCATTGGGCTACGGTCCATTGGACAAAAACATTTACGACCTGTCGGATGCAGAAAAAGGCGAAATCCGCAGCGTACCTGGTACGTTGGATGAAGCTCTTAACGCTTTGGAAGCTGACTACGAGTTCTTGACTGAGGGCGGAGTATTTACTAAAGACTTCATCGACAACTACATCGGCTTGAAACGCGGCGAAGCAAAAGCAGTTTCCATCCGCATTCATCCGCACGAGTATTCCTTGTACTTTGACCTGTAAGATCGGTTCTGTTCGGACTCATCTATATATCATTAGCGAAAAACCCCGGTTTCCGGGGTTTTTCGGCGTATCAGGACGATTTGGCGCCGATGTCGGCAAAAAACGTTCCGTCGACAAGCATCGGGACGGCAGAGGATACGTCGAGCCGGGTCGAATGCAGGACGTCCTGCTCATATCCGCGTGTCCGCAGCTCGCGGCCGCTGCCGCAATCCCAGATGAGCTCGCGGAGTCTGCCGGCCGTACGCTCGAAGGCTGCGGCGCACAGCTCGGCTTCGGGAGAGCGGCTGCCGGACAGCCGGGCAAGGATCGCTCCGGCGCCGAGATAATCCTCGATGGCGGGCCTGAGCCGCTGCCCGTCACCGCTGTCGTCGTCCCATTGCTCCCCGCATGGGACAACGGTAACGCAAGCTCCAGGAGGCGAAGCTCTCCGGAGCTGCTCCGCTGCCTGAGCGGCGGCTGCGGCATTCCGGAGACAGCCGATCAGCAGGGCGGAGGCGTCGGACGCTGCCGATGTGCAGGCAGCCCCGTTCGAGGAGCAGACGACGATCCGTCGTCCCCGGTCTGCAGGCTTGAACGACAGCGGCGATAGGGAATAGCCGCCTAGGGCTGCCGCTTCGGCCCGGCTTAGCGCCAGCTCAGCGCCGATCGCCTCTGCGTAAGCTTTGGCCTTGGCCAACGGCGGCGGGGACGGGTATACAACAGCTCCATGTTCCAGAGCCGTTACAACCGTTGTTGAGAAGCTGAGAACATCGACAATGATTGTAATATCTTTGCGCTTGGCGGCTTCCATTGCTCCCCGCAGCCCCCATTCGACACGGCAATCGTAGGGAGCTTGATCGAAATCGGTCATAGGTTCTCTCCTTCTGCCGGCATGGCTGGGCGATGCCATTGCTGCATCGGATACATATACACGATTTTCGGCGAAATCCATTCGAACCCGAATTTGGAGTATAGCGACCGCGCTGCATCATTGTCCAGATCGGTTTCCAGCTGCATACGATGCGCTCCATGTGCTTCGGCAATGGCGGCGGCCCGATTCAGCAAAGCTTGTGCGACGCCTTGACGGCGATGCTCAGGAGCTGTGAACAAGGCTTGGATGTGGAATACGGGTAAGCCCTTGGAAGTGGATAAGCCCCAGCTGTAAGATAAAAAGCCGACATATCCGTCATCGGTCCTGGCAAGCAGGCAACTCGCATTGGGAAAAGACAGGAGCCGCTCCAGCGCTTCTATGGATTGGGATTGAGCGGAGTCATCCGTAGGGTCCATTTGTCTGTAAAGAAGCAACAGCCGGCTTGCATCGTGCAGATTGTGGCGGTCAAGCTCCACTATATGTACTTTCATTTTCGAGCCTCCTTTGATTGAATGTCTTTCATGGAAATTGTTACATGTTTTTCCGGAAAAAAATAGACTTATATGGATCGGTTTGATATGATGTTGAATAGGGTGCGTTCGAAATTCCGGACTCCCTAGACTTATCTAAATGATCAAGATCGCTGCTGCGGATAAGCAGTGGACCGCTTTTTGAACGAGGCCTTAGAAGATTAGGCTGCATGGTTCAAGCTAGCCGGTTTACAAGCTTAGGTTCCGCCTCACGCGGTCTTTTTTTTATTTCAAAGAAAGCCGTCTCCGTCACCTTTTTGTAATAAATCCCTTTTATAATGAAGCTATAACCTATCGATGATGGGAGAGGAACGAATGGGAGCGGAATGGACGGAACAAGCAGCCGTGCATCTGTTAAGCCGTGCTGCGTTTTTTGCCGGAAAACAAGATGTGAGCGCTTGCATGGAGCTTGGTAAGGAAGAAACGGTCCGCAGGCTGATAGCCGGACAATCTTTGACGGGAGCTGCCTACGAGCATCCCCCGTTAGAGCAGGTCAAGGCGGACGGCAAGGAGCTGAAGCCGGATTCCATCACGGATCAGCAATCGTATTGGCTGCAGCGGATGGTTATGACGGAAGCTCCTTTAATAGAAAAGATGACGCTGTTCTGGCATGGGCATTTTGCCACGTCCTATCAGAAGGTGAAGGAAATCCCGCTCATGATCCGTCAAAATGAGCTTTTCCGCAGCCATGCTCTGGGAAGCTTCCGCGATTTGCTCGTTGCGGTCGGCAAAGACCCTGCAATGATGCTGTATCTGGATTCTAACAACAATAAGAAGGGTAAGCCCAATGAAAACTACGCCCGTGAGGTCATGGAGCTATTCTCCTTGGGACTCGGCAATTATACCGAGCAGGATATTAAGGAAGCGGCGAGAGCTTTTACGGGCTGGACGTACAGCAAGCAGACGGAGGAATTGAAGTTTAATCCGAAAAATCACGATAACGGCAAAAAGACGATTCTCGGACATACAGGCAATTTCAATGAAACTAGCGTAATCGATGTATTTTACGAGCAGGAGGCATTGCCAAGGTTTATGGCTGCGAAGCTGTTGAAGTTTCTTGCGGTCAACGAGCCGTCGCCCGAATGGGTCACTGAAGTGGCTGACGATTTCATGCATTCCGCGAATGTGGGGGAAGTGCTGTCGAAGCTGTTTTTGTCGGATACGTTTTATGATCCTGCGGTACAGGGGAGCTTGATCAAGTCGCCGGTGGAATATGTAGTCGGTATGCTGAAGGCTTTGCGAATTCCGATGTCCAAGGGCTTCGCACAAGCAACGCGGAAAATGGGGCAGGAGCTGTATCTTCCTCCCGATGTAGCGGGATGGAGAGGCGGTACGACGTGGCTCATGACAACGAGTCTGCTCGCGCGGTACCAATTCGCCGAATCGGTAGCCAAGCGGGTGAACATTGCACAGTTCAGCGGCAAGGATTACATAATGGAAGAAGGAGAGTCCGCTGACAACGGAGTCGGTCCATTTGCGCAAAATGTAGGCGTTTGGTCTTTGAGCGATCAGACACGGCAAGTGCTGGCCCAGTATGCGGAGGAGACGTTTGTCCACTCCAAGCAAAAAATGACGGGGATGAAGGGCTTGCTTCATCTGATTATGATCAGTCCGGAAGCACAGATGAAATAAGAAGGGAGCGAACGAAGCCATGAAGCTGACCAGGAGAGATTTTTTGTTAAAAGGCACGGCGCTGCTTGCAACGCTTGGTCTTGGCGGGCCGATGATTTTTGCCGAGAACGGTTCGCTGCTGAAGAGTGCAGCCGCCAGCCCCGAGCAAGACGTCGATTCTCCCGTGCTTGTCGTCATCCAGCTGTCGGGAGGCAATGACGGGATTAACACGCTGATCCCTTACGGTATGGGGGGCTACTTCGATGCTCGCCCAACGCTTAAAATTACGCAGAACGAGGTTCTGGCGATTAATAATGAAGTAGGCTTGCATCCGAGTCTTGCCATGCTGAACGAGCTGTACAAGAACGGCAAGCTTGCCATTATCCAGGGTGTCGGCTATCCGAAGCCGGATCATTCGCATTTTCGCTCGATGGAAATATGGCAGACGGCGGAGCCGGAGCAATTCATCCGTTCGGGCTGGCTGGCCCGATATGTGGAGTCGTCGTTGTCCCAAACGGCCAATCCGCTCAAAGCATTGCAAATCGGCAATAATGCGAACAAATCGTTCGCCTCGGAGAAGGTGAACGTTCCGGTCATCCAAACGGTGGAAACGTACAATATGTTCGATCCGAAGACGCCGAAAACGGAGCAAAACCGTTTGGCCAAAGCGTTCATGGATATGTACGATCCGAATCGCCAGGGGACGCAAATCAAAGTAACATGCGAGCGTGGATCGGACGCTTACCAGAGCGTTGAAGCGATTCATAATCTGACCAGCGGCTACCAAAATAAGGTGGAGTACCCGAAATCCAATATCGCCCGGGATTTGCAGCTCGTCTCTAAGTTGTTATCCGGCCAATCGGGCACGCGGGTGTTTTATGTCGAGCTGGGAGGCTTCGACGACCACGCGCAGGAGAAGGAGCAGCATGCCAAGCTGCTGAAGCAGCTGGACGAAGCGGTAGGCACGTTCTACAAGGATCTGGAGGCCCAGGGGCTGCAGGATCGTGTAGTGACGATGGCCTTCTCGGAGTTCGGACGCAGAGTGAAGGAGAACGGCAACGGCGGCACGGACCATGGAACCGCTGCGCCGGTCCTGGTTCTGGGCGGGAAAGTAAAGGGCGGGATGTACGGCGTCATGCCGAGCCTGACGAATTTGGACAACGGCGACTTGAAATATGAAGTCGACTTTCGGTCGGTTTATTATACGTTGGTCGAAAACTGGCTGAAGGGCGACGCCCGTACGGTGCTTAGCGGCAGCTTCGAGAAGCTGGCGTTTATTTAGGGCTGGAGGCGCTGGAAAAAGCGGCGCGATGGGGGCCGCTAGCGGGCTGAGCTCAGCTGTAACGCTGAAAAACCGTCTTACAGCACGCGAGAAACGCCTGCGCCATGCTGTAAGACGGAAAAACCGCGTTACAGCGCGGCATGAAGCACGTTCAGACGCCCCAGCAGCACTGTAACGCTGAAAAACCGACTTACAGCACGCGAGAAACGCCTGCGACATGCTGTAAGCCGGAAAAACCGCGTTACAGCGCGGCATGAAGCACGTTCAGGCGCCCCAGCAGCACTGTAACGCTGAAAAACCGTCTTACAGCTCGCGAGAAGCGCCTAGGGCATGCTGTAAGACGGAAAAACCGCGTTACAGCGCGGCATGAAGCACGTTCAGGCGC
>NZ_JBHTVD010000002.1:142033-229407 GCF_042793215.1 Paenibacillus sp. NPDC056579
CGCCCCAGCTCAGCTGTAACGCTGAAAAACCGTCTTACAGCACGCGAGAAGCGCCTGCGCCATGCTGTAAGCCGGAAAATCCGCGTTACAGCGTGACATGAAGCACGTTCAGGTGCCCCAGCAGCACTGTAACGCTGAAAAACCGTCTTACAGCACGCGAGAAGCACTTACGGCCATGCTGTAAGACGGAAAAACCGCGTTACAGCGCGACAAGCAGCACGTTCAGGCGCCCCAGCAGCACTGTAACGCTGAAAAACCGTCTTACAGCACGCGAGAAACGCCTGCGCCATGCTGTAAGACGGAAAAACCGCGTTACAGCATGGTATGAAGCACGTTCAGGCGCCCCAGCTCAGCTGTAACGCTGAAAAACCGTCTTACAGCACGCGAGAAGCGCCTGCGCCATGCTGTAAGCCGGAAAATCCGCGTTACAGCGTGACACGAAGCACGTTCAGGCGCCCCAGCAGCACTGTAACGCTGAAAAACCGTCTTACACGCACGCGAGAAGCGCCTACGGCCATGCTGTAAGACGGAAAAACCGCGTTACAGCGCGGCTCTATGCCCGCCCCACCACGCCGCTCCGCATTATCCCCCTAGCACGAAGGTGTCCACGGCTTCGTACATCGGCTGGCGCCCCAAATGAGTGCGGTACAAGATCACATGCTCCGCCATCCACTCGGAGGGAGCGGATAGCGCATCTGCAGCGGCGTTCCTGAGCTCAGCCTCCGGGAGCGCCGCTTCGCCTTTATATTTCCGCGCCATCGTAATATGCGGGCGAAACGGCCTGTCCTCCGGGGCAAAGCCGAGCGGGGCCACCGCCGCTTCTACTTTGGCCTGCAAGGCGGCCAAAGCGTTCATATCCCCGCGGACGCCCATCCACAAAATGCTCGGTGAAGACGGTCTTCCGAACGTCCCCAGCTCACTCAAACCTAGAGAAAACGGCTGGCTGCCGGCCGTGATTTCTCTTAGCTTTTCCCCGACTCGCTTGGCTGTTACCGGATCGGTGTCACCCAGAAATTTCAAAGTTAAATGCAGGTCGTGCGGATGCACCCATTTGCTGAAAGGCAGGGCCGACTGGAGCGTATTTCCCAGCTGCTGCAGTGCCGTCCGCTGCGCTCCTCCGACCGGAATGGCGATAAAAAGACGGTCTGTGCTCATAAGCCAAACCTCCTGTTGAATTGTCTTACTGGATAAGGTATCCGGCAGCTTGTGAAATATGTATCAATGATGTGAAGAATACGCATTTCTACTTGATGGATAGGGACAAACTTTGCTATCATAGCCATATCATATCAAAAGATGCTGATGCTAAAAACAAGGTGAAGGTGGAAACCATGACAAAACGCGCGTACAATTTTAACCCGGGTCCGGCGGCGCTTCCATTGGAAGTTCTCCAGCAGGCTCAAGAAACATTTGTGGAATATAATGGAATCGGTATGTCCCTGATGGAAATTTCCCATCGCAGCAAAGAGTACGAGGCTATCAACTCGGAAACGCAAAGCCTGCTGCTCGAGCTGTTGGGATTGGAATCCGGTTACCAGGTGTTGTTCTTGGGCGGTGGCGCCAGCACGCAATTCGCTACCATTCCTTTGAATTTCTTGAAGCCGGGTAAAGTCGGCAGCTACATCATCACCGGAAGCTTTTCCGAGAAGGCTTATGAAGAAGGTAAAGTGGTCGGAGAAGCCGTTATCGCGGCATCCAATAAAGAGGGCAAGTGGAGAAGCCTGCCGAAGCAGGAAGACCTCCAAATCGACCCGAACGCTGCTTATGTGCATATGACTACGAACAATACGATCGAAGGCTCGCAGTTCTCTTACATTCCGGAAACGGGCAATATTCCGCTGATCGGCGATATGACGAGCGGCATCCTGAGCCGTCCGATCGACATGAAGAAATATGCAATGGCTTATGCAGGCGCACAAAAAAATCTGGGTCCTGCAGGCGTTACGGTAGCCGTAATTCGCGACGATTTGCTGGCGGAAGAGCCTAAGCACATCCCGACGATGCTGCGCTACACTACGCATGCGAAGAACAGCTCCCTGTACAACACACCTCCGGTACACTCGATCTACATGATGAACCTGGTTCTGAAATGGGTCAAGAACAACGGCGGCGTTGCAGCAATGGAGAAAAGCAACATCGAGAAAAGCAAGCTCGTTTACGATGTAATCGATGCAAGCGGCGGCTTCTACAACGGAAATATCGACAAGGACAGCCGTTCCATCATGAACATTACGTTCCGTTTGCCTAGCGAAGAGCTGGAGAAGAAATTCGTTAAAGAATCGGAGCAAAACAACTTTGTCGGCTTGGCCGGTCACCGCAGCGTAGGCGGCATCCGCGCTTCCGCGTACAACACAGTACCTTATGAAGCTTGCAAAGCATTGGCCGAGTTCATGGTCGATTTCCAACAACGCAACGGATAATACGTTTTACAGGGCAGTCCTCCCCGCAAAAGAGGGCTGTCTTTTTTTGCCCTAATGTCGCCGGGGGTGACGAACCTTGGAGGCCTGTCTTCTACGGAAAAAAATAAAAAATATGAGCACCGTCCTACTTACGGCACTCATATTTTATCGAAAGGTTCGGATTAAGCAAGAGATTCCTTCATCACAGGCTCGGTCAGCTTATAGCCGACGTTGCGGATGGTTACAATATATTCCGGATTGCGTGCGTTGTGCTCAATCTTATCGCGCAAGTGGCTGATATGAACATCGACGATGCGCGTATCTCCAAGAAAATGATAATCCCATACTCCGTGAAGAAGCTGTTGACGGCTTAACACTTTGCCTCGATGCTTGCACAAGAACAGCAGCAGGTCGAATTCCTTCGGAGTCAGCTCAATCGCTTCCCCGCGGATCGTCACTTCACGCTGGTCCGGCTGAATCTCGATTTGGCCGATAGTCAGAGGAACATTCTCTGCGCTGGAAGGCAGCGTTTGAATGCGGCGCAAAATAGCCTGAATCCGGGAGATAAGCTCTTGCGGACTGAAAGGCTTGGTCATATAATCGTCGGCTCCGTTGTCGAGGCCGGCGATCTTATCGGACAAGTCCTGCATTGCTGTCAGCATAATAATAGGTACTAGATTGTTTTGGCTGCGCAGCTTTCTGCACACTTGAATTCCGTCCATTTTAGGCAGCATCAGGTCTAGCACGATGACATCAGGGCGAAAATGTTGAATAGCCTGGAAAACCGCTTCGCCGTCATATACGCAATGTACCTCGAAGCCTACCAGCTTCAGGTTAAACTCTATCAGCATCGAAATGGAAGGTTCGTCGTCAACAACAAGAATTTTCTTCTTCATCGCTCGAATCTCCTTTTGTGTTAGCACGTGATATACTTATTATGACAAGGCTCTATCATCCGCATATTAAGAAAAGGTAAAACGAGTGTAAAATTATCGGTGCGGAAAACATTGTAATGTATTGTAAAATTTAAAGAGGTGACCTATCAACATGGCGTTTCATATCGTATTGGTAGAGCCGGAAATTCCGGCCAATACAGGCAACATTTCAAGAACATGCGCAGCGACAGGCACGGTGCTGCACCTCGTGAGGCCGCTTGGCTTCGATACGGACGACAAAACTCTGAAAAGAGCGGGGCTCGATTACTGGCATTCCGTGACCATCGAATATCACGATTCGTTTCAGGAAGTGAAGGACAAATATAAGGACGGCCGCTTCTTTTTTGCAACGACGAAAGCGGAAAAAGTTTACACTGAGTTTACATTCCGGGACGGGGATTTTTTCGTATTCGGCAAAGAGACCAAGGGGCTGGATCCTGAAATATTGGCCGCCCACCCTGGTCAGCTCATGCGCATGCCGATGACGAATACGGTGAGGTCGTTGAACCTTTCGAACTCCGCTGCGGTGATTTTATACGAAGGGTTAAGACAAACCGGCTTTCCGAATCTTTCCTAATTGTTAAATCATAACAAATCGTATGGGTATGGCAGGAATTTTAACACATGTAACGAATAGGTATAAAGACAGGCTGCAGATACGGTAGTTTTTCCCGGCGGCTTGCGTGATACTGTTCTTTTTTGGGTGGAAAGAGAGGTGAATTAATAATGAAGCCAGCAGGTGTAGTAAGAAAAGTCGATCAATTGGGCCGTATCGTGCTTCCGAAATCGCTGCGCAAACGTTATCAGATGAATGAAGGGGACCCTGTTGAAATATTAGTGAGCGGAGATCACATCATTTTGGAAAGATACCGTCCTCGGTGCGTATTTTGCAGCTCGATGGAGCAGGTAAGCGAATTCAAAGAACGTCATATTTGCGCTGAATGCTTGGGCGAGATGAACAGCTTGAAGCAAAAAGCATAGCATAGAGCGTACAGCATAACTTGGTATAAAAAGCAGAAAGCATCACGTGGTTCTCCGGTCGGGAGAGACGTGATGCTTTTTTTACCACAATAGAAAGGACCTCGATAGAGGTTTCTCATCTTGAGTATTTAGTAAGGCCGAAGAAGAGGCGAGCCCATTCCTACAGACCTTTTGTTTTGTCATCGTTATATGATGCAGTTAACATCGCTACGATAAACAGAAGAAACACTAAATTGATAATCCAAAATGCTGCTGACATTTGCCGCACCCCCTGCCCCTTATTATAACCAATGATTGCCCAAAAAAATGTTACTGAATTGTGAACATTTATTTAAAAAACAAGAAATGCGTCGGCAAAGGCCGCAATCTTCCGTCCGAAGGACGATTTATGATTTGCCCTTCGTAAATCAGGCTGGAGGAGCCTCCTCCGTCCAAATTATAGGCGTCCTTCACGCCAAGCTGTACAAGCTTCTCCTGCAGCTCGGCCAGCGTCGCTCCGGAATTGCCCCGCTCGTCGTAGCCGTCGGTAACAAGGAACAGCAGCTGATCGTTCTTAAAGTTGCCGACGACGGTACGTGGCGCTCGTGCAGGTGAGGTTTGCCATTGCGGCGGAATCGCCTGTTTCTTGCCGTTTTGCAGCAATACAGGAACGAACGTGGCGCCAAACGCCGGCTTGAGCTTGTCCAAGTCCTCCTGCCGCGAAAATCGTCCGCCGATCAGCTTCTGGTCGGTGCTTAAGCCGATGAAGGCCAAATCCTCGAAGGTCGGCTCGAAGCCGTATACGTATTTGCTGTTGTATACGGTCGTGCTCAGCGGGAACCGCTTGCCCGTCTTGTTATCATCGGCAAAACCGCCTGCGTTGATACCGGCGACCGCTCCGTAGCGTCTTGCGGCATCCAGCGTTGTCTCGCTGCCGCCTACCGCGTCTTTGCCGAGCACCATCTTCATCGCTTTATCCGACTTCATATTAACCTTAAGCGCGTAGCCTTTATAGTTGGCGTCACTGAAATTGTACAGCTTTAAATCGATATTGCCGCTGTTCGTTTGACGGGCAATCTTCCCTCCCAGCTTCGTGCTGATCCGAGAGTCGAAGATCGCATTCGGCTTGGTGGAAGCCGCATCCGCCGTTGCCACCATGGCTGTCATATCGGAGGCGCTTTGCTCGTACAGCTGGAAAAAACGCTCGATCGTCGATTTCGTCTGTGCCGCGTCCACTTTGGCTTTATCGAGCTGCTGTTCGGACTTTTGCAGCTCCGCCTGGATGGAAAATTCCGTTTTGGCGAGCCGTTTCACTTCCGGCAGCTGAACAGTTGGGGGAGAGAGCAGTAAATAGATCATGAGTCCGATAAATGGCGCACAGGCAAGAAGCAAAGTACGGTTGATAAGTTGTATACGATTTGTCATGTCGATATCTTCCTTATAAAGCTGTTATTGCAGTACATCCAGGTTTTTCTTCAGCTCGTCCAGCTTCTTCTTCACTTCGTTAAGCTGGGTGTACAGCTGGTTACTGTTGTCGGTTTTGCTGTTCGCACTATCCTTAGTAAAAGCGAGCAGCTCGTTCAGAGAATCGATCTTTCCTTGCATTTTGGATAAATCGGCACTTACGCTTTCCTTGAGCTGCCCAATCTGCTTCTGATAATCCTCCTGCACGGCCTGCAGCTGCACCTCGGTCTGCTGAGCGATTTCAGCAGCGATTTGCTGGCGCAAGTAATCCGTGTACATTTTGGCGCCAAGCACTCCCATAGCTATAAGCAAGGTCCAGCCCATAAACAAGAAGAGATAGATTCGCTTTCTTCCTCTCATAGGCTTGGCGTTTCGCACCAAGGGCTGCTCGTAAACGGCAGGTTCAATGGGCGTGTTCATGGTTGATTCACCTTCCTGTATTCGTTCGGTGAGAGGCCAACCATCTTTTTAAACACTTTGCTGAAATATTTCTCATCGTCATACCCGACCATGCCGGCGACCTGAGCGATCCGCAGATTCGGATTCAACAGCAGCAGCTTCGCCTTCTCCACACGAATATCGCTTAAATAATCGGATAAGTTGACTTTAAACTCTTGTTTAAACTTACGGGAAATATATTCACGGCTTAAATAGAAATGATTGGCAATCTCTTGAAGCGTAATATCCTGATGATAATGGTTTTGAATATACTTTGCAATCTCATAAATGACATTGTTATCCTGGTGCTGATGCTTCAGCAAATGCTTGGATAGCTCCGTCAAGCCCTCTGTTAGCTCCTTTTGCCATTGGTTAATGGATAGGGAACCGCCATCGTCCGAAGGGATGGCCAGCGGGGAAGAGGCGTTCAAGAGCGATTTCAGCTCCGGCTGCCGATCCCCGAACCAGTCGACGAGCCAGCGGTTGCGGACGACATGGTATTCGTTCCACCACAGCTCGAGCTGCTCCGGCGTGATGATCTCCAAGGTACGAACCGCATTGATCCAGCCTTCGGCCGCTTTGGCTATTTGCTCCGGGCTGCCGCTTTGGACAGCGAGTCGGATTTGTTCCGCATAATCGGAAAAAGAGAGCATCGGCTGTACAGCGGGAGGCGTGTTGGCCGTCTGGTATATCTGCTTGTCTTTGGCGAGCAGGTTGCGGCGCCTTAGCGCCGACTTCGCTTCCTTGTAAGCGGAGGGAAGGCCGGTAGGAAACGGCCTGGTATCGCTCAGCCCGATGTCGAAGCTGGCGCGGAGCGCTGCCGCCAATCCGCGCTGAATCTCTCGCAGAACGGTAAGGGGCTCCGAAGCGCCGTACAGCAAGATGAGGATTTCACCCTCGGTGTTCATATAACGGAAAGCGACGCCGCTGCGGGTCCCGCGCAATATCTCATTACATATGTTCGTTAAGGAGAAGAACAATAGGTCCGAATTGGCTTCGAACTTTTGCTTCAGCTCCTTGTTCATCGTGTCCATGCTGATGACGGCCAGCCGGCATTGGTTCACGCTGCGGTCCATGCCGAATTCCTGGGCTAACGCCAGGGCGGATTGCTCGTAGGCTGACGGCTCGGTCACCAGATTGGATAAAATCTTCTCCCAATACACCGGACGAATTTGATTCATCTCAATATTGCTCTGCAATTGGCGATTCCGCTCGTTTTCCTCGCGATGCCACGCTTCTATGGCCTTTTCGACCGCATCGTGAAGCTGATCCGCATCGATAGGCTTCAATATGTAGTCAACGCCGCCGTGCTTGACTGTATGACGAAGCAGCTGGAAATCGTCGTGGCCGCTGATGACGATCGTTTTGCCGCAGGCGTAATGCCGATCCAGCCATTCCAGCAGCTCCGGACCGCTTTTGACGGGCATCATCATGTCGGTAAAAATAATCTGGGGCCGGTGCTCCGTGATGAGAGCGATCGCTTCTTCTCCGTCCTGCGCCTCCAATATCGTATCTATATGGAAATGCTGCCAATCGACGAGCAGCTTGACGGCCTCGCGGACGTGCTTCTCATCGTCAACTATGATGGCTTTCATGAAGTTTCTCTTCCTTTGTCAGCAATTGTGTATAAAATGATGCGTAATTCCTAATCGCTATGCTCGGAATCCGGCAGGGCGAGCGGGATCGTCAGCGTAATCCGCACGCCTGAAGGCTCGGCTGCCTCCAGCTTCATCGACGCTCCGGGATAGTAGAGCTGAAGCCTTGACGATACATTGACGAGCCCGATGCTTTCCGTCGGGTCGACAGGCAGCTCCGGGCGCTGTCCAAGCCTCCGCTGAAGCTTGCTCAGCAGCTCCGGCTCGATGCCCTTGCCGTTATCCTCGACGACGAGCTCTAGCTCGCCGTTACCGGTAATGGCGGCTGCTATGTACAAGGTGCCTGTTTTTTCGCTCGGATCGAAGCCGTGCTTGAAGTAATTTTCTACGAGCGGCTGCAGGATCATTTTGGGCACGTGGATATTCAACGTGTCCGGCGACACCTTGTAAGACACGGTCAGCTCGTTCTCGAACCGCTGCATTTGCAGCTCCAAATAAGATTTCACATGGTCGATCTCCTGCTTGAGCGGAACCTGCGTTTCGTTCGTATTCATGCTGTAGCGCATCATCTTGGCCAGGGACGAAAGCAGCGAATACACCTTGGGGGCCTGATGCTGAAGGGCCAGCGTTCCGATGGATTGCAGACTGTTGTACAGAAAATGCGGATTGATCTGCGCCTGCAGCGCCTTCAGCTGGTTCGTCTTATTCGCGATATCCAGCTTATATTCGCTCATGATCAATTCGTTTATCGTCTGCATCATAATCCGGAAGCGGCGGGCCAAAATCCCGATTTCATCATTGCTGGATACTTGGATATCCACATGCATATTCCCGGTTTGAATTTTGTTAATGTAGCCGATCAAATTTTTGATCGGGGCCGTAAACCGGAACGAAATAAACAAAGTCGCGGTAATTACGATAACCAGGAACAAACTGGAAATAATTGTATTGATCATGGTCAACTCTCGGGCGTTCTTGTACAGGCTCTCATACGGAATCCGTTTGACCAAGGTCCAATCCATGTAAGGCGTTTCCATCCGCTCATAAATATGCATGCCGGCAAACGATTTGCTTTTCCACTCGAAGCTGCCTTTTCCGTCCGGAAGCTCCCTTAGATAATTCACCCAATCCTCATTCAATACTTTACCCCAAAGCGAAGGATCGGAGCCGTACACGACCGTTCCTTCCTTATCCAGAATATAAAGCTCCTCTTCACCCAATGTGTACAGCTGCTTGCTGATCGAAGCAATGACATCGATGCTGAAATCAATGGACAGGATGCCGAGCTCCTGCTGGGTCAGAGCGTTGCGGATGGACCGGTGAAGGGTGATCACGGTGGAGGGAGGCACGTAAAACAAGCTGCCCATCTTATAATCGTGGCTTAGATGCGTCGGCTCCAGCCGCACCACAGACGAGCCCATATCGGGATGATATTTATCCGAAGATCCTTCGTTACGGCCCGGGTTCCCCTGGGAAATAAGGAAGGAGCGGTTGCTGCTCGCAATATACAGGTACGTTTGCTTAATTTCCTTAATCGAATTGGCGATCGTCAGCATACCGCGGAAGATTTCGCTTGTGCTCAAATAGTCGGTATCCCCGTCCTCGATAATCGAATAAAGCACCGCATCGTTATAGACGGACAGCGAATTCTGCTCAATTACCCGCAAATAATTGATAATGTTCGCCTTTCCCTGAAAGATAAGATTCGAGTTGTTCTTCACCGCTTCGTTAGTTATCGACTGCTTCGTAAAAAAGTAAGAAATCACAATTGAAGTACCGATCGGGATAATCGTGGCGACAAGGAGGAAGACGATTAATTTGTTGCGGATGCTGTTGCGGATCATGGACGTCCCCCTTATTTTGTCTCGGTTAATCTCCGATCAGGTTGGGTATATCATTATTGTAGCAAGGCACATCAATAAATTCCACCTGATGGGTCACGATAGTCGGTGTTGCCGAATGAAGGAAGTTTTTATACTGGGGGTATACTATCAAGAGGGGGAAAGATGCTTATGAAAGCAAAGCGTCGCTTGTCGGATTGGATGCTTCAGACGGTTTTTGTCGGTCCGGCGATCGTCTTTTTCTCCATTATCGTTATCGCACCGTTTCTGATGAGCATTTACTATTCGTTTACAGAATGGAACGGGGTTACCTCGACGGTCAAATGGATCGGATTCGATAACTTCAAACACATCATAATGGATGATGAAGACTTTCATAAATCGTTCTGGTTTACCGCCAGATTTACGGTAGCTCAGGTGATATTCGCCAATTTGCTCGGTTTTTCACTGGCATTGCTGCTGACACAGGCCTTGAAAACACGGAACGTGCTCCGCACGGTGTTTTTCCTACCGAATGTTATCGGCGGCTTGCTGCTCGGCTTCATTTGGGAGTTTATTTTCGTCAAAGGCTTTGCAACGATCGGTGAATTGACGGGGATCGGCTTCTTCCAGCTTCCGTGGCTCGGGGACGCTCCGACCGCCTTCTGGGGACTTATCATTGTCAGCGTATGGCAGACGGCCGGTTATTTGATGGTCATCTACATCGCGGCATTGGCCAACGTGCCCAAAGATATTGTCGAGGCCGCCTACATAGACGGCGCGAGCAAATGGCAAACGCTACGCAGCATTACGTTTCCGCTTATTATGCCGGCTGTAACGGTTTGTTTGTTCCTGACGATTTCGTGGGCGTTCAAAATGTACGATCTTAACGTATCGTTGACCAAAGGTGGACCGTTCAACTCGACTCAATCCGTCGCTCTGAACATTTATGAGGAAGCGTTCCGCAACAACCGGTACGGTCTCGGAACCGCCAAATCGTTCATTTTCTTCATTGTCGTTGCCATCATTACGATGATTCAAGTGGGGATCACCAAGAAGAAGGAGGTTGAAGTGTAATGGAAACGAAGCACACTTACAATCTTCGGCTGCTTTCTCTGGAAGTGTTAGGTATCGTGCTCGGATTGCTCTTTCTGGTGCCGTTTTACTTCGTTATCGTCAACTCGATGAAAACGTTCGGCGAGCTGCTGATCAACTCGGCCAACCTACCGCAATCGCTCAATTTTGCTAACTATGCCAGAGTATGGGATATCATGAAGTTTCCGAAAGTGTTCTGGAACTCGCTTTTGATCACGGTATTCAGCAACATCGGGCTAGTCGTGATCAGTTCTATGGCGGCTTACCGCCTTGTACGTGTACCCAACAAGTTCAACAATCTTGTGTTTCTGGCTTTTGTCGCTGCGATGGTTATTCCGTTCCAGTCGATTATGATTCCGCTTGTACGCGTAGCCAGCGAGGTTGGTTTGATGGACAGCATCCCGGGCTTGATCATTTGTTATTTCGGCTTCGGTGTATCGTTGAACGTATTTTTGTACCACGGCTTTATTAAATCGATCCCTCTTGAAATTGAGGAATCGGCTACGGTCGACGGCTGCTCGCCGTTCGGCGTCTTCTGGAAAATCGTTTTTCCGCTGCTTAAGCCTATGACCGTTACGATCGTTATCCTAAACAGCTTGTGGATATGGAACGACTTCCTCTTGCCGATGCTCGTTCTGAACAGCCCTGATTTGAGGACGATTCCACTCGCGACTTACTCTTTCTTCGGGCAGTATACGAAGCAGTGGGATTTGGCCTTGGCCGCACTGGTGCTCGGCGTCATTCCAATTGTCATCTTCTTCCTGGCAATGCAAAAACATATTATCGAGGGGATTACGGCAGGTTCCGTCAAAGGGTGATCTATGGTACATCCCGCAAGGGTGTAAATGCTTACATGCATCAACAGGTTACACCTTTTCGATCAATATAGTCCGTGTTCTGCGGGCAAACTATTTTTTACAATGATCATGTAAACAAAGAAGATGAAGGGGAGGCTTTCACATGAAGAAAAAAATCGGAATTATCGGTATGACCACCGTCATGCTGGCATCCCTCTTGGTTGGCTGCGCAAAAAGCGAACCGACTCCAGGGGCAGGAGGCACTACCGGAGGGAATGCAGGGAATAAGCAGGTAACGTTGAAAATGTTCCAATTTAAAGTGGAAATTGCCGAACCGCTGGCAAAATTGGCGGCGGAATACGAAAAAGCAAATCCGGGCGTTAAAATTCAAATCGATACAGTAGGCGGCGGCTCCGACTATGGCGCTGCATTGATGGCGAAGTTCAATTCGGGCGACAAGCCGGACATCTTCAACAACGGCGGCTTCTCCGATCTGGATAAATGGATCGAGCATCTGGAGGACTTGTCCGACCAGCCTTGGGTCAAAGATATGGTGACCGTTGCCAAGGAACCTATGACCAAAGACGGCAAGCTGTACGGCCAGCCGTTGAACCTGGAAGGCTACGGCTTCCTGTATAACAAAGACTTGTTCGCTCAAGCCGGAATTACCGAGTTGCCTAAGACACTGTCCCAGCTCGAAGCAGCCGCTCAAAAGCTGCAAGCTAAAGGCGTAACGCCGTTCGTGAACGGTTATGGCGAGTGGTGGGTGCTCGGCAACCACTTCGTGAACCTTCCGTTTGCTTACCAGCCGGATCCGAATGCATTTATCGACAGCTTGAATAAAGGAACAGGCAAAATTCAAGGCAATGCAACGTTCGATAATTGGGTGAAGCTGTTCGATCTGCAATTGAAATACGGCAACAAAAACCCGCTGCAAACCGATTACAAAACGCAAGTGACCGAGTTCGCGACGGGCAAAGCGGCTATGACGCAGCAGGGCAACTGGACACAGCTGCAAATTACGCAAACGAACCCTAACATTAAAGTAGGCTTCCTGCCGATGCCGATCAGCGAAGATGCGGCTGCCAACGACAAGCTGCCTGTAGGCGTGCCTAACAACTGGGTAATCAACAAAAACTCGCCGAATAAAGAAGAAGCGAAGAAGTTCCTTAACTGGATGGTTACTTCCGATATCGGTAAGAAATATATTACGGAAGAATTCAAGTTCATCCCTGCCTTTACGAACATCCCTGCCGATGAGAAAATTTTGGGACCGTTGGCGGCAGACATTATGAAGTACAGCAAAGACAACAAAACGCTCAGCTGGAACTGGTTCAAATTCCCTGGCGGAGAAGCTAGCAGCAAGAAGTTCGCCGCTACGATGCAGGCTTATGTTGCGAAGCAAAAAACGAAGGATCAAATGCTTGACGAGTTCCAAAAAACTTGGGAAAGCTTGAAGAAATAAGCTTGAAGTTCACTAATGCCCCCGGCGGTAAGCCGGGGGTTTTTTTAGTCTCGACTTAATGAAGCGGAAGATGTGACTAAGGGTTTCAAAGATGTTGAAGACAGCACACCTGTAGAACCGAAGAGGAGATGGGCAGGGGGTGGAAAAGCGGCAGCGGCCGCCTTTGAAATCGCAGGTATACCTATAACATTATTAATTAATTCAAAAATCTGCGATTTCAACAGCGGTTGGAACCCTCTGCCCATCCCTCCCGCGCACATACGATTGGGTCAGCACTTGCTTTTAATTGTATTTAACTGCTTTTAACTGAGTCCAAGAGTTACTATTTTACACCGAAGAGAGCATAAGGAAGCAATGGAGACGAAAAGCCATTCAAAGCAGGAATAGGGAATGTTAAATGAGGTAAATCCGTCCACAACCCTCTACATAGCTTAAAGCAGCCGGATTAAGCATTTAACATGGAGGGGAAGCGCTGTTACAATGGTTATGATTGCAGATAGGGAGACGCTGACGGGGGATGGGTCATGATAACTAAGCTTTATTCGGGTGGCAGGCAGTGGGTTCAAGCAAGAAGACGTTATTTACCTGAGGATAAGCGGTTATCTAGGGATGCGGTAGTGTCGTTGTTTATTCATTTTTGTTTCCAGTTCGGGGCTTCCATGTCGGGTATTTTCCTTACCCTCTATTTATGGCGTCTCACGGAAAGCCTGTGGATCAACGGGATGTACTATATTTTCAACTATGCGATCGCTCCGCTCGCGTTTGCACTCGGAGGGCTGATCATCAAGCGGAAAGACCGGATGGTTACGTACCGGATCGGGATCGCACTGATCGCCATATTTTATCTGCTGGTTGTATTTGCCCAGGAAAAAGTCGTCGACTACTATATTCTGTTCGGGATCTTCGCCGGTTCGGCCTCGTCATTTTATTGGGCGGGTTATTTGACTTTAATGTACGATGTGTCGACGGAGCAAAACCGGATACGCTATTTGGCGATCAATATGATCGTCTTCACGCTGGCGGGACTGATAGGGCCGGCGCTGGCCGGAATCATCATCCGATATAATGAAGGCTTGCAGGGCTATACAATCGTATTTTCCATCGCCTTCTTCATGTTTCTGATCGCGACGTTAGGGAGCTTCAAGATCAAGACGGCCGTGTCTCATCATAAGGCTTACTACTTGAAATTCGTCGGGCTGCTGATGAACAAGAATAAGCAGTGGTCCAAATCGCTGTTCGGATTTCTCGTATTGGGGCTGTTCCAAGGCATTATGCTCTTTTTGCCGAACATTTTGCTCTTTCAAATCGTCGGCAGAGAGGATCTTGTCGGATATTTGGGCGTGCTGTACGCAACCCTAAGCATTATAACGGGCTTCGTTCTGACGAAGTACGGCAGGGAAGACCGGACGAAGCTGTTCCTTATTGTTTCGACGCTCGGCTTTATTATCGGTACCTTATTCATTATTTGGCAGTTATCGTTAATCTCCGTCGTTTTATTCATGGTGCTGTACTCCATCTGCGCGCCGCTGCAAGGCAATACGATTACTTCGGTTTATTTCCGTATTATCGGGGCTCTTCCCTTAAAAGGGCAGCTTCGGGTGGAATCGGTCGTCATGCGGGAAACGTTCGTGAATGTAGGGCGCGTCATTTCGATATTTACGCTAATTTTACTGACCAAATATGGCGGCAACGGCTTGCTGCCGTGGGTGCTGTTCGGAGCATCGATCTCGCAGGCGGGACTGGTGTGGCTGCTGCAACGATCACCGGATATCGCTACTGAGAAACAAAATCAATAAATTATAAAAGGAAGGGATGCCGGCAGGCAATGCCCTTCCTATTTTTGTTCGTAAGTAGGCCTGGGCGTCCCATGAAGAAAAGCGCATCGCACTCAGGCGGAATGGTTACCCTAAGGGCATTACGTATTTTGAAAGGACGGTTATGCCGGATGACGATCGATACGGGGACCAAGTACGACTGTATTGTCATCGGAGGGGGGATTGCAGGGCTGCAGGGAGCTATTCAGCTCGGCAGATACAAGCATCGGACACTGATAATCGATAAAGGAGTCGGCCGTTCTACGCTGTGCAGAAGCTACCACAATGTGTTGGGCTGGCCGGATGGCGTATCGGGCACGGAATTGCGCAGGCTGGGAAGGCAGCATGCGGAGCAGCTGGAAGTGCAGTTCATGGAAGACGAAGTTGTAAGACTGCTTCGATCGGAGGATGGCTTTGTTGCGGAGACGAAATCCGGCGGCGACAAGCTGGCAACCGCAACGATTTTGTTGGCTACCGGTATTATGGACCGCTATCCGAACCTTCCGGGGCTTGAGCGCTGCTTTGGCTTAACGGTATACGTTTGCCCGGATTGCGACGGCTACGAAGTCAGCGGCAAACAAACCATCGTCATGGGGGCGGGAAACGTAGGCGCTTCGATGGCGTTAACGCTCCGCTATTGGACGGAACAATTGACCTATATTAACCATGAGCCAGGCATATCCCGCATAAGCACCGATGTTCGAGAGCAGCTGGCCGATCAAGATATCACGCTTATTGAGCAGCCGATAACGGAAGTTCTAGCTTCGGAAGCGGGCGAATTTCATGGCGTGCGGCTTCAAGACGGGCAAATGGTGGAGGGGGAACGAGGGTTTATTGCTTTCGGAGGAAATGAGGTGCAATCCGGTCTGGCGGCTCAGCTCGGGCTGGAGCGTCTGGAGAATCGGCACATCGTCACGGACCCCCGATCCAAAATGACCAATGTACCGGGGGTTTGGGCGGCAGGAGATGTAGGAGTACATGCGGAGCAAGTGACGATTGCAATGGGTGAAGGCTCCCAGGCAGCCATTTGGATTCATAAGGAGCTGTTGAAGCGCGGGAGCAAGACGCTGCACAGCTGCGGAACGACTTAAGGAATGAGAATGAGATATAAGGCGATCGTCCGCCACTTTTTCTTGGCAGGATGCACCATCGGAAGCGGCTGGACTACCATTTTTCTAATCTGTATATCCATTGTTCGATATGCTCCTCTCCATTGACGAACACACGCTTAAGCTTGAGCTTATCCTGCTCGTGGGTCGTAAACCCTTGCTCGATGGTGAAGGCGTAGCGGAATCCGTGCTTTTTTAACAGATTGAGTGTCGTTTGATTGAATTGACCGTATGGATAACAGAATACATCGGCGGTCGTACCGAGCTGCTCTTCGATTTGCCGTCTTGCTTCCGTCAGCTGATACTCCTGATCGGCTTGCTTAAGCCGGTTCAAGTAAGGATGGTTTATGCCGTGAGGCTGGATATCCCAGCCGGCCTGATGCATTTCCTTGACTTGATCCCAGTTCAGGAACCATCCGTCGTCTACCATGCCAGGTGACATAAAAAGGGTGGCGTGAAAGCCAAGCTTCTTCAACACCGGCATTGCGTGCACATAATTGTCGGCATAACCGTCGTCGAAAGTCAGCAGAACGGGCTTCGCAGGAGCGCGCTTCCTTCCTTCGAGAATGCCGATAAACTGTTCTAGCGTTAACGTTGTGTAGCCGTTGGCGTGCAAATAATTCATTTGAGCTTCGAATTTCTCGGGTGTGATGGTGGCGCGGTTGCCGGGGTCAACGGTGATGCTGTGATAATTGAGCACGGGGATGCGGGGCGGAGGCCCGTCAGGCTTGTCTTCCAGGTTGTCTTCGACAACGGCTGCAGGAGCCTCCTGCTGCTGGAAAACGGGCTCGGCTGTCTGGGCGGAAGCGGAAGTAAGCAGCATCGACCAGACGACGCAAATGACACCGAGCATGAAGGCAAGCAGGGTGAAGCCAATACGATACGTTTCGGTGCTGACGAAATGAGACCGCATACATAATGGAACCGGCTGACTCATAGACACAGACTCCTTTACTAAGAAATCTAGTACTCTATTTATATCCTGAGCTAGACCGTAATATGACTGTAAGCCGGAAAAAGAGGGACGGCCCGCCGGAGAGCTCCAGTGGAAAAACGCGTCAGACCGTATCGGGCGGGACGGCGGCGGAAACGGGAACAGGCAGCCGCTCGATGACATGAGCGTATGTTCGCAGCGCTTCTTCGCCTTGCGGGGTCAATCGGTAAATGCCTCGTTCTACCCGCTGAAACCAGCGGTAATAATTTTTTTGCAGCAGCCCTGCTGCATTGGGGATACCTGTCTGATCCCGCAGCTTGCGCGGACTCATAGGACCGTTTTGCAGGAGCAGCTGCGCCATGAAAAGGGCTTTTTCACGGTAGGAGGTGACCAGCTTGCGTTTGGTGCTGCCGCCTACATTGTAATCGGCGCGCCGTTCCTTGAACTCGCGGACGAAGCGTTCCGTTGCCCGTTTATTATGGCGGGGCAGGACGGTGGGAAGCGGCGGAGGAGACAGCGGGTCTTCCTGAGCAGCTGCAGCGGCGGCTTCAGCGTCAGCCGGTTCATGAGCCGGAAGCAGAGCGGCGACAACAGCATCGGCCGTTAGTCCCAAAGGGGAAGCGGAAGCGGTAGTGGCCGGAGGATGGCATTCTACCAAGACCTTCGGTTTCCTCGTTTTATAAAATTGCACGGTGATCATGCCGACACCGAGCATTTGGCAAAGCTTGCGCAGCTCGGGCCAGGTGGCTCCGTGCGGGGCGCGGCCTTTGTTCGGAAGCTCGAAGGCCACATAGACGTAGCGGGTTAGCCGCAATCGGTTGATTCCTTGCAGCAGCAAGGGGATGGAGAAGTTTTTCTTCAGCTCTACAATGACCGGAGGCTCCTCATCGCGGATGGCAACCAGGTCGCAGTGGTGCACTTCGCCCCGAACGAGGTAGCCTAGCTGCTCGAAGTAGCTTTTGACCGGCGCGTATAGCTCCGTTTCGGTTTTGATCGCCACAGTCGTTTGGACTCCTTTTATAAAAATCAGTTGATGAAGGTTTTGTTTTTATTCAAATTCACTGTAATTATAGCATAATTTTGCTAGTATTATAGGTATAGATAAATGGAGGGGACCTACGATGATTGCTGATGCCGGACGGATAGAACCGTGGCTTGGAAAAAGATTTCAATGCTCTTGCGGGAGGGAGCACGAAGCTCCGATCCGCAAGGTGACGATAGAGCGCGGAGCCTTGACCGCGCTCCCTAAGTATGCCGAGGAGCGCGGGTACCGCGAGCTCCTGCTGGTAGCCGACCGGCGCACGCTGGATGCGGCCGGGAGGGAGCTCTTGCAGCTGTGCGAAGCCGCTCAGCTGCAAGCGCGATTGTGCGTGCTCGAGGACGACGAGCACGGGGAGCTTGCCGCCGACGAGCGCGTCATTGTGCAGCTGATGCTGCACGTGACGCCGTCGGCGCAGGCGATCGTGGCCGTCGGCTCGGGCACGATTCACGACGTCGTCCGGTTCGTTGCGCACCGGACGAACCGGACGTTTTGGTCCGTGCCGACGGCCCCGTCGGTGGACGGCTTCGCCTCGGTAGGCGCGCCGCTGATCGTCGGCGGCTTCAAGCAGACGGTTCCGGCCTGCGCGCCGGAAGCAATCTTCGCCGACTTGGCGCTGCTGGCCAAATCGCCGCAAGCCATGATCGCCGCAGGCTTCGGCGACATGCTGGGCAAGTACACGTCGCTCGCCGACTGGCAGCTCGGACGGATCCTGTTCGGCGAGCCGTACTGCGAGCTCGCCGCCGAGATGACCCGGCAAGGTCTCGCGCTGTGCGTCGACCATGCCGAAGACATCGCCGCCGGCACGGAGCTGGGCGTACGCAAGCTGATGGAGGGCCTGACACTGTCGGGCATCTCCATGCTGCTTGTCGGCAACTCGCGGCCGGCCTCCGGCGGAGAGCATCATCTCTCCCACTATTGGGAGATGCGGTTCATTCAAGAGCGGCGCCGGGCGCTGCTGCACGGCGCCAAGGTCGGTGTCGCGGCCGTGAAGATGGCCGCGCTGTACGAATCCGCCGCAGCACTGTCGCAGGAAGCGGCGGCAGAAGCGATCGCCGCGCGTCAAGCTCGCGGCGATGTGCCGACTCTTGAGCGGATGCGCGCTCAAATCGCGGCGGGCTACGGCAGCATAGCGGAGCAGGTGCTGGCCGAGAACGGCCTCGGGGCGGCGTCGGAGTCCGCCCTGGACAGCGAGCTCCCGCGCCTCATCGTGGAGCGCTGGGACGACATCCGCTCCGTCTGCCGGAGCGTACCGTCCCCGCAAGAGCTCGCAGCTGCGCTGCGGCGGGCCGGAGGACCGGCCGCCGTCGAGGAGCTCGGCGTAGAAGAGAGGCTATTGCGCGATAGCTTGCAATATGCGATGTATGTGCGCAACCGGTATACGATCATCCGGCTTGCGCAATGGCTATAACCGCGACCCGGCGGCGCGTCTGCCTTGCGCTCCAAGCTGTAGCGCGGATTTTTCACCTTACAGCAGGATCCTCGGCCGTTCGCCCTGTCCTCAGAGCAGTAACGCGGATTTTCCGCCTTACAGCAGGAGTAATCGGCCCGCATTCTTGCTTTCAGAGCAGTAACACGGACATTCCGCCTTACAGCCCAGCAGCCCCACAAATCCGCCTGCTGTAAGGCGGTTATTCCGCGTTACAGCAGGAGTAATCGGCCCGCATTCTTGCTTTCAGAGCAGTAACGCGGATATTCCGCCTTACAGCCCAGCAGCCCCACAAATCCGCCTGCTGAAAGGCGGTTTTTCCGCGTTACAGCAGGAGCCATCAGCCGGCAAGCTTTGCTTTCAGAGCAGTAACGCGGATTTTCCGCCTTACAATCTGCGGATTCGCAAATCCGCCTGCTGTAAGGCGGTTTTTCCACGTTACAGCAGGATCCCCGGGCGCGCCAGCCTTGCCTTCAGAGCTGTAAGGCATTTTTACCGCGTTAAAGCAGGAGCCTTCAGCCGCACGCCTTGTCCACAGAGCTGTAACGCGGATATTCCGCCTTACAGCTCAGCAGCCCCACAAATCGGCCTACTGTAAGCCGATTTTTCCGCCTTACTGCAGGAGCTATCGGCCCGTACGCCTTGCCCTCCGACCTATACCGCGAATTTCCCGCCGTACAACCAGAGGCTTCCCATCCGCCCGGCTCGCTCTCCAAGCTGTAACGCACAGATTATCCGCCCTGCGTCTATATGGGTGACAAGTACCATCGGACAACGGCGGCAATCACCGTCCTTGACGACCTCACAAGGGGAGTCAGGTAGGGATTGCCGCCGTTGTTTTTTCAAATCGTCTTAAAATTTCGGTCAACTTATCCCTGTGCCCTGCATAATTATTTAATACACTTCGTTTCTTTGATGTTGTGACCGCAAATGCACCGTACGGAGGAGGTTAACACTCATGGATATATTTAAAAGGATATCTGATTACCGCACAGAAACCGACAGACTTGCTTGGTCCGGAACCTTTGCCGACTATATCGCCTTGGTACGCGAGAACCCGCATCTGGCGATGACGGCGCATGCACGTGTTTACGAAATGATCGCTGCGCAGGGGATCACGAACGATAACGGAAAGCGGAAGTACCACTTCTTCGAAAAGGAAATATTCGGTCTCGATACCGCTATTGAAAAGCTGGTCGAGGAATATTTTCATTCGGCGGCAAGACGCCTCGATGTGCGAAAGCGTATCCTCCTACTGATGGGTCCCGTCAGCGGCGGTAAATCGACGATCGTTACGCTTCTGAAGAAGGGGCTTGAACAGTTTTCGCGTACGGATAGGGGCGCGGTGTACGCCATCAAAGGATGCCCGATGCACGAAGAGCCGCTGCATTTGATACCGCAAGAGCTGCGTGCGGAAGTGGAGGAAGAATTCGGCATCAAAATCGAAGGCAATTTATGCCCATCCTGCCAGATGAGGCTCAAAACGGAATATAGCGGCCGCATCGAGGAAGTGCTGGTGGAGCGGGTGCTGCTCTCCGAGGATAGCCGTACCGGGATTGGTACGTTCAGCCCTTCTGATCCGAAGTCGCAGGATATCGCGGACTTGACGGGAAGCATCGACTTCTCGACGATTACGGAATACGGCTCCGAATCCGATCCGCGCGCTTACCGGTTCGATGGAGAGTTGAACAAAGCAAACCGCGGGTTGATGGAATTCCAGGAAATGCTGAAGTGCGACGAGAAGTTCCTGTGGAATCTGTTGTCGCTGACGCAGGAAGGCAACTTCAAAGCGGGCCGCTTCGCGCTCATATCGGCAGATGAGCTGATCATAGCTCACACGAACGAATCGGAGTACAAATCGTTCATTGCCAACAAGAAGAATGAGGCGCTGCAGTCGCGGATGATTGTTATGCCGATTCCTTACAACCTGAGAGTGTCCGAGGAAGAAAAGATTTATACGAAGCTGATCAGGCAGAGCGACATGTCGCATGTTCATATTGCACCGCATTCCCTGCGCGCCGCTGCGATCTTCTCCATCCTGTCCCGTCTCAAAGAATCGAAGAAGCAGGGAATGGATCTCGTCAAAAAAATGCGGATGTACGACGGAGAAGAAGTGGAAGGTTTCAAGGAAGCGGATCTTAAGGAAATGCAGAACGAGTATTTGGATGAGGGCATGTCGGGTATTGATCCCCGTTATGTTATCAACCGGATTTCCAGCGCTTTGATCCGCCAGGGACTTGAATTTATCAACGCTCTGGATGTGCTGCGCGCGCTGAAGGACGGATTGGATCAGCATCCTTCTATTACGAAGGAAGAACGTGAGCGCTATTTGAACTTCATCTCCGTTGCGCGCAAGGAATACGACGAATTGGCCAAGAAAGAAGTGCAGAAAGCGTTCGTGTACTCCTTCGAGGAGTCGGCCAGAACGCTCTTTAACAACTACCTGGATAACATTGAAGCTTACTGCAACTGGGGTAAAATCAAAGATCCGCTGACCGGGGAAGAAATGGATCCGGACGAAAGACTGATGCGTTCCATCGAGGAGCAAATCGGTATTTCGGAAAATGCGAAAAAAGCGTTCCGCGAGGAAATTTTGATTCGTATGTCGTCCTACTCCCGCAAAGGTGCCCGTTTCAATTACAGCAGCCACGAGCGTCTGCGTGAAGCGATTGAGAAGAAGCTGTTTGCCGATTTGAAGGATATCGTGAAAATAACGACGTCTACCAAAACGCCGGACGAAACTCAGTTAAAACGGATTAATGAAGTAATCAAAAGGCTGGTCGAGGAGCATGGCTATACTACCGCATCGGCCAATGAGTTGCTGAGGTACGTTGGCAGTCTGCTAAACCGATAAACCCTCAGTAGCTCTGACCACCTTGCGTTGATCCCAAAAAAATAATGGAGTGAATCATGAGGGGCCATCCGTTCGATGGCTCTTATTGTTTTGGCTCTACTATCGTTACTCGTACTTAGTGTTCTCGGATACGACAAACCCCTTCCGTATTCAAATGAATGAGGGAAGGGGTTGTTTATCATGTGTCATAGTTAGCATCGATATCATCGTATGACCGGCATATAAATTTCGACGACGGTTCCTTTGTTCACTTCACTGCGGATCGCCATCCGTCCGCCGTGATTTTCAATGATTTTGAACGTGACCATCAGCCCGAGGCCGGTACCTTTCTCTTTTGTCGTATAAAACGGCTCGCCCAAGCGGGGAATGCGCTCCTCCGGTATTCCACAGCCTTGATCGATAAAGCGGATGAGCAGCTGATTCTCGTCCCAGAGGCCGATTTCAATCCGCAATTGTCCGCCGTCGGGCATCGACTCGATTGCGTTGTTCAATATGTTGATAAATACTTGCTTGATCTGGTTTTCATCGCACAGAATCGCAGGAAGCCCTTCCTCGGCATGGACGACGAGCTCGACGTAATGTATCATCGCCTGCGAGCCGATTAATGCGATCGTATTGTGAAGGATAGCCTCCGCCTGCTTCGGTTGAGAGCGAAGGGATTGCGGCTTGGCGATGACGAGAAATTCGCTTACGATAAAATTAATCCGTTCCAGCTCGTCCATCATGATGTCGAAATACGATTCGAAGCCGGATATTTTCGTCTGCATCAGCTGCACGAACCCTTTGAGCGAAGTAAGCGGATTGCGGATCTCATGAGCGACTCCGGCCGCCATTTGGCCGACAATCGAGAGCTTTTCCGAGCGAAGGAGCATTTCCTCCGCTTTTTTCCGTTCGCTGATATCTTTTCCGATCATATAAACGCCCTTCATTTGACCGTTCACGACGATCGGGACATTCAGCACGCTCAGCTCCACGGGATGACCGTCTTTATGGACGAAGGTAATCTCATAATGGTGGGTTTGTCCCTGCAGCGTATCATCGAACCGTTCCTGCCATCGTTCTACATGCTCGGGCACGATCAGATGGTGAATGGATTTATGGAGCAGCTCTTCCTCCGTGTAACCGGTGATCCGGAAGGTAGCGGGGTTAGCGCTCGTGCAGTAGCCGTAGCCATCGAAGGAACAGATGGGATCGGGATTGTTCTGGAACAGGGATTTGTAGCGCTGCTCGCTTTGCTCGAGCTTCTTCTCCGCCTTTTTCTTCTCGTAAATTGCTTGAATCATGGCGTAAGAACGGGCAAAACGGCTGTCTTCCTCCTGGTCGAGGATCGTGTCGAAGATGTCATCCTGAAAGTCGTCCGGATCGCTGCTTCTGTCCAGCTTTTTGACTTCGTACAGCATGTTTTTGACATTTGCGACATGATCTTTATGAATCCAGGCAACGGATGCGGTTTTGGAGCCGGCCGCCCCTTCCGGACTTAAATAGACGATGCCTTTTTTGACATCGTATTCGGTGACATGGTTCATGTTGACCACGTTCATTTGATCGATCAGCCGAAACCCGTCCTCGTACATCCATTCTTCGAATGCTTCCAGCGTCGGAGTCCAGTAATATTTATCGTTAATCGTATGAATGACGTATTCTTTATTCCTCAGGCACTCGATTTTAACGACATCATCGGAATGGATGAGGATAATATCCGAGCCCTTTTTTCCGTCTCTGGTTACGGGGATTTTTTGCATGCCCAAGATTCACCTGCCTGCCTACATCATATCATTTTACCATAATAGTTAAAGTGTCGGGGCACTGGGTCTGAGTAGGAGCTATAGTTGTGCGAACAACAGGTTAAGTCATCGGATTCATGCCTGCAACTGAGAATAGCTTAGAATATCCCCTACCGGAAAATTAACACAATGACTCCATTATAGCGCTTGTGGAAATGAGAAGTAAATGCATTTTTTAGCAAAAAAGGAACCGCCTTTGCAGGCGGTTGCGGAGCTTCCCTCGTCAAGCTTCATCTATATACTCATCCTGATCGCTGCCCCAAATAAAATCTTTCGTATAATCGATCCCCGGCTCGCTTGGCTGTTCCTTGCTGCTCAGCTGGGCGATTTCGGTGCTCAATTCTTGCTGATCTTTGGACGGGGTTTGATTGCGCTGATCGGCCATAGTATCCCTCCTTTCTTCCTGACTTGTATACTTTGCCGCCAAGGGCATTATTATTCGATGGCTTAGCCGTGGAGGTTCGAGGGAGGTGGCATGTGGTCTTGTTTTCGAAATGGCTTGAGAAAAAACACGGCGTACATCAAGGCAAACAGTGCTGCGGCTATCGCTTCCTCGGCAAGCAGGTAGTAAGGGTATGGGCCCAAAGCATCCAGGATGGAGGCGGTAGCCGGCTTGTGCATAAGAAACATGTAATTCGATCCGAGCTTCTGATTAATGATCCAGACGATACCGGCGAGTACGTTCAGAAAAATCATAGCGAATCCGACGGATCGCCAAGTTGGCTTGCAGCCCTCGACCCACGTCATATAAAGGGCGGAGAGAATGATGGCGCCATGGACGATGAAAAAATGAAGAAAGCGGAAGTGTGGGAACGGATAACCGAGGCTGGGCGTTAGCATGGCCTGTAATGCGCCGCCGATTCCTGCAAAAAACAGCAGCTGATAAAGAAGTCGGCTGCGGGTGACCAGCATGATTGCAGACAGCATGAGCGTGATACTGCACAGCTCAAGGGGCAGCGTGCTCTTAACGTCCCATGTCCGTTCAAGTGCGTACCACCCATACAGCAGAGCTTCAGGGACAAGGAGCATCACCAGGAGCAATCCGCGTACGGCGGTTTGCCGGGAACGGTTGGCTCGAATCGCGCTTCTGCCGAAATACAGGAGTACTGCGAGCGATACCAGGATAACGATTGCCGCCAGATGGGACGGCGAAAATAGAAGGAATGCTGCCGTGCGCTCGGCAGACCAAAATGAAGCATTCATTGCAATCCCCCCTCTTCTTTTTGTCAATTGATGGGATACATCTGTAGTGTAAGAGAGGGACGCTGCATGGGGACAGTACTAACTTTATGTAGTACCGGGTGATTCACGAACCAGGTTTGTGTGCTACAAACAAAAAAAGCACCCGTACAAAGGGTGCTCGCTTTCGTATCGCTATTTTTGAAAAGACCTTATTCAACATCGTAACAAAAGCTGAAGAAACAGTCTGAGCACAGCTTCCTGGAATTTCGCTTTGGAGATAGCTACAGTTATTTAAGGAACGATTCATTAGATAGCCATCGGATGAAGTTTTACAAGCTATATCATCATATTTCCTGCACTGCTGGCGGATTAAAGCTGCTGCATCGGGGATTTCCCGACAAGCAGGCGGCACAGCATATCGTCGATTATAATTGCGCCAGCGCCTTGAAATTTGCCCGTTCCATCAATTAACCTGCGGTCCATTCCGGATTAAAAAAATGATGTTCGCCGGAGGCGAAATTTGATACAATTTTACTAGGCAAAATTGAAAGCGTTTGAAATGAAGCGCAGGCCTTTCGTTTTGTACAGCATGAAGGGAGCAGGATGACCGATAATGTCCCGCAATTTTAGAATGAAATGGCTGCGCTATGCTATTTCGGTACTTGTAATTTTTATGATGATAACCTCTTACAACATCAAGGTGGAAGGGGAGTCGACCAATCCGCGCTTTGTGTTGATGAGGCTTGAAGATATCGGGCCGGGGGGACAGTACGGTTCGATGGAGCAGCTGGGGAAGCTGAGGGCGGTAATGGAATACTTGCGGGATCAGCACGTAGCATATCATCTCGCGGTGATTCCGCGCTGGCTTGATTTTCCGGCGGACGGCTCTCGCTACGATGTCTCCTTAGACCAGGCTGACAATCCCTATGTTGCCGCCTATCAGACCTTGCTGAGACAGGCGGTCAACGACGGCGCCGTTCTCGGGATGCACGGATACACGCATCAGGTCGGGTTGGTGCGGCGGGATGACGGTCACCATGAATCGGGAATCGGCAACGAGTTTAACGAGACCGACGAGGATTACACGCGTTCCGCTTCGTTTGCGGAGCCGCGGTTGAAGGCGGGACTCGATATATTAAGCCGTGCCGGGCTGAAGCCGCAATTTTGGGAATCGCCGCACTATCGCTCGACGCCGCAGCAGGATGCGGTGTTCCGATCCTATTTCGGATTAAGCTACCAGGCGGACGTGCAGGCCAACCGCAACGCTTCATCCGCGCAATATTTGAATCAACGAAACGCGAGCTACGGTGAGCCGAATATGGGAGCAGCTTACATCCCGACGCCGTATGACTATATTCCATATAATAAGGATGAGAAATTCATTCTGGACCGGCTGGGCCGGACGAACAATATTCACTCCTTTTTTTACCATCCCTTCCTGGAATTCAAGTATTTGATTCCTGTTCTGGATGAAGAAGGCGAGCAGGTTGTCCGGGACGGATTGCCGGAGTTCCGGTACCCCGATCAAAACCGCAGCGTACTGCAAAAGCTGATCGCCGGATTGAAGGAGAAGCGTTACGTGTTCTACTCCATACAGGATTACGTACCGTTCACTCCTTCCCACAGCTTGAAGCTGAAGGATGCGGCTGCAGCTGAGCAGCAAGGACCGAAAGGGCAGCAGGCGCAACCGCAGCCGTCCTGGCAGACGAAATGGATGTTCGGCGATGTTACGGGAGACGGGCAGGCGGATGCGGTTAGCTGGGATTTGAAGAGCGGCTCCATTACGGTTGCCGCAGGTGCTTTCGGCGGGTTGCGCAACGAGCCTCAGGGCGCGCCTTCGGTTTGGGGGAATTTATCTTACGCGCCGGGCGCGGCAGCAGCATTGGGGAGCGCGAAGGGAGCGGACAGCGCGAGCCTCTGGGTCGCCCAGCCGAACGGCGTGCTGGAACGGTTCATCCCCGACGGCGGCCGGTTCCAGCTGGCCAATCATTGGCAGCTGGAGGCGAAAAGCTGGGCGAATTTGCAGGTGCTGCCTCAGGCCGGCGGCGACGTGGTAGTGACCGGGCTCTCGGCGGACCGGATGCAAGTGAACGGCTACTGTATATCCAAAGGCGAGGCGAAGCCGCTCAAGCCCTACAAGCTGAAAAGCGAGTGGAAGTACGAGCTGCAGCCGCATGCTATGGAGGATGGAAGCAAAGCGTTGTTTTTGACCAAACCGTCCACTATCGGCGGGTTGGAATTATCCTTCGACAAAGCGTCGCTGTCGTGGAAAGCGAAGCGAATGCAGCTGAACGTGCCGGACGAGGACGGCGACATGCGACTCGGCGATTTTAACGGAGACGGCCAGGAGGACGTGCTCAGGTACCATCCCGAATCATCCCGCTATACCGTATATTTGCGAAAGGGAGCGAACGAGTTTCAATTGCTGTCAACCTTCGGACCTTGGGGGAAGCCGGGGATGAAGCTGATCATTACCGATTTTGACGGGAACGGCAAAAGCGATCTCGGATTGTACGACCGTCAGGACGGATTCCTGGATACGGCGCTTTCATTTGAACACCAATAATCAAGCTAAAGCTTCTAAGAAACGGACTTATTTCTTTTATTCATTTATACATTCAGCTCGGACCTGGCAGTATGCCGGGTTTTTCTTTTGTCAAACGATTTTTCCCTTGAAAGGGAAGGCTGAATCCATGACAATGTGGATGGTGCCTTGCTTGCAATCAATCAAAGGAGCAGCAGTGAACCACGGGTGCCATCAACCTGAATAGGGTCGGACACATAGGCGCACGAGCCGGACTACACGATGTTTTAACTTTGTTTGCAGTACCGATCATAGTACGATTTTATCGGATGAATGGCAGGTACGGAGTCAACAAACCGGAGGGGTAGATTCAAGTGAAGTTGTTGAAAACAAGCGTATGGGCCGCATTGCTGGCTATTGGGGTCGTATACGCCATGATAGGCTATTCCAATGAAAAAGAGCCTGAACAAAAGCCGCATGAGCCTGCCGTTGCTGTGGCTCCTTCTAAGGCTCCTACAGCGGTGCCCGGCGGTCTGCCGGCCAGCGGGGAAGCTGCTGCAGGCGGCTCCGTTATGCCGGAGCCTGTACCGTCGCCTACAGTGCCGGCCGAAAATCAAACGGCCGTATCCAAGCCGGTTATTTATCTCGATCCCGGCCATCAGCGCAAAGGCAATAACGAGCTAGAGCCGGTAGCTCCAGGCTCCAAAGCGATGAAGCCGAAAGTATCCGGCGGAACGACCGGCGTCTCTACGGGGAAGCCGGAATATGTGCTGAATCTCGAGGTGGCGGTGCTGTTGAAGCAGATGCTGGAGGAGCAAGGCATGGAGGTGCTGGTGACACGGGAGGAGCACGACGTCGATATCAGCAACAAGCAGCGGGCCGAGCTGGCTAACGAAGCGAGCGCCCGGTTAGCGGTTAGACTCCACGCCGACGGCAACGAGTCCCCCAAAGCGGAGGGCTTCTCCGTGCTGTACCCTCACCCGAGCGTCATACCCGATGAAGCCGTCCAGGCAAGCAGCCTCAAGGCGGCCGAGCTTATTCACGACTCTCTGAAGGAGAGTACGGGAGCGAAATCGCGAGGTATCGTACCGCGGCAGGATTTGAGCGGCTTTAACTGGTCGACCGTACCGGTGGTTCTCGTCGAGATGGGGTTCATGACGAACCCTGCGGAAGACGTGCGCATGTCGGATCCCGACTACCAGCGCAAGCTGGCGGAAGGAATGGCTCAAGGAATCGTTGCCTATATACAAACTTCTTGACCTGAAGCAACCTTTTGTCTATTCTTGTATTAATTGGATGAGTGATATAATGTCTTGGTGGTGTGAGTATTCATGACAGGGCAAATGATATTGATTGTAGAAGACGATCAGGAAATTCGCGAGATCATGCGAACGTATTTGGAAGCGCATCAATTCCGAGTCATTTGGACGGATCGGGGCGACGATGCCATTCGGCTCGTCCGGTCGGTACAGCCGGATCTGATATTGCTGGATGTGCTGCTTCCCGGCAAGGACGGGTTTGAAGTGTGCAAGGAAGTGCGGCTCATGTCTTCGGCGCCGATTATTTTTGTCAGCTGCAAGCAGGACGAGCAGGATAAGATTACCGGGCTCGCTCTCGGAGGCGACGATTATATAACGAAGCCGTTCAGTCCCAATGAGCTTGTTGCGCGAGTGAAGGCTAATTTGAGGCGGCCGCTTCTGAGCGGAGGCTACACCGACTCATCTTCGAAGCTGCGCTTTGGCGAGGTCGAGATCGATCCTGTCAGCCGAACGTTAATGGTAAGCGGGAATGAAATCATCTTATCCAAGAAGGAATTCGAGCTGCTGTATTTTTTGGCGACTCATCCCGGCCGAACGATCACTCACGAGGAGCTGTTCCGGGAAATATGGGGGCAGGAAATCCTTAACGATACAAGAACCATCATTGTTCATGTGAGCAATCTGCGCAAAAAAATCGAGAGTGACCCCGCCAACCCGAGACACATCATTAACGTTCACGGGGTCGGCTATAAATTTTATATATAACATCCTTCCTTCGGTCCTGCGTCAGTGATGCGGATTGATCGAAGGATTTTTTTTCGAGCGGATATGACATAAAAACAAACAGCGGACAGCGCGGAAAATAGTCCGTTTTTCACTGTGCTCCTTTTTCCAATGTAATATAATATAACATAAATATCTCATTCCACATTGGGGTTATTGTTCCATATCTAAAGCAGGATAGAGGAGATGAGCGGCGATGTCGTTATTAGAGAAAAAAGTCATCAGCATCGGAACCGTAAGCCAACTGAGCGGGTTATCAATAAGGCAAATCCGGTATTACGAGGAGAGAAAGCTCATTTTTCCCGAACGCACGAATGGGGGGACCCGATTGTACTCTTTCCGGGATGTGGAGAAGCTGGTTGAGATTGTGGAGCGGATGGAGGAAGGCTTTCAAACCTACGACATACAGCAGCTGGAGAAGCGGGCAGTGATGAAGCGGGAGAGCTGTTCGTGATTCCGCAGTCTTGATGCTTTGGCAGCCAATAATTGGGAAACTGCGTACGGGCTCATTCCGTCGCCTAAGAAGCCCCCTCGTCTTTGACGAAGGGGTTTTTGAGTCGGAAACCGGGATTGCGTATTTGTACCTGCTTGCCTATGATGATTTTGTATGCAATTTGTAAACGTAATGGAAGCGGAGGGACAATAAATGAAAGCGTTATTAGTCGGCGTAGGCGGATTCGGCTCTGGATGGTACCGAAGACTGCGGAATCAATACGGCGAGGTGGCGTTGGCGGTTGCCGACAGGGATGAGAGCCATCGCAGCAGGATCGAGGGGGACGGCGTTCCCTTTTATACATCCATAACGGAAGCCATTGAGCAGGAAAAACCAGATGTGCTTCTGAACGTAACCCCGCGCCATGTGCACAAAGAAATCAACAGCATTGCGTTCGACTACAAGCTGCCGGTTTTCAGCGAGAAGCCGATTGCCGACAATTATGAGGATGCTAAGGCGATGGTCGAGCGGGCGGAGCAAGAGCAAATTCCTTATATGATCGCAGAAAATTACCGCAGATTTCCCTTAGTCCGTAGGCTGAAGCAGCTGCTCGTTGAAGGGACGATCGGCGACATTGTAACGGTGGATGGAGAATTTTACAGAAATCTGGATAAACCGATAGAGAATAAGCTGGATGTGCTGGAGGAGCTTGTCGTTCATCATTTCGATCTGGTGCGCTATTTGACCGGACGGGAAGTCGGCAAAGTGTTCGCAACCTACCGTCACCAGCTGCACATCGTCATGGATATGCAGGCGGGAATTATCGCGACGTTCACCTGTTCTACCCGTTCCAAGGGCAAGCATACGGAGTGGGCCGGCAATTGGCGGATCGAAGGGACCGAAGGCTGTCTCGAGCTCATCGACAGTCAGATCGTTTTGACGAAGGATGGAGAGACGACGCTGTTTGACGAGTTCAGCGATGTGGAGTCCCCCGGCGCTTTCAGCGAGTTCTTGCTTGCATTGGAAGAGGGAAGAGAGGCGGAGACGAGCGCGAAGGATTATTTGAAAAATCAGGCGCTGGCCCACTACACCCGGCAGTCGATCAGGGAAAATCAGATGGTGGACACGTCGTCGAGCTGGGGCTACGGCCCGATGATTGTACGCAATTTTCTTGAGACCGAGTTCAGCGCACCGGGTGTAAGCCATAACGGAAAAGGCTTGACGCTGGGAAAAAGGCTGTTCAGCAAAGCTGACTTCGATACGCCGATCATGTTCCTCGGCTACACGGAAATTCCTCCCGGGACATCCATTGGCTATCACGGCCATCGCGAGGACGAGGAAGTATACATCATCTTGGAAGGGACAGGCATTATGACGGTCAACGGCGAGCAGAGACAGGTCAAGTCCGGGGATATCGTACTGAATAAGCCGTGGTGGAAGCATGGATTGGAGAATAACAGCGAAGAACCGCTTCGCGCGATTATTTTTGAAGTGAAGAAGGGATGAGGAGATGAGCACAATGCCGCATTCATTGCCTATGATGGATTATCGGGAGCATGTTTCGCGCGGTGACCTGCATTACGAGAAGACGGTGAAGCGAAGCGAAGGCGGATTGCCGATAGGAACGGGGACGATGGGAAGTCTGGTGTGGACATCCCCGTCGGCCGTTAAGCTGCAAGTGAACCGGGTCGATGTGTATGCCAACGATTGCTCAACAAACAGCTTCAATGAGAGACATTCCGACTATGCTTACGGATGCGGCTTTGTCGATATCGATTTTGTCGATTACGGAGCCGATGTGTTTACAGACGATACGGTACAGCAGCATTTGAGTCTCTATGACGCTACGGCCGCTATCCAAGGAAACGGGGTACAATTGGAAGCGTTTGCTAAGTCAGGCGGCGACGTGTTCGCCTTCTTGGTAGAGGACCGCAGAGCCGAGCCGCAAGGCATCAATGTAAAGCTGAAAATGCTTCGTCCCGCCGAAGTATTGACCAAGCACCATCTTGCGGTGTCCACGCTGAAAATGGTGAACGATATGATCGTTCTGAAGCAGGTGTTCCGCGAGGGAGAGCATTATTGCTGCTCGGCCGTTGCTATCTGCTTGTCAGGCAGAGACGCGATAGCCCGCATGAACGATGAATTCGGCGGAAGAGAGCTTGTAGGCAGCTTCCGCAAACGTCCTGTGCTCGGGCAGCCTAACGAGACCGAAATGCGGCTGTGCGTCAAGCCGGGAGCGGGAGCCTTCGAGCTGTTCGTTGCCAGTGCAGCCTCGTTCGACACGGAGGAGGATGTCGTCGCCTTGGCGGTGGAGCGTGCGGAAGCGGCGAGAAGCCAGGGCTATGCCGCGATGCTGGCGGAACACAAGGCATGGTGGAATGAATACTGGAGCAAGTCGTATATTCGCTTGAGCAGTGAAGACGGGGCGGCTGAGAAGGTGGAGGCGCATTATACGTACTTTTTGTACCTGATGGCTTCCAATTCCCGCGGCGGACAGTTTGCGCCGAACTTCGGCGGCATGCTCCTTAGTCCTCGCGGCGACCGCCGCCATTGGGGGGCGATGCAGTGGTGGAACAACCTGAATCTGTACTACAACGCGATACTTCCCTCAGGGCATTACGAGCTGATGGAGCCTTACTTCCATATGTACTCGAACATGTACGATTCGTGCGCCAGAGCAGCCGAGCAGCAATGGGGCAGCCAGGGGATTTTTATTCCCGAGGTCGTCTGGTTCAACGGATTGGACAATCTTCCCGCCGATATTGCCGAGGAAATGAGAGAGCTGTATTTGCTTCGCAAGCCGTGGGAAGAGCGTTCTGAAAGATTCAAGCAGTACGCCTATTCCAAGCATCCTCACGAGAGCCGTTGGAACTGGAAGTCCTACGAGTCTTGGGAGGAAGGACATTTGGTGTACCCCGACAGGGGATATGGGCCGTACGGCTTCACCACGCACATGTTCGCCAATCAGGTCGGCATTGCCTTCCATTACTGGATGTACTATGAGTACACAAAGGATGAAACCTGGCTGCGCGAACGCGCTTATCCGATGATCAAGGGTGCGGCGGAATTTTTCCGGCATTTCCCTAATTTGCGCAAAGAAGAAGACGGCTTGTACCATATTTACCATACGATCAACGATGAGAAATATATCGGCGGCAAAGATTCCATGGATGCGATGTCCGCTATGCACGGCATCTTGCCGGTGCTGCTGAAGGCGTCGGAGCTGCTCGGTGTAGACGCGGATTTGCGTCCTGTATGGCAGGAGCTCTACGACCATCTCGCTCCGATCCCGACGAGCGACAATCCGGAGGCGGTATTGCGGACGGAAGAAGGCGCACCCGGCGTCTGGGTTGGCGCGCTGGAGCCTGTGCTTGATAATAAAAGCGGCATCGATCTTCGTCCGGCCCGCTTTTGCAATCTGTGCACGCTGGCCACGGAGGATGAGAATCCTTCCATGTACGAAACCGGCGTTGCATCGCTTCAATTCCAGGAGGAGCGCTTGAACGGCGATTGGGGCCGAAGCGCCTCGGAAATGTCCGCATCGGCGCGCGTATTGGCCGGGATGGGCATGGCGGAGCCGTTTAAGGAGACGGTGCTGGCCCAGCTGGACTGCATTAATGCGGAGAGGGAATACTGCTATATTACCGAGACGGGTCACGTCAAATTTTTTGACAACCGGCTGACGGTCCGCGAGGGCGTGAATGCAATCAGCGCGCAGCGGCTCGGTAATGCGGCCGCGGCCTTGCAGCTGGCGCTATGCCAAAGCCAGCCTGGCGCTCCGGCTAAGGAGCCGGCGATTCGCGTCTTCCCGGCGTGCCCGAAAGGATGGGACGCCGAATTCGCGCTGTGGTGCCACGGCGGGTTTGTCGTAAGCTCGGCGATCCGGCAGGGTGTCGTCACTCGCTTGAGCGTCAAGTCTACGCTTGGCGGCGTGTGCCGGATTCACAATCCGTGGAAGGGCGAGAACGTCGCGCTGCACCGCAAGGACGGCAGCTCTGGCAGTACCAGCGGCTCCAGCAGCTCTGGCAACCCGATGCGGATGAGCGGCTCCATGTTCGTCTTCGACACCGTCGCAGGCGGGGAATACGAGCTGGTTCGGGTCTGACTTGGAGTTGGAGTTAGGGGTCAGACCTGTGACGGCAACGGTGTTTTTGCAGGTATGAAAAACGGCTGCCTCTTATTTTAGAGGGCAGCCGTTCGTGTTGGGGAAGCCAGGCAGTTGCAGGTAACAGGATATGATGGCATAGCCATTCACGATCTCCCGCAATTTCCAAATATTGTCCAGTGTCCTTTTGTGCAAGCGTAGAGAACAAGCTGCCCAAGGACGAGGTGGCGGTCTATCGGACAGAGATTCCGCTAATCCTTGGAATGGGGCTTCTTTTGCCGTACGATCTGACAGTGAATCCGCTAATTGCCCATTTTTTAAGCGAAAATAGTAGTTTTTGGCGAAATAACGGATCTACAGTCCGATCGCATTGAAAATAGTACCATTTTTGGTGAAATAACGGATATGTGGTCCGAACGGAATATAACCATGCTCTTCAATAGGTTCGTATATGAGCTCTAGCAACGAAACTATGAAGAATGCGCTTTGCCTACAAGCTAAACGGCTACCCTTGGAAGGCAGCCGTTTATTCGTCATACCTTTGAGATGTGCATTTTCACTTCTCACAGAACCTAGAAAATGCTCCAATCGAACTCAGTGGACAATGTCTCCAGCAGATGGACACCGGCCGTGCTGTTGCCCTTGGCATTCAATGCGGGTCCTACGACCCCGATGCCGTATTTGCCGGGAACGAGCGCCAAAATGCCGCCGGACACGCCGCTCTTGGCCGGTAGGCCGACGCGAATCGCGAATGCGCCAGATTCATTATACATGCCGCAGGTAATCATGAACGACTTGGCGATCTGCACATATCGTCTCGGGATGAGCTGGCGGCCTGTAACAGGATCCGTGCCGTCAAACGCCAGAACTTGTGCCATCCGCGCGAGCTGCGTGCAGTTGACTTCAATCGAGCAGTGCTTGAAATACACTTCAAGCACTTCCTCTACATCTTCCTCGAGCACGCCGTTCGCTTTGAGGAAGTAGGCGAGAGAACGGTTGCGGTGAGCCGTGGCCGTCTCCGAGCGGTAAACCGCATCGTTGTAGCCGATCGTCGGATCGCCGGCCAGCTCGCGGAAGAACGTGAGGATGCGCTCGCTTTTTTCGGCAGGATCAGCTCCCGCAATCAGGGACGAGACCGCTATCGCACCTGCGTTAATGAGCGGATTGAACGGGATGCCGGGGTCGACCAGCTCGAGCTTCAGCATCGAGTTGAAGTTGTCGCCTGTCGGCTCCATGCCCACTTTGGCGAACACGCCGCTTTCTCCTTTATCCGTTAAAGCGAGCAGCAGGGTGAACACTTTGGAAATGCTCTGCAGAGTAAACGGAAGAACAGCGTCTCCCGCTGTTATAATTCCTGAAGCGCCGTTCATTATTGCAATGCCCAGTGCGTTTCCCGGTGCGTGCGCCAATTCGGGAATATAGGCGGCTACACGACCTTGGGCTGTATAGGCGCGGCTATCCTCCAGACGACTCGGCAATTCTGTGACTATTCGGTTCCATTCTTCGGTTGCCATCGGGAATTCCTCCAATACAAATATCTCCTACTCTTTTTCGACAAGGATGCCTATCCTCCTCCTGTCTTATGCAAATGAAAAGCGAATGGCCGGCATAAATTTTTTACAAAACGCGTTTTGCTGGTTGTTGGGTTGCAGCAGCGAAATAGGCCATTCGCAGGAGGTGCCAGATGGACTTCAACCGGTTATTGAACATACCGATGCAGCACTTTACGAAGTCCGTTCCTTTGATCAATTCGTTCGGACCAATGTTTCCGGCTCTACAAGACGACATTCTCGCGGAATTGCTCGAGATCAAGCCCGAGGAGCGCGTGCTGGACATCGGCGGGGGAGCGCATCCGTTCCGTCGCGCAGATACGGTGACGGAGCCTTTTCTTCATCAATCCTCACACAGGTCGGGGCAGAGCGTCGTTGATCATGTACGCTATGTAGAATGCTTTGCCGAGCAGCTGCCGTTCGATGACCAGTCGTTCGATTTCGCCATCGCACGCCAGGTGTTCGAGCATGTGAACTCGCCAGGGGATGCCTGCAAGGAAATGATGAGGGTAAGCCGAAGAGGCTTTATCGAAACCCCGCAAAAAAATTTCGAGCTGCTCCTCGGCCCGAACCCTTCACACAACTGGTTCGTCACACTTCAGGACGGCGTGCTCTTATTCGAACGCCGAATGTTCATCCGGCATCCGTTCCGGCATATCAGCTTCAGTGCGGTTCCGAGCTCATCGGAAGGCCAGCTGCTGCAGCATCTGGAATTCAAGAATGTGACGAACGTGCAATTTTATTGGGAGCATCAAATCCGCTACGATGTAATTGACAGCGAGGATGGCTTCGATTACCGCAATCAGGAGCACGCCGCTCAGACTCATCTTGATACTGCGTTGTGTTCGCTCCTGCACCGGGGGATTTTTCTTGAGGCGCGTGAGCATGACGCCAGAGAAGCGGTACGGCTGAAGCCGGGCTGGGCATTGGCGCGCAACACGCTTGGCATTTTATTGTGGAAGCAGCGGAAACGGGTGCAGGCGATTGAGCAATTCGAGACTGCAAACGCCCTGGAGCCGAGAGAGGAGTACCGCCATAACGCCCTGATCGATCCTTTGGGAGAGGTGGAGCCCATACTGGTCGATTTCGAGGATACGCTTGAAATGGATGAGCGGTTTTATGAACGGTTTTCCCGCAAGGGCTGCTTCCAGATCGCCGACTATTTGTATGGCCCTCACGTCAAGTAAGCGGGTCGGGGGCTCCTTACAAATCACTGTAAGTTCATTGGAATAAGGAGAGTATGGCGATATAATCTAGTATAGAGAGAGCAATTTATGATATACTTTTCTAAGCAAAAAATATGATTAAGGAGTAAGATGATGGAAAAAACATTGATTTTCGGTCACAAAAATCCTGACACCGATTCGATTGGCTCTGCTCTTGTGTACGCAGATTTGAAAACCAAGCTGGGTGCCAACGTAGAAGCAGTCCGCCTGGGGAATGTCAGCAGCGAAACGCAGTTCGTGCTGGACTATTTTAAAGTAAGTGCTCCTCGCTTGGTGGAAACTGTGGCGAACGAAGTGAACACCGTGATTTTGGTCGATCACAACGAACGTCAACAGAGCGCAAGCGATATCGATAAAGTACGTGTTACCGAAGTTATAGACCATCACCGTATCGCGAACTTCGAAACAAGCGGCCCGCTGTATTACCGCGCCGAGCCGGTAGGCTGCACAACGACGATCCTGAACAAACTCTACAAAGAGAACGGTGTAGCGGTTACGAAAGAAATCGCAGGCTTGATGCTTTCCGCCATCATCTCCGATACATTGCTGTTGAAATCCCCGACTTGCACGGAGCAGGATGTGGCAGCTGCCAAAGAATTGGCTGCTATCGCCGGTGTAGAGCTCGAGACTTACGGATTGGCTATGCTGAAAGCCGGCGCCGATTTGAGCGACAAAACGATTCCGCAGCTGATCTCCCTCGACTCCAAAGAGTTCCAAATGGGAGCAAGCAAAGTCGAAATCGCGCAAGTGAACGCGGTTGACGTGAACGACGTATTGTCCCGTCAAGGCGAGCTGGAAGCCGCTCTTTCCACTATCATCGCCGACAAAGGCTTAGATCTGTTCTTGTTCGTCGTTACGGACATCTTGAACAACGATTCCATCGGGATTGCGCTTGGAAGCAAAGCTTCCGCAGTAGAGCAAGCTTACAATGTAACGCTGGCTGACAACAAAGCGGTGCTTAAAGGTGTCGTTTCCCGTAAATCGCAGATCGTACCTGTGTTGACCGATATTTTCACGAAGTAATAAAAATAACAGGCTGTACTCTTTGTTGAGTACAGCCTGTTTTGTTGAGTTTTACAAAAACTTCCGGTTATGCTTCTTCCCGTCGTAGGTGAACAGCACCTGCTTCGATTCCACCGTCGTTTCGAGGTGGACGGTTTTGCCCCACAGCTTTTGAATATAAGGGAGCGTCCGCTCCACATATTTCAAATCGAGCTCCAGCCCCTCGAAGGAGTGCCTCAGGTACAGCTCCCCATTTTTCTCGTAGTCCCCGTTCTCGACCACAATGTAAGGGAAGCCGCCGTTGACGCGGGAGTAGACGAGCTGATCACGGATGTTGCTCCACGATTTGTCGGTAATTTTCCACTCGGGGCCTTTTTTCTCGAAAATGTATAGATCCAGATCGTCTACAAGCTGCTTGTTCAAGTAGTTGCGGATGAACGACAAATCCGAATCATATTCGCGAACGTCGAATATTTTGCGCCGTCCCGATCCGGGCTCGCGGCCGTAGCGTTCGCGCTCTTCTTCCGTCGGATTATTCCAGCGCTTCTCGATATCCTCGAATATTTTCAAGCCGAGGTAGTACGGATTCAGGCTGTGCCTCGACGGAACGACAACCGATGAATTCAGCTTGGCGAATTCGATGGTCTCATCCTCGGTCAAATCCATCTCCCGAAGAATTCTTTGATGCCAATACGAAGCCCAGCCTTCATTCATAATTTTGGTCTCCAGCTGCGGCCAGAAGTAGAGCATTTCGTCGCGCAGCATCGTCATAATGTCTCGCTGCCAATCGGTCATGTATGGTGCGTGCTCCTCAATGAAGAGCATGAGATCCTTTTCCGGCTTCGCCGGGAATTTGCGGTTTTCAGCCTCCTTCGAAGGCTTTTTATCCATTGACGCCGTGTCCAAATCCCACAAATCCTCATATCCTAGCTTGCGGTCTTTTATGATCTCGCGTTCGGACGATTTTTCGTTGTTTCTGCCGTATCGGGAAGCATTGTAGGGAGCGGAGATCAGCGGATCGACATGCTCTTGAATGGCCAGCACCGCATCGATAAACTTCTCGACCTCTTCCCTTCCGTACATGATTTCGTATTGCCGGACGCGCTCCGCCGTAGCCGACATGCTTTCCACCATGTTACGGTTCGTTTTGGAGAAACGGATGTTGTTTTTGAAAAAATCGCAGTGTGCCAAGACGTGCGCAACAATCAGCTTATTTTGAATGAGCGAATTGCCGTCGAGCAGGAACGCATAGCATGGATCGGAGTTGATGACCAGCTCGTAAATTTTACTCAAGCCAAAGTCGTACTGCATTTTCATCTTGTGAAACGTTTTGCCGAAGCTCCAGTGGCTGAAGCGGGTAGGCATCCCGTAGGCGCCAAACGTATAGATGATGTCGGCGGGACATATTTCATATCGCATGGGGTAGTAGTCGAGACCGAATCCACTGGCGATTTCGGATATTTCGGCAATGGCATATTCCAGATCCTTGATATAGTCGGCGTTCATCGTGCGATCCTCCCTTCGGACTTAGGAAAAAAGGTGCGAAGCGCCTTGTATACTTCGCCTTTCTCGCGAATGACGTAATGCACGAACTTCGGATCATGAATGTTACGGTAAGCGGACATGAGCGTGCTGCTGCGGTTGTATTGGTTCACTTCGCCGTAGCCGAACATATTCGAACGCTTCACGAGCTCGGTGATGAGCTTGACGCACCGCTCGTTGTCGGAGGTCAGGTTATCGCCGTCGGAGAAATGGAAGGGATAAATGTTATAGCGAGCCGGAGAATACCGGCGATCGATCAGGTCGACTGCGAGCTGATAGGCGGAGGAGCAGATCGTCCCGCCGCTTTCTCCCTTGGTGAAAAACTCTTCTTCCGTCACTTCCTTCGCCTCCGTATGGTGGGCGATGAAGACGATTTCCACGTGCTCGTATTTCGTGCGCAGAAACCGCGTCATCCAGAAGAAGAAGCTGCGCGCGATATATTTCTCGAACGATCCCATAGATCCGGACGTATCCATCATGGCTATGATGAGCGCGTTGGATTGGGGAACGATGATTTCATCCCACGTTTTGAACCGCAGATCGTCAGGGCTGATTCCATGGATGCCCGGAATGCCGGCACCTGCATTGCGGCGAAGATTTTCGAGTATCGTCCGCTTTTTATCGATGTTGGACATGATCCCTTTTTTGCGGATGTCATTGAAGATGATGTCCTTGGTCATCACATTGTCTTTTTCTTTTTGCTGCAAATTCGGCAGCTCCAGCTCCTCGAACAGCATCGACTGCAGCTCCTCCATTTGTACCTCTGCGTCGTAATAGTCGTCTCCCGGCTGGTCGCCGGCACCTTCTCCTTTGCCCGGACCTTGGGAGGGGGTCGGGTCTACGCCGAGCACGTCGCCAACCTGGCTGTCGCCGTCACCCTGGCCTACATGCTTGCTTTTATTGTAATTGTAACGAAAACGGTATTCGTCCAAGCTGCGAATCGGTACTTTGATGATCTGCTTGCCGTCGGACATAATGATGCTTTCGTCCGTTACGAGGTCAGGCAGGTTTTGCTTAATCGCTTCACGTACTTTTTGCTGATGGCGGGTCTGGTCCTGATACCCTTTCCGATGCAGAGACCAGTCCTCGCGGGATACGGTAAATAAAGGTTCAGTCATGTCGGACACCTCCTGATATGGGTTGGTTCATGCATACTATGAAACGGGCGGTAACAAGACAACTAGGGAAAAAAAGTGCTTGTTACTAAATATATTCAAGTGAAGGGGGGATATGTGATAGGGACGGGCACCTATTTTTTTGAAATCGCATTCATGAGTTGTGAATTGAAGCGGCATAGCGGGCAAGAAATCAACAAGGCACTACAGCGTTTCGCCGCTTTGGCAGAAGCAAAATAATGGTATAAGGACGGTAAGCTCATAATTCGGTTATTATGATTAATTCTAGGAGGACGGCATGGACTTTATTTGTAAAATTGTGCTGGACGAGCTTACACCTGCGGTTTGGCGCCGATTTCAGTTTCATTCTGAAATTACCTTTCATCAGCAGCATCAATTGTTACAGACCGTTATGGAATGGGACGATTACCACTCGTACGAGTTTGTCTTCGAGGCTGCAGGAGGCCAAACAGGCTATTGCCGATTTTGAACGGCTGACAGGCAACGACAAATACAGCTTGGAGCTCAAGCTGTTTATGTCGAGATGGGTGTTTCCTATACTAACATCTACGGCGAGATAGATGGACGATTTTACAACAGTATGCTCCAAATGTATGCTGAAGTGATCCGTACCGACGATACGGGCAAGCTGATTGAGGAATATGACGAGCGGATAGCTGCGATTGTTGCCGGCACGGTAGGCATCGGATGGGGATTCCATGATGTGCTGGCTGAGTTGTATGAGCAAATTCGTTAGTGAACGGTTTCCTTTATGGGATTACGTGGGGGACAAGGGTACGGAATAGCAGCACATCGGTCCGGGAGGCAGACTATCGGACAGGAGATCCGTTATTTCCTGGAATTAAGCCGCTTTTGCAATGCTACCGGACAAGGGATCCGTTATTTTCCAATATTACCGGATAATTTAGTTTGTTTTGGCTAAATAACGGATCTGTAGTCCGATCGACCTGCGAATTGAGCCATTTTTGGCAAAATAACGGATCTGCGGTCCGCATCAATCAAACAAATGCTTGTATCGCTTTTTCAGCGGCAATTTTCAGAAACAAAAGTGGATTTAGCGTCAGCGCTCCTTCTGAGATGCCTTACCAAACCTCAACCCTTACCGCGCATTCGTTCTGACCGGTTAGGTCGTGGCACTAGCGCGGAGCACCATCGAGTGGCCTTGCTAGACGATTTCTCCTTATGGCTCAACAGCACCTCTTACGAAAAAAAGGGCCGCTCCCTGGCGGAACCACACGCCAGAAGAACAACCCTTTAAGAGAACTTCTCTACTTCAAAATCGTGCTTATTCCGCTTGCGCTTGAAGAACGATTTTCCAAGCCGTGCCAATTGGAGGCAGGCTTCTCGTCAAGACACCGTCGTAGAAACCGATCACTTTCGCGCCTTGAACGAGCGTCGCTTTATCGATCGCTTCGCCTTTCAAATCCGTAAGGACGGATTGCTCCGACAGACGCAGCACAACCTCGGAAGGGGACGTTTCGGTTAATCCAGTGCCTTTGATCCGCACGCTAACCGCTCCTTTGTCGTCGGTACGCACTTCCTCGATCGATCCGGCTGTTCCGATAACGTCCTTTGCTTCTGCTTTATCAAGCACCGTAATCTTGAATGTCGGCGTTTGCGGAGGCAAGCTTAATGTCGCGGCCAAGGAATGCTCGACTTCTACCTTCATGCCCAGAGCAAGGTCGGTAAACTTCAGCGGCGCTCCGTCGGCAGTCTGGTACGCTGTTTCATCGGAAACGTTCAGTACGAGCCCGTCCATGGCCACACCGGTGATCTGAACCGCCTTGTGCCCGTTCGCATCGCGAATCGCTGTAATGACGCCGGTTGCGTTCACATGCTGCTGCTTCTTCTGTTCCGTAATGGCAACCGTCCCTCCTTCGGTCACGACATTAGCTCTTAACACTTCCTGCACGAAGGAAGCCGGGATATACATGGTGTTGTCTACCAGGGCAGGCGCGGTGCCAAGCGGCTTGTACATTTTATTGATCGTATAACGGTCTTCCCCGTTCTTCACCTTCGTCCAAATGGCATCCTTGCTCAAATCAACGGACAAATCTTCCTGATTCCACGTCAAGGTGAAACCAAGTGCTTCTGCTACGGCGCGAAGAGGCAGCATTGCTTCCTTGCCGTCGTATAATTGAAACCCATGGAGGGCTGCCGCTTTACCGTTCACGGTAATTTGAATGTCCTTTTGAGCGGTTGGGGCTTGTGCTTGAACGGCTGCTGGCGCATCGTTAGGCGCGGCATAAGCTGCTCCTCCGGTTAGCGCAACGGAAAGCGCCAGGAGGGCGACCCCTTGTTTGACTATATTGGATTTGTTCGTACGTTTCGTCATCATCTGATTCTCCTTTTGTAGGGGTACCTTATGTAATAAAGTCGATTACAGTATCTCTGACGGGATTTATGTGCATTTTGTTGCAGTTGGTTGCAAAAAAAAGACTTCCGCTCTTCATAGAGCGAAAGTCTCTCCTACAGACAACTTAATGTGCGACCTGGTTGTAGGTCATGATCCAGATCGATCCGGCCACGATCGTCAGCAAGATGATGATGCCGAGAATCAAGGCCATAATGTTCCAGCGGGCGTTCTCGCCTTCTTTCAAATGCATGAAGAACACAAGCTGAACCGCGAACTGCAATATCGCCATCAGCAAAATGATCGCAATGCGGGCCGTTTCGCTGAACATCCCGTTCAATATGACGACCAGCGGGATGATCGTCAGTACGATCGATAAGATAAAGCCGATGACATAAGATTTCAACGACCCGTGAGACCCGGAATGCGAATGCTGGCCGTGCGAGTTCGAATTTGCTTGACTCATCTTACATCACCCCCATCAAGTAAACGACCGTGAAGACGAAAATCCATACGACGTCAAGAAAGTGCCAGTACAAGCTGATAACGTCGACTTTACGCTTTGTTACCGGCGTTATGCCGCGTTTTTTCAATTGTAGCATCAGGCCGATCATCCAGAACAAGCCGAGGGAAACGTGCAATCCGTGCGTGCCGACCAAAGTATAGAACGCGGACAAAAATGCGCTCGTCTGCATCGTAGCCCCTTCGTGCACCATGTGCACGAATTCCATAATCTCCAGCGTTACGAAGGACGCGCCGAGTAAAACCGTGACGCCCAGCCAGGCAATGAGCTGCTTCACGTTGCCTTTATGCATGGCCAGAACGGCCAAGCCGCTCGTGAAGCTGCTCGTGAGCAGGATGAACGTTTCGGCGATAATGCCGGGCATTTGGAACAGCTCTTCCGGCGTAGGGCCGCCGCTTGTATTGCCGCGAAGTACGATATAGGTGGCGAACAACGTGCCGAATAGGATACAGTCTGTAATCAGGAACAGCCAGAAGCCGAACGTTTTGAGCGATTCATGGTCATGATGCTCGTGCTCGTGATGATCGTGAGCATGTGATGCTGCCGAATGTGCCATTACGCTTTCGCCCCCCTTAATGCAGCTTCCGTCTGCTTAATTTCATCTACTGGAATATAGTAGTCCGTGTCATACGAGAACGAACGGACGATCATGCAAATCAATACGCCGATCATAGCTGGGATTGCCAGCCACATCCAGCCCCATACGAAGCCGAAGCCGGCGAAAAACCATAGAGTCGACTTGACGAACGGAATCGCCGAGTTTTTCGGCATATGGATCGGTTCCAGCGGCGTCTCAGGTGCAGGCACGATCCCTTGCTCACGCTGCTGCTTTTGCTCCCACCATTCGTCTACATGATTCACCTGAGGCACTCGCGCAAAATTATACAGCGGTGCAGGGGAAGGGATGGACCATTCCAGCGTGCGTCCGTTCCAGGCATCGCCTGTAACGTCGCGTTGATTGTGCTTAATGCTGTAGGCGATTTGCCATACTTGGAAAATGAACCCGATTCCCATCAAGAAGCCGCCGACAGTGGATACCAGGTTCAGAGGCCCCCAGCCCATATCGAAATCGTACGTGTACGTACGGCGGGTCATTCCGTCGAGACCCAAGAAATACTGCGGCATGAAACATACATAGAAACCGATGTTCCACAGCCAGAACGCCCATTTGCCCAAATGCTCGTTGAGCTTGAAGCCGAACATTTTTGGCCACCAGTAGTACAACCCTGCGAAGTAACCGAACGCAACGCCGCCGATCAGCACCTGGTGGAAATGCGCTATCAGGAAGTAGCTGTTATGGAACTGAAAGTCTGCCGGAGCTACCGAGAGCAGAACCCCGGTCATCCCGCCGATAACGAAGCATGGAATAAAAGCGACGGTCCACAGCATCGGTGTCGGATAGGATACCCGGCCTCGGAACATGGTGAACAGCCAGTTAAATACTTTTACGCCTGTCGGTATGGCAATAAGCATGGTTGTAACCGCGAAGAAGGCCGCAACATTGGCGCCGGAGCCCATCGTGAAAAAGTGGTGAGCCCATGTAAAGAAGGAAAGAACAGCGATACTGATCATGGCGAATACCATGGACGAATAACCGAATAGCTTTTTCTTGGAGAAGGTTGCCACGATTTCCGAGAAAATACCGAACGCCGGAACGACGACGATATAAACCTCAGGGTGCCCCCACATCCATATCAAGTTAATGTACATCATCGGGTTGCCGCCGCCATCGAGCGTAAAGAAATGCGCACCGGCGAAGCGGTCCAGGAATAGTAAGGCAAGGGTTACGGTTAAAATAGGGAAAGCGAATATGATCATGATGCAGCTGGAGAATACCGACCAGGTGAACATCGGCATTTTCATCAGCTTCATGCCTGGCGCGCGCATTTTCAAGATAGTGACGATAAAGTTAATCCCTGTCGCCAAGCTTCCGATACCGGATACTTGAATGCCCCAAATATAAAAGTTTTGTCCGACGCCAGGGCTATGCGACAGCTCCGACAACGGCGGATAAGCCAGCCATCCTGCGTCCGGCGAGCCGCCGATAACGAAGGAGACGTTGAACAGCATCGCGCCCCAGAAAAACATCCAGAAGCTGAGCGAGTTCAGGAACGGGTAAGCGACGTCACGTGCCCCGATTTGCAGCGGAACGACGATGTTGAACAAGCCGAACATGAGCGGCATCGCCATGAACAAGATCATAATGACGCCGTGCGTAGTGAAGATCTGGTTATAGTGCTCCGCCTCCAGAAACTTCATGTCGGGCATGGCGAGCTGAAGCCGCATGAGCAGCGCGTCGACGCCGCCGCGGAACAGCATCAAGATGGAACACAAAATATACATGATACCGATACGCTTGTGGTCAACGGTAGTCAGCCATTCGCGCCACAGCCAGCCCCATTTTTTAAAATAGGAGAGCGCGAACACGATGGCGACCATGGCCAGCCCGATGCTGACTTGGGCTCCGAGAATCAGCGGATCGCCCGTTACGAAAAACCACGATGCAAAATCTTTTATACTATCCAGCATGTGTATGCCCCCTTTCGTTAGTGATGACCGGAATGCTGTTGGGGTGTCTCTTGTGTTTTTGCCCCTTGGCCGGCTTTATTGTCGGTGTCTGCTTTTGACTGCTCTTGATGGGCAGGAGCGGAAGTTTGTCCGCTGGAGCCGTGATTGGCGTGGCCGCCGACACCGTATTTCGTAACGATTTTGTTAAACAATCCTTCCGGGAACGCGGAGAACAGCTGCTTGCCGGACACACCCGGTGTCGCGAGCTGGTTATAGCCATCCATGGTTAAAGGATTGGAGCTTTCCTTAATGTTGCGGACCCAATTGTTAAATTGTTCGTCCGATGTGGCATGCACCTGGAATTTCATGTCGTTAAAATGCTTGCCGCTGAAATTGGCGCCCGTACCGTAGTAAACTCCTTGCTCATCGGCTTGCAGGAACAAGGTCATGGCCATGCCGGACATGGTGTACATTTGACCGCCAAGCTGAGGAATCCAGAACGAGTTCATCGGCGCATCCGACGTCAGCTCGAATTTGATCGGCGTATCCTCCGGAATCGCAATATAGTTCACGGTAGCGATGCCTTGCTCAGGATAAGTGAAGAGCCATTTCCAGTCCAACGAAGTGGCTTGCACCACGATGGGCTTTTTGTCTGATTCAAGAGGCTTGGAAGGCTCCAGCGCATACGTTTCTCTTACCGTAACAACAGCCAATATGGCGATGATAACGATCGGAATTCCCCACCAAACAATCTCCATTGTCGTGCTGTGAGACCAGTTGGGTTTATAGGAAGCTTTATTGTCCGGCTTGTCGCGGTAGCGCCAAACAATAAAAGCGGTCAATACGAGCACAGGAACCAATATGATACCGCACAATATCGATGCAGTAATAATGAGATCTCTTTGCCCTGCTGCTATCGGCCCCTTCGGATCCATGACCATCAAGGATTGCCCGCAGCCCGACAAGAGCACAAGCATGGCAAGGAAGAGCAGCGGTGCCGCTATTCGAGCCGCTTTTTTCGTGATTCGCATACATTATCATCTCCAGCTCTCTTAGTAATGCCGAACGTTCGAAACGGTTGTGAATTATGGAACGTTCTTATCTATTTCATACGATAACAGATATTAAACGAGATTTCGCCGCTGTTAACAAATACGTCAACGTTTCGACTTTTTTCTGTAAAACAAAGTTCACGAAAAAGATGATTATTAATTTTTGGCAAACAAAAAACCCCTCTAAGACGCTGCTTAGAGGGGTTTTACGGTAAAACGTTGTCACATATCGGACAAGTTATGATTGGCTGTTGACATCGTCTGCCTCTTGCTTACGAGAATGAACGAGATGAATCGCCGTGCGGATGACATAAATATGAACGCTTCCGACCATGAAACCCAAACCTACCATTAAAGAGGTGTTCCGGTCGCTGAAATGATTCAAATTAAACAAACACATTAAAACGCCGATTCCAAGAATAACCCATGCGGCGGCGGTCATCCAGTTGACAAGACGCTGTACATCTCGCTCATTGTGACGTACGCTGCTTACGGATGCGGTCTTCGTCGTCATAATGATCACTTCCATTTCCTTTGTAAGTGTTTTCTTGTAACCAGTATAGCATACTTTGCCATGTTCGTTCAATAAATGTTCAATATTTGATCGAAATTCGGACAAAATTAGGTGAAGGTGACCCTCTTAAATAAGAATTGGTATATTATGGATTTGGTCATGAAATTTCCCCATAGTAATCATAAAAAATGACAACTATCTTTGAAACTAACGCCATGGAAGGCATGACCATCAAGGTGTATGATGGATGGGGACCTTATTATCAAATGGAAGAAGGGAACAACTCGCATGTTGACTCATGAAGCATTCATGGAAGAGATTATGGGGTTTGACGTACTGGATACACACACCCATTTGGTGGGGGACCGCCTTGGGGCAAGAGATTTTTGGGAAATCGCTCACTATTTCTGGCTGAACCGCGAAATGCAAGCGGCGGGGTATCCGGATCAAGCTATGGAGCTGCCCGAGGATGAGCGTATAGAGGCCTTTTTGACAGCATATCAAAAATCCCGCAACACGCTGATGAACTGGATTTTTACGAATATTTTCAAAAATCTGTACGGTATCGAAATCAAGGATGCGGATTCGATCCGGAGAGCCGACGCCGCTGTCCGCGCGACGAGCGCACAACCGGGCTGGGCGCAGCAGGTTGCCGATAAGCTGAACATTCGTGCGTTTGTGACGAATATTCCTGAGCACGCCGAGTTTCTGAATATGGATCGCAATGCCATTCTGATTCCGAGAATCGACGGCAAAATTTTCGAATGGACAAAGTCGGTGCATCAGGCGGAGCAGCGCGAGCAAGCTTTGGAGGAAGTGCGCGGCGCCGTATTCAAGCTCGTATCCGACATTAAGGAACGCGGCTGTCCGGGGATTATGACGACGCTGCCAGGCTATGACGCCAAAGCGAATGCGACGTATGCTCTGGAGGAAGCGACCCGTGACCAGCTTATGATGAAGGTGCTTCATGTTGTGTGCGAAGCGCTGGAGGAACACGGCTTGTTCTTGCAATTATTCCTTGGCGTAGAGCGCTCCTGGTGCAACACGGCCGTGCCTGTCAACGACCCGCTGCGCATCGTGAAGCTGAACGGGCTCTTTGAGCGTTACAAGATTCAATTCGAACTGGTCGTAGCTTCCGAGCTTAACAATCTGGACGTTGTTCAGGCGGCATGGAACTACCCTAACGTCCATGTCGGGGGCATGTGGTGGTTCAACTTCCGTGCCAGCACTTACCGGGACATGATGCAGTACCGTTTGGAGGCGCTTCCGGCAATCAAGAGCTCGCTGATCGTTTCCGATGCCCGCTGCATCGAGTGGAGCTACGGCAAAATTTTGATGGTCAAGAAGCTGATCGCCGAGGTATTGTACCAGCAAATGCAGCTGGGCTGGATCGATTACGATACGGCTATACAGGTGGCCAAAGACTGGCTGTACCATAGCGCGGCCGAGAGATACGGATTTACGCTGAACTAATTCATTCATTTATGCAGCCGAAGGGGAGTATTGCGATGAAAGCGATTTTGGTAGGGTTTGGCGTGGCGGGATTTTCCTGGTACAAAAGATTGAGAGACCGAGGGCTTCTAGCTGCCGTCGTAGAAACGGATCCTGCAATGAAAGAGAAGATGGGAAGCGACAATTTCCCGTTCTATACATCGCTTGCCGAAGCATTGGACAAGGAGCAGGCCGATTTCCTCGTGAACGTAACTTCCCCGATGGCTCATACTGTAGTCAACAATGCGGCTTTCGACCGCAAACTGCCGGTATTGTGCGAGAAGCCGATTTCCTTTGACTATGAGGAATCGATTCAAATCGTGCAGCGCGCCGAGAGGGAGAACATCCCGTTCATGATCGCCGAGAACTACCGCTGCAACGCAGGGATTCGCAAGCTGAAGCAGCTGCTCGAGCAAGGAGCGATTGGACGCATTTCTACTATAGATATACTGTTTTACCGTTATCATCATGTTCAGCGCAAATATACGGTAAGCCTGCTGGACGACATCGGCGTACACCATTTTGATATGATCCGTTATTTGAGCGGCGCCGAGGGACAAAGCGTATATGCGGAGCTGTACAATCCGATCGGCGGCTGGGAAGAAGAAGGAGCCGTAATCAATACGAATGCAATTATCGATATGGAAGGCGGCATCAAGGTCAGCTATACCGCATCCATCGCTTCCAGAGGGAACCAGACTCCGTGGGCGGGCAATTGGCGTATTGAAGGAACGGAAGGGACGATCGAATACATCGATCAGGTCATTTATCATATTCGCGACGGCGTTACGACCAAGATCGACGATTATTCCGATGTCCAAGCTCCGGATACGTTGAAGGAATTTTTGGCCTCGCTCGAGGAGCAGAGGGAAGCGGAAACTAGCGGGTCCGATTATTTGAAAACCCAGACGCTGGTGCATTTCGCGAAAATATCGAGTACGGAAGGGCGAAAAGTGGAGATTAAGCATCCGAATTAGCAGCTCATTCTTCGTATCAGGCAATCATCGGGGGCTGCTGCAAGGGAACACCTTGCGGGCGGCTCCTTTTTTTCAAACTGCCGGTTCAGTATCGTACCGTTGCGGCATGAGAGGAGAGAGCGTCCATGCAGTTGCTTATTGTTGATGACGAACCGATTATCCGCTTGGGACTGGTGAAGATGGCGGAGGTGTATGCACCTGCCTTTGCGGGAATCCGAACGGCGGAGAACGGACTTGATGCCCTGGACAAAATTCGTGCTCTTGAGCCTGACATCGTCTTGACGGATATCCGCATGCCCAAGATGGATGGCCTCGCATTATGCCAGAAAATCCATGATGAGTATTCGCACATCCAAACAGCCGTCATATCCGGCTACAGCGATTTAGAATATGCGCAAAAGGCGATTAGCTTCGGTGTGAAGCAGTACCTTCTAAAGCCGCTGGAAGTGACGGAGCTCCATGAGGTGTTGAACAACCTGGCGCAACAGTCTTCCTCAGGCTATATTTCGGTATCCCGCTATATGGAATGGATAGATCGGATGGAGCAGTCGATTTGGTCGATGAAGATGAGCGACCTGAACGCGGTGATGAAGCAGTGGCGGGAATACTGTCTCTCGTCCAACTTATCGTTAAGCCAGGTGAAGGAGCTGCTGGAGGATTGCATAACGATGTTGGTTAAGCGCTTTCAATCCAAGCAGCCGGGCAAGGAAAAAGAGTTTGTGTATCAGAGTATCCATGGGGAAAGCATCATGGCTGCGCTCGATCGTTTCGACGGCGTCCTGCGCCAAATGGCCGAGCACTTGCTCATCTCCCGTAAAGGAAATTACCGTGACCCGATGGACGAAGCCAAAGCCTATATCGACAGCAGGCTGTCCCAGGAAATATCGCTGGATCAGGTAGCCGCCATGATCGGCCTGACTCCGACTTATTTTAGCGCATTGTTCAAGAAAATGACTAACGAAACGTTCGTCCAGTATCGGATTAACCGGAGGATGGAGAAGGCGAAGGAGCTGTTGTCGGTCCCCCATATTCGAATTGTCGATGTGGCCTCGCTGGTCGGCTATGAGGATTACCCGCATTTCACGAAAACCTTCAAAAAGATCGTCGGCATCTCCCCGTCGGAATATCGAAGCCAGCAGGGGATCAAATGATGTGATAAACTGAAGAAAAAGGCAGGTGACATCCATTATGAAACTATTGGTTCTTGGGGGCACAGGCGTAATCAGCCGCGCCATTGTGGCGGAAGCTCTGGCAAGACAGCATGAAGTGGCGGTATTCAACCGCGGCAGCAAAAACCATTTGTTCTCGGGCGAAGTCGAATGCATCGTCGGCGATAAAGCGAACCGCGAGCAATTCCGCGAAGTGATGAAGGACAGGCAGTTCGACGCCGTGATCGACATGATTTCGTTTGACGCCAAGGACGCGCAGTCAACGGTCGAAACGTTCCAGGGCCGGACGGGTCAAATCATCGTCTGCTCCAGCACGGCGGCTTACAAGAGGCCGTTTCGGACCGTTCCCACGTCGGAGGATGCCGAGCAATTGGTTGAAGATGCGGCGTTTCCTTATGCATTCCACAAAGCGGAAATGGAGCGGTATTTGCAGCAGGTCATCGAAGCGGGAGAGCTTCCCGTGACGATCATCCGGCCATCCTTGACTTACGGCATCGGGGCGGCGAACCTGGGAGTGCTGCGCCAAAACTATAACATCGTCCACCGTATCCGCAGCCGGAAGCCGCTTGTCATGTTCGGCGATGGTACGATTCCTTGGAGCTTCAGCTTCGCGCCGGACGTAGCCAAGGCTTTCGTAGGCGCCGCAGGCAATGAGCGGATGTACGGGCAGCATTATCATGCAACCAATGAAGATATCCATGTATGGCAGGATCTGTACTTGGAGCTCGGCAAGCTGCTCGGAATCGAGCCGGAGCTCGTTCACATCAGCTCGAGCATGCTGAAGGAGGCGAACCCCGATCTATTCGCTCATCTGTACTATGAGAAAAGCTACTCCGGCCTATTCGACAACAGCAAGCTGAAGCTGGATTTGCCGGGCTATCAGGCGTCGATCTCGCTGTCTTCGGGACTTGCGATGATGCTCGAATGGTATGAAAGGGAAGGGCATTCGGTCGATGAATCGAAGGATCGGCTGGAAGACCGGCTGACGGCATTTTACACCGATGCGTGCAGCCAGTTAAAGGGTTTGTTTTAAGGTATAATCGTTCAAGAAATGAATCCATGAATCATGATCATATAGTTGGGAAGCGGAGGGATTGTGAATGAAATACAGACAACTGGGCTCGACGGAATTGTCGGTAAGCGAGGTCAGCTTCGGCACTTGGGCTATAGGCGGATCTTGGGGCAAGAAGGACGACAGCGAATCGCTGCGCGCCTTGGATCGTGCGATGGAAGCAGGAGTCAACTTCTTCGATACGGCTGACGTGTATGGCGACGGCCATAGCGAGCAGCTTTTGGCGAAGGCGACGAAAGGTAAGGAGGATTCCATCCATATTGCAACCAAATTTTGCAGAGCGGGAGATATTCACGATCCTTCGATTTATTCGGAAGCTTCGGTTCGAGCGTATTGCGAGCAAAGCTTGAAGCGTCTCGAGCGCGAACGCATCGATTTATATCAGATTCATTGTCCGCCAATTGCCATTTTGCGGGACGGATCGGTATTTGAAGTGCTGGATAAGCTTCGTGCGGAAGGGAAAATCAGAGAGTACGGAGTCAGCGTCGAGACGGTGGAGGAAGGGCTGCTCTGTCTGCAATATCCCGGAGTGAAGGCGCTTCAGGTTATCTATAATCTATTCCGCCAGAAGCCGGAGCAGGAGCTGTTTCCGCAGGCGCATGCCCGGGGTGTCGGCATATTGGTCAGGCTGCCGCTGGCCAGCGGGCTGTTGACCGGCAAATTTTCGGAGACTGCGAAGTTTGATGCGGATGATCACCGTACATATAACCGGAACGGGGAGAGCTTCAATGTGGGCGAAACGTTTGCCGGACTTCCATTTGAAAAAGGCGTATCCTTGAGCCGCAGCCTGCATTGGATCGCAGAGGGCAGAGGCAATATGACCCGTGCGTCGTTGCGGTGGATTTTGGACAATCCGAATATCACGTGCGTCATTCCCGGCTTCAAAAATACCGCCCAGGTCGAAGACAACCTCGGCGCGCTGGAGGTGCCTTCATTTACCGACGCGGAACGCCAGCGGATAGAGCAATTTTATAAGAGAGAGGTTCATGAGCATATCCGCGGGGCTTACTGAGTAATAGCGCAAAATGGCAAAAGTGAATAGTTTCCGACAAATGCCGCTTTTTATAGGAGAAAAGCGGTTTTTTTTATATAATGTCATTGTCATGATTAAATATTATGGAACAGGATGGTGCATTCATGTTCAAGACCCCTATCGGGCGTTTCCGTGCTGTCGGGTTATATGAGGGAATTTCCTACCTCGTGCTTTTGGCAATCGCTATGCCGCTGAAATATTTTGCCGATTTTCCGCAAGCGGTTAAAGTCGTCGGCATGCTTCACGGCGTGTTGTTCGTCCTCTACATGCTGGCTCTGGCACATGTCATTTTGGTTCACCGCTGGAATATCGTGAAAATTTTCGGAGCCATTATCGCGTCGCTTGTACCGTTCGGAACGTTCGTGCTGGATGCCAAGCTGCGCAAGCAATCTTAATCTTAATCGTGTCTACCATGGACAAGCTGACGCTGTAGAGGTGTCGGCTTTTTGCTTTTTTCGGGTGTCGGGACGTTTACCTTAGTTTTATGCAAAATCATGTGAGCATTCTACATGGTATTTAACGTCCAACTCTCTTACAATAGAAAAGATGTACTTAATTAGATTTGCAAATGCAACAACTCTATATAGTTGGAAGGAGTCTCATCATGACCAGTTTACAGAAAGAATCGGCAGCTCGCTCAACCTTATGGTATAAGCAACCGGCTAGCAAGTGGCAGGAGGCTCTTCCTATCGGAAACGGGCGTCTTGGCGGGATGATTTATGGGACGGTAGCCCAGGAGAAAATTCAATTGAATGAGGATACCGTGTGGTACGGCGGTCCAAAAAAGGCGAACAACAAGGAAGCGCAGCAGCATTTGGCCGAAATTCGCCGGCTGTTGTTCGAAGGCAAGCAGCAGGAAGCGGAGCATCTGGCTCGTATGGCTCTTATGTCCGCCCCAAAATATTTGCACCCGTATCAGCCTTTGGGCGACTTGCTGTTTTATTTCTTGAATCATAACCAAAAAGCAGAACATTACCGCAGAGAGCTGGACTTGGAGACGGCTACCGCTAGCGTTAGCTATCAAATAGACGGGTACGATTATAAAAGGGAATATTTCAGCAGCACGGTAGACGGCGTCATGGCGATCCGGCTGACCACGAATAACCCGGGCGGGCTTACGTTCAGCGTTCATTTCATGCGCAGACCGTTCGACGGCGGCTCCAAAAGTATCGGATCGGATACGATCATGATGCTTGGCGAATGCGGTAGGGACGGCGTTCAATTCCGTGCCGGGCTGAAGGCGATCGTAAACGGCGGTTCGGTCCGTACGATCGGCGACTTCCTGTCTGTGGAGCAGGCGAGTGAAGTAACGCTGCTTCTGGCGGCCAATACGACGTTCCGCTATGACGATCCGGAGAAGCATTGTCTGGAGCAGCTGACGCAAGCAGCGCACAAATCGTACGAGCAGCTGAAGCGCGATCACGTAGCGGACTATTCGGCGAAGTTCGGCCGTGTCCGTCTGGAGCTGACTTCTCCATCCGATTCTGCAGCACAAGCGCTACCTACCGACGTTCGGCTGAACAAAGTTCAGGAAGGGAACGACGACTTGGGGCTTGTACAGCTGTTCTTTGATTTTGGAAGGTACTTGCTCTTATCCTGCTCCCGTCCGGGCAGCTTCGCGGCGAACCTGCAGGGCATTTGGAACGATAACTATACGCCGCCCTGGGAATCGAAGTTTACGATCAATATCAATACGGAAATGAACTACTGGCCGGCCGAGCTGACGAACTTAGCGGAATGCCACGAGCCTCTCTTCGATCTGATCGAGAGCATGCTTCCGAACGGCAGAGTGACGGCACGCGACGTCTATGGCTGTGACGGCTTCGTTGCCCACCACAACACGAACCTGTGGGGCGATACGCATGTAGAGGGCATTTTGGTAACGGCATCCATCTGGCCGCTCGGAGCCGCCTGGCTGTCGCTTCATCTATGGGAGCATTACCGCTTCGGATTGGACCGCAGCTTCCTGGCCGAGCGCGCTTATCCGATTATGAAGGAAGCGGCCCAATTCCTGCTGCAATATATGGTCGAGGATCCGAAGGGACGCCTCGTAACGGGACCGTCCATCTCGCCGGAAAACAAGTTCATCCTTCCGGACGGGACTCAGGGCAACTTGTGCATGGGACCTGCCATGGATATGCAGATCGTGTACACGCTGTTTACGGCATGCACCGATGCGGCGAATGCGCTCGGTATCGACCAATCGTTCCGTGAAGAGCTCGCCACTGCATTGGAGCGGATTCCGAAGCCGACCATCGGCAAGCACGGACAAATTATGGAATGGCTCGAGGATTATGAGGAGCACGATCCGGGCCACCGCCACATCTCGCAGCTGTTCGCGCTGCATCCGGGCGAAATGATTCATGCCCGTCATACGCCTGAACTCGCAACGGCAGCCAGACGGACGCTGGAGCGCCGTCTATCTAACGGGGGCGGCCATACCGGCTGGAGCCGTGCATGGATTATCAACTTCTGGGCGAGACTCGGCGAAGGCGATACCGCTTACGAGAATGTGCGCGCATTGCTGGCGAAATCGACTTACCCGAACTTGTTCGACGCGCATCCGCCGTTCCAAATCGACGGCAATTTCGGCGGCACGGCGGGCATTGCCGAGATGCTGCTGCAGTCTCACGGCGGGGAGCTCGCGCTGCTGCCTGCGCTGCCGAAGGCTTGGGCCGAAGGCAAAATCAGCGGCTTGCGCGCCCGCGGTGGGTACGAGGTTGCCCTGGAGTGGAAGCAGGGCGAACTGACTCAAGCGGTCATCCGCGCGAAGCATACGGGCACGGTGCGCATTTATGCGGGCCTGAAGCTGCAAGCGCAGAGCGAGGGACAGCCGGTCGCAGCGGCTTACCAGGGCGACCTGATGGAGCTGCCTGTAGAAGCGGGAGCTGTGTACGTGCTTACGCCTAGCGTTTAATATAGGAAGAAGACCTGCCGTATCTTCGGGATCGGCAGGTTATTTTTTTGTCATCATGATACAGGAATATGGACCTACATATAATGAAATATGCGAATGTGTAACAAATTTCACGAAAAGGCAATCATGAAAAAGCAGGAATAATGGCGGATTTCGTCGAAAATTTGGGAAAGCCGTGTAAATCCAAAGGAGGATATTCGATGCAATATTCCATTGTCCAATCCGTTAAAATTGTTGATATGAACGACGAGATTATGTCCGAGGTGCTGTTCCATCATGGGGAGCATGAATTGCTCGCACTGGCCGTCGGTTCATCGGTCATTACATATCAGCTGGGGCTGCGCCAGTTTGAGGTCGTCTATGATAAGAGGGAAGGCAAGCAGCAGCGCGTCAAAATCGTCGACATCGAAACCGATCTGATGGCTAGCCCGGCCGCTACCCGGGTGTATCTGGAGTCTGTGACGCTGATCATCGGCCAACATGATGTGGGTCAAATTTACTAATTCCTTTTGCAAGTCTATATATTCATTATAGAGTGCGGTATATCATATCCGGCTGTTATCGCTTGAGGCGAGGCCGGTTTTTTGTTGGAGATTTTAGGCTAGGGAATTGCGGTGATAGGCCTTCCTCGTGTCGATCGGCGTTTTAAGCCAATGCGGAGGTAAGTCCATTTTGTGAACCCGGGCGCAGCTAGTGGAATCAGGTTGTGAAATCCATTATGATGGAGGAAGCGATTAAATTACCGTTTGGGTTGTGCGGAGGTGAGTATGATGAATTCACGCTTTGTTGCGATTGGAGCGATTTGCGCCTTCTTATCCGTAGCTATCGGAGCGTTCGGTGCCCATGCGCTCAAAGAGAGCATGTCGGCCGAGATGATGGCCATTTATGAAACCGGTGTACAATATCATATGATGCATTCGCTCGGTATTATTGCCATTGGCCTGGCGGCTGCCTTTATGCCGGAGAGCAAGGCATTGGTACGGGCAGGCTGGTCGCTCTTGATCGGGATCATCCTGTTCTCGGGCAGTCTGTATGTGCTGAGTATTACCGAAATTAAGCCGTTAGGGGCGATTACGCCGTTCGGAGGCGTCGCTTTCCTGTTCGGGTGGTTTAGTTTGGCTCAAGCCGCGTTCAAGTTTAAAAAGCAATAGGGATCGGCGATCCCGTTCTCATGCGGCTGCGCTGCATGCCATCGTCCCATACCGACGCATATTCTGCGTGCGGTATTTTTTTGCCTCAATAAGCAAGACTTGGCGTCTCTTCCGTTGCGGTGCCGGTTACAGCATTGATATCATGAATCGAAATAAGCTTCGCCAGTACTTTAACCCATGGTTCCCGAAGCGGTTCCGTTCAGGCAGATTGCAGAGAGCAGTCTGTTTTTTTTGTTATAGCTACCAATTCTAAGGGACACAAAAAAACGCTCATCAGAGTGCTGATCAAGCATAAAATGTAATCTGGGACTGCAATCCATCCTTTGTATTAGTGCAGAGGGCGGAATGCGTGCGAAAAAGCGATGCTACAGCGTAAGATGGCGCGTTGGGAGCAGTGAGTGGCGAAAAATGGCAAAATGATGTCAAATATACATGAATATTGCGTTTTTTGTGATGAGATGCAGGAAAAAAGACCCTTGACGTAGAAACAAGTAATGAAATTCATTGTCGAAAAAACCGTGAATAGGGGGGCAATGATGAAAAAGGGAGCGGAATTATTACCGGTCGGGAAGTGGGCAGGGATTGCAGTCTGCGGATATTTCCTAGTTTTTCTCTATGTCGCCTGGAGTATTGACGTTCCGCTTGTTTGGGCGTTGGGTGCCTTGACGCTTGGAATTTATATGGCAAATTTGGCTCTGAAGGTGCGATATTTCCGATCCTCGGTTTCCGTATCACGGGCTTTGGAAGAAAAAGAACGGGCCTTCGCCTCGTTGTTCGAGCATAACCCGAATGTCGTGTGCTTGATGGACCGCGAGGGCGTCATCATGAGAGTGAATGCGAACACGGATAAGCTTCTCGGTTATACGCGACAGGAGATTGAGGATAAGCCGTTCCGGCAATTTATTGCGGAGGAATACGCGGACGTGACGATCGAAGCGCTCAATCAGGTGAAGCAGGGATTGCCGCAAACGTTCCGCACAGGCATTATGCACAAGGACGGCTTCCGGCTGGACCTGGAGACGACGGCCGCACCTATTATGGAAGGCGGTCTGCTGAGCGGGATGATCGTGATCGGGCAGGATACCACGGCGGCCAAGCGAACCGAAGAACGCATCCGCTATATGGCTTATTACGATGATATGACAGGCCTTCCGAACCGGAGACTGTTTACGTCGCAATTGGTTGAAGCCATGACGTCGGCTCATCGCCACGGCCATTTGCTGGCGGTATTTTATGTGGATATCGACAGGTTCAAAATGGTTAACGACTGCTTCGGGCACGATTACGGAGATATGCTGCTGCTGCAGCTGGCCGAACGCTTCACCCGATGCATATCGGAGAATGATTACCTGGCACGAACCGAGGGCGACGAATTCGCATTCCTTTTTAACAATTTGCAGCACCGGGATCAAGTCCGCGATTTGGCTATGCGGGTGTTTCAAATATTGGATGAACCCTTTCAGCTTGAGCAGTATCAGGTGCATGTAACGGCGAGCATCGGCGTTGCCATTCTAACGGAGGATGAAACCGATGCGAGCTCCCTGATGACCTGCGCGGATATAGCCCTGACCCGGGCCAAGGAGAAAGGGAAGAACAACTTCCAGGTATTCCACACGGATATGAAGTCCATATCGATGAAGCGGCTGACGCTCGAGAGCGATTTAAGAAAAGCTCTGAACAAAAACGAATTTGTTCTGGTATATCAGCCGCAAATGGATATCAAAACCGGGGCTATCGTCGGTTTTGAAGCGCTATTGCGCTGGCATCATCCGGAGAAGGGAATCATTCCTCCGAATGAATTTATTCCGCTGAGCGAAGAGACCGGAATGATTGTGCCTATCGGAGAATGGGTTTTGCAGGAAGCATGCCGGCAAAACAAACTGTGGCAGAGTCAAGGCCACGTTCATGTCCCGGTGTCCGTCAATTTGTCGACCCGCCAATTCCTGCAGTCCAACCTGCGGGATAAAGTAGCCGAGGTGCTCGAGCGCACGGGACTGGATCCGGCCTATTTGGAGCTGGAAATAACGGAAAGCAGCACAATGGACGTCGATTACGCGACGTCGCTGCTGCTGGAGCTAAAGTCGATGGGCTTGAAAATCAGCATTGACGACTTCGGTACCGGTTACAGCTCCTTGTCCTATTTGAAACGATTTCCGATCGATAAATTAAAAATCGACCAGTCGTTCGTCCGTGACATTATGACGGATCCGAATGACGCGGCCATCGTCGCTTCCATTATTTCGATGACAAGACACATGAACCTTAGGGTTATTGCAGAAGGTGTCGAAACTGAGGAGCAGCTGGGCTTTTTACATAACAATCATTGCAATGAAATTCAAGGCTACTGGTTCAGCCCTCCGTTAAGCGCGGATAAGGCGGAAGAGCTGATGCTCCGCAAACGCCAAGTGAATACAGCAGGCTCCTTTCATAATATAAATACATAATTCGCATACATAACAAAAAAGGCGGAAAACCGGCAAGGGGATGATGAATCCCGATGCGGCTTTCCGCCTTTTTCTAGCTCGTCCTATCGGCTGACGGCAAAATCGTCGATTTCATTGATTTTGAACAAATACACTTGCTTTTCGTCGACATGATAAACGCTCACATTCCCGTTCGACGGGTCGAAGTTGAGAATACGGCACGGAATGTTCAGTTTGACGCCTTTGCCCTTCACAACGGTAAGTCTAACCAGCGAGTTGCTCTGTTTATATTGTTGAAGTTGATCCCAGATGGCCTGATGAGGATCGGGTCCGGTTGTCGGATTTTCCGGCTGTGTGACTCCGCCTCCATCGGGAGGAACCGCGGCTTCTTTCGGCTGCCCGCCCGGCTTCGTCGCGGCTTCGGTCGGCCTCGGTTTACTGATCGTCTCACGCAGCACGGCCTCTATGTAGGTACCTAATTCAACCCCCTCTTTGATCTGATAGTCCTTTACCTCATCTACGTTCAGCAGGTGAAGCAGCTTCTCTAGGGCTCGCCCGTTCGTCTCGTCTTCAATGAGAATGTCTACGTTGAAAAGATATTTGCGTTTGCCGATTCGGTGTTGGTCCGCCTCCATAACTGCCCTCCTTAAGACCTAGTAATCCTCCCTAACTATACCACTTTTTATGGGAATAAAGTAGGGGATAATCGCTTTTTGTATCTTTTTTATAAAATTGACAGGATTCCCCCGAGCTTGAATCACCCGTATCGGAGCAGGCTCATATAATGAATTGCATGCTGAATGAAAAAAGGAGATGCTGACGATGATGCGCATGGAACCCGTAACGCTTGACGGCTTCACCGCATTGGCTATCGAGGTTAAGCTGCCCAAAACGACCCTCCTTGCGGTGACAACCGATAAAGGATATATAATGTGCGGAGCGCTTGACGTTGGGCTGTTGAATGAAAGATTGAAAGACCGCCGCATTATTGCTGCCAGAGCTACCGGGGTACGCACGATTGAAGAGCTGCTCGAGGCTCCGTTGGAATCGGTCACGTACGAAGCGGAGGAGCTTGGCATCGTTCCGGGAATGAAGGGAAGAGACGCCGTTATCAAAATGTTTTAAGGCGGCGATCCTTGCGATCTGGACAAAACTGTATTCAAGCAGCGTATCCTACAGGATTCGGCTGCTTTTTGGTTTTTCGGGGGAGTTCACTTCTAGCGTTTACGTCAAGCCCGATGGATGTATAATAGTAGCTACATACGGAATGTTTCCGGCCGGGACGGTGTGAGCCAAGCATGTTTTATTTAATGGTAGATATGTTTGAAAGAGTGGGCTTTCTGATTGCCATGGCCTTTGTGTTCTCCCGAAGCAAATGGATGAGAAGCTATATGAGCTACCAGGGTGACAGAAGGAATCATTGGCGGTTTCTTATTTTCTTCAGCTTGTATTCTATTCTCGGCACGTATTCGGGAGTTACAGTGTCTCAATATGACTATAAGCCAGCGCCCTGGATCGGGTACGTGTCCCCAACTGCAGCGATTGCCAACTCGCGCACGGTAGGCGTAGTCATTGCCGGGCTGCTCGGAGGTGTCAGGAGCGGCTTCATCGTCGGAGCCGTGGCCGGACTTCACCGGTACAGTCTGGGCGGCTTCGTCGCCGTTGCCTGCATGATCGCACCGATGCTGCAGGGGATTCTTGGAGGCTTGTGCCGCAACGCCTTGAAAAGAAGGTTCAGGAACATGTCGACCGTTCCATTGGCGTTTATCGTCGGCTTCGTCGCGGAAATGATGCAGATGGCGCTGATTCTCGCTTTGGCCAGGCCATGGGATGAGGCGTTCGGACTCGTCATGATGATCGGGATTCCGCAAACCTTGGCCAACAGCACCGGAGTGGCGATGTTTTTCATGGTATATAACACGATCCAGCTTGAGGAGGATCGGATAGGTAACGAGCACGCCCGTAAAGCGCTCCATATTGCCGATCTGACCATGCCGCAGTGGAAGCTCGGCTTTCACGAGGCGGTGCGGTCGGTTACGGCGACATTGCACGAGGAGACGCGTGCGGTTGGCGCGTTATTTTACTCCGGCGGCAGCGATCAGGTGATGGAGGGACGCAAGACACCTTATTGGATCGATCTCCCGTTGGAAACGCAAGGGAACAAAACGATAGGCCATTTTCGCCTGTTCTACGAGCGGCAGCAGGACGACAGCCCGTCCAGGCGGAGAATGCTCGGATCGCTTGCGCAGCTGCTGTCGCAGCAGTATGCGTCGGCGGAGGGGGAACGCCATGCGCAGCTGCTGGCGGATGCGGAGATCCGCTCGCTGCAGGCCCAGATGAGCCCGCACTTTATGTTTAATGTGCTGAACACCGTGAAATCCTTTATCAGGACAAGGCCGGAGGACGCCAGGCAGCTGATTACCCATTTGTCCAAATGGATGCGCAGCAACATGAACAACAGCAGCAGGACGCTGATTTCCATCCGCGACGAGCTGGATATGGTGAAGGCGTATTTGACGCTGACCAAAGCAAGGCTCGGCGATCAGCTGGAATTTGTAACGGACATAGACGAGAGAGCGTTAAACCGCCTCATTCCTCCTTTTACGATTCAGCCTCTTGTAGAAAATGCGCTGGTCCACGGGTTAAAGCGAATCGAGCGAACCGGCGTCATTATTTTGCGTATATGGCAGGAGGAAGAGGGAGAGCAAGCCAAGGTGCACATTACGGTTGAAGATAACGGAGTAGGGATGCAGCAGGACAAGCTTCGGACTCAGGAGGAGCATGCCGGTCTCGCGCTTGAGAATATTGAGCAAAGACTGAGATATCACTATGGCATAGAGCAGGCACTTAGCATTGAGAGCCGTCAGAACGAGGGAACGAAAATAAGCTTTTGGGTGAGGTGAACCGGATGGGATGGAAGATTGTCATTGCGGATGATGAAGCGCCGGCAAGAGAGGAGCTTAGCTTTCTGGTCGGTAACATGAGCGAAGTGGAGACGGTTGTCGTGGCGACCGGAGGAATGGATGCCATCAAAAAAGTGCGGGAGACCAAGCCCGATCTGCTGTTCCTCGATATGGACATGCCGGATTTGAACGGGCTGCAGGTAGCGGAGCTGGTCGGAGAGCTGGATCCGCGGGTGAAGGTAGTATTTTCTACCGCTTACGATCAATATGCGGTGAATGCCTTCAAGCTGAGGGCATTTCATTATATATTGAAGCCGTATGACGACGAAGACGTGGAAGCTGTATTTCGCGAGCTGCGCCAAGTAAGTCAGAAGGAATCTGGCGGTGGCGGCGACACTGGCGCCCTCCTCCGCGAGCAGGAGCGGCAAGGACAGCCTCAGCCGCAAACGGCTTGTGTGAAGCTTGCGTTGGAGCTGGAGGACGGAATCAAGTATGTTTCACCCAAAGATATCGTATACATCAGTAAGGAAGGCAAGCATGTCCAGGTGCATACCTGGGATCAGGCTTATGAGGTTGCTTATACGCTTCAGGATCTGGAAGGGAAGCTCGGGCCTTACGGGCTGTTCCGCTGTCACAAAAGCTATCTGGTGCAGCTCGAATCGATAGCGGAAATGAAGTCCTGGGTCAACGGCGCCTACAATCTCGTGATGAACGATACGGTGCACAGCAAGGTTCCGGTGAGCCGGAACTATGTCAAGGAGCTGCGTTTGAAGCTCGAAATTTAGCATCTTGGAAAGCCTCCCCGACATGATGCGCCTAAGCGGTTTTCAGAGGAGTGCTGCGAGGGTATACTAATTGCAAGCGCTATCATGAAAGCGTTACCGCATTCTTATGTTATCCTTGGGGGGATTCCTAATGGCAAAAAGCATTAAGTCCATTTTCATTTGGGGACTTATTTCCGTACTCGGAGCCATAGGCTTTGCAGTACTTGCATTGAATCGGGGAGAATCCATCAATGCGATGTGGCTAGTCGTAGCGGCGGTTGCCTGCTATGCTGTCGCCTACCGGTTTTACAGCAAGTTTCTGGCTAACAAAGTATTCGGCTTGGATGACAACCGCAAGACGCCGGCCGAGCTGAAGAACGACGGCAAAGACTACGTTCCGACGAACAAATGGGTTTTGTTCGGCCATCATTTTGCGGCGATTGCCGGAGCGGGTCCGCTGGTCGGCCCGGTTTTGGCGGCGCAAATGGGCTATTTGCCCGGTACGCTGTGGATCGTTATCGGCGTTATTCTGGGCGGCGCCGTGCAGGACTTTGTCATTCTATTCGCATCCACCCGCCGAAACGGCAAATCGCTGGGTGAAATGATCAAGGATGAGCTGGGGCCGGTGACAGGTGCGATTGCCATGGTCGGCATTTTGGGCATCATGATTATCCTGCTCGCCGTGCTGGCGCTGGTTGTCGTGAAAGCATTGATCGGAAGCCCGTGGGGGATGTTCACGATCGCCGCGACGATTCCTATCGCCGTACTGATGGGCTTCTATATGCGGTACATTCGCCCGGGACGCGTAGCGGAAGCCTCCTTGATGGGAGTCGTGCTGCTGTTCGCCGCACTTATTGCCGGCAAATATGTGGCTGAGACGCCTGCGCTATCCGCGATGTTCAATTTCAGCGGCGAAACCATCGCCCTGATGATGATCGCCTACGGCTTCATCGCTTCGGCATTGCCGGTATGGCTGCTGCTGGCGCCGCGCGACTACTTGAGCACCTTCTTGAAAATCGGCACCATCGTCGGCTTGGCGCTAGGAATTCTGGTTGTTATGCCGGATCTGGCTATGCCTTCGACAACGAAATTTATCGACGGAACCGGCCCGGTATTCGCCGGCAACTTGTTCCCGTTCCTGTTCATTACGATAGCCTGCGGCGCCGTATCCGGGTTCCATGCACTCGTATCGTCCGGAACGACACCTAAGATGCTGGAGCGGGAATCCCACGCACGCCCGATCGGATACGGAGCGATGCTGATGGAATCGTTCGTAGCTATCATGGCGCTTATCGCTGCGTGCGTCATTACGCCGGGCACCTATTTTGCGATTAACAGCCCGGCGGCGGCTATCGGCACGGATGCGGTAAAAGCTGCCGCGACGATCACGTCCTGGGGCTTCACCATTACGCCGGACGATTTGACGACGATGGCCAAGGATGTCGGCGAAACGACGATTTTATCGCGAACCGGCGGAGCGCCTACGTTCGCTATCGGCATGGCTCATATTCTCTCCAATGTCATCGGAGGTAAAGCTTTGATGGCGTTCTGGTACCATTTTGCCATCCTGTTCGAGGCTTTGTTCATCCTCACGACGATAGACGCGGGGACACGGGTAGGACGGTTTATGGTGCAGGAAATATTGGGCAGCGTCATTAAACCGCTTGGCAATACAGAGTCTATGGCAGGCAACGTCATCGCGACGGCCATTTGTGTCGCCGGCTGGGGCTACTTCCTGTACCAAGGGGTTATTGACCCGCTGGGCGGAATCAACTCGCTCTGGGCGCTGTTCGGCATCGCCAACCAAATGCTTGCGGGCATGGCGCTGCTGCTGGGCTCCACCATCCTGCTCAAGATGGGTAAAAAAGCTTATGCATGGGTTACGCTGCTGCCTACGACATGGCTGCTCATCGTTACGATGAGCGCAGGCTGGCAGAAGCTGTTCCATCCGGCTGCCAAAATCGGTTTCCTCAGCCATGCCGCACAGTATAAAGATGCGCTTGCAGCCGGCAAGCTGCTCGCTCCGGCGGCGAATGCCGAGCAGATGAGGCAGATTATTACGAATGATTATTTGGACGCCGCCCTGTGCGCGCTGTTTATGATCATAGTAATCGCCGTACTGATCGCTTCCATCCGGGTATGGTTCCGGGTGCTGAACAATAAGCCTGCCCCGCTCGTGGAAGCCCCTTACGTGGCTCGCGCCGGCGAGGGCGGAGGCAGCAGGGAGGTGCCGAAATATGTTTGAGGCGGTCCGCGAAGTGCTGAAGTACCGCAATCAATTTCTGGATTTGCTGGTCGGCGTGCCGAACTATGAACGGTATGTCGAGCATATGAAAGAGTGTCATCCCGGCGAGCCGATCCCGTCGCGGGAGCAGTTTTTCCGGGAAGCTCAGGACGCGCGCTACAATGCCAAAGGAGGCAAAGTCTCGCGCTGCTGCTAGGGGAAATAAGTATAGCCGCAACCTTCAGTAGAGGGCTGCGGCTTTTTACTGTAGTGGTGCTTACTTCTCTTGCTTCCGTTCCAGCGTGTAGTAAGTGTAAGGATACAGGCTTGTTTCCACGCGCTGCTCGTATGTAACGTCAAACTGCTGCCAATCGAACGCCGGGAAATAAATGTTCCCTTCGAATTCATGGTCGATAACGGTCAAATAGATTTTGTCCGCATAGGGCAGTGCTTCTGCATACAGCTGGCCGCCGCCTGCTATGAATACTTCGTTCTCTTCCTGAACCGTTTGCAGCGCATCCTGCAAAGAAGTAACGGTAGTACACCGCTCTGCCTCGATATGATGGCTTCGTGAGACGACAATCGTGTTACGGCCCGGGAGAGGCTTGCCGATGGAATCGTACGTTTTTCTCCCCATGATGATGGTGCGGCCTAGCGTCAGCTCTTTAAACCGTCTTTGCTCGCCCGGGATGGTCCAGGGGATGTCTTTGTCCTGACCGATCACATTATTTTTATCGACTGCCGCTATCAAAGAAATGATCATGATGCCTGCCTCCACAACAAATATAGATAACGTCAATCATACCATATAGTCGGTTATGGGCAAGACAAGACGGGTTATTGTATGAAAAAAGCCCTTCATGCTGCCGTAACGGCAAGATGAAGGGCTTTCGTGTGCAATGCTCACGCAATGCTATTTTTTCAAATCGGCTATCGCTTTAACAACGCCTTCCTCGACTTCCCGGAAGCCCGTGTTAATATCCTTCTGATTCAGCGCCATCGGGACCAACGGAGCCCGGAACGCTTTTTCCGCTTCCGCATCGTATAACGTTTTGGGCGAAATCGGCGCAAACTTGTTGTAGAATACCGATTTCAAATTTTTATCCTTGGCATAGCCTTCCTGGCCAAACGCGTTCTGCACGGCCTTGTCGTTTAGTACGGTCATAATGCCTTTCTTGGACAGCTCCATCTGGAATTCCTGGGAGATGAGATATTTGATGACTTCCATAGCCCGTTCTTTTTGCTTACTAATATTGGTGATGCTGAAGTACGTCGGATACGATTGCGAGCCGACTCCCGGGAGATCCTTGAACGTAGGGTAAGCTACCATATCCCAATTCATGCTGGACAAATCCCGCTGCACGAACATATACGACTGGTATCCGTACATGGCCAGCGTCTGGTCTTTCGTGAATAAGGCGTCGGATTCCGGAAGGGCCTTCCTTGTTTCAATACTGGTTTTGAAGGCGTCCAGCTGGGCCGGTCTCAGAATAGCCGATTCGTAAATTGTTTTCCAGCGCGGATCGCTGATCGTCGCTTTCTCCGTCTTCGGATCGACGTAAGGCAAAGAGTAGGAGTTCAGCCGGAAATAATGAATGTTGGACATGCCGAACCCGAGATACTGCTTGCCGTTATCGCTTCGAGTAAGCTGCTTGTTCAGCTCCACGACGTCATCCCACGTCATGCCGTCCTTCGGATAAGGGACGCCGAGCCGATCGAAAATATCTTTGTTGTAGAACAGCGCCATATTGTTATTAGACACGGGCAGGCCGTACATCTTGCCGTTCGAGATCATTTTCATCGCATCGATGGTTGTAGGCTCGAATTGGCTTAAATCGATTTTGTTCGCCTGAATGAGCGGGGTCATATCGTATTGCAGCTCGTATTTGAGCAGCCCGCCGACGAATTGGCCTACCGACTCCCAGTAAATGTCAATTGGTGTATTGGCCGCAAGAAGCTCTTCGAGCGACTGGCCTTTCGTCTTTTGAAAATAGGTAATTTTCCAGTTCGGAAATTTTTTGCGGAGCGCATTGCCGAACCGTTCGTCGAAGCTCTCAGGGGAGTCGCCGCTGTTGGAGAATAAAACAATTTCGGCAGGCTCGTTCAAATTAACCGCCGTGCTCGGTGCCTGTGCTTCTGTAGCGGGTTTGTTATTAGAGCATCCTGCCAGCAAGCTTGTCACTAACAAAGAACCGATCAAAGTCCATTTTCCGTACATAGTTCACCTCGAATAAAATGTTATCGTAAATAGGAAGAGTGCATCTTACGCATCCAATTGATTGCGCAAGCTCTCGATCACTTTGGCATGGGACTCCCATGCCCGTCGTCCGCTCAGCATCTGATTCGGAAACCGCTCCTTAAAGTCCGCACATGACTGTTCCAAAATATTGATGATCATGCGCAGCTCATGCACGGATACGGCATCGGGGTCGTTCTGCAGCAGCCGGATGCCGAAATAAGCGGCCTTATACTGCCGGAACAGCTCCTCCCATGCTTGGAGCGCATGTAGAGCTTCACGCCAAGTCTCGGCCAATTTTCTGCCGCCCCGGTTCATCATGGATGACAGCCTGTTCATATAGAAGGACGTTTTCTCGTCTTCCGCCCGCAGCTGAAACACCCATTCCTTAGTCGGCCGGTCGCACAGCTGCTCCGCCAGCCGGTCCACAGGCGAACCGGTCCATACGGGCAAGCGATCGGCATTGCCGTCCTTCAGGTGCTTGCGCGCATAGTCGAATGTCGGCAAATTGGAATGATCGGCCAGCCACAGCTTCTGAGGAAACAGCATTCGGCGGACAATTTCCGTCGATAACCCGACCACCTCCCAAGCCCCCTCGAAATGCTCCTTCTCCCAATCGGCTATGATCTGGTCCAGCTTAATATCGGGATTGGCGGCGAACCTGGAGAATACTTGAAGCTCCAATTGTCCCCACGGCGTATACACGGCACTGTTCCCGGCGTAGGCGTCGTACCGGTCTAGCCGGAGACAGAACGTTTCAATTCCGAGAGTCCGGGCGTGCCGTGCACGGCGGAGCAGCAGCTCCGGCTCGGCGAACGGGAGCACCGTCTGCATCTCGTATTCATGCCCGAGATCGAACTCGATCCATTGCGGCTTCGGGCGAACCTGACTGAGAACGGGATTGTCCGGGTAATAAGGATGCCAATCGTGGGGCACACATTTGCTCATGACTCCCACCTCATCCGGCAGGCTGCGGATCGCTTTGAGCATATCGGCGATTTCATGGTCCCGGTATACAAAATCGCGGACGGTCAGCTTGGCTCCGTGCTTGCTGCAGCTGTCGAGCAGCCATTGCACCAGCTGCTTCGTTTTATTCGCCGCTGCCTCCGGACCTGTATAGGAGGACAGCACATTTTTGTCCTTGTATACCTCAAATTGGGTTTCAGCAAAGGTTAGCACCAAGCCTTCGAGGCCGGGGAGAAGCTCCTGAAGGAACTCGGCATATTTTTGCTCCAAATGCGGCTGCAAATCGGGGTGCTCCAAATCCAGCATGCCGTCGGTAACGCAGGCAGCGGGCGGCCTGTACATTTCGTGCGTCCAGCACCATACGTCGAGCCGCTGCGCTTTGGCCAGGCTGACAATTTTCCGAACTTGAGCCAAACGGTCCGGATTCGTCATCACATCGTCCGCATGATGGACCAAATGATGGCTTAAATGGATTGCACTTACGCCTCCGTAACGCTCTGCGAGCTTCAAAGTATGTTTCATGTAACGTTCATTCAGCGTTAAAGGAAGATAATGCAAATTCATCTGGATTCAAGCTCACCACCTTATTGAAGTTGAAAGGGTTTTCAAATATACTTTATAATATCGCAATTATGCATTATATTCTTGCTAATAAATTGCTTAAAAGTCTCATAATTCACATATATTGCGAATACTGCATCGATATAGGGGGCAAGAAATGCAGGAATACAGGCTGTTTCAATACAATAACGAAGGCCGCACGCTTCATTTCAGTCACCTGCTGCGCAAAAGTCCATACGATCAGAAGAAAAGCCACGTTCATGAAAAGCATTATGAAATTTATTTTTTGCTTTCGGGAGAGCGCAATTATTTTATTCAGGACCGGGTACTGGCGGCGCAAAAGGGCGATCTCGTCATCGTCAATAAAAACGAGCTGCATCATACGGCAGACCGGGGAGAGCCCGGGCATGAGCGGCTTCTCATTAATTTCACGGACGAGTTTATCCGTCTGCAGGAGGGGGAAGGGCCGGCGCTGCTGCCGTTTCCGAACGGTTCGGGGGTGCTTAAGCTGAGCTGGGACGATCAGGCCGTCGTCAAAACTCTCATGTTCAAAATGATGGAGGAGCTGAAGACGGAGCCTGTAGGGTACTCTTTGTTTGTTCGGTCCTTGCTGACCGAGCTGCTGCTGTTGATTTGCCGCTGGGGTGACCGCAAGGAGAGCGATTCGGATTCCCGGAAGCCGCTTCACGAGAAAATTTCGCAAATCGCGCGACACATCATGAAGCATTACAAAGAAGAGCTGTCGATTGCTGCGCTGTCCGAGCAGTTTTTTATAAGTCCGTACTATCTTTGCCGCATGTTTAAGTTGCTGACGGGAGTCGGCATCGTCGAGTACATTCAGATCGCGAGAGTAAAGGAAGCGCAGCGGCTGCTTGTCGAAACGGAGGAGAAAATCATCGCTATTGCGGAAGCGGTGGGGTACGACAATTTGGGGCATTTTAACCGGATCTTTAAAAAAATCGCGTTTATCAGCCCTCTTCAGTACAGGAAGAAGATGAGGGCGAATAAGTAGCACTCCAGGTAAGCCATTTACAAATTCTTTTTATAATTAATCAATTCATTTTACATATGCCCATCATAATAGTAATCATATCCAGCCGATCCCTGATCCTCCAGGGTTCGGCCGCTATTATGATTGGAGGCTAATTCGAATGATGTTTACAAGAAAACGACGACGATTTACCGGTTATTTAATGGCTGTTGTCATGCTGCTCTCTTTTTTGCAGCTGTACACGCCGGCTCTGGCCAGCACACTCCCGGCGACGACATACGGCCAAGTGACCGATATGCGCCAAATGGAACTCGCTCCGGGAGCAACCTACACGTGGTACGACATGAACATCGACCGCGGAAAGGAAAAGATGCATTTCGTTGAGTTCGATCCTAAGAACCCGAATCTTGAACTGCAAGCCGGTACCAAATCCGGCAAAGTGTACGGCATGCAAGGCGTCACGGCGATGGCTAATTACGCGGACAAGCCAGGTAACCGTGTTATCGCAGGCATCAATGGCGACTTTTATGATCTGACCGGTTATTCGACCGGTGTGCCGAACGGTTTGTTCATGGACGACGGGCGGATTTTGAACAGCTCCACCAGTTCGTTCGCCTTCGGATTAAAGAGCGACGGCACCTCCGTTTACGGTTCGCCCAGGCTGACCAAGACCGTGACCATCGGCGGTGTGCCGACGAATCTGACACATATTAACCGTTATAGGGAGAATAACCAGCTTGTCCTTTATACTTCGGATTATAATACTTCTACGATGACGACGAATCTTGGGGACGAAGTGGTTTTGGACGTGCTTCAAGGAGAAGTGAAAAGCGGCCAGACGATGCTGCTTAAGGTGAACTCGATCCGTAAAGATCAAGGCAGCTCCCCCCTGGAACCGGGGAAAGTCGTACTGTCCGCATCAGGCACGGCCCGTTCGTTATTATCAGCCGTTCAGATCGGTGATGAAATTACAGCAAGCTTCGCATTGGACGGCGAATGGCAGGACGTGACGGTTGCTATCGGAGGACAGGGCCCGTTGATTAAAAACGGCGCAGTTCAGACTAACGTTGGGCCGGAGGGAGTCCATCCCCGTACGGCTATCGGTACAAAGTCGGACGGAACGGTAGTATTGTTTGAAATTGACGGACGTGCTCCCGGATTCAGCGAAGGTGTGGAGACGGTGGAGCTCGCCAACATTTTGAAGGATCTGGGCGTTGTGGATGCGATGAATCTGGACGGCGGCGGCTCCTCTACGTTTGTAGCCAAGCTTCCGGGTGAAACGGCAAGGAAAATGTTGAACCGCGGCTCCGACGGTGGAGAGCGGCAAACCGGCAACGGTCTGCTGCTTGTTAACAAAGCGCCGGAAGGTCCGGCGGCGAAGCTGGTTGTCCAGCCGGGGATGGAACGTATTCTGGCCGGCTCCAGCTTGACGTTCAAATCCGCAGGGATCGATGCAGGCGGACATCCTGCGAATTATTCGGAAGCGGAAACATGGAACGCGGATTCGGCTATCGGAACCATTACTGCAGGTGGGGTTTTTACTGCCGGAAATCAGCGAGGCTCCGGTAAAATCCGCGTATCTGCAGGCTCTTTGCAAGGGGAAGCCGATATTGAGGTTGTAGATCAATTAACGGAGCTCCAATTCCCGGATGAAGTGAAGACATTTAATAGCGGTGCTGTCTCGACTTTGTCGGTTGCCGCTTTGCGAAACGGACAAGTCATTCAAGCAAGCAACGACAGCTTTGAATGGAGAGTCGAAGGACCGATCGGAACGATAGATGCGAACGGCACGTTCCGAGCCACCAGCGCCAACGATCAATCCGGAACGATCTATGTAAAGCATGGCAGCGTAGAAACATCTATGAAAGTAACGGTCGGCGTTCCTCCTGTCGTATTGGAAGACTTCGAGAACGGTCTGGGCAATTACATGGCCGCCGGAGCGGCATATACGTCCGTAAGCATAAATGAGGAGAAAAATCAGGATTTTGTACGCTTAGGCAATGCGTCTTTGAAGCTGTCGTATGATTTTAGAGGAAAGACCGGCACTTCCGGCGCCTATTTGCAAGCAAAATCGACGGCTACACGCATACAGGTTCCCGGCTATCCCGAGAAAATCGGCATGTGGGTTTACGGAGACGGGGAAGCGCACTGGCTAAGAGGCCAGATGCGGGACGGCAACAATGTTGCCTTTGCCATTGATTTTACAGATCAGACTGCCGGAGTCAATTGGAAAGGGTGGAAATACATTGAGGCCGCCGTTCCAAAAGGGAAAGCTACCCCGCTGACGATGGACATGCCTGTTCGATACATGGAGACGAGCAATACCAAGAAGACGGCAGGCGCTTTGTATATCGATGGAATTCGTGCAGTGTACGGACCGCTAACCGAGGATCGGACTCCTCCGATTATCAAAAACGAATTTCCGGAGGCTAATTCCGTCGTCAAAACCAATATTCCGCAAATTCGTGCAATTGGAGAAGATGACGGCTATGATCCTGTGAAGCATCCGGGAACGACATTGATCGATCCTAATACGATTCGGGTGTATATAGACGGAACGTTCGTAGCCCATGGATTGTATCCGCCGGAAGGACGCATTACTTATAAACCGGCCACACCGTTGGATGATGGGATTCACCATGTGAAGATGGCGGTACGCGACCTTGAGGGCAACCAAACGATAAAAGAATGGGATTTTATTGTCGATACCGGATCGGCTAAGTTCAAATATGCCACTCCTGCAGATGTGTACGCCGGACATTCCTATTCGGTTGAATTAACGGGGGAAAGAATCGCCCAGCTTCGCGCCGGCCATCTGGAATTCGCTTTTGATCCTTCCCGGACAAATCAATTGTCCGTTGTCAAAAGCGATAAGCTGAGCGATAGTCACATTCAGCAGCAGATCGATCCGGCTACCGGTAATGTGAGAGTGACTTTCTCCGATCTGGACTCGATCGCCGGGTTAACGGATAGCGATGTGCTTGCCCGCATCACATATCAGGTGAAGGGTGACGCCAGCGGAACGAACGTCATTGCCTTCCGTTCCAGCTCCATCCTGTTGACCGGGTCGGCAGAATATAAAAACTACGTCGGTGCTTCCATGCAATCCGCCGTCAAGCAGGAGCTTCGTTTAAGCTGGGATGATAATTACGCTCAAGGCTTGACTACAACCTTTACGGTTACCGACGAAGGCGGGGTACCGGTAGAAGGCGCCAAATTGTTAGCGAATGGTATCGAAGTTGGCGATGGTTCCCTTAGAACGGATTCTAGGGGTAAGCTGTCGACAAATCGTCTGACGGAGACGTTATCTGCTTATTCCGTCCAAGCGGCGAAGGGAGAGCAGTACAGCCTTGTCAGCACATTTACGGTTTCAAAACCGGCCGGTTCAGCGACACCGAATAACATCAGTGTAACGATGGGAGCGGATCCGGCCGTGTCACGCGGATTCACATGGCACACGAATCTGGCAACGGACAAAACTGTCGTAGAAGTCGTGAAAGCATCCGAATTTACGGATTTCAGCCAGAGTAACGTGGTTCGTTTCAATGGCACGAGCTACTTGTTCAACACGCTGGATATCGGAACGATTCGTGTTCATAAGGCTACCGCAGATGCTTTGGAGCCGGGAACGGCTTATGTATATCGCGTAGGCGATGGAGAAGGCAACTATAGTGCGCAAGGCAGCTTCAAGACAGCACCGCGCACCGGAGATCAAACCGAGTTTCTTGTCTTCGGAGATTCGCAGGCAGCGGATGCGGCAGGCTTCAAAATTTGGGGAGATACCTTGAAGCAGGCGATGACAGAGCGGCCTCAGGCGGAATTCATCGTCCACGTAGGCGATATGGTCGATAGCGGGTTCAAGGAGCAGGAATGGAACTGGTGGTTCGAAAAGGCGCAGCCTCAGCTGATGAGCACTACAGCTATTACCGTAGTGGGTAATCACGAGGTGATGGGAACCAAAGGCAACGGAGACTTCCTGGCCCATTTCAATCATCCGCAGAACGGTTCGGATAGCCAAAAGGGAACTAATTATTCATTTGATTATAAGAACATTCATATTGCTGTGCTTAACAGTGAATACGTTGATGGCTCCGGTCAAACGGAATGGCTGCGTAACGATCTGATGCACACGGACAAACCGTGGAAAATCGTATTTTTCCACCGCGGACCTTACGGCAGCATCTACGATACGGAGAATGTGAGGTCTGCATGGACTCCTGTATTCGACGAATTCGGGGTCGATCTTGTTATGAACGGTCATGATCACATCTATCTTAGAACATACCCGATGAAAAACAACCAGAAGGCTGTAGACGGAAAGGGAACAAGCTATATTATTCCCGGCGCGACAGGCCCTAAGTTTTACGAGTTGACTCCGAGACCTTGGCAGATGGTTGTGGATGATGAAAATACACAGATGTTCAGCTCTGTCGTAATTGATGGTGAGAAGCTGAAAGTTGTAACTAAAACGATTGGCGGACGCGTTGTTGATACGTTCGAAATCTCGAAGCGCGGCGAGATTGCTTCTATTGAATTAAAAGGAAGCAGCTCCTTGAAGGTGGGACAAACCGATAAGGCGGTGACGGAGGCTGTATACGACTCCGGCCGAAGAACGGTACTGAGTGAAGGCGTCACTTATACAAGCAGTGTGAGTAGCGTTGCGACGATCGATGGAGCGGGCACAATTAACGCCGTGGCAGCAGGTGAGACAGTGATCTCCGCAACCTACGGCGGCAAGAGCGCATCGTACAAGCTGATCGTATCGGCAGAAGAGCCTGTGCTGACCGGTATTACGGTTGAAGGTCCTTCGACACTGAAGATCGGCGGAATGGGAACAGTAGCGACTAATGCGGACTATAGCGATGGAAGTAAAGTTCCAGTAACGAAAGGCGTTACGTACGCCAGCAGCGTGAAGAACGTGGCGACGATCGATGGAGCGGGCACAATTAACGCCGTGGCAGCAGGTGAGACGGTGATCTCCGCGACCTATGGCGGCAAGAGCGCATCGTACAAGCTGATCGTATCGGCGGAAGAGCCTGTGCTGAACCGTATTACGGTTGAAGGTCCTTCGACACTGAAGATCGGCGGAACGGGAACGGCAGTGACCCAAGCGGTCTACAGCGATGGAAGTAAAGTTCCAGTAACGAAAGGCGTTACTTACGCCAGCAGCGTGAAGAGCGTTGCAACGATCGATGGAGCGGGCACAATTAACGCTCTGGCTGTAGGCGAGACAGTGATCTCCGCAACCTACGGCGGCAAGAGCGCATCGTACAAGCTGATCGTATCGGCGGAAGAGCCTGTGCTGAACGGTATTACGGTTGAAGGTCCTTCGACACTGAAGATCGGCGGAACGGGAACGGCAGTGACCCAAGCGGACTATAGCGATGGAAGTAAAGTTCCAGTAACGAAAGGCGTTACGTACGCCAGCAGCGTGAAGAACGTGGCGACGATCGATGGAGCGGGCACAATTAACGCCGTGGCAGCAGGTGAGACGGTGATCTCCGCGACCTATGGCGGCAAGAGCGCATCGTACAAGCTGATCGTATCGGCGGAAGAGCCTGTGCTGAACCGTATTACGGTTGAAGGTCCTTCGACACTGAAGATCGGCGGAACGGGAACGGCAGTGACCCAAGCGGTCTATAGCGATGGAAGTAAAGTTCCTGTAAAGAAAGGCGTTACGTACGCCAGCAGCGTGAAGAACGTGGCGACGATCGATGGAGCGGGCACAATTAACGCTCTGGCTGCAGGCGAGACGGTAATCTCCGCAACCTATGGCGGCAAGAGCGCATCGTACAAGCTGATCGTATCGGCAGAAGAGCCTGTGCTGATCGGTATTACGGTTGAAGGTCCTTCGGCTCTTGTAATTGGTGAACGAGGAACGGCAGTAACCAATGCCGTTTATAGCGATGGATTAAGTGTTCCTTTAGTTCATGGTGTCAATTACGATAGCAGCATGAAAAACGTTGCCTCGGTTGATGAAGCAGGACGTATTCTAGCACTGGGTGTCGGTGAGACGGAGATATCGGCCAAGTACGGAGACAAGACGGCTTCTTATAAGCTGACGGTATCCATGCCGCGCAGATCGAATAGCTCAGGTTCCGGCTCATCAGCACCGGTAGTCAATGAGGGAAGCAAGCCGGGTCGAGTGGAAGTAACTTATGAGATTTTAAATGCCGGCAGCGATCAAAATCAGGTTGTAATCAAAGTATCGGATCCATTGAATGAGATCGTCCTTCCGGGAAATGCCGCAGAGCTGCTTCAAAATAAAGCTCTCCAGGTCCAAGGCATGAACCTGGTCATTACCATCCCTGCCAATGTACTAAAAGCCATTGCGGGTATGGTGCCGGCAGAGCAGCAGGGCGATAGTACCATTAGCTTGAGCGTGACCGCATTGGATGCATCCAATGCTAACGAGCTTCTTGCCAATGCACAGCTTCTTGCGGGAGCAGAGCTTAAAGCAGCCGGCGACGTGCTGGAATTCCGTTTGACGCTTACTACAAAGCAAGGCAAGACAGTGTCGCTCAGCAAGTTTGAAGAGCCTCTTACGATTTCTCTTCCTTTGAGTGCCGGTGCAAATACAGAGTTGGCAGGCATCTATTATATTGCCGACGACCAAACCATTGAATATATTCCCGGCTCGATGAAAGAGGGAATGGTTACAGCACCCATTAACCATTTTAGCAAGTACTCCGTGCTGGAATATAACAAAACGTTTGAAGATGTGAAACAGACCCACTGGGCGTGGGGAACCATCAGATCTCTTGCTGCGAAGCATCTGGTTCAAGGGATGACCGCGGATCAGTTCGCTCCGGACAAGACAGTGACCCGCGCAGAGTTTGCAGCCATGCTGGTTCGGCTGTTAGGAATTAAGGGGGTTGTAAACGGAACGGCCGCATTTGTAGATATAGCACCGGATCAGTGGTATGCAGAGCCGGTTAGACTCGCCGCTCAGGCAGGGATCGTCAATGGCATCGGCGAATCGAAGTTCGCGCCGAACGCTGAGATCAAACGTCAGGAAATGGCGGCAATGCTAATGCGCGCCTATGCGTACGCCAATGGAGGAGAAACAAAAGGTGCCGCAGACTCCCGTTTCGAGGATATGACGGACGCTCCAGATTGGGCCAAGCAGGCAGTAGGCGCAGCAGCATCATTAGGACTGGTAAACGGGCGCTCGGATTCGCTGTTCCAACCACACGGTGAGGGGACGCGTGCAGAAAGCGCACAAATCATCTATAATTTGTACAAAATCATAGAAAAAAAGAAAACAACGGATCAGTAAAAGTAAATTGCAGCATCATAGGAGCAGAAGAGAAGAGAGGACACGACCCTTCGTGTCTTCTCTTCTTACTTGAAAAACCCCACATGAAAAAGCGCTCGCCCTTTACAAGGACGAACGCTTTTTTTACATCGTTTAAAGAGTTTCCAGCACTACCATCTGGTGGCATTCCAGCTTAGGTACCGTATAAGATACGCTGCCGTTAGCCTCATCAATCGGGAGCTCTTCCATTTGCGGCGCCAAATACGCACGCTTAACCGGCTTGTCGAGCTTCAGTGTCACACGGACATCATACAGGGGAACGATATCCTCGATCACCTCTACGCCGGAGCCCCGTTTGACCGGAGTAGCGTAAAGAAGATGGTTGACGTAACGCCGCTCGGACGGCTGCTCCATCAAGGTGACGATGCCCTGAGCCGGTAAAGTGGTGCTGAGCGTCTTGTCGGTAAGCAGCCGGTTCAAGGCGAACAATACGCTTTCCTTCAAGGCCAGGCTGCCTTTCCCGGCATAATCGGCAAACACGTTCCAGGCAAAATAAATACCGTTGCGGCTTTCCACCATGCCCGGCCCGTTATCCTGCTGTGCGCTAGGCGTATGCTGGTGCGAGCAGAAGGTGAACACATCGCGGTTAAAGTACGGATTCTCACGGTGCCCGAGGGACGTACCGTCCGTCAACTGAACCTGTTGGCCGTCGGAGTAAAAGACGAAGGCAGCGTTTTGCAAGCTTGCCAGCTCGAAATGAGGGCGGAAAAAGCTCGGCTTGTAAGGATTCTCGCCTTCCCAGGCAACGCCAAGGTCGATCGCGAAGCCGTCTCCCGCCTCGTTCAAGCCGGAACGCCCGGTAGCGAGCACCTTGCCGCCTTGGGCGAAATAATCGTTCAGCTTGGCCGCAAGCTGCGGATTCACAACGACTTGGTCAGGCAAAATGACGACTTTGTATTTCGTCCAATCGTTCTCCGTATCCACGACGTCGAACAGGATTTTGCCTTCCAGCAGCATCCGCACAGCACCTGCGTCCGAGGTGCCGGAACGATCCTCGCGCTTCTCTTCTTTTTGGGAAGCGACGGCTTCCACTGAAAGCAAAGCGACGTCGGCTACGCTTCTTACATCCTTGCACCACGCCTCTTTCTCGGCGACCTCGCGGTAAGCGGCACCGATCAGCTCATAGGTGGCGGGATCCATCAAGCCTTCCGGATGGAGCTGGTCGCCGATCGAGCAGCGGGCGCCGTTAGCGATGCTAAGCGACGTTTCGTACCTCAACGCATTCGGATGCTTGTAGCCGCCGAATTCGCCCCAGGTCGTATGGAATTTGCCGGTCATGCCGAGATAATTCATGCCAAGCCCTTGCGCATAGCGTGCGGATAGCGGGAAGTGATCGTATCCCCAGCCTCCGGTTGGTAATGATTCCAGCTCCAGGTGAGAGTTCATGCCCGCCAAATCCCGGCGTCCGCGGCGAATGTGGCCGCCGTTATGGAATACCGGCAGTCCCGGCTTGATCGCGTCGATCGCTTCGCGGACTCTCGATGCATAGTTGGCATAGGTTCTCTCGCCCAGGGCAATAACGGCTTCCTTGTTGCGGGGGTCCTGGCCTGCGTCTCTAAGCGTCTGAACGCAAGTATGGCAGTAGCACTGGCGAACGCCGACAATATCCAGGAAAATGCCGTCGGCATCATAATTGCGTACGACTTCCTCGATTTGCCGGATGAGAATATCCAGATAAGGCGTATTCAAGCAGAACTGATGGTAGCCCGGCTTCATGAACCCGTCGACCCAGTTCGTATTGTCGTTAATATCGCGGATGAGCCATTCCGGATGGCGGCGGGTCAGCTTCTCGTCCAATCCGGCGGATATGTACACCGGCGTCTTGACGTCGATTTCGTGAGCGGCTTCGATCATCGCGCCGAGCAGGTCGAATTCAAGCTCCGGATGAATTTCATTCGCTTCCGTAGGGTGATACGCCCAGCCGTGGTGGCATTTGGAGAAGATGGTGATGGAATCTACGCTGCCTTTTTTCAGCATGTCTTGGAATTGCTGCTTGGAAAATTGTCTTCCGATATGCGGAATGGCTTCTGAAGTATGAAAATCGAGATGGACCTGGCGAAAACGCATAAAAATAGACACGCTCCTTTGAATGCTTGTTGATTTCAGATCACTTAAAAAAGCGGTTACATTATACACTATAGAACGGAATGGAAGCTTGGCATAGGTAAGAGGCCGACCATTTATAGCACAATATCGACCAAATTCGATTGTATTTTGCCAGTCCGTCCACTACACTGGAGTAGCATCGTTTGGTTTGCAGGGAGAAAGGAGTGCCCAATGGATATTTTACAGCTATCGATTCCGCCGCTGCCGCAATTTTTGACGGCCGGACACTCCGTATGGAGGAGCGGGATGCAGCATTTTGAGCGGTGCTTCGAGGTGTACGATCTCGTTCTGGTTTGCAGCGGTGCTCTCTATATGACCGAGGATGAGACTCCCTATGAGGTGGAAGCTGGCGAGGTCCTGCTGCTGGAGCCGGGCAAAACGCACTACGGACACCGGTCTTGCACCGGGGACACGGAGCTGTATTGGCTTCATTTCAGGCACAGCCGCCCGGTGGCGCGCATGGCGGAGAAGCACATTCCTTGGTCGACGCTTGTCCGCAGAGGAACCGATTTGGATCTTGCGCCGGCGGAGCAGTATTTATTTTTGCCCAAGTACGGCAAGGTGGACATGAAGCCGCTTATTCCGACCTTGCAGGATATGCTGCAGCTGCGCGACAGCTTGACGCTGGAGCATGCGGTCGATTTGCAGGTCGCCATGGGACGTTTACTGTCTCAGCTGCAGTCGGGAGTGAAAGAGTATAGACGCTCCACCCGTTCTTATACCGTCGCAGAGCAAGTGAAGGATTATTTGCAGGAACGGTACATGGAGCCGTTTCGAGCGGAACGGATGGCGGAGGAGCTGCATTTTCATTTCGACTATGCCGCCCGCTGCTTGAAGAAGCATACGGGATTAACCCCGCTGCAGTATCATCATACGCTTCGCATGGACAGGGCCAAACGGCTGCTCATTCACAGCACGATTCCGATTCCCGAGGTCGCCGCGGAGGTAGGGTTCAGCGATTATAACTACTTCATCCGGCTGTTCCGCAAAACGGTAGGGATGACGCCCGGACTGTTCCGGCAAACGTCGAAAGGATACGTGTAATCCCCCTCGTACTCACACTGTGATGAGCATGAAACGAAATGAGAAAATAACAGGTAACAATTGGCTTTCCGCCTTGCAAGCGGGTATAATAAGCGTGAGCTGATGGGCGGTTAGGGTTAGTAATCATGTTGATGCACAGGGGGCGGACGACTTGGAAATTCAGAAAATATCGTCGCGTAAAATATATGAAGTCATTGCGGATCAAATTAAAGAGCAAATAGTGAGCGGCGCACTGCAGCCGGGTCAAAAGCTGCCTTCGGCAAAGGAGCTGTCCGAACGGTTTCAGGTCGGCAGATCTACCGTCAGAGAAGCGCTTAGCGCTTTGAAGGCCATGGGACTGGTGGAAATCCATCAAGGCGAAGGAAGCTATGTCCGCAGTATCGAGTCGCAGGATGTGGATCTTCCCGTATTCGATTCGCTGTTAATGAGCCGCGAGACGGTCGTGGAGCTGATTGAAGCGCGGAAGGCGCTCGAAATTTCCAATGCGGCACTGGCAGCGGAAAAGCGCACAGACGAGGATATGGCGAAATTTGAAGCGGTTTTGCGCAATATGGAAGATTTCCTGGGCAATGAAGAGGAAGGGGAGCGTTCCGACATGCTGTTCCACCTTACCTTGGCGCAGGCGACTCACAATTCCATCATGGAGCGGATGATCGATTCGATCTCGACGCAAATGCAAACCGCGATCCGCGAAACGAGACGGATTCAAATGTATTCAAGCAAAACGGTTTCCAGCCAGCTGCTGAAGGAGCATAAAGCGATTTATGAAGCGGTGCGCGACCGCGATCCGGCCCAGGCAGAGGAAGCGATGCGCAGACATCTGTTCCATGTCGAGCAGGTGCTGTTGAAGTTTTTGAAAAAGTGATGCGCAGTTTTATTTTTACGAGATACGCTATTCAATAACCAGGGAGCAGACCGCCGCGGCAGCTGCTCCCTTTATCGTCTGTGCTGACCCGAGCGACTGAGAGGATAGCTTTATTCCCTTCACGAATAGTATAAAGACAGCTTTCTAGCCATTCGCAGAAGCCCCTACAGGTGATTTGAAGTTAGTGACCTTGTTAGCTATTGATGTACTTCTCGTTGATACCGTTTAACACCATACTCGAAAAGATGTAGGATCCATAGTATCCGAAAGGGGAGCGGATGACGTTGTTAAGACCTGGAGAATTGAAGGACGATGATGTATGGGACATGCTCAGTGCAAGCCGGGACGGGGATTTGGAACGAGTGAAGAGACTCGCTTCGCATCGGCCCGAATTGAACCACTGCGAATACAACTACACTCCGCCAATCCACTTCGCGGTTCGTGAAGGCCATCTGGACATTGTCCGTTACTTGCTGGAACAAGGAGCTGATCCTGCCTATCGTACTTATCCGTTTCAAGACTCGCTTCTTACAATGGCACAGGATCGCGGATATCATGAGATTGCAAATATTTTATTAAACACCCTGTCTAAGCGGTTTCCTGTCATGGAAGGCCTTTCTGAATTTTTGGAGGCCGCTCGAAAAGGCGATGCCGATAGGATTCGATTTGATTTGTCACGCAATCCCCAACTGGCTCTTGTCAGCAACGAAACCGGCGAAACGGCTCTTCATCAGGCTGCAAGGGGTGGTCATCCGGAGATCATGAAGGTCCTGCTCGATGCCGGTGCAGCCCCGGATGCCATGCGTTCCGACGGTATACGCCCCATTAACTGTGTTGTGGACCGAGGCAGCAAGCCAGCGCCGCTAGCAGGCGTTCTTGCCGGTATGCTGCTAGCAAGAGGGGCAGAATACAACATCTATCTTGCTGCAGCGCTTGGTGATGACCACTATGTACGAGAGGCGCTTCGGCGCGACCCGAATTCGGCTAACTTTGAGGACTCTTCACATCGACGGCCCATTTCGGCTGCTGCACGGCGTAATGACTTCGAGATGGTTAAGCTGCTGCTCGAGCACGGTGCGAACCCGAGCTTGCCGGAAGAGGGCGCACCTCTCGGACAGGCTCTTTGGAACGCGGTGTATCAGCGGCAGCATGAAATGGTGAAGCTGCTGCTTGAATATGGGGCGAGCCCGAATACTGCGCCGGAATCGAGCGGCAGCGCGTTGTTCCAGGCGCGTAAAGATCCCGAGCTAACACGCCTTCTTCTTGAATATGGCGCAGTAGATACAACCGGCGATTTGGATCACTTCCATACCTTAGTGGAAGATAACAAGCTGGTAGAGGTTGAACAGATAATTGCAGCGAACCCAGAGCTGCTGCGGCAAGCAAGCGCTTTTTGGGGAGAGGGCATACTATGTGGACCGGCGCGCGATGGCAAACGAGAGATGCTCGCGCTGTTAATCCGTTATGGCGCACGTGTGCCTGACGTTACGAAGTGGGGACGGTACTATTATTTCAAGCACTACGAAATCGCTGCCTTTCTTCTGCACCATGGCATGAATCCGAATCACATGAATTGGCAGCATGTTACTCTTCTGCACGATATGGCGCAGGAGGGGGATGTGGAGAAGGCGAGCTTGCTCCTTGATTATGGTGCTGCTATGAATTCCGTCGACGAGGAGTATCGTTCTACTCCGCTTGGTTTCGCAGCCCGCTGGGGACACAAGGAGATGGTTGCAATGCTCCTGGAGCGCGGCGCCGATCCGAATAAGTCGGGCGCACCGTGGTCGACACCTCTTGCCTGGGCGCAGGTTAAAGGGCATAGTCATATTGAAGCCGAATTGCGGCGGGCCGGGGCTAGATGAGGCAGGAGTGATTGACGGATGCGAATAGTCACTTGGGGCCAAGCAGAGCAAAAGATAGGGATTCCGAGCTTGACCGTTGTACCGATGTCATTGGCAGCAACGATACTCCATGTTATATTCGGTTTCATTACAAAAGGCAGCCCCACGCAGCTGCTTTAGATTTGTGTATAAAGCATCGGCTTTTTCTAAATTTTTGCTCAATGCAGCCGTAGGGCGGAGGTGCCCGGCAAGGACTTCACCCGGATTATTGCTGATCTCCGCCAAGATCATCACTTCCTCCCAAGGCTGCTGCTAAAGGATGGAAACATGCACTGGATTTGCTGCCATTCGACAAATAATCCTTTTCAAAAACCAACTTATCTGATAACCTGATAACATAACAATTACTTTATGAATAAAGGAAGGGAACCCTATGCGAGTCTCTTTATTTATTACTTGTTTGGCAGACCAGCTTTATCCCGAGGTGGGGGAAAGCGTTGTCAGATTGCTGCACCGGTACGGCTGTGAGGTAGATTTTCCGGATGCGCAAGTATGCTGTGGGCAGCCTGCCTTCAACAGCGGCTATCAGGATGAGGCAAGAGAAGTGGCGCGCGGCTTGATCCGTGCTTTTGAACATAGCGATTATGTCGTTTCGCCGTCCGGCTCCTGTACAGGGATGGTTCACCACTATTATCCTCAATTGTTCGAGAGCGAACCCGAATGGAAGCTCAAGGCGGAAGAGCTGATCGCTAAAACGTACGAGTTTTCGCAATTTCTTGTGAATGTTCTCGGCGTAACGGATTTGGGAGCGGTATTTAACGAAAAGGTTACTTATCACGCATCTTGCCATGCGACGCGGTTTCTCGGCGTGAAGGATGAGCCGAACAAGCTGCTGACGGGAGTCAAGGGGCTGGAGTACATCGATCTTCCGAAAAAAGAAGATTGCTGCGGCTTCGGCGGTACGTTTGCGGTCAAAATGGCGGATATGTCCGAAGCAATGGTATGCGAGAAGGCAGGCCACGTATGCTCAACCGGAGCCAGCGTGCTCGTCGGTTCTGATATGGGCTGCTTGATGAACATCGGGGGCCGTTTGAACAAAGAGAACAAGCCGGTTCGCGTAATGCATTTGGCGCAGCTGCTGGAGGAAGGAGTGAAGAACGGTGAATCAGGTCGATGAGAAGCAATTGATCGGTACTGGGCTGAAGAAAAGAACGGAAGAAGCGCTGGCCGACGAATTTCTGCGCAAAGCGGTCGCTTTTACGACGGATAAGCTGAAAACCGCCAAGCTGAAGGCGATGGACGACTTCGGCCAATGGGAAGAATGGCGCGAGCGCGGCAAGCAGATCCGCAAGCATGTCGTTGATAATCTGGATTATTATTTGACCCAGTTTACCGATAATGTGTCCAAAGCCGGCGGGCACGTCTATTTTTGCCGTACGGCGGACGAAGCCGTCAAAGTCTTTATGGATTTGGCGGAGCAGCGCAAGGCGAAGCTTGTGGCCAAAGGGAAATCGATGGTGTCCGAGGAAATCCATCTGAATCATCATTTGGAGGAACGCGGCATCGAAGCGATCGAGACCGATTTGGGAGAATATATTCTTCAATTGGCGAAAGAAACGCCGTCTCACTTGATCATTCCAGCGATTCATAAAAACAAGCAGCAGATCGCAGAGCTGTTCAACAACGAATCCGGCGAGCAATTTCCGCCGGAAACGAAAATACTGGCCGGCTATGCCAAACAGCGGCTGCGCAATTATTTCCTGGAGGCGGACATCGGCCTGACCGGATGTAACTTCGGCGTTGCGGAGTCCGGTGCGATCACGCTGGTATCTAATGAAGGAAACGGCCGTATGGTGAGCACGATTCCAAAATCTCACGTTGTCATCATGGGGATGGAACGGCTGGTGCCTACGTACGACGACCTGGAGGTCGTACTGAACCTGCTGGCGCGCAGCGCGACCGGTCAGAAGCTGACGACGTATACGTCGATGATTACGGGACCGCGCCGCGAGGGCGAGCTCGACGGACCGGAGGAGCTCCATCTCATCGTTCTGGACAACGGACGCTCGGCGCAGCTCGGCGATCCGGTGTTCCAAGAGGTGCTGCACTGCATCCGATGTGCAGCCTGTTTGAACGCGTGCCCCGTGTACCGTCACGTCGGCGGACACACCTACGGCAGCGTATACAGCGGCCCCATCGGGGCCGTATTGACGCCGCTGCTGCAGCAGGACATGAAGGAAGCGGGCCAGCTGGCCTACGCTTCCAGTCTGTGCGGGGCATGCTATGAGGCATGCCCGGTGAAGATTCCGCTGCACGATATGCTCGTGCAGCTGCGCGCCCGCAAGGTCAAGATGGGCTTGACCCCGCTGGCCGAGCGCGTAGCCTTCAAGTCGTTCCAGACGGCGTTCGGGAGCGTGACGTTGTACAAAATGGCGACGAAATCCGCCTATTATATGCAGAAGCCTTTTATCAGCAAAGGCTTCATCAAGAAAGGGCCGGGACCGATGTCCGGCTGGACGCAGTCGCGCTTCTTCCCGATGAAGCCGAAGCAGTCGTTCCGCGACCGCTGGGAAGCGCTGCAGCAGGAGCTGAAATCGGCGCCGGTCATCGCTAAAGCGCCGGATGCGCCGGTGAATAAGGGAGGTAAGCCGCATGAGCATTAATCCAGGACAAATTCACGGCCGCGACGCGTTCATCGCCAACATTTCGTCCCGGCTGGGACGCCAAGCGCCTTCAAGCACCCCTCCGGAGCGGCCGTTCCGCGGCGCACCGGATTTCTATAAACAAATCGAGCGAACCACCGACGAGAAAATCGAGCTGTTCATCCAGAACTGGACCGCCTTAACGGGCAAGGTTCTGGTAGTGGAGGAAGCCGAGGCCAAGGAGAGCATCGGGGCCTGGCTAAAGGAAGTAGCCGCGGAGCTGGGCGTAACGCATGTATCGCGCTGGGAGCACGACGGCTTGATCGGCCTCGGCCTTGACGAGGCTTTGGCCGAAGCGGGCGTCGAGGTCGTGCCGTGGAAAGCGACCGACGGTGCAGACGGAGAGACTGCGGCCGACGCCAGCTCCAACTGGGCCAAACGCAGCGAGCTGCTGAAGCGCACGGAGCGCTGCCAGCTCGGCATCATTTGGCCGGACTACGCCGTCGCCAACACGAGCACGCTTATGCTGCAATGCTCGCCGCAGCGCGGACGCTCGGTCAGCCTGCTGACCGATATCCTGTTCGCTGTGTTCCGCGCGGATCAGCTGGTAACGCGGATGGGCGAAGGCTTCAGCAGCATCACGCAAGGCAAGTCGGACGGAAGCCATTATGCGTCGTCCTTGAATTTGATCACGGGTCCTAGCCGAAGCGCGGACATCGAGAACGATCTTACGATCGGTATTCACGGACCGGGCAAGGTGTATGCCGTAATTATTAAGTAATATCAAAGCAGAGCCGCTCCAGTGGATGGGAGCGTGCTCTGCTTTTCGTTTTATTCGGGGGCGGTATGGCGACCCGCACGAAATTGGCTAAGGCTTGCAGTAGGCGTATCATTTCGTTTCGTTGAGGCTGTTGTCTTGCCAGGCTGTAACGCGGAAAATCCGCTTTACAGTGGCGGTCGAGCGCCTCGAGCCCAGCTGTAAGAAGGAAAAACCGTGTTACAGAGTCTCGGAGAAGCAGCATCGTGCCTGAGCCACCGCTGTAACGCGGAAAATCCG
>NZ_JBHTVD010000002.1:229506-361837 GCF_042793215.1 Paenibacillus sp. NPDC056579
CGCCTCGAGCCCAGCTGTAAGAAGGAAAAACCGTGTTACAGAGTCTCGGAGAAGCAGCATCGTGCCTGAGCCACCGCTGTAACGCGGAAAATCCGCTTTACAGTGACGGTCGAGCGCCTCAAGCCCGACTGTAACACGGAAAAACCGCGTTACAGAAAAGAAGCAGCGTCGTGCCTGAGCCATCGCTGTAACGCGGAAAATCCGCTCTACAGTGGCGGTCGAGCGCCCCAAACCCGATTGTAACACGGAAAAACCGCGTTACATAGTCTCGGAGAAGCAGCATCGTGCCTGAGCCTAGCTGTAATACGGAAAAACCGCTTTACAGCGGCGGTCGCACGCCTCAAGCCCAGCTGCAAGACGGAAAAACCGCGTTACAGAAGCCCGGCATAGCAGCATCGTGCCTCAGCCTTAGCTGTGTAATCCGGAAAATCCGCTCTACAGCGGCAGTCGCACGCCTCAAGCCCGACTGTAACAAGGAAAAACCGCGTTACAGAGTCTCGGAGAAGGAGCATCGTGCCTGAGCCATCGCTGTAACGCGGAAAAACCGCTTTACAGCGGCGGTCGAGCGCCCCAAGCCCGACTGTAACACGGAAAAACCGCTCTACAGCGGCGGTCGCATGCCTCAAGCCCAGCTGTAAGACGGAAAAACCGCGTTGCAGAAGCCCGGCATAGCAGAATTGTGCCTCAGCCTTAGCTGTAACGCGGAAAATCCGCTTTACAGCGGCACGACTCCCTGCACACAAGCTCTGCCTGTAACACACCGCGTTACAGCCCCGTCTTCAACCACCTCTAACGCCACAAACCTGCGCCACATCAGGCTTCCCGCCCTCACTGCCACAGCACCGTGATCCGGCTTAAAATTCCGTTGACATATACGTTGACGCGTTGTACGATGAAGTTGTCAAATATACAAAACTGTGGTTTTGTATATTAAACCGCGGCGACAATACATTCGATAATTTACTGCAGTGGTCGTTGCAGATCGTACTATTTCATAGAGGCAATGCTAGACTAGCACCGCTAGTTTTGGTTTTTGGACCCGCCAGGAGGACGCATGGACAAGAAATATTGGGTACCCGCCTTAGAGAAGGCGGACGTTATTCTTCAAGCGATTTCCGGGCAGCCTTCCAAGCTGAAGCTGATGGATTTGTCGAAGCTGTCGGGTATTAACAAGAGCTCCATGTTTTCGCTGCTGAATACGCTCGAAGCGCTGGAATGGGTCGTCCGCGAAGCGGAAGGCACGTACTCGCTCGGCTCGAAGCTCGGCTTTCTCGGAAACGTATACTTCAAGCAGTTCAGCTTGATCGACCGGTTCCGCAAGGAAGCATCAATTACGAAGCATACGATTCAAGAGACGATTCAGCTGGCGAGACTCGAGCAAAGCGATGTGCTCTATTTGGCCAAGGAGGAGATGCCTTCTCCGGTAAGACTGGCCTCCGAGCCCGGGATGAAGCTTCCTGCTCATGCAACGGCGCTTGGCAAGGTAATGCTCGCGGCGCTTGATTCTGACAAGGTGAAAGCCATGTATCCCGACGAGCAGCTTCACAACGGATTGACCCAGCATACAATCAAATCGAGAGACGAGCTGCTAGGGCAGCTGACTCAAATTCGTGCGGAGGGCTTCGCCTGCGATTTGCAGGAAGCGGTGATGGGCTTTTGCTGCGTAGCCGCTCCTGTGCTGGACGCCCAGGGGAACACCGTGGCGGCAATCAGCTGCTCGATGTTCCAGCATGAATGGGAGCAAAAGCGAAGTCAGGCGCAGAAGGAAATTTGCGCTTTGGCCGCGAGGCTGTCCCAAGGCACTTGTAATTAAACATTTTGGAAGGGTGTGTAGGCAATGAGATTGCAAGATAAGGTGACATTGATTACCGGTTCCGGTTCGGGTATCGGCAAAAGCTCCGCTTTGCTGTTCGCGAAAGAAGGAGCGACGGTTATCGTCAACGATTTGCTTGAGGAGAAAGGCCAGGAAACGGTGGAGGAAATCAAGCAAGCCGGCGGTAACGCTATGTTCCTTCAAGCGGATGTAACGAATCCGGATTCCGTAAAAGCCATGGTCGATCAAGCGATCGCCGCTTACGGCCGCATCGACGTACTGTTCAATAACGCAGGAGTCAGCGGCGTAGGCGCCATCCACGAAGTGGAGCCTGACGCTTGGGACCGCGTTATCAACATCAACATCCGCGGCGTGTTCCTGCCTTGTAAATACGTGCTTCCTCACATGATGGAGCGCCGCAACGGTTCGATTATCAACATGTCCTCCTGCATCGCCGAAATCGGTCTCGCTCGCCGCGCATCGTATTCCGCTACGAAAGGCGCCGTCCTTTCTTTGACCAAATCGATGCAAGTCGACTACGCTCCTTACCAAATCCGCGTGAACGCATTGCTTCCGGGCACAATTTTGACGCCGTTCGTAGAGGATTACTTGAAAAAATCGTACACGAACCAGGAAGAAGCCTACGCTTCGCTGAAAACGCGCCAGCTGAGCGGCGACCTCGGCAGACCGGAGGACGTTGCGAAAGCGGCATTGTTCCTGGCATCCGACGATTCGAAGTTTATGATGGGCTCCCCGCTCTATATCGATGGCGGCGTTGTATTCGGCAAGAACGCCTAATATAAAAGAAGACTTTCGATTAGGGCCGGTTAACGTCCGCCGGTCTTAGCAATCCGCAATAAAATCCAACAATTTTAATTGGAGGTATGAACTTATGAAGCTTCTTACTTTTATCGAAAACGGCCAGCAAAAGCTTGGCGTAAAAACCGAACAAGGCGTAGTACATATTGCCGCTGCGCTGCAGGCTGTTCCTGCTGCTGCCGGTCAATCCGTGCCGCAAAATGTACATGAGGTGATCGAAGGCGGAGCAGCATCCGTAGCCGCGCTTCAAGCTTATGTCGACCAGGCGATTGCTGCTGCGGGCGGCGCATCCGGATACATTTTGAACGAATCCGATCTGACTCTCGGACCTGCCGTTACTCACCCTAACAAAATCATTTGCGTGGGGCTGAACTACCGCAAGCATGCGGAAGAAACGAACGCTCCGATTCCGCAATATCCGATTCTTTTCAACAAATTCAACAATACGCTGACGGGCCACGGTGCGGACGTTCCTTTGCCGGTGAAAGTATCGAGCAAGGTCGATTACGAAGCGGAGCTTGTTATCGTTATCGGTAAAACCGCGAAATACGTTTCCAAGGAGAATGCTTTGGATCACGTATTCGGCTATTGCAACGTGAATGACTTGTCCGCACGCGATCTGCAGATGCGCACGCAGCAATGGCTGCTCGGCAAGAGCTGCGACGGCTTCAGCCCGCTCGGACCTTACCTGGTTACAGCCGATGAAGTCGGCAACCCGAACGATTTGTCCATCCGCTGCATCGTGAACGGAGAAGTACGCCAAAACTCCAACACGGCGGACATGATTTTCCATTGCGATGAGATCGTAAGCTACATTTCCCAGCACATGACGCTGGTTCCTGGCGACATTATTTTGACAGGTACACCGGAAGGCGTTGTGCTCGGTTTGCCTGAGGACAAGCAAGTGTATTTGAAGGACGGCGACGTTGTAACGATCGAGATCGAGAAGCTGGGCTCCTTGACGAACAAAATGGTAGCGGAGCAGGCTTAACCGGAAGCCGGTGCATGCTCGTTAAGATATTGGAACCGACCGGTACCGGATTAAAGGGGAGAAAGCGTACAAGCTTGTGGCTTACAAAAAGCCGCTCCCCAGCCGGCCGGAGGATGAGGTTCAACGGAACGTTTTAAACAGCAAGTGAGCTTCGCTCATGCATTACTTTTAGGAGGTCTAGGAGAATGGCAGCACATCAAATCGAAGCAGGTGCCGACGCATTGGTTATGGATGCACGGGATCATGTAGCAACGGCAATCAAGGATTTGCAGCAAGGTCAGAAAATTACGTATCGCGTTCAAGATCAGGTTCAGGAAGTCGAGCTGCTCGACAATGTACCATTCGGCCATAAAATCGCGATTGTAACCGTTCCGGAAGGTACGGATATTCGCAAATACGGTGAAGTTATCGGACGCACAACATCCGAGATCAAAGCGGGCCAGCATGTGCACGTTCACAATGTCGAAGGCATCCGCGGCCGCGGCGATCAAGCGGTAAAAGCATAAGCGTCAACTTAAGGGAGGATATAATCATGGATCACATGATGGGATATAGAAGACCGAACGGCGATGTTGGAATCCGCAATCATTTGCTCATTATTCCAACCGTTATTTGCGCCAACCAGGTGTGCAGCCGTATTAACCAAATGGTGCCGGACACGGTGGCCATCCCGCATCAGCACGGATGCAGCCAGATCGGCGCGGATAAAGAGCGTACGTTCGAAGTTTTGGCAGGTACGGGTAAAAACCCTAACGTAGGCGGAGTTATTATTATCAGCTTGGGCTGCGAGGTTATCGACCCTAACGAATTGGCCGACGCTATTCGCCCTACAGGCAAGCCGGTCGAAGTATTCGACATTCAATCGGTCGGCGGTTCCGTAAAAGCGATTCAATACGGTGCCGAGCTGGCTAGAAAAATGCGCGCCGAACTCGATGCCATGACACCGGAGCCGATTCCTTTCAACGAGCTGATCATCGGTGTAAAATGCGGCGGTTCCGACGCGACGTCCGGCTTGGCTTCCAACCCGGCTCTCGGTGCGGCTGCCGATACGCTCATTCAACAAGGCGGCGGCGTCGTTATCGGCGAAACTACGGAAATTATCGGGGCCGAGCATGTATTGGCATCCCGCTGCGCAACGCCTGAAACGGAAAAGCAGCTGTACCATATCGTTGACCGTTTCGAGAAAGAGGTTGAACGGATGGGCGCCGACATGCGTGGAGGAAACCCTAGCCCGGGCAACATCGCAGGCGGCTTGACGACGATCGAGGAGAAATCGCTTGGCTGTATCAGCAAATGCGGTAACGCTCCGATCCAAGGCATCGTCGAGTATGCGGAGCAGCTTCCTAAGCACGGCTTGTACTTCATGGACTCCCCTGGTAACGACATTGAATGCGTATCCGGTATGGCAGCAGGCGGTGCTCATCTCGTATGCTTCACAACCGGCCGCGGTACGCCTACGGGCTCCGCAGTTATTCCGGTTATCAAAATTACCGGCAACAAACGGATGTTCGAGCGCATGAGCGACAATATGGACGTGGATGTCAGCGACATGCTCGAAGGCACTTTGAGCCTCGAAGACGCGGGCGATAAGATTTGGCAGGAAATTCAAGAGGTTGCGAACGGAAAGCTGACCAAAGCGGAAGTACTTGGACATACCGAATTCAGTATTAACCGGATCGGACCGAGCCTGTAAGACAAATATCGTAAGCGCAAGCGTTTATAGCAGCAGGAGGATTCACAGATGGCTAGACTACAAGGCAAGGTTGCCCTGGTAACAGGCGCAAGCCGCGGGATCGGAGAAGCAATTGCGATTCGTCTTGCGGAAGAAGGCGCTCATGTAGCGGTAAATTACACTTCCGACCGTTCCAAGGAGCTGGCGGAGAAGGTGAAGGAGCAGGTCGAAGCTCTGGGCTGCAAAGCGATCACCGTTCAAGCCGACGTTGGAAACAAAGCGCAAGTGGAAGCAATGTTCAAGCAAGTCGAGGAGCAGCTCGGGGACGTGGAAATTTTGGTCAACAATGCCGGAATTGCTCCGTTCGAGCCATTTATGAAAGTGACGGAAGAAACATGGGACCGAACTTTCAATACGAACGTGAAGTCGATTTTCGTCGCCTCCCAGCTGGCTGCGATGAAAATGATTCCGAAGCGTTACGGTAAAATCATCAACGTATTGTCAACGGCAAGTCTTGTCGTTACCAGTCCGGTCATTCCGCACTATCAATCGTCCAAAGCGGCAGCCAACATGCTGACCAAAGGGATGGCCATCGAGCTTGGCAAATATAACATCAACGTCAACGCGGTAGGGCCAAGCACAGTGGATACCGACATGTGCACGGACTTCCTGGCCGATCCGGGCATTCGCGCCAAGGAAATCGAAGCGAATCCGATGAAACGCCTTGGCACAGCCCGCCAAATCGGCGACGCGGTGGTTTTCCTGGCTTCCGACGAAGCTATGCAGATCAACGGTCATTTGCTGATGGTAGACGGCGGCCTGACAGTCAAAGCGGCGCAGCCGGAAGATCATATGGAGCATTAATAGTAAGGATGCTTACTAAAAAACTACAGCAAGTCCTTCGATTGTCGAAGGGCTTGTTTTTATTTCCCAATATACGGTTAATAGGTTTGACAACGAATCGACACAATCGACATGGTTCGACTTATTTAGACATAAAATCTAATAGTCTCCTAATATTTGCCTCAAACTTTCTAAAAGTTTATCTCCTATAGTAGAACTATGATCAGCAAACGAGGTGATTTTTATGAAAGACATTCAATTATTGCACAAAGGCAAAGTATACCACGGGCAAGTAGGCTATGATCAGCCGGAACTGATGGAAGTAACCGTAATGGAGGAGCCTCATCTTCCGGACGGTGATTCGGTTTTGTGCTTTGATTTTAAACGGCGCCAAACGATGCGAGTTTTGCATAACTTCCAATCGAAGGTAATACTTGCTCCTGCGGATTCGGAGCTATTCCATATAAAGGCAAGCTCAGGCAGCAAGGCGGAGGAATGGCTTGTCGAGGAGAGTGCTACGTTCACGAATTTTAAACTCAACACCTATGGAACGATTACGGACGATTTTAAAATTTCCGCCGTACGGATTTCCGATGTCAGCCGGTTTGGTATTGGGTTTGAGGTGAATGATTTTTCCATTAAAATGCACCACGTTTATAACAGCATGATCATTTGCGACGAAGAATGCATTTATCCCAAGCTTATTGTGCGCTATGCCCACATTTTAGAGAAGACGATCCGCTACGGTGCGGAAATTCACAGCATTTCGTCCGGAGATCTTAACAAATTACGCTACTACGTAGCCATGCAGCAGTTCAAGCATACGATGCTGGTGTAAATAGATGATGCCGAAACCCAGGCAGCCTTTACGAAGGCGCCTGGTTTTTTTCTTAGGGGGCTTTCGTAATATCAGCTTTCATCAGCGTCCATTGATGGTACCGCCACTTCCACAAGGAGAAGGCGCTTGCGATAGTATCGTCTGGAGAGATGCCTCCGATGCTTTGGATGCCGTGCAGCTCGAAGGCTCCATCGTTATCAACGTCCATGGGCATAAGCTCGCTATATGAGCCTGCGACAATGCTTTTAGGCTTTAGCAGCCTGCCGTTCCGGTAAAAGCCCGCTGCATTGTAACGAGCCTTGTGCTGCTGAATATCGAGCATATACGATTGCATCGTATCTCTGATCGTCAGCTGCAATTTGTACGTATCCTTGAGCGAGCCGGTGACGTTCAATGGAGATGGGAGCGGCAGACGAACCGGTAACCCGCTGCTTAAGGAATATAGTGAGACAGACGCAGCTGTCCGATCCATGCTCACTGTGCTCACAAAGAGGTCGTTCACTTTGTCGGCATTGAAATCTGCGAGCAGAAACCGCGGATCATAGCCTCCTTCCGTCATGACGGAGGTGAGGGCGGATTCAGATTCGGCACCACCGCGCAATATCCGGACTGTCAGACGATGATAATAAAGGCTGTCAGCATCATGCCTGGATCCTATCAATGTGATCGTATCGGCAAGTCCGTCTCCCGTTACGTCGTTCTGCTCCGTTTGCAAAACGATCGTACTGCCTCCGGAGGCGGATAACGGCTCTATTCCCGTCATGCGGAGATCAGCGGGCGGCGGAAAGGCTCCAGCTATCGGCAGGGAAACAGCGCACATTCCTGAACCGGCCAAAAGAAGCAGGCTGATAACCTGCAGAAGTCCTGCAGCCGTCTTGAATCGTTGCAATTGAGAGCAGCTCCTTCAAATGATGTTAAGATCTCCTCTCTAGTATGGATAATGTTGCTAACAATATTAGCATCTCGTAAAGTTATTATTGCATCTGGTTATAACACGTGTTATGTTGTTCCTAGAGGTGGATGGATATGGCAAAAAGAGTAACCAGCTTCGACGTCGCCAAGCTCGCCGGAGTATCGCGAAGCGTCGTTTCTGCGGTACTGAACGGAACGCCGGGTATCGGGGTTAGCGAGGAGAAGCGGCAGGCGGTATTGGATGCGATCCGGGAATTAAATTACCAGGTCGACGCGCAGGCTCGGGGAATGAAGACCGGCCGCAGCTACAGTCTCGCGGCTTATGGGAATGTGACGAATCCGATGTTTTTGCAGGTGCTGGAAGGAATGCAGGCGGCGTGCGCCGCACATGGCTATCACGTGCTGCTGTACCCGTCAGGGACCGCGCCTGGGCAGCGGATCGAAGGGATGCTGGACTTGTTTTTGCAGCGTCGTATTGATGGGATTGTGGCGCTGGATCGGCCCCATTTGGTCAATGAGGAATGGGTGAAGGCCGTGCGGGAATATCGGCTGCCTTATATCTCCGTAGAAGGGTATCCCGACGAGACGGACATTCCTTCGGTACTGATGGATTACGAAGAAAGCGTCAGACGCGCACTGGATTATATGTGGAGCCGGACCGGGCTTGCCCCCGTCTATTTGGAGCTCCATCACGGGACGCCGCTCGGCTATGGCGATCGCCAAAGAAGACAAGCTTACGTGGCGTGGATGACATCGCACGGGCTGCTGCCTCAAGTATTTTCCGAAATCGACGGCTCCTGGAACGAGCGGGCGGACTTTTGGCGGCAATGGGTCAAGGAACGACGGCTCGGCTCTGCAGCTGTATTGACGAACTGGTCGCGTGGTGCGGTATATGTAAGCCGTGCCGCTCAGCTGGAGGGCATCGGGGTAGGACGTCAGCTGCATGTCATGGCTTGCGACAATACGGAGCGGATCAACCAGCATATGTTTCCGGCAATCACGTCGATGGAGGTTCCTTACCGCGAGATGGGGGAGCTGGCGGCGGCCCGGCTGCTGGAATATATCGACGGACGAAGGCCGGTGCAGGACAAAAACGGGATTTGGGTTACCGCCCAATTCGCAGAAAGAGATAGCGTCGGGAGTAATTCGGACAGTTTGGAAGCAGACGTTTAAGAGGAAAATAATAATTTTTTTTCAGTGATTATAACACGTGTTATAAAAGGGGGATTGCGACGATGTTATTTACGTTGGAGAAGCTGGCCGCACGTTTGCAGGAGCTGGCGGAGTTTAGATATAGGGATAAAGTGCGGATTCCCGTGTTTGAAAGCTTGGAGGATCCCACAGGGACGGTTGGAGAACAGCCTGTGCTGCCTTTGTCATTGAATGAAGCAGCGGGAACGATGCGCCTTGGGGACCGCTGGGAAGGAAGCGACCGCTATGTATGGCTCGCGGCTGAAGCGGCGGTTCCTGTGGAATGGAGCGGCCGCCAGCCCGTAGGCCGGTTTGACTTCGGAAAGACCGGCGGGGGCAACAATTCCGGCTTCGAATCCTTGTTGTACGTCGACGGCAAGCCGTACCAAGGCGTAGATACGAACCATCAGGAAGTGTTTCTTGATAAGGGAACCATCGGGAGAACCGTCCAGCTATGCTTCCGGCTATGGTCCGGCATGGGCGGGTATCGGCCGGGCGCGGTGCAGGAGCACCAGCTGAAGCGGGCGGAGCTGTGCTGGCTGGACGCGGATGCTGACGATTTGTACTATACAGCCCGTGCCGCTTTGGACATCGTTCAACTGCTGAATGAGCACGCAGCCGAACGCGCGATGCTGCTGTCTGCCGTTAACGAAGCGTTCCTGCTGATCGATTGGTCCGCACCGGGATCGGAGCCGTTCTATGCATCGTTAGCGTCCGCTTCCGCTTCCCTGCGTGCCTCCGTTGCGGTACTGCCGAAGTATCATCCGGTAGCGGTCCGCTGCATCGGGCACACGCATATTGACGTAGCTTGGCTCTGGAGGCTCAAGCATACGAGGGAAAAAGCGGCCCGCTCCTTTTCGACCGTGCTGCGTTTGATGGAGCGGTTTCCGGATTATATCTTTTTGCAGACGATGCCGCAGCTATACGACTATATCAAAACGGACTATCCCCAAATCTATGAACAGATTAAGGAACGTGTACAGGAAGGCCGCTGGGAAGCGGGCGGCGGGATGTGGCTCGAGGCGGACTGCAACTTGACCTCGGGAGAGTCGCTTGTACGGCAGCTCTTGTACGGCACCCGTTTTTTGCGGGCGGAATTCGGTGTGGAATGCACCTACTTATGGCTTCCGGACGTCTTCGGCTACAGCTGGGCGCTGCCGCAAATTTTGCGCAAGTCGGGCATCGATACGTTCATGACGACCAAAATAAGCTGGAATCAGTACAACCGGATGCCTCATGACACGTTCCGTTGGAGAGGCATTGACGGCACGGAGATTTTGACGCATTTTATTACAACGCCCGATACGGCAGGGGGATGGCTGTACACTTATAACGGCGACGTAACCGCCCGATCGGTGGCCGGCATTTGGGAGTCGTATCGCGACAAGTCTTTGAATCGCGAGCTGCTCCTGTCCTACGGGTATGGCGACGGCGGAGGCGGCGTCAATCGTGACATGCTGGAGCTGCGCAGAAGGCTGAACGAGCTGCCGGGCGTCCCTCATGTAACGACAGGACGTGTCGACGAATATTTTGTCCAGCTGCAGCAGACAGTGGCCGAATCCAAGGAATATGTGCATACATGGGACGGGGAGCTGTATTTGGAGCTTCACAGAGGCACTTACACGAGCCAAGCTTACAATAAACGAATGAACCGCAAGCTGGAGCTGCTTGCCCGTGAAGCGGAATGGATGGGATTATGGGGCGGCATTCAGCGGGCGGACTGGTCTGTCGTTGCCAATATGGAGCTGGAGGAATCCTGGAAAATCATCCTGCGCAACCAGTTTCATGATATTATTCCCGGCTCCTCGATTCACGAAGTGTATGAGGATTCAAGACTCGAATATGAGGAAGCGGAACGGTTATTGCAAAGAGCATGGCGTCAGGCTGAAAAAGCGTTGACCGGGGCGCCGGCGGCGGAGCCGGAGCCGGGAGTATACACGGTCTGGAACAGCGCAGGCTGGCAGCGGGACAGTCTCGTATATGTGAGCGATATGGATCTGCCCGGAAACGTGCAGCAAGGAAGCTGGGAAGACGGGGACGGTCAAGCGATTGCGAGTCAACGCGATGGTTCCGGCTCAGGATGGTGGGTTCGGGCAGCCGGCGTGCCTTCCTTGGGGAATGCGGCTATCCGGTTCGTGAATCAAGGCGATGCCCAAGCCGTGCAGGAGCCAAACAGTCCGTTCCGGAAGCTGGATAACGGCAGCGGGATCGAAACGCCGTATTACAAGCTGCATTGGAACGGGGACGGGCAGCTGACGTCGATTTGGGATGTGTCGGCGGGGCGCGAAGTGTTGGCGGAGGGAGCTTGCGGCAACATGTTGCAGGTGTTCGAAGATAAGCCGAAAGGCCGTCACGAGGCTTGGGATATCGATATTTTTTATCAGGAGAAAATGGAGGAAATCCGTGAGCTGCGATCGGTTGAGATGGTAGAAACCGGTGCGGTTCGCGCCGTAGTACGGTTTGTATGGGGATATAAAGCGTCCGAGGTGCGGCAGGACATGATCGTGTACGCAAACTCCCGGCGCATTGACTTTCATACGACCGTAGATTGGCACGAGCAGCGCAAGCTGCTGAAAGCCGCGTTCCCGGTAGAGGTACGTTCAACGGAAGCAACCTACGATATTCAATTCGGCAATGTGAAACGGCCTACTCACTGGAATACGAGCTGGGATTACGCGCGCTTCGAGGTTGTCGGTCATCAGTGGGCCGACTTGTCGGAGCGCGGATACGGAGTCAGTCTGATGAACGATTGCAAATACGGCTATGACATCAAGGACAACCAAATGCGCCTGACGCTGCTGAAATCGGCTATGGTGCCCGATCCGCAGGCGGATCAAGGGCTTCACGAGTTTACATACTCGCTGCTTCCGCACACGGGGGATTGGCTTGATGGGGGTACGGTGCAGGAGGCATGGGACTTAAATGCCCCGTTAAACGTCTGTATCGGAAGCACGGAAGCGCTCGATTCATTATTCCGGATCGAAGGCGGCTATGTGCAAGTTGACGCGGTGAAGAAGGCGGAGGATGAGGAGCGGATTGTGCTCCGGTTCCACGAATACGGCGGGCAGCGGGGAACGGTCGAGCTGACTAGCGCCTATCCGATTGTGAGCTGGCAGGAGTGCGATCTGATGGAGCGTCCGATCACGGAGCCGTCCAGTGAGCCGATCATCAAGCTCCATATCAAGCCGTACGAAATTAAAACGGTTTTGATCGACTTGAAGCCTTAAAACCTTACCTAATAAAAAAACCACCCTCCGAGGAAAGGCGCTACTGCCATAAAAGCAGCGCGCTGTTCCTGGATAAGGTGGTTTTTTCGTTTTGCATAGTAAATTAACTAGGTTTATCCGTCAATTGCTTCACCAGTCGTTTGGCAGGCCCATTCGCTGTTTCGATGGTTTCGTATACGTTGATCACCATGTTGTTATCGAACTGCTCGGTCTTGATATCCGAGAAAGTAACCTTTTGGCTGCCGGTAATAAGCTTGCTCGTTCCGGTGAAGGTCATGGACTGAGATCCGAGCACACGTCCTAGCGAATCCACCAGCTCGAACTCCATTTTCGAGAAGTTTTGGTCCACGACGACCGTCTCTTTGCGGTTCACTTCCAGATCCAGGTTCAGCTCATAGACATAGCCGGATTTGTACATTGTCGCTATGCTGAAGGCATGGAACGTAACTTCGAACGGATAGAAGCTGATCACTTTATCGGACGATTCATTCTGCACGGCAACCTGGTACGATCCGATCGTCAGTTTGTTCGGCGCCGCCGACTTCGGATCGATAACGTTCAGAGCGAGGTTGGCTCCGGTTTCGTTCGTAGGCAGCAAATAAGAATAGCTTACGATGTAGCTGGTATTCGGCATAATCGTCGTTGCGGTGGACGTTTGCTTGACTCCCGCAAAGGACTGCCCGCTGCTGTTCACCAGCTCGGTGCCGATATTCGGCATGGCGAGCGTTCCGGAACCGCGGTTCGTAATTTTATATTTGCCGATGGCCGTTTTATATCCGAGATCCTCGTTTTCGTGCATATGCAGCTCGACTAACGAGATTTCCAGATTCTTGTCAATCAGGCCGTTAGACGATAGCGTAAAAGGGGAACCCAGTGTATAAGGGCTTGCCTGCTGAGAGGCGCTGACGGATTGCTGAATGCCCTTCAGCTCCACCATCATGACCGGATAGCTGCTTACGCTAACGGTACTGCTTGTCTTATTGGTGCTGGCAGTATTGCTGCTCCCCGTCGTGCTGCTGTTAGCGGATGTATTGGAGCCGCTCGTATTGCTGGAAGAGCCCGATGCTCCGGATGCATTACTGTTGGAGCTGTTGGAGCTATTCGAGTTGCTCGAGCTGCCGGAATTGTTGGAATTGCTTGAACCGGAGCTGGAGCCTGAGCTGGATCCCGAGCCGGATGAACCGCTCGCTTCCATCAGCGCAAGCTTCACCGAGTTCGGATCGATTCCTTCCGGAATGACGACGGAATACGTATAGGCAGCGGTCTGGCCGGGAGAGATGTAGCCGCTTGCGACGGACAAATCCTGCACAGCCGCTCCCAGGCTTTCGTCGCCTATTTGATACGCCGCATCCAGATCAGGAATAGCTAAGATAGCCGAGCCGTCATTACGAACATTGACGGTAGTCTGGATCATCGTGCCGTCCGTTTGCTTGACGGCAATCGCTTTGGCTGCATTAAGCTTCAGCCCGTTGTCCGTGCCGTACATCGAATACGGCTGCTCCGAGCCGAGCGGTACAGCCGCCGTCATTCCGGACAAAGGCACGCTGCCCAGCACACGTTCTTCAGCGCTGTTGGAATAGTAGGCTTCGAGAGTCATAGACTCCGATTCGGCATTGCTCGGAACCGCCGTGCGGATCTTCAGCTTCGTCAGCTTATTCGGCAGCAGCGTCTCCTGGGAGCCGCTCACCAAGGCTCCGCTGTAGGTCATCGAATCCGTACCCTTCAGGCGGAATAACAGACTGGAAGGAAGCTGGAAATTCGATGAGCCCGTATTTCTTACGTATAAATCCGTATACAGATAGGTCGTGCCGTTCTGCGTCACTTTGTAGCTTTGGCCGAGACGCATGGCGACGAAAGCGTCCTGACTGTAATCCGAATCCACGTCCTTCATGGAGAGAAGCATCAGCTTGGAAGGGTCAAGCCCTCCGGATACGGCGGTGGAAACCGGCAGGTCCCCGATCGTTTGCATAAAGGAAGGGGCGTCCGAGTCCCATGAGAATAGGCGGACCTTCAGGTCCGATGCCGACAGGCCGGCAGCCGTCTGCGCGATGAAGCTGAAGGACTGGTCTTTCCCCGCATCGACGCGTGCGCTTTGCTTGCTTGTTAATTTGGCCGGGAAGCTGTTTCCTTGCCCGTCCACAACTTGTACGCCATAGCCGTTGAAGTCAACGGAGCCGCTGCTGCCGTTATGCATTTTCAGCGTAAACTGCAGGGCGGAGGAAGCCGATCCTGCGGTAAACACGGCGTTGTCGAGCGTAAAGTAAGTATCGGCGGCTACGAAGATGCCGGGCTGTCCGGCGGATGCGAGCGGCGCATGAACGAGAAGCGTGGTGCATACGGCAAGCGTTGCGAGCAGCGACGCCTTTTTTGTTTTTCTATTGTTGTGTTTCGATAATTTCCACGAGTTCAAAAAGGATCTCCTCCTATTTCGTTGTTGGTTAATCGGTGCGAAGAGCGTCGATAGGCCGGAGCTTGGAAGCTTTGTTAGCCGGATACAGGCCGAAGATCATGCCGACGCCGACGGAGAATAAAAACGAGTATACTCCTACTTCCAGCGACAGGACGGTCGGCTGCTTCGGATTGAAGTAAGGCCATGCCAGCGCCAAGCCGCATCCGAGCAAAAGGCCAATGATTCCGCCGAGACCGCTAATAACGGTGGCTTCAATAAGGAACTGCATGAGAATGTTCCTCCGTTTGGCTCCGATCGATTTGCGTATGCCGATTTCTCTCGTTCTCTCGCTGACCGTGACCAGCATGATGTTCATGATCCCGATGCCTCCGACCAGCAAGGAGATGCAGGCAACGCTGATCAGCTGGTTCGTCAGAGAGCTGGAAGCCTCGACTCTTGCTTTCATCAGCTCATCCTGGTTTGAAATCGTAAAGCCGGATTCGCTCTTGAATTTGTAGGTCAAATATTGCTTCATCGTCGCCTGAGCTTGGGACAGCTGGTCCTTCGTCGGCGCCTCCAAATAAGTGGTACGGATGTTGCCGAGCTTAAACGCTCTGCGGGCGGTCTCGAGCGGTACAAAGACCGAGTTGTCGAGAGAGATGCCTCCGCCCAGATTGGAGCCTTTCTCCTTGATGACGCCGATGATGGTAAATACGACGCCGTCGATATTAATGTCTTCTCCGATCGGATCGAGCGAGCCGAAATAGTCTGTCGCGACCGTGCTGCCAAGGACGGCTACGGGATTGCGGAATTCCATATCCGGATCGGATATGAACCGGCCGGCATTCATCTCGCCCTTCATCAGCGGCAAATAATTCGCGTTCGTGCCGACGACGGTGTATTTCTCCTGGCGCCGGTCGTATTTGATATTGGAGCCGCTCTTGACCATCGTCGGAGCGATCGTCTCTATCTCGGGGAGCAGCTCCAGCTCCATCAATTCTTTATAGTCGAGCTGGGTGGCACGGCCATTGCCCAGTGTGTTGACGACGAGCAGGTTCGTACCGAGACTCTCGTACTGCTTCTCGATCTGGGCGGATGTGCCCTGACCGATAGCGACCAGCGTGACGACCGAGCTGACGCCGATGATGACGCCGAGCATGGTAAGCATCGTACGCATCGGATTGTTGACGACGGTACGCATCGCCATGAGTAACAGTTCATACAGCTTCATACGGTCACCTCGGCTGGCTGCAGCTTCGGAGGTTCCTGGAGCAGAGGTCGCAGCCTCTCGTCTTTGACGATGATGCCGTCACGAACCGAAATGACACGGCGGGCATTTTCCGCAATGTGATTGTCATGGGTAATCAGCACGATGGTGTTCCCTTGATCGTTCAGCTTGATCATGAGCTCTAGCACTTCATTGCCCGTTCTCGAATCGAGCGCTCCGGTCGGCTCGTCGGCGAGAAGCAGCGACGGGGAGAGCGATAGAGCTCTTGCGATGGCGACCCGCTGCTGCTGACCGCCTGACAGCTCGCTCGGCTTGTGATGCCCGCGCTGGCCCATACCGAGCAGCTCCAGCATTTCCTGTGCTTTTTCTCTGCGCGCTTTTTTGCTGACGCCGGCATAAATCATTGGCAGCTCGACGTTTTCCAGCGCGTTTAATCTTGGAAGCAGGTTGAACTGCTGAAATATAAATCCGATCTTTTTATTGCGAAATTCAGCCAACTGGTTGTCGCTCATTTTCTCGGTAGCTACTCCATCCAGCAAATAGGTGCCGGACGTGGGAACGTCCAGCAGGCCGATGGTATTCATCAGGGTCGATTTGCCCGAGCCGCTCGGCCCGACGATAGCGACAAAATCGCCGGTGGTCACGGTCAGCGAAATATCGTTCAAAATACGCAGCTTCTCTACCCCTCGCTCGTATTCTTTGCAAATTTGTTGTAAGTCGATGATGGGTTTCATTCCGGGTCCTCCTTTCCGCAACAGCCTCTAGCGGTTACCGCCGCCGCCGGCACCTCCGCCACCGCCTTGGAAGCCTCCGCCCCCGCCGCCGCTTGGCATTATGATCATACCGCCGCCTGCGCCGCCACCTGCACCTCCGCCATTTTGGAATTGCTGGCGAATCCGGTCGATGTCGGCTTGGGTTCCGTTTTGCTGGGATCTGCGGACAGGTACCGAGACCTTGTCGCCTTCCTTCAAGCCTTCGGTAACTTCGATAAAGGTTTTGTTGCGAATGCCGATCTTGATCTCATGCTTCACTTCCTTCGTTCCGTCCGGGTTGACCAGCGTCACGTACCGTTTGCCTTGCTGCTGCTGCAGCGCTTCGATAGGAAGGAGCACGATGTCTTTTTTATCCTGAATGATGATTTCGGCGGTAGCCGTCATCCCGTTGCGAAGCTGTCCGTCATTCTTGACCGAGATGCCGACATCGAAGAACGTAACGCCGTTCGTAGTCGTACCGACGGTGGACACCTGATTAACCTCGCCTTGGTATACTTTGTTCGAAATCGAGTCTACTTTGACCGTTGCCTTCATGCCGACCTTGACATTGGTCAAGTCAAGCTCGTCGACCTGGATAGGCAGCTGCATATAGTCGAGGCTGGCTACGGCGCCAAGCTGTGTTTGGCCTTCGATCTTGGAGCCGGCCGGGTAGCTTGCCAGCACATTCGTTCTCTTATTGGCGAAATCGGTAGAGAAGACGCCGTCGAACGGAGCGGTAACGGTCAGCTGCTTCAGCTTATCCTGAAGATCGTTAATATTGATTTTTTGTCTTTCGATGGCCGCTTGCTTGTTCAAAATATCGTTTTGCAGCGAATCGTTAGTAATCGAGAGGAGGAGATCGCCTTTGTTTATGTAATTTCCCGTTTTGACAGGGAGTTCCCTGACAACGCCGCTTGCTCCCGATAACACGTTCTCAACCTTGATGAAGTCCAATGTCCCTTTGTCGTACGATTGAGCTGTTCTTCCTCCGAGAACGACGCTGCCCTTTACTTTCATCCCTGTGTTCAGCGTGCCGTCGTTTTTCACGGTTACTTCGACATCCAGCAGCTTCGAGCCTGAGGAATCGCCTTTAGGCTGTTGGCCGACGGACTGCACGACAGCGGTTTTGGTCAAGTTAAATCCGTCTACGGCCAGATCGATCTGGTCACCTGTCTTGAGCTGAACCGCATCCTCCAGCAGGAAAGGAAGCTTGGTCGTCATCGAGGAAAGATCGGAGATCGTACCGACTCGTCCGTTCTTGCTAATATTGGAGCCGACATCGGTATTGGCAGGCAAAGTCAGCGTACCGCTGATCGGTGCATAAACTTTAAGATGATTCGTTTGCTCCTGCAGATCCGATAGATCCTTTTCCAGCTGCTGCAAATTCACCTGAGCCTCCTGCAGGTTGGCTTCCAGGCTAAGGTCGGACATTTCGAACAAAACGTCGCCTTTTTTGACCTGCTGGTTTCTTGTCAAATTCATCGTACGGATCGTTCCATCAACTGGGGCAATAATATTTTGCACATCCCGCGCTTCAAACTGTGACGTACCTGATACGGAAGAGGTAATGGCTCCTTTTTTAATTTCCGATACCTTTTCTTGGGCGGCAGCCGCGGGCTTTTTTGTCTCTTTGGACAAGTAATAGTAGGTGCCGCCTCCGGCCAAAGCTAGTCCGATAATGACGGCTATCCATTTTTTGCTGCTCAGTAAAGCCATTTCTTACTTCTCCTTTCATACGGTTCAGCGTATGCTTGCTGTTTTATTCACTTTAGCAACGGTTTGTGAAAGAAGTGTGAATCCAAGCTTAAAACAAGATTAATTGTTAAAAATAGCGAAGAAATCGCATACATGAACCAATAAAGGAAAAAACGGGCAAATGTGCCCGTATTTCATTCATGGAGTGCAAAAATAGAAAACCTGACTCTCCTGTTGGAGAAGAGAATCAGGTTGTTCGTTTTTACTACATAGGAAAGTTTAAGCTCGGTAAAGCGATAAAGCGTACCGAAGATCTTTCCTATCGGCGATAAAACTTGCCATGCTTACGAAGCGAGTTTTGCTAAAGCAAAACTTAAGGTCGCTCATCCTCAAAGTACTCCGATAGGAGTGTTTTTCTCATTGCTCAGCGAACAGCTTCTGCAAATTTTCCTTAAAAGGCGCCCGTACGATGCCTTTCTCCGTGATGATTGCCGTCACGTACTCGTTAGGCGTCACGTCGAAAGCCGGGTTGTACACCTTGACTCCTTGCGGAGCCGTCCGTTTGCCGAAGCCTTGCGTAATCTCGTCTTCATGCCGCTCCTCGATCGGAATATCCGCTCCCGTAGGCGTGTTCAGGTCGATTGTGGAGATCGGGCAGGCGACGTAGAAAGGAATGCCGTGCGCTTTGGCCAGCACAGCGACGCTGTAGGTGCCGATCTTGTTGGCGACGTCGCCGTTCGCGGAGACGCGGTCCGTGCCGACGATGACGGCCTGCACCCAGCCCTTGCTCATGATCGCGCCGGCCATGTTGTCGCAGATCAGCGTCACGTCGACGCCGGCCTGCTGCAGCTCCAGCGCCGTCAACCGCGCGCCCTGCAGCACCGGGCGCGTCTCATCGGCATACACCTTAAGGTGTATGCCGCGCTCCTGCGCCAAGTACATCGGCGCTGTCGCCGTGCCGTAGCGGGCGGTGGCCAGTCCGCCCGCGTTGCAGTGCGTGAGGACGCCCATGCCGTCCTCGAACAAGGTCAGCGCGTGCTCGCCGATGAGGCGGCACGTCTCTTCATCCTCGCTCTGGATGAGCTTCGCTTCATCCAGGAGCGCCTGCTTCATCGCTTCCGGCTCGACAGCCGAGGAAGCGAGATCCTGGGCGCGCTGCTTCATCCGATCCAGCGCCCAGAACAAATTGACCGCCGTCGGGCGCGACGTCGCGAGATAATCGCACTGCTTGACCGTTTCGGCAAGCAGCTGCTCGAGGCCTCCGCTCACGTGGCGGATGCCGAGGTACACCCCATAGGCCGCCGAGATGCCGATCGCCGGCGCCCCGCGTACCGCCATTTGCTTAATGGCGTCCCAAACCTGCTCCGAGGTGGTCAGCTCGAGGTAGACGATTTGGTCCGGCAGCAGGCGCTGATCCAGAAGATCCAGTTGGTTGTCCGCAGAATTCCAGCGGACCGACTGCAGCCAATCGGCTTGGGTCGGTTTGTTCTCCGATGTGCTCATGATTGTTGTCTCCTTTGGATATAGCATGAAAAATGCGTAAAACTTCAAATCGTAAAAGCAGGAACAGCAGGATCAAGAAGCTGAAGCCGACAGTCCCCGCTTGAAGGTGTCATTGGGTTGCTTAGCGAACGGCTTTCCAGGCGATATCGATCAGCTCGTCGATAGACTTCGCTTTGCGGTGGTGCTTAATAAGCGACGTGCCGATCTGCAGGGCGATGCGCTGTGCGCGTTCTCTTGCAGCGGCATCCTCCAGCTTGTTAATGTCCGCCACCTGAGCGAGTCCGTGAACGCGGCGAACCGTCTTGCTGCCTGTATAGCCGAAGGTGTCTTGGAGCAGCTGCTGCATGTACCAGTCCTGGTAGCCCGGTGTTTTGGACACGCGGTCAACTCCATGCTGATCCCACAAGCTGCGGAATTCGCGTTCGAACACTTGCCATGTGTCGCGGATCGTTCCCGTCAAATATTCACGGTAGTCGGTTCGGGAGGCTTCGTCCTTGCTCCAGCCTTCTTGAGCGGCGAAGTTCAGCAGCAGGTTGGCGAACACGGCGCCGATATCGAAGCCCATAGGTCCGTAATAGGCGAACTCCGGATCGATCACCTTAGTGGAGTCCGGCTTGATGAAGATGCTTCCCGTATGCAAATCGCCATGCAGAAGCGCCTGCGCTTTGGTCAAAAAGCCGTTGCGCAAAATAGCCACTTCCAGGTGCAGCTCATGGTCGTTCCAGACCGCTTCCACCGCATCCTGAATAGCCGGAGGCACGTCATTCGTATCCGCGTTGCGGTACGGATCGTCAAATATAAGATCCTCCGTAATTTTGCACAAATCCGGGTTAATGAACTGCTGAACGCGGAGCTTTTTGTCCTGCTGGTTCATGCCCAAATCGGAAGTGTAGAACAGCGTATGGGCAAGAAAATGCCCGATATGTCCGGCGAACAGAGGATAGCGGTTGCCTTCGATCAATCCGCGGCGCATGATGACGTGATCGCTCAAATCTTCCATAACGGTCAGCGCCAAATCCTTTTCAAAGGTGAAAACATGCGGAACGAGATCAGGGCAGAGCGACTCCTGGATCATTAAAGCTTCACTTTCGATTCTGGCGCGGTCGAGCGAGAGCGGCCATGATTCCCCAACCACTTTGGCGTAAGGAAGCGCCTGTTTCAGGATAATGCTTTTGCCGGTGGACGGCTCTGTAATATGAAATACAAGGTTCAGGTTGCCGTCGCCGATTTCACGGCTCGTCAGCTCGCTTCCGGCTGTGAACAAATTCGGAATGCCTCTTGCGTATTCCACCGCTTCAGCTTCGGTCAATGCGTGATATGAAGACATGGATGGATTTCCTCCTTAGAATAGAATGAAGCAAAACTCGGCTTTCTCAGCCATTGTACATAGTCCGTTAAACTATCACCCCATAGTATAGCAAATTGTAGGCGGTTGGAATAGAGTTCGCTTCGGATAATTCACCGCAAATTCATCGGAATTATTTGTATTAGTTCTGCAGCCGTTTTTACAAAACCTTCACATCCCGATAATGTGCCCTTAATATGGCATCGTTACTATAATGGTAACTTGTCACTGCGGGAGGTTGACCGGCTTTGCAAATCGTGACCAAACTTTTATTCGCGGCTTTATCGCTATGTATCGTGCTGGCCCTCGGGATGCTGTCGGAGCCTGCTCCGTCGCCTGTCGCGTCCAATCCCATGAAATCCAACCAGCAGCAATATGATAGAGTACATGAAGCGCCGCTTATGGCAAAGCAGACAGGCACTGTTGCAGAAGGAAAATAAAGCCGTTGTACAGACGGCCTGATGCAGATGGATCATATAATCGGAAATTAGCAGAAGCACTCCTAGTGGGGCGCTTCTTTTTGTTGTCCGGATATTGGACAAATGATAAGATGGGAAATGGAAATAATTTCAAAACATAGAAGATGGAGGTTTACTCGTGGGGAACAAATTCATGCTTACCTTGCTTGTCGGATTAAGCGCGGCGCTGTGTTTGCCGGCAGCAGCTTCCGCAGATGTGATCAAGTATGACCTTCCTGCAAGGTCAAAGGAACAAATTAAAGCAAAATGGAGGGCATACAGCCCGAACCAGTTTCAAGGTGAGCCTTATGCTGAGAAGCCTGTGTTAACGGTTCCTTTCAAGGCCGGCCGCATAGCTCCTTCCTATTTGCAGGGCGGGGTGGCGAGAGCGAATTGGTACCGGTTTCTTAGCGGACTTCCGGAAGATTTGGAGCTGTCGGAAGAGCTGTCGGAGTCGGCTCAGCATGCAGCCGTAGTTACAGCTGCGACTTACGGCACAACCTTTCCTATAAAATACGCTCCCGATGAGATGAAAGACGGATTTTACAAAATGGCCAACCGGCTGGCCGACAGGAGCCAATTCATTTGGACTAACGACACGATGCCGAATCTGCTAGCAACCTCGGTTGACTATTATATGGATACTTCGGACATGTCGGCTAAAGAGCCTAATGCACAGAAATTGACCTCAGGGGTTCCCTTGCAGATTTTGAATCCGAAATTAAAGAAAATAGGTTTGGGGCTTGCTCCGGGTGAAGGCTTCAGATCGTATTCCGTTCTCTTTCTAGAGGATGACAGCCGCAACGCGGACTTCCGATATTCCTATATTTCATATCCTTCGCCGGGACATTTTCCTGCCGATCTGTTCCGGAACGACCAATCTTGGGCCATCCTGCTGAACTCATCACTGTTTCAACGGCCCATCCGACTTAACATCGAGCTGAAACGTCATTCCGATCAAAAAACATGGACTTTGAGGGAAGGGACATTAATTCTGGATCAACAGCTAATTGACGAAGCGTCCGGTACACAGCGCATCATGTTCAAACCGCGAGACTTGGATCCGATAAAAGAGGATGATACATTTACCGTCAAGGTAACCGGTCTTACAAAAGTGGACAAGGACGAAGCGGAGCTTAGCTACGACGTTCAGTTTTTCTATATCAACCGCCCGGCAGGCGAGCAAAATCCAGAATCCGCGGAACCGCCGAAGCCGGATGAAGCCGGGAGTGGAGCATCCAAACCGGAAACAAGCGGCAATCCGGGCACTGCCAAGCCCGGACCTTCCGTGAACCCGCCTGCGCCTGTAACGTTCAGCGATACGAAAGGGCACTGGGCCGAGGAGACGATACGATGGGGTGCGGAGAATAAGGTTGTCGACGGGTATCCGGACGGTACATTTCGCCCTGACCTCCAAGTAAGCGAAGAGGATTTTCTAAGAATGCTCTTAAAAACGTCAGGCGATGGAAACAACTCTGTTGATGAGCGTACAGAGACGGACCGTCTGTATGAAATCGCTGTGAAGAACAAGCTTCCTGTGAATGGAGCGAATGATGGATTGGTTCGCAAAGCGGCCATTACGCGGGAGAAGGTCGCCGAGCTGATAGCGGCAGCTACCGGCAATCCGGCCTTGAAGGATGAAGCCGTTGTCTACGTGTTGGCAAAAGCCTATGCGACCGGGAGAAGAGGGGCCGATGTCGATGGGTATGCCGGGCAGGAGCCTTTGACAAGAGCCGAGGCGCTCCAGTTTATTAAAAATTTGCACGATCAGCGGTCACCGTAACTGGAGGCATCTTTATAATAAGCTTAAGCAAAAACCCTGGCGGTATGCCGCCAGGGTTTTTGCATTTAATACATTTTGCCGTTTCTGCGGTGCTCGACCAGGTCGATGGCACCCAGCACGACATGTGCGAGGCCGAATCCGGCGACTGCAGCGGCAGCCATCGGATATTTGCCTCTCAGCGCAACACCCGAAGCCGTAACGGCCGTACCCAAAACAGCAGGAATGATTCCTTCTCTCATTGTTCATCCTCCTAGTATGTGAGTTTTGTGCACGCACCTTTAGAATCGGCTTTTTGTGTCGTTTTATGTCTGCCAACTGTTGCTTGATATTGAACATCATTTTATAATAAGTGTTTTAGGGATTAAACTCGGAGTTTGAAGGAAAGGATGGGATAATGGTGCAGACAATCCCTGTTGCTTTGAAAGAGTGGGCCGTCGCCATCGAAGCGCTTCGGAGCGGCCGTCAGATCCTGATCATGCGCAAGGGCGGTATTCGCGAGGAAACGAAAGATTTTCAGGTGGAGAGCGACAGCTTCTATTTATTTCCTACATATGAGCATCAGAAAAAGCAGCTGCTTCAGCCGGAGTATGAATCCGATCTGGACAAGACACTGGAGAACTGGAGCGCTGAGGATACGGAGGTGACCATCCGCTGTTACGCCGAGCTTGCGGAAGACATTCTCATTGAACATAAGGAACAATTGGACCGGCTGTCGGGACTTCATATATGGACGGACACCTTTGCCGAGGAAAGATTGAAATGGAAGCGGACCAAGCCGCTGCACTTGATGCTGCTGAGGGTTTACGAGCTGGACGAACCGGTCAGCCTTCCTATTAAACCTGATTATATCGGCTGCAAATCATGGATCGGGCTGGAGAGCGAGGCGTTAAGTCATACCGGACGGAAGCCGGTATTGGACGATGAGGCTTTCAGGAAGGCCGTGCAAAGCGTAAAATCGGCATTGTCCCAAAATGAATAAGAGTTAACTTTTTAAACAAAGATGTTTAAAAAATATGCCTTTTGGGACTTTATTGATTTGCTTCATTACGATATAATATAGTAACATTGAGAATCATTGATAATCAGTTTAGAATGATTATTAATAAAAAAGAATTACAATATTGAACGATTTATTTCAAAATGGAGGCAGAATAACAATGGCAAATGCACCGGAATTTATTATAGACGGTTTGAAAGCGACTGTCGAAGGCAAAGAGATTTTGAAAGGCTTGAGCCTGACGATCAAGGGCGGCGAAGTTCATGCGATCATGGGACCGAACGGTACAGGGAAAAGTACATTGGCCTCTACTATCATGGGCCATCCAAAATATGAAGTAACGGAAGGCGCAGTTTCTTTGAACGGTGAAGACGTGCTGGAGATGGCGGTTGACGAGAGAGCTAGAGCAGGCCTGTTCCTTGCTATGCAATACCCAAGTGAAATCGCCGGCGTAACGAACGCCGACTTCCTGCGCAGCGCTATTAATGCACGCCGCGGCGAAGGCAACGAAATCTCCTTGATCAAGTTCATCCGCCAAATGGAAGGCAAGATGAAAGAGCTGGAAATGAACCCTGAGTTCATGCACCGTTATTTGAATGAAGGCTTCTCCGGCGGGGAGAAAAAGCGTAACGAAATCTTGCAAATGATGTTGCTCGATCCAAGCATCGTTATTTTGGACGAGATCGACTCCGGTCTTGACATCGACGCATTGCGGATCGTTGCTACCGGCGTTAACGCTATGCGTTCCGAAGATCGCGGCTTCCTGATCATCACTCACTACCAGCGTTTGCTGAACTATATCACACCTGACTTCGTACACGTTATGATGCAAGGACGCATCGTGAAATCCGGCGGTCCTGAATTGGCTCAGCGTCTGGAGAACGAGGGCTACGACTGGATCAAGGAAGAGCTGGGCATTGTCGACGAGACGGTGGGACAGGAAGAAGAAGAATTCAAAGTTCCAATGAACACGACAGCTCCGAAATACTAATAAAATAATCGATGACGGAGGAATTACTCATGAGTACACAAACTATTCTTCCAATCGATCGGCAAGCCATCGTGGAGCTGTCCCAATCGAGACAAGAGCCTGAATGGATGACCAATCTTCGCGCCGAGGCGCTGGAGTTGGCAGGATCGTTGGAATTACCGAAGCTGGAAAAAACGCGAATCGACCGTTGGAATCTTCGTTCTTACGGAAGCTATAAGCAAGAAGCCGCATTAAGCAGTCTTGCGCAGCTTCCCGAATCGGCCAAAGTGCTGCTGCAGGACGAAAATGCAGAAAATTTGCTGGTGCAAAAAAACGCTGGCATAGTTTATCACAAAGCTTCCGAGCAGCTCGAGAAGCAAGGCGTCATTTTCACAAGTCTCGAAGAGGCTTTGACGAAGCATGCCGATTTGGTAAAACCTTATTTCGGAACGGTGGTAGGCAAAGACGAGAATTTGCTGACAGCTCTTCATACAGCGGTATGGAGCGGCGGCGTGTTCTTGTATGTGCCGAAGAACGTTCAGGTTGAGGTTCCGGTTCAAGCCTTGTTCTTGACCGACGACTCTGAAGCGAGCTTCTCTCCTCACGTGCTTATCGTGGCGGAACAAAACTCTTCGGTAACCTACGTTGATAATTTCGTGTCTGAAGGCGACCTGAATCAATTGGTGCTGAACGGCATTGCGGAAGTTGTTGTGAAGGCTGGAGCTACGGTTAACTTTGCATCCGTTCATAATTTGAACAACACCATTACGGACCTGACTTACCGTCGCGCCGTGGTGGAAAATGATGCAATGATTAATTGGGTTATCGGCGAAATGAACTACGGGAATGCTATGTCGGATACCACTTCGGTACTGAAGGGTAACGGCTCCAATTCCGATGCCAAGATCATTTGCGTAGGCACAAACGATCAGAAGCTGAACGTAACGACTCGCGCCGTTCATTTTGGCAAAAGCTCTACGAGCGGCATGATTACACGTGCGGTTATGCGTGATGAGTCGACAGCGATCATTAACGGGATTACGAAGATTGAGAAAGGGGCTACAGGCGCAAACGGCGAGCAAACGGAGAAGGTGCTTATGCTTAGCCCGAAAGCCCGCGGAGACGCCAATCCGATTCTTCTAATCGATGAAGATGACGTTAAGGCAGGACATGCTGCGAGCGTAGGGCAAGTGAACCCGGAACAAATTCACTATTTGATGTCCCGCGGTATTACCCGTGAGGAAGCTCAACGTCTAGTCATTTACGGCTTCCTGGCTCCAGTTGTTTCGGAAATTCCTATGGAGAAGGTTCAGTCCCAGCTGCAAAGCCTGGTAGAAAGGAAGCTCGGACAATGAATACGTCGGAGATAAGGAAACTATTCCCCATTTTGCATCAGGAAGTCAATGGTCATCCGTTAGTTTATTTGGATTCGGCGGCTACTTCGCAAAAACCGGTATCCGTAATTGAAGCGGTAAAGCATTACTACGAGTGGGATAACGCCAACGTGCATCGCGGTGTTCATACGCTCGGCTCCCGTGCTACGGATGCTTATGAAGGTGCCAGAGAGAAGGTTGCCAAATTTATCAATGCGAAGTCGGCGGAGGAAATTATTTTCACCCGCGGCACGACCAGCGCGCTGAATTTGGTGGCATCGAGCTTTGCACGCTCCGCATGCGGCGAGGGAGACGAAATCGTCCTTACTCCGATGGAGCACCACAGCAATCTCATACCATGGCAGCAAGTGGCCAAAGCGACCGGTGCTGTCTTGAAATATATTCCACTGCAGCCGGACGGATCCATCCGTCTGGAGGATGTGGAGCAAACAATTACCGACAAGACAAAAGTCGTGGCCATAACCTATGTTTCCAACGTCCTCGGAGTTATCAATCCGATCAAGGAGATAGCAGCTATAGCTCATCGTCACGGCGCCAAGCTGGTTGTCGACGGTGCGCAAAGCACGCCTCACAAGAAAGTGGACGTACAGGATCTGGATTGCGATTTCTATGCGTTGTCGGGTCACAAAATGTGCGCTCCTACAGGCATCGGCGCCTTGTACGGCAAAAAAGCGCTGCTTGAGCAAATGGAGCCTGTAGATTTCGGCGGAGAAATGATCGATCATGTGGACTTGTATGAGTCGACATGGAAGGAGCTCCCTTGGAAGTTCGAAGGCGGCACTCCGATTATTGCCGGAGCGGTTGGACTTGGAGCGGCCATCGATTTTCTGGAGAGCATCGGTATGGACGAAATTTTCCGTCATGAGCAGCAGCTTACCGCTTATGCGATCGACCGCATGTCGCAAATCGAAGATTTAACGATTTACGGTCCTCGGACTAACCGTGCCGGAACCGTAACGTTTAATTTGGGGGATGTTCATCCTCACGATGTGGCGACGGTTCTCGATGCGGACGGTGTCGCTGTTCGTGCCGGACATCATTGCTGCCAGCCGTTGATGCGTTGGTTGAACGTATCGGCTACGGCCCGCGCCAGCTTCTATCTATACAATACAGAAGATGACATTGACCGGTTGGTGGCTTCACTAATCAAAACAAAGGAGTACTTCGGTCATGCAATTGGATGATTTATACCGCAGAGTCATTATGGATCATTATAAAAATCCGCGCAACCGCGGTACGTTCGATGATGAAGCCGTTACTATCGACTTGAACAATCCTACGTGCGGCGACAAAATTCAGCTGCAAATGCAGGTGGAGGACGGCAAGGTGAAAGCTGCCAAATTTGTCGGAGAAGGCTGCTCGATCAGCCTTTCCTCCGCATCGATGATGACCGACGCTGTCAAGGGCAAAACGCTGGAAGAAGCGTTTGCTATGGCGGAGAAATTTTCCGGTCTGATGAAGGGCGAAGCCGTGGAGTTTGAATATGAAGATATCGAGGCTCTTTCCGGAGTGAATAAGTTTCCTGCCCGCATCAAGTGTGCTACACTGGCATGGAATGCGCTTCGCAAAGGGATCGAACAGGCAAATACGAAACAATAACATAATCGAAAGCCGGAACAGACTGCATAAGCAGTGCTGCTCCGGACTTTTCACTTAAGGAGGTTGGCGAACCATGGCTAAGAAAATGCCGGAAATGGAAGATTATAAATATGGCTTTCGCGACGAGCATAAAGCGGTATTCCAAACGGGAAAAGGGTTAACCCGCGAAATCGTTGCCGAAATTTCCAAAATGAAGGGCGAGCCGGAATGGATGCTCGATTTTCGCCTGAAATCGCTGGAGCAGTTCGAGAAAATGGCTATGCCTCGTTGGGGCGGCAATTTGGACGATCTGGATTTCAACGATATCCAGTACTATGTAAAGCCATCCGAGAAGCAAGGCAAGACGTGGGAAGAGGTTCCTACGGAAATTAAAGAAACGTTCGACAAGCTTGGTATTCCGGAAGCGGAGCAAAAGTTTTTGGCCGGCGTATCCGCGCAATACGAATCCGAGGTTGTTTACCACAGTATGCAAAAGGATCTTGAAGAGCAGGGCGTTATCTTCACCGATACGGATACGGCTCTTAGAGAATATCCTGAGCTGTTCAGAGAATATTTCGGAACGGTTGTTCCTCCAAGCGATAACAAGTTCGCGGCATTGAACAGCGCAGTATGGTCCGGAGGCAGCTTTATCTACGTGCCGAAAGGCGTCAAAGTAGAAATTCCGCTGCAAGCTTATTTCCGCATCAACTCCGAGAACATGGGTCAGTTCGAGCGTACGCTGATCATTACGGACGAAGACAGCTTCGTACACTATGTCGAAGGCTGTACAGCTCCTATTTACAGCACGAACTCGCTGCACAGTGCGGTCGTAGAGATCATTTGTAAGAAAAACTCCCGTGCCCGTTATACGACGATCCAAAACTGGGCGCCTAACATTTACAACCTCGTTACCAAGCGTGCGGTTGCCGAAGAAAATGCAACTATGGAATGGGTTGACGGCAACATCGGCTCCAAGCTGACGATGAAATATCCGGCTGTTGTACTGAAAGGCCGCGGAGCTAAAGGCATGGTGCTTTCCATCGCCGTTGCCGGCCGTGGACAGCATCAAGATGCAGGCGCGAAGATGACGCACCTGGCGCCTGATACGACTTCCACGATCGTCTCCAAGTCGATCAGTAAGCACGGCGGTAAAGTAACGTACCGCGGCTTGGCTTCCTTCGGACGCAATTCCGCAGGCTCCAAAGCGAATATCAAGTGCGATACGCTGATCATGGATAAGGAATCCACTTCGGATACCATTCCTTACAACGAAATCATGAACGACAACATTACGTTGGAGCACGAAGCTACCGTATCCAAAGTATCCGAGGATCAGCTGTTCTATCTGATGAGCCGCGGTCTGACGGAAGCGGAAGCGACTCAAATGATCGTTATGGGCTTTATCGAGCCGTTCACGAAAGAGCTGCCGATGGAGTACGCGGTAGAGATGAACCGACTGATCAAGTTCGAGATGGAAGGCTCCATCGGTTAATAGCATTTGACATAAGCACGGCACTTTCCCTTGGGAGAGGCCGTGTTTTTTTGCAATTTTAGCGTGTTTTCCAGCTTTCACATGGTATAGGTCTGCCCCCGTTTCCTCATATTATGACGTGAGGATTAGGATGGGAGGACCACAGTCTGATGAGATTATACGGAAAAAAGCGGGCTCTAGGCATACTTGTTTTGTCATGTACGGCTGTTATGATAAGCGCGGCTGTCGCTGGATGTACTGCGCGGAAGGATGCCATCGAGCAGCCGCCGAAAAGCGCTTCTCTGCAATATACCGGGGGTCGGACTGCGGCGGGGAATGAGGGGCGAATCGGCGAGTTTATCCCGGTACACGTATGGGACGGGAAGGAGTATGTGACGGCGAACGACCTGGCACGTAGTTTGGCATTTCGAGCGCATTGGGATGCGATACATAGCAAATTTGCGATGGGAGATTATGATGCGGCTTTCGTATGGACGGTGGACTCGGTACAGGCGGAGAAGGGAGGCGGAATCGTAACCCTCGCCGAACCTCCGGTATTAATGAATTCACTGTTCTACATTCCGGTTTCGGCATTACCCCTCATGTTTCAAGATGAATTGAGCTTTGAACGCAAAGGCGAAGGGATCCTATTTCATTCAACGGAAGACACATCTGAGCAGAAAGCGGATACGCGGGAGGCGGCTTTGAATCCGGATTGGGATTTTGCTGACGATCCGGGCGATCCCTTCAAAGAAGCGGAGGAGAGCACGGTAATGGCCGGAGAGTGGGCGATTAGCGATCCACTGCCTTCATCGGAATCTGCAGAGGGTACAGAGAGAACGGGCTATGCCCTACCCCCCTCACGCCACATGGAAGGGAGCAGAGCCATTACTGCCGCTTCCCGGTTAACCAATATAAATGAGCTTGTTACCGATGCGAAGCGGTATCTAGGGACAGGCTTTGCCTTCGCTGCCCCGCCCTATCCTGAGTCCGGCCAATTTGACTGCTCCTCGTTTACTCAATACGTTTATGCACGTCATAGTCTTTCGTTGGCTGATTCCGCCAGGGGACAAGCGGTTCAAGGAGAGGAAGTGAGTAAAGAACGGTTAAGAAAAGGCGACTTGCTGTTTTTTCATGTACCGGGGCGATATCTGGCGGCTCATACGATCGGTCATGTAGGGATTTACGCCGGAAACGGGCAGATGCTCCACGCGGCGCCTTCTCCTGAGCAGGGTGTTCAATTAACGGACATTCGTACGCCATATTGGAAACAGACGTTTGTCAAGGCGGTAAGGGTCGCAAATCGGAAGTAAAACAACAATGAGCCTTGCTCCTTATGGAAGGAAAGGCTCATTATGCTTGTTAGCGCATGTAAATTTCCTGAATCTCCAGCTCGTGATGATCGGATAAATTGATAAATTGGTCATTGATTTGAATCAACGGTCTAAAAAAGTCGGTAGGATGAGTCATGATTATGATACCGCTTTCACCGTTGTTCAACAAAACTTTTTTCCCAATAAAATTCGGTATCATATGACGGATGAATACTTGGGTGATCTTCGCATCCAGCTTGCCGAAGCTCAACTGATGCAATTCTTTCAGCACTCGCAACAGATCCTGCTTTTGCTGATAAACTCTGTTGGAAATCATCGCACTGTAAATATCGGCGACGGCAACGATTTTGGAAAACGGATGAATGTCTTGGCTGCGCAGAGCGTTCGGATAGCCGGATCCGTCCAGACGTTCGTGATGCTGCAGGGCAACCAGGGCAATGGGCTCGGGAAGCTGCGACTTCATTATCATTTCGTAACCGTATTCGGTATGCCGTTTCACTTGAGAGAACTCGTCTGCCGTTAATCGGCCAGGCTTTTGGAGAAGATTATTGTCGATGCGGCTCTTCCCGATATCATGCAAGTATCCGGCTTTTCCTACGAATACCGCTTCTTCCTCCGATTTCCCCATCCATTTGGCAATGTAATATGAAATCATGCCAACCTGTACGCTATGCTGGTACGTATAGTCATCTTTATTGTTCAAGGTAAGCAGTAAGGATACGACGTCTTTTTCCTGCTCGATATGATTAGCCAGCGGAGCGAAGCTTTGATCGACAAGCTCTTTGCTGATTTTGCCCTCTTGCAGCATTTGTTGGAACAATAGCTTGATGCCGCCGACCGCTTCTTCATAGGTTCTTGCTGTTTCGTTCTCTTGCGGGATCGCAGCTGCGGGCTTCTCCTCGGGAGATTTACCGTCATAACGAAGCATAATATCTACATAGTCGATGTCGTGCCGCTGCAGTTTATCGATATCGTCCGCATTTAATACGGTATTTGCAGAAACGACCAGAAGCCCGTTCCAATTAAACACGTCTGAACCGGTGCGATCCCCGACCTTTAAATCCATAACTGAAAATCTCAAGCCGTTTCCTCCCAACTTTCTTCATCTGCTTAACGCGTTAAACAAAATAGTAATTTCATGTTACCAAGAATGCATTATATTGGCAACAGATAACCCGGGATTTTGTCGAAAAGATGGGAGGAAAGGCCCAGTTTTATAATGGGTTTAATCTATTTTTATATCCGTTACATCCCGATATAACGGCTGTACAAACTTTTGGCCGCTACCGGGTCATCGGTGCCCTGAACCATCAGCCGGCCGTCGGAAAACAAAACAAGGGTCAGCGTATCGGTAGGATGGAACTTCAGCAGGAACGGATTCAGCTCCACCCGGCCGAGCGGTCTCCATTTGTCCGCCCATTCGGACAATACGAAGGCTGCGGGTTGAACCGGCTGGATTTGCACCGAGTTTCTGCCGCACAAGGTTTGAATCGTATCCTCAGCCGCTTCCTGCTGCAGGTATTCGTACCTGCCCTGTCCGCACGCAGGACAGTCGGCTTTGCGGGCCTTGCTTACGTCGACCGCGGCGTGCTGGTTGTACCATAAGTCCCAGTGAACCATCTTGCGGTTCAATTGGGCGTGCGCTCCAACCAGCAGCTTGAACGCTTCGGTCGCCTGATGCGAGGCGACCGTATGAATGATCGGCCCGATGACGCCGGCCGTATCGCATGTTTCGGTCGTTCCCTGAGCAGGCGCCTGCCCGAACATGCAGCGCAGGCAGGGCGTTTCGCCGGGAACGACGGTCATGGAAACGCCGCGGGAGCTGACCGCGCCGCCGTAAATCCACGGGATGCCGTGCTTCAGGCTCACGTCATTGATCAGAAAGCGGACGGCGAAGTTGTCCGTGCCGTCCAGAATAAGATCGACATCCGTAAGCAGCGTCTCCGCGTTGGCGGGATGCAGGTCGGCCACCACCGGTTCCAGCGTAACCAGTGAATTGGCCTGCTGCAGCCTTCTGGCTGCGGCCATCGCTTTCGGCTCCGATGAAGCGGCATCGGCTTCGTCGTACAGCATTTGGCGCTGCAGGTTGCTCGCCTCCACGAAGTCGCGGTCGATCAACCGGACGAAGCCGACGCCGGCCCGTACCATATGGTTGGCCAGTACGGTGCCGAGAGCGCCCATCCCTACGATGGCTACCCGCGATTGCATAAGCTTGGCTTGGCCCTGCTCGCCGATCGGGGCGAAGAGCAGCTGGCGGGAGTAGCGTTCCATAGCTGCAGGGGCGTCTGAAGCGTGATGTTGTTCCGAATGCTCCATCTGTCTAGATTCTCCTTTATGTCAGGGGGTTCCACGGACCTAATTGATGTCCCTTCCATTCGGAACCGTCCTCCCAAATTTCTTTTTTCCATATCGGCACGATTTGCTTGAGCCGTTCGATGGCATACCGGCTAGCCTCGTATACCGCGTCGCGGTGAGGCGAAGACACAGCAATAACGACGCTGATCTCGCCGATATCGACTTTTCCCAGACGATGGGTAATGGCGCAGAGCGTGCCGTTCCAGCGCTCGGCAATTTCGACGACGATTTGCTCCATCGTCTTGAGGGCCATCGGCTCGTAAGCTTCATATTCGAGCAGGCATGTCCGTTTGCCGTGCGTCCATTCGCGCGTCGTACCGGTAAAGGTCAAGGCTGCGCCATGATGGGGGTGAAGCACCTTCGACGTGACCGATTCGACGGAAATCGGATCATAGGTGATCTCGACGCGGGCAGGCTGGCCTCCCGAGACGGGAGGGATGATGGCGATCTCGTCCCGTTCGCCGATGATCTGATCGTCCGCAGCGTAGCTGTGGTTCACGGCCACGAAAGCTTGCTCGAGCGACCCGGCGGCTTGCGGGTACAGCTCCATAAGCCGCTGCTTAAGCAGTGGCGGCGTTAACGGAGTGGCAGCGTCCCACTCCATAGCAAGAACCGCTCCGCCCAATTGCTCGGCCAGACCGGCAAAAATGTACAGCTGCAGTTTCATTTTCTTCACTCCATCGTTTTATTACAGCATACCATAATTTTAGCGGAAAATGGTATAATAGAGGGCGGCTGGACAACGGAGGGAATGAATCCAATTTGGGACTGGAGGGATTATAATGAAAATTAATATCTACGACGATCTTATCGGTTACGAGCAATGTTCTGTAGCGGAGATGAGTGAGCTTGCCCCGGTGCATCTGTCATTGGATGAGCGGGTGCCGGGAGTGCCGGGACGGGCTTTCGAATTGAAATCGTGGCATCGGGCATGGAAGCAGCGGCATGAAACGGACGAGTCTCGCGAGCCTGTGGTAATGAAGGTCGAGGCTGTTGACGAGTTTCAAGCTGCCATTCCGTGGGAGCAATTGAACAAGGCGGTGTTCCTGTACGAGCTGGACGGGAAGCCGCTGCAAAAAGGATTTCCAATACGTCTCTATGTACCGGATGGCAGCAGCGAATGCCTGAATGTAAAAAGCGTCGTGACCATCCGTTTTCTCTACGCAGGAGCTGCCGGGGAAGCGACATACGGCTTCAAAAACAGCGTGTCCATAGAGGACCTGAGGCAGAAAAAATAGACGGATACGTGCAGAGGGAGCTGGCTTTTCATGAGTACACCGCATTTGCGGCTGCGTATCCTTCATTCCAACGACATCCACAGCCACTTTGAGCAGATGCCCGGAATTGCGGCTGTGTTTCAGGAGCTGCGGGATGAGGCGGGGGAAGAACATACGCTTACGCTGGATATAGGCGATCATATGGACCGGATGCGGCCCGAAACGGAGGCAAGCGGAGGGAAGTTCAATCTCGAGATCATGGCGGCGACCGGCTATGAAGCCGTTACTTTGGGAAATAACGAGGGCTTGACCTTTACGCGCGAGGCGCTTGCCGAGCTGTACGGCGGACAGAACGGGCCGGCAGTATTGGTTTGCAATCTGCTCGACGCCGAGACGGGAGCCGTACCGTCCTGGGGAGCCCCGTATCATATTACGGAAAAAAGCGGGCTCCGAATCGGAATGATCGGCGCAACCGCTTATTACGACAAGTATTACCGGCTCCTCGGATGGGATATACTGCAGCCGCTTCCGGTTATAAAGGAGCTGGTACAACAGCTGAGACCGCAGGTTGACGTCATCATTGTCCTGTCACATCTCGGCTTGCGCCAGGACGAGCTTATAGCTGCGGAGGTAGACGGCATTGACGTCATTTTAGGCGGACACAGCCATCATTTGCTGGAGCAGCCGCTGCACATTAACGGAGCTCTCGTTTGCGGAGCGGGCAAGTTCGGCCAATACATCGGCGTTGTGGACATGGAATTTCATCCGGAGACTCGCAAAGCGGTAAGATCGGAAGGGTATGTGCGCAAAGTGGACGGGCAGCGGACGGACCCTGTAGTGGCGGAAACCACTCGCCGATTACAGGACACGGCACGTCGAATGCTGGACGAGGAGGTCGCTTATCTGGCGCAGCCGATCCATATGGACTGGAACCGGGAAGCGCCTCTCGGGAATATGCTGGCGGCCGTTCTGCGCAAGTGGACGGATGCCGATATCGGTATCGCGAATGCCGGTCAGCTCCTGGATCACCTCGGCAGCGGGAAAGTTACCGCGGGTAGGCTGCTGGACATTTGTCCATCGCCCGTCAACCCGTGCCGGATCACGATTACCGGAGAGCTGCTGTTGCAAGCGCTGGAGGAATCGCTGCTGCCGGAATTTCAGGAGAAACCGATCTACGGCTTTGGCTTTCGCGGCAAAGTGCTGGGCATGCTGAATGTGGACGGCCTGAGCATTCATTATGACGGTACGGCCCCGCCGTACAGCAAAATCAAGAGCGTATGGATCGGCGGAGAGCCGTTAGTACCGGACAGGACTTATAAAGTAGGGACGCTCGACATGTTTACTTTCGGCATCGGCTACTTGTCCCTTTCGAAGGGCACGGACGTGAAATATTTCCTGCCTGAATTTTTGCGGGACATCATTCGCGGGGAGCTGAACGATAAGTCGGCGATACGGGACGGTGAAATAAGAAGATGGATCCCTGCCCATGAAAAAGACTGTTGAGACATGGGCTCAACTGTCTTTGGCTATCGTGAAACCCGATCTCTTGAAAATGCTAAAGAGGGGCAGGCGGGGTATCTCCTGGAAGAGCATAAGCGACCGCCTTTGTTTTCAGAAAATTACCGCTAGAATGCGATAAAATAATGATTTTCTGAAAACAACAGCGGCTGGAGGGAGGTACCCCGCCGAGGCACCCTTACAGCTTTTTCAGTTCTAAGGGTTTCACTACAAGCTCAGACTGTTGAGACATGAACTCAACAGTCTTTTTTTCTTCCCATTCAACGAGGGCGAGGCTGACTTATTAGCTATATATACAAATAGATGATGAACAGCGCAGCCAGAATGAAGCGGTAATAGGCGAAATAAGTCAGCTTCATTCGGGAGACGAGCTTGATGAACGTGACTACCGCCAACAGAGCAACAATAAAAGATACTATAAAACCTGTGATAAAAAAGCCGATAATATCTGGTGTAAACAATTTATATGCTTTGAGCAAAGATAGGCCGGACGCGGCGAACATGAGAGGGATCGCTAATATAAAAGTAAAATCCGCCGATGCCCCTCTGCTTACTCCGGACAGCATACCGCCGGCGATCGTAGCCCCTGAACGGGAGAAGCCGGGCCAAATGACGGCCAATATTTGATATAAGCCGATATAGAACGCTTGCCGGTAAGTAATGTCGTCGAGCTCCTGAGCCGTTTTCTTGGAATCGGATTTTTCCGCCAGGATCAGCAGCGCGCCTCCGACGATAAGGCTCAAGATGACCGTCTTCGGAGAAAACAAATGCTCTTCGATCCAATCGTTCACCAGAAGCCCTGCGATACCCGCAGGTAAAATCCCGATGAGGATGTGGAGCAGATTAAGCTTGTTTTTACCTGACCGAGCCGGATCCTTCTTCAGCCCGAAGAGCAGCAGAATCCGATTCCAGTAAATAACGACTACGGCCAAGATGGCGCCAAGCTGTATGACGACCTCGAATGTCTTCATAATGGCATCGTCCTCAGGAATGCCGAGCAGCGCTTGTGTCAGTATCAAATGTCCGGTAGAAGATACAGGCAAAAACTCGGTAAGTCCTTCTACGATGCCCATAATGATCGAAACCCAGTAACTTAACATAACTGCCTCCTGCTTCAATTAATGCGAACTTCTTTATTGTAGCTTGTTGCTGGATGTCCATCAATACTAACGTTGGGGCCGTTTTCAGGTGCTTTAGAGGCCTCATCCAAGAGCGATAATGTCGAAAAATGTAAATTAATTATTGCTCTTTTGCAAGTTATCCGATACATTAGGCATAGAATATTTCTTTACTTTGAAGAAAGAAGACGTGGTTGAATGCGGTTGCTTCCTCTTGGCTTGGTTCGTCCCGGAATGAAACTGGGAAGAAAAATATATAGTGAAGACGGCTTGACGTTATTGGGTGAACGTGTCGAATTATCGCAAAGATTGATCCAGCGCTTGAGCGAGCACGGAGTCGATTTTGTATACATCGACGATCCTAGAACGAATGATATTAGCATTCAGGATATGATCAGCGATGAGACCCGGCTTAAAGCGACCTCGGAAATCCGTTCCTCGTTCCGCAGGATGATGGAGGGCGCCGTTCTCCGCAGTACATCCAACCACCTCCATCTCGGCAAAACGTTCGGGAATGTCATGAAAATGATTATTGACGATCTGAGCGGGCACCAGGACGCGATGATCATGCTGACCAACATTTGCGTAATGGACGATTATTTGTTTCAGCATTCCTTGAATGTTTGCATCTATACGACCATGCTGGGAATGGAATATGGCTATAGCCGGGAAGAATTAATGACGTTAGGGCTCGGTGCGCTGCTTCACGACATCGGAAAGACGCAAGTCCCTTTGGAGCTCCTGCGCAAAAACAGCAAGCTGACGGATGATGAGTTCACAAGTATCAAAAGGCATACCGAGTACGGGTTCAGAATATTAAAGGATGAGCCGAACATTCCGCTGCTTGCGGCCCACTGCGCCTTCCAGCATCACGAACGTCTAAACGGGAGCGGCTATCCGCGCGGCATCGTCGGAACCGACATTCACGAATATGCCCGCTGGATCGGGCTGGTCGATTCCTATGACGCGATGACGACGCACCGGGTATACCGCAAGGCGATGCTGCCTCATCAAGCGCTGGAAATATTATTTACCGGTACGGATACGCTGTACGAGAAGCAAAAGATCGAGCTGTTCCGCGATAAAATCGCCATTTATCCCATCGGCGTTTCCATTACGTTAAGCACGGGTGAAAGCGGCACGGTCGTCGGCCTGAACAAAATGTTCCCGCAAAGACCGATTGTGCGGATATTGAAGGATGAAGAAGGTCAGGAGCTGAAGGCGCCGTTCGACGTAGATTTATCCGAGAAGCTGTCCGTTATGGTAACAGGAGTTAACGATACCGTTTAATCGTTTCATATAGAGGAAGCACGAACCGGCCCGGGATCCCCGGGCTATTTTGCATTGGGGACGGATTTCCCCGGTTTGGTTTCATTTTCATGCGTCATACGATACAATAGGTGGTAAAAATACTTTATACAGTCAGGTGTGAAATTGAAGCATGATAGATAATCAGATTCCCGTACTACCAGCATTAACGCCCGAAAACGACCCTTGGGACCCCATTCGATCTCTGGAGCGGCACGGCAAGCATAAGCTGACCAGCGTCGAATTGACGGTGACCAATCTGTGCAACATGCGGTGCGAGCATTGTGCGGTAGGCGAGACACTGACGATGACCGAGGGACCGCGTATTCCTGTGGCGAAGATTCTGCAGCAGCTGGAGCAGGTGGAGCATCTGGAGACGATCAGCATAACCGGAGGAGAGCCAAGCTATCATACAGCAACGGTACGGGATTACATTGTTCCGATTTTGAAATATGCGCGGGAGCGAGGCGTCCGTTCCCAGATCAATTCGAATTTGACACTGGATCTGGCGCGGTACGAACTGCTTGCCCCATATCTCGATGTAATGCATATATCCTTCAATTATTTGAATGCGGACGACTTTCATCAAGTCGGCTTCGTCCGTTCGGGAAGGCCGGTTTCGAGCGAAACGGCTGTGAAGATGTACGAACGGATGGTGGAAAATACGATTGCGCTCAGCAAAGGCGGCATGTTCGTCTCGGCCGAATCGATGATCAACTACCGGACGCATGAGAAGCTGTCCGAGATTCACCAGCTTATCGTGGAGATGGGCTGCAGAAGGCACGAGGTGCACCCGATGTATCCAAGCTCCTTTGCATCCAATTTGCCCGTTCTGTCGCTGGAGCATTTCCGCGCTGCCATTCACCGGCTGCTGGATACAAGAAACCGCGAGCTGTGGATGCTGTTCGGTACGCTTCCGTATTATTCGTGCAGCACGAGAGAAGAGGATCAGCGCATGATTCGGAGATTGCGTGAAGAACCTAATGTTACGGTACGCAACGATCCGGATGGACGCAACCGGCTGAACGTCAATCTGTTTACCGGCGATGTGTATGTAACGGACTTCTCCGATGTGCCGCCGCTCGGCAACATTCATACGGATACGCTGGAGCAAGTATTCGAACGGTGGGGCCGCCATCCGCTTAACGGATCGGTTAGCTGCCATTGCCCCGCGGCACGGTGCTGCGGACCGAATTTGCTGGTTGTGGATACGTACTACAAAGAGATTGATTTTACGAAACGCAAGGCGGTTATATAACGCAGGCTTTACCGGAAAGGGCTTCGTATTGAAGCGGCGGCACTTGACGATCGTTTCGGGATTGCCGCCGCTATCCTAGCTTGAATAAGAAGGGGTATGAGGTTCAGTGGGCTTAGAATGGGGTTTAATCTTACTCAACGTCCTGCTGGTGTTGGTGCTGGTGCTGCTGAACGGCTTCTTCGTCGCTGCCGAATTTGCATTGGTGAAGGTAAGGACGACAAGGCTTCAGCAGCTGCAAAATGAAGGAGTGGGCAAAGCCAAATACGCCCTGGCCGTTACACGAAAGCTCGACGCTTACTTGTCAGCGACCCAGCTTGGAATCACTTTAGCTTCGCTTGGTCTCGGCTGGGTCGGCGAACCGGCCATTTCCCATCTCATTGTCGATCCGTTATTCACCATGCTGGGCTGGAGCAACGAGTGGTTCAGCTCGGCGCTCTCGGTATTTATCGGCTTTGCGACGATCACGTTTTTGCATATCGTGCTGGGGGAGCTCGCTCCCAAATCGTTTGCGATCCAGAAGTCGGAAGTGGCCGCTCTCTGGCTGTCCGGCCCGCTGCTGTTGTTCTACAAGGTGTTTTTTCCTGCGATTTGGGTGCTGAACGGCGCCGCGAACCGGCTGCTCCGCCTGATCGGGGTCCAGCCTGCGAACGAGCACGATGCGGTGCATACGGAGGAAGAGATTCGGATATTAATGAATCAGAGTGCGCGAAGCGGGCATATCGACAAGGACGAAATGGCTTTGTTCGATAACATTTTCGAATTTTCCGATCGGGTCGCGAGAGAAATCATGCTGCCGAGGATGGATATGGAGTGCTTGTACGCGGAGCGGACTTTTGAGGAAAATTTAAAGACCGTGTACCGAACGAAGCATACCCGTTATCCGGTTGCTCGTAAAGACAAGGATACGATACTCGGGTTCGTACATATAACCGACTTATTGACAGCCGATCCCGATGAGGATCACGACTTGACCGCGTTTATAAGACCGGTGCTGATGGTGCCGGAATCGATGGAAATCAGCCATGTGCTGAAGCTGATGCAGCGCAAGCATTCGCAGCTTGTCATTGTGGTGGACGAGTACGGCGGAACGGCAGGGCTTTTGACGGCCGAAGATATTTTGGAAGAAATCGTGGGAGAAATGCATGATGAATTCGACGAGAATGAACGTCCGAGCATTGAGAAGAAGGGTGAAGCATATTCTGTAGACGGGCGCGTATTGCTCGAAGACCTCGATGAGCTCCTGACGCTCGGTATAGAAGACGAAGAGATCGACTCGATTGGCGGCTGGCTGTTCACGCAGCTGGAGGGAGCGGTATCGAAGGGGAAGAAGCTTCTGTACGGATCGTTCGAATTCGAAATTGCCGAAGTGCGGAGGCTCCGTATTATGAGGGTACTCATCCGCCGTCTGGAGCAGGAGAACATTGCGGATTACGAGCTTGAATAAAGGGTAAAGGGGAATTGCCCGGGTATGTCGTTAAGAACGATTCTGTTTTGCGCTATCGGCGTCGTATTGCTGTACGGGGTGTTCACAATCGGTTTTCCTTTTTTGCTGGCTATGCTCATCGCCATCTTTTTGGAGCCTTGCGTTCAATGGCTTATGAAGCTGGTTAAAGTGAAACGGATGTGGGCCGCCGCGCTGGTATGCACTTTGTTCACCGGATTGATGCTAGGCTTTCTTTATTTGATCGGGTTTAAAATGGTTTCGGAGCTGATACAGTTTTGGAAAAATGCTCCCGACTATCTGAACAACGCCAAGCTGTTCTTCGAGGATACGACGGCAAAGACGAGATTGCTATACGATTCGCTGCCGGCCGGTATGGCGGAGCAGCTCGAAGCATGGCTCGAGTCCGGCGTCAGCACGATTACCGACAATGTGAAAGGCATCGTTACGGCCGTATCGGCTTACTTCCTGAACATTGCGAAGACGATCCCGAATTTGTTCATTTTCTTCGTTGTCTTCATTATCGGACTGTACTTGATATCGATCGGCTTGCCGGGCTTGTACCAGTCATTCCTCAATTTGTTCGAGAAGCCGTCGCAGACGAAGGTCGTATCGGTGCTTAATGACCTGCGAAGAGCCATCCTCGGCTTTCTGTTCGCCCAAGTGCTGATCAGTCTGTTAACCTACATCGTAACGCTTATCGGACTGCTGTTCTTAAGAGTAGACTACCCGCTGGCTATCGCCCTGCTGATAGTGATAGTTGATGTGCTGCCGATTCTCGGAACGAGCGCGGTGCTCATCCCTTGGGCGTTGTACAGCATCCTTACGGGCAATATTCAGCTGGCGATCGGCCTGCTCGTGCTGCTGTTCTTCATCATGATCTTCCGCAAGCTGATCGAACCGAAAATTATCGGGGATGCGGTAGGCATTAACGCTCTGGCGGCATTGATGAGCATGTATATCGGCTTCAAGCTCATCGGCGTGGTCGGTCTAATTTTTGGACCGATCCTGATTATTGTGTATCAGGCACTGAGGAGAGTCGGCTTGCTCAAAATCAATATCAAGCTGGATTAAGATAAACGCTTACACGATAATCCGTTCTTTCATTAGATAAGCAAGCCGTTGAAGCCGGACTCATGGAGTAGACCGCATACATTAAGCGCCAAGCCGCTTAAGCGGACAATTCCTGCGGAGCCCGGCTTAAGCGGCTTTTTTCATCCAATGTCAATAGCGTCTCGCACCGAGATATTTGGGGCCCCAATAGCTGTTATCGAGCTTTTGTATGTAGACCCCCATCGATCTTGTAGCCGATATGAATTCGCCGTTGCCGGTATACATTCCGACGTGGGATACGACGCCGGGCTCGTTCAATCCGAAGAAGACCCAGTCTCCCGGCTGGAGGTTTGCGCGGCTCACCGCGGTTCCCATCCCGGCCATTTGTTCCGAGGACGTCCGCTCGAAGGAGAGGCCGAACTTTTGGAACATGAAATAAATGAATCCTGAGCAATCGAATCCCGAAGGTGTAGTGCCTCCCCATACGTAGGGGACACGCAAGTAGTTGTTCGCGTCTTTGACTATCTGCTGCTTCACGACGGCGCGCGACAACGCTTCTTGAGTTGCGGCGTTGGCTGTGCCGGTGACGGGCAAGCTGTAGGCTTGCTGAAAGCTGCGAACCGCTTGCGCGGTGATCGTTCCGAAATAAGAGGTAATATTTGGATATGTAAAGTATCCTAGAGCTTTCAAACGGCTTTGCAGCGTACCGATGGCATTTCCCGACATGCCTTGGGATAGAGTGGCGGTTTGTGCTTCCGTTGCCGCGGATGCAGCGGCTTGAGCAGACAGGTTGTGCAAAGGCAGACTGGAAGTAACAAGGATCAGAGCGGCGGCGAGACTTTTTGTAAACGCTTTCTTCACGTTGTCAATATTCCCTCCTTGGCGGTTTTTCCTGCAATTTCGGGTATTGTTCTATTTTATACTCATAATGGACAGGGCCTCAATGTATAAATATTGGTAGCAGTTCAACATAAGAAGGAGGCATCCATGTGCACACTTCTCAAGTAAGAGTATGGTATCCGTATCGGGGTCCCTGTGACCCGTGTCCGCCGATTGTCGCCAAGACGTATTCCACGCCGCCGCAACTGTTTATGTGTTTTCAACCGATGAATTTGCCCCAATTTTCGCCGCAGGAAGCATTGAAGCTAGGCACGCTCTGGCCCGCGCTCTACAGTCCTTACGAACCGGGATGCTAGGAGAGGGGAGATGAATTGGTATGGATAAACATAAACAAATGCCGGAGCAGTATTACGCGCTGCTGCAGGAGCTGCAGGCGGTAGATTTCGTACTGGTGGAGCTAACTCTCTATCTCGACACTCATCCGCTCGACAGCAATGCATTGAATCAATACAATCATTGCACGCAACAACGAATGGAGCTGGCTCATGAATTCGAAATGCTGTACGGACCGCTCCAAAGCTTCGGCCGCAGCTTTTCTCAATATCCTTGGCAATGGAACGACACCCCCTGGCCTTGGCAGGTGTGACGAGACCGTATCAGCAAAAAGCGAAGGGAGAGGAGCAACGGCATGTGGATTTATGAGAAAAAGCTGCAGTACCCTGTCAAAGTCAGCAAGTGCGACCCTCGTATGGCGAAGCTGCTGTTGGAGCAATACGGTGGAGCGGACGGTGAGCTGGCCGCAGCGCTTCGCTACATGAACCAGAGATATACGATACCGGACAAAATTATTGGTTTGCTGACGGACATATCGACCGAAGAATTCGCTCACCTTGAGATGATTGCGACGATGGTGTATAAGCTTACGAAGGATGCAACGAGGGAGCAGATTAAAGCGGCGGGACTCGACCCGCATTATGTAAGCCATGACCGGGCTTTATTTTACGAGAATGCTTCGGGCGTTCCATGGACGGCGGCCTATATTCAAGCGAAAGGCGATCCTATAGCGGATTTGTACGAGGATATTGCCGCGGAGGAAAAGGCGAGAGCCACCTACCAGTGGCTGATCGATATGACGGACGACGTGGACCTGCAGGACGGATTGAAGTTTTTGCGCGAGAGGGAAATCGTACATTCGCTGCGGTTCCGCGAAGCGGTCGAAATTTTGAAAACGGAGCAAGGCGCCAAAAAAGTATTTTAATAACCGAGACGGAGCCTGGTTATTGCCGAACAAGCTGTGTAACGATTGCTTTGACGCAGGCTTGTCGGCAAGCCAGGGTTCAATCCCCTTGATAACCTACTCAACCAGCATGCACTGCCTCACTCCTTCCTCCCAAGCAGCACATTAGCAAAGCCCTCCTTTAGAAAGTCTTCATTGGTATGCTCTATCGGATCATCCAGCCCTTATCGGCAACTCCACATACGGCAAACGGCAAAAGAAAGAGCAGCCCGCAGGCTGCCCATGGAAGGGGATTACCTAGAAAAATAGACGATAATGCCGATTACAATCACCACAAGAATAAGGATGAACCAAAAGCTTCTTGCTTGCGACCCGGACGATGACGGCTTGCTCTTGTCGGCTGCCGCAGGGTCCTCGACGGAAGTCAGGAACGTTCCGCAGTATTTACAAACAATCTCTCCTTCACTCATCTTTTCATTACACTTTGAACAAAATTTCACCATATGCATCACTCGCAATCTGATGGGATTTTGTTGAAAGAAAAGCGTTCGTCGTTCCTTACATATGTATGGTTCGCAGACCATTTCATCCATATCGAAAAGTGAACAAATCAGCTTGTTCGGATTTCGCAATCAGATCGGACACCCCTTCTGGATTTATTAAGAAAGTATGTTTGACTTTGGGGGGAAATCGTGTTTGTATAAAAAGGAAATGACCACAATCAGGAGGGGACAAGCTTTGCAACCAACATTACAAAAGCCGGAAGCCATGCTGTTCGATCTGGACGGCACGCTGTTCCAGACGGAAACATTGCTGCTGCCGGCATACCACGCGACCTTCGACCAGCTTCGGTCCGAAGGATTGTATACAGGGGCTACGCCGCCCGAGAGCGAAATATTAGGCAGCCTGGGGATGCTGCTTGAGCATATTTGGCAGCGGGTTATGCCGGGTGTCGATGTGCAGGTGCACCGCCGCGCCGACGAGCTGCTGCTGGACTATCAGATCCGGGGTCTGGAGCAAGGGGAAGGGAAAATGTACGACGGTGTCGCCGAAACGTTAGCGGCGCTTCGCGAGCAAGGAATCCGTTTGTTCGTCGCGAGCAACGGGCTGGAGGATTACGTCAAGCGAGTTATCGAGCATAAACAGCTTGCTCCTTTATTTGAGGGATTGTATAGTGCGGGAGAATTCCGGACCCGCTCTAAGGTAGATTTGGTCCGCATGCTGCTGGAGACATACGGCGTGAAGTCGGCATGGATGGTCGGAGACCGTTCCTCGGATGTCGAGGCCGGCAAGATGAACGGATTGCCCGTCATCGGCTGCGATTATGCGGGATTCCGCAAAGAGGGCGAACTGGAGCATGCGGATGTTCGGATCGGCCGGTTTAGCGATATTTTGACTTTGTATTAATCATAAACAAGGGGAATGCACAGCTTTCGGGAGCTTCCCGACATGCAAAAGAGCCTGGGTTTACAGGCTCTTTTTTGTTTGCTTTTTTTGCCGGTTATTGCTTGAAATCACGCTGTTTTAAGAAAAATCGGCATTATAGCATACCTAGTTTGATATTACAACTTAAGAATTATTCATTTGGGAAAAATCTCTACGATCCAGCCGGGGCGAAAGCCGCATGACTGCTGGTTTTCTTGGATGTCGAAGTGTGTCGAATTAAGTCGTAATTCCAATTTTTAGAGGGTTCTGTTAGCCCGAAGTTTGTATTTATAATACACGTGACACTAATAAGAGGAGTGAGTTACATGAAAAAAGGAATGAAAACAAAACTTCTGGTATTGGTATTGGCTATGAGCATGCCTATTACAGGATTCGTACAAAGCGCCGATGCAGCTACTTCCGCTGATGCGAAAAGAGATAAAATCGTAAAAACTGCGTTGTCTCTTGAAAATAAAGTTCAATACGTGAACTGGAGAGACCGTCAAGAAGCGCATGCGCCATATAAAACGGACTGCTCCGGATTTACCGCTTTGGTGTACAAGCTGGCCAATGTCGGCGTAACCCTCGTCAACCGGGACGACGACGCTCAAGCGAAGGTAGGTCAAAAGATCGCATGGGGCAACTTTAAAAAAGGCGACCTGATTTTCTTCGGTAAAATGGGAAGCTCTAAAACAATAAGCGATGTCGGCCATGTAGGGATCTATATCGGAGACGGCAAAATGATTCATAATCTGAATTCTTCCCGTGACGTTACCATCACGAACATTTATACAAACAGCTACTACAAATCCAGATTTACTGTCGCTAGACGCGTCATTAAATAGTATCCGGGTGCTGTAGCTAATATAGAGCAGCCTTCGATCCTTCCAACAGTCTGCGATTCCTCACGGAATTGCGATTATTGGAAGGTTTCTTCATTTTAAATCATTTTAAACTCCGGAGGATCGGAATACTTCGTAATATGGCGTTTCACATGCTGATACATCGCCTTCATTCTCTCCGTTTCGCCGCTGCTGGATCCTATCTTCTTCTCCACCGCTTTGCCGAGAGGGACAACACGGAAGCCGTTCTTGACCGATTTGACCCACGTCGGAATGAAGTCTGTATTCATGATCTCGATTCGTCCGTCGTCATGCTTGCGGACTTTGATTCTTGTGATAAGACCCGTTAGCGTATGGTCGTTCCGGTACAGTCTGGTGGAGATGAAGTTCCCTAAGGAATAAATAGCGAATCTTCTTCTGGTAACTCCCGTATGATCCTTCACTTCTTGCATAATGGCCGGCTGAATGACATGCGAGTGCGCGCCGAGAACGATATCCGCCCCGTATTTAAACAGGATGCGCACCCAGTTTCTTTGCTCGTCTATCGGCAATTTGCGGTATTCTCTTCCGAAATGCATACATACGATAATAAGATCGACGTTTCTTGCCTTCAGCCGCTTCAGATCCGCAATCATTTTATTCGTGTCGATCAGGTTGACGGCCCACGAATGATCCGATGGAACGGGCATGCGGTTGGTCCCTTTGGTATACGCCAAGAAACCGATTTTGATTCCCTTCACATTCTTGATCAGCAATTCTCTCGATTCGTTATATGAGCGATAAGTGCCTGTATGGGCGATTCCCTTCGCATCAAGCACTTTTAATGTCCGTTTCAGCCCGCTGATCCCGCAATCCACACAATGGTTGTTGGCAGTGCTGAGTACGTCAAAGCCGAGGTTTTTCAAAGTACCTGCGAATTGATCGGGGCAATTGAACAAAGGCCATTTCGTCTTGGGATTTCTGCGGGGCACAAGATAGTCTCCTATCCCGGGTCCGGAAAAGGTAGTTTCCAGATTGCCGATAGTCAGATCGGCTTCCCGCAAATAAGGGGCCACGGGCTCAAATATTTCATCAAAGGAAAAGTTTTTGTCGCCGGAAACTTTGGCTGATCGAATAATTCTTGTTTTGATCAAAAAGTCCCCTACCGCGGCGATCGTAATTTCCGTACTCATGACTCATCTCCGTTCTTATGACTGTAGTCGTCTGCAGCGCTCTCCGTAGTATGGAACCGCATAATATCATATGACTTGGAGTCTTGTCCGGGTTAAGCCGCAGCGCCCAATTTTACCTCAGGCGATAGCACAGCCCGTCCGGGCGGGCATAATAAACCTATGCCTATCACTCTTTGTCAAAGGGGAGAATACTATAAATCACGTCTTCCTAGGAGGTTAAGACGTGCTACCGCTGTTAATCATCACGGAGGAGATCCCACAGTGAAAGGAAATTTGCTGAAATATCCAGGTAGGAAATGGTCGAAGCATGAGTCGCTTTGGAATGAAGAAGGCCTTCGCCCCCATTTGCCGGTTACGGAACTGTTTACGCCCCAATCTTTCAAGAAAATGATAGAACAGCATCCCGTCGTGTTTCTCAAGCCCGATTTGGGAATGAGGGGACAAGGCATTGTGAAGGTATCACGCGTTAAGGAAGGCGAATGCACGATTCAGACCGCCTCGAAGACCTACAAGAGGAGAGGCGCATCATCTGCTGCCCGCAGACTCAATAAGCTGATCGGAGGCAAGAGGTACATTGTGCAGCAAGGAATTGACCTGATACGGATCAAAGGCCGTCCAGTCGATTTCCGTATTCTCTTGCACAAGACGAACGGGAAGTGGAAGTTTTTTGGCATTATGGGAAAAGTGGCGGCCAAAAACCGGTTTGTGACGAACTACGCGCGCGGCGGGAAAGCAATTAGGCTGCAGGAAGCACTTTCGAAGGCGTTCGGTAATGAAAAATTGGGAGACGTTAACTGGGATGAACGGTTGAAAAGCTTGTCGCTTCAGCTTGCCGAAGCTTTACAAAAATACTATCCTAACGTGACCGAGCTGGGACTCGATGTCGCAATCGATGCCGATCAACGTATATGGCTGCTGGAGGCGAACACAAGGCCTCAATACCAATTATTCAGGCATCATGCTAACCGGGGGCTTTACGCCCGTATAGCCTCATCTGTACGCTCCGTAAGAGCCGCTAAACAGCAAAGGTAGGAGAGACCCGATAGCGATCCTGAGCGCACTTGACAGCCAGCTGGTATTCCAGCTGGCTCGAGCCGCGAATACATAAGCAAAAAAAGAAACGCCGTTTGGATTCAAACGACGTTTTTTCGTCTACGGATGGATATACTATTCCGTAACGACTTTAGTATATTTGCTGTTCGTTGTTATGTATACCGTCTTGCCATTCCATTTGACTTGATACCAATAGGAATTATATTGTTTAATCAGTTCGGCTTTTTGTCCCAATTGCAATCGACCTACCGCGTCGGAAGCGGAGCTTGCGGATGCTTTAAACGATACCCAGCCGTTTTTCGTTACAACATATTTCTTCTGCTCAGCCGGCGGCTTCGGAGTCGGCGTCGGCGTAGGCGTTGGTGTCGGAGTTGGTGTTGGTGTTGGTGTCGGTGTTGTCGTGCCTGGCTTCCATGCCGGAACCGTTTTTTGCGGAGGCAGCACATACGATTTCGGAATGACAGGTGCGTTGGCTGTTTTGCCGGCCATACCGGTAAATGCCGCTTCAGGAAGAACGCGTCTTGCGGAATGGAACTTCTCTCCCCACCAATAAGACCAGCTGTCGATGGTTCCTAAGCCTGTAGGGTTGCCGTCATCTCTCGTGCCGAGAACGACAGGTTGTCCATCGCGATTTTTACCCATATAAATGGCTACGTGGGTAATATGATCGCTCTGCTGCCAGGTCAAGATGTCGCCGATCTTCAAGTTGTCCACGCCGGTCAGCTGCCATTTGCCGTTCACTTGCTTCTTGCCGACGCCCGCTACTTTCGTTCCGACGGAATCGTAATTTGCGGAAGTGCCGGTAATATTGAAGCCGAAGTCTCCGAATACGAGCCGGGTGAATCCGGAGCAATCTTCATATCCGTATTTGCCGTAGGCATCGGTTCCATGTCCATATACAAAATATCCGTTTTCCATATACCAAATAGCTCTATCTACGATTTGATAAGCCAGCGTTCCTTCGGAACCCGCGTAATTTTTACGGAAATCAGCGACATTGTAAAGCTCGTCCTTGACGTAACTGTCAGCGTTAATGTACTTGTTATATTTGGCAATGGCACCCGAAGTAGAGTAACTCGCACTAGCGGAAGCTATTCCTGTTATCCCCAGGGACAAAGCCAACGTTAAACTGATGATCCTTTTCTTCACTTTACCATCTCCTTCACTGAGTTGCATAACCTCTCCTGAATTGGGTTACTTAGCCATCATAGCAAGATTTGCTAAAGCTTTTCACTGGTATATAGTGCCAACCAACGCGAAATTTCTTCAATTTGGAAATCGGTTTATGAAAATAATGGACGGTAAGGGTATCCCTAGCCAAACGAGGAAATGGCTAGTCCCTTTGTCGGCGCTGATTGAAGCCAGGTTATATCCTCTTGTATTTATGAAAAACGGGCCGGACCGGCTGTAATAAATTAACAATGCTATGTATCCCATTCTGCGGCCTCGGGAGTTGGGGCTTATCAGGCAGAACGGGCTGTTCGTCATTCTTGACCTCATTTGGCTTTCAGCATATGTCTCGCGTTCTGATACGGCAGGCGGAAGCTTTGCTCCCAGGCATTTTGGCCGTACACCATCTTCATGATCGATTTGCCCGGCTTAATATTGACCTCCAACAGCCATAGACGCCCGCTCGAATCGACAGCGAGATCGATGCCAAGCTCCGATAGGCGGGTATTATAGGATTTCTCCATATAGGGCGGAATGTAAGAAGCCACCTCGGCGATCGATTTCGTTAATGCCTCGGCTTTCTCGTTATTGAATTGCTTTTTCAGATAACGCTCCACATCGTAAGCGTGTCCTCCGCTTTTAATATTGGAGGTGATAACGCCGCGCTTCCCTTCCCGCACAGCGGTCCCTGTAGTCTGCCATTTCCCTTCGCCGTTTTTTTGAGCGAGTGCACGGATGTCATATACGCTTCCCTCACTATTGCGAATGTCAATCCATTTTTGCATAATATGGCGGCCTCCGCGGCTCAGCACACCGTGCAGAAAGGAACTGAGGCGGGACAGCGGCAAATGGACCGTCTTCTTGTTGTTCTGCTCCACCTGGAAACGGTTTTTATCCATCGTGACCCTGATAATGCCTCTGCCGCCCCAGCCGTTGATAGGCTTCAGCATCACGCTGCGGTGCTTTTCCAAAAAATCGGAGAATTGCGCGCTCGTTTGGACGCGTTCGGTCGGCAGGAGGTAAGGCTTCAGAAACGATGAAGCTACCAAGTGCTTTTGTATTTTGCTTTTGTTGCCCAAACCGTAAGCGGTGAAGCGCAGCTCCTTATGTGCCTTCACCAAGCTCGCTTTACGCAGGGAGGATGGGGGATAGAAGCCGATATCCAGATTGATCTTCGGATACGATGCGTTCTTCTTCGACCAGCCGCCATCCCGATAGAGATAGCCCCGGATTTGCTTGTTGTGTAAATCGACGCCTTGAGGGGTATACAGCAGCACTCCGTCAAACGATTCCCCTATTGCTGCCCGGGCATGGCGGCGGAAATGGTCCGGGTTCTTGATTGCGTGCGTCATAATGCCCAATATTTCGCTCATACTTACTCTCCCGTCTATGTTGTTCCGTCCTAGTTCATTTGGTCCCGATGCCGTCGTTTCCAAGCAGGGGCCGCAACATATTATATGAGCAGGTCACTTGTCCCGCGTAATGGTGTCAGCCCAAATTTACCCGTCCTTATCCGTTAGCGGAAGCTGTGAATGTTAACTTGGCCATGGTACTCATTGGCTATGGCTCGAATAGTATAAATAACGTTAGTGACAGCTAATGGAAGGCTTGCACCCGCTGGTATTCACACGGAGGAGATTGAGTTGAAAGGAAATTTGCTTAAGTACCCCGGAAGAAAATGGTTGAAGCACGAGGCGCTGTGGAGCGAGCCTGAGCTTCGCACCTATTTGCCGGAAACCGAGCTGTTCTCGCCGCAATCGTTCAAGGAGATGGTCGGACGGCATTCCGTCCTGTTTCTCAAGCCGGACCTTGGCATGCAGGGGCAAGGCATCTTGAAGGTGACCCGCGGCGGTGAAGATGCATGCACCATCCAAACGGCTTCCCATACGTACAGGTTCACCAGTTTGCATACCGCGGCTACGAAGCTGGAACAACGATTCGGAGAGAAAAGGTATATTGTACAGCAAGGCATCGACCTGATTCGATTCAAAGGGAATCCGGTCGATTACCGTGTGCTTCTGCTTATAAGTGCTAATGAGAAATGGAAATTTTACGGCATTATGGGCAAGGTTGCCGCCAAAAACCAGTTTGTGACGAACTACAGCAGCGGAGGCAAGGCGATCGGGCTGCATCAGGCGCTGGCGCATACGCTTCGCGTTTCCAAGAAAGACGCTCCCAAATGGGATGAGCGGATCAAGGTGATGTCGTTCAAAATCGCTGAAGGGATGAAGCGGCATTTTCCCAACATCACCGAGCTGGGGCTGGATCTCGCCATTGATACGAAACAGCATATATGGCTGCTGGAGGCGAACACGAAGCCGCAATTTCAGCTGTTCCGGTTTCACTCCGATCCCCAGCTGTTCGGCAAAATCGCCAGCTCCATCCGTTCCCTCAGATCGACGGATGAGGCAAAAGAAGAGTCATAGATCCCATCCGTCATTCCGGATTCCTTCGGCATGACGCCGTAAAGGAGAGAGCCCCGCGATAGCATTTGCTGTCCGGGGCTCTCATCTATTCTGTCGCCATGAATCCGGCAGGGAGACTTCAGTGGCTCTCTGTCTCCCGCCGGACGGTCATGGCGGTTATCTTGCTTTGGAGGTGGAGTCTTTAGCCGCGTTTCGTTTCACGGCACCGCTGGATAAGCGGGGGGCTTTGGTCGGCTGTTTGGCTAAATGGATGCTGTATTGGATCAGGTTATCCAATGATTTTTTCCGTATATGGGGCTCGTCGAACTTCATCGGTTTGGAGTTGGCTTCGAAGAACCAGATTTGGCCGTTGTTATCCACGCCCAAATCCATAGACATTTCGCCCAGCATCGATTGGCTGGCTCGCTCTATTTGCTTGGCGATGATCAGAGCGGACTTCTTGGCGCGGTTTAATATTTTTTTGCTGCCCGCGGGACCGAATCCCGACTCCAGCAGCTTGACGGGATCGTCGATGGAGCCGCCTCGCGGAACATGAGTCGTAATGCTCATTTTGCCCGCAAGTCTTGCGCCTACTCCGGCAATGGTCCAGCGGCCTTTGCTGTTTTTTTGTACGAGAACCCGTAGATCATACGGACGCTGCTTGTAGTTGGCCAAGGTGATGCCCTGCTGGATAATGTAATCCTGCGATCCCATCATTTCACGGATTTGGTTCCATAGTTGGGGAATGTTCGAATACCGGGAAATATGGCTTTTCGTTTTATCTTGAACGCTTAGCTCGTATCGGCGGGCTTTGGCGTTTTTTTCATAGATTCGGCTTACCTTCATGATCCCCTTGCCCGCTTTCCCGCGGATCGGCTTGAGATAAAGATTGGGATGCTTCAGCAGAAGCGATTCCAAATCCGCATTCGTTGTCAGCTTTTGGGTGGCCGGGATTAACGATTGCGTGTTCTTCGATTTGTTCAACCATTCGAATAAAGTCCACTTGTTGAAGAAGGTTGGATTGAAAAAACGGATTTTTCTATGCTTTATGCATGCCTGTAATACTTGCTGAACTTCGGGAAGCAGCTCGTATTTGCGGAACGGAATCCGGTTATAAATGACGTGCGGGAGAGGAAGCAGCTCTTTTCTCCACTTATTCGTTTGAGAGTTATACGTATACCCGATCGCCTGATTGCCCATCAGCTTGAATTCGGCTGTCGTCATTACGTAAACCAGAACTCCATATTCTTCGCCGGTATGAATCAAATCGATAAAATTTTCCTGATTTCCGCGAAAAACCCGTTTTTGATCGGCGTACGTGAGAATGGCCATCGTAGGACGTTGGTTTTCGTGTAGTTCGATGTCCACTCAGGTCTCCCTCCTTGCTCGAAATCGGCTAAGGTACTGGCAGTAGTCATGAATGTACTGCACAGATGCCTTACCTTCTCCTTTGAGTGCCGGATGCTTGAAGATGGAACGTCCAGGCTTGGAATTCGCTTCGAACATCCAGATCCGTTCGTTATGATCAATACCGAGGTCGAAGCCAAGCTCGCCCAACGTATGACGATCGTTATCCTCTATCGTTTCAGCCAGCTTGATCGCCGCTTCCTTGGCGGAGGTCAATACTTGGTCCGCCCGGGCTCCGAATATTTGCTTCATCACCTGCTCCGGAGTCATCAGCTGCCCGCCGGTGCGCACGTGGGTCGTCACGCTGCCTTTGCCGGCTTTCTTGGCACCGATCCCCGCAACCACCCACTGGTTGCTGATGTTCTTGGTCAGGTGGAAGCGAAAATCGATCGGGCAATTGTCGATTTCGATCAGGCGAATGCCTTGCTGCGCCACATAATTGCTAAGCTTGGCATTACTGCTTCTCAAATGCTGCATCAAGCCGTCGAATTTGTTGAACCGGAGCAGCACATTGCGGTTGCCTTGCCGGTAACGCGCGTAATAGCCGCGTTTCGGATTGTACGTAAGACGGTAGATCCCGAAGCCCAGACTGCCCGCTGTCGGCTTCAAATATATAAATTTGTGTCTATCCAACATCTCTTTTATTTGGATTGAGGAAGGATTGATGTGCGATTCAGGCACATATTTGAACGCATCCGTTCCCTCGAGCAGATTGTAGATATCCCATTTCTCGAAAAAAGCCCAGTTGAATAGCGGGATGTTCCGTTTGACAAAGCGCTGTTTGAATTCGTTCATGGATGGCAGTTTCTCCGATTTGCGGCTCGGCAGCCGGTTATAGACAACATCCGGCAGAGGCACGGTTTTGCGGTACCAGCCGCCGTCCTTTCGCGCGAACGTCCCGGTTACCGTAGCTTGATCCCAGTTCACGTCGCGCGGGGAGAAGCCGAAGAAGAACGAGCGGCCGGAAGCGACGCGAACGAACTGACGGATAAATTCCGTGCGCGACCCGAAAGGGTTGGAGCTGTTCGATACGCTGGTCAATATTCCGATCAACGGACCAATGCGGATGTCCTTGCCGTTATTGCAAATGATCAATGTCGAGTCCAAGCTTGGAATTTTGAGCTGGGACATGATAGCGAGCGGCACATACAAATGGCTGCCTGGTTTTTTCAACAGCTTGAAACCTGTGGAGGCGGTTTTATTGCCCAGGTGAAGGGTCACGGTTCTTGTTTTCGCCAGCTTGAGGGTTCTCGCCAATTCACTAGTCAAGTAGATGACTCTTTCCTGTCTCTGCGTCACATGAATCGTGCAAGTTGTCAAACTCATGGGTATCCTCCTAAAAAAGCTTTGCGACAGCAAAGCTATCTCCGTAGCAGCGCGAGCGTGCGCTGCGATCCGGAGGAAAGCTTACTTCGTAAGCGATGTTTCGTCATCGGGCCGGCTCTATTGGGATTTAGCCGGCCTTGGTGTGTTCTTAAGGCTGCGCGCCGGATTCAACGTCTCTCGCGAGCGGATCAGATAACGGGCATACAGCACCGGATTGGCCAATGCTTTATTCCTTGCCGCATCGTCATTAAGATGGGCGAAGATGGCCCGGCCCGGCTTGGAGTTGACCTCCAATATCCATATTTGCCCATCGGTATCGACTCCGAAGTCGATGCCGAGCTCTGCGAGCCGCCCGTGGCATTGCTCGAGCGCCTCCGGAATTTGCATGGACAGCCGTTCCAGCTGCTCCCGGATGATCTTGGCCTTTTCGGTTCCGAATTGGCCTTCGATGTAGGCGAAGGCGGGTTCGACCTGGCCGCCGCCGTGCAGGTTGGAGGTCAGGCTGCCGGATTGCCCCTTGCGGACCGCCATGCCGGTCATTTGCCAGCGGCCGTTGCCGTCCTTTTGCACAAGGGAGCGTACGTCGAACGCTTCGCCGGAGCTGCCGTGCAGCTGCAAATACTGCTGCAGCAAGTAATCGCGCTTTGCCGTGAAGCGGCGCAGCCAGCGGAGCAGCTCCGCCTTGTCGGCGAAGCTGCGCTTGATGCGGCGATTGCGCGCATCGCGCCCGCGCACGGTAAACGCCGTCGGGGCGGTTTCCGCGCTCTCGGGCGCGACGGAGTCAGCCGCATGCAGCCGTGCTGTCGTAGCGGAAGCGGCGGTGCGCTGCACGAGCAGCACGCCGCGGCCTTGCGATCCGGCTTGCGGCTTCATGAGCACCGTGCCGTGCTCCTGAAGCCATTCGGCCGCAGAGCGCACGCTGCGCATCACTTCCGTTTTCGGCAGGTGCATATCGAAACGGCCGTCTTTCTCCAGCATTTGCTGGACTTCCCATTTGCCCTTGAGGCCGCGCCCGAGAAAATGGATGGACGGAAAGAGCTGCAGCCTCCGGACCGTTTCGCGGTATTCCACATATTGGCCCCGATTCGTAAAAAAGCAGCGGTCGTACACGACGCTCGGCATAGGGCATTCATGCGGTCTCCACCTACGGGTATTTTTATCGTACACAAAGCCTGTGACCGTGCCCTCGGCCCAGCGGATGCCTTGCGGTGTAAATACAAATACAGTGAATCCCGATTTTGCGCCTATCAGGCACAGCTTTCGATAAAAGTCACGATTGTAAAAGGGGGGATTCCCTTCCGTATGAGTGGTCATGATGCCCAATGCGTGTCGGGACGTCGGTGCCATCATGAGATCACCTCGATTTTAAAATTTGGCCGCATAACGGGAATACTGAATGACTCTTTTCACGGATGGACGTATTTTTATTTCGTCCGATAAAGCGGCATTGTCTTCCTTGGACGGCTTCGAGTTGACTTCCAGCAGCCACACATTCCCCTGCGTATCCATCGCGAGGTCGATGCCCAGCTCGGCAAAATGCGCAGGGATATTCGTTTCAATGCCCTTGGCGATAGCTAAAGCCGCTTTGCGCAGCTTCAAGGAGCCGCCGGTGCCTGTTGGAGAGTTCGAGCGGGCGAGCGCTTCCTTCACCGTCGACAGGCTGCCTCCGCGAGCAAGATTGGAAACAAAGTGATGGTTTCCGGCAATTCGGGCTACGGTGGATGTGACGACCCATTGACCCAGCTCATTACGTTGGACTACAGCGCGGAAATCAACTGGATGTCCGTCTACGGAAATGAGATTCACGCCTTGCTGGATTTGATAGCGTCTTTGTTTGATTTTTCCGGCAAAAGCGGAGAAGAGCTGAGACAAATTCGCATAGGTTTGTTTACGGGCGCCGTTAACATTGGTAATATGACAAATATAGGATTGGCTGCTGGTTCTCGTGATCCGGATGATGCCTTTGCCAAGGCTGCCGGAAGCCGGCTTCAGAAATACAACGCGGTATTTGCCGCACATATCCTTCAAGGTTTGATAATTCCGCAGATGATGGGATTCGGGCAAATACTGATGCAGTGAGCTTTCCTTGTTCAATGCTTCGAAGACCTCGGTCTTATTTAAATATTTTTCGTTAAACAGGGCTGCATTGTGATGCGTTTTGGCATGACGAAAAAACTGCTGGACGCTGGCCATGTTTTCCAACTTGCGGGACGTCAAGCGGTTATAAACGACATGAGGCATCGGAAAGGTATGCTTCGTCCATTTGCCGCCGGTCAAGCGCCATCCCTTTATTGTATCGCCTGAGTTTCCCAGTTCGTTCGGGGTAATGAAATAAACCGAAGAGCTGTAAAGCTTGCTGGCATCGGTTAACTCACGGCAAAACGCAGTGACGGTACCGAATGGCTTTTCGCTGTTTCCGGCATAATATCTGCTGACCAAGACGCCGATTAACGGACCCAGATACAGGTAACGGACGTTGGATTTATATTGCACGCACAACGAATCGCCGTTAATCAGGCCCCATTGGGACGCAAGGGTAGCATCGAGCCGAAGGATGCCTGCAGTGGACGTCGGAACGACTCTGACTTCATGTCGTGCAGCACCGTAGCGCAGCATGACAGGCGAATTGGGATTGATTTTCCATTTCTTCATCAATGCATCGCTCAGCATGATAGTCCGTTCGTCCAATTGAGTGCTTGTGCTGGCACTTGAAACTACAATGTTGACCTTCGTTCTTTTCACTGTTGTAACTCCTTCCCAGTGCCGACTCGCATGACTAATCCAGTGAACTAATTCATCATATGAGGGCGTTTTGACCTTGGTGAAAAGAAACTGAATGCAGAGGCGCAAAAGGAACAGAAACGGCGTTGTTGTAAACGGTTACAACGGGCGGGCTATCCAACTGCCTAAGCTGGAAAAAGGAGAGGATCGGCAGGCTCCAACCTACAAATTGCGACAAACCGGAATACGGGCTCGTACTTGTGCGTCTCCGCTTTACTAATCGGGCTGTCCGGCAGGTTTTGTACATCGCACCGGAGCAGAAGTTGAGAAATGCAGGGGAAAATGGGTAATATATACGATATGAAAGTGAGAAAAGCGTCTATCGACGTCCTCGGAATCTAATAAATTCTATTGTAGTAAGGAAGACGCCATTACAAGGTTTGTTCGAGTTCAATCTGATTCTAAGTTTGCAAAGGAGAGTGTAGTATGAGACAGGCAATTGCTTCGCGTTTTCTAATTCTGCTGTCTGTGTTCCTGTTAATACTGTCTGCCGGCTGCGAGAGCCGGTCTACTACTGCTAATACATCGCCATCCGGCTCCAATACATCCGAACAAAAAGCAGGAGAGCCGACGGCGGATGCAGCTGGAAAGCCGCCTGCGGATAATGCGGCACCGGGAGCAACTGCGACACCTGCACCTACAGCACCTGCAGCTCCAAAGGATGGCAATGCAGAAGGGGCGGCCAAACCGTCGCAAGCCGGTGAGCCGGCTGCCCAAGAGGCGGCGGTATCGGCGGTTCAGTTCATCAGTCCGACGGAGGGCTGGGCAGGCGGTCCGGGAGCCGTGCTGCATACGAAGGACGGAGGAGTAACCTGGGAGAAGCAATATGGAGGAAGCGGGAACGTCGAATCGTTCTCCTTCCTTAACAGCTCGACGGGCTGGGCATTGATGAGGCCGCTTCAGGGCAGCGGCAGCCCGGCTCAGGATGGCAAGCCCGCCCCGGCCGTCCTGCTTCATACGGTCAACGGCGGAGCCAAATGGACGGAGCTGACCAACTCGGCGCCCATAAGCAAATCTTTTCGTTTTATTTCGGAGAAGGAGGGCTTTAGCGGAAGCCGGTATACCTCGGACGGAGGAGCGACATGGACTTCGCTGCCCGTCCCGGCAAACATCAAAGGGGAGCCGTATTACGTTTCGAAGGATCTGGGCTGGGCGGTTACGATGAAACAGCCCGATTATCAGATTCAGCTTACCAAGGATGGAGGCAAGACGTGGAAGACCGTCTGGACGCATGCAACCGTAAGCCAGGTGACCCAGGCCGTGATTCAGGCAACGAATGCGCAGGACGTGTGGGTGCTGCTAATCGGTGAAAGCGGCATGAGCCAGACATCGTATACGCTGCTGCACAGCAAGGATGAAGGCAAGGCATGGAAGACGGTTGTAGCCCATTCGACAGCCGGAGGCGGCCCTGCGCCAGGCTACAAGACAGAAGAGCAGGTCGGACCGAAAGGGCCGGGAACCAAGCCGGGCCAGCTTCTTGCGATCAATTCGGATACGGCGTATTTGTTCGGCGAGTGCCCGCCTTGCGGTGATTACGGCACCGTATCTGCTGGGTGGACCCGTGACGGAGGGACGACTTGGACGAACGGGGAGCAGCAGATTCCCGGATTGAACGCCCAGGCTTCGTTCATCAGCGACAAGCAGGGCTTTCTCCTCGCAGGCAGCTCCAACATGACTTCCACCCTGTATAAGACGGAGGATGGAGGGAAGAAGTGGACGGCCGTTCAGTCGTTCGGCAAGAAAGGCTCGTAACTTATAGGGACAGGTGCCTCAAAAAGAAACAACGTGCCGAGAGCTTCATGCTCTCGTGCACGTTGTTTTTGTGTTACCTTTGCTTCAGGAAACGTTCACGAATTCTTAAGAGGGAATTTTGCTCACAATCCCTGATTCGTCAAGCGAAGCACATCCATCAGAGGCACTCTCTGCCGGGCCGGATCGTAAATCAGGTAGCCGCTCTTAATATGATCGACGAACAGCAGGCCGTTCAAATGATCGATCTCGTGCTGAATGCAGCGGGCGAGGTAATCTTTGCCTTCTAAGATGAAGGCTTCCCCATGCCGGTTCAAGCTCTTGATCTTGACGTAATTGGCCCGTTTCACAACACCCGAATGATGGGGATAAGACAAGCATGCTTCGGGACCGGTCTGCTCGCCGCTCATCTCCAATATTTCCGGATTGATCAGTTCAATCAGCCCGTCCCCGCAATCCATCACGACGACTCTTCTTAAAATGCCGATTTGCGGAGCGGCTAATCCGCTGCCGTTCGCGTCATACAGCGTATCGGCCATATCGTCGAGCAGCTTGATGATTTTCTCGTTCATTTCCGTAACGGGCTTAGCTTTTTTCCGTAAAATCGAATCCCCGAAAGGGACGATCGTCTTCACTGCCATCGTGTCCTTAGCCTCCTTGCGCTACATTTCCGTCAGGGGTAAACACCCATAAATCGTTCGGCGTGCAATCGAGCGCGGTGCACAAAGCATCGAGCGTCTCCGCCTTCATTTGCTTCGGCTGGCCGGTGAGCAGGGCGCTAATCGACGGCGCAGATAAACGGTAGCCTGCCTTTTCCTTCAGCAGCCGCGCCAGTGCGGCGCCGGTCCAAACGCCTTTTTGCGCCATCACTTGCCTGAGCATCCATACGAGCATGAAATCACCTTACTTTGCGGATGTTATTAGGTAAAAGCTAACAATATTAGGTAGTACCTAATATAGCATGTTCATGTGCCGATGCCAAGGCGATGAATGCAAAAGAGGCGGATGCCCGGCCTTAAGGAAAAGCAGAACCCTCCGTCCGCAGGGAAGGAGGGTTGAGGAGGGTTGAGCGACTTTCACGGAGTGCCGAAATGTTCGCCTGGGAGTCACCAGGAGGGGCTCATTTTGGCAAGTGTGGCAATTATGACAGGTGTTGCATGCATGGCAAGGATGGGAAGTCAATTGCTGCTGTTGCGCAGGTTAACGCTAAGCAATCGATGGTAGAGAATAATGCTGCCAACGCGATTTAGGGTGTCTGAGCTTCATCGGCAGCAATGGAAACTATTGGATTGGGGGAGCGGATGAGCCGAACTTCCGAGAAGTATTCCGGTTCGATGCAATAGACAACAGGTGCACCATCGGCAAGATGTCCTTATCACCAATCCGGCATCGCATACAACTTGCCCGCCTCTTCATCGTTTCATCCAGATGCAAGAGCAATACCGCCAAGCAATGTCGGCGCTTTGTAAAGCGGATCGGACACAGAATCCGTTATTTCTCTTAAAATCGCCTGAAATCGCTATGCATCGGACAGGAGATCCGTTATTCGCTAGAAAACAATGGATATTCGTTGTATTGATGGCTAATAACGGATCCTGTGTCCGAAAGCGGTGCGTTTAGACTCTTTTTTGGTGCAATAGCGGAAGTACGGTCCGATAGGGGCTGTTGCGCATATAGCGTGAATACTTGCTGACAGGACCCGGAGCTTCTGCTGCAGGCAGACGTAAAATGCCTTAGCTTTTTAAGTGAGTAATGCATGCGCCACTATCAGGTCGAGCTGTACTCCATAGTCTCGACCGGCTTCATCCTGGACAGCACGACAAGAAGGCATACGAGCAATATAGCCAAGACTACGAGGAACCACAGCGTGAACGCGATCGAAGCATGCTCCATGAACCGCCCTGTCAGCCAAGAGAAGGCCGCACCGCCGATGCCGCTTGCCGCAATCAGCTTGCTCGTCGTTTGCTCCGTCAATCCGGGGAACAAAGAATTACTATAAATAAGTGCGATAGAGAATAGGCCGGACATGAACAAGCCGATCAGAAGAATCATGGCGAAAGCACCGATAAGGTCCTTCATTAAAGCCAGGCCGATCAGGAAAAGCACTGTTGCCGTTGCACACCAGAGCAGATAGCGCGAGTAGCCGTACTTTTCGGCCAAAAATCCGCACGCGAGCCTTCCGAGCACCATCGTTCCCCAGAACAGGCTGACGCTGAGCGAAGCGACGGCGGCGTCGATAGGCATCGATTCGAGCAGGATGGACGGAAGGAAATTGACAATGCTCATTTCCAGTCCGACATAAATGAAGAAGAGCGTTATGCAGCATAGAAGTACTGCCAGCCCGAATCCCCGGAGTTTGCGCGGAACAGATACGGTAACGCCCGCAGAAGGACGGCCTGCCGTTTGAAGCAAGGCTTGGTTCGATTGACTGAACCGGATCCACAATACCGCAAGGACGAGCGCAAACAGCACCGTGCCGAAAAAGGTCAGCTCCCAGCGCCCGATCGTAATGAGTAAGCTGATCAAAAGCGGCATGAGCAGGGCGCCGGCACCGAAAAACACCTCCAGCCGGCTCATAGCGACGGCTTTCTTGTCTTCGACTGCGTCGATAATGAGCGCGCCTACCGTCGATTCAATGATCCCGGAGCCGAAGCCGACAAGCGGCAGGCAGAGCAGGACAACGTGCCATGGCGGCAGAAAGCCGATGATCAGGTAACCAAGCAAAATAAAACATAGCGTCAGAGTCAACATGGTGCCTCGGCCGAACTGCCGCGACAAGCGGGGCTGGAATACGACCCCGAGCAGAAAACCGAAAAATTGCACGAAAATTAGGTTCCCTCCGTCCGCATAGTCACGCCCGTAATGAGCCATCAGCTCAGGCAATAACGCAGCGGCGATGACGGAGGTGCAGCCGATCAGCAAATAGAAGCAGCAGCAAATCCAGACAAGCCGGTTCATAGAGCGGCCTTCTCCCCGAGCGGATCGTCTTCCGCGGCCTGCAGCGCCCAGGCGACGGCGTCGGCCACGCTTGCAGCTTCCCGGGCTGCCTTCGCCTTCAGCTCCGGATGGCTGTGTGCCATGGCGAAGCTGTTGGGCGTAACCGCGAACATCGGCACATCGTTGAAGGAGTCGCCGATACAGACCGTTTCCTCCGGAAGGATGCCGAGATGCTGCTGCAATGCGCGAAGTCCGGTCCCCTTCGAGACGTGTCTCGGCATGACATCCAGGCAGTCGACATCGGAAATATACGCGTCGATCCGTTCGCCATAGGTGCCGAGCAGCTGCTTTTGCAGTACAAGAAGGTGTTCGATCTCGCCCAGATAGGTGATCTTGCCGCACATGAGCTCGCTGCCAATCGCTTCGATTGCATTAGGCATAATATGCAGCGGCGCCAGCAAATTGTCCTTTATATGAGCGTTCCTTTCGTTCAGCTCGGTGAGAACGTAATGATCGGGGGCGCACATTACAGTAACCAGCGGCATGGCCAATGCGACGGTGGCCAGCTCTCTGATCAGCGCCGTATCGAACGTATCCTGCTGCAGCAGCTTGCCGTTCGATGAGTGAACGTAGGCTCCGTTTTGCGAGACGGAGTGCACTTTAAGCTGCAGCTCTTCCATTACATGCACGATTTCCGGGTGCATGCGGCCGGAGGCAAAGCACAGCTGAACGCCGCTTTCCAGCGCCCGGTGCAGCGCAGCACGGTCCTTGTCGTGAATATGATGGCCTCTTTGCAGCAGCGTTCCGTCCAAATCGCTTACGATGAGCTTAATCATCATTCCTCATCTCCTTTTGCTATCAAAATATCGATTTCATGCCGGTGAAGAGCCTCTTTCATTTCTTCATTCGGCTCTTGGTCTGTAATAATGATATCTATTTGCTCCAAACCGGATATGCGGTTGAACTGGCGTTTGCCGAATTTCGTCCGATCCGCCAATAAGATGACTTGATCCGCACGCCGCATCATTTCCCTGACGAGAAATCCTTCTTCCTCGTAAGGGTTCGTCAGTCCGTCGGTCGTTATCGCACAGGTGCCGAGCAGCAGCTTGTGAACATGGTAGTCCTTCAGCATCTCGAGCGCCCTGGCGCCGTAGATGAGCCGATGCTCGGGGTGCAGCTTGCCGCCAAGCAGATGAACGTCGATGCCTTCTTTACGGTTCAAAATGCCGGCGATATCGATCGAATTGGTTACTACGACGTGTCCTTGCGTGCTGATGCTTTCGGCAGCGCTTTGTACGGTTGTCGACGCATCCAGCAGCAAATAGTCGCCGTCATGAATGAGCGTAGCGGCCAGCCGGCCTATCGCCTTTTTGGACTGAGTGGTCGCTTCGTCGCTCAGCCGGTCGCTATAGTTGGCGACCTTATTCGTGAGCGTGGGCAGTATGGCGCCTCCTCGAGTCCGTAAAATGCTTCCCTGCTCCTCCAGCTTGATAATATCTCTGCGTGCTGTATCTCTAGAGACGTCGAACAGCTCGCAAATGTTCTCGATACTGATGCGCTGATGCTGCTCCAAATGCTGGAGAATTCCGATTAACCGTTCCTCCTGGTACAATGCGTTCGCTCCTCTCTGCAGAAAGTTAATGCAACATGAATGTATTATAAGGCATTGTATGCTGAATACACAATAATTTTTAAGTGATTTTAAGTAAAACTACGTAATATTAAGTTTTTGTGTAATATTTGATTGAGTACCCCTTACTTATGTTACAATGCATGAAGATCATCTTACATATTAAACAGAGAGCAAGACAAAGGGGTACATAAGCTATATAACGGAAGGATAGGGAATCAGTTGGCTGTTAAAAAAGCAAAATTATTGGAGCTGGATATCGTCAGAGCGTTTGCCATCTTGGCTGTCATGATTATTCACAACAGCTCGGAGGCTACGGTTGAGCTTCCCGGGGGCAGCACCGCGCAACTTATTTACTTGTCTATCAACAAGCTGAGCAACTTCGCCGTTCCCGTATTTATTTTTCTTAGCGGGATGGTGTTGTTTTACCGATATTACGACGACTGGAGCGGGAAGCAAGCGTTTACGTTTTATTTGAAGCGCGTCAAGCAGGTGCTGTTTCCTTATTTGATTTGGTCGTTTTTCTACTACCTGTACAATCAGTGGGTGTTCGATCCGAAAGGGCTGCACGTCAATTGGGCCGAATTCGCCGATTTGCTGCCATGGGCTGATGCCTCGTACCACCTGTACTTTATGATCATTATCGTGCAGTTTTATCTTCTTTTTCCGCTTATGCTGTGGCTGAGCCGCGTTTCGTCGTTGTTCCGGAAATACCTGTTTCTTATCGGCATCGCCGTTCAATTGGGCTTTTACTCCTACAGCCATTGGGTGGAGCCGATCGCGAACACGCCGTCGCTATGCGTCACTTATTTCAGCTTGTTTGCGCTGGGCGGATCTCTCGGCATGAATTATGAAGCGTTCACGGCATGGATCAACAAGCATATCGGCTGGGTGCTGCCGGTCAGCATCCTGCTCGGGTGCAGCTTCATGGGCTTGTTCGTACTCGAACAAACCCAGAAACGAGTGTTCGACAATACGTGGTACGAAATTATTTTCAATTTGTATCCGATGATGGCGGGGATGAGCTTCATCTGGATAGGCAGGCTGCTGCTTAAATTTCCACCTGCCGTGTCCAAAGTATTGCTGTCGCTCGGAGCCGTATCGTACGGCGTATATTTGATGCATCCGGCCATTTTGACCTACTGGCGCACGCGGTTTATTCCCGAGGCCGGCAATTTGCCGCAGTACATCCTGTATACCGTCATCGCGTTTGTGCTGAGTCTCGGCATTCCATGGCTGCTTGTTTACGTGTATGGACAAGTGATGCGCAAGCTGCGGCGGCCGTCGCCTAAGGCCAAGCTTTCCAAGGGGAACGCATAAGGCGTGAAGCCAAGCCGGCACGAATTATGTGCGGACATGCTCCGCGTGAAAAAAAGACGCATTCATCCACGACGATATCGTGTTATGGAGGCGTCTTTTTCGTATAGGACTTCCCTTCTTCTCAAAAACGGAAGCCAAGCCTTCCTGCATTATTTCAGAAAGCGGACATTCAGCTCGCCCGATCCCTGCGTATTGGCGGGAAGCTTCAGCGAGAACGCGTTGCGCTTCAGCAGCTGCTTGACTTGGGAGGGAGTCAGCCCGGGGCGCTTTTGCAGCATCTGGGCGACCGTACCTGCCGTGATCGGGGCGGCGAAGCTGGTGCCGGACATGCGGATATAGTTCGCGCCGACCTTGTTCTGCGGCAGCGTCTGGTCCAGGACGGAGCCCGGCACGTTGATGGACACGATATTGCTGCCCGGGGCAAGCAGATCCGGCTTCGTCAAGCCGCCGGCGGCAGGCCCACGGCTCGAATAGGCGGCCACCCGGTCGTCCGACTGGCGGACGGATCCCTGGTCGTTCACGGCTCCAACCGTGATGGCGTCGGGACTTGTGCCGGGGGAGGAGATGGTCTCCCGTCCCGGTCCTTCGTTGCCTGCTGCGACAGTGACGACAATGCCGGCTTTGACCGCGGCGTTGATCGCCCTGCACAGCGGATCGTTGGCGCACGGCTCTAGTGCCGGCTTGCCGAGCGAGAGATTGAGCACGCGGATGCCGTACCGCTTGCGGTTGGCGACGCACCATTCGATGCCGCGGATAATTGTGGAGTCGTAGCCGGACCCTTCGCTGTCGAGCACCTTGACGCCGATGATTTTGGCCTCTGGCGCCGGCCCTTTATAGGTGCCGCCGCTTGAGAAGCCGTTGCCCGCCGCATCGCCGGCAACATGCGTGCCATGGCCGTTATCGTCATAGGGCTTTGTCCGCCCGTTGATGAAATCCTTGAAGGCCGCGATCCGGTTGGCAGGCCGCGTCAAATCCGCTCTGGGCGCGACGCCCGTATCGAGGATGGCGATGCCGACGCCTTTTCCGGTGGCGCCGCTTTTTTGCGCTTCCGCAGCTCCTACGGCCGGGGTCGCCACATTCAGGTTGGTGCGGTTCCTTCGGTCCAAATAGACTTTGGTCACACGCTTATGAGCGCAAATTGTTTGCAGGGAGGCAGGGGATACGCGCACCGCCCATCCGCCGATCAGCTTGAGGCGCCCTTTGTTGCGGCATTTTCGCCCCAGCTTTTTTTGCAGCTGGTCTGCGCTCTTTTTATGCGTCTTTCCCGTGAATTGCACGATGACCGGCAGGAAGGCTTTGCTTTTCCGTTTGCGCCTGCGCAGAACGGCCTGATACAACGACGGAGTCATTTCTCGCCTTTTTTTCAAATCGGGATTCACTCTCCTTCTATCATCACAATATGCGGAGAGCCGTTAATGCTCTATAGCCCGTCTGCCCACATTTTGCCCAATGAATCCGGGAGATTAGGATGAGGCATTTCCTGCCGGGAGGTGATATTTTCGTTTTCCGCCTCATACACTGTATCGTACAAGTTGTAAGAGGGAGGGACTCGCGTCATGAAAGGAATGAAACACGTCATTTATTTGGGACTGGCTCTGGCCATGCTGTTTTATGCAGTGCCCAGGCTCGACCTGCACGCGGAATCGATGCTTCAGACCGTGTTCGGTATCGTGTGGATCGTCTTCTCGCTTGTCGTCATTGCGGCTCATCTGCACGAGCTGATCGGGGTGGACGAAGAGTCGAAGCAGGAGATGGCGAAGATCAAGAAGATGAAAAAATGGCAGCTGGAGCAAATGGTGCAGGGCAAGCGGAAGGTGCTTCAGTTCAAAAAATAACGAAAAGAAAAGAGCCGATCCCGCGCATGGGCATCCGGCTCTTTCGTCGATGAATCAGACCAGCAGGGAAATAACCAGCAATTCATACAGCACCAGCGGCAAAATGACATCGTTGTAGTAATTGTTGAACGGGCTGAAAAATCCGCGCACGTGGCCGGGCATTGGTCTCAAGTATACATGGACGGGATCGACATGCACGATATAGCCGTCATAGGTTTGGCCGTGGAGCGTTTGAACGCGTACAGGATGGTTTAAGTACTGATTGCACAGATTCGTAATATGTTCTTTATTGCTGTGCAGAGACTGGATGCTGGAATGATCCATCTGATACAAGGTTTGCAGCCGTACTTCTTCAGGTTGGTTATACACAGAAGGCACCTCCAATTCAATATACAGCATTCTATGCGTTTGCCCAGTTCCTGGTTCTTTGGGAATGGGCTTTTTTTTGTGCGGGGAAGCGACTATAATGAAAGATAATACAGATTGGTACAGAATGTCGAATTGGGGTGTAACAGATTAGATGGATGATACGATTCAGGCGATGCAGGATGCGGCAACCAAGCACGAGCAAATATTGAAACATATCGAGAGCCTCAAGATCGGGACGAAAATATCGGTGCGCAAAATTGCCGAAAAGCTGGAAGTGAGCGAAGGGACGGCTTACCGCGCGATTAAGGAAGCGGACAACCTGGGGCTGGTCAGCACGAAGGAGCGGGTCGGAACCGTCCGTGTGGAAAAAAAGCTGCGCGACAACATCGACAAGCTGACCTTTGCCGAAGTGGTCAACATGGTGGACGGAGAAGTGCTTGGAGGCGTCGGGGGACTCCACAAAACCTTGAACAAATTCGTCATAGGCGCCATGCAGCAGGATGCGATGATGCGATATATCGATGCGGGCAGCCTGCTGATCGTCGGCAACCGGAGTAAGGCGCATTCGTGTGCGCTGGAGCAAGGGGCAGGCGTGCTTATTACAGGGGGATTCTCCACCAGCGAGGAAGTAAAGAAGCTGGCGGACCAGCTGGAGCTCCCGATCATTTCGAGCAGCTATGACACATTCACCGTGGCGTCCATGATCAATCGGGCTATTTACGACCGGCTGATCAAGAAGAAAATTTTGCTGATCGAGGATATCGTTCCGTCGCCGATGCAGGTATACGTGCTGAAAGGGCACCATACGCTGAAGGATTGGCAGCAGCTTCATGAGCGGACGGGTCACGGGCGGTTTCCGGTTGTCGACGAATGGAACCGGGTCATTGGAATGATCACTTCGAAGGATTTGATCGGAGCGGAACCGGAGCAAACGATTGAAAAGCTGATGACCCGCAATCCGTTGACGGGAAGTCCTAATACGTCTGTAGCGTCAGCAGCTCATATGATGGTGTGGGAAGGGATCGATCTGCTTCCGGTTGTCGATGCGAATCGGAAGGTGCTTGCCGTCATCAGCCGCAAAGATGTGCTCAAGGCGATGCAGCATATACAACGGCAGCCGCAGAACGGGCAAACGTTCGAGGATTTGATCTGGTCGGGCTTCAGCGAGGAGCGGACGAAGGAAGGGCAGATCACGTTCCGGGGCACGGTTACCCCGCAGATGATCAACCGGCTCGGCACGCTGTCCGAGGGAGTGCTCACCATTCTTGCCATACAAGCGGCCTATCATGTCGTGCAGGACGTGAAGAACGGAGAGCTCGTGATGGACAACATGTCTTCGTATTTCATCAAGCCGGTGCAAATTGACAGCGAAATCCAGATCGTGCCGAAAATGATCGAGCTGAGCCGCAAGTTCGGTAAAATCGATGTGGAAATTTACCACTCGCAGTCGTTAATCGCCAAGGCCATGCTGACGACCCAATTCATCGACCAGGCTTAATACCGGCCTGTTCGACCGGCGGGCAGCGGGTGCAGCGACAACCGCATGGTCTAATGAATTAGGTGTGAAACGCGCTTGCAAGACCCTATGTCGCAAGCACGAGTCTCGCTATTGGCGCGTAAAGTAGCTGTGATTGCGCAAGCCTGCGAACAGGTTGAACATGCCGAGCAGGAAGCAGACGACTCCGAATACGCGACGGGTGTTGGAGTCGGTGAAGAAGAACAGCTGGCTCACCGCGATAATAATCAGCATGATGCCCATGGCGATATTCATTCTCGATGCGTACAGCCCTCTCAGCTTCGGATCCTGGCTTCTGCGGGACTTGAAGCTGTAGAACAGGGAGACGAGAAGAGTGAGAACGATAACCACGGGCAGTATTTTTTGAATCCATTCCATAATAACGGGCACATCCTTTAAGCTAGTCGTTCGATCTCATCTAACTTTACCGATTTTCCCATGGAAAAGCAATGAAAGCGAGACGCCTTTTTCTTATCAGGAGCATGCCTCTTTTATCAAAATCACATCACCGGTTTCTTGAACACCTCGGCGGTGACCCATACTTTCAGCTCGGTATGGATCAGCAGCATCGTCTTTATGTTAACGACATAATCTTTGTCGAGAATGTTGTGATATGTTTTTTTGGACAGCAGGCGCTGGTATACGTGCGGAGTTTCGGCGAAGGTGGCGATTTTCTGTCCTTTGATCACGCTTAATTCGTTGCGGACACGCTTTTCGAGCTCCTGCATGGTTACCTTATCCAACGGATTCAAGTCGCCGGGCTCGACGACGATATCGATTTGGTTGATCGTGCTCTGCTGGTTTCTCGTTTTTTTGAAATCGTTCAAATCCGTCAGCAGCTGCTCATTCTCCGCCTGAAGCTCCCTATTTTTAATGATGACGGTATTCAAATGATGATGGTACAAGCTCAGGAACAGAGCGCTTCCGATGATGATTCCCGAAATTACCAGTCCCGTCGATTTCAACAGTCCCGTGTAATGCTCAAAGGGTGGAACCTTCAACTCGTGCCGCCTCCTCTGCAGATCCATTGGATTAAGGCGGTGCCGGACTGCGCCCCGATGAAGGCAAAGACGATCAGCAAGATTTGTTTGATCGCAGGAGAAATGAAGCCTCCGGCCAGATTGCTCTCAATGACGCGCAGCGGATCGATCGTGCCGCCTACGGCAGCTACGAGCGCCCAGATTTTGATCTGCTCGGAGATAAGCAGCATTCGCTGTGTAGGCGGTTCCATCATCAGTACGGCGGCAATTCCCCCTAGCATCGTGCCCCCGAGCACGACTCCGAACGCTACGAAAAAATCGAACACACATTTCGTCAAAAAGCTGACCATTCCAGAATGCCTCCTTTTTCCACTGCGTGAACCTTTGACAACCCTACTTGTCTAATCTATGGTACAAGTGTTCGCATTATGATAAAATAAAAAGAAAGTTTTTCGGCAAAGGGAGGCGGCCTTAGGTGAGTGACTTCGTCCACCTGCATGTACATAGCGAATACAGTCTGCTGGACGGCGCGGCGCGCATCGACGATCTGGTTGGACAAGCGGCCGGGCTCGGCATGAAGGCGCTGGCACTGACCGATCATGGCGTCATGTACGGCGCCATACCTTTTTATAAAGCCTGCAAGCAGCACGGCATCAAGCCGATTATAGGCTGCGAGGTTTACTATACGGCCGGGTCGATCCGTGACAAAGGAACAAGGCAGGAGCAGCCGATCTACCATTTGATCCTGCTTGCCAAGAACGAGACCGGCTACCGCAATTTGATGAAGCTGTGCTCCATCGGGCATTTGCAGGGCTATCACTACAAGCCGCGCATCGACGCGCATCATTTGGCACAGCATGCGGAGGGGCTTATATGCACCAGCTCGTGCCTCGGCAGCGAGGTGTCGCAGCATTTGCTGCACGGACGGTACGAGGAGGCCAAGGCGGCGGCAAACCGGTACCGCGACATGTTCGGAGACGATTTCTTCCTGGAGCTTCAGGACCATGGTCTGATGGAGCAAAAGAAAGTGATGCAGAGCATGATTCAGCTGAGCGCTGAGACCGGCATCCCGCTTATCGCAACGAACGACGTTCACTACGTGAGAGAGCAGGACGCTCAGGTTCAAGATATACTGCTGTGCATCGGCACGGGCAAAACCGTCGACGATACGGAGCGGCTGAAATTCCCTTCGACCCAGCTGTATTTGAAAAGCGACGAGGAAATGAAGCGGTTGTTCCCGCACGTTCCGCAGGCTATCGAAAATACGCGGATCGTGGCGGAACGCTGCAATCTGGAGCTCGAATTCGGCCGTTCGATTTTGCCGCAATTTGAGCCGATTCCCGATCATGCGACAGCAGGGAGCTATCTGGCCGAGCTATGCCGGGAGGGGCTTGTGTCGCGGTACTCGCAACTGCCTCAATGGGAGGACGCAAGCTATCGGAGCCGTCTCGACGAGAGACTGGATTACGAGCTTTCCGTCATCGAGCGGATGGGCTACTCCGACTACTTTTTGATCGTGTGGGATTTCATCCGTTTCGCGCATGAGAAGGGCATCGTCACCGGGCCGGGAAGGGGATCGTCGGCGGGAAGCCTTGTCGCCTACGTGCTGCGGATTACGGATGTGGATCCGATCCGGTATCATTTGCTGTTTGAGCGGTTTTTGAATCCGGAGCGGGTATCGATGCCGGATATCGATATTGACTTTAACGACGTGCGGCGCGACGAGGTGATCGATTACGTCGTAGGGAAGTACGGCCATGAACGGGTGGCGCAGATCATAACGTTCGGAACGATGGCGGCCAAGGCGGCCGTACGCGATGTCGGGCGGGTGCTGAACCTGCCGTATAACGAGGTGGACCGCGCGGCCAAAATGATCCCGCATCAGCTCGGGATGACGCTGGCGGAAGCCATCGAGGCGAACCCCGATCTGAAGGCGCTCGCGGCTCGACAGCCCAAAACCGAAGAGCTGCTGCAGCTGGCGATGAAGGTGGAGGGCATGCCGCGCCATGCTTCCACTCACGCTGCGGGGGTAGTCATATCGCGCGAGCCGCTGACGCAGTACGTGCCGCTGCAGGAAGGCAATGAGCAGACGGCGCTTACGCAATACCCGATGGAGCATCTCGAGTCGATAGGCTTGCTGAAGATGGACTTCCTCGGCCTGAGAACGCTGTCCATTATCGAACGGACGCTGCAATGGGTCAAGGAACAGACGGGAGCCGACATCGACTTCCACAAACTGCCGATGGACGACCCGGCGACTTATGAGCTCCTGAGCAGAGGGGATACCACCGGCGTATTCCAGCTGGAGTCTCCGGGGATGAGGAGAGTGCTCAAGGATCTCAAGCCTAGCGAATTCGAGGATATTATTTCGGTAAACGCGTTGTACCGGCCGGGTCCGATGGAATTTATCCCGCGTTACATTCAAGGCAAGCACGGGCGAATCCAGGTGGAGTATCCGCATCCGGACCTGGAGCCGATACTGCGCGATACGTACGGCATTATCGTCTATCAGGAGCAAATCATGCAGATTGCTTCCAAAATGGCGGGCTTCAGCCTGGGCGAAGCCGACTTGCTCCGGCGCGCCGTCAGCAAGAAGAAGCGCGAGGTATTGGACGAAGAGCGCGCCCATTTCGTCAAGGGCAGCGTGTCGCAGGGCTATACGGAAGCCGATGCGAACAAGGTGTACGATATGATCGTCCGCTTCGCCGATTACGGCTTCCCGCGCGCGCATGCGACGGCTTACGGGGTGCTGGCGTTCCAGACCGCCTACCTGAAGGCGCACTACCCCGTGCAGTTCATGGCGTCGATGCTGACGGCGGTGATGGGCAGCCACAACAAAGTGGCTGAATACGTCGACGAATGCCGCCGGATGGGCATCGCCGTGCTGCCGCCGGACGTGAACGAGAGCGGCGTCGTCTTTACGCCTGTGGCGTACGGCGGCACCGGCGGGTCAGAATCCGCAGGGCCGCGGGACGCCATCGCCGCCGCTGCGGAGGCGGGCCGCGAAGGCAGCGCAACGGCTTCGGCGGCTGCGTCTGCCACGGCGCCGACGGCCGCGGCTGAGGCAGCGCCATCCGGCGCGGGCGCGGCGATTCGCTTCGGCCTAGGGGCGGTGAAGAACGTCGGCACGCATGCGATCGATTCGATCATGCAGCAGCGCGGCGGCGAAGCCGGCCCGTACGAGAGCCTGATCGACCTTTGCCGGCGCGTTGACCTGCGCGTGTGCAACAAGCGCGTGCTCGAATCGCTCATCCAGAGCGGGGCGACGGATACGCTGCCGGGCCACCGCGCCCAGCAGCTCGCGATGCTCGAAGCTACGATGGAGGCTGCCGTCAAATGGCGCAAGGAGCGCGACGATCTGCAGCTGCACTTGTTCGGCTTTGTCGAAGAAGTGAACTGGGAGGTCGAATATCCCGATATTCGGCCGTTCACGATGACGCAGCAGCTGGAGCTGGAGAAGGAGCTGCTCGGGCTGTACATTTCCGGCAGCCCGCTTGACGATTACGAGGAAGCGCTCCGTGCGCTGGACCACGATCCGCTGCACTATTTGCCGGAGCTGCCCGATCACAGCGAAGTCATTGTGGCGGGCATGGTAGTGACGAGCAAGACCATCGTCACCAAGAAAGGGCAGCCGATGGCGTTCATGGAGCTGGAGGACCGCGTCGCCAAGGTTGAGGTCGTCCTGTTTCCAGAGGCATGGAAGCAGTTTGCGCCGCTGGTGCAAAAGGGCAAGCCGCTGCTCGTGAGAGCCAAGCTGCAGCATGGGGACGAGGACGTGAAGCTGCTGGCGGATCAGGTATTTGCCCTCGGCGATCCGGATCTCGCGAAGAAAGCGGCCCGGCGCTCGGCTGTGAAGGATACGGCGCGCAGCCAGCCTACCGCAGCCGCACAGGGCGGCGGCAAATCGGCGGTGCCGGTCGCGGCTGCTGCCGTGCAGAGCGCTCCGAAGGCCGATTCACCCGTGCAGCAGCGCAGAGAGCCGGTTCCATCCGGCAGCCCGGCGTCTGCAGGGACGAGACAGGCGCGGGAGCAAAGGGTGTACGTCAAAATATCGGCCGATCACGAACAGCCCCACGTGCTTGCGCGCCTCAAGGAGATGCTTCTGGATCACGAAGGTCCGCTCCCGGTCATTCTCTACTACGAGAAAAGCCAGAAGACGCTCCGGCTGAGCGACCAATTCAAAGTGAAGCCTTCTCCGAAGCTGTTTCAAGCAATGGAAGAACTGCTAGGTAAAGAAACCGTAAAAGTGAAATAATCAACGCCTCCTAAGCATACATTTAGTAACCCGGATCGTCTTTGGCATCGAATACGATTTCCCATGATCGTAAGCAACGGCAGCGGCTGCTTCCAAAGACGCCGTTCGTTGTCTTAACAGCTTGTCCTGACACTTACAAGGATGAGTTTGCACGAGTCCAGGGACATGACTCCGGTTAGTAGATGGATTCCAGAGGAGGCGTTGTTTCATGTCGCATCAGCACATTGTCGAATGGTTGGAAAAACGGGGCGTAACGATCGAACGCATCGCCGATATCGTATGGAAGCTGCAGCTTCCGTACAATCCTCAATTGAAAAAAGAAGCCTGCGTCGACAGCGTGCTGGCCATCCTGAAGAAGCGCGAGGTTCAATATTCGTTATATACAGGTATCGCACTGGATGAATTGGCTGAGAAAAAGCTGCTTCCCGAGCCGCTTCAATCAATAATGGAGCGGGACGAATCGCTGTATGGCGTCGACGAGACGCTGGCTCTCGGAATCGTTCATGTATACGGTATGATCGGTTTGACCAGCTTCGGCTATTTGGATAAGGAAAAGATCGGCATCATTCGCGAGCTGAACGACAATAAATCCCATATTCACGTATTTCTCGACGATCTCGTGGCAGGGTTGGCTGCGGCTGCGTCCGCCCGAATCGCCCACAAGCATCAGGACCGGCTCGACATGGAAGCGGCGGCATCAAGCGGCACTGACAAACCGGAGCCGGCTGCATCCGGAGATGAAGATGTCCAAGACGCAGCACCCTAACCGTTCGTTTCAGCCAATAATCGCACGAAAAAGCCCCGAACATGGCACGGTTCTATCTTCCGGTTGTCCGTTATAGTGCGGCGTAATAGGAGAAAGTTCGACCGGATTCGAATCGATCCGGAAGGCGCGCCATACCGCCCGCGAGGACGCTTGCAACCCTTTCTTGCGGGAAAAAGTGAAGATATGATATCATTAGTGCATTATGTTCGGGAGGTCTTTTTTCATGTGGACCGTTATATATATAGCTCCTACTACAAAAATTGCAGACAGAATCAAGCAGAAACTGACGGAAGAGGGCTTTCTTGTTCAGGTACGGGCCATTAACATGACGAAAAATCAATTTGAAATCTTAGTCCCGGAAGGTGAACTGGAAGAAGTTCAAGATGTGTTGAATTCCATACTGCATAGATCTTAAGCTCCGGAAGGACCGCATTTGAACATCAACCGCAAGCGAGGTGTAAACGTGTCATTTATAGATTTGTTTCAGAAGAAGAGAAAATATGCAACAATTCCTAGCGCAAACCGTACAGTTACCCAATCAGGTGACGGCGGAGAAATCATCCCCGAGGATAAGCCGAAGAGAGAAATTCCCGAAGGCTTAATGAACAAATGTCCTCGATGCGCTGCGATTCAGTTTACAAAGGAATTGGACAAAAACTTGAAGGTATGTACCTCCTGCGGGTATCACTTCAAACTTAGCGCGGTCGAACGCATTCAGATGGTGATGGATGAGGGCCGCTTTTTTGAATACGACGCCGAACTGGCTTCGGAGGATCCTCTAGGGTTTCCGGATTACGTAGGGAAATACCGCAAAGCGGTAGATGCCACCGGCATGAACGACGCTGTAATTACAGGCGAAGGAACGATTGGCGGATTTCCGGTCGTTGTAGCCTGCATGAGCTTCGATTTCATGGGCGGATCGCTCGGATCGGTTGTCGGCGAGAAGATTACGAACGCAATCGAGCATGCTATGCAAAAGCAATATCCGCTGATCATCTTTTCGACATCGGGCGGCGCAAGAATGCAGGAGAGTATTCTCAGCTTGATGCAGATGGCCAAGACGAGTGCTGCCGTAGCCCGTTTCAACGAGCAGGGCGGACTCTATATATCCGTAATTACCGATCCGACGTTCGGCGGGGTATCGGCAAGCTTTGCAATGCTTGGTGATTATATTATCGCGGAACCGGGTGCCGCCTTTGGTTTTACAGGTAAACGGGTTATTGAGCAAACGATCCGCCAGAAGCTTCCGGATAATTTCCAGACGGCGGAATTTAACTTAAATCATGGACAAGTAGATATGGTCGTAGTACGCAAAGAGATCAAGAACACGCTGACCCGACTGCTGGATCTGCATGTTGTAAAGGGGGATTTGGCAAATGGCCGGTGAATTGCCCTTTGAACAGCCGCTTCTCGAGCTGAAAGCGAAGATAGAGGAGCTGCGCAAGTTCGGGACGGAGAAACAAATCGATTTTACGGATGAAATCGCAAAGCTGGAGCAGCGCTACGAGCAGCTGGCCGCCGAGCTGTACGGCAATATGACGACGGCGGAGAAAATGCAGCTGGCCCGCCATCCGCAAAGGCCGACGACGCTGGATTACATTCAGCATATTTTTACGGACTTCATGGAGCTGCACGGCGATCGTCACTATGGAGATGATTTGGCGATTGTAGGCGGACTGGCGAGATTGAATGGCATCCCCGTTACGGTTGTAGGCCACCAGAAGGGGAAAGATACGAAGGATAATATCGCCCGCCACTTCGGTATGCCGCATCCGGAAGGATTCCGCAAAGGACTGCGCTTGATGCAGCAGGCCAACAAGTTCAAACGCCCGATCATCACGTTTATCGATACCCCGGGAGCTTATCCGGGCGGTGCGGCGGAAGAGCGGGGACAGAGTGAAGCGATCGCCAGAAACTTGATGGAGATGGCTTCCTTCGGCGTGCCGATCCTTTGCGTGGTTGTCGGCGAAGGCGGCAGCGGCGGCGCATTGGCCCTCGGGGTCGGAAACCGCGTGTTCATGCTGGAAAATGCGATTTATTCCGTTAGTACGCCGGAAGCTGCATCCTCGATTTTGTACAAGGATGCCTCGAAAGCCGGCGAAACGGCGGCCGCTATGAAAATTACGGCGGAGCACATCCATGCCCTCGGCGTCATAGATGAAGTGATTCCGGAGCCGCGCGGCGGAGCCCATCGTGATCTTGCCCGACAGGCAGAGGTCATTAAAGAAACCTTAACGAAACATTTGCAGGAATTGCTTCTTCTCTCAGAGAAGGATTTAATAGAAGATCGCTATAACAAATTCAGAAAAATCGGTAGGTTCACTTACATTCAGGAGGGTAATCACAATCATGCGTAAAACGAAAATTGTATGTACGATCGGACCGGTGAGCGAATCGCTCGACATGTTCAAGAAGCTCATTAATGCCGGGATGAACGTGTGCAGGCTCAATTTCTCCCACGGAGACTTCGAAGAGCATGGCAACCGGATCCGCAACGTGCGTCAAGCATGTGCAGAGCTCGGCAAGAACGTGGCAATTTTGCTCGACACGAAAGGTCCTGAGATCCGTACTGGCAAATTGAAGGACGACCAGAAGGTCGAGTTGGTTCAAGATAACTTCATTACTCTTACGACTGAGGATGTGCTAGGCGACGCCGAGCGTGTACACATTACTTATAAAGATTTGCCGAAGGACGTAAAAATCGGCTCTACGATTTTGATCGACGACGGTTTGATCGGTCTGGAAGTCGTTGACTTGACTAGCAACGAAATCAAATGCCGCATCGTTAACGGCGGTTTGCTGGGCGGCAAGAAAGGCGTAAACGTGCCGGGCGTGAAGATCAACCTGCCGGGCATTACGGAAAAGGACGCTAACGATATTATTTTCGGTATCGAGCAGGGAGTGGACTTCATCGCTGCTTCGTTCGTGCGCAAAGCGAGCGACGTCATTGAAATCCGTGAAATTCTGGAGCGTCACAATGCCAACCACATTCAGATTATTTCCAAAATCGAGAACCAGGAAGGCGTAGAGAACCTGGACGAAATTTTGGAAGTGTCCGACGGACTGATGGTTGCTCGCGGAGACTTGGGCGTAGAAATCCCGGCGGAAGATGTGCCTATCGTGCAAAAAGCGATGATCAAAAAATGTAACCAAGCCGGCAAACCGGTTATTACGGCTACGATGATGCTTGACTCTATGCAGCGCAATCCACGCCCTACCCGTGCGGAAGCAAGCGACGTGGCGAACGCGATTTTCGACGGAACCGACGCGGTCATGCTGTCCGGCGAAACGGCGGCAGGGAAATACCCTATCGAGTCCGTAATGACGATGGCCAAAATCGCCGAGCGTGCGGAGACGGCTCTTGAGCACCGCGAAATTTTCATCCGTCAAAGCAATGCGCAGCAAAAAACCGTTACGGAAGCAATCAGCCAAGCTGTTGCCAACTCCGCCCTGGATTTGGACGCAAAAGCGATTTTGACGGCTACCGAGAGCGGTTATACGGCGCGTATGGTGTCCAAATACCGTCCGAAAGCGCCTATCATCGCGGTTACGCCTAACGAGCAAGTACTGCGCCGCCTGTCGCTTGTATGGGGCGTTGTTCCGGTTAAGGGAGAGCACTGCCTAACGACGGACGAGCTGTTCGAGCATGCAGTGGACAGCAGCGTGAAAGCAGGCCATGTCAGCCTTGGTGATACCGTTGTTATTACGGCTGGCGTACCTGTAGGCCGCTCCGGAACGACGAACCTGATCAAGGTGCATCAAATCGGCGAAATGATCGCTAAAGGCCAAGGTATCGGCACGCAGATCGCTACAGGCAAAGTCGTAGCGGCTAATACGGCGGAAGAAGCGAATGCGAAAGCGGTCGAGGGCTGTATCCTTGTTACGGGAACAACGGATAAGGAGTACATGCCTGCCATTCAGAAAGCGGCGGCTCTTATTACCGAAACCGGCGGGATTACTTCTCACGCAGCGGTTGTAGGGATCAGCTTGAGCAAGCCTGTTATCGTTGGCGTCGAGGGCGCATTGACTTTGATCAAGGACGGCGCTGAAGTATCGATTTATCCGGAAGTGGGCGTTATTTACTCCGGTCGTGCCCGCGTATTGTAATATAAACGGGGCGTGTTTCTTTAAAGCCTCATGTCCTGTATGCTTGAAAAAACAGCGTGTGATTAAGGGAATGTGCCGCAGAGTTTACGTGCTGCCTTTGAAAACGAGTTTTTACCGCAGCATCTAATCAAGAAACTCGTTTTCAATAGCAGCCGGAGGCACATCCCTTATCACCCTAGCTCCATTTTATCAAGCAGACATTGCAGTTTTAACAAAACACGCCCCATCCCCAGAGTGAAGTCGACGTTCCTACATCGGTTTCACTCTTTTTTCATCCTACGGGCAATACTAGAATCAGGAGGGACAACTTGTGGCTGCATCATCGTGGTTTGAGCATCAGCTAAGAGTCCGGTACCAGGAGACCGACCAAATGGGCGTCGTCTACCATGCCAACTATTTAAACTGGTTTGAAATCGGCCGTACAGAGCTTATACGGTCACTAGGGATGCCTTATCAGAAGATTGAGGAGCTAGGCCTTCTGCTGCCAGTAATCGAGGCGGAGATGAAGTTTAAGCTGCCTGCGAAATATGACGACTTTATCACGATACGGACTCGTATTGAAGATTTTACCCATTTGCGTCTGCAATTCACATCGGAAATTTGGCGCGAAGAGGAGCTGCTCGTCAGCGGCGGCACCCGTCACGTCTGGCTAAACCGGGAGTGGAAGCCCGCGAGAATCGATAGAGCGGCACCGGAACTGTTCGCTCTTCTTCAAAAAGAAACGACGAATAAGGAATAGATACGGCGTCTTTACATAAAATTTACAAAGTTAATAATCTCCGATGACAATGTCGAACTACCATGAAATAAGTAGAATGTAAACGATATGGCGTCTGAAGCAAAAGAAGATTCATTTTCGCATCCGGACGAAATTGATGGAGGTTACGTAACGATATGAAAGAGATGACGCCGAGAGAAAGAGAAGCATCATCGAATTATTTGAATCGCGATTTAAGCTGGATAGAATTTAATTGGCGCGTGCTGGAAGAAGCGCAGGACCCTGAAACGCCGCTGCTCGAAAGAATGAAGTTTCTTTCGATCGTATCGTCCAATCTGGACGAGTTCATGAGTGTCCGCGTGGCGGGCGTGAAGGATCAGATCAAAGCGGGATATGTTAAAAAGGATTTTACAGGTTATACCCCTGCAGGCTTATTCAAGCGAATTATGAAGCGTTCGTCAAAAATGGTTGCCGATCAGTATAAAACATTTCGGGATATTTCCCGGCAGCTGACCAAAGAAGGCATTATATTTACAGATTATGAAGATCTGAATCTTACTCAGCGTAAAGCAATGGACGAGTATTATCATGAAATTATTTTTCCGGTATTGACTCCGATGGCGGTCGACCAGAGCCGTCCTTTTCCGCTAGTTCATACCCAGGCGCTATATTTGGCGGTCGTGCTGATGAAGGAGGGAGACGATCCCGAGGATGAGCCTTACTTCGCCATCGTCCAGGTTCCGTCGAATTTAGCCCGTTACATTGAGGTACCTGCCCGTACCAACAGTAAAAAGCATGAATACGTGCTGCTGGAGGAGCTGATCGAGCACCACATCCAGACACTGTTCTCCGGGTATATCCCTATCGCCGTTCACGGCTTCAGGCTTACGCGCAATGCCGACCTGACGCTGAACGAAGAAGGAGCGGAGGATTTGCTCGAGGAGATCGAGAAGGAGCTGCGCCGCAGAAGATGGGGCTCTCCGGTTCGTCTTGAAGTGCAGAAGGGGATACATCCGTATGCTCTGGATCAATTGCAGGACGAGTTTGAAATCGTTGACAACATTTTTGAAATCGACGGTCCTTTGGATTTGACCTATTTTATGAAGCTGTCAGGCTCCCTTAAAGGCTACGATTACCTTCGTTACAAGCCTATTGAGCCGAAATATCCTGCTGAGCTTTTGGAGTCCGACGATATGTTCGGTAAGCTGCGGGAGCAGGACGTGCTCGTGTACCACCCTTTTGAATCGTTCGATGCGATAACGGACTTTATATGCAATGCGGCTTATGATCCTCAAGTATTGGCGATCAAAATGACTCTGTACCGTGTCAGCGGCAACTCCCCGTTAATTCTGGCTCTAGCCCGTGCGGCAGAGTCCGGCAAGCAGGTCACGGTAGTCGTAGAGCTCAAAGCCAGGTTCGACGAAGAGCGGAATATCGCTTGGGCGAGAAAGCTGGAGCAGGCCGGATGTCACGTCGTGTACGGATTGGTCGGCTTGAAGACGCATGCCAAGATCACGCTGGTCGTCCGCCAAGAGCCGGATGGATTGCGACGGTATGTGCATGTCGGGACAGGCAATTATAACGATAATACCGCCAAATTGTATACGGATATCGGGCTGTTCACATCGCATTCCGTCATAGGCGAGGACGCTTCCGCCTTGTTCAACGAGGTGACGGGCTATTCGGCTCCGCACAATTGGAAGGCGTTCGGGGTTGCCCCTAACGACATGAAGGATAAGCTGTATGATAAAATCCGACGCGAGGCCGAGCATGCTTTGCAGGGCAAGCCGGCGCGGATTATCGCGAAGTTTAATTCCTTGTCCAATCAGCAAATGGTTGACGAGCTGTACGAAGCCTCCAAGGCCGGAGTCAAAATCGACCTCATCGTCCGCGGCGTCTGCTGCTTGCGTCCCGGTGTGCCGGGCTTAAGCGAGAACATACGGATCCTGAGCATCGTAGACCGTTTTCTGGAGCACTCGCGAATTTTTTATTTCGAGAACGACGGGGATCGGGAAATTTATATTGCCAGCGCGGACTGGATGACGCGGAATTTGACACGCCGCATTGAGCTGATGTGTCCTGTGTTCGATAAGGATATCCAGGAGTCGCTCATCCGCATTTTGGAGTTGAGCCTCAACGATAACGTCAAGGCCCGGATTCTCCAATCGAACGGAATGTATCAGCGGGTCTCCAATGAGGAGAAGCCGCTAAGAAGCCAGTTTGAAGCGATGAAGATCAGTTCGTGGAAAACGAGGAAGCATCAAGAAGTGTAAGCTTGAGACCCCATATCTTCTTAAAATCTTTATTCAAAGCGGCGATCTCTTTATATTCGATAGAGGGATCGTTTTGCGTTTGTACCGTAATGTCCAGCTCTTTATCCAGTGTGACGGCTGCGCTCCGGACCGGAAGCACCTGTGTTTCCGAGCTATCCATAGCAATGGCGAGCTGAAGCAGGCTGCCCAGCTTTACGATGACATCGATGTCCGTCTCAAGCAAAACATCCTTGAATTGAGCGTACAGCTGCTGAACCCTGCTCTTGGCCTTGTAGGAGGCGATGGCGGCGCACAGCACCGTTTCGCGGTGGGTCAGACCATCCAGCCGGCTGTGGGCAATCATATAGAACGAATGCTTGGAGAATTGGTAGTACGTCATGGAAACGCCGATCCGGTACAATAAAGCCGCGATATGCAGACATTGCCGGGCTCTTGCGTCATAGCCGTGAGTCTGCTGCAGGGCATCGAACAGCGTCAATGCGCTGGAGGCAACCTGCTCCAAATGAGCCATCGGAGAGCAGGAATGCAGAGCGAGCATATTGCGCGCGCTTCTCTCCGGCATACTCATCCCGATGGCGGAGTTATCCGTTAAATAGGCTTCTTGAAACAGCCCGTCCCGCAGCCCTGCACCGCTAATAACGTAGTGGCTGCAGCCGCTTTCCTTGAACAGCGTATCGAGGATCGTCAGGCCCGGCACGATAATGTCGAAACGGTCTTTGGACAAGCCGTCCACTTTCTTTCTTTTTTCCGCCGGGAGGGAGGGAAGCCAGCTCATCAATTCCGCCATATCCTCTGCGGACATCGGATAATTGTGTGTGAGAGGCAGAGAATATTTGTGCTTCTTCTGGTTGATCTTGCACAAGCTGCGGATGGTACCGCCAAGGCCGATCATCGGGAGCCCGGGGTGCTCCGTAATCCAGCGCTCGCCGCCAATAGCTTCACGGACCATTTGCCGGATCGACAGCAGCTTCTCTTCGGAGAAATCGCCGTCCGCCGAAAACCGCCGCGTCGTGTTCACCGCACCGAAAGGGAAGGAGACGCTGCGGACGAGCTTACGCTGCCGGAATAAGGAGACCTCGGTGCTGCCGCCGCCGATATCGATCAATATCCCGTCGGGAATATCGAGAGAATGGATCATACCGAGAAAGCCGATGCGGGCTTCGTCTTCCCCAGAGAGCAGCTCTACCCGGATTCCGCTGTATTCCTGCAGCTCGCTTATAATTTGCTGCGAGTTGGCGGCATTGCGGATAGCCGCTGTGGCAGCGGCGCGAATCTCTTCCACCTGGTTAGCGGTGCAGATCCGCTGAAACTGCTTCAGTATAGCAACGATGGACTGGATGTCCTCGCGGCTTAGCGTATTGTCGCTGTTTATTCTTTGACTCAACCGTGCCGATTGCTTAAACTCGCCGATGACTCTATATGCTTGAAGGGAATTGATTTCGTAGATAACAAGTCGAATCGAGTTAGAGCCGATATCGATGATGCCGATTCTGCGGTTGCTTGACATGGTATTCCCCCAGTACTCTTGTGAATTTCAAAAATGTAAATTTCAAATATCATTATTTTACCATCGTTTTGCATAACCGCAAACTTTTCAGTATAATTTAACAGTTCATAACAAACAATTCTTATTATGCTGATAATGAACTTTTATGTCCGAATTTGTTCACTTTGATCGCCAAATCATTTATAGTAGTAATATGAAAATTTTTCATTGCTGGTTCGTCGTGCTCATTCGCACACGTTCGCAATGATCTTTGCATGATCAGACGGCGTTTTGGCTTAAATACAAGTACTGCTGTCGGATTGATGGGTATCCGCATGTTTTTTTCTGAATCATGTTTTATGATATAGTAGTTATATGAACTTGAACGTAAAGGAGAGATTTGCTTTGACTGCAACCAAAGGTTTAGAAGGTATTGTCGCTACGACTTCCTCCATTAGCTCCATTATTGACGGAGTTCTCACTTATCGTGGGATTAACATTGACGATCTGGCTGAAAACGCAACATTTGAAGAGGTTGCCTATTTGCTCTGGTACGGTAAATTGCCTAACCGTTCCGAATTGGCTCAGCTGGTGAACGATCTTAACACCTATGCTCCGGTGCCAAGCCAAGTGATAGATCAAATCAAATTGTATCCTAAAGACACTAACTCGATGGCAGCTCTCCGTACGGCCGTGTCCAGTCTGGCGCTGTACGATAGCGAAGCTAACGATATGACACCTGAAGCGAACCTGCGCAAAGCAATCAAATTGCAAGCGCAGCTACCTACGATTATTGCTGCGTTTGCACGCATCCGCAAAGGCGAAGAGCCGATCGCACCTAAAAGCGACGCTTCCTCCGTTGCTGAAAACTTTCTGTTTATGCTGACCGGCAAACAGCCGGAGAAAGTAGCTATCGAAGCATTGGATAATGCTTTGGTACTTCATGCGGACCACGAGCTGAACGCTTCGACTTTTGCAGCACGCGTTACGGTAGCAACCTTGTCCGATATCTATTCCGGCGTTACTTCCGCTATCGGCGCTTTGAAAGGACCGCTTCACGGCGGTGCAAACGAAGCGGTTATGGCAATGCTGGAAGAAATCGGAACTGCCGACAACGCCGAGAACTACATCAACACCAAGCTTGAGAACAAAGAAAAAATCATGGGCTTCGGACATCGCGTTTACAAAAACGGCGACCCTCGCGCGAAGCACCTGCAAAAAATGTCCCAAGAGCTTGGCAAAATTACCGGCAACATGAACTGGTATAATATGTCCATCAAAATCGAAGAGCTTGTAACCGGTCAAAAAGGTTTGAAGCCTAACGTTGACTTCTACTCCGCTTCCGTGTACACTTCGCTTGAGATTCCGCGCGACTTGTTTACGCCGATTTTTGCTATCAGCCGTACATCCGGATGGACAGCTCATATCCTTGAGCAGTACGAGAACAACCGCTTGATCCGTCCTCGTGCCGAATACACAGGTCAGTCCAACCAAAAATACGTTCCGATTGAAAATCGTTAATCGATTTATCAATAGAGATTGAAGCAACCATCGCAGCGGGTTGTTGCAGCGCAGCACCCCGATCCGTTCCGGGTCGGGACAAGCGCCGCGGCTCCCGTTCAATTTTGTGTGTACTCTTCACATTCTCACTACTATTTTTAAGGAGGCAAACAAAGATCATGGCTCAATTCGAAAACTACGCACTACCAACAGAGGGCGAAAAAATTTCTATCGTTGACGGCAAGCTGAACGTTCCTAACAACCCTATCATCCCTTTCATCGAAGGTGACGGAACGGGTCCTGATATCTGGGCAGCTTCCAAGCGCGTTCTGGACGCAGCGGTAGAAAAAGCATATAAAGGCGAAAAGAAAATCGCTTGGTACGAAGTATTTGCCGGCGAAAAAGCATTCAACAAATACAACAACTGGCTTCCTAGCGACACTTTGACAGCGATCCGCGAATACATCGTTGCTATCAAAGGACCTTTGACAACTCCGGTTGGCGGCGGTATCCGTTCCCTGAACGTTGCTCTGCGCCAAGAGCTTGACTTGTATGTTTGCTCCCGTCCGGTTCGTTATTTCAACGGCGTTCCGTCTCCGGTAAAACGTCCTGAGCTGGTTGACATGGTTATTTTCCGTGAAAACACAGAGGACATCTACGCTGGTATCGAGTGGGAAGCTGGTTCCGCCGAAGTGAAGAAGGTTCTGGAGTTTCTGCAAAATGAAATGGGCGTTAAGAAAATCCGTTTCCCTGAAACTTCCGGTATCGGCGTAAAACCTGTATCCTCCGAAGGATCCAAGCGTTTGATCCGTTCCGCTATCGAATATGCAATCCAACACGGCCGCAAATCCGTTACCTTGGTACATAAAGGTAATATCATGAAGTTCACCGAAGGTGCTTTCAAAAACTGGGGTTACGAGCTTGCTGAGCAAGAGTTCGGCGACAAAACCTTCACATGGGCACAATACGACAAAATCAAAGCGGAGCAAGGTACCGATGCAGCTAACCAAGCTCAAAAAGAAGCTGAAGCCGCTGGCAAAATCATCGTAAAAGATGCTATCGCCGACATCGCTTTGCAACAAGTATTGACTCGTCCTACCGATTTCGACGTTATCGCTACATTGAACCTGAACGGCGACTACTTGTCCGACGCTTTGGCTGCTCAAGTAGGCGGTATCGGTATCGCACCGGGCGCTAACATCAACTACGTAACAGGACATGCTATCTTCGAAGCAACTCACGGTACAGCTCCGAAATATGCAGGCTTGGACGTAGTAAACCCTGGTTCCGTTATTTTGTCCGGCGTTATGATGCTTGAGCACTTGGGTTGGCAAGAAGCGGCTGACCTGATCTACAAAGGTATGGAAACAGCTATCAACAACAAAACTGTTACTTATGACTTCGCACGTTTGATGGAAGGCGCTACGGAAGTTAAATGCTCCGAGTTCGCTAACCAAATTATCAAGCACATGGCTTAATAGACAGCTCCGACCCCCTAGTCCACCTTGTAAAGGGAGACTAGGGGGTTATGTTTACCCTAGATAATCAACCCCCTAAATCCCCCTTACAAAGGGGGACCCCAGGGCTTACGCCCCCTGGACGACGAAAGGTTGTCTTAGGAGTTACTGAGTGGCTTCGAAGGGGCGGGGGATATAGGAACGCGTCCGTCACGAGAGCTTGAGCTGACGCCAAGCATCTCGCGACACGCTTCCATTCTGGTGTTCTTACGTTTTCCAGAGGCGATAGATATCTGCTTGATCGAGGGAAAGGCTATTGTTTTTTGTGTGTTTCGAAAGGAAATCAGGGATCGAGTTCGGCAAATGATTGTTGTAAAATTTCTTCTTCTCTACGGACATATTTGGAAGTGTGTTCCAGTCTTGTGTTATAATCAAAGAATACAGGTTATACAGCGGCCGGAGGGATATCCGTTCGCACGTTAGGTTACACTTTCTACTATGAAACCAGAGCAAGCTTTTACAAATCAGCCACAGCTGCCAGAATCCCGATAATTCGCGTTAAGACACGCAAACTACTAATTACACTTTCAGGAGGCGTATCATGGGAATCCAACGTAAAAAGATTACCGTTGTCGGCGCCGGCTTCACCGGTGCCACTACCGCTTTGATGCTAGCGCAAAAAGAGCTGGGAGATGTCGTGCTTCTCGATATTCCTCAATTGGAGAACCCTACGAAGGGGAAAGCATTGGACATGATGGAAGCTTCCCCGGTTCAAGGCTTTGACAGCAACATCGTAGGCACTTCGAGCTACGACGATGCGGCGAATTCCGATATCGTCATCATCACAGCCGGTATCGCACGGAAGCCGGGCATGAGCCGTGACGATCTCGTCAACACGAATGCAGGTATTGTGAAATCCGTTTGTGAAAACGTGAAGAAGACGTCCCCGGACTCGATCGTTATCATCTTGAGCAACCCGGTTGACGCTATGACTTACGTTGCTTTCCAAACGTTGGGCTTCCCGAAAAACCGCGTCATCGGCCAATCCGGCGTATTGGATACCGCACGCTATTGCACATTCATCGCGCAGGAGCTGAACGTATCCGTCGAGGACGTTCGCGGCTTCGTGCTCGGCGGACACGGCGACGATATGGTTCCATTGGTTCGTTACTCCAACGTTGGAGGTATTCCTATCGAGAAGCTGATCCCTGCCGATCGGATCGAGGCCATCGTACAGCGTACGCGTACAGGCGGCGGCGAAATCGTGAACCTGCTGGGCAACGGCAGCGCGTACTACGCTCCTGCTGCTTCCCTCGTTCAAATGACGGAAGCGATCATTAAAGACAAGAAACGCATCATTCCATCCATCGCCTTGCTTGAAGGAGAGTACGGGTACCAGAATCTGTTCATGGGCGTTCCTACGCTGCTGGGCGGCAATGGGATCGAGAAAATCTTCGAGCTGGAGCTGCTTCCTGAAGAGAAAGCGGCGCTGGACAAATCCGCTGAATCCGTACGCAATGTAATTAAAGTCGTAACAGGCTAACGATTATTGCGCACAAGCAACCATACAACACCAAGCAACCGGTCAAGGCTCAGTCGAGCTCGACCGGTTGTTTTTCTATCCCATAAGAACATGATCATCATCGTAGGACGGATCCAAAAATTTGCCCCCAAAAAGCCTGAGTAAGACGATGATCCGATGTTGCGTCCTCTGGATAATGATGTTAAAATCAAAAATGACTGACGAATCAGTCATAAAAGAAGCTGCACAGGATAGGGGGAATCCAGCGGTGGGAGAGGATAAGAAGTTGAACATGATTGAAGCCGCTCTGAAGCTGTTTGAAGAGCAGGGATATCATCAGACCAGAGTTTCGGACATCGTTCGCGAGGCGGGCGTAGCGCAAGGAACGTTTTATCTATATTTTCAGAACAAAGAGGATATGTTCCGCAGTATCGCCTCGGCGTGCCTGGATGAGATTTCGGCTGCTCTCAAGCATAATCACGAGCACATGTGCGAGAACAATGAAGTTTACTACTGGATGATTCACAGGGCGCTGACGGTGTACTATCATAACCGGACTATTTTGACGATCATGTACCGGCATGGCGTAGCTTCCGAGGAAATAAAGGACATTTCCGAAGCCTTTTACCATGAAATGATGCTGATCATTAAAGAGCATTTGAAGGAGTGGGGCGGTCTGCCCAACTATTCCGAGGAGCAGCTGGAAATTGCGGCTTATTCCAAGATCGGCATGGTAGAGATGGTTGCTTACCAATGGTTTGTCTTGAAAAAGGCGGGACCCGAGCATATCCAGAGGCTGGCGGAAGTCATTGTCGAGCTGGACTGCAAGGACGGGGAGCAGATGGATGTGAAGGGCGAATGATCGCGAAGCTGATCCGATACCGCAAGGTTACGCTGCTGTTCTTCCTGATGGCTATTCTGATGGGGATTGTCAACATATACACCTTGAAGCAGCGGGAAAATCCGGAGATCGATCTTACCGTTGCGCTTGTGAAGACGATCTACCCGGGCGCATCTCCCGAGAAGGTGGAGCAATTCGTTACCCGTCCGTTGGAAGAGAAAATCAAAGAGATGAGCGATATTTCGATATTGAGCTCCACATCCATGGCCAATGTCTCGGTCATTAACGTCGAAGTACGTGCAGATACCGATATTAAGCGGGCTTGGGACACGCTCAAGCAGAAGGTGCAATCGGCGGAAAGCGAGCTGCCCGACGAAGCGGAAAAGCCTGAAGTCAACGACGATCTAAGCAAAATCGCCGAGCAAATTTTGCATTTTTCCGTAGAGTCCCCGGAGCAGCTGGAGCCGCTCAGGCCGACCATGGAAATTTGGAAAAAGCAGCTGTCCACCATCAGCGGGGTAAGCAATGTAGAGATCGTTGGGCTGCCGGATCAAGAGGTGGCCGTTATTTTGGATACGGCCAAGATGGATACGCTCCATTTGCCTTGGGGTATCGCAGCGCAGGCGCTGCTCAACGGTCATGACCGGGTGCCGATCGGAACGGTCGATAAGGACAGCAAGTCCTATTATGTGAATCTGAGCGGAGAATGGAAGTCCGCTGAGGACATAGCCAATATCGAGCTGCTGGGGCTCCCGGGCGGCAAAGCGCTGAAGCTGAAGGATATAGCGGATGTGAAGCTTCGTCCGAAGAAATCCGAGGTCAGCATTTTACATAACGGAAAGCCGACGCTGGACCTGGTCATCAATGCGGAGAAAGGGGCGGATATTCCGTCTCTGCAGAAGCGGATCGATGCCAAGGTCGCTGAACTGCAGCCGCAGCTTCCGCAGCATGTGCAAATGTCCTCTTTATTTACGCAAAAAGAAAGCCTGGATCATTTGTTCAAGGAGCTTGGGCAAGAGCTCTTGATAGGCATTGCGGTCGTTATTGTCGTCTGCTCGCTCGGACTGACGTTCGGGACCTCGCTGATCGTTGCCTTGGCTATCCCGATATCGATAACCGTGGGCTTCATACCGGTCGAGGCGATGGGAGTCGACTTGAACCAAATCACGATCGTTGCCATTGTCATCGTGCTCGGAATCCTTGTCGACGACGCGATTGTCGTCAACGATAACATTCAGCGCCGTCTGCAGCTGGGAGACGATCCGGCCAAAGCGTCGCTGGAAGGAAGCCGCGACGTGGCCATCTCGATTTTGACGGCTACGATCGCTACAGCCGCCGCCTTTTTGCCGCTGTATTTCCTTAAGGGCAATATCGGCAGCTTCATCCGTCCGCTCCCGATTGTCATATCGCTGACATTGGCCGCCTCTATGGCGATGTCGCTCACGATCATTCCGATTTTCCGCCAATGGGTCGGAGAGCGGATTCTGAAGCGCGGAGGCTCGTTCAGCGGAGGCAAAGCGGCACCGGGCTTGCTTGGACAGCCGATCCAGCGGTTGAGCCAATATTACGGGAGGCAAATTCATAAGTTTTTGCGCCGCCCGCTGTTAACCGGGATGGTTGCGCTGCTTATCGGAACGAGCAGCTTCGGCCTGCTGCCGCTCCTGGGGGTACAATATTTCCCTCCGGCGGAAAAAGACGAGATGCTGATCGATTTCAAGCTTCCGACAAGCAGAGTGTTCGCCGAGACGGAATATACGATGGCCAAGGCGGCGGATTGGATACGTCAGCAGGAAGGTGTTGTATTCGTATCGGCTTATTCCGGGCGATCCACCCCGAGGTTCTATTACTCCGAATCGGATTATTCGGGGACGGGAGTCGGCCAGCTGTTCGTCAAAATCAATCCGAAAGTGATACGAACGAAGGAGGTCATTTCCGTCTGGCGCCAGGAGCTCAAAACGATGTTTCCCGCTGACGTAGAAATTACGCCGCGGGAGCTCGAACAGGGGCCGCCCGTCGGAGCACCCATTGCCGTCCGGATTAGCGGGGACGATTTGACTCAGCTGCGTATGCTGGCTGACGATGTCAAAGGGATATTGAGCGGCATTCCGGGAACAGTCAGCATTACCGACGACGTCGGTACGGACATGAATACAATCGAGATCGAAGCCGATCCAGACAAGCTGAGATTATTCGGGGTCAACGATAAGGATTTGTCTCAGACGCTCCGCATTGCTACGGAAGGTCTCAAAATTACGACAATGCAGCAGGGCAAGGAATTGCTGGATGTCTCGTTATATGCCAAGCAGCGTACGGCAGATCCGGTAGATACAATGAGCAAAATGTATGTGCCGACGCAGACCGGAGGCACGGTAACGGTACAGGAGCTGGGCGATATCCGCAGCAGCAAAATGATGAAGCAAATTCATCACCGCAATCAGACAAGAACGATCATTGTCCGCAGCTATGCGGAAGAACGGCTTCCCGATGAAATCGTGAAGGATTTGAAGCTGGAGATGAGCCAATATAAGCTGCCGGCAGGCTACACGGTGGAATTCGGCGGGGAGAATGAGGAGCGCAACGATGCGTTTGCTTCTATAGGCAAGCTGTCGATCATCGTCGTACTGCTTATTTATATTATTATGGTCATGCAATTTCAGTCGCTGTCCATACCGGTTCTCATCTTGTCTACCGTGTACCTGGCAGCAGGCGGTGCGGTAATCGGTCTGTTCCTCACGAACTCTCCTATCGGGTTCATGGCCTTGATGGGATTGGTCAGCTTGGCCGGTATCGTTGTGCGCAACGGCATTATTCTCGTGGAGTTTATCGAGCAGGCGCGGGAGGAAGGACTGCCGTTGTATGAAGCCGTAGCCGAGGCGGGCAAAGCGAGATTGCGGCCGATTTTGCTGACGATGGCAACGGCCATCGGAGGACTATTGCCCATGACGATTATGGGCGGCAATCTATGGCGGCCGATGGGGATCACGATTATTTCCGGTCTCATTTATTCCACTTTATTGACGCTTATCGTCGTGCCGTCGCTGTTCGTTATCTTGGCGCGGTTTCGCGACAAGCGTGCCGCCAAGAAAGGGGCCGCCGGTCATCATCATTCCAACGGACATAAAGGAACAGGGGCAGCAGAGCAAGCTTAAAAAGTGTTATGGCGCCTTCCATTATTTTCTTTCATCGACTCGATTCTAGTAGTATACTGAAAAGAAATAGAGGTCAGAGGAATGGGAGGCAGCCCCGTGATCCAAGTATTCGTATATTTGCACGTGCTTTCTGCAATTCTTATGGGTGTATACTTGATGTTCCCGTTTCTTTCCATGCGGATTCAGGCATTGACGGGATCGGCGCAATTCGGGTTCTTAAGCGTTCTGTTCGCGGCGAACCGGGCAGGACAGCTGGCCTTGGTCATCGCTCTGCTGTCCGGCGGATATCTGGTCAGCAAGCAGCCATACAGCGTCGTCTGGATGGTGCTCGCTGTCGTATTGTTCCTTGCGCTTGGCGGTGTTACCGGAGCGCTCGGCAGCGCAATGCGCAAGGCGCTGGACGATCCGTCCGGCAGCAAGATCAAGGACCACATCGGAAAAATCAAATCGACGAGCGTAGTCTCAGGTATCTTGTTTTTCCTCATCGTCACCTTGATGAAATTCCCGTTTTATGCAGGCTGATCTGCGGAGTACAACGATAAAGCTCGGAGACTGTGTATCGTCTCCGAGCTTTTTTCCGTCCGTATGAGATTGCGCCTATTCCTCCGACAGCTCATCCAGCGTCTTCTCCAGGCTTGGGGCCAGATGCTGAAGGAAGTAGTCCACCTCCGGCATATTCAGCTTGCTAATGGATTGCTCGATCTGCTTCTTGGCGCTGCCGAATTCCTTATTGCCCGCCGACAGCTCCGTAACGCATTTCAAGTAGGCGTCGAGCAGGTCGGCCGCTTTGACATAACGCTTCAGCTCCGGATCGAGCCCCGCTGCTTTGGTATCGATGAGCGGCTCGTATGCCGGGCGCAGCTTGGGCGGAATCATGTCCAGCAGCCGTTCGGCCGCCATTTGTTCAATGTCACGGAAATTGGACAAAATCTTCGGGTTGTGATGCTTGACCGGTGTCGGAATGTCTCCCGTGAATACTTCCGTCGCATCGTGGAACAGCGCCATGCTGACGATCCGGTCCGTCGGCAGCTGCCGGTTAAATTCCGTATTCGCAATCGTGCACAGGACGTGCGTAAGCAAAGCGACATGAAACGAATGCTCGGCAACATTCTCCTTGACGATATTGCGCATGAGGCTCCAACGCTCGATATAACGCAAACGATACATATAAGCGAAAAAATGACTGTCCATTCCACTCATCCTATCCTGGTTACTTCTTTACCGCAGGCGACTGGCGTACGGCATAGCTCTGTACAGTAGGATTATACACGATTTGCGCCCCGATGACCGTTTCAAGATCTTTGATGCCGATGAGCACCTTGTTATTCTTTGTGTATAACGGCTTCTGCAGCGTAACGGTGGCTGTACCGTTCGTTAGACCGGCTCCATTGACCTTTCCCTGCCATTGAGCGCTTCCGTACAGAATCGTTACGGCCCCGCCGCTGACGGTAGCTTTGCCTCCCAGTTGACTCAACGTTTCCGCCAGAGGAACCTCTGCCGAGGGATTGCTTGCAGCAACGATGCGCCGCAGGATGGAATTGTGCAGCACCTCGGGGGTAATCATGCTATTGCCCGCATTGATGCGCGGTATTTGCATCGGATCGATATCCCGCGTCGCCATTTCCGGCACAATCGTAAAGGCGTACTTCATGCCTCCTTGACCGACGTAGTCGATCGCTCGGGCATCGAAATAGCCGAATGGATAAGCATATGAATCGATCGGCTCGGGATACAGCTCGCTAAGCTTAGCTACGCAGGCCTGCGTATCGCCGATGACGCGCTGCTTGTATTCCTCGTCGGTCTCTTTCTTTCCGTTCGTTACCATTCTTCCTATTAATGCGGGGCTTCCGTCCGGCAGCTTATAGTGGAAGTTGTTCGTATGGCATTGAGCGTCGATGAAATTCGTATCGCTCGTCATCTCTACGATCTCGTCCCGCGAAAGGGACGGAATGTAGCTGGCCAGCGGATTTTCCAGATCGTTCGTGATGACGAAGTTGACCGCCGGAATTCGCATGCTTTTTAGTATGGGATAAGCATTGATATAAAAGCTTTCGTATCCGTCGTCGAAGGTGACAAGGACTGCGTTGTGCGGGACGGATGCGCCCTGCATGAAATCCTTGAATTGGCGGAGTGTAATAAATTGGTAGCCCTTGCTTTTCAAATAAGTTAGCTGGTCTTCAAAAAGCTTCGTCGTGATCGTTCCCCCGCTTTTGGCATCGTCATCCACATGGTGGTACATGATCACCGCAACCTGATCCTTGTATAGGACATTAGTCTTGGCTGCCTGCAGGGAAGGAAGAATCACGGTAAGCCCGAGAATGCACAGGGCGAGCGCCTTCGTAACGAGTTTGCTCATAGTTCCCGCCGCTCCTTGTCGTATAGTCGTAAACTCCCAGATGATGTCTATATGTATTCGATTACGCAGGGGAAAATCCTGCTTCGCTATACGGCCGCAAAATAATATCTTTTGAGAGTAGACGAGTGCCTCACAGAGCCTATAACAGACACAATGTTGAGCATATTTATCGGTTTTTGAACATGGCGGAATGTGCTATTATAGTAGTAGTGTAATTTACTAGATTTGAAGCAGGGCCTAATCTGAAAGGAGATTTTATTCATGCAGCATTTTCAGGAAAGTGTGTATAAACTGATCGTAGAGACATCGACCAACCTGCCGGCTGACGTTCGGCGGGCTATTCAATCTGCCCAGGACCGTGAAGACGCAGGAACGCGTTCGGCTATCTCGCTGTCCACGATCGCTAATAACATCGATATGGCGGAATGCAACGTTTCTCCGATTTGTCAGGATACAGGAATGCCGACTTTTATCATTCACTGCCCGGTAGGCGCGAACCAAATCATCATGAGAAAGCAAATCTTGGAAGCTGTTGCTCAAGCGACCAAAGACAGCAAGCTGCGTTCGAACTCCGTAGATTCGTTAACCGGAGCCAACTCGGGCGACAACCTGGGACCGGGAACGCCGGTCATTCACTTCGAGCAGTGGGAGAAGGACGATGTCGAAGTGAAGCTGATTCTTAAAGGCGGAGGCTGTGAGAACAAAAACATTCAATACAGCCTTCCAACCGAGCTTGAAGGTCTTGGTAAAGCAGGCCGCGATCTCGACGGGATCCGCAAATGCATCCTGCATGCGGTATATCAGGCGCAAGGCCAGGGCTGCAGCGCAGGCTTTATCGGCGTAGGCATCGGCGGCGACCGGACCAGCGGCTACGAATTGGCGAAGCACCAGCTGTTCCGCAGAGTCGACGACGTGAACCCGAACGAGGAATTGCGCAAGCTTGAGGATTACGTTTTGGAGAAAGCAAACACATTGGGTATCGGTACCATGGGCTTCGGCGGCCAAGTATCGCTGCTGGGCTGTAAGGTGGGCGTGATGAACCGTTTGCCGGCCAGCTTCTTCGTATCCGTTGCTTACAACTGCTGGGCGTTCCGCAGACAAGGCGTTCTGCTCGATTCGAACAGCGGCAGCATCAAGGAATGGGTATATCCGAACGGCGATGCCGTATCGATGAAGCAGGAAGCGACAGATTCAGAAACGTCCGAGCGCCGTGAAGTGGTACTGCAAACACCGGTAACGGAAGAACAAATCCGTCAGCTGCGCGTAGGCGATGTCGTTATCATCAACGGACCGATGTACACCGGCCGCGATGCCCTGCATAAATATTTGATGGATCACGATGCTCCGATCGATCTGAACGGTGCGGCGATTTATCATTGCGGACCGGTTATGGCGAAGGACGAGAACGGCGAATGGCACGTTAAGGCGGCTGGCCCGACGACAAGCAGCCGCGAGGAGCCTTACCAAGGCACGATCATCAAGAAGTTCGGCATTCGCATGGTCATCGGTAAAGGCGGAATGGGAGCCAAAACGCTGGCAGCGCTGCAAGAGCACGGAGCGGTTTATTTGAATGCCATCGGCGGCGCGGCTCAATATTATGCGCAATGCTTCAAGAAAGTGAACGGCGTAGACTTCATGGAGTTCGGAACGCCGGAAGCAATGTGGCATCTGCAAACCGAAGGCTTCGCGGCTATCGTAACGATGGACTCCCACGGCAACAGCTTGCATGCGGACGTAGACAAAAATTCGCTGGAGAAGCTTTCCCTGCTTAAAGAGACGGTATTTGCCTAAGATGAGATTATACGGCTTGAAGCTTAATGCGATTATAGAAAAATATTTATCCCTCATTGTCCCGGTATCTCTGATACTTGGGTTTCTTTTTTCTGCCCAGCTAAAAGGATGGACAGCGTGGGCGCCGTACTTGTTCGCCTACCTGACGTTCGTCATGGCGACCGGCTGCAGCTGGAAGCAGATCAAGCAGGCGTTCCGCATGCCGGTTCCGATGCTGCTCATCTTTACGGCGGCGCACATTGTTGCGCCCGTCGTCTCTTATTCGCTTGGTAGCGCATTTTTCGGAGCGCAGTCGCCGTATGTGGTCGGCTTCGTCCTGTTTACCGTCATCCCGCTCGGGGTGTCGTCGGTCATTTGGGTCGGGCTGTCGAAGGGCAATATTCCGCTGGCGCTGTCCATGATCGTTGTGGACTCGGCGCTAAGCCCGTTCGTCATTCCATTAGCGGTGTCGTTGTTCTTCGGGGCTGAGGTTGAATTCGATCACGTCAAAGTTATGCTCGATTTGGTTAAAATAATCGTAGTGCCGACCATCATCGGTGTGATTGCCAATGAGCTGTCGCGGCAGCGGTTCAAGGAATGGTCGGCTCCGGTGTGCGGGCCGAGCTCCAAAATCGCCATGATCACCGTCGTAGCGATCAATGCGGCAGCCATTCAGCCTTACGTCATAGAGATGAAGCGGGATATGATCGTCGTAATCCCTCTCGTCGTGCTGATGGTCATTTTCTGCTACTTGATCGGCTTTGCGTCCATGTTTATTTTGAAGCGGCACGAGCTCGTCATTACGGTTGCCTATTCATCGGGCATGCGCAATATTTCACTTGGTCTCGTACTGGCGCTTGCTTACTTCGAACCGTTGACGGCGGTGCCGGTCGTCCTCTCGATTCTCATTCAACAGCCGTTCGCCACTTTGAACTACTGGTGCCTGAAGAAGATGGCGCAATCCCGCCTTTACAAAAAATTAACTGGCATTCCTCCTGCAGAGACGCTAGGCTATTGAGTAGACTGTCTTTTTTACCACAATAGAATTTATAAAATTCCGAGATCATAGGGATGCAAAATTCTATTTGGCGATAAACCTGTTGGGCAGCGAGCACCTCAAACGGAGGGACAAAAGGTCATTATGCAAAAATTTCGGGCAAGGCTAACTTTGATTTTTATTATCTTGATAGGCGCTTCGGTGCTGGCAGCCGGGTTGTTCTCCGCCCGAACGCTGAGGGAATCCCATATTGAAGCATTGAAAACGAATATGGAGCGGGAGCTCAAAGTCATTTTGGTCTCGATGGAATGGAAACAGACGGGTACGGAAACGGAGCAAGTCCGCTATTTTACGGACCAAGCTGTCCGCCTTAAGGAATCTGCCGATGCCAGAGTCACCTATATTCGGGCCGACGGGAAAGTGATGGGGGATTCCGACCACAGCGTGGAGGATATGGAGAATCACCTGAACCGCAAAGAAGTGGTTGAAGCTGCGCAAACCGGGCAATTCGGTTCCGATATGCGCTATAGCACGACCGTACAGCGCAATATGCTTTATGTCGTTGTGCCTGTAAAAGACGGTGCCGCGATCCAAGGCTTCGTCCGCTTGGCCATGAGTCTGGAAGATGTGGAAGCGTCCATTCGTCAAGTATGGTACGTCATTCTGACGGGTCTGGTCACCGTGTTCGTTATCGCCGGATTAATAAGCTACCGTATCGCTTACGGGCTGACACGCCCGATTGAGATGATCACGAGAGTGGCGCACCAGATTACGAACATGAATTACAAGGCACGGGTACATGTGCTGAAAAAAGACGAGGTCGGTCAGCTCGGGCTTGCCATCAACGGGATGGCGGACAGCTTGCAGCTGCAGATGAACCGGATTATTGAGGACGAGAGCCGCCTGAAGAGCGTCCTTGAAAATATGATCAGCGGCGTCATGATGATTGACCGCGAAGGCAAAATCGTGCTGCTTAACCGTTCCGCCGAAGATATTCTCGGCTTCTCGACCCAGGAGCTGCTGGGCAAAAAATTCGACGAAGCGAAGCAGCAGTATGAATTCACGCAATTAATCCAGGAATGCATTGATTCTAAAGAGCATATTCGGGACGAGATGATCTTCTATTATCCTTCTGAGCGTATATTGGAGATAAACTTAAGCCCTCTGTCTATTGCCGAAGATGAATGGGCCGGCGTGCTGATCGTGCTTCACGATATTACGGCCGTCCGCAGGCTGGAGAGGATGCGCAGCGAGTTCGTGGCCAACGTGTCACACGAGCTGAAGACGCCGATCGCTGCAGTGAAAGGGTTTGCCGAAACGCTGCTGGCCGGCGCAATGAACGATAAGGAGACGGCGAAATCGTTTTTACAGATTATTTTTGACGAGAGTGAGCGGTTGAACCGTTTGATCGGGGATATTCTCGAGCTGTCGAAAATCGAATCGAAGCGCATCCCGCTGCAGTTCTCTCCTGTCGATCTTCACACCTTCGTAGGCAATTGCATCCATGTGATGAATACGGAGGCGAAGAAGAAATCGATCGATCTGGATATGCAGGTGGATGAGGATATGTATATGGAAGCGGATGAAGACCGCTTGCGGCAAATTTTGATCAATCTGCTGTCCAACGGCATTAACTACACGCCGGAAGGCGGTAAGGTGAGAGTGAAGGTCGAGCCGATCATCGAAGGCTCGTCATCGGGGATGGAATATGACAAAATCCGCTTCACGATCTCGGACACGGGGATTGGCATCCCGAAGAAGGATTTGCCGCGGATTTTCGAACGGTTTTATCGCGTAGACAAAGCGCGCTCCCGCAGTTCAGGCGGAACCGGTCTCGGCTTGTCCATCGTCAAGCATCTAGTGGAGCTTCACAGAGGCACCATCCGGGTTGACAGTGAAGTCGGGATGGGGACGAAGTTTATTATCGAGCTTCCGGTTATCCATTAAAGCGGGTTATTTTTGAACACGGGCCTGCTCGCTTAGGCAGTCAGCACAATAATGCCTTATGGAATGATGTATTGCTTCCATAAGGTTTTGTTGTGCAATAATTTTAACGTTTTCATTAAGTTTTAAAAAAATTTACATTTTGCCAACAAAACCGTGCTATGATAAGCTTGTCATACTAGAAACGAATACGGGGGATTCCCATGTCGCAAAAAATCTTGGTCATTGAAGATGAGCCTACGTTAGCAAGATTGTTATCTTATAATTTGTCTCAGGACGGTTACGAAACGAAGGTAGTCGATCACGGCAGCGAAGGCTTGCAAACGGCGCTTCAGCAAAGCTTTGATCTGATTATTTTAGATATTATGCTTCCAGGATTGAACGGCTTCGAAATATTGTCCAAGCTTCGCCAGAAAGGCAATAAAACGCCGGTTATCATCCTGACGGCGCGCAATGCGGAGGAAGAGGTCGTGCAAGGCTTGAAGTACGGTGCCGACGACTACATTACCAAGCCGTTCGGCGTCGCGGAGCTATTGGCGCGGGTATCGGCCGTATTGCGCAGAACGATGTCCGAAGAGCAGCTTCAGGATAAGAGCACGACGGGAGAGAAGGTCATTACCGCCGGAGATTTGTTCATTTATCCGGAGAAATATGAAGTCATGCTGAACGGAGAATCGATCCCGCTCAGACCGAAAGAGTTCGAGGTGCTGCTGTACCTTGTTCAGCGTCCGGGGGTTGTAGTAACGCGAGATGATTTGATGAACATTGTATGGGGCTTCGACTACATCGGCGGTCAGCGTACGGTGGACGTTCACGTGAGCTCGCTCCGCAAGAAGCTGGAGATGAACCAGCAGAGCGTACAGATTGAATCGATCCGCGGCGTAGGGTACAAGCTGGTTACGTCCGTAGGCAAAAAAGCATAATTATCAACAAGAGAAGCACCATTGCGATGGCTTGCTTCTTTTTTATTTCCATTTCCCGGGAAATTTTTGTCGACGGCAGGGCGGAGCATGTCAAAAAAGATCGATATATTATGGCAAAATCGCATACAATATAGGCCAGATTAGAAATATCTTTTTCGGACAATGTTCACTATACTAATGTCTAGATATTGAGGGAGCATTGAATGCTAAATGCTGAACCCACCTAATAGAGGAGGACCAAATCAATGGCTAAAACGTTTAGAATTGGCATTATCGGCTGCGGCGGTATCGCCAATGGAAAGCATATGCCTGCTCTGAAAAACCAAAAGAACGTGGAAATGGTCGCTTTTTGCGATATTGTGAAGGAAAGAGCGAGCGAGGCCGCCGAGAAATTCGGTACGCCTGATGCCAAAGTATACGACAACTATAAAGAACTGTTGAACGACAGTTCTATCGATATTGTTCATGTTTGTACGCCAAACGATTCCCATGCGGATATCTCTATCGCGTCTATGGAAGCAGACAAGCATGTTATGTGCGAGAAGCCGATGGCGAAAACTGCTGCTGATGCTCGGCGGATGGTGGAGGCCGCCAAGCGTACGGGCAAAAAACTGACCATCGGTTATCAGAACCGTTTCCGCTCGGACAGCCAATATTTGAAAAGACTGTGTGAGGACGGAGAGCTCGGCGACATTTATTATGCGAAGGCGCATGCGATTCGCCGCCGCGCCGTACCAACTTGGGGCGTATTCCTGGATGAAGAGAAGCAGGGCGGAGGTCCGCTTATCGATATCGGTACGCATGCATTGGATTTGACGCTGTGGATGATGGACAACTACAAGCCGAAGGCTGTATTGGGTACGGCGTTCCACAAGCTGTCCCAGAAGAAAGACGCAGCCAACGCTTGGGGATCGTGGGATCCGGAGAAATTTACAGTCGAGGACTCCGCGTTCGGTATGATTACCATGCAGAACGGTTCGACGATCGTGCTGGAATCCAGCTGGGCCATTAATATGCTGCAAACCGGCGAAGCGAAGACGACGCTGTGCGGCACCGAGGGCGGAGCGGATATGCAGGACGGACTGCGCATTAACGGCGAGAAGCACAGCAAGCTGTTTATGAACGAAATTCAGCTCGATGCCAAAGGCGTTGATTTCTACGACGGTAAGAAAGCAAGCCCGGCTGATCTGGAAATGCGCTTGTGGCTGGAAGCGGTGGAGCAGGACAAAGAGCCTGTAGTTACGCCTGAGCAGGCTTGCGTCGTTTCGGAAATTTTGGAAGCTATTTATGAATCGTCGAAAACCGGCAAAGCGGTTTACTTCGAATAATTTAACGGTAAGAAGCCCGAGCCTCCTGTTTGTGATTGGAGGCCCGGCTTTTTTTGCATATTTATATGAGCGGTGGCTCCCCACTTTGTGGGGATATTTGCATTGGGCGGTTAGAGGCTGACGATTGTTCCGGGAGACGGCGAGCCTACGCTGCCCTGAAGACTGAACCGTGAGCCAGAAGTCTTGACCACTGTGCTGCGCTTCGATTATTTCCCGGTTTTGCCCTGTACATAGGAGGCGTTGAACAAGAACAAGCGCATCAGCAAGTACAGGGAAGGAATGAGCAGCAGCAGCCCTGCAATAAAGGCGATGATGAGGGCCACTCCCATCGTCGGGCTTGTCACGCTCTCATGAATCGAGACAATAGGGTAGATGATATACGGCAAATGGGCTGCGCCATACCCGAAGAACGCGAAGGCGAACTGCAGCATGACAAGGATGAACGCCAAACCCAGCTTCCTGCGATTCCATATGAGGTATATGGCGAACAGAAAGCACAGGAAGGAAAGGACGAACATCCACGCGATATCGAGCATGCCTTCGAAATGCCACGGGCTGTGCTTGTAGATCGAGAAAAAGACGAGCAGGCTGGCCAAAATGGTCGGCGCGCTCCAACCGACCGCGAAGCCCCGGAGTACTTCCATCGCGGCGGCGTCCTTAGCTTTATCCGCATAATACGTAAGGAAAGAAGCGGAGATGAACAAGATGCTTACAAGAGATAGCAGGACGACCGACCACGCATAAGGGCTGGTGAACAGCTTCGCATACTGAAGGATCACTTGGCCGTTCTGCTCCTGAATGAATCCGCCCTCCGAAATGGTCAGTACGATGGATAGCGAAGCCGGGATAAGCAGCCCGCTGCTTCCGTATAGCAGCATATAGAGCGGATTATCCTTCGTTCCGCCATAGGTGCTGAAAGCATAGTAAGAGCCGCGGATGGCGAGGAGAATGATCGCTATGCTGCCCGGGATCAGCAGGGCCGTCCCCAGGTAATAGGCGGTGTCAGGGAAGAAGCCGACCATGCCGACCATGAAGAAGATCAGGAACACATTCGTTACTTCCCACACCGGGGACAAGTAGCGCTCGATAATGCCGTGAACCAGATGCTTGCGGCCGGTTATCATACTGTAATAGCTGAAAAATCCGGCTCCGAAATCGATGGATGCCACGATCAAATAACCGTAAAGGAAAATCCAGAGCACGGTAATGCCGATTACTTCGATAGTCATTTGGGTTCGCCTCCTTCGATTCCGCGACGAGCCATTTCCTGCTCCGCCGTGTTGCTCCTAAACAGCTTGCGCAGTACCGCCCAGACGGTAAATCCGAGCACGATATACAACAAAGAGAAAAGCAGCAGCATCCAATCTACGTTGTCCGCGGTTGTGGCTCCATGAGCGGTCTTCATATACCCGCGCAGTATCCAGGGCTGGCGCCCGGCTTCAGCGAAGATCCAGCCGCATTCTATCGCAAGCATGGCAAGCGGCCCCGCCCAGACGGTACAGCGTAGCAGCCAGCGCGGCAGCTCGCGTCCCTTGGCGCTCCGACGCTTGCGGGCGAACAGCAGGTAGCCGATGCACAGCACAATAAGCAGGCTGCCGATCACTACCATCGTATCGAAAAAATAGTGAATGTATAACGGCGGACGTTCGTCCGGCGGGATATCGTTCAGCCCGGTAACGACGGCGTCCGGCTTGCCGAAGGCGAGAATGCTCAGCGCATAAGGCAGCTTCAGCCCGTAGCGGATTTCATTGTTTTCCTGCAAAATACCGCCGATCACCAGCGGAGCGCGAGACGTCGTCTCGAAATGCCATTCTCCTGCCGCGAGCTTCTCCGGCTGGTATTCAGCAAGGAACTTGCCGGACAAGTCACCTATGAATGCGGTCAGCAAGGAAAAGATAAGGCCCGTGATCATCGTCAGCCGCAGCGCTTTTTTGTAGTAGACATGCTTCCGGCCTGCCAAAAGCGCTAGAGCGGCGAAGCCCGCCAGCACGAATGCGCTCGTCATATAAGCGGATGAGAGCACATGCGCGGTTTTGGTCGGTGTTGCCGGATTGAACATGGCTACAATCGGATCGATATCGGTAATAGTCCGTCCCGATAGTGTGAAGCCTTGCGGCGTGTTCATAAACGCATTGACGATCGTGATGAAAAACGCGGATGCCGACGAGCCGATAATAACGGGAATCGACAGGGAGAAATGAACCCATGGGTTACGGAACCGATCCCACGTATATAAATAAATGCCCAGGAAAATGGCCTCGAAGAAAAAGGCGAAGGTCTCCATAAATAACGGCAATGCGATGGCTTGCCCGGCAATTTGCATAAAGCTCGGCCACAGCAAGTTCAATTGAAATCCGATACAGGTGCCCGTGACGACGCCGACTGCTACCGTAATGACAAAGCCGCGGGCCCAGCGGCGCGCGAGCAAAATATAGTGCGGGTCGCGGCGCTTAATGCCGAGAAACTCGGCAATGGCGATCATTACGGGCACCCCGACGCCGATAGTGGCAAACACGATGTGGAAGCCAAGGGTTAATCCCGTCAATATGCGGCTGTATACCGCCGGATCGTAGGACATCATGGTTCGATCAGCTCCTTGTAATGTAATAGGGAGGACATGGTTATTCTTAGCATTTTTCCTTACTGTTAGTATAAAGGTTGTATGTGATTTAATTCACATAATATGTGATCAACGGTTGAAGAAATGGTTACGAAATGTTGAAGGGGTGAAAAAAAACTTATTTTTCTGTCAACAAGTACTAATAAAATCACAAAAATGCCCTTGTAAAAACTTTAAAATGCCCCTTGCTCTATACTATACAGGCATCTCGTTAACGATAGAATCTCTCATGACTTGACATTCCCACACTTTAAAGCTATCATGGATAAATAAAGTCTGTAATCGAGGTGAGACTGCACCATGAAATTTTCGAAAGCGACGAACTATGCCCTTCACACCATGCTCTTTCTTGCGGCAGCCACCCCGAATAAGCTTATTGGCGTACAGCAGTTGGCGGAGCGGCAAGGGGTTTCACCAACGTATTTATCCAAAATACTAACCAAGCTCGTCAAGGCGGGAATGATTGAATCCACTTCAGGCGCCAATGGCGGCTATAGATTAAAGCGGAATTGGGAAGAGATCTCGTTTCTGGATATCATCCATGCCATAGAAGGTACAGCCTCCTTATTCGATTGTGATTTGAACCATGGACCCGATTGCTTGATTCAGAAAGCGATGGTTTCGGCGGAAGAGAAGATGGAGGAATACCTGCGAGAGCAAAAAATGTCTGAGCTTGCCAAAAAAGTAACGTTTGTTCTGTAACAAACGGCTGCTTTTTTTTTGATAATATTATAGATATTAAGAGTCTTTAAAGTCTTTCAAATTTTATTAGAGGGAGCTGCAGCAAGATGACAAACGATCTTTTTAATGAAGCCGTATGGGAAAAAGCTTGGAAGGAGGATATGCAAACCGGAGTGAACAAGATGAAACAAGCCGGGATAGATCCAGTGCATGCTTTTGACGATAAGGCCAAGTCATTCAACGAGCAAGCATTTAACGAAGAAGGCAGACGAAGGGCCAAACGCATAATGAATTGGCTGGAAGGCCAGGGTGTCGGCTTCAAAGATTCCTCCATACTGGACGTTGGAGCGGCCTCGGGCGGATTTACTGTACCGTTTGCAGAGAGGGGGGCTGCTGTTACTTCCGTGGAGCCTAGTCTTCCGTTGGCTGAGCTTCTGAAAGACAATATTGCGGGATTGCCGAACGGCAAGGTGGAGGTTGTGACGGAGCCGTTCGAGGACATCGATATTGAAGCAAGAGGGTGGAGGAAAGCCTTTGACTTCGTCTTTGTCTCCATGTGTCCGGTTATTGTCGATTGGGAGAGTGTGGAGAAGGTGCTGAGCTGTGCGCGGCAGTTTTGCTATATCAGCATGTCCGTCGGCTCCAGGGAGCATAGTCTGGTAAGTGAGATTTGGCCTCTGGTGACTGAGCGGCCTATGATAACCAAGCATATGGAGATGGGCTATCTGCTGAATTTATTGTACCTAAAAGGCTATTCCTATGAGTCGCTTGTAACCCGGGAAATGAAGAACACGGTGGTATCCAGAGAAACGGCGCTTCAAGAGGCTATGGACTGGTTGAAAATGTTTGGTTTGCCTGCCGACGACCGGAACCGGAGGATTGTCACCGACTATTTGCAGCGGACTTACCCTGAGGACAAGGTGGAGATCCAGCAGGGAGGCCGATTCGGCAAGGTGCTGATACGATTGCAGGATCAGAGCATGTATACCCGAGATTGACGGTCGGCTAGTGAGGGGAAAGCAGCGGGAAAAGAAACACCCGAAGGGCGTAGTGTGGCAAGGAATCGAGAAAATCCAAGGACAAGCCTTGGATTTTTTTGTTGAGCAAAACCAAAGAAACCCGGCCTTTGATTGTATTGTTCGGCGGGATATGCCTTCCAGCCAGGCTTTCGAGGGTCGGACAGGAGATCCGTTATTTCTTGAAATGATGCTGCTTTCGGAGTGCGATCGGACCGAGAGTCCGCTATTTGCTCTTTTTAACGGAAAAAACGGTGTATTTTTTCGAAATAAAGGATCTGTAGTCCGATCATCCTGCAAGAAGAACCATTTTTGGTAAAATAACGGATTTACGGTCCGCACCAACTTGAGCAGTTCTCTCGTTCTTCAACGGACGGCACACTTTTGACCAGAAATTGCATAGTTTTGCACCGGTTTTTTCAATGATTCCCTATGGTATATTTATTTAGTTAAGCAATCATTTCAAGGGGGTCCGGTAATGAGACGCAGCTTCGCTAAGCCATTCACATCGATAAGGGGCAAAATACTGCTGTCGTTCTTTCTTTGCATCATCGTGCCGGTCGCCTTTATTATTTATAACTCTTACACATCATCACAGGCGGTTCTTAGAGAGCAGATCGACCGCAGCCAGCAGGAATCCATGCGCAATTTGGCCGCCAATATGGATGATCTGTCGGAGCGCATGATGAACGCATCGAATTTGATCGTTAATGATATGGAGCTTCAAAATTTTTTGCAAGCGTCCCCGGAATGGACGGGCAATTACGCTTCGTTCCAGCAATACCAGAATGTCCAGAAGAAACTGATGAATATTAAGGGCATCATAATGGACAGCAATGCTGTAGTAGCAGTGGTTGATTTTCGCGGATTCGTACATTCCTCATCTGTCGATTACGGAGGCCGGCCAGCATTCAACGAGCTTGTAAAGGAACCATGGTATGGGATGACGATAAGCAAGCAAGGCTGGCCTTACTGGCAGCTGCCGTATGAAGGGACATTGGGAGGAGAAAGCCCGGATGTACAAAAATGGTTCGTACTGACCCGGCTTATCAAATCTCCGCTAGGAGAAGAAGGGCTTGGTTTGGCCCTCATCGCAATACCGGCCGAATCGTTCTTCCCTGGAACGGCATCGACGGATGAAGGGGATAAAGGCAATACGCTGCTGCTCGTATCGGGCGAATCCAAAGTGCTGGATGTGCAAGGCGACCGGGCTCTCGAGTCGTATGAGCCGATAATAGCGGAAGCCTCCGGGCAGGAACACGGGGGAAGCTTATCCAGACTGACCGTCGACGGTCAAGATTATTTCTACAGTACGGTACCGATTCCGCGCGTCGGCTGGAAGGTGATCGAGCTTGTTCCGCAGACGGAGCTGATGGGACAATTGAACCGGATCAAGTATCAATCCTTTCTGTGGCTGTTCGCTTTGTTTGCGGTGTTCACGATGGTGTTCGTTGTACTAATGCTGCGGTTTACCGGTCCGATCCGCGGCTTGCTCCATTCCATGAATCGCCTGGGGCAAGGGGACTTCAACGCTCAAGTACATGTGAGAGGGGAAGACGAAATAGCCAAGCTGGGCGTTCATTTTAATAGGATGACCGCCAACTTGAGAGGGCTGATCGACAAGCTGTCGGAGGAGCAAAAACGGAAGGAAGCCGCCAAATTCCAAGCACTTCAGGCGCAAATCAATCCGCATTTTCTCTTCAATACGCTCAATTCCATCAAGTGGATGGCCGTCTTGTCAGGCTCTCAGCATGTAAGCCAAATGATAACTAAGCTCGGCAAGCTTCTGCAATTTACGATGAAGAACGACGGGGAGATCATTACGCTGGAGGAAGAGTTCACTTATTTGCAGGATTATTTGGATTTGCAGAAAATCCGCTTTCACGATAATGTGCAGATCGAGACGCATTTGCCGGAAACGCTCAAACGCTGCGGCATTTTGAAATTTACGCTGCAGCCTATCGTGGAGAACAGCATCATCCACGGCAATCGTACACCGCTTGCTATATGCATCTCGGCGTCCGAAACGAACGGTGACTTGGTACTTATTGTCAAGGATAACGGGAAAGGCATGAGCGAAGAGAAGCTGAACGAGGTGAAAGCGGCACTCCAACCGGAGCATGCGCGGTACAACGGAATCGGTATAGGTAACGTTCATGAGCGTCTGCGGATGCATTACGGAGAAGGTTATGGTGTGGAGCTTCAAAGCAATGAGGCGGAAGGGACAGCCGTTACGATCCGCATGCCGCTCGTACAACCGGAAGATGAGGAGGGAGCCAGATGATCCGCGTATTGATTGCCGACGACGAAATCTTAGTGCGTATCGGGCTGAAAACGATTATTCCATGGGAGCAGTACGGCTTCGAGCTGATCGGCGAGGCGTCCAACGGACTTGAGGCGCTGGATATGATCCGTCAATCCGCATGCGACATTGTGCTTACCGATATCCGAATGCCGGAATGCGACGGCCTCACTTTGATCGAGAGGTTGAAGATCGAATCTCCCGGTACCAAATGCTTGATTTTATCCAGTCATAATGATTTTGAATATGTCCAGAAAGCACTGCGGCTTGGTGCCGTCGATTATGTGCTGAAGCTGACGATGGAGCCGGACGAGCTGCTGCATAAGCTGATTGCACTGAAGGAGCAGGTCGTTCAAGAGAATGAACGGCAGCTTCAGGCGTCCGTTCGGGAGTTCAAGATGAGTGTATACAGCAGGGAAGCGAAGGAGAAGCGCTTGAAGGATTTGCTCGTCAAGGCGTGCTCCCCTCAGGATGTCCAAGAGTTCATGGGCGAATTCGGCTTCTGGGAGCCGAGCGAGCCGTACTACATCGTCAGCATGGCGCTAGATCGCTACCAGGAAGAGCTGGATGAAAACCGGTTCCGCAGCGAGCGGCTTCTGAACTTCACCGTGATGAATATATTGACGGAAATCGGCAAGAAGTACGAGCAAGACGAATTTGTTGAAATCGATAACGGACGATTTGCCATGATTGCGAGTACCGATCCCTGCGAAATGCTGACAGAAATAGGATCGGCGGTGCAAACGTTCCTGCAGCTCTCGGTGTCCTCCGGCATCTCGCAGCCGCTGGAAAGCTTAAACGAGATGCATACGGGCTTTCTCCAAGCGGAGGAGGCGCTGCTTCACCGGTTCTACCATGGTTGCGGAGGGATCATGCGCTATGTATCGGGGCGATATACCGCGCATGCCGGCCCGCAGATAGAAGAGGAATGGGTAAAGCTGCTCGAGCTGAGGGACGAGGAAGCCGCATTGAACAAGGCAAGAGACTGGTACTTGGCCTCCAGCGCGGGCCTGGAGCATCCGGACGAGCTTCGGGAGCAATGGATTCAGCTCGTGCATGTGTACGGAAGCTATGCCACCAAGCTGGGCGGGGATCTGTATTCGGTCCCATTATACGATAACCGCTATCCGTTTCATGCCGTCCGCAGCCTGGAGACGCTTCAGGAGATATACAACTGGTTCACGGGCTGGAATCGGATTTATTTCGATTATGTACGGCAGCTGACCGGCAAAGTGTGGCGTCCGGAAATTCAGGAGGTCATCGAAACGATCCGAAACCGGTATAACGAAAACTTGAAGGTGTTCGAAATCGCCAAAGAGATCGGCTTCACGGAAAACTATCTGAGCGTGTTGTTTAAGAAGGAAACCGGTGAAACGATCATGGACTATTTAACGCGAATCCGCATGGACAAAGCAAGAGAGCTGCTTAAGGATCAATCCTACAAAATTTATGAAATAGCCGAATTGGTCGGTTACGGCGACTCCAACTATTTCAGCAAGCTGTTCAAGAAAATGGAAGGAATGTACCCGTTGGAGTTCCGCAAGCATGTATTGGGACGAATGCCAACATCCAAGAATTCGACGGTTTCATGAAGGAATAGTCCATTCTCATCCCTGCCGGCGTTTTGTTAATCTGAAAACGCAAACAGCATATATACGAAAAAATCGGAGGGGAATCGACTTGAAGACATGGGTAAAGGGCACCGTCGCTCTGGCGCTTGCCTCAACAATGGTCGTCAGCGGATGCGGAAGCAGCAAGGATAACAACTCTGCTGCAAATGCTAATAATAACGGATCGGGAGCAAAAGTTGTTAAATTGAAGGTTTGGGGAGGCGTTCCGGAGGAGAATGGGCCGAAAACGGTTATCGACAACTGGAACAAGAGCCATCCTGACATTCAAGTGGAGTATGTGCGCTATGTCAACGATGATACCGGGAATACGAAGCTGGACACGGCATTGATGACGCAAAGCGATGCGCCGGACTTGTTCTTCAGCTACGGCGAGAATAACTTGTTCAGGCGGGAAAATGCAGGGATGACCGCACCGCTGGACGAGCTTATCAAGAAAGCGAACTTCAATGTCGATGAGGTTATCGGCAACGACAATGTCATGAAATACAAAGATCAAATCCATTACCTGCCGGGGTACAAGAACATCGACTTCGTCGTTCTGAATAAGAAGGCGCTGGAGGCGGCGGGCGAGAAAGTGCCTGCCGACTGGACTTGGGATGAGTTCGCGGCTCTGGCCGAGAAGCTGAATAAAGGCGCGATGAAGGGTGCTTTTGTTACGCCAGGTGCGGATTTGCTGATCGGCAAATTCACTTTGGTCGGCTCCAAGCCGAACGATTCGCTCTACACGGATGACGGCAAGACGAATTTTAACAACCCTGCCATGCAGAAGGGTCTCGATATTCAGAAGAGCTTGTACGACAAAGGCATCATGGTGCCTTGGGCGGAAGCGATCGCGAACAAGCTGGACCCGGCTAACGAGCTGCTGACCGGAAAAGCCGCTATGGTGTACGGCGGCGCGTGGATGATGAGAAGCTTGAAGGATACGACCAAATATCCTCGCGATTTTGCGGTTGCCTTCGCGCCTGCTCCTCAGCTGGAGAAAGGCAAAAACGTCAACAACGGCGGAATGAACGACTTCATGTCGGTCAACGCCAACAGCGCCAACAAGGAAGCCGCGTTCCAGTTCATGTCCTGGTACCTCACGGAGGGCAGCATGGATATGGTAGCCGGCGGCCGCATTCCAACAAGTAAGAAAGCCGACTTCGACAAGGTGACGAAGCTGATCGTCGGCGATTCGGGCAGCATTCTCGATGAGCAGTCTCTGAGCCAGGTGCTGAAAGCGAACTACACCTTCGCAACCCGCGTAAAATCCGAAGCGTTCTCCCAAATCACGAATGTGATGAAGGAAGAGGCGGAGAAATATTTCATGAACGTCCAGCCGATCGATAAGACGCTTGAAGCTATGAAGAAGCGCGGCGATCAAGCGATTCAAAGCGTGAAGAAGTAAAGTATTGCCCGTGCCCGTTATCCGCCATCAGCGGATGCGGGCTTTTTTTGTCGAAATTCGTAGAATCACCCTGAAAGCGGCGAGATTCAGCCATGTCGTCCGCGGCGGTCCTTTTTTACAATGAAGGTACTAACGTTAAGAGGTGTGAAATGCGATGAAGAGGAATCGACAGAAGCTGGCGGAGACGCTGGCGGGCTATTTGTTCATTTTGCCTAATTTTTTGGGCGTGCTGGTGTTTGTGCTGTTTCCGCTCGTTGTCAGCTTGATTATGGTCTTTACGGACTGGGATTACATGAGAGGCTTCGCCGGTATGACCTGGGCCGGTCTGGATAATTTCAAGCAGCTCGCGACTGACGAGTATTTTTTGAAGTCACTGCAAAATAACGTCATATTTACTGCAGTCACCGTGCCGGTATCAATGGCGATCGGTCTGCTCGTAGCGGTAGTCCTGAATAAGTTCGTTTATTTGAAAAATGTGCTTAGGGTTTTATTTTTCCTGCCTTATGTCAGCAGCGTTGTGGCGATATCCGTCGTCTGGAGCGTGCTGTACAATCCGACTAACGGACCGATCAACTCGGCGCTGCGCTCGTTTGGCATCGATTCGCCTCCGGGCTGGCTGGCCGATCCGAAATGGGCGCTCATCGCGATCATGATCATGGTTATCTGGACGTATACGGGGTATACGATGGTGCTGTACATGGCGGGCCTGCAGGGGATATCCAAAGAGCTGTACGAGGCATCGGACATTGACGGAGCGTCCAAGCTGCGAAGCTTCTTCCAGATTACAGTTCCGATGCTCAAGCCGACCAGCTTTCTGATTGCCGTTACCCTGATTATTTCCACGTTTCAGGTTTTCGCGGCGGTTGCCGTCATGACGAAGGGCGGACCCGTTAACTCGACGATGGTGCTGGCCTACCATATTTACATCGAGGCGTTCCAGCATTACCGGATGGGTTACGCGGCTGCAATCTCATGGGTGCTGTTTATCGTTATCTTTATCATTACGATGATTCAATGGCAGGGCCAGAAGCGCTGGCAAAGTCATTTCTAGGAGAAGGAGGAGAAGCAAATGAACTTGTATTCGGCCAAAAGCAGGAATGCGGCTTTCAAGCTAATTACTACAGTGGTTTTCACCTTGCTTGCAGTGCTCGCCGTCGTGCCGTTCTTGTGGATGATTTCGGCATCGTTCAAGCTGCCGGCAGATTTGTTCAAATACCCGATTGAATGGATTCCGAAGAAATGGTATTTCGGCAACTACCAGGAAGTATGGTTCGGGAAATATCCGTTCTTCCTCTATTATTGGAACTCGATCAAGATTACGCTGATTACCGTCGTAGGCGTTCTGGTAACCAGCTCGCTGGCGGGCTTTGCGTTTGCCAAGCTGCGGTTCAAGGGCAGGGAGGCGATGTTCCTGCTGTACTTGTCGACCATGATTATCCCGGCGCAAATTTTGCTTGTTCCCCGATTCGTTCTGTTCGATAAGCTAGGCATTATCAATACGCATTGGGCCGTCATATTGCCGGGGATGTTCTCGGTGCTCGGCACGTTTATGATGCGTCAGTTTTTCAGCACGCTGCCAAACGAAATTTTGGAGGCGGCACGGGTTGACGGAGCAGGCTTTTGGCGTCAATTTTGGCAAATTACTTTGCCGTTGACCAAGCCTGCGCTCGTGACGCTGCTCATCTTGACGTTTACCTGGCACTGGAACGAATATGAGAATCCGCTGATTTTCCTGCGCGATAACGACCTGTATACGATCCCGCTGGGGCTTACCAACTACGTGGACGAGAACAGCACGAACTACACGCTGATTATGGCGGCTTCCGTCTCGGCGCTGCTGCCGCTAATCGTCATTGTGGCGATTTTCCAGAAGTGGTTTATCGAAGGGATTGCAAGCTCCGCGGTAAAAGGGTAAAGCTCATCCGGAAACGTTAACACAACTGCACACAATTGGAGGGTTTAAAGACATGAATCAAGTGATAGAAACAGATGTAGTCGTCGTCGGAGGCGGACCTGCCGGGATTAACGCGGCTATTGCAGCGGGAAGGACCGGAGCCAGAACGCTGCTTATCGAACGATACGGCTTTCTTGGCGGCATGTCCACCGTGGCGCTGGTCTACCCGTGGATGACCTTCCATACGATGGAAGGCAAGCAGGTTATCGCAGGGATAGCGCAAGAAATCGTCGACCGTCTTCAGGCGCTCAAAGCGTCTCCGGGCCACGTGCGCGACACCTGCGGATTCGTTCATACGATTACGCCGTTCCATCCGGAAGTGTACAAGGTGCTCGTCATCGATATGCTCAAGGAAGCGGGAGTCAAGCTGCTGCTGCACAGCTTCGTCGATGAAGTGAAGACGAACGGCGACCATATCGAGTCCGTTCGCGTCTCTTCGAAATCGGGTCCCATCACGATTCAAGCCAAAACGTTCGTCGATACAACCGGCGATGCGGATCTCGCCTATTTGTCGGGAACGCCGGTGCTGCAAGGACGCGAGGCGGATCGGCTGACACAGCCGATGACGATGAAGTTCCGGATGCGCGGCGTCAATCTGGACGCTGTCAAGCAGTATATGATCGAGCATCCGGACGAATTTTACCGCAAAACGCCGGTAGCGGAGCTGCCGAATCTTCCTTTGTCTGCCGTACAAGGCTTCTACAAGCATTGGAAAGAAGCGAATCTTCCGATAAATCGGGATCAGGTGCTGTTCTTCACCGGTCCGGAGGAAGACGAAGTGCTGGTCAATATGACCCGCGTGCAAGGGCTGGACGGCACCAACGTCGAGCATTTGACCGAGGCCGAGGAAATCGGGCGCAAGCAGGTGCTGATGGTGGCGGACTTTATGAGAAGCAGCTTGCCCGGCTTCGAGAAGGCTTCGATATCGCAGGTGGGCGCACAAATCGGTATCCGCGAGACGCGCCGCCTGGACGGACAATACAGCTTGCAAATCGAGGACGTTACGGAAGGGCGCCGTGCAGCGGACGTTATTGCACGCAGCGGGTACCCGATCGATATCCACGATCCGAAGAGCAAAGGGGTCACTGCGGCCTGGATTGCAGGCGACGGAGCTTACGACATTCCGTACCGCACGCTGCTGCCAAAACGGATCGATAATCTGCTTGCAGGAGGACGCTGCATTTCGACCAGCCACGAAGCGCTGGCGACGACCCGCCTGTCCCCGAGCTGTATGGCAACGGGGCAAGCCGCCGGAACGGCAGCCGCCATGTCGGCCGTCTCGGGCATTTCGCCACAGGAGCTGGATACTGCGGCTCTGCAGCAGAGACTGGCAAACGACGGCGCCATTTTGAAATAAACGTAAATCAGGCAGGAGAGTGTAGACGATGCGAACAGGCGACATCATATATCCGTTTGAGCCATGGACCGTTACGGAACGGTCCTTCGATACCGGGACGAACCAACGGGACGAGACCGTATTTGCGGTAGGTAACGGCTATATCGGGATTCGGGGCAATTTCGAGGAGGGATATGACGGTCCTCCGGGGACGACGCTTCACGGGACGTATTTGAACGGCTTTTACGATTCGTCCCCTATTGCCTACAGCAAAGGACGTCATTACGGGCATCCGGAATTTCATCAAACGATGCTGAATGTAACGGACGGCAAGCTGATCGAGCTGTATGTGGACGGCGAGAAGTTCAGCTTGTTTGCAGGCAAGCACGAGGATTACGTGCGCACGCTGGATATGCAGCGCGGGACGGTGACACGGAGCGTAGTATGGCAGACGGAGACGGGCAAACGGGTCCGCATCCGTATCGAGCGGTTTGCCTCGCTGACGAACAAGCATTTGGCCGTTGTCCGATATGAAGCGACGCCGCTCAATTTCTCGGGAGAGCTTACGTTGGTTTCGGCCATCAACGGCGCCGTCAGCAATCAAGTGGCGGCCCATGACCCTCGGGCAGGGTCCGCGTTTCGGGGGCAGGTTCTGCAAACGAAGGGCATGATCCAAGAGGGATCTTGCGGTGCGATGGTGCAGCAGACCAAGATGACCGGTTTTACGCTGGTCTGCGCTATGGATCATCGTCTGAGTCATGACGCACAGCTGGAGTCCGAGCAGGCTGAGCAGCGGCTTGAGCACCGGTTCCGCGTACACGCCTACAAATATGATTCCGTTGTACTTCATAAGTACATTGCCTATTACTCCTCGAAAGACTATGCTGAGGCTGAGCTGCCGAAGCTAGCTCATGCAGAGGTGACGGCCGCTAAAGAGGAAGGCTTCGATGCCTTGGCGGACAAACACAAGCGTTACCTGGAAGACTTCTGGAAAACCGCCGATGTCATAGTGGAAGGGGACGAAGCGCTACAGCAGGCTCTGCGGTTTAACGCATTGCACCTGCTAATGTCTGTCGGACGCGACGGGCGTACGAATATTGGGGCGAAGGGCATTACCGGAGAAGGGTACGACGGACACTATTTTTGGGATACCGAGACCTATATGCTACCGTTCTTCCTGTACACGAAGCCGGACATTGCGAAGCAGCTGCTGAAATACCGCCATCATATTTTGCCGAAAGCGAAAGCGCGCGCCGCGGAAATGTCGCAAAAGGGAGCACTGTATGCCTGGCGGACGATTGACGGCGAGGAAACGTCGGCCTATTACGCGGCCAGCACGGCGCAGTATCACATCAACGCGGATATTGCTTATGCTCTAAAGAAATACGTCGAGGCTACGGATGATAAAGAGTTTCTGTATCAAGAAGGCGCCGAGATGCTGTTCGAGACATCGCGCTTCTTCGCGGACGCGGGAGATTGGATCGAAGGCCGCGGCTTCTGTATCAACGGCGTAACGGGACCGGATGAGTATACGACGGTCATCGACAACAATACGTATACGAACCTGATGGTGAAGGATCAGCTGGAATATGCGGTCCGTACAGCCAACGAGATGAAGCGGGCTTGCCCGGAGCGCTGGTCTGAGCTGCAAGCCGGCATGGGGCTTACGGATGAGGAGGTCGCCGGTTGGGCACACGCTGCCGAGCACATGTACATCCACCGGGAGCGGGGGCTGATCGGTCAAGACGACTCATTCCTGAACAAGGCGCCGTGGGATTTTGCCAATACCCCCAAGGAGCGCTATCCGCTCATGCTGTATTACCATCAGCTTGTCATTAATCGCCATCAAGTGCTGAAGCAGGCCGATCTGGTGATGGCTATGTTCCTGCAAAACCACCGCTTCACCAGCTGGGACAAGCAGCGGAATTATCATTTTTACGAGCCGCTTACCACGCACGATTCATCCCTCTCGGCGTGCATCCACGGCATTGTCGCCGCCGAGCTTGGCGATGTGGAGAAGGCTTACGACTACTTTCAACAGACCGCGCGGGTCGATCTGGACGATTACCACCGCAATGTGAAGGACGGGATCCATACGGCATCGATGGCCGGCACTTGGCTTATGATCGTCAACGGGTTTGCGGGAATGAGACAGACGAACGGGGAGCTGTCGTTTCAACCGAAGCTTCCTTCCAACTGGGAAGGCTGCTCGTTCCGTATGCGTTACCGGAGCAGCTTGCTTTCCGTCCGGATTGGGACAACGTCAACGACCTATGAGGTGCTCGAGGGAGAGCCGATCGTACTGCTGCATTTGGGTGTGAAATTAACCGTTGATAGTCCGGTGACGGTAAGCAACCGCAAGCCGGAGGCGGTAATCTTCGATCTGGACGGCGTTCTTACCGATACGGCCGAATTCCACTTTCAGGCATGGCTTGAGCTGGCGCAGCAGCTGGACATTCCGTTCGACCGTACGATCAATGAACGGTTGAAGGGTGTTGACCGGAGAACATCGCTGGAGATTATCCTTGAACGGTCGAGCAAGGCCTATTCGGACTCGGACAAGGAGCGGTTCATGGCAAGCAAGAACGAGCGGTATGTTGAATTGATCCGTGCCATCCGGCCGGAGCATCTGCTGCCGGGCATTCGTGAGGTGCTCGAGCAATTGAAGGAAGCCGGCATTCGTATGGCCGTAGCATCGGCCAGCCGGAACGCTCCGGCGATTATCGGGGGCTTGAACATCGGTCACTATTTCGACCATATCGTTGATGCCGGGACATTGGTGCGGGGCAAGCCGGATCCGGAGGTATTCTTCAAAGCAGCGGAGGCGCTGGGCGTTCCGGCGAAAAACTGCATCGGTATCGAGGATGCAGCAGCCGGTTTGGAGGCAATTCGTGCCGCTAACATGGTAGCGGTCGGGATTGGCGATCCGATTGTGCTAAGCGCAGCCGATGAGGTGCTTCCTTCCACCGAATATTTGAGCTGGAATCGATTGAACGAAATTTACTGGAAATAAGGTACAATGATCAAAAGAAAAAACGGTCGCAGTCTCTAAGAGGCAGCGGCCGTTTTTTTCCGCCAGATGGATACGCGCGGATGCTGAAGCAAATCAATGGGAGGAGCTCCGCCATTTTTTCTGCCGGATTAGTATAGTGGCATAGAGAAGCCCCGGCAGTAGGATTCGGTCAGCAGGGTGCTATCGATCAAACCGTCGATATAGCATAGGGCGAGTCTGTGCCTGTTCTCCCCGTCTTCCAATTCCCTGAGCACGATGTCCGGGCTGGTTCCTAAATGCTTGCGTAATAAGCCGAGCGTTTCAGCAAGAGGCCCTCCCAGACCGGAAGAAGGATCATGGTCTGTCGGCTGATCCTGCACCGCATGGCTCCGGAAATTTTTTGACTGCTTGTGTTTCCTGAATCGAAAGAACACGGGAGGTCTCTCCTTATTGCTGTATTCGGGATAGTATGTGAATCATTTCCAGTTTCAATACATAATAAAAGCCCGGTATGCTGGATGTGCAATTGCAAGTGTGTGAAGACTAACTTCAGCACAAAACCGACAGAAAGGATCAATCCTCCATGATGCGTTTAAACGATGCACCATTCGTAATTTTACCGGAAGAAACGGCTCCTCCGGATATACAGCTATGCGATCGCTGTGAGCTGTCCAAGCAGAGGAGCCGCGTTATTTGGGGCGAAGGGAATCCGGAAGCGAAGCTCATGATGATTCTGGATAACCCGGGGGCGCGCGAGGATCGGGAGGGACAGGATTTTCTTTGCGGGACACGGGAGACATTGCAGAGAGGCATGAGGGAAGCGGGTCTGGCTACGGAATCGGTCTATGTGACGTACTTGCTGAAATGCAGGCCGATTCGTGCCTATGATAAGCCGGCGGCGCGTGAGGCTTGCTCCTCTCATTTGCTGATGCAGCTAAGAGAGAAGCAGCCTCTGCTGCTGTTCGGATTCGGTAACGTCGTTGCGGAATCGTTGCTGCCGTTGCAAGAGAATATCAGTGTGAAAGAGCTGAGAGGAGCATGGCATGATTTTCAGGGAATTCCCATAGGGTTTACCTACCATCCGCTTGCGGTGAGAAGGCGTCCTAATCTGATGAAGAACTTCACAGAGGATTTGGCGGCGTTAAGGAAACGATGGGAAGAGATCCGCACTTGAGCCGATCCGGGAACCCGATTCTCATCTTAAGCTTTTACGGTACTGAAGAGGCGTCAGCTGCACATGGCGCTGAAAGATTCGATAGAAATGCTGAAGGTTGTTAAAGCCGCAGCTCATGGCAACCTGAATGATAGGCAGCTCCGTATGCTCCAGCAGCTTCTTCGCCTCCACGATTCTGCGGTTCAGAATATATTCGAATACGGTGAAATGAGTGGTTTCCTTAAACAGGTGGCTGATATAATATTTGCTCAGCTGGAACTCCTGCTGAAGCTGTTCCAGTGTGATCGGATTCATGTAATGATCGTCGATGTAGCGGATCAGTTCCTTAATGTGCGGGTTATAGGCGGCGGGAGGGGGCTGGACCTGGGCCAGCTCCTTGAACTGGATCAGCAGCAGAAGAAGATGCAGCTTCACTTTGGCTTGAGCCAGCGGATCGCCGGTTTGACGATTTCGTTCATAGGATTTGACAAGGGAATCGAAGAGAGCAATCACTTTGCTGCGCTGCTCCGGCTTCGTTTCCACCTTGCGCGGACCTTGGGTCACCATCCATTCCAACACTTCCTCCAGCCCCGATTCACGAAGCATGCTACGAATAAAATCTTTGCTGAAATTAATCACGTATCTTGCATAGGCCCTGTTAGGATGGTAAAAGATGCGATGAATTTCATATTCGTTAATGAAAAAGAAATCGCCGTCGCGGATCGTATATTTAGTATCCTTGACGAAGATGTCCAGGTCGGCTTTAACGAAAAAATCGAACTCGAATCCGTTGTGATAATGGTGGATTACGGGTCGTTTCCCGGTTTCGCGCTCATGGGTATAGCTGATGGAAAAGGGCGGAGTCCGGTCATAAGGAATTTCCGATCTGCTCATAATGGCTGCTCCTTCCACTGGAATAACCGTATAATGATTCCTATTTATTATAGCAAGATAGGTGAATTTACGGCGATAAAAACAAGATAAATGAAGACGGTTTCAAGCCTCGACTGATACTCTTATTTCTGATGGTATGGGAGTCTCAACACAACAAGGAGGCGAAGCAAATGGGTTCGATCGTATTAACGGTCATCGGCGGCGGGAGCGTCAACTGGATGCCGGGCCTTATGCGCGACGTGTATTTGCTGGACGAAATCCAAGGGGGCGAAATCCGGCTGGTCGACCCGAACCGGGAGCATGTCGAAGCGGTAGCGGCGATGCTGCATACCTTCAACCGGCTGCGGGGCAAGGAATACCGCATTCGTATCGTCGAACAGCGGAAGGAGGCGCTGCAAGGGGCCGACTTCGTGCTGACAACGTTCAGTCCCGGCGCCATGGACGCGTTCTGGAACGACTTGGAGCTGCCGATCCAATACGGTATCCGCCAGCCGGTGTCGATGACGGTTGGCCCCTGCGGTATCTCCGCTTCGCTGCGGACGGTGCCGGTTGCTTACGAGCTCGTGCAGGAGATGGAGGAGATGTGTCCCGGGGCATGGCTGCTCAATGTGACCAATCCGATGAGCGCCGTAACTCGCGCCATGAGCATGGCGGCGAGAACGGTCAAGGTAGTCGGGATGTGCCACGAGCTTCATGCCGCTCCGAAATATTTCGGCCCGATGCTCGGCTTGCACAAGCCCGAAGACATGAGCGTTACGGATTACTTATACCGCTGGCTTCCCGAGCAAGGCTTCAGCTATACGGTCGCGGGGGTTAACCATTTCATCTGGCTGACCAAGGCCGAGCTTCGCGGTGAAGACGTGCTGCCGCAAATTAGGGAGTATGCCAACGACCGCTGGGAGCTTGAGGACGACCCGGCGAAGGGGCGGGTGAACGATTCGTTTCACAATAAAAGCGCTGCGAAGCTGGCGCTGTGCCGCCACTTCGGCTATTTGCCGCTTGCCGGAGACCGGCATCTGATCGAGTTTTATCCGAGCTTGTGCAATGTGAGAAACGGATACGGCATGAAATACGGGGTATTGAAAACAACGGTCGATGCGAGACGCTTCTCGAAGGTTCAGCAGCTGGACAACATCCGCGCGCTGGCTAGCGGGGCGAAGGAGGTCTCGTGGCAGCGGTCCGGGGAGGAAATGTGCGAGATCATGAAGGCGGTCATCACCGGCGGTGAGACGACGGCCATCGTAAACGTCCCGAATGAGGGCCAGCTTACGAACATGCCCGGGGATGTCGTCGTAGAGACGCTGGCCACTGTAGACCGGAACGGGGTTCATCCGTGGGCATCGGGCGCGCTGCCCGGTCCGATCGGCAGCTTGTGCCGGCTGCATGCCGATGTGCATGAGCTGACGGTCAAGGCGGCCTTGGAAGGCAGCAGGGAAACACTGCTTGAAGCATTAAGCCTTGATCCGCTTAGCGGGCTCGCCGACTTCTCCGAGCTTGGCGAGCTGGCCGATGCGCTGCTGCGGGCGAACCGGAGCTGGCTGCCGCGATTTTTTCAAGGAGAGGAAGGGTGCAAATGAACGCTCATAAAGGCTATGTTCTGAAGCATCAGATGGTGAAGCGCAAGGATGACCAGACGGGACGAATGGTGACCCAGCTCACGTCGCTGCCCGGCAACCATCATCATCTTTATTTTACAAGCAGCAGCTTCACGGCTGATAACCGGCATATTCTCTTCATCAGTGATGCGGGGACGGGCAGTCCCAATCTGTTCAAGCTGGCGCTGGACGACGGCATGGCCGTTCAATTGACTGACAACCGGGACGGCTATATGAAGAGCTACGTCTATTACGACGGCAATCCGTATCGCGGCCTGGCGAAAGCGAGTCCCAGCTTTGCTCCGGCTGCAGGGAAGCTGCTGTATATTCAGGGCTGCGAGGTTCGGCTGCTTGACGTACACACTTTGGACGAGCGCGTGATTTACGTCCTTCCGGAGAGGGTCATGACTGGATTCACTCATTTGTCCGGCGACGGACGGTATGCTTGCATTCCGTATATCGATGCCGATGCGTTCGCAGTCGGAGAGGGGAATCCGTTCGGCCTGATCCGGGATAAAGTGAAGAAGGAGCGGATGAGCTCTCATATTGTCGTTGTCGATACGGCCACGGGAGAAACCTTGTATTCGTTTGCGCATCAGGGCTGGGTGACGCACGTACAGTTTCATCCGCACGATCCGAGCATCGTGCTGTTTAATCACGAGGGCGGGATGGTGGAGCAGCGCATCTGGCTGTATGACCATGGCGTGATCACCAAAGTAAGGGATGAATCGGACGGGGGACCGTCGCTTTGGATTTGTCACGAGATGTGGGCCAGCGAGGGCAAGGCGGTCATCTATCACGGAACCCGGGGAGTGCCCAACGATCCCGCCATGAAAGACAGCCCGAGAGAGCAGGGGCAAATCGTCAGCTTTGTAGGGTTCATGGACACAACGGACGGACAATGCACCGAATTGAGCTTTTTGCCGGAGATGACGGCGTACGGGCATTTTACTGCCAGCACGGACGACACGCTGCTCGTAACCGACGGGATTATCGACGCCCAGAGCATTCACCTGTGCCGAACGGATTGGCGGCAGCGCGAGTTGGATATGACGCTTCTATGCCGCCACAACAGCAGCTTCACCGTCCAGGACGTCCATCCGCACCCGATCTTCAGCCACGACGACCGATACATTTTGTTCACTTCGGATACCCATAACGAGCGCACCCAAGGCAACGTATACCTCATTGATTTGCACGAGAAGTAAAGTAAAGAAAAAGGGTCCAAACCTTGTCCTCCAACCCAAAAGGACAATAGTCTGGACCCTTTTACGTTCTATTCCAGACCACCGGCACTCCATTCAGTCCTTCCTGACGGAGAGCAGGGAGTTATTCCCACGCGATGGGCTGGAATGTGCCCGTTACTGACGATTGCCGTGCTTTTAAGCAAAGCAGCGCGCTAAGCAGCCCGTCCTCGAGCGGAGAGACCGATTCTTTTATGCTGCCGTCCATCAGCCCCAAGAAGCAGCGGCTCAGCTCCGTGTCCCCGCCGAAATGTCCCTTTTCATTGGTAAATTCGTACGTTTCCACACGAGGAGAATGGTGCATATATACTTTAATCGCTCCGGTGTAGAAGTCGAATTCGAGCGTTCCTTTGTAGCCAAGGAAACGGGCTCCGCGTGCCGCTGCTTTATTGCGGGCAAAAAAGTTTTGCGAGTACGACACGTGCATCCCGTTCTCGTAGCGGATCAATGCGCTGCCCGAATCCTCGTTGCCGGTATCGCTAGCAAAGCAGCAGTAGGCCCAATCGTCCTTCAAAGAGTCGGTGCGGAACGCCGTGCTCTCCGGACAGGTTCTATTCTCGTCGCACTCGGCGCATCGGAGTCCTGCGGGCTTGGTTCCTTTAAAGATTTGCTTGGATACCATCGCAGCTACCGTTTCGGGCTTCGTCCCGAGCACATAGTTGATGTAATCGAAATCGTGCGTCGCTTTTTGCAGGAAAAGTCCGCCTGTCTCTTCCTCGTCCCGGTACCAGCCCTGAAAATAGACGTTACCATAAGGCACGTTGTTGACGGCCTGCACGTGCTCGACGGTGCCGATTTTACCGGAATCGATGATCTCTTTCGCCAGCTGAACGATGGAGGTGACGCGCAAAGGAAACGATACGACGACACGGCGGTTGCCTGCTTCCTCGTAGCCCTTTTTCAACTGGAGCGCATCTTCCATGCTTGTAGCCACAGGTTTCTCCAAAAAGACCGGCAAGTCGCTCGACAGCACCTTGAGCGCCATAGGAGTATGCAGCGAGCAGCGCGTTCCGATCATGATCCCGTCAAGCTCCTCTTCCTCCAGCATGGCTTCAACGGTATCGAAAACGCGCACGTTACAGGAGCCGTCCTGCCGTGCCAGCTCGTGCTTCGCCGGTTGAATGTCTACAAGCCCCGCAATTTGCAGCTGCGGATCCAGCTTTTTCAGCTCGTTATTGATAACCCCTCTAACTCTTGCCCCATAGCCTATGACTCCAATTCTCATCGTTACATTACCTCCCAATAGGTTCGTCTGCCGCTCCCTTCAGTATAAGAGGTGGGCATGGAGATTTCTTTGTCCTGGAAGCCGCATTTTTTGTCTTTTCGGCTTTACCCCTCATAAGAATCGGCGGTATCATAAGGTAGGTTTAACAATACGCTCAAGGGGCGAACATAGCATGACGGACTATAAAAGGACGAGCCTGAACGAAACGATTGTCATTCGAAATCTTATTACGATGTATTATTTTGAATTTGGCAAACATTACGTTTTTTCAGGAGAGCGTCATGATTTTTGGGAAATTCTTTATGTGGACAAAGGCGAGGTCGAGGTGCTGACGGATACGGAGCGGCACATTTTGAAGCAAGGGACCATTATTTTCCATAAGCCGAACGAATTCCACAGCTTTTATGCTCATAAAGAAAAAGCGCCTAATCTCATCGTCCTTACCTTTGATTGCGATTCCGAAGCGATGAAGCATTTCGAGAACCGGGTGATGGCTCTAGGGGATTCGGAACGGAACCTGCTGGCCCAAATCGTCAAGGAGGGGACGGAGGCGTTTTACTTTCCTTTTTCGTATCCGTTATTCGCTAATCGGCGCAGTGATGCACGAATCGGTTCCGAGCAGCTGATCAAGCTGTATCTCGAAACGCTGCTTATTCAATTATTGCGCAAAAACGACGATGAACTAACGAAGCCCGCTCTGTCCTCCAGCTCCCGGGAGAAGGAGAACCACAGCATCACGCAGCGGGTCATTCAGCTTCTGGAGGAGCATATAGACGGCAATTTGACGCTGGAGGATATAAGCGAGTCGCTTCATATTGCCAAAACACGGCTGAAGGAAATATTCAAGAACGGAACCGGTTATTCGATTATGGAGTATTTCGCCAGATTGAAAATAGAGAAGGCGAAGGAGCTGATCCGCGAGGAATCGTGCAGCATGACCGAAATCGCAGCGCGTCTTGGATTTAGCAGCGTCCATTATTTCTCGAAAGCGTACAAAAAGGCCACCGGCATGAGCCCGACCGAATACAGCCGCACGGTGAGAGCTCGTATGTGAGCCGGATTTAATCGTGTATGCATTGCTTTGTCTATTTTTCCGATCTGTGTTACACATAACAGACTTGTCGAAACTTCAGTGCTATAATCAAACCAACGACAAGCGCAGGGGGAAAAAAGAATGAATAAGAAAATGGCTTTATCTATCGTTGGTACATTCGTGATCGGGATTGCAGGCGGCGTAGGTTTAATGATGAACGATTCGGCATACAGCTCGGTTAAAGTTGCGCTCGGCGGTCAAGCGACTCAGAATGCAATCGGGTCGGTCAATGCACAAGGAATGGTTACGGCTCAATTTTCCAATATGGATTTGGAAACCGCATTAATGCAAGTTCAGTCCCAACGTGCCAATGTGTTGGAAGAGCAGTTGAAAGGTCAAATGGAAACCATTCAAGCTAGAAATAACGAGATTGCCAAATTGAATGAAATTATAAGCAAATTAAAAGCGAGTCGTCCGGCAAAACCGGAAGCCAGCGTTACATTGGATGCGGATTTGCATAAAAAATTAACCGAGAACGGCATCAAGGTCCCGTCATCGAATAAATGGTCTCAAGCCGATGTAGACGTCGCGTTGGAGTCTCTTCGCGGCAAAATCGATAGCTTAAACAGCAGCCAGCAAATGGATATGCTTCGCATGCAAAGCTTGACGAATAAGAGAAACGAAGCCTTCGATCTCATGACCAATTTTATTAAAAAAATGGCGGATCAACGCAGCAGCGTTATCGGAAATATGAGATAAGTGAATGTTAATGAAAAGAGACGCTCCGTAGATTGGAGCGTCTCTTTCATTGTTTTACAGCTTGGCGGCGGCAGCCTGCCGGCTTCGGCCCGAAAGCAAGGAAAGACCGAAGCAGAGCAGCAGCACGAGAGCGGCCGAAATATAAGGGTAATTGATATTGATATCGAACAAGAAGCCTGCCGCCACCGGTCCGGCGATGTTCCCGAGACTCGTGTAGGCCGAGTTCAGCCCGGCTACGTACCCTTGCTGCTCCTGCGCCATTTTGGACATCTGGGTGCCGATAGCCGGACGTAATATATCGATCGACAAGAAGACGATGAAGGTTACTGCAAAAATCAGCCAATATTTGTGAACAAACAGCGTTAACAGGACGAACAAGCCCGCAGTGGCCAAGCAGAACGAAATGACCTTCTTCTCACCGAACCGGTTCAGAATCCAACCGAAAATGGTAACTTGAACGACAGCGCCTGCAATGGATCCGAATGTAATAATAAAGGCAATGTCTTTGGCGGTAAAACCGAATTTATGATCGACGAACAGTCCGAATATCGTCTCGTAGTTAGCTAACCCGAATGAGCAGACAAACACGATGATCAAGCTTAAGAAATAAGGCTCCTTGTACGAGTTTCTGAGCTGCACCAGCAGGCTTTGCTTCTGTTCAGGAACAGTGTCGCCGGCTTCGCTGTGATCCGTGCGCGCCGATTCAGGCAGGACGAGGAGGGTAATGACAGCTGCGACGGCACCTGCAACGGCTGCCGCGTAAAATGGGACGCGAATTCCGAATTCCGCGATGAAGCCTCCGATTCCGGGCCCGATAATAAAACCCGTTGTAATCGCCGCATTAATATATCCCATGCCCTGCGCGCGTTCTTCCACGGTAGTAACGTCTGCTGCATACGCCATGACGGAGGGCATAATCAGCGCGGCGCCGATGCCCCCCAGCATCCTGGAAGCAAACAGCAGCCAAGCCGAATCGGCGACCCCGAACAGCCACTCGGATACGGCGAAAACGATCATACCGGCTACGATAATTTTTTTCCGGCCGATCTTATCGGACAACCTGCCGGTTATAGGCGAAGCGATCAGCTGAGTTACCGAGAAGGCCGCCACCAGGAGCCCGACAACCGTCCCGTTAATATGAAGCTCGGTCATATAAGTAGGCATAATAGGAATAACGAGGCCGATTCCGGTGAAAATAAGAAAAATATTGAGCATAAGAAGCAGAACGGCTCCACGATTTCTTAACAATAAAGACATGATATAAATCCTCCGTGTTGTATCTGATGAAATTAGTAATATATACTGAACGTTCGTTTTGTAAAATGGCAGGCGGCTTTCAAATGCGCCGGAGACCCAAATGCGTATTTCCGCCTGTTACGCAGATGGAGAACCAGACCGAAAGCCGTGCAATCGGTGTGACAAATTGAAAGGGTAATCGGTAATCGGCAGGAGGCTCCGAGAATGAATTTTAGCGCAGACACTGCTTACTGTATTGCATTACCCTAACCATTCGGCTTGGCAATCCCGTGCAAAAATATTTGAACCGCTGATCGGTACAATTCGAGCGCGTCTTCAGGCTTCGATTTGCGGGACATCTGGCCGAGACCGATTATTAAGCCCTCGAGAATAACGGCAAGCCTTTCTACGTTAGCTTGGTTAAATTCCCCGCTTTCCATTCCTTGCTGCAACAAATTTCGGTTAAAAGCAACGTGCCGCGCCACCATCTCGCTGATCCGCTCCTCGACATCGCTCGTCTTTTCCTCATTGTTGAAAAATTCGTCCGCGGCTTTCGTGAGCGGGTGATTCATATCCTCCAGAACAAGCTGTTCTGCGACGCCATACAGCTTTTCCGTGGTTGTTTTGTAAGTCGGCTCTTTCTGCTTCCAGGTCTGCTCCCATTCCCGGTCCCATTCGTCGAGCAAATACAGAAACAAGCCTTCCTTGCTTTTGAAATGATAATAAATATTGCCCTTGCTGCTTCCGGTTGCCTCCACGATATCTTCAATCGAGGTGGCTTTATACCCTTTTTGTCCGAAAAGGCCTCGTGCGGCATCGGCAACCCGCTTTTTGGTTTGCTCGCTTTGCAGCTGCTTTTTGTTCACTGTGATCCACTCCGATTCCAGATATGATCGGTCACAAATAATACTGAACGTTCGTTCTGTATCTTAACAGATACCGAAAAGTTTCGCAAGGGGTAGGGGAAAAGCCGCAAAAAGTATCCTAAAGGATAATATGGAACTTCACCCGATTGCGTTATAGTTCATGATGCAAGTTATTTTTAGGGAGTGGAGTGCGATCAAAATGGAATGGCAGCCTATTTCTGACCAAAGCCGGATATCGATAATAGACATCCTGAGGGGAGTTGCCGTGTTCGGGATCTTTTTCGTCAATATCGTTATGATGAGTTCGCCGGACATATTTTATCAAAGAGCGGGCGTCTTGCCCGAGGAGTCGTCCATAAATTATGCAGTGAGGCTTATGATCGACATGTTCTTTACGGGGAAGTTTTATCCGATATTGTCATTCTTATTCGGGTTCGGTTTTTTTATTTTTATGCAGCGGGCGGAAGTCAGGGGGATTCGGGTATACCCGCTGTTTATGAGACGAATGCTTCTGCTGCTGGCGCTTGGGGTGCTGCATCTGCTCCTTCTCTGGTCGGGAGACGTTCTCCATACATATGCGCTGCTTGGACTGGTATTGATGATGTTTTACCGCAGACGTGCGAAGACGGCGTTCCGATGGGCGGTTTGGATTCTTGTCTTGTACTTTTCTCTGTTCTCACTGGCATTCCTTCAGCCTGCGGATGAAGCTGCGGCGACGATGGCGGCTCATTACCAGCAAGCATCGGCAACAGCCGCTGCCTCAACAGCTATGTATCAGAGCGAGGGGAATTATGCGGAATGGTTCGTGTTTCGGCTTCAAAACGAAGTGTTGCCGAATCTTGCGATGGAATTCATCACCTACCCTTGTATTTTTGCCATGATGCTGTTCGGGTTTTATTTCGGAAAAACCGGTGTGTTTGCTGATGTACTGCGATATGCAGGGCTGTTTCGGGCTTTACGCAAGGGCTGCGGAGCAATCGGGCTGACGCTGGCGGGCGGCTTGGCGGTGATAAGACTGAGATGGATAGATTTGGGAGTGTTCTCGTTGATTGGAGAATCGCTTTTAATCTACTTGAGCGGAATCTTTCTGAGCTTTTTCTATATCTCCGTCGTTGTTCTTATGTATAGGCGCTTCTATGGGCAAAAGCTGCTCTATCCGTTTCTGCATGCAGGACAAATGGCCATGACGAATTATTTGGGGCAGTCGTTCATTTCCTTCGCCGTGTTTGCAGGGGCCGGATTTTACGGCAAATTCGATTTTCTGGTGTGCATCATGTATTGTCTTGAAGTGATCTTGCTGCAATTGGCTTTCAGCATCTGGTGGATGAGACGGTTCCGGTTCGGTCCGGTTGAATGGGTATGGCGGCGGCTAACCTACGGCGGGCTGGGATCATGGAAGAAGGGGACTCCCGGACACAGAAACTTTTGACTCTCTGGCGCGTCAGTATTAAGGGACGTCATGGGAGGTGCAGCAACACAGTGTATAAGAAAACGGTTATGCTTGCAATCATAGGTTCATTATTGGCGGGTTCGGCAACAGTCAGCGCTTACGAGTCCAGATTGACTCCGTTCCGGGATGTAGGGGAAAGCGACTGGTCTGCCGAGCATGTGTATTCCTTGGCAGCGGTTCAAGCAGTAGACGGATATGCGGATGGAGGATTCCACCCGTTAGCTTCGATGTCGCGGGAAGAGTTCATCAAGATGATGATCGCAGCCGCCGGAGTCTCGCAGGATGCCAGTTTGCCTGCCGGACAGCTCAAGGATGTGTCATCCGATCGTTGGTCGTATCCGATGATTGAAGCGGCGATGCAGCGGCATTGGATTGATGCGATGATAGACAGCGGCGGGAGGTTTCAACCGACGGCCCCGATCCGCCGTGAAGAAGTGGCTTATGCGATGGGAACGATGCTGTTGTCGCAGGCTGCGGAGGAGCAAAGAAAACAGTGGCTGGACGGCGGTTGGATGAAGGAACGGGATGCACGTGCATTCGCAGATGCAGGTGGAATAAACGGAGCGCTGGCGCCCTACGTTTACTACGCTGCAAATCAGGGGTTGTTCGAGGGCAGCGAGAAGGGCTTTGATCCCGCCAGTCCGCTGAGCCGCCAGGAAGCGGCTGCGGTCATTCATAGGCTGCTGCAAAAGGATGCCGGGAGCAAGCCGCTTGAGGTTACCGGCTTCTATGCGATCCAATCGTACAATAATCTGGATAAATTGAAGCTGCTGGATCGGGTCGCTTTGGGCTGGTGGCACCTGGATTATAAAGGGGCGGGTTCGGCGGGGCTTGGCACGTCCGGGGATTCCCACAAGTTCAACCTGCCGCAAGGCTGGGAGGAAGTGACGTCGGCAGCGGATCAGAGCGAGGTCAGCAAAGATTTGATGGTCTTTGCTAACAAATCGCATCAGATAGAAGCATTCTTAGCGGATGCCGCTGCGAGGAGCCAGTTTGTCCAATCGGTAGCTGCAGCAGTAAACGATCCGCGATTCGGCTTCACCGGGGTCGATATCGATTTCGAAGATTTGTACGGTCCGGAGAGAAAAAATGATTTTACGGCACTGTTATCGGAGCTGAAAAAAGCATTGAACGGCAAGAAGCTTACTGTAGCCGTTCCTCCGGTCAATTATTATGAGGGCTACGATCTAAAAGCTATCGGAGCAACGGCGGATGAGGTCATTTTGATGGCCTACAATTTTCTGAGCAAGCCGGACCGGCTGCCGTCCGCTCCATTGCCGCTCGTCGCCGAGACGATCCGCGATACGTTGGCTGCCGGAGTGCTGAAGGACAAGCTGGTGCTTGGAATCGGCAAACGAACCGATCAATTTATCGGCAATGCGGAGCAAGCGACGTATGCTTCTCCCGCCAGTTCGAGTGTGGAGGAACGGCTCTTGAAGCCCGGAGTCCGTCAGTCATTGGCCGTTCCTTATTTGTTAAAACGCGTTCAATATACGGATGGAGCGGATAACGAGCTGTTCTATGAGGATGCCGACAGCATCGACCGCAAGCTGTGGGTTGCCCGGTATTACGGGCTCAAAGGAGTAGCCCTCTGGTATATGGGGCAATACGTCGAGGACGATTGGCAGCGTATCGGTAAGCTTCGGCCATGAAAGGTTAAGGAGGCTGCTGCGAGCAAGGTAGTACTAAACGGACATCGCTAACCGGCGGAAAAGAGATCGATCCTCAAGTGTGCGGAGGGTCTGCCCGGCCTCCGGCAATGTCTTGGATCAATCGGTGGCGTATTAAAGACCAGATGGAAGTCTTTGACTTCACCGAGGCTGCTTACAGAAAACTCCTCAAAGCTCAAGGGCTTTGGGGAGTTTTTTGAATTCAGATGCACTGACTTGCGCGTTGTTTCGTTGTCCTTTCAACTGTAGCTGACTTGAACATCCAGGGTGGCGTAACGGTTACCCGGCGGCAGCAATTGCTCCAGCCGGAATAACTGTTCTATATGGTACACGCCATGCGGCAAGTCGCCGGATTGGAAAAGCTTATCGGCGACGAAGACGGCTGTTTGGGCCGTCGCCGCGGCTTCACGGGCACCCTGAAGCAAGCCTTGCTTTCCGTTCTTTACTCCTTTTGCATCGACTTTAACTGCAAATACCGGTTGTCCGTAACGGATGAGCCCGAATCCCTTCACGATAAGCGGGCGCAACGCACGGTGACTGAGCAATCGAAAGCCTCCTGCAGATTTGAACCAGGCAAGCAGCCGGGTGACGATTGCGGAATCAAAGCATAATCTCGTCGACACGGTTGGGATTCCGAGGGTTCGTGCGACGATGCGCTGATCGGGGAAGGGGAATCGGTAGGCTGTTTTGCGGCCCAATGATGGCCCGAAGCTGACCGTTCTGCCGCCGGAAAAGCTCGTGACCGGTTTGAGCCGGCCGTGCTCGACGACGTCGAAGCGGGAGCTCAGGCTGTCAACGGTCCATTCGATAGCCGCTTTGCCGTGCCGATCTCCCAAGCCGAGCATGATGGAAATATCGACCGTATCGGCCCGATCCATCTGCAATGCGGCGTGGTGCGCCATCAGATTCGTCAGCCCCGGAGCGAGTCCGACGCTCAGCACGGCTGTTGCCTGTCCGGAAGCGGCCGCTTCGTGCAGCTGCTCCACTTGTTCCAGGAAGTCAAGGTTGGCTGTAACATCTACATAGTGAATGCCGCGTTCAAGGCAAGAGCGGATAAAGGCTGTGTCCGTTTGATCCAGGCACATAGTGACCATGCCGATTTGGTGAAATCGCTCATCGTCGCCAAAGCCTTTTTTGATATCAATCTGCATAGGCTTGACTTTGCCGCCCGTCTCGCGGCTGAATTGTTCCGCACGTGCGAGATTCCGCCCTGCGGCATAGACCCGTCCGGGGTATCGTTCTCCCAGCTCCCGGCATACATCCTGTCCTACATGGCCGTATCCGCCGATAACTACGATGTATTTATCCATAAGTGTCTCCCTCCGATGGATGATTTTGTTTCAGGCGGCTCAAAGCAGGTGGGACCCGCTTAGAGTGTTCTGTAACGAGGATTTTCCGCGTTACAGAAGGGCGAAAGCGGCGGAGGCCGA
>NZ_JBHTVD010000002.1:361935-395376 GCF_042793215.1 Paenibacillus sp. NPDC056579
TTTGTAACGAGGATTTTCCGCGTTACAGAAGGGCGAAAGCGGCGGAGGCCGTGCTGTAAGACGGTTATTCCGTCTTACAGGCTGTCAAGAGCCGAGGTGAAGCCGCTACGCGAAATTGTAACGAGGATTTTCCGCGTTACAGAAGGGCGAAAGCGGCGGAGGCCGTGCTGTAAGACGGTTATTCCGTCTTACAGGCTGTCAAAAGCCGCCATGAAGCCGCTACGTGAAATTGTAACGAGGATTTTCCGCGTTACAGAAGGGCGAAAGCGGCGGAGGCCGTGCTGTAAGACGGTTATTCCGTCTTACAGGCTGTCAAGAGCCGAGGTGAAGCCGCTACGCGAAATTGTAACGAGGATTTTCCGCGTTACAGAAGGGCGAGAGCGGCGGGGGCCGAGCTGTAAGACGGTTATTCCGTCTTACAGACAGTCAAAAGCCGCCATGAAGCCGCTACGTGAAATTGTAACGAGGATTTTCCGCGTTACAGAAGGGCGAAAGCAGCGGAGTCAAGCTGTAAGACGGTTATTCCGTCTTACAGGCTGCACGTCCCGTACTACAATGGCATTCACATTGCGCCGATAAGTTTCCGGTAGTGCAGCAAGGCCCACAATATGTATGCTTCAGCCCATCGGATACAACAGCTCCGAAGTTACAATCTCCGATGTCTGCGCAAATATCGAGGACGAACGGCAGCCTTCTTACAATTTAGTATAGATACTAAACTAATAGTCAAAAAAAATTAGTTTTGCTGCAAAAAATCGTTCAGTTTCTCTATACACCGATCGAAAGTTTCGACCTCCTGCTCACTAAGCTGTGAACGGAGCTGATCGTAAAAACGGACGTGCACTTCCTCGTGAGCGACGTAAGCCTCCTTCCCTTTGTCCGTTAACGAGATCAGTATTCCTCTCGAATCGTGCGGATACGAGGTGCGCTTAACCAGCTGCTTGGCTTCCAGTCTCACGACAAGCTGAGATACTGCCCCTTTGGTCACGCCGAGCCGAGCTGCAAGCTCGCTCATAAGCACCGAGCCTTCGCATCCGATCGCCTCGATCGTATGGATTTCACTTGGCGTTACGCTCCCGGCGCCGCCAAACGTCTGTGGCTGGCGTTCCAGCCGCCTTAGCTGCAATATCAATCGGCCCAGGTTGCGGCTGGCGCTGTTGTTGGATGAAGTGATGTCTTTTTTCATAGTTTAAGTTTAGTATCTAAACTAAGTGATTGTCAAGCCGAACCATGTTCGGTTTGTTACTGCATGAATGCTTAGTTCAAGCATCTGCACGGGTCAATCGTACTTGGCATCGTCGATTCTTGTTATCTTGTCTGCGATAAGCTCGGCCTCCGTCTCGAAATTCAAAACTAGCGGGGCAGGAAGGAGATCGAGAACCTCCTGAATCAGCGGAAGCTCCATCATTTCTTCGACCGTTCTCGGCCGTTCGTCGAGCGTATCCGCCCACTCGCGCACAACGTCTATAAACTCGTAGAACGAAGCCTCGAACTCATTAGCCGTTCCTTCCGCATCGTCGCTGCCGGATGCCGACATGGCGTTCCAGTTGTTTATTACTACAGCCAAAGCCTTCTTTACCTTGTTAATCATAGTTATCCTCCTTGCATCGAATGGAGATCGTCTGTCTTCTATTGTACTTGCGGAAGGTCTGAAAAGAAACGGTGCAGGTGTATTCGCAAGCGAACTCCATCATCAGGGACGCATCCGTCAAGATATGTACCGGCGAAAAAACCTTGACTTCGGTTTCACCCATGTGAAATGATAGGAGGAAACTTATACCAGGCACAAGCGCTAGATCAACAATTGTCCGCATTCCGGTGGATGATTTTGGTTATCATAAGTGTAAAGACCTTATAGCGCGATACAGCGATAGGATCCGGTATGATTCCAAGCAGAAAAGGAACTTGTCCTATGAATAATGCTATGTTGCTATCAAAGCCAAAACAACGAAAGCTGCTGTTCAGCGCCGGATTAAGCTGGCTGTTCGATGCGATGGACGTCGGCATCATCTCCTTCATCGCTGCGGCGTTGGCGGTGGAGTGGCACTTGAGCGCCCAGCAGATCGGCCAGCTGACGGCCATCAATTCCGTCGGCATGGCGGTGGGCGCGGCTGCCGCCGGAGCTCTCGCCGACCGGTACGGACGGCGGGCCGTGCTGTTGTGGACGCTGCTTATATTCTCTGCAGCGAGCGGGCTGTCCGCCATGGCAGGCAGCTTCGCCGTGCTGTGCGCGCTGCGGTTTGTAGCCGGCTTCGGCCTGGGAGGCGAGCTGCCGGTTGCATCCACGCTCGTCTCGGAGTCGGTCCCGGCCCGGGAGAGAGGCCGTGCCGTCGTGCTGCTCGAGAGCTTCTGGGCTGGCGGCTGGATTGCAGCGGCGTTAATCGCCTACTTCGTTATCCCGTCCTATGGCTGGAGGATGGCCTTTGTAATCGGCGCCGTACCGGCTGTATACGCTCTTTACCTGAGAAGAGCGATTCAGGATTCACCGCGGTTTACTCAACTGCAAAGCCGGAGGACGACTTTTGCGGAGAGATTCTTATCGGTCTGGTCCCGGGAGCACCGCCGCAGCACAATCATGCTGTGGATCCTCTGGTTCACCGTCGTGTTCTCCTATTACGGCATGTTTCTGTGGCTCCCTACCGTCATGGTGCTGAAAGGGTTCGGGCTGGTCAAAAGCTTTCAATACGTCCTCATTATGACGTTGGCTCAGCTGCCCGGCTATTTTACGGCCGCCTATCTTATCGAGCGCTACGGCCGCAAATTCGTTCTGGTAACTTACCTGCTGCTGACCGCAGTCAGTGCGATATGGTTCGGCACGGCCTCGACCGACAGCATGCTGATTGCTGCCGGGATCAGCCTCTCCTTCTTTAATCTCGGCGCATGGGGAGGGATGTATGCTTATACGCCCGAGCTGTACCCGACCTCGGTTCGTTCGACCGGAGTCGGTCTTGCCGCATCCTTCGGGCGCATCGGGGGGATTATCGGTCCGTTTCTGGTAGGCATGCTGGTAGCTTGGGGGACGCCGGTAACGTCCATTTTTATCGTGTTCTTCTTCGCGATAGTGATAGGTGCTTTGGCGGTGATGTTCTATGGCAAGGAGACGAAAGGGATCGAGCTGGAGGACGCATGACACTCATGCACGCATGATACGAGTGACTCCCGACTTCCGGATTCGTGACACTGCGTTTCAAGATAGATCCATGATTCGCTTGGCCAATCATAATAAACACAGCAAGCGAACAATAAACAGCCTGCTGCGGGACGTCTCCACAGGAGAACGCCTCGCTAGCAGGCTGTTTTGCATTGTTATGATCAAAGTGCGTGCAGCCGTTGCCGGCAATAATGGAGAAACAGATGAATCCGACTTACAGGCTCACTTCGAAAGCAGTGCCTTCCGCTCCGGCAAAGGTAAGGCTCCGATTTCCTTCGCTGACGGTCAGCGTCAAGCCGCCGTTCTCCCTTGTTGCCACAAGGTCGAATTCATGGCCGAACGCCTTGACGGAGCGAAGCGCCATCTTGTCCCAGCCGTCTGGAAGCTTCGGCGCGCAGACAAACCGATGCAGGCCGACAGGCTTCAAGCCGAACAGCCCTTCAACGATGACAAGGCCGTACAATGCGCTTTCCGCGGACAAATGCCGCTGGTTTCCTTCGGGATAAGCTTCGATGGCGTAAGGGACATGGTCTCCGAGAAGCCGGCGCTCGGAGTACGACTTCAAATATTGCAGGGCGGTAGCGGTCTCGCCTGCAGCAAAAATGCCCCGGAAGCCGTACAGCGTGGAACGGTCCCAGAAGGTGGTGTCTCCCGCTTGTGTGGCCAATCCGTTATCCGTCCATAAGCGAGGGGACAACAGGGCGCGGATCGTTTCTTCCTTCCGGTTCATCATGCCCATCGTTAACGGCAGGCAAATCCACGAACGCAAAATATCGTTCTCCTCATAGTATCGATACGTGTCGAACCCTTCGACGTTAGCCCCGAAGAACTGCTCGATCGCTTCCTCAAGCAGATCCGCCTGTTTATCATACTGCTCGGCGAACTCGGCTTTTCCGAGGGAGCGGGCGACATTCGCCGCATGACGGTAACCGCCATAGGCCAGGCAGGAGGTCGACAGGTTGGCCGAGCCGCTTGGAAAACGGTTTTCCAGCTCGTCCGAATCCGAGGCGATCACTCCGCGATCCGTTTTCATGCGTTCGCAATAGGCAAGACACCATTGGATAGCCGGCCACAGCTCCTCGGCGACCGCACGGTCCCCGTAATTCAAGGCAAACAGCGATGCCCCGTACGCGTACATGGCTGCATCTCCACGGTCGCCCGCGCCTTCCCAAATGTCGATTCCTTCGGCGATGATGGACGAAGGGATCGGCTGGAAGTCGGGACCCATGAACGGCATATACAGCCTGAGCGCATTTAACGTAGCCTCATTGGCTAGCGGATGTCCCAGATACGGGAAAAACGGCCCCGCATATTCGACCTGGTCGTTGGTCCATACGGCTGCATAATACCGTCCGCCGCCGGGACTGTGCATCAAGCCGCCTTTGGTCTCGTAAATGCTCTCTCCCGCTCTCAGCTTTGCAAAGCCGAACATGCTGTTTAGAATCGGATCCGGCGTTTCCAGCCGGAGCGAGCGGGCAATGCCTTCGACCAGCCGGCTTCTGAGGCTCCGCTCTTCCGCTGCAGTAACCGCGGGAAGCTCGTTGCGCAGATGCCGCGCGCCGATATACACGCCGTACGTGTACGAAGCTCCTGCAGCAAGGCTAACCGATTCCGCGCAGTCGTGCGTGATGTTGATCAAATAGATGCCGGCGACGCCTTTAACCGACGACTGAGCCCGGCGGGAGCTAACCTGAATCGTAACGGGTTCCGCGGTCCGATTCGTAATATGCACCTGCTCGACCGCACAGGCTTTGTCGGTCGACGGGAATATCGTCCGCTCGATCCCGATGCCGGAGCTCGATTCGGTGGAAATGTGCAGCAGGCCGTCAAAGGCAACTCGCGTCACCGTCTCCGCATCAATAGACGTACCGTTCACCTGGATGAGCGGCATTTGCTCCAAATCGAATTCCTGCATCAGGCTTGCGTGCGTATTATTCGGTTTTGTCCGCAGTCCCGGCCATACGACATGGCGGGATAATACCAGCTGCCCTTCTTCGCTAACGCCGTAGCGGACGATCAGGGATACTTTTTTGCCGCTCATTTCGACATGATCCTGATGCGGCTTTCTCGGGTCTTGGGCCACGTTCCAAACGATATGCTGTTCTTCTGTAAGACTCCATCGGTTCTGATCCATAGGGCTGGCTCGACACCTCTTCTTCCTTATAAATAGGGAATGAAACAGCATCATTTTATCCAATTTGGTTGTGCCTGCCAATGCTTTGGGGCAAACCTGCTACATTTGTCCATGCCGTCTCACGTTTCTCTATATGAATTGGAGGTTGACGGGAAAAATAAGAGAGATACATAATAGAAAAGGACAGGTTAACGCTTTCAAGTGATGAAGGGCAAATAAAAGGAGGAAACAAAAGGATGAAGCTTTACCGAAGCGGGGAAGCGCTGCGGCAGGAAATCATGCAAACGAGGCTTCCAAAAAGCACTGCCGCCATATGGGCGCTCGGGCAGGCCGGGTTCTGGATTCAAATGGAGAACAAGAGGCTGTTGATAGACCCTTATTTGAGCAATTCCATTAATGAAGCATCCCAAGGGCCGTGGATTCGCAAGTTCCCTCCCCCATTGTCACCGGACAGTCTGCCGGACATGGATGCCGTGCTCTGCACACATCATCATGATGATCATATGGATTCAGCCACTTTGAAGCCGTTAAGCGAGCGTCAAGGGACGCGCTTCATTATTCCGAGGGCGCATAAGGAAAGGCTGTTGGACTGGGGCTTCGACAGCGCAAGAATGATCGGCATGAACCATTTGGAGGTTCAGCTTGTGAACGGTTTGGAGATCAAAGCGTTCGCGGCAATGCATGACCGGTTCGAGCAGGATGAAGAGGGCAATCATTTGTTTCTGGGATATATCATTCGATATGGAGGCCTTTCCATCTACCACTCGGGTGATACGATAGGGTTTCCGGAGCTGGTTGACTGGTTAAAGGACGAGAAGGTGGATATTGCGCTTCTGCCGATCAACGGGCGAGACTATGCAAGAACGGCGCAGGGGATTGTGGGCAACTTCAATTACCGTGAGGCTGCGGACTTGGCGGTTGCAATCGGGGCCGATCTGGTGATCCCGATGCATTTTGGCATGTTCCCGCATAATGACGAGAACCCGGCTTATTTCGCAGACTATATGTATTCCCGGTATCCGGAACAAAAGTTTCATATGATGACGCCGGGCGAGCGGTTTATTTACATGAAGTGATTCATTGGTGCATAAGGCTAAGGCCGGTGCAAGAAGTATTCCAGCTATTAATAGAGGGTGATCGAACCGGTAAACGTGCAATAAAACTAAAACAAAGCGAGGGAACTATCATGAAGCTGCACATCGGTGTTATAGGGGCAGGCGGAATCGCCAGTTCACGGCATATCCCCAATTTGCTCAAAATCGACGGGGTCGAATTGACCGCCGTAGCCAATAGAAGAGCCGACAACGCGCGCCTTGCCGCCGAACGGTTCGGTTTTCGCAAAGTATACGAGACGTGGCAGGAGGTTGTGGACGACGCGGAGGTCAATGCCGTATTCATTTGCACGCCGCCGATTCTGCACAAGGAAATATCGGCCTATTGCATTGCCAAGGGGAAGCACGTATTTTCTCAGGCGAGAATGGCGTTGGATTTGACCGAAGCTTTGGACATGCTGAGACTGGACGAGTCGACTCCGCTTACGACGATGCTGTGTCCGGCTCCCAATTACATGAAGGTCGAGCCTTATGTGCTCGAGCTGCTCGGCGAAGGAGTCATCGGGGACATTAGACACGTCTATTTGACTCATCCTTCGTCACAGTACGTTGATCCTAGCAAGCCGCTCCATTGGAGGCAAAGAGCCGATTTACAGGGGATTAACACGCTGGATGTAGGGATAATGGGTGAAGTGCTGAACAAATGGTTCGGCCCGCTGGCATCGCTTAGCGCAGAAGGACAAACCTGGGTGAGCGATCGGCCTCAGGATGCGGATGGCAAGAGTCTGGTGGAGCTGCCGGATTCCGTTACGGTGATCGGCCGATTCGAGAAGGGGCCAATACTTACGGCGCTGTTCACCGGCGCGGTGGAAGGCGGCACTCATTCGATGGTGATTTACGGAAGCCAAGGAACGCTGACTTGCTATCCGGAGAAAACCCACATCCTGCTGAGCCGAAACGGCGAAGAACAGCGGATCGCCATTCCTGACGACAAGCTCAAGCCATGGACGGTAGAGGCGGAATTTATCCGTGCGATCCGGCAAGGCACCAAGGGCGCTCCTTCTTTTCGCGACGGAGCTTTATATATGGCATTTACGCAGGCGATTACCGATTCTATGCGGAGCGGCCGGCGTGTAGAATTGACGAAGATTCCATAAAACAAGGTTACCCTGCATTCCCGCCGTGGAGTGCAGGGTATGTTTTTTTTCAGCTTATTTGGAATGAACGGACACTAAATAAAATTGGACAGCATGCTGAGGAAGCTTTTTTTCTTATTCGCTTTCGGAGTATCGCGGAGACTGGCGAGGGTACGTTCGGAATGGCGGGAGAGGGAGCGCTGAATCGATTCTACCTCCGAAGCCAAGGCTTGTACCGTTTTGCGAATGTCCTCGAGCTCATTGCGGTGCTGCAGCACTTGCAGGTTGACGATGTCGTCGGCTTTTTGCGCGAGCTTAAGCTCCAATTGCGTGATGTGATGGAGCAGCTCTTGCGTGGCGGCCGCCGATGGAGGAGGGGGGGAGGCTTTTTCCTTCTTGGAGCCTTCTCCATTCGCGTCCATAATCGCTTGCATCGTCATTCCCTGCTGCAGCTGCTCCTTAATAGATCCCAAGCGGCTGATATCACCCGAAGAGAAGATGTAATGCCCGAACTCATCCTTTTGAAACCAACCATGGAAAAAGGCCACCCACCGCTTCACCGTCGTCGAGCTGACCCCAAGCTTAAGCGCAACTTCCTTCGTAGAAAAAACGTCCATCCCGCATCCTCCATTCTCATCTTAGTAAATCGTTACACATTAGCTATTCGCCTCTTTTATTCATGTCCCTGCAAGGGTGACAAAGGTAGTGCCGATTCGCTAAAGAAAGTAGTTTTTCAAGCGATTATCGGGTTTTGCGACATCGTTGTCCGGTCGGCGACAGCGGTTCTGATTTTGGAGGAAATCGGGTCGAACGATGGGGAATGAAGGCGCTGTTCGAAGCGCGTTTTTCTTGCGCCGGTGTGGCGGTGCGGTTATGATTATTGGATAACGGGATGAGCGGTCAACGGTTGGAAGGATGATGAATGGTGATGGGACAATGGAAATGGAACAGGGGAGCTGTTTCTCGGGGCAGGCTTCATTACGATATTATGCTGTTTATGATAAAATGGCTCGTTATTGGAGGGGCTGCAGGCGCTCTTGCGGGCTCGGCCTCCGCGGTGTTTTTGGTCAGTCTGGACGCGGCTACGCAGGCGCGGATGGATTGGCCTTGGCTGCTGTTCCTGCTTCCGGCTGGCGGCGCCCTCGTCAGCTGGATTTACTGGAAGTTCGGCAAGAGCAGCTCCAAAGGCAACAATCTGATTCTGGAGCAAATTCATGCGGGAAGCGACTCGATTCCGCTGCGTATGATTCCTCTCGTGCTGGGCGGCACGCTGATCACGCACTTGTTCGGAGGCTCCGCCGGACGCGAGGGAACGGCCGTGCAGATGAGCGGGAGCTTGGCTGACGGGCTCGGCCGTCTCGTTCGCCTTGGCGAGCATGACCGCAAAATATTGCTTATGTGCGGGATCAGCGCCGGGTTCGGCTCGGTCTTCGGCACGCCTCTGGCCGGAGCGGTCTTCGGTTTCGAGGTCATCGCCATCGGCTTGATCCGCTATGAAGCGCTGTTTCCGTGCTTCGTCGCAAGCTTCACCGGCCATGCAGTGACGACGGCATGGGGCGTTCATCACGCTCATTATTCGATGGGAGCGGTGCCCCCGATCGCCGCCTCCGTGCTGATCAAAGTATTCGCAGCCTCCATCGTATTCGGGCTGGTCAGCCTCTGCTTCAGCGAGCTTACGCATAAGCTGAAGCTGCTGTACGCCAAGCTGCTGCCTCTTCCTCCGGTCAGAAGCTTCGCAGGCGGTATCGTTATCGTTGCTTTGGTCTACCTGGTCGGCTCGCGCGATTACCTCGGGTTGGGGCTGCCTTTGTTGGCGGATTCGTTCCGGGAAACGGTCGAGCCGTTCGCCTTTTTGTGGAAGCTGATCTTTACCTCGCTTACCTTGGGGGCGGGCTTTCAGGGAGGAGAGGTAACTCCGTTGTTCGTTATCGGCGCGACGCTCGGCAATGCATTGGGGGAGCTGCTTCAGCTTCACGGGCCTTTTCTTGCCGGGCTTGGCTTGATTGCCGTTTTTTGCGGTGCTACCAATACGCCGATAGCCTGCTTTCTTCTAGGATTGGAGCTGTTCGGCTCGGAAGCGGCTATCTATATGTTTGCAGCGTGCGTCGTCAGTTATTTGTGCTCGGGGCATTCCGGCATTTATACGGCGCAAAGAATAGGCGTGTCCAAAAGTCCGCGGACCGGCTTGCCCGATGATGCGACTCTCGGCTCATGGAAGAACGATAAGTAGATAGCCGTATCGAACCGGGGACCTATCTGAATATACTGCTATTAGTTCAGAGAGGAGGAGACGTCGTGGACCCTCGGTCTTTCATTGATTTTATCGCGCCTTATGCGATGAACAGCATGCGCCAGTCCGGAATATTGGCCAGCGTGACCATCGCCCAGGCGGCGCTCGAAAGCGGCTGGGGCAATTTTGCAGCCGGTAACAATTTGTTCGGTATTAAGGGTGAAGGGCAAGTTCGGGATACGCAAGAATATATTGACGGCCGGTGGATAACGATTAAGGATGGCTTCCGGGTGTACGACAGCTGGGAGGACAGCATCCGCGATCACGCACAATTTTTGCTGCGCAATGCCCGCTATGCGGCTGTGATCGGGGAGAGGGATTACCGCCAAGCCAGTACGGCTCTGCAGCAGGCGGGTTACGCAACCGATCCTCTCTACGCGCAGAAGCTCATTCGCATCATCGAATCGTGGCAGCTGTACCAGTACGATGAACTCGTATGGAGAGGGAATGGCTATGTACTGAGCGAGCAGGATGCGAACCGGATCATCGGCTTCCTGTCAGCCGCCTGGCACGTCGCAAACGACGACAAGGCAAGAGACGAATTCCACCGGCTCGCCAATGAGCTGAGAAAGGCATCCGGACAGCCGGAGCAATAATCGTCCATCAAAAAAAGGATTTTACAATGAGTTGGAATCGCGTTTCCGCGGCGGCATTTTAGACAGCCGGACGGAAAGCGGTTCTTTTTTTGATGGCTATCGAAAAAAATATTCAAGGTAAATATTGCCTCATAGCGGGCTCCTCCGATAGGAAAAACGGCTTCCATCCCTTGTACCGTGCGAGCTAAGGGGCCTTTTTGCCATGCGCAAAAATAGGAGCGGACAGCCGCCCTTACAAATTCTTAACATGGGCATTACATTCGGTTAACCCTTGTAACTTGGCATCAAGTTAGATTAGTACATAGAGATAAACGTAAGAGAAACCACATTAATGGATGAGTATTCTGTTGGAATTTATTTGTTCTATACCAGGAGGTCGCTATGAAAGCAGAACTGCATTGTCATACCAAGCTGTCCGACGGTTCCTACACTTTTGATGAAATATTGGATCTGGCCATTCACGAGGGGGTCAGCCATTTAGCGATAACGAATCACGATACGACCTGTGAGCTTCATGATATGGAGGTCAAGGGGCACGAACGGGGGGTCGAAATTATCCCGGGCATTGAAATCTCCGCTTATGACTTCGAGAGAAGACGCAGAGTGCATATTCTCGGCTATTACATAGAGCCGGGTCACGCGGCCATTGAAGAGCTGTGCAATCCATTGCTTGAGAAGCGCCATCAAGGCTGTGTAACGGCTGTGACCCGCTTGATCGAAGCCGGCTACTCCATTACCTGGGAAGAAGTATTGAAGCATGCGGAAGGCGGAACCGGCGTCTACAAGCAGCATATTATGCACGTGCTCATCGACCGTGGGTACACGGACAGCATTTATGGAGAGCTGTACAAAAAGCTGTTCTCGCGCGGACAAAACGGCGAACAGCCGGGGATTGCCTATATCCCGACGGAATATGTCGACGCATCCGATGCGGTTCGGGCCATTCTGCAGGCGGGAGGAGTTCCCGTGCTGGCGCATCCCGGCCAGTACCGCAGCTTCGAGAAGGTGCCGGATCTGGTGGAAGCCGGCCTGCAAGGAATTGAGGTATGGCATCCGCTGCACGGGCCGGAGGACGAGGAGAGAGCGCAGGAGCTGGCCAAGCAGTACAGCTTGATCATGACCGGCGGCTCGGATTTTCACGGCTTCTACGGCGAGAAGGAAGTCGTGCTTGGCAGCAAAAGCCCCGGCCTGGATACCGTCAAGGCCATTAAGGAAAGAAAGCAGGTTTTGTCGGACAAATAATCCGCGTCTATTGCAGGTAAAAAGGAGAGGAACGCTATGAAGCACATTCATCAAACCCATTCTCACGCTCCCTTATCTTCCGAGCCGAGTGTTCACGAGAGCAGCCACATTGTAAACAGCTATGCAGGCGCTTGGACCTCCATCGGGCCGAACAACAAGATTATCGAATCCCGTATCGGGGATTACACCTATACAATGGACGACGTAACCATCAACTACTCGGAGGTGGGGAAGTTCACGTCCATCGCCTCCCATGTTTGCATTAACCCTGTCGATCACCCGATGAATCGGGTGACACAGCATCATATGACGTACCGTCGTGCCGGCTTCGGGTTTGCCGAAACGGACGACGACGACATTTTCAACTGGCGCAGAGGCAATCATGTGACGATCGGCCATGATGTGTGGATCGGACACGGAGCGATCGTTATGAAGGGCGTAACTATCGGAACAGGCGCCGTAGTAGGCTCCGGGGCTGTCGTAACGAAGGATGTGGAGCCTTACACGATCGTTGTGGGAGTTCCGGCCCGGCCGATCAAGAAGCGCTTTTCCCAGGATGTCATCGATACATTGCTGCAAATTGCCTGGTGGGATTGGCCCCGCGACCTGTTGGAGGCTAGATTCCACGAGTTTAACGATATGGAAGCTTTTATTAAAACTTACGGCTGATCAAGGCGAAGGAGGTGACGCGGCATGTCCGAAGAGCTGGATATTATGGATCATCTTATCGCATCGATTCAATCCGGTAAGCACGAGCCCGACGATAAGCTGCCTTCCGAGAACGAGCTCGCCGACCGGTTCAAGGTCCCGAGAATTACTGCGCGAAAAGCTTACGAACGGCTGCAGGAGCTGGGCTACATCTACTCCAAGCAGGGGAAGGGCAGCTTCGTGCAGGACCGGAACTTGCGCGTTCCGATCGTTCTGACGGCGAACAAGAGCTTTAGCGAAAAAATGACCGAGCTCGGCTACGACTACGAGTCCAAAAATATTTTTTGCGAGCCTATCGAGTTCAATAACAAAATTTACGAATCGCTTGGAGCAAGCGAGCAGGAGCGCGTGTTTAAAATCGGGCGCCTGCGCATCATCAACAAGCAGCCTATCGCTTTGCATATCTCTTACGTTGCGGAATCGATGTTCCCGGATATTGCCGGCGCGGGGAGAGACATTACCTCGACGTTCGCTTATTACAGAAGCCACGGGTATACCCGTTTCGATTCCAGCCAGACGACGCTCAGGCTGACGTACCCTTCCAAATACGAAAGGGAGCTCTTGGCCTGCTCGAGCTTGATTCCTTTACTTGTGCTGGAATCCGAGTGCACCGACGCCGATTCCGGCCGTGCGCTGGAATATTGCAAGATCATGTACCGCGGCGACATGTTCACTTATGTGTTCTAGAAGCTCGGCGAAACATTTACACAAACTTAACAGCCGCCGGCATGGCAACAAGATAGAGTGGGTTTTGGGAAGGAAGCAATAATGATTTCTTATCAGTTAGGAGGTCCCGATTATGAAACGTAAGCAAAGAACGGAAATTCTCATCAACGGATCGCCTGATATCGCAGCGGCTATGGCCGGGGACATTAAAAGCCGGTACGAGGTCGCAGTGATCGAGGAGCCTAACCAGGGTCTGGTAATGGTCAAGGTAAAAGAGACGGCGCAGAAAAGCCAGTTTTACTTGGGCGAGGCGCTGGTGACCGAGTGCAAGGTTCAGGTGGAAGGCGCTTTGGGCGTGGGCATGGTTAAAGGCAACGAGCCTGACAGAGCTTTGGACCTTGCCGTTATCGATGCGGCTTACACGGCAGGATTGAAGGAAACGGCGTCCTGGTCGGCCGTCCTTCAGGCAGAGAGCGATCGGATCGCAGCGCAACGGGCGGCATTGCATGCCAATGTTTTGCGGACGAGGGTCGATTTTGAAACCATGGACACGGATTGAGAGGAGCGGTACGGATGAAGCTGGATATGGTTCACGACATACAAACGGTCTACAGAAAAGTAATTGATTCCATGTCGAGACCCGGAACGATTACCGAGCTGTCGGAGGAAGCCGGCAAGCTGGAGCGGGAAGGAAGCATGATGCCTTCGACCTTGGTTCTGGCGAAGATGGTGCTCGATACGGAGGTTACCTTCAAGGTGATTTCCGAGCGGGAAGCTGAAGCGGTGCATATGCTCGGTCAGACGACGTATGCCAAAGAAGCGGATGTTAGTGATGCGGACTATATATTCGTGCTGCGCGATGCGGCGCCGGGCGAGCTGCAGCGTGCGCTGGAGAAGGCAAAGATCGGAGAGCTTGGAGATCCGCACTTTTCCGCCACCTTCATTATCGAAGCGGCAAGCCTGACCGGGGGAGAGAAGCTGCGCTTAACGGGTCCCGGCATCCAAAGCCACGCCCAAGCGGAGCCGCAAACGGGCGATAATTGGATTGATATGCGGGCTGAACGGAATGCTGAGTTTCCGTTAGGACTCGATCTGATCTTCGTCGATGCGGATCATCGACTGCTCGCCTTGCCGAGAACGACTCAGATTGCAAGAGAGGAGATCTAGACTATGGGTTACGTAGCGGTCAAAGGCGGGACACGCGCCATTGAAGAATCGTTGAAACAGATTCAATACGAAAGATTGAAGCACGGCAAAGTGCTGGACGTCGAAGCGATCGAAGCCGGGATGAGAGGGCTTGTCGATCAGGTGATGTCGGAGAGCAGCCTGTACAGCGAGGAGCTTGCGGCTCTCGCCATCAAGCAGGCGGAAGGCAACCCGGAGGAAGCGGTTTTCCTGCTGCGGGCCTACCGTTCGACGCTGCCGAGAAAGCACTACTCACGGACCGTCCACTCCGAAGAAATGCGGGTGGAAAGAAGGATCTCCGCATCGTTCAAGGATATCCCGGGCGGACAAATTCTTGGAGCGACGATCGATTACTCTCACCGCCTGCTGGACTTCGAGCTGACGGAAGAAACGGAGCGCACGGTGCAAGCCTGGCTTGAGGAATTCAAGCGGTCGGAGACAGCCGAAGCGGCCGATGCTCAAGAAGACCGGCTCCCGAAGGTGCTGGACTACCTTAGACGGGAAGGGCTCATCGCCGATTGCCCTGATAATACCACCGAGCCGGACGATGTAACGCGTACAAGCTTGACCTTTCCGGCAAGCCGGAGCGAGAAGCTGCAGGTTTTGACCAGGGGCCAGACAGGCGCGGTTACTTCACTCGCCTATGCGGTCATCCGCGGCTACGGCATGGTGCATCCGACGGTAGGGGAGCTGCGCGTCGGACAGTTCCCGGTTTATGTGGACAGTCCGCTCCAGCCTAACGGAGACGAGGACGATGCCTACTATATCGGGGAGGTCAAAGTAACGGAAGTTGAAATGCTCGTGCCTGCAACCGTCGAGAAAGAGAACGGAAGAAAAGAGCTGAATCTGGAGTTCGGCTACGGTCTCTGCTTCGGGCAAAACGAGACGAAGGCGATTGCCATGAGCATATTGGATAAAAGTCTGGAGCGCGGCGACAACAGCATTCCGACCCAGAACGAGGAATTCGTGCTGTTTCATATCGACTCAGTGGAATCTACAGGGTTCATTTCTCACTTGAAAATGCCGCACTACGTAACGTTCCAGTCGAAGCTGAACGACGTGCGCAAAACAAGGAAAGGCCAAACCGAGGAAGCTGAAGGAGAATAATGCGTATGCAAACTCAATATAACTTTGCATTTTTAGACGAAGGGTCCAAGCGGGAAATTCGCCGGGCCACGTTAAAAGCTATCGCCATCCCGGGTTACCAGGTTCCGTTCGCCTCGAGGGAGCTTCCTATCGGGCGGGGATGGGGCACCGGCGGTCTGCAGCTCACACTGTCGCTGATCGGAAAGCGCGACGTGCTGAAGGTCATCGACCAGGGCTCGGACGAATCGGTTAACGCGGTCAGCATCAAGAAGCTGATCCACAAAACGACAGGTGTTACGGCAGTGGACGAAACGGATCGTGCGACGTTGATCCAATCCCGCCATCGTATACCGGAAGTCCCGCTCAAGCCGGAGCAAATTCTCGTCCTGCAGGTCCCGATGCCGGAGCCGCTTAGAATGTACGAGCCGAGCGAGAAGGAAACGAAGCGGCTGCACGGGGAGAAAGACTACAGCGGCGCTTGGCTGATGCTGTTCGAGATGATTATGAAATACCGCGGCGTCTCCACCGGAGCCGACCATCCGGTCATGGTGCATGACCGGTATGTGATGGCGCCTAGCCCGATACCGAAATTCGACAATCCGAAGATGAACAGCTCGGATGCGCTGATTCTGCTCGGTGCCGGCCGGGAGAAGAAAATTTATGCCGTGCCGCCATACACGAAGGTCGTTTCTCTGGCGTTCGACGATGTCCCCTTCGAGCCGGAGTCGTTCCCAGGCAAGTGCTGCAGGCAGTGTGGAGCCGAGGATGTGTTTATGGATGAGCTATACGATGATAAAACCGAGGAAACGTACTACCAGTGCAACGATACAAGCTACTGCCTGGCTCGAATGAATCAGCAGTCTTCCTAAAGAGGTGACCTAACGATGGGTGAATTGACAGCCCCGATTATGAGCGTAAATCAATTAAGCAAGCAATTCGGCCCCGGCTGCGACCAATGCCGAAATGCGGAGCACCGCAAGCTCGAGAAAAACTACTGCCGCGCCTGCGGCACCGTCTACTCGTGCCAAAACATTTCATTCGATCTGCACCGCGGCGAGATTCTCGGGGTCGTTGGAGAGAGCGGCAGCGGCAAATCGACGCTGATGAGATGCCTGTACTTCGATCAGGAGGTAACCTCGGGTGAGGCCTACCTTCAACAGTACAAGGAAGGCAGCAGCAATATGTTCGCCGAATCGCCGCAGCAAAAACGATATATCCGGAATCATCTGATGGGCAAAGTGTATCAAAATCCGGTGCTTGGTCTAAGAATGGGCTTCTCTTCGATCGGGAACATCGCCGAGAAAATGATTGCCGCAGGCAACCGTAACGTGGCGGCTATGGAAGCCCGGGGAAGCGAGCTGCTGGAGCGGGTGCATATTCCGCTGTACCGGATGAAGGATGCGCCGAAGCTGTTCTCCGGCGGTATGCAGCAGCGTGTACAGATCGCGAAGGCATTGTCCAACAATCCGCCGATTCTGCTGCTGGACGAAGTGACTACCGGTCTCGACCTGTCGGTACAAGCGAATGTGCTCGACCTGATCAAGCACCTGCAGAGAGAGCTGAATATCAGCATCCTGCTAGTATCGCATGATCTCGGCGTCATCCGGATGCTGGCCGACCGCACGATGGTTATGCTGGACGGCCAAGTGGTCGAGCAAGGCTTGACCGATCAGATTCTCGAAGATCCGCAGCATGCGTATACTCAGCAGCTGGTTCATTCCTTATTATAAAACTTCTTGTTAGCAAGGGGATTGCAAGAAGCTCCCCTTGCAACCAATCCTCAAGTGGAGGTCATCCTGATGTATCTGATTACTAACGGAATTATTATAACGGAAGAAACGCTTTTGGAAGGGTTCGACCTTCTTATTCAAGGCGATCGCATCGTGCAAATCGCCCGCCCGGGGGAGCTTGCTGTAGAAGAGGGAACGGAGATTATCGACGCGCGAGGCGGATATGTATCCCCGGGACTCATCGATATTCACTCCGATTACATTGAGCATATGACGGCTCCGCGGCCGACATCGCTCTTCGATTTTCGTTTGAGCCTGCGGGAGACGGAGAAGGAGCTGCTTTCTCACGGTATTACTACCATGTTCCACTCCTTGTCCATCTTCAAGTCCGCTGATTACAAGTACCGCCCGATCCGCGAGCCGGAAAATGTGCGCAAGATCGCCGATTTGATCGAGCAGACGCATTCCAGCAAGCATTTGATCCGTCACCGCTTCCACGCGCGTTTCGAGATCGACAACCTGGATCAAGTCGACAACTTGAAGCAATATATCGCCGAAGAGAAGGTTCATCTGGTTTCATTTATGGACCATACGCCTGGCCAAGGGCAGTACAGAGACCTGGAAGTGTACAAAAAAACGATTCGCGGCTACAACAATGTCACCGATGAGAACATGGACTCCATTATCGCCAATCATCAGTCGAAGCAAAAATTGACGGAGGATGCCATCCGTGAGATCGCCGCAATGGCCAAAGAGCGCAACATTGCGATTGCGTCCCACGATGACGATTCGCTGGAAAAGCTCGATCTTGTACAAAGCTTCGGCACGGTTATCAGCGAATTCCCGATTACGATGGAGATTGCGAGAAAAGCGAAGGAAAAGGGCATGTACACGGTAGCTGGGGCGCCGAACGTCCTGCTGGGCGGCTCTCACAGCGGCAACCTGTCGGCGACGGAAGCCGTGAAGGACGGCAGCATCGATATTTTGTGCAGCGACTATTATCCGGCTGCGCTGCTGCACTCCGTATTTCAGCTGGCGAGCTTGTGCGGCAAGGATTTGGCCGAGATGTTCAAGCTGGTCACGCTCAACCCGGCGAAGGCCGTCAATATCGACGAAGAGCTGGGCTCGATCCGGGAAGGCAAGAAGGCGGATATCATCATCATCGAGCGGTTGGAAGGTGACGATTTGCCGGTCATTACGGCCGTTATGGTCGATGGCAAGCTGATTCAGAAAACGAACTACAGGATCTGACGGAGGTGATGGCATGGATAATCTGCTATCGATTGAACAGTTGTCCAAATCGTTCACTTTGCACAACTTGAACAAGCATATCAAAGCGGTGGAAGAGATCAATCTGCATTTGAAAGAAGGAGAATTCGTAGGCATTACCGGGAAGAGCGGCAGCGGCAAATCGACCGTGCTCCGATGCATTTACCGCACGTACCTGCCTCATTCCGGCAGCATCTGGTATAACTCGCAGCGGTTCGGGAGAATCGATCTGGCGACAGCCTCGGAGAGAACCATTATCGAGCTGCGTAAGTTCGAAATCGGCTATGTATCCCAATTTCTTAACGTTATGCCGCGGACGACAGCCAGAGAGCTGGTTCGTCACGCCATTGTAGAAATGGGACACGAAGTAGATTATGCCGAGAACGAGACGGAGAAAATACTCGACCACTTCGAGCTCGACCGCAGCCTGTGGGACAGCTATCCGTCCACGTTCTCCGGCGGCGAGAAGCTGCGGCTGAACATTGCCAGAGCGATGGTGAAGAAGCCTCGTTTGCTGCTGCTCGATGAACCTACCGCAAGCTTGGACGAAGGATCCAAGGTGAAGGTGAAAATGTTGATCGAGCAGCTGATGAAGGAAGGAACGACCATGCTCGGAATTTTTCATGACCTGGAGTTTATGCAAAATCTGTGCAATCGCGAGTATCAAATCAGAAACGGTAAAATGGTTGTCAAGGAGCAGCAAGAAAAGCTTACAACATCTTAACATTAACCTAACATTCCGGTGACATTCAATTTGTATACTAATCTTGTCTAGATTGTACATTTTGGGAGGGGTTTGAATATGAAAAAGGCATTGTCTCTTGTCATTTGCTTGTCCCTGGCAGCGGTAGCTGCAGGCTGCGGTTCGAAAACAACAGGTGAAACGCAAAATGCGGCTGCACCTGCAAAAACAAAAGACACCATTACTATCGCTTGGTATCCTAACGAATCCGGCGCTGACTTGAAAAACGCCCGCGATGAGCTCGGCAAAGTCATCGAAACCGCAACCGGCAAAAAAGTAGAGCACAAGACGACAACGGACTATATCATTGCGATCGAGGCTATCGCTAGCGGCAATGCCGATCTGGCTTTCATGGGACCTCAAGGCTACGTCGAAGCGAATGCTAAGAATAAGAAGGTTCAGCCGTTGGTCGTAGCGAGCGGCGAGTCCGGTACGCTGGACGATGCCGTTTACTTTAGCTGGCTGAACGTAAGAAAAGGCGAAGAGGAAGCTTACAAAAGCGGCAGCGGCTTTGCCATCGACAACATAGCAGGCAAGAAATTCTCGTTCGTATCGAACTCCTCCACATCCGGATTTAAAGTTCCTTCCGCCGGAATCGTGAGCTATTTCAGCAAGAAGGACAAATACAAAAGCTTAACGGCTGAAGATTTGCTGCAGGGCGGCAAGGACAAGTTTTTCAGCGAAGTGCTGTTCGGCGGTTCTCATCAGGGCTCGGCAGTTAATCTTTTGACAGGTAAGGCCGATATTGCGGCATTCTGCGATACATGCGTATCCAACTATGTAGAATTGTCCTCCGGAACGGCGAACAAGCCGGGCGCTGTATATAAAGTCAAGCAAGGCGCTGCAGAGCCGTTCAATACGCTGGTAGGCAAGGAGTTCTCGGTTATCTCCGTTACGCCGGTACTGAACTCTCCGTTTGCAATCAACACAAGCACGATCAGCGCGGATGACCAGAAGAAGCTGAAGGATGCGTTCACATCTGAAGCAGTTACCAAAAACCCTAAAGTGTTCCTGCCGGCTGACTCGAAGGATTCCGGTTTGTTCAAGCAAAAGACCGGTAAAGAGAAATTTTTGCCTGTAGAGGATGCATGGTTCAATCCGGTTCGTGAGCTGTCCAAATAATAAAATCATCCAAGGGAGTTAACCATGACAACGTTATTGGAATTCAGGCAGGTATCGAAACAATACGGCGCGGATACAAAAGCGTTATCTGATGTTAACTTCGCTGTGAAAGAAGGAGAGTTCGTGTCTATCATCGGTCCTTCGGGGGCGGGGAAATCGACTCTCCTTCGCTGTATTAACCGCATGATTGACGCAAGCAGCGGAGAGATCATTTTTGATGGCGCCAATATTATGGGTTTTAAGAAAAACGAGCTGAAACGATTGCGCACCCGGATCGGGATGATATTCCAGCATTACAACCTGGTCAACCGGCTAAGCGTTATCGAGAACGTGCTACATGGCAGACTTGGATACAAATCCACCTTGGCAGGTGTGTTCGGCTTGTACACCGAGCAGGAGAAGCAGCAGGCTTGCCATATTCTGAACATTCTCGGCTTGGAGGAGCAGATCTACAAACGCTGCGATCAGCTGAGCGGCGGTCAAAAGCAGCGTGTGGGCATCGCGCGCGCATTAGTGCAGGATCCCAAAATGCTGCTGTGCGACGAGCCGATCGCTTCCCTCGATCCGAACGCATCCCGAATTATTATGGAACATTTGCGAAACATTTGTTCCACAATGGGCATCACAGTCATTATTAATTTGCACCAAGTTGACGTTGCATTGAAATATTCCGACAGGATTATCGGCGTGAATAAAGGCACAATCGTTTATGATGGGTCCCCGGCAGGTATTAAGCGGGAGCAGCTTCGTAAAATTTACGGCGCGGAATTGGATGATCAGCATGTCGATATCATGGGAGGCCAGTATGCAGGCTAACTTTTTTGCTAGAAAAAGAAGGAACAGCCTGCTGTACTGCGCCCTGCTGATTATAGTGACCGTTATTGCAATTATTGTTACGGAGTATGACGTGATCAAAGGCTTCACTTCCATTCCGAAAGCGGCGGAGTGGGCCGCAAGCAATTTTTACCCTAATGAAAAAGCGATGAAGCGGCTGCCGGCGATTCTGGATACGCTGCTCGAAACGGTGCTTGTCTCGATAGCAGCCACCTCGGTAGCGGCTGTATTCGCTCTGTTGTTCGCTATTCTAGGTTCGAACACGATGGGAGTGGGAGGCGTGGTCAGTATGATCAGCCGATCGATCGCCACTCTGTTCCGCAACATAGATGTTGCCGCCTGGTCGATGATCCTCTTGTTTTCATTCGGACAGAGCGTGCTTACGGGATACTTCGCCCTCTTCTTCGGCTCGTTCGGTTTTTTGACCCGCGCTTTCATGGAATCGATCGATGAGGTCAGCAATAGCTCCGTTGAAGCGTTAAGAGCAACGGGCGCAGGTTATTTCTCGATCATTTTTCATTCGGTGATCCCTTCCAGCATCCCTCAGCTTATCAGTTGGATTTTGTTTATGGTGGAGACGAACATTCGTCACGCAACCTTGGTCGGCATTCTGACCGGGACGGGGATCGGATTCCTGTTCAGTTTGTATTACAAAAGCTTGAATTACAGCGCCGCTTCACTCGTTGTAATCGTGATCGTTATCGCCATCTTTGCCATCGAGGCTGTCTCCAACTATGTCAGGAGGGTGATTTTGTAGCATGGCACTTCATGAATCGTTCAAAACCTTACCCGACAAGGACGGCAGCCGGCTGGCGCTTTCCGGCAAACGGATCAAGGTGCGGCCCTTCAACAAGGCCACGTTTGCCATTCAGATTACTTTGGCGGCGCTGACAGCGCTGTCTGTGTACGGCTTCGCCACGTTTGATTACAAAGATATCAGCATCGTGGACAGCATCGTTTCAACGGCAACTACAGTCAAAACGATGTTTTTGGAGCCGCATCTGAAGCATTTTACATTCCTCGAGGCGTTAGCGCAGGTTGGCATTACGCTGGGACTGGCGTTCTTGACGACGCTGTTCGGCGGTATCATCGCCTTGTTCCTGGGGCTCTTGGCTGCTAGGAACTTGTCCAACGAACCGGTATCGCTGGCCGTAAAAGGTGCCGTAGCATTCATAAGAGCGGTTCCTACCGTCTTATGGGTACTGATTTTTGCCGTCGCCGCCGGATTGGGCAGTGTCGCAGCCGTCATCGGCATGACCTTCCACTCGGTCAGCTATTTGGTCAAAGCGTACTCGGAGGCGTTCGAGGAGCTGGATGAAGGCGTCATTGAAGCGTTGAAGGCAAGCGGGGCGAATTGGTGGCAGATCGTGTTCCAAGCGGTCATCCCGTCCAGTGTCACGTATTTGATATCGTGGACGTTCATGCGTTTCGAGATCAACTTCGCCGTAGCGGTGGCGATGGGCGCTGCTGCCGGTGCTGGCGGTATTGGCTACGATATGTTTATGGCCAGCTCCTATTATTACGACGTAAGAGAAGTCGGAGTAATTACGTACTTCATCCTTGCTTTGGCAATCATTCTCGAGCTGCTGGCATCGAGAATCAAGAAGAACCTGAGAACTCGCAGTTAATCCCATTGACTACCGAAGCCGCAGGCTCGAAGCTTGCGGTTTTTTGTGCGCATGCAACTATCGTGCTGCACTCCTTTCTACTAAAGAAAACAACGGCAGCCTGGGACTCGGTTAAGTCCTAAGCTGCCGTATATATATAGTAAGCTTTATACCAAGACAAGCTTCTTTTCTTCCTCCGCCGGCTTGGCGGCATCTTTATCGGATCCGGCCTCGCTCTTATCCGAAGCATCGGAACCGGTGTCGTCATCTGGCTCCGGAAGTGGCTTCGAATGTTCGGGCTGACGCTCGTTGCTGCCATTGTTGTCATGGCTATCACCGCTGTCCGATCCGCTGCCGCCGCGATCTTCATCATCGCCGTTTTTGTTAACGGATTGTAAACCGTTGCGGTCTGCATCGAGAGATGCATCCTCGCTCATTCGGAATTGCTGAATCTCGTGGAACAGCTTCTGTGATAAGACCAGAATGTCGTCAGCCTGCTGGGCGATCCGTTGAATGGCGTTATCCTGCTCAACGGAGGTCGAGTTGACTTCCTCTACGCCGGCCGCCGTCTCCTGAGCGATTGCTGCGACAAACTGAACGGATTCGACCAGCATGCCGTTTTTATTTTTGGCGAGCTCAATTTGCGCCTGGATTTGATCGATATGCTGCGACAGCATCTCCATGGAAGAACGAATTTCCTGGAATGCTTCCATACTGTCATTCATTTTTTTGTTTTGCACGCCGAACGTTTGGCGCGCGTCGCTCAGATAGCCTTCGAGTTCTCCGGTCTGCTCCAGCAGCGATTTAATAATGACAGCAATCGATTTGGACGATTCATTCGTCTGAGTCGAAAGCTGGCGCACTTCTTCGGCTATTACCGAGAAGCCGCGGCCATGCACGCCTGCTCTTGCGGCCTCGATCGCCGCATTCAGCGCGAGCACGTTCGTTTGATGGGATATTTCCGTAATCGTGTTAACGATCCTGTGGATTTGCACAGTGCTTGCGGACAGGCCTTCCATGGCTGTGTACACTTTATCGAGAACGCCTTCGGAAGATTGGGAAGCCTGCTTCAGCTGCTCCATGGAAGCCGAGCCCGTATGGGTGTTGAAGGCGGCTTCGCGGCTTTTTTGCTGAACCGTTTCCGAGTATTGGGCGATCGTTGCGAGCTCCTGCTCCAGATCAGCTATTAAGGAAGCGGAATGCTCCGAATGATTCGCCTGCTTGTCCGCACCGGCGGAGATTTCTTGAATCGCCCGGATGATCTCGGCGTTCGCTGTCGCGGTGGAACCGGACAAACGATGGAACGAAGTCGAATGATCCGATAAAGAAGCGGCGATCGACTGCGTTTGCAGCAGCATACTGCGCACCTGATCGACCATATGGTCGAAGCTTTGGCTGAGCAAGCCAAGCTCGTCTTGGGACCGGCTGCCGATCTTGCTCCGCAAATCGCCCGAAGCCATTCGCTGCACCGCCTGCTGAAGCTGGCGCATCGGTCTGCTGAAGGAGCTAACGAGTACGGCGGCGATTGCCGCTCCGACCACGACTACGAATGCGGAGGCGATCCACAGCACCGTCGAAGTTCGGTGCATCAGCGACTGGGTTGCAGCAATCGCTTGCTCGGCGCCTTTCGAATAGTCGACATAAAATTGATCTACATTAATGAAGATATCGTTCATCAGCCTTTGCGATTCGTTATACAAATACTCCATGTTTTTATCGAGATCTGCGGAAGCAAGCTTGTTGTCCTGTACGAGCTTCGCCGCGACATCGAACGTATTCGTATACTCGACCGTAAGGGAGATAAGCTGGCTGCGCCATTTCACCTGTTCCGGCGTACTCGCCGTGTCCCCGATCCGCTTGATCATCGACTCGAACACTTTTCTTTTTTCATTATATTTAGGTATGTATTCCGCTTTCTTCGATATTTCCAGACCGGATGCGATAATGTTCAGCTCCTGCACCATTTCCTTCAATTCGAGAGCCATCAGCTTCAATTCGACCTTTTCGTTCTGTTGTCCGAGATAGGACTTCATCTGCTCCAGCTGCTGCGCGTTGTACATCGCCGCAATTAGAAACAGGATCAGCATGGCGGTCAAGCCGGATACCATCTTCATCTTAAGAGTGATGCGGAGCCTGGTAGACAGCTTCTGATTTTGTTTTCTCAATATAATCCCTCCGTCTCATATCTTTACGGAATCCAGGTGGAAATCAATCTTTTCCTAGATCCTTTTTCCTATATTATAGAAACGGATTATTAATCTAGTGACATAATTATGTAAAAAGTAATTCAAATTCGACAAAAATAACTTTTACATTCCGTTTACGTTTTGCGCGTTTAAACTTTACATTGGGTTGTTAAGATGTCCAAGTAAACAAAAAACGAACGAATAAAGGGAGGATACGAAGAGATGTTTAAACATTTCTCGAAAAAAGGTTTCAACTTTGCAGTTATCTCTATTTTATTGGCGGGGGCACTTTCTGCTTGCGGTACAAAGGCAGATACACAAACACCGGCAAACGGTGCACAGCCAGCCGCAACTCCACCTCCAGCGGCAGCTGAACTGACAGGCACAGTAACGGCATCCGGTTCCAGTGCGTTGCTTCCATTAGTAAAACAAGCATCCACTGAGTTCATGGAGAAAAATCCTAAAGTAACGGTTAACGTTACTGCAGGCGGATCCGGTACAGGTTTGAAAAACGTTGCTGACGGCACTTCCGATATCGGTAACTCCGACGTCGAAGCAGGTCCTGAGTATAAAGATAAAGGCTTGGTAGAGAACGTAGTAGCTATAGCGCCTTTCGCATTGATCGTTAACAAAGACGTAAACGTAGATAACTTGACGAAAGCTCAAGCAGCAGATATTTTCATGGGCAAAATCACGAACTGGAAAGACGTTGGCGGTAAAGACGCTAAAATCGTAGTTGTTCACCGTCCAGACAGCTCCGGTTCCAGAGCACTTGTTAAGAAAATCGTTCTTGACGACAAAGAATTTACAAAAGACGGCGTAACTCAAGAGTCCAGCGGCGCTGTTGCAACAACAGTCGGTTCCACTGCCGGTTCCATCGGTTATGTTGATACTCCTTACTTGAACGATACTATCAAAGCTTTGAAATTCGAAGGCGTAGCATTCAGCAAAGATACTATCAAAGAAGGTAAATATCCTTTGTATGGCGTAGAGCGTATGTACACTAAAGGCGAAGCTAAAGGCGCTGTTAAAGCGTTCATCGACTATATCAAGAGCTCCGATTTCCAAAGCAAGCGTGTAGAAGAGTTGAAATTCTTGCCTGCAGATTTGCTGAAAAAATAAGAATTACAGCTTCCAAGAAGAGATCCGGCTGTGCCGGGTCTCTTTTTTTTGCGGCTTGCGACATATTTCGCCAAGAAAAACAGAAAGCCGACATGATGTTGACCTTCATAAAATTTTTACATTGTCTTAACAATTCAAATGTATGGCTTTTACAATTATCCTCTATGATGAAAAAGAACGAAAATGCAACGTGCTGCACTGCGGTATGCACCGCAAATTCGGGAAGTAATGAATAGGGGGCAAGAGGAAAGTGAATTCTTTCGCTGACAAGCTAAATGAGCGAGCTAAACTAGAAAAAAAAGTGAGCCAGTGGACCAAACAACAAAACCGCTACGATCAAACCATGAGATGGATTTTTGTCGGAAGCGCCGTTCTGGTTTCGGCTATTATCTTTTCGATTATTGCTTTCGTCGGATTGCAGGGAGTCAAGACCTTCACCGGCGTTACTCCTTGGGAGTTCTTCTTCTCTCACGATTGGACGCCAAGCCAGAATAAATTCGGGATCTTCGCCTTTTTGTACAGCACAATGCTGCTGACGCTGTTATCTGTAGTATTGGCTGTTCCGCTGGCTTTATCCGGTGCCGTGTTTATGGCCAAGATTGCACCGAAATGGATGCGCGAAATTATGCGTCCGGCCACGGACTTGTTCGTCGGTATTCCTTCCGTTGTATACGGCTTGATCGGATTGACGGTCATCGTGCCGATGCTTGCCAAAACTACGGGCACAATCGGTTACGGAATTTTGCCGGCTGCCATTATTTTGGCGATCATGATCCTGCCGACGATTCTGTCGATTTCCGAAGACGCCATCCGGGCGCTGCCAGGCCGATTGGAAGAAGCATCGCTTGCTCTAGGAGCAACCAGATGGCAAACGATATGGAGAGTTCTCATCCCCGCGGCTCGTCCAGGGATTATTACAGGTATCATCCTCGGTATGGGCAGAGCGATCGGTGAGACGATGGCGGTATTCATGGTCATCGGGAACTCGCCGCAAATGCCGGGCTCCCTGCTTGAATCTACGACGGTTTTGACCACAGCGATTGTTAAGGATATGGGGAATACGAATTACGGCACGACTTGGAATAACGCGTTGTACTTAATGGCGTTGATGCTTCTTCTGATCTCCTTAACGCTTATCATCGTGATCCGATTTGTTTCGAAGAGGAGTGAAGTGAAATGACCAGCAAAACGACAGATCGTATCGCCACCGGTTTTTTCTGGATAACCGGCATCATTATTTTACTGCTGCTGGCATGGTTTCTAATCCGTATTTTGGGTGACGGCTTGCCGCATCTTTCATGGAAATTCATTACCGGGAAGCCGCAGGAGATTATGGCGGGCGGCGGCGTCGGGCCGATGCTCTTCAACTCCTTCTACATTTTGTTCTTATCCTTGCTGTTCTCCCTGCCTATCGGCATCGGGGCGGGTGTGTACTTATCCATATATGCCAAACAAAACAGGTTTACCGATTTTATCCGTATTTCCGTAGAAGCTCTATCTTCCGTACCATCAATCGTATTCGGTTTGTTCGGATTTCTCTTGTTCGTCAATTTGTTCGGTTTGAAATTCTCGATTATCGGCGGAGCGGCTACCTTGTCGCTGCTCAACCTGCCGGTCCTGGTCCGGGTAACGGAGGAATCGCTCCGCTCGGTGCCCGAATCGTACTGGGAAGCTTCACTTGCACTCGGCTCCACCCGTTGGCAAGCGATCCGCAAGGTGCTGCTGCCAGCTGCTATGCCAAGCCTGATTACGGGGATTACGCTGGTTGCCGGACGGGCCTTGGGCGAATCCGCCATTCTGATCTATACCGCGGGCTTGTCGGTTTCACGGTTTTTCCCGGACTGGAGTCCGCTCGCAATGGGTGAAACGCTGGCGACGCACTTATGGTATGTGCAATCGGAGGCAATTGTTCCGGATGCGAAGCAAATCGCTCAAGGCAGCGCCGCGCTGCTGCTCATTGTCGTACTGGTGTTCAACCTGCTGATCGGAATTCCTAGCCGTATTTTACAAAAAAGACTTTCCGGGGGGAAATAAATCGTGATAGAGAAAAATAAGATTAAAGTAGAGAAGCTGAATCTATTCTATGGGGAGAACCAGGCGCTGCACAGCATCGGGCTGGAAATCAAAAACAACTCGATCGTTGCTTTGATCGGTCCTTCCGGCTGCGGCAAATCGACGTTCCTGCGTACATTGAACCGAATGAACGATTTGATCGACAGCGTAAGAATTAACGGCAGCATCTATGTCGACGGGCAAAACATCTACGGCCAGGAGATGGACGTCGTATCCTTGCGCAAAAAAGTCGGCATGGTGTTCCAGCGTCCGAACCCGTTCCCTATGAGCATCTATGACAACATCGCGTATGGTCCGAGAATTCATGGAACGAAGAAGAAAGCCGTTCTCGATGAAATCGTAGAAAAAAGCCTGGTTCAGGCTGCGCTGTGGGACGAGGTCAAGGACCGCTTGAACAAATCCGCCCTAGGCTTGTCCGGCGGTCAGCAGCAGCGGCTGTGCATTGCCCGCCTGCTGGCGGTTGAACCGGATGTTCTGCTGATGGATGAGCCTACATCTGCGCTGGATCCGATTTCCACCTTGAAAGTGGAAGAGTTAACACAAACATTAAAAGAAAAGTACACGATTATCATCGTTACGCACAACATGCAGCAGGCAGCAAGGATTTCCGATTATACCTCTTTCTTCCTGAACGGCGAATTGATTGAATCCGACCAAACGGATAAAATCTTTACTGCCCCTACGGATCAAAGAACGGAAGATTACATCACCGGGCGTTTCGGATAACGGAAGGGAGCTATTATGGTGGACACCAGGTCTAATTTTCACCAAAATGTAGATGAGCTTCAACAATTGCTGGTCAAAATGGGTACACTAGTGGAGGAATCGATCTCCCAAGCGGTAGATGCTCTGGCGAGGCTTGACGAGAAGCTGGCCAGACAGATCGTCACGGAGGATGACATTATCGACGAGATGATGCTCGATATCGAGGAACGTTGCTTACGCCTCATCGCTCTTCAGCAGCCGATGGCGGGCGATCTCCGCATCATCGGCACCGCTTTGAAAATCGCCACCGACTTGGAGCGCATCAGCGACCATGCGGTGGATATCGCCAAAATCGCGATTCGCCTGTCCGGCGAGGAGCTGATCAAGCCGCTGGAGGACATTCCACGCATGGCGCTGCTTGTCCGCGATATGCTGCGTGAAAGCTTGCAGTCGTATACCGAGCGCAACATTCATCGCGCCGCGGCGCTTGCGGAGAAGGATGACGAGATCGATAAAATGTACAGCACGCTGATGAATGAAATTCTCGGCTTGATGAACAGCGAATTCGCCCGCAACCGTCAGCTGTCGCAGCTTATGTTCGTAGCGCATTATCTGGAGCGCGTAGCGGATCATTGCACGAATATCGGCGAAGGCGTTATTTATATCGTTACGGGAAAGCGGAAGGATTTAAATATTTAAGTAAGGGAGACCGTTCGTACGGTCTCTTTTTTTGCTGTGGGGAGGCAGGAAAAAACAACATAAAAGAACGTATGCCAACACAAAAAAACATAATCACTCCGAGCATTCCCTTCCTTATAATGGAACTTTGTATGGTGACGTTTTCAATTATTGAGGAGGGTGTTGTCATTTTGAAAGACGTAGTTCAACGTTTCAAGCTTGGAGTAGTAGCTCTACTGATCTTTTCGTTGCTGCTTCCAAGCGGTCTGCTTGTTCAGCCCAATCCGGCTCGCGCAGCTGAGCTGATCAACCTGGCATTGGGCAAGACAGTGAAAGCCAGCACATCATCGAATGCTGCCAGCAACGGTCCGGAGAAGGCGGTTGACGGTAATACCGGAACGAGCTGGAATTCCAACAGTAAAGATCTAAGCCCTTGGTTGCAGGTCGACTTCGGAGGCGTTCAGACGTTTAACGAAGTGAAGCTGAACTGGAGACCGAACAATGTGAAGGAAATGAAGGTTCAATATTTGTCTGACAGCTCCGTATGGACGGACGTGTATGTCGTTCGGAATGCGTTTCCTAACAGTACGGTAACGGATACGATAGATTTTGATCCCGTGTCTTCGTCATCAATCCGGATCCAGCTGCATTTCGATTCGAAAAACTTCCAATTGTACGAGCTGCAGGTGTATAACAATCCTAACGCCGTACCGCCAGCTGAGAAATTGAGCAGCATCATCCTTACGGATGCTGGTAACCACGTATATAACGAAAACGAGGTTGTTTCTCTTGCGGCCGGCGGAACCAAATCATTTCTATTAAAAGGAAAGCTGGATAACGGAAACGATGCCGTTTTATCGAGCGCTACGAATTTTTTCAAAAGCTCGGACCCGTCTATCGCAAGCGTTGATAAGAACGGTAATGTTACCGCTATCAAAGATGGGAAAACCACTCTGACGGCGGATGCTATCATAGGAGGCGTACTTAAAGGGATCACCATTCCACTAGAAGTGTACGATCCGGTGGCACAGAGCAATATCGCTTTGAACAAAAGCGCCACGGCCAGCTCCGGGAATGCTGCATTTGCCGTTGACGGCACGAACACAGCCTGGGTTCCTTCCACCGCGGATGCTACGGACGATAAGCAATCGTCGCTTACCGTGAACTTGGGCGAGACGTACTCGTACAATCGCTCGACCATCCGCTTTACGGATTCGGATAAGCTGAATGGGTATACGATTCAAGCCTCTGAGGACGGAACCGTATGGAAAGATGTGTATACAAAAACGGGGACGATTACAACGAATGAATCGGTTATTTTCCCGAAGACAAGCGCTAATTATGTGAGACTGCAGCTGCACCATTTGTCTGCAGGAAGCGCGGTTGCCGAGTTTGAGCTGTATGGCGGGTTACTGGATATTTTGAACAATATCAATTTCTTCGATGCCACGAAGACGTATCAATTGAACGATACGATTTATTTGAATAAAGGTAATACAAAGACGCTGCAGTTGAAAGGCAATCTTACAAGGAACCTCGAGGAGAATGATCTTTCCAAGGCAACGGTAAGTTTTGAATCGAAAAATACTAAGGTAGCTACCATCGATGCAAACGGGAAGATCACGGCAGTAGAGGAAGGCGTCGTTCTTATTGTCGGGAAGGCTTCCTTAAACGAAAAAACGGTTTACATAAGCATTTGGGTGGACGTTACGAACCCGAATAAGGATTTAAGCCCGCTTATCGCGGATCTGCAATTGTCACATTCAGATATGAAAATGGAGATAGGCCAACCGGCTCTTGTGAACATTGGCGCCGCGTATCCGGCAGTGACGGTAAGTCCTTATGTGAATGCTTCGGTAAGCGCCGAGCTTGTACGTAACGGCAATGAAATTGTTCAGTCCATTGAGCCTAATGCGGTCCAAACCGGAGGGAAGCATACCATTGCAATTGATGGCAATGTTGCGCAATATGGCGATTATCAAATTCGGTTAACGATCGTGACGGGAAGTAAGACCGTTTATGATACGTTTTATTTTACCGTATTGGATCCCCAAGCGATTCCTACGGATCAAAGCAGCATCGTGTATATGGGGCCGGACAACAAGCTCCTATATATTCCCGATTTTAAGGGCAATCGAGTGCTTGACTTCTCTAATGTCGGTTATAAAGGAGGAGGCGTGAAGCTTCCGGATGCTCCGGTGAAAGCTACGGTAGAACCTATCCAGGGAGATGCGACGCAGCTGATTCAGGAGGCGATCGATCAGGTATCCGCCATGCCGGAAGCAGATGGTATCCGCGGTGCGGTGCTTTTGAAAAAAGGCCGATATGAAGTAAGCGGAACGTTGAAAATTCAAACCGGAGGCGTCGTGCTGCGGGGCGAAGGACAAGACGAGGCGGGCGGTACGGTTATATATGGTTCGGGCACTAAAGCGAGATCCTTAATCGAGGTTGGTAACAGTACCGGGCTGCAGATCGATACGAGCACGGCAACCGAAATTACCGACATGTTCGTGCCTTCAGGAGCGCGTACGTTCCGTGTAGCGGATGCGAGCAAGTATAACGTCGGCGATACTGTAATCGTGCGTCGTGTGGGGAACCAATCATGGATCCATGAAACCGAGATGGATAAAATTTATGACAGGCCGGACAGACCGGATGCGGTGCCGGGCTCTACGTCACAGATGACTCCGTTTAATCTGGATTTTGACCGGGTGATCGACAAAATAGAAGGCAACGTGATTACGGTCGATGCGCCGATTGCCAATTCCATCGAGCTCCGCTGGGGAGGCGGGCAGCTGATGAAGTACAGCGATCAGTCCCGTATCCAAAATGTAGGCGTGGAGTACATGTACGTCGATTCGGCTTTCGATCCGAGCATTATCGATACGGTCATGGATAATGATACGACCGACCCTTACCTCGCCGATGAGAACCACGTTGAGGAATTCGTCGTCATGAACGGATTGAAGAACGGCTGGGTTCGTAACATTACAGCCAAGCACCTGGCTTATTCCTTGGTAAAAATAGACCGCAACGCCAAATGGGTAACGGTGCAGGACAGCAAAATCACCGACTTTGTCAGCATCGTAACAGGCGGAAGAAGATACGCTTATTACTTTGTTGGTCAATTGAATTTGGTGCAAAGATCGTACTCGGAATCGGAGCGGCACGCGTATGTGTTTGACAGCAGGATTCCTGGCCCTAACGTCATTCATGACAGTGAATCGCAGAAAAATTACAACTCGAGCGAACCGCATCATCGCTGGTCTACCGGAGGCTTGTTCGATAAGGTGAAGGGCCATATCGTCATTCGGGACCGCGCTTGGCTGGGCAGCGGCCATGCTTGGGCAGGAGCAAACTATGTAACTTGGAATACGGAAGGCATCCTGACCTCCCAGCAGCCTCCTACGGCGCAAAACTATGCTATCGGACATGTCGGCACAAAAGGAAATCCGCTAGTGCCGAATGAGTATGACCCTCGTCCGCGAAACGACGCCTACTGGGATCATCTCGGCACTCATGTGAAGCCGGACAGTCTGTATTTGCAGCAGCTTCAGGATCGCCTGGGCCAAGAAGCGGTCGACAACATCAAGCCACCGTTGACAGCACCGACCGGTCTGACTGCAACAGCAGGAGATGCCCAGGTCAGCTTGAAATGGAGCAGTGTAACAGGAGCCACTTATTACAATGTGAAACGCAGTACGACTCCGGGAACAGGGTATGTTACGGTAGCGGCAAATGTGGCGAATACCCAGTACGCGGACACTGGTTTGGAAAACGGAACAACCTATTACTATGTAGTGACAGCAGGGAATACTGCTGGGGAAAGTGACGCATCAACCGAAACTAGCGCCCAGCCAAAAGCAAGTATTGTAATCCAGGTACCAGCGGCACCGACCGGTCTGACTGCAACAGCAGGAGATGCCCAGGTCAGCTTGAAATGGAACAGCGTGACAGGAGCCACTTATTACAATGTGAAGCGCAGTACGACTCCGGGAACGGGGTATGTTACAGTGGCGGCGAATGTAGCAAATACCCAGTACGCGGACATTGGTTTGGAAAACGGAACAACCTATTACTATGTAGTGACAGCAGGGAATACTGCTGGGGAAAGTGACGCATCAACT
>NZ_JBHTVD010000002.1:395474-1145473 GCF_042793215.1 Paenibacillus sp. NPDC056579
CGCATCAACTGAAGCTAGCGCTCAGCCAAAAGCGAGTATTGTAATCCAAGTGCCAGCGGCGCCGAGCAACCTGACTGCAACAGCAGGAGATGCCCAGGTCAGCTTGAAATGGAGCAGCGTAACGGGAGCCACTTATTACAATGTGAAGCGCAGTACGACTCCGGGAACGGGGTATGTTACGGTAGCGGCGAATGTGGCGAATACCCAGTACGCGGACATTGGTTTGGAAAACGGAACAACCTATTACTATGTAGTGACAGCAGGGAATACTGCTGGGGAAAGTGACGCATCAACCGAAACTAGCGCTCAGCCAAAAGCGAGTATTGTAATCCAAGTGCCAGCGGCGCCGAGCAACCTGACTGCAACAGCAGGAGATGCCCAGGTCAGCTTGAAATGGAACAGTGTAACAGGAGCCACTTATTACAATGTGAAACGTACTGCAACTCCGGGAACAGGGTATGTTACGGTAGCGGCGAATGTGGCCAATAACAGCTATACAGACAGCGGCTTGCAGTACGGTTCTACCTATTATTATGTAGTGACTGCTGCAAACTCGGCCTACGAGAGTGCGGACTCCAACGAAGCATCCGTCACCCTATCTAGATCCGGTCGTGGAAACGGCGGCGGTGGGGGTTCATCTGCAGGTGGCGGCGGCACGCCTGTCCAGCCTTCTGAAGCTGGCTCACAGGTACTGCGGGTAGAACCGGTAATCGGGAAGGCAGCGGATGGAAGGGAACTCGCAACCATAGAAGTAGATACTTCGGCTCTAAGCAAAGCGCTTGAGGCCATAGCAGCCGGCGGCAGCGGTGCAACGATGCCGAAACTAACAATAGAAGCAGGAAGTGCCGACGCGGCAACGGCAATATTCCGCCTTCCTGCACAGCAGTTGGCAGATATCGCAGCTGCAGGGTCCGGACTGGTTATTTCCTTCCAATACGGTCATATCACCTACGAATTGCCAGTGAAGGCGGTCAATTTTGCAGAGCTCGCGAAATCCTTGGGTGCACCATGGAACGATGTGAAGCTTGTTGTCACATTGGAAAACCTGAGTGATGCTGCATTGTCGGCCATGAAAGACAAAGCAAATCAAGCCGGTCTTACTCTTCATCCCGGAGCCGGAGCCATCGATTTTAAGGTTAGTTTGGAATCGAAAGGCAAGACGGTTGCCGTAGAAGACTTTGGTCTGAACTACGTCTCCAGAAAGATGAACATAGGCAAACCAAAGGATTTGTCCAAAACAACGGCAGTGACTTATGATCCGGCTGCTGGCCAATTCCGCTTCGTGCCGGCTCTGTTCACAGAGGGCAATGAGGGAACGCAAGTAACGATCAAACGTCCGGGCAACAGTATTTACACGGTAGTTGAATCGTCCAAAACGTTCGCTGATTTGACCAAGCATTGGTCACAATCCGATGTGGAGCTTTTGGCATCGAAGCTGGTAGTCAATGGTATGACCGAGTCGAGCTTTGCTCCGGATAACCGGATCACGCGCGCGGAGTTCGCCGCCATCCTAGTGCGAGGATTGGGTCTGTACGAAGCTTCTGCAGCAAATTTTACCGATGTGTTGCCGTCGGATTGGTACGCGGGAGTCGTCGGAGCCGCAGCGAGAGCAGGCTTGGTGGACGGCTTCGAGGACGGCACGTTCAAGCCGAACGCGAATATTACACGCGAGCAAATGGCGGTAATGGCAGCAAGAGCGATGACGATTGTTGGCAAAAAAGCCGCGGCGGACGCACAGGGTCTTGCGTCCTTCAGTGACAGCGCGTCCATCAGCAGCTGGGCGAAGGAAGCCGCAGCGCAAACCGTCACCGCAGGCATTATGAACGGAATGACGGCCAGCACGTTCGTACCGGGTGAGAATGCTACCCGTGCAGAGGCGGCTGTGATGGTAAAACGCCTTCTGCAATATGCACAGCTGATGAACTAATACAAAAATAAGCACCTCTGGCGGCTTTTGCTGCCGGAGGTGCATTTTTTCTACTATTAATTCCAACAAATCCATTTCACTAATGAACTGGATACTCTTGATGATAAACCCATGAAATGTTAAAAAAATGTAAGCGTCAAGGTTATGAAGTACCTACCGAGCTAAATATTTACATAGCTTTAACAAAAAAGAATTAGGACTTTTACACTGGGATGAAATTCCTATGGTACGTTAGTAGCATACAATCCAATAGCTTCTAGAGGTGGAGATGAGATCATGGCCACTAACCCGTCGGACTCGAGCATGAATGATCGGGATCATACCTTGCTGCGAAACGAAATGCTTGAAATATTGCGTAACCAATCGATACATAGTGTGTACCAGCCGATTATTTCATTGAAGAATGGAACCGTTCTAGGCTATGAAGCCTTGACAAGGGGACCTGAAAACAGCCCGCTGCATTCCCCGCTCACGCTGTTTTCTTACGCCGAACAGGAGGGTATGCTGTACCGGCTGGATCGGCTTGCGAGGGAGAAAGCGATCCATGGGGCGTTTTTGGCAAGAAAGAACGAGCTGCTGTTTATTAACATTTCGGCGGCGATCTTATACGATCCGCTGTTCGTACCGGGCAAGACGCTGGAAATGCTGGAGGCGCACGGCATTCAGCCTGGGCAGATCGTGTTTGAGATTACGGAGCGCAGCTCCATCGAGGATTTTTCCATGGCCAAAAAAATACTGGAGCATTACCGTCACCAAGGGTACCGGATCGCCATAGACGACGCGGGGGCGGGCTATTCTTCCCTGCAGGCCATTGCGGAGCTCCAGCCGGATTTTATCAAAGTCGACAAGTCGCTCATTCAGGACGTATACCGCAGCAAAACGAAAGAAGCCATTATGGAATCGTTCGTCTCTTTCGCCCAAAAGCTCAACATCCAAATCATCGCAGAAGGGATCGAGCGGCAGGAGGAACTGCTGTATTTGACCCGAATGGGAGTCCATTTCGGGCAAGGCTACTTGCTCGGGAGGCCGGGGACGGAGAAGGCCGTTGTGGCGCCGGAGCTTGCAGAGTCCATTATACAGCAGCGCAAAATCCGCGATAATATCGGCAGCGCCTGGACGATCGGCGATTTGATCACCGCTACCGCCACGTTCGACAGCAAAGCTTTAATATCCGAGGTGGCCAGCTATTTCAAGAACAATCTTCATGCGCCGGGGGTTGTCATTGTCTCGAATGATGTTCCTGTCGGTCTGATGATGCGGGAAAGCTTGTTTCAGCAGCTGGCCGGGCAGTATGGCTTTTCACTATTCTGGAACCGCTCGATCGATCAGATTATGGACAAGCAGCCACTCATTGTGGACGAGCATACTCCGGTGGAAAACGTATCGCAGCTCGCTACCTCGCGCGATATTAACAACTTGTACGATTTGGTCGTCATTACTAGCAAGGGCAAAATGGCGGGAGCCTGTTCCATTCGCTCCATACTGGAGTGCATAACGAATGCAAGGATGGAAAGTGCGAAGGTGGCCAGCCCGTTAACCGGATTGCCCGGCAACATTCAGATTCACCGCGAGCTGAGCAAGCGTTTGCTGGAGAAGAAAGGCTTCTCGGTCATTTACGCGGACCTCGATTATTTCAAATGGTTTAACGACCGGTACGGATTTCAAAAGGGAGACCAGCTGATTCAATATACGGCGGACGTGATCCAGCAGTCGCTGTTCGCGTGCGGATTGCCGCATGATTTTGTCGGACACATCGGAGGCGACGACTTTATTGCCATCACCTCATCGGATGAGCCCGAGAAGCTGTGCAAGGAGATCATAAGGCGGTTCGATCAAGGGGTTCGTTTGCTGTATGAGGGAGACGATTGGCTGTATGTCGAGGACCGCAACGGCAACAAGGTAGACAATGCCGGAGTTACGATCTCGCTGTCGCTCATTATTTGCGGAACAGCCGGGTCCGTTACACTCGAGCAAATATCGCAAGCTTCGGCCAAGCTGAAGAAAATGTCCAAGGAGCATCCGGGCAGCATTTATCACTGTGCTTGCATCGGTGACGGGGACTACGTTTAAAAGAGTTCAAGCAGCTGATCCAAATGCTGAATACAATACACGTTCCGTTTCCCGAGCTTTTGCTGAGAAATTTTTTTTGCCGCGGTACCGGATTGGATCCATACGGCATCGAGCCCGGCCTTGGTAGCTCCGCACACATCGTGCTTCCACGAGTTCCCGACCATCACCATTTGCCTTGGGGATACATTCAGCGTTTTGATAGCGGTTTTGAACAGCGGAATATGAGGCTTTTTCTCCGAAGCCTGATGTGCCGTGAAGATTCGCTCGTCCGGGAAATAGTCGTTTAGACCGAAGCGATGGAGCAGATGAATCACCTCGCTCCTCGGGCTGTTGCTGATGATTGCCAGCTTGAAGCGCGGGGCCAGCGACTTCAGAGTGTCCTCCACCCCTGGAGCCATCGATTTCGCAGCCAGCCTGGATTTTCGCACCAATTGGAAAAAATCTCTCGTAAACTGCTGATGCACCGGCACTTCCAGCTCCTTGAGCGCATCGTGCAGACACATCTGCTGCAAATCGTCCAGCTGCATGCGGACGGTTTTGTTTTTTTTATGCTGCTGCCAGTGCAGCTGGTATTTGCTCCACAGCTCCTCCGATTGCGGAAAGCTGTCCCGGATGGAACGGGCATAATAGTCGTCCCAAACGGAACGGAACGCTTGCTCGAAATGTAAACCCTGATGGATCAAGGTTTGATTGACGTCGAAGCAAATGGCTTTTTTGCTTTGGGACCGGTTTGAGGTGCTCATGGACGTATACCTCCGTTTACGCGACAAACATCGCCTTATACTTTATGTTTATGCTCAAGCGGCGGGCGTCACCCCAACAATAGGAAAGTGGACGTAAGCTTTTTTTCTTTCATTGTCCTATGCTATCATGGAAGAAGATGCTTAAGGAAAATGAGGTGTATCCATGTCGAAATTAATATTGATTGACGGCAACAGTATTGCCTTCAGGGCTTTTTATGCTTTGCCTTTACTTAGCAATTCCAGCGGATTGCATACGAATGCGGTGTACGGCTTCACGACGATGCTCTTAAAGCTGCTGGAGGAGCAAAAGCCGACCCATTTCCTCGTGGCGTTCGACGCGGGGAAAGTAACGTTTCGACATAAGGACTACGCAGAATATAAAGGTGGAAGAGCGAAGACGCCGCCGGAGCTGTCCGAGCAGTTTCCGCTCGTAAGGGATTTGATTCGATCGTTCGGTATGGCTCAATTCGAGCTCGAGGGCTATGAAGCGGACGACATTATCGGGACGCTGACCCGTATGGCCGATGAGAAGGGCGATATTGACGTCCTTGTCGTTACAGGCGATAAGGACATGCTCCAGCTTGCCTCCGACCGGGTAACGATAGCGTTGACACGCAAAGGAATCAGCGAGGTCGATCTGTACGATAAAGCGCAGATCAAGGAAAAGTACGGTTTGACGCCGCAGCAGATCATTGACTTGAAAGGCTTGATGGGCGACGCATCCGACAACATTCCGGGCATTCCCGGCGTTGGAGAGAAAACCGCGCTCAAGCTGCTGCACGAGTTCGAGACTGTGGAAGGCGTATTGGCCAATTCCGCACAGCTGAAGGGCAAGATGAAGGAGAAGGTCGAGGAGCACGCCGCCGACGCGCGGATGAGCAAGGAGCTGGCGACGATTTACCGCGAGGTTCCGCTTGATACGAAGTGGGAGGATATCGCCTACACAGGGTACGACGGACAAGCCCTCGGAGACATGTTCCGCAAGATGGAGTTCAAATCGCTGCTTGAGAAAATGGATTTCTCCACAAGCGATGCCGGACAGGAAGAACAGGCGGCTATTGAAGCGGTAACGGTGCAGGATCGCGAGGGGCTTGAGAAGCTGGTTCAGGCGCTCCCTCAAGTGACGGCGATCCATGTCGAGGCAGCCGGCGATAACCCGCATACGGCTGAAATGATCGGCATTGCGCTGTATACGGAGGCAGCCTGTTATTACTTACCGTTCGAGCTGCTAGCTTCAGGCTCTGCGGAGGCGGAAGCGGTGAAAGCGTGGCTCGAAGCCGAAGATAAGCAGCTGTCGGTCTATGACCAGCACCGCGCGGAAATCGTGCTGTCGTGGCGCGGCATTCAGCTTCGCGGAACGTCGTTCGACGCGCTGCTCGCGGCTTATTTGCTGGACCCGACGGAATCGGCGCTTACACTGAACGGTCTGACAGGTAAATATGGCCTGCCTTATTTGAAGGCGGATGAGGACGTGTTCGGCAAAGGAGCGAAATTCCAAATCCCTTCCATCGACATCCTGTCCGATTTTATGTGCCGTAAAGCGGCGGCGGTTCAAGGCTTGACCGAGCCTATGAAGCGGGACTTGGACGCGAACGATATGCACCGGTTGTTTTACGAGCTCGAGCAGCCATTGGCTCACGTCCTGGCATCCATGGAGGAGAAAGGCATACAGGTGGATACCGACGGGCTGAAGCAATATGGCGCGGAGCTTGGCGCACAGCTGGAAAAAATCATGCAGTCGATCTACGATGCGGCCGGCACCGAGTTCAACATTAACTCACCGAAGCAGCTTGGCGAAATTTTATTCGAGAAGCTGGAGCTGCCAACGATCAAGAAGACCAAGACCGGCTACTCCACCGATGCGGAGGTGCTGGAGAAGCTGGAGCCGTACCACCCTGCGGTCGGGCATATTTTGCATTACCGCTCTCTGGCCAAGCTGCAATCGACCTATGTCGAAGGGCTTCTGAAGGAGGTGCGCGGTGAAACGGGCAAGGTGCATACGTATTACAAGCAGACGATTGCGGCAACAGGCCGGCTGAGCAGCCAATACCCGAACCTGCAGAACATCCCGATCCGTCTGGAGGAGGGACGTAAAATCCGCAAGGTGTTCGTGCCTTCCGAGCCGGGCTGGTCGATACTGACGGCCGACTACTCTCAGATCGAGCTGCGCGTGCTGGCGCACATTTCCCAGGATGAGAAGCTGATGGAAGCGTTCCTGCACGATATGGACATTCATACGAAAACCGCGATGGACGTATTCGGCGTATCGGAGTCGGAGGTGGACTCGAATATGCGACGCCAGGCGAAAGCGGTCAACTTCGGCATCGTATACGGCATAAGCGATTACGGTTTATCCCAAAACTTGAACATTACCCGTAAGGAAGCGGCTCAATTCATCGAGCAGTATTTTGCCGTGTTCCAAGGGGTTCGCCAATATATGGACGATATTGTCAAACAGGCGCGCCAAAACGGCTACGTGACGACGTTATTGCAGCGGCGCCGCTATTTGCCGGAAATTACGGCATCGAACTTCAACCTGCGGTCGTTCGCCGAACGGACGGCCATGAATACGCCGATCCAGGGAACGGCTGCGGATATCATCAAGCTGGCCATGGTGCAGATGGACGAGCGTCTGAAGCGGGACGGACTGCAAAGCCGTATGCTCCTGCAGGTGCATGACGAATTGGTATTCGAGGTACCGGAGCACGAGATCGAGACGATGAAGATTACGGTAGCGGAAGTGATGGAAAGCGCGTTGAAGCTGGATGTGCCGTTGAAGGTCGAAGTCGATGCCGGGTCGAACTGGTACGAAGCGAAGTAATATACAATAAATACTCTGTTTGCAAAGTGTGGGGAACGTGTCTGCCTCTTATAAACATTCGAGACGCACTTTGCAAACAGCACCGAGGTGAACATCATGCCGGAATTGCCGGAGGTCGAAACAGTCAGAAGAACTTTAAACCAGCTGGTTCAGGGGAAAACCATCGAGAGCGTATCCGTTCATTTGCGGCGGATTATTCAGCTCCCGGAGGAAGCGGACGAATTCCGTCTGCTTCTGGAAGGCCAGACGATCCAATCGATCGAACGGCGCGGCAAATTCCTCCTTTTTAAGATGGATGACTTTACGCTTGTGTCCCATCTGAGGATGGAAGGGCGGTACGGTCTATACGACAAGAACGATCCGCTGGAGCTTCATACGCATGTCGTATTTCATTTTAGCGATGGAAGTGAATTGAGATATAAGGATGTAAGGCAGTTCGGTACGATGCATGTGTTTCCGAAAGGCAGGGAGCTTGAAGAGAAGCCGCTGGTCAAGCTGGGGCTGGAGCCGCTGGATGAATCGTTCACGCTGGAGGCGTTTCTCGCGAAGCTGTCCGGCCGCACGACCAAGATCAAGCCGCTTCTGCTCAATCAGGAATATATCGTCGGCTTGGGGAATATTTATGTGGATGAGTCGTTGTTTCTGGCCGGAATCCATCCGGAACGGGAGACAAGCTCTTTGTCCTCAGCGGAGCTTGCTGCATTGTACGAAGCGATAGTTAAGACTTTGAATGAGGCGGTAGCTGTAGGCGGCTCCTCCGTCAAGTCTTACGTCAACGGGCAGGGTGAAATCGGCATGTTCCAGCATCAGCTGAAAATGTACGGACGCAAGGGCGAAGCTTGTCCTGACTGCGGCCACGAGATTGAAAAAACGGTCGTAGGCGGGCGGGGCACGCATTTTTGCCCGAACTGCCAGCCATTAGAACGCAAGCGGGTCAGGCGAACCAAGCCGTAGCATCCGGTCCGCTGTTCCCTTACTGTGCACGCTCCGCCCATATCCGCCATATAGTAGGAGTAAAATGGCCGGGAGGGGAACACCATGCTGCCTTTTATCTCGTTATTGATTTTGGCTCTGGCCGTCAGTCTCGACGGTTTCAGCGTAGGAGTTATGTACGGACTGCGTAAAATTCGCATCCCGTTGGTATCTGTTGCAATCATCTCCTTATGCTCAGGATGTATCATTTATTTGTCAATGCAGATCGGAGTGCTTGTAAGCCGATTTGTCGATCCGCTTTATGCGAAGGCGGCAGGAGGCTTGATCCTGATCGGCATCGGAGTATGGGCCGTATACCAGGTCTTGTCGAAGAAAAAAGACGAGGATGACGCTCCTGCAGGCCAAAGCCCGGAAGCGGAAGTGAAGGTGGAGGAGACTCCGGTTGCAAGTGCGAAGGAAGTTATGTATATCGAATTGAAGCGTCTTGGCCTTGTGATCCAGATTTTGCGTAAGCCTTCCATTGCGGACATTGACCGTTCGGGGAACATTTCCGCATCTGAAGCCGTACTCTTGGGAGTCGCTTTGTCTTTGGACGCATTCGGCGCCGGGATCGGAGCTGCGTTAATAGGCTTTGCGCCGCTCATTACTTCCGCTGTCATTGCTTTGGCCAGCGGGACCTTTTTGGCGACCGGCTTACGAATAGGTTTTAAGTACTCGGATTTGTCTTGGATTCAACGATTGTCCGTGTTTCCGGGATTTGTTTTGATTATTATGGGTATCATGAAATTGATGTAACGGCGCTTATGCACTTGCCTTAAAACTCGAAGGAGAAATGATTATGAATATCGGTTTGACCGGAGGCATCGCCTGCGGCAAAAGCACCGTTTCCCAGATGCTGGTGCAGCGCGGCGCGATGCTGGTTGATGCCGACCGGATTGCCCGCGAGGTGGTAGAGCCCGGCAGCCCTGTATTAGCCCAAATCCGGGAACGGTTTGGCTCCAAGGTGCTGCTGCCGGATGGCTCCCTTCACCGTAAAAAGCTGGGCGAAACGGTATTCGGCGACCCGCAGGCACGCAAAGATCTTGAAAGCATTATGCACCCTTCCATCCGTGCCCTCATGCGCGAGCGTATGAGCGAGTACGAGCGGCTTTATCCGGACAAGCTTGTCGTAGTGGACGTACCGCTGCTTTATGAGTCCGGACTGCAGCATATGTACGAAGCCGTTATGGTGGTATACATACCAAGAACGTTACAACGACAAAGACTGATGCAGCGAGATGGGATATCGGAAGAGCAGGCGGAAGCGCGTCTTGCGGCGCAAATGGATATCGAGCAGAAAAGAGCTCTGGCGGACGTTGTTATTGACAATCAGGGAACGCTTGCACAGACTGAGGAGCAGGTGGAGGCTTTCTTAAGGGGAAGGAGGCTGCTATGAGCATCAGCTTTTGGCGGAAAAAACGAGTATTTGCTCTACTTTTCATAACTTTCGTCCTCCTCTTGTTTATGAGCAGCGACACGGTAGGAAAGCTGCTATACCCAATCAAGTATGAAGAGGAAATCAGGCAGCATGCTGCCAAATACGAAGTGGACCCGCTATTGGTTGCAGCTATTATCCGAGTCGAATCGAATTATAAAACGAACATTTCATCCAAAAAAGGCGCTTACGGCTTAATGCAGCTTATGCCCGACACTTCGGAATGGATTGTTGAGGCAGGACGTTTCCCGTCTTCGTATAAGGATGAGCTGGAAAAGCCTTCCGTCAGCATTCAGCTCGGAACGTGGTACCTCAGCTGGCTGCACAAGGAGTTTAACGGTAATACGGCCGCAGCCGTTGCAGGCTACAATGCGGGACAGGGTAAGGTGAACCGGTGGCTTCAAAATCAGGAGTGGGATGGAACGGTTCAGCGTTCCGATTTGATCCCTTATGGAGAAACGAGACATTACATTCAGCGCGTTTTGTATTATTATAATAAGTATCATACACTTTATGCAGAGGAATGGGGCATCCCCCCTGAAAAGAAAAGAAGTATTGGACAGGCTCCCTAAGGAACACTCTGTCCAATACTTCTCTATCTGTCATTATCGGCTGCCGCCAGCAAGTGTTTGCTCGGCGATTTGCACCAGGCGACGAGTAATGTGTCCCCCGATAGCACCAGTGTCACGAGTAGCCATGTTACCGTAGTAACCGTCTTGAGGAATGGCGATACCCAATTCCTGAGCTACTTCGTATTTCAGTTGGTCCAAAGCTGCGTTAGCTTGTGGAACAACCAATTGGTTGCTGCTGCGAGATTGTCCTGCACCCATGTCTGTTCACCTCCTTGTCGTTTGTAATCCTATTATGTGCTTTTCACTGAAGATCATTACAGGGATTCGCTGGCAATAATTTATTCGATTACACCCGTGGAAGGGAGAGAAAGAGAAGGCCATGAAGTGCCCATACTGTGACTATGCCGGAACGAAGGTATTGGATTCCCGTTCGGCCAATGAGAACAAATCGATCCGACGCCGCAGGGAGTGCGAGAAGTGCACCAAACGATTTACAACCTTCGAAATGGTGGAGGAAACGCCGCTAATCGTTATCAAAAAAGACGGGAGCAGGGAGGAGTTCAGCCGGGAAAAAATGCTGCGCGGCTTGATCCGGGCTTGTGAGAAGCGTCCCGTATCCGTGGAGCAGCTCGACAAGATTGTTTCCGAGGTCGAGAAGCAGATCCGCAACACGGCGAGCGCTGAAGTAGACAGCCGGGAAATCGGGGAAATTGTCATGGAGCAGCTGTATCCCGTCGATGAGGTGGCGTACATCCGGTTTGCTTCGGTGTACCGTCAATTCAAGGATATCAACATGTTCATGAGAGAGCTGACGGACATTTTGTCCAAGCATCAGGTTCAGGTAGGGGAAGATAAAAAATAAATCACAGGTGCAGAGAGTCAACATGTAGGATGACGAGCTCAATGCACCTGTGATTTTATTTTTTAGGAGACGGGCGGAGTGAATGCCGCCGCGTCATAGAATTAGACCATGATTTTGCAAATATCGTTAGTGAATTCAACCGGATCCTGAAGCGGTAAGCCTTCAATCAACAGCGCCTGGTTGTACAGCAGGGCGGTATACAGATTGAGCTTTTCCTTGTCTTTGGCGTAGGAATCCTTCAGTGATTCGAATACCGCATGATGGACGTTGATTTCGAGCACCTTATCCGCTTTGACATCCGGATTGTTCGGCATCGCCCGCAAAATTTTCTCCATCTCGATCGTCACTTCGCCTTCCGTGGAAAGGCAAACCGGATGAGACTTCAATCTTTTGGAAGCCTTGACCGTCTTGACTTTGCCGGACAGCTGGGAAGTCATATACTCGAACAGCTCTTTATTCTCGTTCTTCTCGGATTCGTTGAGCTCTTTTTCCTCATCCGCTTCGATGCCGAGATCGCTGCTCGAAACCGATCTGAATTCTTTTTCCTTATAATTGATCAGCATTTTGATCGCGAATTCGTCGATGTCGTCAGTGAAATACAAGATCTCGTAGCCTTTCTCCGCTACAAGCTCCGTCTGAGGAAGCTTCTCGATCCGTTCGTTCGATTCGCCGGAAGCGTAGTAAATGTATTTTTGATCCTCAGGCATTCTCGCAACGTACTCATCCAGCGTAACGAGCTTTTTCTCCTTGGAGGAGTAGAACATCAGCAAGTCCTGCAGCACGTCTTTGTGCTGGCCGTAGTCGCTGTATACGCCGAATTTGAGCTGGCGGCCGAACGATTTGTAGAATTGCTCGTACTTCTCCCGCTCGTCCTTCAGTATGCTTTGCAGCTGGCTCTTGATTTTGCTTGCGATGTTTTTCGCGATAAGCTTCAACTGTCTGTCATGCTGCAGCATTTCCCGCGAAATGTTCAGCGACAAGCTTTCCGAGTCGACCATCCCTTTGACGAAGCTGAAATGATCAGGGAGCAGATCGGCACATTTGTTCATGATCAGCACGCCGTTGGCGTACAGCTCCAGACCTTTTTCAAACTCTCTGGAGTAGTAATCGAACGGAATGTTTTCCGGAATATACAGGATAGCTTGATAGACGACCGCTCCGTCCGCGCTGATGTGAAGGTGCTTGAGCGGCTTATCGAAGCCGTAATGCTTCTCGTGGTAAAAATTCTCGTAATCTTCCTGTGTAAGCTCGCTTTTATTTTTTCTCCAGATCGGCACCATACTATTGACGTGCTGTTCTTCTTCGTAATCCTCGAACTCGTTGTCGGAGCCTTCCTTCGGTCTACTGCCCTTAATATCCATCTTGATCGGGTAGCGGATGAAGTCGGAATACTTCTTGATAATGGCTCTCAGACGATACTGCTCCAAATACTCGTCGTAGCTCTCGTCTTCCGTATTATCTTTAATTTGCAGCGTAATTTCCGTACCTACGGAATCTTTGTCCCAAGGCTCAATGGTGTAGCCTTCTGCGCCGGTCGATTCCCATTTGTAGGCGCTGTCCGCACCCAACGCTTTGCTGACGACCGTAACCTTGTCCGCTACCATAAAAGCGGAGTAAAATCCGACGCCGAATTGCCCGATAATGTTGTGGCCGTCTTTGGCTTCGTTTTCTTTCTTGAAGGCAAGGGAGCCGCTCTTGGCGATAACGCCGAGATTGTTTTCCAGCTCTTCCTTGGTCATGCCGATACCGGTATCGCGGAGCGTCAACGTGCGGTTCTCTTTGTCCGCAGTGACCTTGATGTAGTAGCTGTCTTGGTCGAAAACGAGCTTGTCATCCGTTAATGCTTTGTAGTAAATCTTATCGATCGCATCGCTTGCGTTGGATATCAATTCTCTTAGAAAAATCTCTTTTTGCGTATAAATCGAGTTGATCATCATTTCCAGCAGTCGTTTGGATTCCGCCTGGAACTGTTTCTTTTCCATTATGATCTCTCCTTATTGATATGGTCCGATGCTATGGGGGTTACGGCAAAATTAGCACTCTCACTCTTCGAGTGCTACTCACTAATTTTATATCATTCCTCGTTTTTAATGTCAATACAAGGGAAAAAAGGGCATTCTATGATCTATCATTTCCTTTAAAAATTTTTTAATAAAGGGACTTGCATTTTCTTGAACTGTTTTATATAATAAATCATGTTCTCGTTACGGGGCCTTAGCTCAGCTGGGAGAGCGCATCGCTGGCAGCGATGAGGTCAGGGGTTCGATCCCCCTAGGCTCCATAAGAAAATCCTCGGAACCATTAGGGTTCCGGGGATTTTTTTTGAGCCAGCGGGGCCGAACCCCGAGGGTTCAGTCCGCGCGGACGGAATGGATGAATAATCATCGGAGTAAAGCTTCGAGTGGAGGAGCACGGCGTTGAATTCTACGGCTAAGGTTGTCATCGGTGAGTTGTCATCGTAAGCAATATAATGAAGAGAATTCATACATCCCCCTAGGCTCCATAAAAAAAGCGTCACTACGATTAACGTAGTGGCGTTTTTTTATTGTCGTAATGGGGGAGCGAACCCCTGAAAGGGGGGCGTCCCGCGCGCAGGGAGCGAAGGGGACGAGCACGGCGTTTGAATCTACCGCTAGGATCTGCATCGTCGGGTAGGCTTCGTCAGCAAGATAAATGAAGATTCATACATCCCCCTAGGCTCCATAAAAAAGCGTCACTACGATTAACGTAGTGGCGTTTTTTTATTGCCGTAATGGGAGAGCGCATCGCTGGCAGCAATGAGGTCAGGGGGCGTCCCGTTCGCAGGAGCGAAGTGGAGGAGCACGGCGTCTGAATCTACCGCTAGGATCTTCAACGTCGAGTAGGCTTCGTCAGCAAGCTAAATGAGGATTCATACATCCCCCTAGGCTCCATAAAATAAGGCTGTCTCCTCAAGGCTTACTATAACTCATTCAGGAGTAGCCTGAATTATATGTCGGCAAGATTTCGTCTCTCCTTTCTTCTGCGGCTTCCTTTAAGAGAAGCAGCGCATCCTCCCAATGCATCACTTCTGATCATTTTTCCTTTCACTTTTCCCATAGGTCCGGGACGCACTCTCTGCAAGCCGGGAAATCGCTTCTGTTACGATGAATGCAAATAAAAGCTACAAAAAAAATCGATGGAGGCGTAGAATGGAAACAAATGCAGGAAGTAAAGGAGAAGTGCTTGGAATCGTATTTCGATTTTTTGCCGTTGTATTCACGGCTGCCGGGCTAATCATGCTGCAGGGATTATCCGAAGCGCTGGAGCCTTGGGTTCGCTCCCCCCTGGCCTCAACACCGCTCCCGGAACAATTACGGTTCCATGCCGCATCCCATGGAGCATTGATCGGCATTCTGTTCAGCATAAGCTTGTTGGCTATGCTAAAGTCTCCGCTTGACAAGCCGCTGTTGCTTCATTTTTATTTTGTCGGGCATCTTATTTTCCTCGGTACTCTTCTGCTGACGGATCCGGCGCTCGCTATGCAAACATTTTTCGTTTTTATTCTATTTGCCGTGGTGCTTGGGGTTTTGTTCGCAGTTTATCCTAAACGTCGTGAGATGCTCCGCCCAAGAGAACCGAAAACGATCAACCGGACGCTGCTCATCATGACCGGGATTGCCCTGCTGGGGCTGCTGCCTTTTATGGTCCATGGAGCCATTGGACAAATCAGCGACAGTGAAATGCAGTTTCGTTGGGGCGAAGGCACCGCACTTGGCCTGACGCTTCTCTATTCCGGCTACTTGACGGCAACTTCGCGGACTGGATCCCGCACGCTGGGGATTCTTCAAGGGCTTTCCTATATTTACATGGGGGCCGCTTCGATTACCCTGCCGGATTATCCGGGCAGTTGGGGATTCATAGGCGGGGCGGCGGCAATCATATACGGCTTAGTCTATGGAGCAACCGTATTGCGACAGCTGGGACCCGGCTCCACCTAACGACACCCTCATTCGATTCAATCATGAGCGGACTATTGCATAAGGGTGAGAATATATGATGATATCGAGAAACAATTCGAGGCTGCATGAAGCGCAAGGCGGCTGCCACCTTCTCAGGTGGCGGTCTGCTTTGCACTTTGGAACATTTATGCTTTGCGCGGTTTATGCTGGACTATTTCTTTGGAAAATTCCTTCTTACTATGTCTATTTAAGAGACGATTGTCTGAGGACTGCATGCGAATATAGCGTCTTGACCCCGCTTTCGGCAGATATCGTCAACCGACTGGGCCTTTCGCGCAGCGGTTTTGCAGGACTCTATACCGGGATTAGCCTTACCGACTTTCTCATCTACTTTGCAACCGCAGTCATCATCCTTTGCAAGCGGCCGAAGGAACCGATGTCCTGGGTCGCCGCAATTGCACTGATTTCCTTCCATACATCCAGCTTCATAGTTATTCAATGGGCACAGCTGGGATGGCTGACGAGCTTCCTGAACGATCTGTCGATGTTAGCGTTTGTCCTTTTTCTGACGCTGTTCCCGAACGGAAAAATCGTCAACAAGCCGATGTTTTGGATGGTCGTCGCGCTTGCCGTCTTAAGAAACATCTCCTGGTATTTTCCGGAGCAGCCCTGGGGAGCCGCGCAATGGCCGATCTGGCTGACGCTGCTGTGGATGCTGCTGCTTTACGGTACGATCATCTGGAATCAATTCATCCGATACCGCGTTTATGCACAAGTTGCCGAGAAGCAGCAGACCAAGTGGGTACTGTATGGCTTGTTTCTATCGATTATGTTCCTGCTCGCAGTATCGATCGCTCCGTTGCTCTATGACAGTCAGTTTTACCAAACGGCTCAACCTGCGGCCATGTTTGCACTGGATGTCGCTGTTTTGCTCGGGATGCTGCCGATTCCGGTTACGCTTGGCATCTCGATGCTGCGGAGGCGGCTGTGGGATATCGACCCGATCGTCAATCGTACACTTGTATATGGCGGCCTGAGCGCTGTCATCATTACACTATATTCACTGACGGTGTGGTATCTCTCCGTTCTCTTTCAGTCGGATCCGAATATGATCTTCTCGATTATCGGTGCGGGCATTGTGGCCGTCGTGTTCGCCCCTTTGAAGGAAAAGCTTCAACGTGGTATCAACCGGCTTGTTTATGGAGTTCAGACCGATCCCTTCTCCATCTTGGAGGAACTAGGCAATCGGTTGAAGGAACCGTCGTCGCCGGAGGCGGTGCTTGACATCGTCGTCCGAACTGTGAAGGATTCGCTTCACCTTCCCTATGCTGCTATTCAGGTGACGCATCAAGGCGAAGCGCTGCGTGTCGCCTCGATTGGGCATGAGGATGAAGGGAAAGTTTCGCAACTTCCGCTGGTCGCCGGCGGTCAAGAGCTCGGCTCTTTGTTTGTTTGCACTCGCGGGCCGGAAGAGAGCTTTAGCGACGCTGACTGGAAGCTGCTGCATGTCCTTGCGCGGCAAGCAGGTGCGGTTGTCCAAGGCGTTAAGCAGACGATGGACATTCGAATGCTATTGGGTGATTTGCAGGAGACGCGGGAGCAGCTTATTTTCGCACGGGAAGAAGAGCGCCGGTCGATGCGCAAAAACTTGCATGACGATATTGCGCCAAGGCTGGCGGCCATGCGCTTGACCGCTGCCCTGGTCGTCGATTGGATACGGAAAGATCCGAATAAAGCGATCGACATTATGAACAAGTTTAAGAAGGACATTGGGGAAACCGTAGACGAAATTAGAGGAATCGTATATGATTTAAGACCGCAAGCGCTCGATGAGCTTGGACTAAGCGGCGCGATCAGGCAGCGCGTTGATCAGCTGCAGCAGCTGCATCAGGTAAGAGACATCGTGGGCGCGGTACCGCTTCTCATCGAGTTGGATTTGCCGGAGCAGTTGCCCTTGCTGCCAGCTGCAGTTGAGGTCGGCGCCTACCGGATCGTGACAGAGGCTTTGTTGAATGTTGTAAAACATGCGCAGGCGAGCCATTGTTTAGTCCGAATCGCCCTTCAAGAAGATGATTGCACGTTGAAGCTCGACATTATCGACAACGGAATCGGGCTTGGCTGCAGCACAAGACCAACGGAAGGCGGACTTGGGCTGTTCTCGCTTCGGGAACGGGCAGAAGAATTGGGAGGCGGCTGTACGATTGCGAATGCCGATGCAGGCGGCACGCATGTATCCGCCGCACTGCCGCTGCGAACAGGAATCATCAGAGGAGGTAGTATTTAAAATGCTGCGTATTTTACTTGCCGACGACCATCCGATGTTTCGAGAGGGGGTTAGGAGCATCCTGGAAAACGCCGAAGACTTAACGGTCGTCGGCGAGGCGTCTTCGGGGGAGGATGTTGTACGGCTGGCCCTTGAGCTGAAGCCCCATGTCGTGCTAATGGACATTCGCATGCCCGGACTGAATGGGATTGAAGCAACCGCGCAAATTCGAGCCGCTGACCCGCAGATCGGCATTCTAATCTGCTCGATGTTCAAGGATGATGCTTCCGTTATTACGGCTATGAAAGCGGGGGCAAGAGGCTACATCCTGAAAGATTCGGACAGGGATGATATTATTCGGGCTATCTGGGCAGTTGCTTCCGGTGAGGCCATATTCAGCGGTGATGTAGCCGCCCGGATGATCGATTTCGTCACGAAGCCGATGCATCGCCTGGATTCGTTTACCGAGCTGACCTACCGGGAAAGGGAGGTGCTCAGCATGGTTGTCGACGGGATTTCTAATGCCGAAATTTCCAAACGTTTGGAACTAAGCCCCAAAACCGTTTCGAACTACATGACGAATATATTCAATAAGCTTCAGGTTTCCGGTCGGGCTGAGGCTATCGCCAAAGTGAAGGGTGCCGGGTTATGATGCGATGGAAGTAGGACGATTAGGGTAAATGGCGAGTATGGCAGCGGCAGCGATTGCCTTCCGAGAAGCTGCCGGTGACGAAGATTGTAAGTCCAAGCGGTTATAAAGATATTGGGAGCGTGGTCGTGGACGCGCGCGAAAGCAGCGGAGCGGACAAGCACGGCGTCTGAATCTACGCTAGGATCTGCATCCCCCCATAGGGCACCATAAAAAAGCGTCACTACGATTAGTATTAGCCGTAGTGACGCTTTGACAGAGCTACTGATAGCGAGCGAGGCGTCCCACTCCAATACTAGACTCTCACCCCCTCTTAAGCACACGATATCGAACAAAGAGAAATCCCATAACAAGCAGACCTAAAGCAATTATCGCATATACGATATTCGAGTATAGATCCATATAAGCGAGGAAGGTATCCCATGAGCTTCCTACAATGGCTCCTACATATACGAGGACAACGTTCCAAACCAGAGATCCGATCGTTGTAAGAAGCAGAAACGAAAAGAAGTTCATCCTGGCACTGCCAGCCGGGATAGAGATGAGGCTTCGTACGAGCGGGACAACCCTTCCGAGAAGCACGGCCCATGCCCCGTAGCGTTTAAACCAAGCTTCCGCTTTGTGAATATCAGCGGGCTTCAAGCGAAGCACCTTGCCGTAACGGGTTACGATTCCCTCCATACGTTCAGCGGAGAGCAGTCTGCCGATGCCATACAGGCAGATCGCTCCGATAACCGACCCGACTGTCGCAGCAACCACCACACCTAAGATCGTTAGCGTTGTGGTTGTCGTCATAAATCCTCCGAAGGTAAGGATAACTTCCGAAGGAATAGGCGGAAACAAATTCTCAAGTGCAATCAGCAGACTTATCCCTAAATAACCATATGTTTCCATAATCTTATGAATCCACTGTTCCAACTGTTATTCACTCCTTTTTTACTGCCATTACCGTATGTACCATTTTAATAGAAACTAATTTACAGCTTATTGCAGATCCATCTGTCCAATATCCTGTATAGGACACCCAAACTGAATGCTTTACGTGTCAAATTCGACATGGTTCCACTTCCTTTGAAAAATCGGTTCATAATTTCACGCATTTTCTTCCAATCCGGCTCACACTATAATCAACGAACCCCTAACACAAGGCATCTGAGTGTGGAGGGTTCTTTTTGCTTAGAATCCTGCTGAACACAAAAAAGCGTCACTACAATTAATGTAGTGGCGCTTCGTAATAACAAAAGGGGGGATCCACCCTATCCCTTCGTCTGCATTTGAATTTGCCGGGCGACTCGATCCGCCAGCTCCGCCGAGGCTTGATGCAGATAACCCATGACAATGCTCAGCGTTTCTTGGGAAACGCCGGCGAGATCGGCTGCTAGGTTCTCCACCAGATGGGTTTGCTGAACGGGAGGCAGACTGTGATAATACTGCCCGGCTTGTGTGAAATCGTCAGGCTTCGGAATGTCGCTCCGGACAAGATGGCCTTCTACGAATCGGCCGCTGCCGCTGGTCTGAAGGGAAGCGGGGGTCCAATCCTTTTGATGGTTAATAGGAATGCTACGGAAATCCGGCCCTAATCGATGGCGCTGCGAGTCCCAGTAAATATTTGCGCGTCCTTGCAGCATCTTATCGTCCGATATTTCTGCGCCTTCCAGAAGGTTGGTAGGAGAGAACGCTATTTTCTCAACCTGTTCCATATAGTTATCCGGATTGCGGTTCAGGACCAGCCGCCCGACAGGCATGTAGGGATACTGCCGTTCGTCCCAGACCTTCGTATCGTCCAGCGGATCATAAGGAAGAGAGGCTTCATCAGCGGGGTTCATCAGCTGCACGTATAGCCCATACTCAACGGTCTTGCCCGAGGCTAACGTGTCGAATAAATCTTGACCGGCAAAATCCGGATTCTCGCCGGCCAATTTGGCCGCTTCTTGGCGGTCAATATACTGGATTCCGGCAAGAGGGAACCAGTGATATTTCACATAAGTGCGGACGCCCTGCGCATTCCTCCAAACATAGGTGTTTACGCTGTGGCCGGGGATGTGGCGAAGGCTTTTCGCCGTGCCTGCATCGGAGTACAGCCGGACAAGGAAGTGGGTTGCTTCCGGCGCACGGGCTATAAAGCTCCAGAATCGCTCGGGATCGATCAGGTTATTTACCGGCGACGGTAAGAAGGCTTTGATCGACTCCGGAAAGCGGATGGCATCGCGGACTAAAAACACAGGGATGTGATTGCAGAGCAGATCGAATACACCTTGCTCCGTATAAAATTTGGTGGAGAATCCGCGCACATTACGAGAGGTGTCAGGGGTACCTTTATTGCTTACAGCAAGAGAAAATCTCACCGTTACGGGAACCTGCTGGCCGGGGGTCTGCAGAAAGCCCATCTTCGTATAGGCTGCCATGGAATGCACGGTTTGAAAGTACCCGAAAGCGCCGTAGCCCTTCACGTGCACCGGCCTCTCGAGAATTTTGGTATGGACAAAGGTCTCCAACGTCTCGTGCAAAATACTGTCCTGCTCAAGCACGGGGCCCCGTTCACCGACCGTCTGCGAATGATAAACAGCCGGTATATCCCCTGCCCACTGTGCCGGGGGAGGACCATTAGGATGCTCGTCTTTTACCCTCTTCTGCAGCGGCTGCTCTGAAGCGCTGCGCTTTACTCCATTCGTTTCTTCCATATTCAACCTCCTGTGTCAACAAGTCACTTCTCCTTCTCCCTATGGTTTATGCTGAGCTTCAGGACAATTATGACAATACCCGGTTTAGTATGAATCGGTAAGTAATTCTTCATCATTTCTTTACATTCAGTTAACGTACGTTTGACAATATGCTCCTAAAATAAGAGAGACGCCACAAGCAACTTCATATGGAACAGGGTAGAGACGATGAGAAAACCCGAAATACTTAAACGCCATTAACCATGGTTTGTTTATGTGTCTTCGGTTTTTTTTGTCTTTTTTGTAGGCGAGAGGGAGGCATAAGGTGACAACATGAGATCGGGCAGGAGAAGAGGAGGCGCGTTGACGCGCACGCTGTTCCTTTGGATGGCAGTAATCGGTTTTGTTCTGGGTGCAGGTCCTATGCAAACAGCTGAAGCGCATTTTACCTCAACGGGCTATACCGATATCTCCATGACAGAGACGGAGCTGCACTACGGGTTGTTTTTAACTGAACACGATCTGCTGCAGACATTGCCGGTGGATCAAAATAAAGACGAACAGCTGTCCAATGAGGAGCTGGAAGCGGCTCGAGCGGAGCTGGAGAAGTTTATCAGCAGCAGCTTGATCGTGACCGGCGACGGAAAAGTAGGACGGGGCGTTCTGAAGCAAGCTCAAAAAACGACGAGAGCGAAAAGCCAGATGATCGGAATGGACATCGTATACTCGTTTGCTAAACCGGTACAGCGTTACCAGATCCAGTATCAGCTGTTTTATGACGGGATGAATTCGGAGCATCGCAGCTATGCCACGATTCGATTGGGTGACCGGACCATAGAACAGGTGCTGAACCGGAATAATAATATTTTGCAAATTCAGGGCATCGCCGATTCAACTGCAGGTAATGGAGCCGAACAGGGGGAAGCAGCGGCTTCCCAAAGCTGGCTGCAAACACTCCGAAGCTATATTTGGATGGGGATGACGCACATCTGGTCGGGGATTGACCACATGCTGTTTCTCCTGCTGATCGTTCTGGCCACTCGGGAAAAATGGGCCTTGCTTCACAATGTGACAGCCTTCACGATCGGGCACAGCATTACGTTGGTGCTATCCGCGCTGGACCTGGCATCCGTATCGCCGCGTGTGGTCGAACCGCTGATTGCCCTAAGCATCGTGTATATGGCGGCGGAAACGATATTCCGGAAAAGTGAGCGGAATTATGCAGCTGTGACTATGGGCTTCGGATTTATCCACGGATTCGGTTTTGCAGAAATCATCAAGGGCACGCTGTCGGGCCATGTGGCGCTGCCATTGTTCTCCTTCAATCTAGGCGTAGAGCTGGGCCAAATTGCTGTTCTGCTGGTGCTGCTGCCGATTTTATGGGGAATGCGGAGACAGCTGAAGCCGATCTGGTGGCATTCCGCTTCCGGCGTCGTAGGCGTGTTCGGAGTGTACTGGTTTATCGAACGTATCATCGGATCATAAAAATTAATAGCTACCAAGACAGGGAGTGGAATCATTGGCATCGTTTAGATGGAAGAAACTAGCGTCGATTGTTACGGCAAGCAGTTTGCTGGTAGGTGCTTTGTCACCGGCCGTCGTTCCGGGAACGCACGCGTTGGCTGCGGGAGCGGCAGCGGGGCCGGAATTGCTTATCACGGAGATCGTACCGGACAATGTGAGCACGGACGATTATGAGTTTTTTGAAGTGTACAACAACTCGAGCCAAACGATGAATTTACAGGATTTTTCCATTCTTTATCGCTATCCTCCAACCAGTACTTCGGCGGATATCCCTCTGGATATGCCGAACGTATCCATAGCGCCACAGAAAACCGTCGTTTTTTGGAACAATGTAAGCGACAAAACGGCGGCAGAGTTTAATGCGAAATTCAGCTCCAATGTTCCTGAAGGCCAGCTGGTGGAAATCAGCGACCAGGCAAACCGGTTCTCTTCCTTCAGCAATTCGGACAGCCGTTATCTGGTGATCAAAAACAAGCAGGGAACCGAAATCGCCATCGCAGGCTATGACGTAGGTGATTTCTCTACGGATAAAGGCATCGATTACCGGGTTCCGGCTGACGGTAATGTGCTGGACAAGCTTAGCACGAAGGCCGCTCCGACTCCCGGAGCTGTGAAGCCGCAGCAATTAATACCTCCGGCTCCGGTAACCGACCAGCCTCCCGTTATTTCGCACACACCGGTTGCCTTAGGGGACGTGTCCCAAGATCTGGCCATTCAAGCCGATATCCGGGACCCTGAATCCGTCAGCGCCTCCACTTACGGCAATGTCACTGCAGCGGTTTATTATAAATCGCTGTCTCAGCCAGGCTTCACTTCGGTAGCTATGACGCGGACGGCGGACACGACGGCTTATACGGGCTTGGTGCCGAAGAAGGATTTGACGGAAAACCAAATGCTTTATTACATACAGGCGAAGGACGGCAAAAATACGGTAACAACCGCTACGTACACCGTTCAAATCGCTTTGCCTGATACGAATTATGATAAGATGCCTCCTTTTCTTGTGACCGAAGTCGTACCGGACTCGACCAATGTAGGTACGGCGGACGGTTATGAATTCATTGAGATTTATAACAATACGGACAAGGACTTGAATTTCAAGGATTACAAAATTCAATACCGTTATCCGGACTCCGGACCGGATGCAGACCTCATCTGGGCGGCGGATCGTGATGATATCGTGATTCCTTCCCGCAAAACGCTGGTGTTCTGGATCATCAACAGCCAAAACACGGACAAAACCGTAGCGGATTTTAATGCCCAGTATAAGGTGAATTTGCAGGAAAACGTAGATATCGTGCGCATTTACAGCGACGGGATGGCCAACACTAGCGCGCGCGGAATCATCGTTGCGACGAATACACGGAATGATTTGGCCGTGGCTATGTATACGAAAGACGATGTAGCAGCCAATAAAGGGATCCTGTACAAGTATCCGGTGAACGGCTTGACGGATATGATCAAGTACAGCTCCAAGACGGAAGCGGCAACCCCAGGCAAGGTGGCGGACGGACAAGTTCCGGCTGTACCGGTCAAGCTGCCTGCGGATACGGTGCCTCCGACGTTCGATAATTTGACGGGATTGACCGAAACGAAGTTCAGTGACGACGTGCATATCAAAGTGGACGCGAAAGACGCCAATCGGGTAAAAACCGTCACTTTGTATTACAAAAACAATACGCAAGCCTCTTATACGAAGCGTTACCTGGCGGAAAGCTTCGCGGATAGTTTGTATCACTATACGATCTATTCTCCGGAGATGATCGGAAAGACGCATATCGATTATTATTTTACCGTTTCCGACGGAACGCACGAAATTCGCAGCGAAGATTACCGCATCCAAGTGACGGGCGGCCAATCGCTGGCGGATTTGCGGCTCAATGTTGCGGAAGGGCAAATGGTTCGCGGCTCCCAAATTGTTAAAGGGACCTCTCAGAAATCCGCTCCGGAGCAAGTCAAGATGTTTATCGACGGAACGGAGCTGAACAGCGGCACCTATAACGCCTTGGAGAGCGATGCATATTTTGCTTTCGATGTGAAGGCGACGAACTTGTATTTTAAAAATGCGGTGGCGATCGGCGAGGAAGTCCTCAAAATTTTCGACGACACGATTAACGAGTATGTAACGTTGACGGTTCCGATTCAGGCGGATCGCCTGAAGCTGGGAGACAATGAAATTTCGATCCGGGCGGGATCCAAAGCATCCCCGTTTGACAACAGACCGGAAGAAAACAAGGACGATTTTGAGATCAAAAATATTCGCTTGGTGCTGGCAGACGGTACCGAACTATATGACAGCCGCTATGCAAATAAAGAAACGGTGCTGAAAATGGGCGACAGCGCCGGCAAAAATCCGTTTATCGATTTTAAATTCAATCTGCCGGCCGCCAAAATCAATTCCAAGGCCTTTGTTTGGGATACAACGGCATCTGCGGACGGAAATCATCAATTGAAAGTGATGGAGCCTTCATCAGGAGAAGTTACTATTCAAGTGCTGGTCGATAATACGCCGCCGACCGTAACAACTACATTAACCGAAGGTCAGCAGCTTAAAGGCAGCAGCGTTCTCGATGCAGCAGTAAGCGATGCGATTGCAGGCGTGGATACGGTTGTAGCTCAGCTGGACGATCAGGCGATTACCCTGCCATACACCGTGAAATCTGCGGAGATGAAGTCCGGCAACCACATGTTTAAAGTAACGGCAACGGACAAGATAGGCAACAAAACGGAAAAAAACGTTGCGTTTACCGTAGCGGAAGAACAGCCGGCGAAGCCGGAGCTGATCGGTCCGGCGCAAGGCGCTGAAGGGGTATTGAGAGATGCCGGCCTGAGCGTCAAAGTAACCGATCCGAGCAGCGACGAGCTGAAGGTCACCTTTTACAAAGGGTTCAAGTATAACGCCCGTACACCGGATACATTCACCGGTTACTCCAATGCCGTTGATGTAGAGCCTCCTAAACAAATTGCTTCTGCAGGCGAGAAGGCAATGTCCGCTGACGATTACAAGAAAATCGCTGCGGCAGACCGAGATTATTTGGTCAATGACGCTATGACGCAATTCCCGTATCACCGCTTCCAGGTTCAGCTCGACGCGTCGGTACAGGCCGCGGATAAGCTGGAGCTGCTGTGGAAGGGGAATTCGTTGGAGGGCCGCAAAGTAACCCTCTATGCTTGGAAGCCAGCAGCCGCCGAGTGGGCCTCTCTCGCTTCGCATGTGGCAGGAACTGAAGATTTCGAGCTCAAAGCCGAGGTATCGGCTGGCGACTATCAAAACGACAAGCATGTCGTTCAAGTAATGATCCAAGACGAAATTCCTCCGACACCGGCGGATTACGACTACTCCTTCGTGTGGATGTCCGATACGCAGTACTATTCCGAGAGCTATCCGGATATTTACAAGGAGATTGTGAACTGGATTGCGGACAAGAAGGACGAGCTGAAAATCAAATACGTATTCCATACCGGAGACTTGGTGGATGAAGCCGATAAGCCGGAGCAATGGGATGTTTCGTCGAAGAATATGGAAGTGCTGGAAAAGGCCGATATTCCTTATGGCGTTCTGGCCGGTAACCACGACGTCGATCACAAGCTGGGCTCATATAACAACTATTGGGAGCATTACGGCGAGGAGCGCTTCAAGAAGCAGCCGACGTATGGCGGCTCCTACGATAACAACCGGGGCCACTACGACCTGATTTCCTCCAACGGCAACGACTATTTGATGCTGTATATGGGATGGGGACTAGGCGATAAAGAGATTGCATGGATGGATCAGATTCTAAAACAATATCCGGACCGGATGGCGATCCTGAATTTCCATGAGTATTTGCTCGTATCGGGGAATCGCAGTCCGATTGCCGATAAGATCTATGAGAATGTCGTCATTCCGAATAAAAATGTCGTGGCGGTTCTCTCCGGGCATTATCACGACTCCGAGCTCCTTACCGACGAGCTGGATGACGACGGCGACGGCATCAAGGACCGCAAAGTATTCCAGATGCTGGCCGACTACCAGGGCGCGCCGGAAGGCGGTCAAGGCTACATTCGTCTGATGCAGTTTGATGTCGATAACAACAAGCTGCACATCAAAACCTATTCGCCGCATTTGGATGATTACAACTTTTACGATCCGGCGGAATTTCCTAATAAAGACGAGTTCACTCTGGATTTCAACCTGCAGCCGAAGCTGAAGCGCGTAGCGACGGATTATGTGGATGTAAAAGTATATACGGATCAGAAGATCGGTCAACAGGATCGCGTTGCAAGCGGATCTCAAGCAACGGTAACCTGGAGCAATCTGTTAAGCAATACTCTGTATCAATGGTATGCGTCTGCGGAGGACGCGTTCGGCGGCCGCAGCGTATCCGATGTGTGGAAGTTTACAACCGGCACAACGCCAGGTGACGGCAACGGTGGCGGCACAACACCGGGCGATGGCAACGGCGGTGGCACAACGCCAGGTGACGGCAACGGTGGTGGCACAACACCGGGCGACGGCAACGGTGGCGTTACGACACCGGGTGACGATAGCGGAAGCAGCGACGATGATGATACGCAGCAGTCAGGAAGCCATTCCGGAAGCTCCGGTAACGGGGGCGGCGGCAGTGGAAATCAGCAAGGCAACGCCCCGATTACCGCAACTCCAAAAGCGGATGGAACGTTTACCGTCAGCAAGGAGAGCTTGACTGGGAACGCGGGAGCCAACGGGAATACGATCGAAATTCGAGTTGCCCCGATGGATGGCAGCAAGAAAGAACTTCGTCTTGAGCTCGATGCCGAAGGGTTGAAGCAAGCGTTCAGCAATGGATCAGCCTTGAAGATCGTAACGCCTGAGGCGACGATAAATATTCCTCCGCGAGCGGTAAGCGGCTTGGATGGCCAATCGCAGGTTCGCTTTGTAATCAATACGGATGCAGCCGGGGAAGCTGGGAAGCTGCTAACCGGTTCCGCGTCCAACAATAATGAGTTGAAATCGACAGGGATCATCGTTTCCTTGGAGCTGATTGCATCGAACGGCGCATCGTCGACAGGGCTGAGCCAGTTCCAGGAGCCGATCACCGTAGAGCTAACCTTATCGGCGGAGCAGGCTAAAGCCTTGCATCCAGACTATGCCGGAGTATACTATATCAATGGCAGCCAAGCCGAATATATCGGCGGCGAATTCTCCGGCAGCAAGGTAACATTCCGCACCGAGCATTTCTCCACGTTCGCTGTGCTGGAATACGAGAAAGCTTTTGCCGATATGAAAGGACATTGGGCGGCGAGCTTCGTGAAAAAAATGGCCGCCAAGCATATTACGGATGGCGTGGATGATGCGCATTACGCTCCGGACCGCTCCGTGTCCAGAGCCGAGTTCGCAACGCTCGCGGTTCGGGCATTGGATTTCCGGAAGCCGGCAATTACCGGCAACGGCGGGTTTGGCGACGTAGGTGCCGGACAATACTACGCAAGCTTCGTTGCGAAAGCGGCGGAACTGGGGCTGGTGAACGGAGATAACGGCCGCTTCCGTCCGGAAGATTCGCTTACCCGCGAGGAAGCGGTGGCGATCCTGGTCCGCATGACAGAGCAGAGGAAGCCGATGTCTGCAGCCGCTAGCGCCAAACCGTTCAGCGATAGCTTGGACATCTCCGAATGGGCTATGCCGTATGTGAACAAAGCACAAGTGCTCGGGCTTGTTGAAGGGAAAGAAGGAGGCGTCTTCGATCCTAAGGCCAAGGTAACCCGCGCTGAAATTGCAAAAATGCTGAGCTTCTTTATAAAATAACGGATCACAGCTATACAGCGACAGCCGGCCTGCAGAATAAACTGCAGGCTGTTTGCTTTTTGCAGCGACGCTGCTGCCAGAAGAAGCATCGGCTGCGCTCATGTGAAAGGCATCATATGTCTGTGAAACCTAGGCCAGCTTTGCCCCGAGCTTTGTCACTTTACTAAGCCACTGGGTGCGCCGCTCCGCCGTTGACGGCTTAACCTGGCTAATTTCGGTAATGCGCACAGGATTGATTCCGCAAAACTGCAATATATTGCGCTTCATCACGTTATGTCCCGCATGCCGGTATATCCAACGGTTATACCACGACGGAGTGTCCATCGTAACGATCATGTGCGCGGTTTTGCCGGTCAACAGCTTATCCCATAGCGGGGAATGCTCCCGGTATTTGTAGGCGAAGCCCGGTAAAAAAACACGATCGAAAAACCCCTTCAGAACGGCGGGCATCGTACCCCACCATGTCGGATAGACAATGACAATATGCTCCGCCCAGCGGATGAGCTCCTGAGCCTCCAGCAAATCGTCCTCCAGCTCCGTTCTTTGCCGGTAACCGTGCTTTAAGTTCGGATCGAAGCTGATTTTGCTCAAATCAATGGTTCGAACCTGGGCATTGCGGCTCAAGGCCCCCTCCTTGTAAGCATCGGCCAAAGCCGAGCAGAAGCTCTGCGGATCGGGATGCCCGTTAATCACAACAATTTTCGATTTCATTGGTAGACCTCCTCAGAAACGGTATGAAAGGATCTCTATCCTTCATTTTTTCCGGTATGATATATTGGTGTAAGACTATAATCAGTTTAGGACGATTTCCGAAATAATTGAATGATCAAAAGCGCAGCTATCTTGCTCATTCGCGCAAAAGGAGGAGCAAAGCTTGGAAAGTCACGTAGTAGCCATTTCGATGGTATATCCCATTATGAAAACCATCGTTCACAAAGGATACGATACGGAGCCATTTTGCAGCTATGCGTCGTTCGATGCCGCTCTATTGCAGGATGTGGAGGAACGTATTGCCGCAGAAGAGCTGGAACGGCTGATGATCGCTGCGGCAACCTTCACACAGGACGATCATTTCGGTCTGCACCAGGGACAGATCACGGAGTTCGCGGATATGGGAATTCTCGGCTATGTGATGATGCATTCTCAGACCATTGCCGACGCGCTGGCTGCTTACCAGCGGTATAACGTCATTTTGTGCAGCGGATTCAATCTGGATTGGAAAGTACGGGGAGATACGGCTCTTATCCGGATGTATGTTGAGCAGCCGGGACGAATGTCCCGTCATTGCGTGGAGGATATGGCAAGCTCGCTATATCAGCTGATGGGCAAGCTGAGCAATCGGCGTATTCCGCTGCAGGACATTCAGTTTGCACATGATGCGCCTGCAGATACGAATCCTTATATGGCCGTGTTCGGCACGGTTCCCCGATTTAGCGAGGAGGAGAATGTGCTGTATATGAGCAAGGACGTTCTGAACTATCCGGTGATGTATTCCGATTCGAAGCTTCTGAGAGTGTTCGAGACCATCGCGCAGGAAACGAGAGATGAACTGATGCAAGCCCATCTGTTCTCCGGGCAAGTAATTCAGTGGATGAAAACTTGTATTCCCTCCTTCTTCCCGACGCTGCAGCAGACGGCCGTATCGTTTCGCACAAGCGCCAGAACGCTGCAAAGCAAATTAAAGCTGGAAAACACCTCTTACAATGATCTGTCCGTCCGTGTACGCAAGGAGCTGGCCATAAGCTATTTGAAGAAGCTGGACTATTCGATAGGCGACATCGCTTATGCGCTGCATTTTTCAGAGCCGAGCGCATTTCAGAGCGCTTTTAAGAAATGGACGGGACAAACGCCGGGGCAGTACCGGGCTCAAATCAGAAGTAAGCCCTTTGAGGCGAAGCAATAAAACGGATCTGTAAAAGATATCCAAATTGATCGGCGTTGAAGCCTGAGGGTTTTGATTTTTTGGCCCGTATTGCCGGAACCGCTGTGGAACAATACATCATTTACGTCGACTTTCCGGCGTGAAAAACAAAGACTTCAGTCCGCTTGTTTCGGCAAGCGTTCTGAAGTCTTTTTATCACTATAGTTTATAAAATTCCGATCTACTGCTCCATAATCTTATACTGCTGCTCCCATCCAAGCAGCTCTTTGACCTTGACGTTGGACAGCAGGGATCGTCTGCCTTCCAACGGGAGGCGGATGTCCTTCACGCCGGGGAGGTAAGTATTCACCAGCTCCTGCGTAGGGAGGCTCGATGAGCTGTCGTCGGCAGCGAGAATAAGCGGCTGCGCACCGAGGCCGTCCTTCTCGATAGCAAGACGGCAGGCGGAGGCGACATCCCTTGCGTCGATGTAAGACCATAGGATGCGCTTACGGCTTTCGGGCTGATCGAAGCTTGCCTTGACGCCGGCGTACGTTTCCGGCACCAAGATGTTGCCGAGACGGAAGCTGACGACCTGCATCCCGGTGCGGCGATGGAACGCCTCCGCGGTCACCTCGTTGACGACCTTGGATAGGCCGTAACTATCCTCCGGCAGCTGCGGATGCGTTTCGTCCACAGGCAAATAGCTTGGCTCGAAAAACTCGCTGGCAAAGCAGATGCCGTAAGACGATTCGCTGGAGGCGAGTACGACTTTGCCGATCTGCAAATTGGCGGCTGCCTCCAATATGTTGTAGGTGCTCATCACATTGTTGCGGAAGCACACCTCGTTCGGATGCGTATAGGCCTGAGGGATGGCGGCGAAATGCACAATCCCTGCCGCCTCCTTGTGGTTTCTTGAAGAGAAGGGGGCCAATGCGTTGTGTACCTGTCCCAAATCGTTTAAATCGGTGATGATCGTCTGGCAGAGCGGCTCTTCAGGAGCTTTCACATCCAGATTAATCACTTCATAGCCGTGATCTATGAAATGCTTAACAATCCACCGTCCGGCTTTGCCGCTGCCGCCCGTAATGATGATGCGTTGCTTGCTCATGCTGTTCCTCCTTAGAATTGTCCGGTGTAGGGATCCGTATTAAGCCATTACCAGGCGTACGCTCTTGGCGCATCGCCTCCGGGACCCGGGAAAATCTCGTACAGACGCTTCAGCACATCTTCGCTCAGCTGAATGTCCACGACGCGGAGCGTGTCCTGGAATTGCTCCAGCGTACGCGGTCCGATGATCGGCGCGGTCATCGCAGGATGAACCAGCGTCCAAGCCAGGGCTACGTTGGCCTCGCTTTCGCCAAGCTCCCTGCACAGCTTGCTAAACGATTCCAGCTGCCCGCGGCGGGCTTCTGCGCGAGACTGATTGCGGGCGCTGCGTGAGCCGGCCGCCGGATTCAGCGCGTTGCCTCCGAGCAATCCGCCGTCCAGCGGGCTCCATGCAATGACGCCGATGCCGAATTCCTCGGCTGCCGGCAGCACCTCAAGCTCGGGCAGTCTGCACAGCAGGCTGTACTTGTGCTGCTCCGACACAAGTCCCAGGAAGTGGCGGTTTTTGGCCTCGTATTGGGCCTTGACCAAGTCCCGTCCCGCGAAGTTGCTTGCGCCGACATAGCCGATTTTGCCTTGATGAATATGTACCAGGAACGCTTCCCACAGCTCTTCCCAGGCGACATTCCGGTCGACGTGGTGCATTTGGTACAGCTCGATATGATCGGTTTGCAGCCGCTTAAGCGATGCTTCGAGATGGCGGCGAATTTTATAGGCAGAGAGACCTCGGCCTGCGTTAGGTCCATCGTTCGGATCTTCCATGTCTCCATATACTTTGGTAGCCAATACAACCTTCTCCCGGCGTCCGCCGCCTTGGGCGAACCAGCGTCCGATGATTTCCTCGGTTCTGCCTCTTGAACCTACGCCGCCGTATACATTGGCCGTATCAAAAAATTGCACTCCTGCATCCACCGCAGCGTCCATGATCCGGAACGCTTCCGCTTCTTCCGTATCGACACCGAAATTCATAGTTCCGAGACAAAGCCTGCTCACCTTTAATCCGGAACGTCCCAAATAAGTGTACTCCATTACAAATACCTCCTTATTTTAGAAAAATGCGGTTACTGACAACCCCATCATAACGCTCCTTGTCTGTTTTTAACAGTACGCAATAATAGGTGAGATAGGCAACAGAGAGGAATTAAGTTACCTCCAAGTAAGTGGGTGACTTAGTCCTATGTGCCTCTGTATTTTCGCGTCCGAATCGTGTATGATGAGAAAGATTGTCGATTCCCGTACCCTAAGGAGATGTTATGTCTCAGATTGATATGCCTTCCGTCGTGCTTTTAATTTTTGCGGCCCTCGGGATTTTAAGCAGCAATAATTCCATTACGGTTGCGGTCGTGTTCTTACTGCTGCTGCGTGTCATGAATTTGCATCAGGCGTTCCCATGGATCGAAAAATACGGGTTGACTATTGGCATCGCCGTGCTGACGATAGGGATCATGGCCCCGCTGGCCAGCGGCAAAATTTCGGTGCAAACGCTGTATGAAACGTTTTTTCACTGGAAATCCCTCATTGCGGTTGCAGTAGGCGTGCTGGTGGCATATTTGGGCGGCCGCGGCGCCATACTGATGACGAATCAGCCGACGGTTGTCACCGGGATTTTGCTCGGGACGATTCTCGGTGTGGCTTTCTTGAAGGGGGTTCCTGTCGGCCCCTTGATCGCAGCGGGGATTTTATCGTTGCTTTTCGGAAAATAAATGCAATAAAGCGCTCTCTTACCCTCACAACAGAGAATGGGGCAACGAACCATGTAGAAGTGTAACAGAGCAGCGTTCAAAAAAAATGCCGAATCGACGCAGCACAAGTGCTCGTACGGGGGACTTCTTTATTTGGGGTGAATAGTTGCTTGGCCCAGTGCCTAAGCAAGTAGGGGAAACCTCTTCCCTAACCCGTCAACTAACCTCGGAGGCTCATAGGAGGACATTGGTTTTGAAATGGATTGGTAAAGCGTTTGTTTTCTCATGCGCATTTCTTTCGTGCGCGCTATTTTCTGCCGTACATGCCGATGCGGCTCCGCAGGACAGCGTGAAGATTCAGGTCAACGACAAGCTGGTCGATTTTCCCGAAGCAAAGCCTGTCGTCGATGCCAGCTCGCAGCTGCAAGTCCCGTTTCGCCCTTTGATGGAGAACCTTGGCTATCAGGTGGATTGGGCCATGGACGGAAAAGAAGTTAAAGTGTCGATGAAAAAAGGCGATAAGACGCTATCGCTAAAGACGGGAGATTCCTTCGTCGTTCTCGACGGGAAGAAAGTGAATACAAGTTCCATGATCGGCATGGCGCAGGGCAGCGTCTATATTCCGCTTCGGTTCGTCTCGGAAACGCTGGGCAACCTTGTCCAATGGGACCAGGACAATCAACTCGCCATCGTGGGCGATGACGGCAAATATCATGCGCCGGCTTGGTACAAGCCCAAAACGAACGCCATGCTGGATTTCGCCAAAGGCTATCTGGGCACCCGATATGTCTGGGGAGGCGAAACACCGGGAGGGTTCGACTGCTCGGGATTCGTAAGATTCGTGTTCGCGCAAACGCGGGGAATCGATCTTCCGCGAACTTCTACGGAAATCTTCTACACCGCGGGCACAGCTGTTGCGGTTCCGCAGCCGGGGGATCTCGTTTACTTTGATAAATCAGGTCCTGCGCACATCGGAATTTATCTGGGCAACGGACAGTTTATCTCCGCTACTTCGTCCCATGGCGTCCGCATCGATTCCATCTACAGCTCTTACTGGAGCTCCAGGTACATTGGTGCTAAAAGCATATAATGCATACAAGCAGGCTGCTGCGGCGGCCTGTTTTTTTTATATTCGGGCTCCACGCAAAGTATATGATGACTTCGAAGCCAAAGCTCCGCTTTGTGAGGTTATTACCACATAGCCGTGCGATCGAAACACCTCTTGCACCCAAGGGGTGTTTTTTGCTGTATAGCTTTCTTCATGCAGGCAACTCTAGAGCTATGGGTGGACTCCATTCAAGAAGCGATTATGGTCGCGCTGCCGATGATTTTTATCGGCTCACTCATTACGCTTAATTTTATTCCGGGAATGCCCGATTTGACGCCTAAGGCGGTACAGCAGCCTGACGGACAGGTGAAGGTTACATGCAGCATCGAAAATACGGGAAGCATGTACGGGCAAGAAGTGGTGCAGCTGTATGTGCACGATGAAGAGTGCAAGTGGGTGCGTCCGGAGAAGGAGCTGAAGGCGTTCGCCAAGCTCGGGCTTCAACCGGGAGAGAAGCGGTAAGTAGGCTTCCTGCTGGAGGAGAGGGATTTCTCCTATTACAACACCAAATATAACAAATGGGTTGCGGAAAGCGGCTATTTCCAAATCGCCGTCGGCAGCTCGTCGAGAGACATTCGCATTCGTGAGCGGCTGCATTGCGATTTCGGAAGGGAAGAGGTATCCTTCCATAAGTTCAGTTTATTGGGCGACTGGCTGAGCCACCCGAAAGCAAAGATCGTTCTTGAAGGCTGCTTCGAGGACATGAACCGCCACATCAGTAACAAAATCCGCCTGGACGACGAGTTCGTCGGCTTCTGGGGTGATTTCCCGGCCATTAAGGTCATTCAAATGTTCGGGCAAGCCTGGTTCAAGGACCGGTCCCCGGATCTGGTCATAGAGCAGCTCATTGAGCAGTTTAACCGCGGGCAGCAGGCTTAACGAAATACCATTTTAAGGTCGCGTACAAACCGGTTCCGGTTTTGCGCGGCTTTTTTACCCCGCGCGTGATGTGCGGGTTTAAACGAAGACCCGGCCGTTGGCCGGGTTTTTGCTATTGATAAACCCATTTTGCTCGAAAATGTATAGCGGGGAGGTCGATATCTTCGTGAGGAGCAGCGATAACGATCTATGGTTTTTTGAAAGTACGGTTGGAAAGCGACAAATGAACCATGCTCCGGAGGAAGTATCTCATCGCGATACCACTGTCACTACATTCCAGCTTCATGGGTTTTCGTTTTGCTAACCCCATTTCGTTAGTAAGCTCAGCTGTTGAGGATTGTCCTCTGTTGAGTTGTTGCGGACCTAGAGTCCGTTATTTTATCAAAAATGGCTCTATTATCAGGGTGATCGGACAACAGATCCTTTATTTTGCCAAAATACACCTTGTTTGGTGGGGAAATATCCAAATAACGGATTCACTGTCCGATCGTACTCCAAAAGCAGCAGCTTTTCAGGAAATAACGGATTTCCTGTCCGATAGCCTGCCCACAGCGCATCGATAGGCGGGGACGTGCCTGCCTCCATGACAGTTTCCTCGGATTTCTTCCCGGACACTAGTCCAATAGAGCTTGCCAAGAACCCATACTATCGAAAATTGCGCAGCGCAGGGGCAACCCGGTAGGGTGCCCTCCAGCTGTCATTGTTTTCGGAAAATACTTTATTTACCGCTATTTTAGCGGAAGTGTTCTGAAAACAAAGCGGTCGCTAACACTCGTACAGGAGGTACCCTACCTTCCCGCTTCAGCATTTTCAGAAAACCAGGTTTCTCAACGGCATTTCCCGGCCATTGGCCGGGTTTTTCTTTAACTCGATACCGATGAACGCGGTCGCTATCATGGAAGGCGTCGATAAATGGTTTTCTCACCGCGCCAGAATTTATCAACTTCCGAAGTAATCGGATGCAAATTGTATTGGCGATAAATCCTACCATGCATATGACGCGAGTTTAGCTAAAGCAAAACTTTAGGCCGCTCCTCTTTGAAAGACCGCGCATAGGTTTTCTCATCCATAGGAAAATTTCTTTTCCCCGATAGCAGCTTTGCCGTTGACACTTATGTCGGATCGACATATAATTTTTTATATCGATTAGATATATCGATACGACATAATTGTTGGAGGCTCATGATGTACGAATTGTTTGTGCTGGGCGAATTGATGACTGGCGAGAAGCACGGCTACATGCTGCAGGAGATATTGAAGAACGCCGCCGGACCCGGCCGGCACATCAGCTCGGGAACCTTGTACCCGCTGCTGTCGAGGCTGGTGGAGAGCGGTCTGATCCATCTTCGCCATGAGGAGGAATCGGAAGGAGGGAGACTTCGTAAGGTTTATGCGCTGACGGAAACCGGGCGCGAGCGGTTTCAACGGCTGATGGAGCAGCCGCTTGATTACAACGCAGATACGGAGAGGCTGGTTCATTTTAAAATGGTGTATTTCCAGTATGTGGCCAAGGAAGTGCGGCTTGACTGCCTGGAGCAGTATTTGCACTACTTGCAGACGACTAGGAGATACGTCCTTAACTTCGAATCGCAGCTCCTTGCGCAAAAGCCGAGTCCGGAGAAGCAGCGCATTCAGCTGCTTAGAGTGTTCGATCACAGAAAGCATGTCGGCGCGGCCGATATCGAGTGGGTGACGAAGGAAATCGCCCGAATCCAAGAGGAGGAATGACCGTGGAGCGTCTTTGGACCAAGCCTTACATTCAGATGATGGTTGCCATGTTATTCTTGTTTACCGCCTTGTATTTACTGCTTCCGACTTTGCCTTTGTTCATTAAACAGCTGGGAGGAAGCGAATCGCAGGTTGGGCTGGCGGCGGGGGCGTTCACATTGGCCGCTGTCGTCTTTCGCCCTCTGGTTGGAGGGCTGGTCGATCGATATGGCAGAAGGCCGTTTATTTTGTGGGGGCTGCTTTTCTTCGTCTTATCGATGTATCTGTACGATTGGATTGCCGGTATCGCGATTCTGATGCTGCTGCGGGTGCTGCACGGCGTGAGCTGGGCTTTTTCCACAACGGCCGTCAGTACATCGATTGCGGACATCATTCCGTCCAGCCGGCGGGGAGAGGGCATGGGTTGGTTTGGCATGGCTATGACGGTAGCGATGGCAATCGGCCCCATGCTTGGAATATGGGTGATGGAGCACCTTTCCTTTCAAAGCCTGTTTCTTCTGGCTACCGCATTGGCCGCGGCGTCCTTGCTGCTGGCCTACCCGATTCGAATCCCCTTTCAGCCCAAAGACGGTCCACGGCGCATTCAATGGTTTGAAACATCGGTTGCGCCCGTGACAGCCGCCTGTTTTTTCCTGGCTGTTGTGTATGGCGGAATTACGACTTTCGTGCCTCTATTCTCAGAGACGATCAAGGTAAACCCGGGTACCTTTTTCCTTGTGTACGCCATTATGCTGACGTTGATCCGACCTGTCGCAGGCAAGCTCTCGGACCGCTATGGCGCAGTGTGGGTCATTGTGCCTTCGCTTGCCGTCACGGCTTGCGCTTTGCTCCTGTTAAGCGTCACTGACAGCTTGCTTGGAGTCGTTGCTGCAGCGGTGCTGTACGGGATCGGCTTCGGCTCGGCACAGCCTGCCCTTCAAGCGACGAACCTGCTGCTGTCCCATCCGGACCGCAAAGGGGTGGCGACAGCCTCCTTCATGACCGCGTTCGATCTCGGCATTGGGTTAGGGTCCATCGTTCTCGGCTGGGTTTCCCAATACACCGGTTACCCGATGTTATTTATGGCAAGCGCCGTCTCCGTCGGCATTTCGCTGCTTGTGTTTATCGTCTTCGTAAGACGGGCGCTGTTGCAGCATCGGACGCCTGGGCAGGAGCAGGTCGCCCGGTGATTTTGGCCAGCGGAATGTAACGGGAGTCAAATCGACGGATGAATAGGAATGAGGCCGTCGTTCGGTAGCACCGCCCTAACCGGCGCGAAGCATTTGCTTGATATTCTCCTGATTGGCGTGTTTTTACAAGAATCATAGCGATAGCCATGCTATAGTTTCTGTGTAATTAACGTTAAGAGCTTGCGTTTTCGAAACGGAAAGCTGGGCTCTGTCATTTTAGGAGGGATATCAGAGATGACTGCAAAGCTGGAGTATGTATTCTACATCGGGACGAAGCCGGAGGAAGTGTGGGAGGTTCTATTTCATCCGGAAAAATCGTTCCAGGCGTTTCTGGGCGGAGTGATCCGTTCAAGCTGCCGGGTGGGCGACGATATCGAATTTGTCGGTCCCGGCGCCGATGGTGAGCAAACCGTTCATATTTACGGTAAAGTGCTGGAGTACGAGCCTTATCGGATTCTCAGCTATACGGACCATCCCGGACCGTCCCATTATCTGCAGCATGCCGAGATGGAAAGCCGTGTCAGGCTTACTCTCGAGCCCGTTGGTTCATGCACCAAGCTGCATCTTGTTAACGATCAATGGACGGATGACAACCCGCTTTTTGCCAAAACCGAGCAGTATTGGTGGATGATTCTAAGCAACATCAAATCGATAGCAGAAACGGGAAGACCCCTCGATTTCGGTTTTTAACCAACGGGAGGGCGTGGCCGGCTCCTAAAAGGACTTATTCCGGCGGGAGCTCGGTCATACGGGCATACTGCTTGGGCGGTTTGCCGACCGCTGCTTTGAAATCCTTGCTGAAATGTGCTTGGTCTGTATAGCCGAGCTCCGCCGCCAACTGGGCGATATCTGTCCCGGCCTCGATCAGCTCGCCCGCTTCGTGCATCCGGTAGCGCTGGATCACCCACTTGGGGCTTACGCCGACGTATTGATGGAACAATCGCTGCAGCGTCCTTGTAGTCACGCCGAATCGCTCGACGACCTGCTCGACCTTGATGAGACTCCGGTCATGAATAATCGCCTCGATCACATCGTTCAGCCAATCGACCTTATTGTCGCGCTCCGGCATTCTCGTGCGCAGCAGCCGCTCTACGAGCCCGATTCTTTGCTCCTTGTCTTCTTGCGCAAAGAGCTCCCGCTCGAATTGACGGGGCTCTATCGGAAAATAATCGGAGACGTCAGCGATGCGGTTGGTCAGTGCCGCCACCGGCGCTTGGAAGTAGCAGTGAAACGCACCCGGTCTGAACAGTACGCCTACAATTTCGCCTTGCTCCTGAAGAATGTAGGCGGATTTTTTATTTTCGATGCCGTTAATTCGGGAATGTCCCCGCTGGAACACTACGTTGACCCCCGGGTGCTGCAAAACCTCCTGGCAGTGTGGGGCTTGTCCGCGCAAATCCCAATCGACGAGCCAGTAATGCTGGATAAAAAAGGCGAGATCCGCGGAGGGCTTATGCCGGGAGATGGAAAATTTCGTTTTGCCGGTCTCATATTGCAGAATGCCTCTATTCGGATTGCGTTTCGCGTTCATGTGCAGCACCGTCCCTTGCGTCAGGGTTTGTTATCCTACCATTGTAGCAAAAATATGCGGCGTCAGCCCGCTTATAGATGGAGTCATCGGGTATTACGGTTCCCGCATCCGTTAATGAATCCTCAGCTAAAAAAACGTTCCATGAAGCACTGCAATATTTATATATTTTCGGTTGATTATTAACGATGAAAGCGCGCCTGTTCTTCGCTATAATGGCAATACATTCGTTTTTGGACAACATGAGGAGGAATGAACATGAAAGCTATCGTTTGCAATCAACCGAATGAGTTCACGATGATACAAAAACAGGACGCTGTGCGCGGGCAAGGCGAAGCTCTCGTACGCATTCACCGAATCGGGATATGCGGCACCGATTACCATGCGTTTCGCGGGGAGCAGGCTTATTTCGAATATCCTCGCATCCTCGGTCATGAGCTTGCGGGAGTTATCGAATACGTAGAGCAAAATGAATACGATTTCAAGGCGGGAGACCAGGTGTCCATCATTCCTTATATGTACTGTGGAACCTGTATCGCATGCAGAGCGGGGAAAACGAACTGCTGCACGGATATGAAAGTGATGGGCGTTCATATTGACGGAGGCATGCAGGAAACGGTGTCCGTTCCTTTGTCGGCGCTTTTGAAAACGAACGAGCTCAGCCTGGATCAAACGGTTATTCTGGAGCCGATCGCAATCGGTGCGCACGCCGTCCGGAGAGCGGAAATCCGCGAAGGAGAGACGGTGGCCGTCATCGGCGCGGGACCGATCGGATTCGGGGTGATGGCTATCGCCAAAAGCCGGGGAGCCAAAGTCATCGCGATGGACGTCAACGACAGCCGTCTGGCCTTTTGCCAAGCATGGGCCGGCGCAGACGGCATCGTCAACGTGCTGAATCAGCCCGACGAGAAGCTGCTGGAATTAAACGGCGGCGAGCTGCCGACGGTGGTGCTCGATGCGACGGGCAATTTGCGGTCGATGCAGGATGCTTTCCGCTACGTGGCGCACGGAGGAAGACTCGTGTACGTCGGGCTCGTAAAGTCCGATATTACGTTCTCCGATCCGGAGTTTCACAAGAAGGAGCTTACTTTGTTAAGCAGCCGCAATGCGACCAAAGAGGACTTTGACGTTGTGATAGACGCAATCCGGACGGGAGCGGTCGATGCTTCCCGCTTCATTACGCACCGCGCTGCCTTCGAGCAAATGATCGATGTCTTCGACACATGGCTCGATCCGCAAAGCAAGGTTATCAAGGCCGTAGTGGAGCTGTAAATAAATTGGCAATATAAGAGATTCGTGATCGATGCTGAACAATGAGACGGCTCCCGCTGCAAGGCGGAGAGCCGTTTTTTGCATGTATCTATTTGCATGTGTCTAAATCTAATAAACGTCGGTGTTCTGCTGCCGGTATTTCAGCGGCGTCATGTTCGTCAATAGCTTGAACTTGCGAATGAAATTGTTCACGTTGTTGAATCCGACCTTCTCCGATATTTCATGAATCGAATCGTCCGATTGCTCGAGCATCATCCTAGCCTTTGTAATCCGCAGCTTCAGCAAATATTCATACGGTGTCAGGCCGGTCTGGCGTTTGAACGTACGGATGAAGGCATAGGTGGTCAAATGGTTCTGCTTGGCCAGCTCGTTAATCGACAGCTCCTCGCTGTAATGCAGGTTCATGTAGCTGATCGTGTCCGCGACCGCTTTGGTAGCGGCACTCGATATTTTTAACGTGTCATGCACGTGCTTTTCCTCACACAACGCGGTCAGCGCGCCGCACAGCGCCTCGACCATCTTCAGATCGGCCGTAGGCGAGTTGCGGTTCACCTGCTCCAGTACGATGTCGATTTGCGCTTCCACCAAGGATGGCTGCTGCAGTACGATCGTTTCGAACTTGCCTTCGTTAATGATGTTCTCGTAATGAATGCCGGCAGATTCCTCAAATCGGACCCATTTGATCTCCCACGAATCTCCCACACATTCGTAAATGTGCGGCTCATTGCAGTCGAGCAAAAACGCGTGTCCCGCCGCTAAGGAAACCTTTTGACCGCGGTACACGATCTGTCCTTTTCCGTTCAGGGTGACGATAAGAATGCGGTAATTCAATCCTTGCCGCTGTACCCGGTACCCGCTCAAGCAATGATAATGGCCGCAGGCAACGATGCGGAACGGCAGCTTGTAGCTTTGCGGGTTCGGCAGGTGGAGGAGATGAACGGAGTTCGGGCTTATGATGTCGTTGATGATATTGTTTGTCGAGCTCATGGCAATCGTCCTCAATTTTTATATATTTTCAGTTGATTATTGGCGATGTAATCCCATGGTAACACCAATATAATAAAAATGAAAGCGCCACTATTATTACAACAGCGGAGGTTCCTGACTATGAGCATACCACAGAATGATCTGGAATTATTTGAGCTTATGAAGCGTGAGCTTTACACGCCTGTCATTGGAGATATTTTGGACGATCTCGGACGATATCATCAGATTTTGGCTCCGGCCATTCAGCCTATGAAGGAGCATATGGTGTTGGCGGGACGCGCCATGCCGGCCGTGATGATCGACGTATACGGCAAGCAGGACAAGCCGTTCGGGCTGTTGACCGAAGCGCTCGATCAATTGCAGCCGGGTGATGTGTACATTGCGAGCGGCGGTGACATGCGCTGTGCTTATTGGGGCGAAATCTTGACCGCTACGGCCAAAGCGCGCCAGGCGGCGGGCGCTGTCGTGAACGGCTACCATCGGGATACGCCGAAGGTGCTTGAGCAAAATTGGCCTGTATTTTCGCGGGGGCGCTTCGCGCAGGATTCCTCGGTCCGCACGAAGGTGATCGACTATCGCTGTCCGATCGAAGTGAACGGCGTATGGATCAACCCGGGCGATTTGATTTTTGCCGATTTGGACGGCGTGCTTGTTATTCCTCGAGAGCTGGAAGCCGAGGTTATCGAACGAGCTTTGGAGAAGGCAAGGGGAGAGAAATTGGTCCGCAAGGAAATTGAGGCGGGGCTGACCAGTACGGCTGCATTTGAAAAATACGGCATTTTGTAATGCGTAACAAGGGAGGAGTTCAGGTGAGCGACAAGTTTCGGCAAGCTAGTTTTCAAATTCATCACGACGATAACGTCTGCGTGGCTTTGTCCGATCTGGAGCCCGGAAGCGTAACGGTTCACGGCTCACCGGCGACGAGCAGCATCGACATAACGGATCCGGTGAAGCAGGGGCACAAAATGGCAAGCCGCCCTATCCGCGAAGGCGAGCCGGTGATCAAATACGGCGTGGCCATCGGCATTGCCATCCGCCCTATTGCCGCCGGAGAATGGGTGCATCTGCAAAATTGCAAGAGCAGCTACGATAAGAGATCGTCCACCTTGGACGTCGAGTCCGGAGCGCCTACCGACATGCAGTATCTGTAGTCATAGGCAGGGCTTAAGCGTCACGCAAGGGTCGGATACTTTAACAGCTGGAGAGGTGAGACATATGACAGGACAATCGATTCCATCCTGGAAGGGCTACCTGCGCAAGAACGGTTCCAAGGGGATTCGAAACAAAATATTGGTGATGTACACGGTAGAGTGCTCTTCCTTCGTCGCCAAAGAAATCGGCAGCCATTACAAGCATTCCGATATCGACGTAGATGTCGTCGGCTTTGCCGGCTGTACGGATAACGAATATGCGCTCAGAATGATGATCGCTATGATCCGTCATCCGAATATCGGAGCGGTGCTGACCGTAGGGCTCGGCTGCGAATATTTGCAGGCGAAAAGCTTGGCCGAGATTGCGAAGCAGGAAGGAAAGCCGGCTTCATGGATGCTGATTCAAGAACGCGGAGGCACCTTGAAAACGATCGAGGAAGGGAAGGCCGCCATCGAGCGGCTGCATGAAGAGCTGCAGCGGGAGACCGTGCTGACCGACATGAGCTTGGCCGACCTCGTCATCGGCGCCGAATGCGGAGGCTCCGACTACACATCGGGTTTGGCGGGCAATGTGGTCGTCGGCCGTCTGTACGATCTGCTGGTCGAAGCGGGAGGAACGGCGATTTTCGAAGAGATAGTGGAAGCTATCGGACTTCGGGACATCCTGCTGGAACGTGCTGCGAACGATACCGTAAGAGCGGATTTGGGCGCTACCTACGATAAAATGCTCGATTATTGCAAAAGCGTGCGGCAATATTCCGTGTCGCCGGGCAATTTCGCGGGCGGGTTGACCACGATCGAGGAAAAGAGCATGGGAGCGTTCGTCAAAAGCGGCTCCAAGCCGATCGAAGGCGTGCTCCGCGTGTCGCAAAATGCGCCGCATCCCGGCCTCTGGCTGCTCGACAGCACGCCGGACCCGCATTTTATGGGCTTCGGATACACGAACCCGAACGATAACGAGGGCTTGATGGATTTGATCTGCAGCGGTTCCCATCTCGTGTTTCTTGTGACGGGACGAGGAACCGTTGTCGGCAGCGCCGTCTCCCCGGTTATTAAAATTACGGGCAACGAAACGACGTACCGCCGCATGTCCGACGATCTCGATTTCTGCTCCGGCGCCGCCTTGACGGGGGAGAAATCCATGGATGCGCTGGCGGAGGAGCTGCTGCAGCTCGTTGTCGCAACATGCGGCGGACAGCAGACCAAGGCGGAGAAGCTGAAGCATAAGGAATATTACATTCCGTACAAATACCAGAGCACAGGGACGAATTGTGAGGGATAAGACGACATGATAAACTATCAGGATATGTTCAGTCTCGCGGGCGAACGGGCGATTATTACCGGGGGAGCTACAGGACTCGGGCTCGCCATGAGCCAATGCTTCCGGGCCGCAGGAGCGGAAGTCATTATGGTAGGCTCCGGCAGCAGTGAAGAGAGAGAGCGGCTCGCCGAGGAAATGGGCGAAGGGGTACATTACCGCTCCTTCAATGTAGCGGATACGAAAAACACCGAGAGGTTCGTGCAGGAAGTGGAGGAGACGATCGGGCCTGTCTCCATTCTTGTCAATAATGCCGGCAACCACTGTAAAAAGCCGATCGAGGAAACGACAGACGAGGATTTCCAGGCGGTTATGGACGTTCATCTGCTGGGCGCGTTCTCGCTGTGCCGGGCTCTGATTCCGCGTATGAAGCAGAGAAATAAAGGAAATATTATTTTTCAGGCTTCGATGACCTCCTTCATAGGACAGCCTAATGTCATCGCTTACTCTAGCGCGAAATCCGCTTATCTCGGCATGGTGCGCACGCTCGCTTCCGAGACGTCGGCCCACGGCATCCGCGTGAACGGTATTGCCCCCGGCTGGATTGAATCGGCCATGCTTCGCAAAGCATTGGACGGGGACGAGCCGAGAACGCAAAAAATATTGGGCCGCACCCCGATGAAAAAGTTCGGCGAGCCTCACGATATCGGCTGGGCCGCCGTATATCTTGCTTCACCTGCCGCGGCCTTTGTCAACGGCGCCGTGCTGCCGGTGGATGGCGGAGCCTTGATCGGCTTCTAATCAGAAATGACGGTAAGGTTAGAAAGTGAGCGGCCGCTGTGCGGTTCCTCTTTTCTAACCACATTAACGTAATAAGATTTCCGGGCTCACCGGATAGTTTGCACATAGGATGGCCCGGGATTGCCGGATCGTTCACCGATTGTATTGAAAACGCTTCATGTTTAACGGTCAAGTATCCGCTTCATCATACCGAAAGGGTGAACTTCATGAAAATTAAACAATCCGTAGAAAAAATACCCGGAGGGATGATGCTCGTACCGCTTCTGCTGGGGGCCATCCTTCATACGTTATTTCCGAATATGCCTACGTTCTTCGGTTCTTTCACCGAAGGTCTGTTCAAGGGAGCGCTGCCGTTTATCGCTCTGAACATCTTTTGTCTCGGGACCCAGATGGATTTCCGAGTCACCCCGAGAATCGTCAAAAAGGGCGGAGCGCTTATCATCTCCAAAGTCGGTATTGCCGCGATCGTCGGCGTAATTGCCGGGCAATTCATCGGTGACGGGATGATCATGGGAGGCCTATCGGTGCTCGCCATCATTGTCGCCATGAACGATACGAACGGCGGCTTGTATATGTCCTTAATGAACCAGTTCGGCAAAAAGGAAGAAGTCGGGGCGACCACGATCATGGCTTTGGAAACGGGGCCGTTTATTACAATGGTTACGCTCGGTATCGCCGGGATTTCGGTATTCCCTTGGCCATACCTCGTCGGCGCTATTCTTCCGCTTCTGCTCGGCATGATTGTCGGGAATCTCGACCCGGATATTCGCAGCTTGTTCAGCAAAGGTAACGCGATGCTCATTCCGTTTATCGGATTTGCCTTGGGCAGCGGCATCGATCTGAGCAAAGTATACCAAGCGGGCATTACGGGCATTGTATTGGGCATCTTCGTTGTCGTAGTAACGGGAGCCGCATGCATGCTCGCGGACAAATTGACCGGCGGCAGCGGGATTGCCGGCATCGCCGCCGCTTCGACTGCAGGCAACGCGGCCGCCGTGCCAGCCGTTATCGCCGCTGCGAATCCGAAATACGAAGCGGTCGCGCCTTCGGCAACCGTCGTAATCGCATCGTGTGTCATTGTAACGGCGATTCTCGTTCCCATTTTGACGGCATGGTGGGCCAAACGGGTCAACCGGCCGGGGTCGGGACAGAGCGACGAGGAGCAGGTGCAAGCAGTGAGTATGTAACGGACAAGCTCCGTGTTGAAATACTACAGTTCAGGCTGTCGGAGATGATAATATCTCCGGCAGCTTTTTTTCAATTCCATTACGGTTGTAAAGGGGCTGCTGTAATGTGTTTGAGCGAAGCTGTGCCGGCCTATTGACTCCGAATGAAAAATGGAATAATATTGAACTCGATGAAAGTAAGTACTTGCATTCAAATTGCACGCTTCATGCTTCCCATTGTAACTTCAACAGATTCGGAGGAAGGAGGAATACAACATCAGCACCAATCCAAGCAGCAGCGACAAATTGCTAACAGCCGTCATCGATTTGGTTGCACAAAAAGGCTACAACGGCGTATCGACGAAAGAAATTGCAGCAGCCGCCGGTGTGAACGAAGTGACGCTGTTTAGGCTGTTCGGAAGCAAACAGAATCTTCTGGAGACGGCGTTTCACCATTTTCATTACACGGAAGAGATGACCCGCTTGTTCCAAGAGAAGCTTGTATGGGATTTGCACACGGACCTGCTGCTAATCAGCCGCACGTATCACGAGCTTATGAACCGCAACCGCAAAATCATTCAGATCGCTCTTAAGGAAGGCAGCGTGTTTGCCGGATTCAGGGAAAAGGCGAATAAGCATCCCCGGAAATTAAAGGAGCTGCTGAGCGGCTATTTTCAAACGATGCACGAAAAGGGACTCCTGATCGAGACCGATCCGGAGCTGCAGGCGCAGTCTTTCATGTGGATGAACTACGGCGCTTTTATTAGCAATATGAACTCGGAGGATGCATCGTTTCCTTCCGTTTCGATGACCAACTTTATTGAGGGAAGCGTCAGGACTTGGACCCGAGCGTTGACCCCTTAGATGCTCGCCATGGAGAAGCTTGCGACTCTTTTGCGACTCGTAACACCGATTGAGCGTAATGGTCCATTTGCTGCAGAGGAGAATGACTTCTATGAGAGGTCATTCATCTCCTTAGTTAGCATTCGCGGTTGCTCCTCAATGAAAGCTTCACTACACCTACCTCTATATACGAATGCTTTATTTTTGAATGGCTTCGATAGAGGTTTTTTCTAAAACTATATGCAAGCAAGTACTTGCGTTCATTTTTTTGATTGACGAGAGGAGTTTTCCAGTATGGAGACTACAGTCCAGAGGCAAGAGCTGGCAGGAGAAAAATTGATCCGCATCTTGATGTTCACGCTAACGCTATCTTCGATGAGCGCATTGAGCTTCAACATCGTTTTACCCGATATCAGCAAGGAGTTCCACTTGTCCATCGCTCAAGTAAGCTGGCTCTCGTCGGCATACACGCTGATCTATGCCGTAGGTACCGTCACCTACGGGAAGCTGGCCGACCGGTTCAAGCTTAAAAACGTACTGACGATCGGCTTGCTGCTATTCGCTGTCGGATCGCTGATCGGGCTGGCCTCTTCAACGTTCTGGACGGCACTGCTCGGACGATGCGTGCAATCGGCAGGCGCAGCGGCCATTCCGGCCATCGCTACCCTCATTCCCGTGCGATATTTTGCTCCGGAGCGCAGAGGAGCCGCTTTAGGCATGTCGGCCGTAGGTCTCGCTCTCGGCGGCGCTCTGGGTCCGGTCGTATCCGCCCTTATCGTGAGCATCGCGCACTGGCGCTGGTTATTTTGCGTGCCTTTGCTTATTTTGCTGACGATCCCTTATTACCGCAAATATTTGCAGGATGAGCCGGTGGCGAAAGGAGCCTTCGACTGGCTCGGCGGAATGCTGCTGGCTGTCGCGGTAGCCTTAGTCCTCGTTGGTGTCACGAATGGAAGCGGATGGTTCATTATAGGCGGACTGCTGGCCGCGGTTTTGTTCACGGTACGGATACGTGCCGCAGCGGAACCCTTCGTGCGGCCGGGTATGTTCAACAATAAACGCTACACGCTCGGCGTCATGATTTCCATAATGATCAACGGAATCGGCGTTTCGCTCTATTTTCTAAGTCCGCTGCTGCTCTCCCGCGTCCACCAGCTTCCGCCTTATTGGATCGGCTTCGTCATGGTGCCCGCGGCCATTGCCTCTGCCTTGTTGGGACGAAAAGGCGGGAAGCTCGCCGACAAGAAAGGGAATGCGGCCTTATTCTTCATTGCATCCGGTTTGCTGACGACGTGCTTTGTCCTGCTGTCGACTTTTACCGGCATGTCCCCGATATTCATCGCTGCGTTTCTTCTATTCGGCAATGTAGGGCAATCGTTTATGCTTATCGCCATGTCCAATGCCATTTCAAGATCGCTGCCGAAGGAGCAGGTCGGAGTAGGGATGGGCATGTTCTCGATGCTGAATTTCATTATTCAAGGGATGGCAACCGGTATTTACGGGCGCTTGGCGGATGTCCATGCAGAAGGTTCATGGAATCTTTTGAACACGGCTCCGGCCGGCTCCGTTTTTAGCAACATATATCTCGTTCTTGCCGGACTGCATGTGTGCATTCTGTTATTCTACTATGTCCAGTTCGGGACAAAGCCAACTGTTATTCCAGCCAAAGGCTGATTACATTAAATTAAGGAGGACTGGTTTCTATGGTACACAAGCAGACGATTCGAGAACTGCTGGAGAGGGAGCTTCTTTCCTGGGAAGGAGTGAGCGTTCATCCTCACCGGTTCGGAGGCATTGAGTTCCAATATCTTGGCAAGGAGCTGGGGCATCTGCACGGGGATTCCATGGCCGACATGCCGTTTCCGAAGCAGCGCAGGGATGAGCTTGTTGCCGACGGGCGCGTGCAGCCGCATCACATGTATCCCGAATCGGGATGGGTTACGTTCTATATTCGCGGTGCGGAAGAGGTGCCGCGTGTGCTGGAGCTGTTCCAAATGCAATACGAGCGTATACGGAACAAGACAAAATGACGGAGAAATAGTTCCATGGGGAGCTATCAGGGCAATAAAAAAAAGGAATTAGCTAACGAGAGTAAAGCGGCGTATAATAGGGTTTCAGCGGCTCGCATTCCGAGCCATCGTTACTACAAGGAGACGCTATTTTATGTCAAAACTATCCAGAACTCATACCGTGCTGCTTATATTATTTCTTGTGCTCGTGTGGGGAATTAATTGGCCGATGTCCAAGTTTGCCTTGACTTATATGCCGCCTGTGCTGTTCTCTGGTACGAGAACGCTGCTTGGAGGACTTCTTTTGCTGATTGTTGCCATCCCGAGGCTGGGGCGCTTGCGGTTTCGTGAGACATGGCCAATTTATATCGTTTCCGCTGTCGTGAACGTCATCTTGTATTATGGCCTGCAAACGATCGGGCTGAATTATTTGCCGTCCGGCTTGTTCTCCGCTATCGTGTTTCTTCAACCGGTGCTTGTCGGTCTATTCTCATGGTTGTGGCTTGGTGAGCAAATGAATGTCGTGAAGCTCATCGGACTCATTCTCGGCTTTGCCGGAGTCGGCGTCATCAGCAGCGGCGGGATGTCAGGACCGATATCCGTTCCGGGCGTGCTTCTCGCTCTAGGTTCGGCTCTAAGCTGGGCGCTCGGGACGATTTTTGTTAAGAAGACCGGTCCGCGGGTCGATCCCATTTGGCTCGTGACGCTGCAGCTGATTTTCGGCGGATTGCTCATGACAGCCGTAGGCTCGGGAGTCGAGAAATGGTCCGACGTTTCCTGGCAGCCGGCTTTTGTCGCTAGTCTGCTGTTCATCTCCATCTTTGTTATCGCCATCGGCTGGCTTGTATTTTATAAGCTGATCGATTCGGGTGAGGCAAGCAAAGTCGCATCGTATACGTTTCTCATTCCGATGGTTGCCATACTGACCGGCACGCTGTTTCTCAACGAGCCGTTCACGCTGTCCCTGCTGGCCGGGCTTGTGCTGATTGTAATAAGCATCTATTGCGTGAACCGGAACCCCGCCGCGGCGAACAAGATTCGAATGTCTGTCGGCTTAAGCAAAAAAAGCTCACCATGATTTGCCGGCAGTGGTCGGATGCAGATGCAAGGATCGAGGGTCGCAACGGGTTGCCGGGGCGGCCTTTTTGGTATTCATTTCGCAAGGGTTCCGAGGTCATTCTCCGACGATAAAATGGATATTTGGAGATGAAAATTCCACTCGATGCCTTCGCTCATTCTCGTAGTTTTTTATCATTTATTTCCATGCGGATTTTGCTCGAATAGCTACATGTTTTTCTACAAATCCTTTTAATGCAAGCTATTCAGGAGGTGCTCCCATGTCGGATTCCAACCAACAGCAAGATGGACAACAAATGGGCCAACAGCAAGACAAACAACAACAAAACGGTCAACAACAAAACGGCCAACAACAAAACGATACACAGCAGCTCGAGCAGGCTATACAGCAGGCTGCCCAGCAAGCTCAAAGCATCGCTCAGCAAACCGAGCAGGTAACCAAAGAGATTCAATTGCAGCAAATCGAGCAGCAGGTTCAGCAGTCCTCGCAGCAGCTTCAAGAAGCTCAACAAACGCTTCAGCAAATGCAAGGGAACTCGGGCCAGCAGCAGCAGCAGGACCAGCAGCAAAATCAACAGCAAGAGCAGCAGCAGTAGCAGCAGCAGTAGAGTAGTCCTGATACCGAACTAAGCACCCGATAAAAAATGAGCTTCCGGTGAATAAACCCTATGGTTTCCGGACATCATACTATCAACGGTGAAAAGAGAGGTGTGGTTCCGTTGGGCGATCTAACGAGCAATACCAGGAAGGTGTTAGAATCTAAATAGAAGCGAGGGGATGTGCCGCAGAGACGTTATTGTAGTACCCATACTGCATAGTGGCTTGGTGGTAAAACCTGAGGTTCAAAAGAGGTTCAAAACCGTTATCCAAAATTCAATTCACCGTTGAAAAGAGCCCGCAAGGGCTCTTTTTCTTATGGGTAGAGGAGTCGTGGGCTGCAGCGATACAAATTGGTTCAGGCGGCGGCTGTCCTCTACGTGCAATGCGCGCCGGAGCGAGTAGCGCCACGTGTTACTCAAGTCTCTCTCGCTATGCTCTCTGTGCCTGTGCAGTTTTGCATGACGGCAGGCAACCTAGAATCAACGTAACCTCTACTCCACTCAGGTTCCTTAAGCCTGAGCTTCTTCTCAATTGCCTCCATGTTGAGCAGCGGATACAGCTGATGGATTAAAGTTAACAATGGAGTTTGGTGTACGCAGCATCGGATGGTGAAGTGGATAATGGAGCTCGGTGAACGCAGCATCGGATGGTTAATGTGGATAATGGAGCTCGGTGAACGCAGCATCGGATGGGTAAAGTGAATAATGGAGCTCGGTGAACGCAGCATCGGATGGGTGAAGTGGATAATGGAGTTCGGTGAACGCAGTTTCTGTGGGGTAAAGTAATTTTGTGTACCCGCTGGGCATCGAGTACATTGAGCATTGAGCACAACTCACGCAACTGATCGGACACAGCTTCCGCTATTATGCAAAAAAACGCCGTTTTTGGCGTCGATCGGACACACAAGCCGTTATTGCCCTGAAAACCAGGTGTAATCAGGCCATTTTGAGTTAATAGCGGATCCTGTGTCCGCAAGGCATCCGTTTTGACGCTTTTTTCGTGAAATAGCGGAACTACGGTCCGCATGGTCTTCCGGGTAAGTGCGGCAGCAATTACTCAACAACGAATCTGTTCGGGGGATCCCACAGTGCGGTTGAACAAACAGCCTCGAAAACTGCTGCAACTGCCGAACAAACAGCCTCGACAACTGCTGCAACTGCCGAACCAGTAGCTACAACAAAAAAAGCACTCCCTAGGTCAGAGAGTGCTTTTTCTGCAGGCCGGTGATCCTGCTCAAATCGGTAAGGAGCACCTGTTTTAATTTTGATTTTGAGCCAATGTCTTCGTCCCTTATGTACTGAGGCAGGTGTCCTAATCCTCAGATCTCCATAATAATCGGGAGGATCACCGGACGTCTTCCGGTCTGCTCGTACAAGAATCGGCCCAGAACATCTTTGACGCTAATTTTGAGCGAGCTCCATTGGTGGATGTTCTCCGCCTTCATCTGGTTAATTCTCTCGGAGACCAGGCGGCTGGCTGAGCTCATGAGCTCTTCCGATTCGCGAACGTACACAAAGCCGCGGGAAATAATGTCCGGCCCGAGCAGGATCGCGCCTTCCGTCTTGCTAAGCGTCACGACCACGACAAGGATGCCGTCTTCGGCCATATGCTTCCGGTCGCGCAATACAATATTGCCGACATCGCCGATGCCCCAGCCGTCTACGAGCGTGTTGCCGGCGGCTATTTTGCGGTCCTGCCGCGCCGTCTGATCCTCGATGTCGACGACATCCCCGTTGCCAAGAATGAAAATATGGTCGGGATCTACTCCGACAGATTCGGCCAGCACACGGTGCTGATGGAGCATGCGGTATTCCCCGTGGATAGGGATAAAATACTTCGGCTTCATGAACGTGAGCATCAGCTTGAGCTCCTCTTGGCTCGCGTGCCCGGATACATGCATGCCGGTGGTGGACCCGGAGCCGTAAACGACCTTGGCTCCCAGTCGAAACAAGTTATCGATGATCTGCGATACATTCCGCTCATTGCCCGGTATGGGGCTGGCCGCGAGGATGACCGTATCTCCCGGCGAAATTTGAATTTGGCGATGACTCGAGGACGCCAATCGGGCGAGAGCGGCCAACGGCTCTCCCTGGCTCCCCGTACAAAGGATGGCGACTTTGTCGGGACTAAGGCTCATGACCTCGCCCGGCTCGATCAGCATACCCTCGGGTATGCTTAAGTAGCCGAGCTCGGCGGCGATCTTGACCACGTTCACCATGCTGCGGCCAAGCAGGACCAGCTTGCGGTTCGTGAGAGCCGCCGCGTCGACGACTTGCTGCAGGCGGTGCACGTTGGAGGCAAAGGTGGACAGGATAATCCTTTGCCGCGCCTTGATAAAGGCTTCCTTAATATGCTCGCCTACGTTGCTCTCGGAAGGTGTGAAGCCGGGACGCTCCGCATTCGTGCTCTCGGACAATAGAGCGAGCACGCCGTTATTGCCGATTTCCGCCATCCGGTGAACGTCGGGATATTGATGATTGACCGGAGTAAGGTCGAACTTGAAGTCGCCTGTATGCACGACGACCCCTTCCGGCGTGTGGAACACAATGCCCAGGCAATCCGGGATGCTGTGGTTGGTTCTAAAGAAGCTCGCGGTAATAGACCCGAAACGAAGGGTCGAATCCGCCGTAATTTCCGTCAGTTCGCTATCGGCAAGCAGCCCGGCTTCCGTCAATTTAATTTCGATGAGGCCTTTGGTTAACCGCGTCGAATAAATGGGCATATTCAGCTGCTTCAATATATACGGGATTCCGCCGATATGATCTTCGTGCCCGTGGGTAATGATCATACCGCGAACTTTGGAGCTGTTTTCCTTCAAATATGTAATTTCCGGAACGATGAGATCGATGCCGAGCAAGCTCTCATCCGGAAATTTAGAGCCGCAATCGATGACGACGATGTCGTCGGCGTATTGAACGACATACATGTTTTTACCGATTTCATTTACGCCTCCCAAGGCAAAAATCGATAGGGTACCCTTCTCACGGTTCAAGCGCTGATCCCTCCGTCTATAAGGACATGGTAAACATTCGGCAGGTCGGTTTCTCATCGGCATTAGAGAAAGCCCTCTGAATCCCTTCCAGGTCAGAGCGCTTAGCGTTTAAATCCCGCCGGTCATCCGGGCTGCGATCCCTATGTGCCGGAATGACGGCGGTGCAATGCACCAAAGCTGGAAACCGCCTGCGTTATATTATTCCCTGGACGCTGTTTACCTATCCGCGGCTTGATTATCCGTGTCCGTGAGCAAGAGGGAAGAGCGCATGCACCTCTGGCGAAGCGTTACTTCTTGTTTCGTACCGCTTCCTGCAAGGTGGCGACGAGGCTTTTGGCGTATCGTCCGATTCTGGCGCTAATTTCGGCCCGCATAAAGTCTTTGGTCATAGTAAACCGGTCCTCCCGTCCTCGACATACATAACGGTAATAAAGGGCCGTATCGTCCTTGGACTCCTCGAATAGACGAATGTTTTTTTCGAGCAGGGCGGCGCGCGATTTTTGCACGTCTTCGCGGATTTTGCGTGCCAATATTTTGGCCGCTGCGGAATACAGCAGCTTCAGCGTCATGGAGGACATTTCGACCTCGATGCTTCGTTTCTCGACAATCTGGAGCGCGACGGGAAGGAGAATATACTCTCTCATCAGCTCCAGCTCCTTGCGGGTAGGGGGCTCGGCGGCCGAAGAAGAGGTCTCGTTCGGAACCGACATCGACTGCTCCTTGTGCTGCGGCAGCATCATCCGGCTGGATTCCCACAATCCGTTGCCTTCGAGTTTTTTGCTCATTTATAATGCCCCCCGATTTTCCGCGACCTGTCGAACGCTTGCCCGGACGCCGTTACCGACGACGCCCTCATGATCGCAGCGCTGCCGTAACGCTCCTTGATCGTATCCGTAACGCGATCCAGAGCCCGCAGCTTGATTTGATCGTCGAACAGCGTCAATTGATACGTATCATCGTCGACAAGATTGCTGAGCGTAATGCCCATACGGCGGACCGGCATTTTGTCCCAGTAACGGTAAAACAGCGTCTTGGCCGACTCATAGACGGCGTTCGTATTGTTGGTCGGGTCCGGCATCTTTAATTGCCGCGAGAAGCCGGTGGGCGATTCGTAAGGGCTGCACATGCAGCTGACTGAAACGACCCAGCCCATATACCCTTTGCGCCGGCAGTCACGGCATACCTCCTCCGTCAGCTCCAGCAAAATGGTCTCGACCTCCGAGTTTTCCGTATAATCTCGCGGCAGCGTCATCATGTGCCCTACCGATTTGGGCGCCGTCTTGAAGGTGCCCGGCGTAACCGGAGAATCGTCCAGGCCGTTGGCCGTTCTCCACATGACCTCGGCATGAATATCGCTTTGCTTGCCGAAGCGCGCCCGGAACTTCTGCTTCAGCTGCGGCAGCGGCGTTTTGGCGATATCGCCGATCGTGAACATCCCGAGGCGGGCGAAATGAGCCGTCATGCGCGAGCCGACGCCGAACATTTTTTGCACGGGCTCCTTCCATAGCTCTTCAAGCTGCGAGGGGTCCAGCGTGAATATGCCGGTGTCGTTCTTTTTCGCCCATATGTCCGTCGCAATTTTGGCGAGAATTTTGTTCGAGCTGATGCCGACTCTCACCCAAACGCCGGTTTGCTGGAGCACCTTTTGCTGGATGGAGCGGGCGATGGTCACCGCATCTCCGAATATGCGAAGGCTGCCGGAGACGTCGAGAAACTGCTCGTCGATCGAGAAGATTTCTACAAGATCCGTATATTCTTTATAAATTTGCGTAATCATGAGGGAAACATCGATATAGTGCTGCATGCGGGGACGCATGACAACGAGATCCGGACACTTGGCCAACGCTTCGCCCAGCCGTTCCGCCGTCGTGACTCCATATTTCTTGGCGATTGGACAAGCGGCCAAAATAATGCCCGACCGGCGCGCCGGATCGCCCGCCACCGCCACCGGTCTATTCTTGTATTGCGGATGATCCGCCTTCTCGACGCTTGCATAAAAGCTCTGGCAGTCCGCCAGAAAAATCGTTCTGGTGCTTGTTCCGCTCATTTTAACCGCCCCCGTAACTTCGTCAGCATGGTCATCAGCTCTGCCTTGATCAAGCTTCTTAACATTTTAAAATGATGGATGTAGCCGCGAACCTTATATTCCACGTCAATGCCGAGCGTGCTCGTTTCCGTAGTCAAAATTTTAATGTTGTTCTTCCTCATCTTGTTCTTCAGGGTGTGCAGTTCCGCATAAACGGATTGCTCGATTTCCTTAAGATAAGCGACAGCATGATAGTACACTATCTTATCCCGGTACAGCTCCAGCTCGCGAATATCCCTTGCCAGCATATCCAGCAATATGGGCAGCAAAGTGAACTCCTTGATGATTTGAATATCCTCTTCTGTTTCGATTGTTCTGTTCATGTTAATACTCACAACTCATCACCACCGCTATGCGAACGTTCATTCGTATTTATTATATACCGAACACTTGTTCGTTATGCAAGTGAATTTTTTGGAAAATGAATTTTTGATGAAAAAGCCTAGTGTAGGTGCTCGGCAGGCGCGGGGAGGGGAATGGGTGATGCTGGAATTTCCATTGGAAGAAGGGCTTCCGGAACCGCGGGATCCTATGGTAAAATATTCTTTTTTGTATCCTGAAGCAGGGACGGAGTAAAACAATTTCGGGGAAGAGCGGTGGAAACGGTGCGGATGCGGCACGGGCAAACAGTGGCGAATATTAAGAATGGGCATAAAGCGGCGGATGGGTGCTTGCTAAAGAGCGTCTCTCATAGGGACGGGGCGCGGTAACATGGACACAAACCATTCGTTTGTATCGATAGCTTACTTGCAGTCCGGTAATGAGATTCAGCGCCGGGCTTATCGGGCGATCAGCGAGCTCGGTATTTTGGCTGATCTGGCTCCATATCACCCTGTATTATGCGGTACTGTGCCTATAGGCATCGATGTCGAAGGCTCCGATTTGGATATCGTCATGGAAGCATATGATTTCGAGGGCATGAAGGCGGAATGGACCGCCCTGTATGGGACTTATGACAGCTATGCCATGAAAGAAAAAACGATACGAGATGTGGCGGCGGTAAAAGCAAATTTTCAATACGCCGGCTTCGAGTTTGAATTATTCGCCCAGCCTTTGCCGGTACATCAGCAGCATGCCTACCGTCATATGATCATAGAGCATCATCTTCTTGCAGCCAATCCGCGCACATCAAAGCGGAAGTCATTCGATTGAAAAAGCAGGGAGTGAAAACCGAGCCCGCTTTTGCTCAAATCCTTGGACTGGAGGGAGACCCGTACGAAGCGCTTCTGCTCTTAGGAGAGCAGCTCGGGATCATCTGACCGCCTGGTCTGTTGTGGATGGGGACAAAAGGAGCGTAACCTTTCGGGGCCGTCGTTCGTCTATATTTCAGGATTGCAAAGACTTGCGGTAAAGGGAGAAGATGACCGTATGGGGAAAAACAAATGGTTATTTGCGGCCGCCTGTGTGATGGGGCTTAGCGTGATGGCCGCACCTGGTCAGAGCAGCGCTGCAGAGCAGAGCGTAGCGGTTTCGCTGCCGAAGTTCGAAGTGAAGCTGAACGGAAATCAGGTCGAAAATGATTATCGTCAGTACCCGCTGCTGGTGTACAAGGATATAACGTACGTTCCTATGACATGGTACGATTCGAGGCTGCTCGGATTGGAAACGGGATGGTCGGCGCAGGACGGACTCAGCATCGCCAAGGGCAGCGTGACGTCGTCTTATGCAGCTTACGCAGCAGACCATAAAAACGCGGGCAGCGCCAGGGCAACGATCTCTTCCTTTGGGATTACGATCAACGGGAAAACCGTGGACAACGCCAAGGAGCCTTACCCGCTGCTAACCTTCCGCGATGTGACCTACTTCCCGCTGACATGGAAATTCGCGCATGAGGAGTTCGGCTGGGATTACGTCTGGGACCCGTCGGCAGGACTTGCGATTACCGCAGATAATCCCAAAGTCGAGAAGGTCAGCCTTTCGGCTGCCGCAGGCGGCAATAACGTGGCTTTGTTTAAAGGCTATTATTATTTTACCGAAACGGAAGGAACTACGGTTCAGGTTTACAGGGCGCCGGAACAGGATACCTCGAGCAAGCAACGGGTGTATTCGTATAACGGAGAGTCGGTCTACGACTTCAATAACTACTTGCAATTTTGGACGGCAAATGACGAGCTGTGGTTCTCCTACCATGTAGGAGGGGCTACCATGGGCTCCGACGTTTACTGCAAAGTAGGGGACGACGGCAAGGCGACGTTGGAGCACCGGGGCTACCTCGATTTTAAACCAACGACGAACGGCACCTTGATCATCCGTCAATCGGTACCGCCAGGGGGCAACAATCTGTCGCTGGCGCCAGCAGGGCAGGAAGACCGGAACGGCGGCAGCGTAGGGAAGCCCGACCTTATCTATGGATGGCACATTACGGATAACGGCGGCGGCAGAGGCTTCGCAGGGGACAGATCGACGACGGTCATCGGAGACGAAGTCTATGTGATGGGCTCGTCGTATCCTGTAGAGAACGGGGCGAGCTTAAACCGGATTTACAAAATTAACTTGAACACCAACGAGACGACGGAAGTGACGTCCTTCGGGGTGAAGCATTTTAAAATCATCAATGAGAAGCTGTACTACGTAAAAGAGGAGGACGGACTCTTGTATGCCTCCAAGCCGGACGGCTCCGGCGGGCGGCCGGTATCCGATCGTCAAGCGGCCAATTGGTATGACGAGGTCGGCGGCAGCGTCTATTATACGGAAGCGGATGCGGCCGGAGGCTACCGTCTGTATAAAGCGGACCCTGCGGGAGCCGATACGCTTGTCATCAAGGATACGCTGGAAAGCGTGCAAATCGTAAAAGACCGGATCGTCTGCAATCTGGCGGCGGGAGGCGATTACGGGATCAAGGTACTGGACCCGTCGGGCGCGCTCGAGGTGGCCGTTGCGGATCAGGCGGCTCATCTGTTCGCCTATGAAGATGCCATCGTATTTGTTTCCGCCGAAGATCAATCGGTGAAAAGGCTGAAATAAGTGATTCGATCCACTCGCGGCTGCTTCGGCAGCCGTTTTTTTTGTTCAGTCGCAAGATCCCTTTTTTTACCGCTTCTTATCCGTTACAATGTGGAAAAGACCCGCGGAGGCATGAAAGAAGCACTTTTTTTAATGAGAGGAGCGGTCGTATGCATTCCATTCCAAGGCCCCGTTTCGAAGATGTAGAGCATTATGCCAAGCTGTTCACGAATGCGGATTATTGGACTCCTTACGTTCACATGGTATGTGAGCATCATCAGCTCGTTCCTTGCTCGGACATCAAGGCAGGCTTTCCCGGGACGAATCCTGTGTTCATCGTGGACGGCCGGTACGCGGTCAAGCTGTATACCGATTGGTTCAACGGTTATGCAAGCTATCCGACCGAGCTGGATTCGTACCGGCTCATAGCCATGAATCCGCAGCTGCCGGCTCCGGCGCTGATCGCTCACGGCAGCCTTTATCCGGAGGGGACGGAGTGGCACTGGCCATACATCGTGACCACAGTCATTCCGGGAGCAAGTCTCGGCGAAGCAGGAGAGCTTGTGTCCTATGATGACCGGCGGGAGCTGGCCGGGTTTCTGGCGCAAGTGCTGCGTCAGGTGCACGCGCTGCCTGTGGAGTCATCCGCCGTTATGCGGCGGTCTTGGGACTCTTTCGCCGCGTTTTTGCAAGAGAGACGGCTGCATTGTCTGGACAACCATCGGAGATGGAAGGCGCTTCCGGACCATCTGATAGATCAGATCGAGGAATATCTGATTCCCTTGTCCGAGCTGATGGATGATGAGGGAGGCCCCTATATTTTGCATTGCGATTTAAACCGGGACCATGTGCTCGGAGCTTGGGAAGGAGTCCGGTGGACTCCTGCGGGAATTATCGATTTCGGGGACGCGAGAGCAGGCGACAGGCTGTATGAATTCGTGGCGCTTCATCTCGGTTTGTTCCGCTATGACAAGCGTCTGCTTGGGCGGTTTTTGACGCAATACGGGGTGGAGGAGCATTGGAAGGACAACAGTCGTCTGGTACGGCGGCTGATGAATTATACGCTGCTGCATGAGTTCAATGTGCTCGATCAGCTGTGCGAAGCGCATCCTTCTGTACGAGAGGCAGCCTCTTTACCGGAGCTGGCTGCGTGGATTTGGGACCTCGGTACGCCTTCGCCATCGCCTTCGTCGGACGATGGAGTCGTTGCTTGATTTGAGCTTGGAGAGGAAGCGGGGGACGGTTCGATGATACCTATAATCGATGCGCATATCCATCTGGATCAATACGAGCAAAAGGAGAGGGAGCGTCTGCTAGCGTTTCTCGGCCCTGAAGTGAAGGGCTTGGTTGCAGTCTCCATGCATGAGGAATCGTGCCGGGCTCTCCTGGAGATAAAAAGGCGGACGGCGTATCCGCTGTTTCTGGCGTTCGGATTTCATCCGGAGCAAGCATTGTTCGGGAAGACGGAGGAGGAGCGGCTGTTTCAATGGATTCGCGACAACCGGCAGGAGATGGCCGCCATTGGCGAGGTCGGGCTCCCGTATTATGCCAGAGCTGCAGCGGAAGCGGCGGGGGAGCGGTTCGATCAGGGGCCGTACATCGCGCTGCTGGAGCGGTTCATTCAGCTTGCGGCGGAGCTAGACAAGCCGATTGTGCTTCATGCGGTATACGAGGATGCGGACATCGCTTGCGATTTGTTGGATGCATACGGGGTGCAGCGGGCGCATTTTCATTGGTTCAAAGGCAGCGAGGACACGCTGCGGCGGATGGAAGCCAAAGGGCGTTTCATCTCGGTTACGCCGGATGTTGTCTACAGAGAACGGTCCAGGCGGCTGGTGGAGCAGTACCCGATCCGCCTGCTTATGGCCGAAACCGACGGTCCATGGCCATTCGAGGGGCCGTTCCAAGGACAGCGGACTCACCCGGAAATGATCCGGTATTCGATACGAGAAATAGCCGCTATCAAGCAGATGACCGAAGAAGAGGCCGGGAACATCCTCTATGAGAATACTCTGAGATTCTATGGAAGGACGGATTGAAGGCGCGGTTGCGGCTGGCTGGATAGGACCCGTCCGATTGTAGTAAAATGGATATACAATGACGGTAACCAAAAAGGAGATACGCCATGTGTCGTAATATTAAGACACTGTTCAACTTCGACCCTCCGGCCACGGAAGAGGAAATCCAAGCCGCTTCGCTCCAGTTCGTACGCAAGCTCTCCGGCTTTAACACGCCCTCGAAGGCGAATGAGGAGGCATTCGAGAGAGCCATCGGCGAGGTGGCGGAAGCTGCCCGCAAGCTGCTGGAATCGCTTGTAACCAATGCCGAGCCGCGCAACCGCGAGGTCGAAATCGAGCGGGCACGCGAACGGAATATAAAAAGGTTCGGACCCCGACCCGAATCCAATAATGGATGATAGTAGCTGATAGAGCTGACTGCCGTAGAGCAGTCGGCTCTTTTTTTACCTGCGATAAAACCTGCGTTGGCTGCATAGCCGAGTTTTGCTAACGCAAAACGTTCAGTTCTCATCCTCGAAGCACTCCGATAGGAGTTGAGTTGAGCTTGTTGAGATCCCTGTGAAACGGTAAGCAGCAGAAGGGCTTCACGGTGGTTTCCTTCTTCCGGCCTGGCAAAATCAATCGATGACGATCTGCCAACTGCATGTTGGTTTAGAAATCTTTGCTGCAAGGGTATCGTTTTAAGCTGCCTAGCGGACTATGGGTGGACTATCGGACAGGAAATCCGCTATTTGCTGGAATGGCGCTGCTTTTGGAGGGGGATCGGACAGGGAGACCGTTATTTGGCTATTTCTCCGGCAAAAACGGTGTATTTTGGCGAAATAAAGGATCTGTGGTCCGATCACTTTGCAAATTGAGCTATATTTGGCAAAATAAAGGATCTGTAGTCCGATCGACTCAACCAATCTCTCCAACAGGCACACCTTAGGAATTGGCCTGTCTCTTCAGATTTCCATAATGCGGTTTAGCATCGTCTTATTATTAAATTTTTCATAACGTATGGTAAATGGAGGAAAAGTGATGTAAAATGAAATTGTTCCATTAAATGATACTTTGTTTCATTAAATGAAACAAAATGGAGTGATCATATGGATAATTACGTCATTCGTAAAGCGAAGGAAGACGATATCCCGGTTCTTTGTTCGCTGATGGAGCAGTTAAGCGGCAAACCGGTCTCGCCGGAAGATATGCTGAACCGGCTCCGTATGACCGAGAGCAGTTCCTTGGACACTCTTTTCGTATACGAAGAGGATGGGGAAGTACAGGCAGCGCTTGCTTTTCGAATTCGCGAGAACATCCGCGAGGTAAGCCGGTACGGCGAGATTTGTATCGTTGTCGTCGATTCAGCGTTCAAGCGGCGAGGCGTTGGAAAGCGTCTCATGTCCTTTGCCGAGCAGCTCGCTTTGGATCTGGGCTGTACTGGCACGTATCTGATCAGCGGATTCGGCCGAAAGGACGAGGCGCACCGGTTTTATTTGGATCTGGGCTATGAAATTACAGGCTATCGTTTCGTTAAATCCTTACTCCATGCGAAAAGGGGATGACCGAGTTGCCGATAAATTTTCAAGATGAGAAGAACCGTGGTACTTATGCTGCCCGCAAAGCCGATGACACATGGATTAAGCGATTGCAGGAGCTCGTGGATGTAAGCAACCGGCATGTCGCAGATATCGGATGCGGCGGCGGAATTTATTCGAAGGCGATGGCGGATGAGGGAGCGAAGCGGGTCACAGGCGTCGATTTCTCGGAAAGCATCCTTGCGTCGGCCAAGGACAATTGCCGTAGCATGCCGAACGTTATGTTTGCTTATGGCAATGCATACGACACGGGGCTGGCGGGCGGAGAGTACGATGTCGTTCTGGAGCGGGCGCTCATTCACCATTTGGACGATCTTCCCGGATGCTTTATGGAAGCTTGCCGGCTGCTGCGGCCCGAGGGGACCATCATCGTTCAGGACAGAACCCCTGAAGATTGCCTTTTGCCAGGGAGCGCGACACACATAAGAGGATACTTCTTCTCGAAATATCCGGAGCTGGCACAGACGGAAATAGCGCGCAGACATACGGGGACGAAGGTCGGAGAAGCTTTGAGACAAGCCGGATTTGCCGGCATCGAGGAGCATTCGTTCTGGGAGACGAGAAAGGTTTATCCCGACATCGACAAATTAGCCGACGATTTGCTCCAACGGACCGGCCGATCGATCCTCCATGAGCTGAGCGACGTGCAGCTGGAAGAATTGGTGGAGCATATCAAGGAGCAGCTACGAGATACACCCGCTCCCATGGTGGAAAAGGACCGCTGGACGATTTGGAAAGCCGTGAAGCCGGTTCATGACGAAGCCTAGCCTTGATTGATCAATCTCTTGGATAATCTACGCTCATAATATCCATGAAAGGAACCTTGACGACGCCGCTCGGTTGGTCGATATGTACTTTACCTGTTCTGGAGTCCATTTTATCGATATGTCCGCGGACGGGTTCTTCCCAGCCCCAGACGGTCAATACGATTTCGGACTTTTCATAAAAAGCTTCCATGAGCTGGTTTCCTATCTCTTCCAGCACGAATTCATCTCGTGTCGGTCGTTTTGCTACTTTAGATTTAGCCAACAGTTATCCCTCTGATCTATAGTTAGTTGTTTTTCTATGCAGTTCAATCCCGCAAGCCTTATTGCCGGGAGTTAAACTCTTCAACACATTTGCGGCAAATGCAAGCTTTCCCTCTCTGGTCGGCCGGTATCCGATTGCGAAGCTCCAGCGGAACCTTGGTATGAAAGCACCAGCAGTCGCCGCTTTCTACCCTGCACAGATTGGCGCTGCCGCACATGGGGCATATACGCTCGTTCACATGTTGGATTTCGTTATCCAAGCGGTATTTCACCTCAGCATCGACAGGATGGATTTGAATATAAGGCGGGCTGCCTCGTCTACTAATGCTACAAGATAAAAGAACCGATGTAAACCACAGTTTACACGGTGTCTGCCAACGGCTTGTATCAGAGAGTGAGCCGGCCCCCGATGATGAACAAAGACGCCTCCAAAGCCACGGTACCCGTGGGCCGGACGCGTCTTTTTTCCATGCAGCCGTCTTTATTTATGCTTTCTGTTGTAGGCCTGATACTTGCGAATTCGTTTATACATCTTCTTGTTCTTTAAGTAGCGGAAGCCGCCTACCAGAGGTGTGCAATTGGCTTCAATCATCCAGACTCTGCCCTTTGCATCGACCCCGAGATCATATCCCCAAATATTCTGTGATTTGAATTCGCGAGTAAAGCCTTTGGAAGCTGTCAGAGAAAGATATTCCAAGTCCGACATCGTTTTCTTGACATCCTTGATATTGGATTGCTGGAGCGCTTCCTTCACGGTGGAGACATTCGCTCCTTGCTGCAAATTGGTGACAATGGACCCCTGTTTTCCGATCTTCCCATGCTTTCCGGTAATGACCCAATTACGGTCTCCATTCTTGCGCTGGACAATGTAACGGAAGTCTACCAGGCTGTCATTTACTTTGGCAAGAGGGATGCAATTTTGGATGAGAAACGGCCTCTTTCCCTTCAGTTTTCTTAACACTGGAATCAGCTGTTTTCCGGTAACGGTTTTCGTTGCATTTAGTGTGTGAACATTGTATTTTTTGTCACGAAGCTTGGATACTTTGATGATTCCTATACCCCCGGAGCCTACCACGGGTTTCAAGATGACCTCGTTATAGCGGCCCAGCATGCTCCGCAGGCTTTTCACGGACAGTTTGTGAGATTTAGGCAAAAACCTTCTCAATGACGGGTATTTCATCAACAGCTGATGTTTGTACCATTTATTCCTTTGCAATGGAGCTCCCACGGCAATCACACCTTATCTGTGTATTCCATTTACTATACGAATATCCTGGAGCAAACGATTTGGTCTATCACCCAAAAATAGGGAAAATAGGTACAAGACCACAGTACTTTTGAGGAGGAAGGAATACACTAGATTGACCAAAAGCAAAGGGGTCGCATCGAGGGATGCAAGGCCTCTTTCTTGTAGCTTACACGAAGGGGGTGAAAAATGTTGGAGCCACTCCTCACTCTTCATGAAATTTTCGGCTCAAAATATATCGTCAATGGCAGAGCCTCGTATCATAACAGCCAGTGGCTTCCCGGTCAGATTAGCCAGGATTCCACTTCAGGAAGTTTATTGGCGGTGGCGGGGAAGGTCCCCATTATTTGCCACGAGGATGTAAGCCGGGCCTCCTGTTTAATGCTGCTGGAAGCGGCAGGACTTCAAGTTGGGAGCAATCTGCTGACTTACGAGGATGAAGAGAGCTACTATGAATTATTGCAATATCAGCAAAGCAAAGGGAGTAACCTGGTATTCAATTACGCCCATCTTCCCGGCGAGTTTGATGAGAAACAATATTGGATTGATAAAGAGTTATTGCTATTTCTGAATAACAAGAGCAATTTGGAGGAGCTCGTTTCCCAACCGTACGTCCCGAAGCGGAGGATTTTGCCGATAGACCATCTGGTGGAGAGCGATACTATGCCGTTCGATTTTCCTTATGTCGTCAAGGCGGCTACCGATGAGCCTAACGGTGGGGGACTGGAGGTCGTCATTTGTAAAACCCTGGAAGATCTTCAGCGGGCAAGGGAGCTGTTCCGCTTCTGCTCCTTTGTTGTTGTAGAAGAGTTTCTTAAGGTGAAACGAAATTTCTGTGTCCAGTTCGCACACACTTACACCGGAGATACGGTGTACCTTGGTTCTGCGGAGCAAGTGATCACGGAGGAAGGGAAATATCTCGGCAATTGGATCGATATGCACGACCAGCCTCCGGAAGAAGCGATCGAGCTGTGCCGACAAGTTATGGAGAAGGCGGCTTCCCTTGGATACGTGGGATTTGCCGGAATCGATATCGTATTTACGGAAGATAACCGTATGTTCATTATCGATTTAAATTTTAGACAAAACGGTTCTACTATGGCGCTTCTTTTTAAGGATAGTATTGCGGAGCTGTTGGACGCCACCGTGCTGAAATTAGGGAAATGGAAAATCAACTCCACGTTTCATGCGTTTCGATTGTTGACCGAGACTCTGATCAGAGAAAACATGATGATCCCGTTTTGCATCTACAACCCGACAAATCAAACGGACGACAATCCTATCTTCGTATACGGTGTCCTGCTGGGACGATCCAAAGAAGAGATCATGGAAGTCGAACGGCAGATACATGAAATGGGCTTTAGGTAATGCTGCTTTAGTTGCTAGAGGCTGGACGGAGACGTTCAGTCTTTTTTTATTTTGGATAGGGAAGGAGGTATTTGCTGCTGCAAGTTGTGCGTTTTATCGAACTGTGGTGTGGAAATAATAAATTGCTGTCAAAGAGAGCTTGCAGTATCTACAATAAAATGACAGTATCCGAGCTTTTAATGCAATAAACATATTGCAATTATGTTATTTGTTGGATATTCTTTATAAAGAACGTTTTTGGGAAGTGGAGTTGTTTAGTATGAGATATGATGAATTGGATTCGATAAGAGGTCTTGCGGCTACATCAGTATTGTTAGCGCATATATCCATAATACTGCCTGACGTATATTTTTTTGAGAAATTTAAGAATACACCACTCCACATATTCTGGTTTGGGCATGAGTCGGTAATCCTGTTTTTTATTTTAAGTGGATTTGTTTTATCTTTGCCTTATATAAATAATAAACAGCTGAGGTACGGGGATTATCTTATTCGCAGATTTTGCAGGATTTATATCCCTAGCATGGTTTCGGTTCTAATTGCGTTGTGTATTTTGTCTCTGTATTCGGGAAGACTGGAAGGGCTTAGTGATTGGTTTAACGGGTTGTGGGTTCATACACCGACCTTTTATACAATGCTGAATAATATATTCCTCTTAGGCGGTATGGATAATAAGTCGGTTAATCCCGTATTATGGTCGCTCGTGCATGAAGTGAGAATATCGATATTGTTTCCGTTTATCATGTTTATCCTTGTAAGGACAGCAATGAAAACTAATTTCATAATGATGCTTTGCATTCCGTTGGCATATCTTGGAATGGCTATAATTGGACTTAAAGGGTTTGGGTTCGATTACACAATGTATATAAGTGGCTATTCTTCGTATATCATGACACCGTATTACATTGGCTTTTTTATCCTAGGCGCTTGGCTGGCAATGAATAGGGAAGCCATACGTATGAGGATCATAAATCTTTCCAGCGCATTAAAAATGCTGTTATTGGCAGCTGGTCTTATAGCCTATTCGTATGATTGGATTGTCTTGCCTGGTGTTGATGTAATCCATAATTTCGTATTAAACGACTGGGCAGCTGCACTGGGTGGTTCTATTTTCATAGTTCTCGCTCTGAACTCAAAAACATTAGGAAATGTGCTTACATTTAGGCCGGTCCATTTCGTCGGGAAAATTTCATACAGTCTGTACCTCTATCACATGGTTATACTTCTCACGCTAATATATATATTCCATAATAAATGGAGCATGTCCCTTGTGCTAAGCATAGGATTCGTGCTGTCATTTGTTGTGGCCGGTGTTATGTATTATGCAGTTGAAGTTCCCGCAGTTAAGGTAGGAAGGCTGCTTACTAAGAAATCTTCAGGTTCAGGTAATAGAGATGAAAAGATGGCAAGAGAAAAAGGGAGCTATATACAAACCAATTGAGGACACGATCATATACCGCAAACCGCGTTTTATTGGTCGATAGAGTGTTGTATTCTTAGAATATTTTACTTATAGTGAAAATGGAAAGTCCGATATAATGATCCTCGAAACTGCAGACCCGGCCCCCAAGGAAATTATTCGTTTTGAATTTAAAGACGAAGCCGTTATTAATAACATCAGGATAAAACGTAACGGTGTCTTTATGTATTACAATATTGAGGACCTTCAAAAAAGCCGGAGTTATAAAATAATAGAACATAAGCTTGGAAAGAATCGTATAGAGCCAGTCTATGCGGTTCTTTCGTTTTTCCCGTATTTTTCAAAAAACATGTTGACCAATACGATATATCGTAATATTATAACGATATATCGTATTGAGGAGTGATCATACATGAGATTTTATCAAGATCGTCATAAAGAACGTAGACGTTTTGGTCGTGAGTATGCATTTCAGGAGATGTTTTTGAGGCACCGTCATGGCGGTTCGCGGGGGGGCTTTGGCGAACGGGGCGAAGGGAGAAGGCGGTTTTTTGAGCGCGGGGAGTTCAAATTCGCTCTGCTTGAGCTGCTCGCTTCCGAGCCTATGCACGGCTATCAGCTGATCAAGGCGATGGAGGACAAAACCGGCGGCTTGTATTCGCCGAGCGCAGGCTCCATCTACCCGAATTTGCAGCTGCTCGACGACATGAAGCTAATAAGCTACAGCGAGACCGACGGTAAGAAGCTGTACCATATTACGGATGAGGGACGAGAGGCTCTTCGCGAAAGGGAAGAGGCGGCGAAGCAACGGACAGAAGGCCGTTGGGAGCGTCACGGACGGTACCGGCAGCTTGACGGCAGATCCGGGAAGATGGCTTTGCGCAGCTTTATAAAGGAGAAGTCCGATCTCATTTATTTGATGGCGAGAGCAGCGGAGGCGGCACAGGCCAACCCTGCATCCGAACAGGCAGCCAAATATCATGAGCTGTTGGCCCAATTTCAAAACGGCTTGAATGATATTTTGTCTGCCGCCCCCGATTCCCATTCCGCCTCAGATGAAACCGTGACGCCGTTACCGGAAGAAAACGACTTGACGACGGACGACAAGAAAGATGGCGAATAAGGCGCTGAATAAGGAAATATAAGGAGATCATCGGCTCATGCAAGGATATAACGTGATAATGATCTACAATAAAGAGTTGGACCGGCTACTTATGTGCCGACGATTAAAGGATCCTTATAAAGGATTAAGCAATTTGGTCGGCGGCAAAATCGAGAGCGGCGAAACGGGGATGGAAGCCGCCTACCGGGAACTGTTCGAGGAAACGGGCATTTCCCGGAAGGATGTTCATTTGCATCATATCATGGATTTTAAATACTATTTGCAGCATTGCTATGTGGAAGTGTATGCCGGCAAACTGCAGCATGACGTCCCGGTATCCGGAGATGAAAATGAACTGTACTGGTCGGATTTGAATCAAGATTTTTTTGACATGACTAGGTATGCCGGTGAAGGAAATATAGGACATATGCTTGAACAAGTGAAGCTGAGCGGCATTCTAACGGATCCGACACTTACGGTCAACTAGAGACACTGCACGAGGCTGCCGGGATCCGGCAGCCTCGATGTGCTGCATAGGTACTTTCCTTGATTTTGTGCGTAATCTCAGGGACAAAATGTAATGTCGGTATTGGACCACTCCCTATCATAATACTCTCATTATTCTCTCAAAAAAACGAAATTGTATCATATCGTATGGCGTATAATGTTTTCAACTGATACTCTGAAGGAGTCGGTAGCCGATGGTGTCAAACAAGGAGATGCTACGATCGGATAGAGCTTATTTTGTCGGGCGGGCACAAGAATTGGATATCATGCATAAACACGCAGAAGGCGGTTTTGTGTGGCGGTGGCTTCATATTTTCGGTCAAAGCGGCATGGGGAAATCGACCCTTCTGCGCCGGTTCCTGTCAGAAACGGAGGAGGGCCGCTGTTATTATATTGATGGAAGCAAAGTCATTCAGCAGAAAGAAACCATTCTGGATCAATTAGCGGTACAGCTTGTGAAAGCCGGAGTAATAAATAAAATACAGCATTGCGATTCAGACTTAATTGCTCAATGCATAAACCGGCTTTCACGTTCATTACGCGGCCATATAGTCCTCTTAATCGATTCATTCGATGATCGGCATGCAATAGAGCATTGGTTCCTGCAATGGATCAACACATTGGATGTATCGATCCGTATCGTCACGATCGGTCGAAACACTCTCACGGGAGGCTGGCTTCGTTCCGGCTGGGTGGATTCCACTCATACGATTCAATTGCAGGCGCTAACTGCTATTGAGGTGGAACGATATGCCAAGCTGAGGGGAATATCCAAACCGGCCGATCAAACCAAGCTTTTCCGATTTTCCAGAGGGATACCGCTTGCCATGGTCTTAGCTGCAGAAACGATACTCAAAGGCGGTACATCCATGCAGTTCGATCGAGAGGAAACCTATCGTCTCGTTTCGGTATTGATGCAGGAATTGCTTCAAGGGTTACCGGCATACATGCAGCGAATTCTTGAAGCCGCTTCCGTTTATTGGCGTTTTAATGAAGAGAGGCTCTCGGCAATAATGGAGACGGATCTGGAGCCGGATTCATTCCGGCAGTTTGTCAGCATGCCGTTCGTCATGATGAAGGAAGACGGCTGGATGCTTCATGACGCTGTAAGAGCATGGATGCTGGAGGATTTCGCCCTTCGGAAACCAATCGCTTACGAAACGATGCGGCGCAATGCGCTGCAGCAAATTCGCAGTGAAGAACGACTGCATCCGCAACGGCGGTTCGAGCTGCAAATTGATAAAATGAGCCTCCACGAGAACCCGATCGTTCGGGCAATCTGTTACTCAGGACATCCGGACGGCGAGATCGAGTTACGCCCATGCCGGGAATGTGACTTGCCTGTTCTGCGCAGTCTCTATATCCAATTTTATCGATACTCGTCACCTGCAACTGAAGAAGAGCTGCCAATGCTAAATCTGCTGCAGGATATTTGGGCAGCTGATCCTGCTTCCTTCGTTACAATATGGAAAGAGGATGAACTTATTGCCTTTTTCGGGGAAGTTCCATTACATGACAGGATGCTCAAAGTGCTGTGCAAGGAACCTTTGCTCAAACCTTTCTTAAATGGTTGGGAGCCCATTCCTAATGCATATTTATTCGCTCTCATTGGAATTAAACCGGAGCTCGAAGGAAATACCCGCGCTTATATTACCAACACACTGATGAAGCACTTTACGCGCGCCGAGTGGATCTTGGATTTTACTTGCTTGATGGAATGGTTTCCTGTATTTGAGCTTTGCGGATTCGAAAGAGTCCCTTGGGCAGATGCAACTTCCGCTATGGGAACGGAGTATCGTGCGTTTGTCCTTGATCTTAGACAAGAAGATTTTGTTGCAAAGCTTGACCGTTCCGTAAACCGGGTTACTAATGCGCAAACTTCGGCACCACCGATAACCAAGCAGGACATTCAGGAACTTAAAAACGTCTTAAAGCATTGGTCCCTTCTCCCGAGAAATCCGGCACTATCTCAATCGTACGCTCGTTTATTTCCTCATCGTGTTATGAAAGGCTTATCCGCTGAGGGGGCCGGCTATGCTGCACAAAGGGATTTGGAGGAGGCAATCCGTGGACTGGCGGAAGGCGATGAAAATGAGGAGATGCTCGGCAAACTGTTATCCAGTCTCTATTTAGAGAGAATTAGGCCGCACGAACGTGTGGCCAAACAATTGAATGTGTCGACAGCCACTTATTATAGACACTTAAACAAGGCTTTGGATTTGCTATACCAATTATTAGAAAGCGGGGGAAAGGATAATGAAAAGGAGCATCCCCGGAGGATGTCATAATGAAATGATGCACTACGGCAAGTAAAGCAGACCCGGTGGATCTGAAGCATTAAGCGAAACGCCCCCGTTAAAGGTGCAAAAAGCATCAGCTTGGTGTGCAGTTCATTCCCGTATCTTTTGGAACAAGGAGGGACCCATCATGACAACCAAGAGGTTTTCTCGATCCCTGAAAATTATCGTGTGCGCATTTCTCTTGTTAACGCTGATTCCGCAAGCTCTCTTTTCTGCTGAAAAGACTATAAACATCTACTTTAACGGAGAGCTGCTCTATTTTGACAATGCTCAGCCGGTATTGAAGGACGGAAGGACGCTCGTGCCCTTTCGCAAGCTTTTCGAAACATTGGGATTTGCGGTAAAATGGGTCGACACCGGCAGCCTGCGGCAGGCGATTGGAACAAAAGACGGCCTCGAAATCGAGCTAACCATTAACGACAACAACGCGAAAGTAAATGGCAAGAGCATTCTCTTGGATGTACCGGCGCAAATGATTCAAGACAGCACGATGGTACCGCTTCGCTTCGTATCGGAGAACAGCGGTTATCAGGTCACTTTTACCGACAGCAGCAGCGCTTCGGAGATTCAAATCCGATCCGCAGGTGCAGCGGATGAGGCTCCGGCCCCAGCTCCTAACACCGATGATGTCGAGCCTTACGTAGTCAAAGGTCGTGTTGTTGATACACAAGGCCGCCCGATCCAGGGTGCAGAAGTATTTGCGGATAACCAGCTGCTTTATAATAGCAACTTAAACGCGGTTACCGATGCAAACGGTTATTATCGAATAGATCTGCCGCTCTTAGCCACCACTTGGAGGATGGGAGGTTCTCACAGCGTAAATTCGTACAAAATCGATTTGACGCCTGAGGTCGATGCGGCTTTTGCAGGAAATACAGGGGCTATTCGTAATTTTACCTTGCAGGCGGAAACCGTTTATGGAGAGCTCTATCTTTACATTGCCTTAGACGATTTCGTTAAAGGTTATATGGAAAATAATGTAGAGCTAACTCTTACTCCTATCGATTCATCCATGGGTGGCAGCGGCCAGGTCATTACCAAATACGGCTACAATTTTCCGGGCGGGTTCGGTATGAATGATGTGCCGCTCGGCAAGTACAAGGTGACTGCCCGATATGCTCCTCCCGGCGAGAAGCCGCTACAAATGCTTGTAAGTGTTCGAAACAAAGGAAAGTACGCCGATAGCGTAGAATTCGAATTCAGTCCTCTCGTGCCAGGGATTTATCAAGCCGAGATTGAAGTAAAAATGCCGTAAGAACGGTTATGAGTGACGAAACCGAATGTACAAAAATAACATAGACAGGAAGTTATGTTTCACAAAAAGAGGGGCTAATTTAAGGGTATGCGCCGAATGGGTCTTTTTCACCGAATTCGCTCGAGTTCCTGTTGCAACGATTTTCTGGAAATAAAAAGGAATTATTTAACATCGGGCGTATTGTATATAGGTAATCCTTTTTATGGAAAAAAGATATTATCCTAAGGAGACGGGCATCATGAAAATTAGCGCCCAAGGCGTGTCAGAGGTTGTATTGGAAGTGAAGGATATGGATCGGGCGATCGATTTCTGGTCCGGCCAGCTGGGGTTTCCCATCGTTCAACAATGGGGGTATAGCGAGGGGCAATTTACGGAGGATGCGGGAACCATTTGGGCGACATGGCTGTATGTAGGCGGGCCTACAAGATTAGGCTTATGGCTGCCGAGGGATTTTGATCAGCAGCAGCTAGCGGAGAAGGCTTCCTCCATCTCTTCATGGAACGGGCTTTTTGACGAGGGAGGTATTCATGTTCATTTGGCGTTATACGTTGGCATCGATGAAATGGAGAAGTCGATTCAAGTGCTTAAGAGTAATGAAATTAATATGAAAATAATAGAAAGGGGAAGTCACCGAAGGGTTTATTTTAAAGACACGGAAGAGAATGTGATCGAGTTGTACACTTTATCTATGAAAGAGGATTATGAATACAGGCTGGAGCAAGGGTTATTGAAGTGAGCAACCGTTCGTTAAACATAGGAGGCGATCGTTAAAATGAACAAGGATAAGCTGACATACGCTGGAAGCGGGATTAATATCGACGATACCGATGCCGTCAAGCAAACGATGGCCAAAAGCTTGGAGACCAACGACAGCAGAGTATTGAATTCGCTGGGGGCTTTCGCTTCCCTGTACGATTTTAAATTTCCCGAGTACGAGCACCCGGTGCTGGTTATGAAAACGGAGGAGCCGGGGTCGAAGCAAAAGCTGGCTTTTCAGCATGGCTGGATCCGCTCGATTTGCTACGATATGGTCAATCATTTGATCAACGATATTATCGTCATGGGGGCCAAGCCTTTGGCGGTGCAGGATGCGATTATTTGCGGGGCTGTGGACAAAGAGATCATCGGCGAAATCGTCGATGCCGTGTCGGCGGCTTGCAAGGAGCAGGATTGTGTACTTACAGGCGGTGAGACATCCATTCAGCCAGGTGTTCTGGAAAAAGGCTCCTACATCCTCACGTCGAGCATCGTAGGCGTTGTCGATAAAGCCAGGATCATTGACGGCTCAGCCATACGTAAGGGAGATGCGGTGGTGGCTGTTGCCTCCAATGGAATTCATACGAACGGATATACTCTCGTCCGGGCCATTATGGACAAATATCCTGAAATAATGGATAAGCAGGTAGGAGAAGAGAGCTTCCTGGATGCCATTATGAAGCCGCATTTATGCTACTACAAGTCTATCCGGGATTTGTTCGGATCGGACGTTTTACACGGGATGGCCCATATTACCGGAGGGGGGATCGAGGGCAACTTAAACCGCATTATACCCGAGCAGCTGGACGCTTTTATCGATTTGTCCCGATTGGACATTTTGCCGATATTCAAGCTGCTTCATCAAGTGGGTGATGTCGATGAACGAGAGATGCTGCGCACCTTTAATATGGGAGCGGGATTACTCCTCGTTGTCGATCCGTCAGCTGTCGAAACGACTGTGGAGCATTTGGCAAAGCACGGACTGTCAAGCTATGTCATCGGGGAAATAGCAGAAGGGAATAGGCAGGTCGTGTTCCAAGGTCAGCTGCAGTGGGGGTAGGCAGGGCGAATAATTAACTATAGGCGTTCTCTCCAAACCAATCGCGGCGGAAGCATGATAAATTGGAATCATCAAGCTTAAGCGAGGAAACGATCTTGAAAGAAACAGCGGCCTCGTTACATGAATACATGAACGCTCTTGTGCATCTCGGCTATTTCAACGGGGCAGTGCTGGTTGCCCAAAATGACCGAGTCTCCATAATAGCCGCCGCCTATAGGGAGGGGATGCAAGATGACTAATCTGTCAGCAGAAGAAGCTTTGAAAAATGACGATTGTAATATCCGATAAGACTGCGGAAGTCGTCTATCTCATCGACCAAAACGGCATATCATTAGAAAAGTAAGGAGGGCACCTCACAAAGCACACCGATACAAGCGGTAAACAGATTGACGCGGAGCGGGCCTCATGATGTATAATGATTCAAACCTTTGCTGCAGGTTAGCATGGAGAGGAGTCATGGGATGGTCAGTGGGGGTACTTTGATTGCATTTGCGCTTGTCTCGCTCGGAATGGTGTGTTCTCCGGGTCCGAATATGATTTACCTGATTTCCCGGTCCATTACGCAAGGACGTACCGCCGGATTCATTTCGCTGCTTGGCGTTATTCTTGGATTCATCGTTTATATTTGTGCGACCATGCTGGGTCTTTCCGCGATTTTTCTCACGGTTCCGTACGTTTATGAAGCGATCAAATGGGCGGGCGCAGCCTATTTGCTTTGGCTCGCATGGAACGCGATCAAGCCGGGTGCAGCCTCCCTGTGGACACCCCGCGAGCTGACCGCCGAGCCGGCGAAGAAGCTGTTTCTCATGGGCTTCATGACGAATTTGCTCAATCCGAAAATCGCGGTGCTTTATGTGTCGCTTCTGCCCCAGTTCGTCGATCCGGATCGGGGCTCGGTGTTAGGACAAAGCGCAATACTCGGTTTGACGCAAATTGCCGTCAGCTTTACCGTTAACTTGATTATTGTTTTAGTGGCAAGCAGAGTCGCCGCATGGTTCACCACGCGTCCGACCTGGCTTAAGGTTCAGCGCTGGCTGATGGCAGGAGTGCTGACCGGCCTTGCGGCTCGTCTTGCATTTGACCGCAGATAGAGGCGCGTCTGCAGAAGTGGGTACATAGCGGTGGAACGACGGGTTTGGATAACCGCCGGGAGCTTGCTGCCGCTATACGTATTCCTGCGTACTCCTACCATTTGATTTGCCGGATTAGGCGAATGAGTTGTCCCCGTTCCTCCTCCTCGATAGGCCACGCCTCAATCTCCTCGACGATTCGCGTCAGGTTAACATATCCTTTTGCAACACCGTTTAAGCGAGCTGCCAACGTTGAATTCACCAGATCCTCATGGGACGGATAGAGGGTGGATAGCTTCCCGTAGGCGTCCGGGAAACGTTTCAAATAATATTTCTGATGCCTGTCCTCAGCTCTATAAAACCGCACAAAAGGAGCGACCTCCGTGTCAGGCCGGTCATTCCCCAGCTGCTCCCGATGCTGCAGGACATTCCGGATCACTCCCAACTGCATCTCATCGCGGTACAGCAGGATAGAACGGTACTGCCTGCCTTTGTAATCGTTAATATTTTGCGGATTATGGTTGTCCCAAAATACATTTACTATAGAATCCAATGACACAATCTCCGGGTCAAAATCCATTTCGACCGTCTCCGAATGGTCTCCCAGCTGATGGTAGGTCGGGTCGGCAGTCGTCCCTCCGGCGTATCCAACGCGCGTTCTCACTATGCCAGCCATATGCCCGAACAACGCGTCCGGACTCCAAAAGCACCCCATTCCCAGCGTAACCGTTTGAATGTTCTCTTGATTCAATGAGGTCACCTCCGACATCCATCATACCATTTCAAGCCTGGTTTATGAAAAAAGTGGCGATATCGATGCGCAGGCAGGTAAAGACGAGCCTCCCGCCGACTGAAGTCCTTGATGGATCAGGTACAACGGGAGGTTTTCTTCATGGAATTTAAAGACGAGTCCCGCCGCTCGTATCAATCCATTAACCGGTCACCCAACGGCTGTCCGAAGAGGCAAGAAAGCCGGCGATATCCGCCACATCTTCCGGTTCTCCCCATCGGTTGAAGGCTGAAAGACCGGCAACATAGTTTTGCTCGTCAGGATCCTGCAGCGTTGGTGCATTCATCTCTGTATTAATGAAGCCGGAGAAAATAGCGTTCACCGTAATATTACGGGGACCAAGATGTTGAACCAAGACACTTGTAAGTGTGTTCACTGCCCCTTTGTGAATGAACGTAAATAAAGCCTGCTGATCTCAATCAACAGGCTGAACGATAGAGTTTTCAGGCGAACCTCAGCATCCGGCTTGTCCTGTTATTTCTTAATGACAGGAATCCAAACCTCGCATTGGTAATCTTCCGATGTCGTATCTCCGGAAGGGTATACCTCCATCTCAGGCAGTCCGGCATGCTCATAGCCCGTAGCGGGGAACCATTCCTGGAAAATTCGCTGAAACACGCTCTGGATGGATCCCGGAATCGGTCCGACGCATGGAAAGACCGCCCAGGTCGAAGCCGGGATGGTTCTTGTCTCAAAGCCATCTGCATGGACACCTGGCTTCATTTCGCCTGCGATCATATAAGTGATATCCTCCGTATCAGGCTTCATATCCAGACAGAGTCCGAGCAATGCCTCATTTGCCCCCATAGAGCTGATCTGGGCAAGCGTGCCGTTGATCGTACTGTCCGCCCAGAACTTCGGAATGAGACGGGAATGTTCATTATCCCGGCAAGTCATTGTAAGCGATCGGCCGGCGACGGTAAAGGCCTCTTTTTCTACAATACGATAATCCATGTCTTTATCTCCCTTCAAGGATAGATGAAAGGAAATGCGGGGAAACGCCTTCAGGCTGACACCCGGGCTTCGGGCCTCCGACGGTGAAATGCCATGGATTTTCCGAAACGCCTTGGAGAAGGACTCGGGAGAATCGTAGCCGTATTTCAGCGCGATATCCAGCACTTTGGAGGATGACATCGCCAATTCCTGGGCGGCCAATGTCAGCTTGCGTTTTCGCGTGTATTCCGCAACTGTCATCCCGGTCAGCATATGAAACATCCGTTGAAAATGAAACGGAGACGAGTGGGCCGCTTTGGCGATTTGCTCGATATCCAGCCGTTCCTCCATTTTGTTCTCCATAAGGTCAATAGCTTCTTTCATCCGGATAAGCCATTCCAACCGCATAACCTCCTTTCTTGTATTCATCGTAACATGGATGCAGCGGGTGAGCCTGTCATTGCGTGCTTTCTTGTAACAGGTTAACTATGTGCATCATTATACCCAATAGCTTGTACGGAGAGATAGTCTAGGTTAGATAGTAGAAGATAGGCCCGAGCAATCCGATGATTAGGCCGGCTGCAAGAGGAACCTTTCTTTTCATGACGTTCTCCCGTATTTGTGACTCTATTTCGGCTGCGTTTTTTCGAATGTCCGCCTGCGTTTGACAACGGCTTGGAATTCGGTTTAACTTAGAAACAGCAAACTCTGGAGATTGGAGTTATTCTTATGTATCGTAATTTGGAAGAATGCATCGTCGATCTGGAAGCGAACGGTCATTTGGTCCGTATTCGTGAAGAAGTCGACCCTTATCTGGAAATGGCCGCGATTCATTTGCGGGTTTACGAGGCCGGCGGACCGGCGCTGCTGTTTGAAAATGTGAAAGGCTCGAAATTTCGGACCGTCTCCAATTTGTTCGGCACGATAGAGCGCAGCAAATTTATATTCCGCGAAACGTGGGAAGCCGCGCAGAACGTCATCGCACTGCGCAACGATCCTATGAAAGCGTTGAAAAATCCGTTCAAGCATATAGGAGCCGGGTTGACGGCATGGAACGCGCTGCCTATGAAAACCTCGGACAGCACACCGGTAGCTCTGCAAGAAATCAGCATCTCCGATTTGCCGCTCATCCAGCATTGGCCGATGGACGGAGGAGCCTTCGTCACGCTCCCCCAGGTTTATTCGGAAGATCCGGACAAGCCCGGAATTATGAACTCCAACCTGGGCATGTACCGCGTCCAGCTGAACGGCAATGATTACGAGCTGAATAAAGAGGTCGGGATTCATTATCAAATCCACCGCGGGATCGGCATTCACCAGGACAAAGCGAACAAAAAGGGCATGCCGTTAAAAGTAAGCATCTTCATAGGCGGGCCCCCGTCCCATACGTTGTCGGCCGTCATGCCGCTGCCGGAAGGCTTAAGCGAGATGACCTTTGCCGGAATGCTGGCGGGACGCCGTTTCCGCTACAGCTATATCGACGGCTTCTGCATCAGCAACGATGCCGATTTCGTAATCACCGGCGAGATTCATACGAACGATACGAAGCCGGAAGGGCCTTTTGGCGATCATCTGGGCTATTACAGTTTGACTCATCCTTTTCCGGTGATGAAAATTCATAAAGTGTACGCGAAGCCGAACGCCATCTGGCCGTTTACCGTCGTTGGCCGTCCGCCGCAGGAGGACACGTCCTTCGGCGAGCTTATCCACGAGCTGACGGGTGATGCGATCAAGCAGGAAATCCCAGGCGTCAAGGAAGTTCATGCCGTCGATGCCGCAGGCGTTCATCCGCTGCTGTTCGCCATTGGCAGCGAACGGTACACGCCGTACCAGCAAGTGAAGCAGCCGACCGAAATGCTGACGATTGCCAACCGGATATTGGGTACAGGCCAGCTGAGTCTGGCTAAATATTTGTTCATTACGGCGGAAGAGCATCGCCCGTTAACGACGCATGACGAAGTCGATTTTCTGACCTATATTTTGGAGCGGATTGATTTGCGCCGCGACATTCATTTTTATACGAATACGACCATCGATACGCTGGATTATTCGGGGACCGGGTTAAATAGCGGGAGCAAGGTCGTATTCGCGGCGTATGGCGACACGAAGAGAGAGCTGTGCAAGCAGGTCCCTGATGAGCTGAAGGAAATCCGCGGCTATGAGAATGCCAGATTGGTCATGCCGGGCGTCGTGGCTATTCAAGGTCCTGATTTTGCAAGCTACGCGGAAGCGGAGCGGGAAATGCAGAGCTTCTGCGAGGCTATCCGGGCGAAGGGACCGATCTCGTCCTGCCCGATGATCGTCCTGTGCGACAATAGCTCTTTTGTAAGTGCCAGCCTCAGCAATTTTCTATGGGTCACATTCACACGAAGCAACCCGTCCCATGACATTTACGGGGTGAACAGCGGCTATGAATTCAAGCATTGGGCTTGCGATAATGTAATTATTGACGCTCGGACCAAACCGCATCAAGCACCGCCGTTAATACCGGATCCTGAGGTAGAGAAGAAGATTGAGCGTCTATTTGCCAAAGGGGCTAATCTTGGAGAAGTGAAGCTGGGGTAAACAAGCCGAAGAGCATAACAGCTAACAAAGTGAGAAAAGCCATCGCTCGAGTGTGAACTCAGGCGATGGCTTTGTTGTACAGCCTTATAGGACGCGGGCCAAGTAATCGGCCAACTGGTCGAACGTCCCACTGAAGCCTTGCTTCATGGAGTCGAAGCCGGCTGCGTAAGTGCGGCGCTCTTCCTCTGTCGCATGAATAGGTTCTCCGCGCAGCGTGACCGTTGTTATGCCGTCGCTTTCGGAAAGCGTCAACGTGTACAATGTTTCGAGCGGCCAGGTTTCATGGCCTTCGAATGGGGCGCGAATCGTGTTGCCTTCCGGGTCCGAGAACGAGTTCACGTATACAATACGTTCCGGCGCTTCGATCTCGCGATAGACGAATTTGGCCCACATTTCAAAGCCGTCGGGCGATTTCATGCTGTAATGGAATATTCCGCCCGGACGAAGGTCCAATTGGGAGACTCCGAGATCAAAGCCAGTCGGTCCCCACCATTGCTTCAAATGCTCAGGCTCGGTCCATAATTGGAACACAAGCTCGCGGGGAGCGCGAAACTCACGCGTGATGACCAGCTCAGGCTTCTCAGCATCCGTAATAAAGTTCGTTATCATCAATCATCCCTCCATATGATGGTCGTTTAAAATTCACAGAGTTAATGCCGATGGGCAGCGGGTAGAATCGGGTTGAGTCGCAACCATTCCGGCTTCCTAAGGTACGAAGGCTTGGACTCTTATTGCCAATAACAGGTTAAGCTTAAGGGAAGAATGATGGGTACGTAAAAAGCTGCACCGGTTCCAAGCACCGTTAGAATGCCTGATGTGTGGATCGGACCGTAGATCCGTTATTTCGGAAAAAATGCAGCAAACATAACAGTCAGCGGACCACAGTTCCGCTATTTGACGAAAATCAGCCACACAAGGCGCAAAAATGACCGAATAACGGATGTGGTGTCCGATGCGTGCCAAACAGTGTTATTGCCCAATCGGCTGTGGTGTCCGATTCTTCCGAAAACATACATCATATTCTCTAAACAGAAGTGGTGTCCGATAGCATGCCCCCAATAGCCTTTTTCACCCAAGTAACCGACAGCAAGGGGGCGGGAGGCTGCCAGGCGCCGGGACCCCGATCAATAAACCATTTCATGAAGTACTGAGCAAGGAGCCTCGCTTTGCACATCCAACTATAGGGGGTCAGTTGCTCTCCCACCAAGACACGGCAAAACGCAGCCTATGCCCTGAATATACCTTAATCGGAATATTCCTGTCAAGGAATATTATCTGGATTGGGAAGGCCAACCGAAACGAAGCGGTTGGCCTGGCAGCCGACGCATGCTCAGCAAACGACGGAGAAGTAATGCGCAAAAAATGCATCGCGATCTACCGATGAAGCAATGGTGTAGAGCCCATTCCCGTCTTCGCGGAAGCTCATCATTCCCCACCGGTCCACGTGAACCGTGTCTACTTCCACCAGTCCACGCCGGTATTTGCATAGCCCAGGCTCGAATAAACAAGCTGCGGCAAGCGGATCGTGAAACGTCATGTGATGACGCTCCAGCCAAGGCGTCCCGAAATCCTCCACGCATCTCATAAGCCGGGAACGGAATAGATCGGGGCGCTCGTCCTTTTGCAGCACGAGCTGAGTCGTCACATTAAGTCCGTAAGTGATGTGGATAGGGGCTTGGGTGTTATATACGATGGCACTGGCATGAGGATCGGCCCATGAATTCCAGTTGCCCATAGGCATATCGGCACTCGCTTCCAGCTCTTGAGAGAAAACGCCGCTCATCACATGCAATTCCTTCAACAGCATGGGGATTTCCGGATCGGTCAAAAACAATACGGCTACATTGGTAAGCTGACCTACAGCCAGAAGGGAGATCTCGTGCGGATGGTCACGAATCACTTTTCGCATGAAATCGACGGCTTGGTAACTGGGAAAAAAAGTCCCATGCTCCCAATTCGATAGTCTGCTAGCGCCGTCCGGAGTAGGATATACCGGGCTCGGAAGCAGCGGCTTGTCCGCCCCGGCCATAATAGGAATATGTCTGCCTGCCGCCCGGCAGATCGCATCGGCAACCATCGCTCTTCGTTCCGCTTCGCCGCTGACGGTAGTGATCCCCATCAATTCGCAGGAAGGGTGGCGAAGCAAATAAGCCAAGCATAGCGCATCGTCAATATCTCCGCCGATATCCGTGTCCAGCAGCACTTTTTTCGTTGTCCTCACGGCTCCTCCGATAGATCAGGCGTCTTGCTTCTGGAGCTTTGCCGGGTTGTTGATCTTATAAGGGACCGGATGCTTGGTTAGCTTTTTCGCTACAACCTTGGCTTCAAACGTCAAGATATCGCCGACCTCGAGCTCCAGCTTCTTGAGCGTGGCGCTGTAGCTGGACCAGGCTTCGCCCAGTGCGGTTTCCGGCTCTGTTATGGAAACCTCCTCATAAATGACGACCTCATCGTCCGTGTCGGAGAAATGGTTAGGCACTGTCGTAAACTCCTTGACGGTAGCGGTCATTTTGACCTTTTCCTCAGGGAGCTGAATTTTGGCCGCCTTTTCCTTCTTGGCTTTTGCCTTTGGGGGTTCGGCTGCCTGCGTTTCACCGTTGGTTCCTTCTTCAGATTTAGCGACATCCTCGGCTGGTGCTTCCGCTTCAGCCGCTTGACTCGCCGGCAGCTCGGCAGCCGCTGTGTCCTGCTGCTCCTCTGCAACCGCGGAGGCTTCCGGTTCGGCAGGCTCCTCAGCCGCGGATATAAATCGCTGTCCGAAGCTTGACGCCTGCATCTCCTTCAAATAGGAGGGATGAATGCAGTGCTGCCGCTTGTCCTCGAACTCAATGACGGCGGTCATTTTGTCGACGTAGCCTACGATGCTGCAGACAACGTTCAGGCCGCTTCCTTTGTAGTAAAACGTCTTGGTTTTGGCCGCTTTCTCGGAAAGCAAGCCCCATTCTTTGCATTTGTCGATGAGCTCCGACTCGGATTCGAAAGCTGTATACGTTCCAGGTGCAATGACGAAAGCTTGTACCATATTTTCTCCGCCTTTCTGTTTATACAATATCATTTTATCATTTTTTTGCTTGCAAGGCTGGTTGTTTACGGAAGGTCATTCCAGAAATAGAAAAACCGGCCCCGCCATAAGGAGCCGGCTTACTCACACCTACACCGACCAATCCAACCATGGAAGAAATCTCTTTTACATAATGGTGTCGACTGGGAATAAACTGTCAGAGATACGCTATGCGAGAGTTTTGGTCATGATAATATCTATTTGTTCTTCATCACCCATATAGAAAGAGTGGGATCCTGTTGGAATAAACCCCATTTTGTTATAAAAGGCAATGGCATTCGCATTTTCTTCCCAGACCCCTAGCCAGATGCTCTCCTTATTCCGTTCTATCGCTAGCTCTATAGCTTTATTGATTAGATACTTACCGAGCCCTTGTTTGTGAAATGTGCTCCTTATATAGATCCTCTCTACTTCGAGCGAAGCATCGCCCATTTTTTCGGATTGAGCATCACCGGTGTTTACTTTTAAATATCCGGCCATTTCCTCATTAGAATAAATAAAATAGAATTCCGAAGACATATTCGATAGTTCTTTTTCTAGTTGAGGTAAGTTAAATGCTCTTTCCAAGTAGGCTTTCATATGTTCAGGTGAATTTTGATGCTTAAATGTCTCATTAAATGTTGCAACACTAATTTCTTGGAGTATGCCCAGATCCTCAACCGTACACTTTTTAATATTTATAGTCATGTTATTTGTCTCCTTAATCAGTAGTTCCTCTTGTTTCCCTTTTTTACAAATTCCCAGTCTTTTTCTACATTTTTTCTGACTCTTTGCAGCAGGTTAAACAGGGTGTCCGCTTCATCTTCGGACAATCCGGATAGTGCGACCTTATTGGAATGATCGTTTTCCTTTTTTATAAAAGGGTAAACGGCCTTTCCTTTTTCCGTAGGAAGCAGTTTTCTAATTTTTTGGTTATGGGGATCATCATTTTTCTCAATAAATCCGTTCAGCTCAAGCTTCTTTATAGCACGAGCAGCTGTTGTCCGGTCTACCTTAATCATTTCGGCTAACTTTTCTTGAATAATGCCCGGATTTTCACATATTCGCACGAGGTACAGGTATTGACCTTTCGTAAGGTCATATTGTTTAAATTCTATATTGCTTATGGAATCCAGTGACCTGGCGATCATTCCAACCTCACGTAAAACTTCCTTCATATTGTCAACTCCGCGAATATGGTATTTTTCAAGTGCGTAAGAAAAGAGTATCGTATTTTTGTTGTATTTGCAACAAAATTTCTGCCGAAGAGGAAGGTATATACAGGAAAAAACAACCCGCCGAAGGTCGACGGGTTGTTCATTGGCATAGGTTATGCGGTTTTAGAAGCGGTTGCCGGAAAACTGATTGCCGGAAAGCTGCTGCTCTGCGATTTGCACCAAGCGGCGGACCATATGACCACCAATGGCGCCGGTATCCCGGGTAGCCATATAGCCATAATATCCATCCTGCGGAATTTGAATGCCAAGCTCCTGTGCAACCTCATATTTCAACTGCTCCAATGCGCTCGACGCCTGTTGAACAACGATCTGATTGCTGCTTCTGGATTGACCACTAGCCATATTTTAACTTCCTTTCCTAATAGAGTAATTCTATGTTCCCCCAACTATTCCCTAATTATTCATAGCTATTATTCATGTTAAAATGGACATTAGGTGATGGTTATGTTTATCTCTCCCATGCGTATGGATGCCAGGGAAAAGCCCTTTTCCGATCAGGCCTATGTATTCGAGCCCAAAATCGACGGGCATAGATTGCTATTATCGAGAAACGGTGCAGAGACCCGGCTTTTCACAAGGGAACGGCGCGAATGCACGCGGCAATATCCCGAGCTGTTGAACGTTCCTGCGGACGGCGACATCGTATTGGACGGCGAAGTGAGCTGTATTGATGCGGAAACGGGAGCGGAGGCTGCCGGATTGGCCGAAGAGCGGCTGATGCTTGCCGACTCTCGGAAGATTCATTCCTTTTCGTTGCAAAAACCGGCACAATATCATGTTTGGGACATTTTATTTTATAAAGGGAGAGATTTGCGGGGATTGCCTCTCGTAAGGCGCCGCGCGATTCTCGAGTCGGTGCTGCCCGAAAATGAGGCGTTTCGTCTCGTTCCGCAAACGGACGGCCATGGTGAAGCTTTATACCGTACCATTGTGGAACGTCATATGGAAGGTATGGTAGCGAAGCGCAAAAGCAGTCCGTACGTTTCCAGATGGTCGCACGACTGGATTAAAATTATGAATTACCGTCATGAGGAAGTTGCTATAACGGGTTACCGCAAGGATGGCTTCGGCTGGCTTCTATCGAAGGAAGAGGAAGGCGTTTGCCGGCCGGCCGGCATGCTGGAGCAGGGCGTTCATTTAAAGCACAGAAAAGCATTCAAAAAGCTCAGCAAAGCGCTTGTATCCGGGGAAGACGAGCAGTTCGTCTACTTGATGCCGCAAATTCAAGCCAAAGTGAAAAGCATAGGCTGGACGCGTCACGGACTATTGCGCAGCCCGGAATTAATTGAGCTGAAGCTGTAACACATGCTGCAATCAAGCGGACAAGCATTACGTAGAGTGGCTGCTTTTGCAGACAAATTTGACAAAGCTTCACGTTAAACTGACACCGACTCTTGCCTCGAGGCAAGGGTTTTCTTTTTGGGGCTAACCGTAGCCTGCCTAGTGAACATGATTTTGAATCGATGGGGGAATGGTAAAAAGAAAAACGACAGGAGCAGGAAGAGCATGGCGCGAATGCATAAAAAGATGAAAGCCGCCGATTTCGTGAAGAAGTTTATTTTTATTTCCATCGGCGCTGTGATGATGGCGGTTGCCCTCGAAATTTTTCTCGTTCCGAACGAAATTATCGACGGCGGCATTACCGGGATATCCATCGTGTTATCGGCGCTGACCTCGCTGCCGCTGGGTCTGTATATTTTCTTCATCAACGTCCCGTTTCTGGTGATCGGCTACAAGCAAATCGGCAAAACCTTCGCTTTTTCCACCCTATACGCGATCGGGCTCATGTCGGTGGTCACCGCATTTTTGCATCATGTCGAGCCGTTTACGACGGAAAAGATTTTGGCGGTGCTGTTCGGCGGACTCATTCTCGGCGCGGGTATCGGACTGGTGCTCCGTTTCGGCGGCTCGCTGGACGGCTCCGAAATTGTCGCGATCTTACTATCCCAGCGGTTCCGCATGTCCGTCGGACAGATCATTATGTTTATCAATGTGTTTATTTTTATTATAGCCGGCTTCGTATTCGGATGGGATTCGGCGATGTATTCGATTTTTACATACTATATTGCATCGCGGGTTATGGATATCGTAGTGCAAGGGTTGGACGAATCCAAATCGGTCACCATCATTTCGAACGAATATCAAGAGATATCGGACGCCATCATTAGCCGTTTAGGGCGCAGCACGACCTATATTTATGCCAAGGGCGGATACTCGCAGGAAGACACGCAAATGATCTATTGTGTGGTTACAAGGCTGGAGGTTTCGAAGCTCAAGTCGATCGTGCAGGAAATTGACGAACGGGCGTTTATTTCGATCCAGCAGGTTTCCGATGTACTGGGAGGCAACTTCGAGAAAAACAGCATTCATTGAGAAAGCCTTTAACTCATCTCTATCGATGCGCAGCAAAAAGCAAAAAGCAAAAAGCCGCACTCCATAGTAAGGATTGCGGCCCTGATTGAGTTAAGGCTTGAAGCCTCGGGATTGGCCCTTGGCTATACTCAGCGTCTGCCAATGAGCGCTTCGGAGATGCTTCGCCAAGTATACCATTTGGCCGACATGGTAGCCGTAATGGGACACCTGACGCTGGATCGCTTGCAGCACCGTATGGGCTTCTCCGCGAATCGTCACGGTACGGAGCACATCGTCCGGCCCGAGGTCTTCCAAAGCGGCGAACAGCGCGCTCCAGCCTTCCTCCCATAACTGCAGCAGCTGTTCCCGATCCAACGCTCCCGATTCAAATTCGCCATCCCTGTCCCGGGTCGGCTTCTCTCCGTCGGAAGTAAGGAAATCGGCCCAACGCGACAGCATATTGCCGTGCATATGCTTAATGATGATCTCCATGGAATTCGATTCAGGATCGGGCGCGGCTCGGAACTGAGAAGCTTCCAGCTGCTCCATGGCACGGTCGGCGAGCTTTTTCATGCTGCGAAAGGTTTGAATGGTATCCTGCAGAAAGTAAGCGGCTACTGATGATGCTGATGTTTCCATAACGATCATCCTCCATTTCCTGGATCACTACCTTTCCAGAATAAAGGAAAAAAAGCCGCCTGTATATAAACCGGGACTATCAAAATAGATTGCAGCGCTTACAATTCACAATTCGTCGTTCATGGTATAGTAATTGAGCATTACTGTGGTTATGCCTAGGACGATATAAACCACATAATCCGCAAAACCGGTCAAGAACGCGAAAGGGAAAATAATGAACCAGACCCCGGCCATTAGGGAAATCCAGTTCAGCCACGAACCCCAGCCTGATTTCTTCAGCATAAAGCCGAGGAAAGAAGCTACCGCTTGAATCGTTCCTCCAACGATGCTCGTAACAACCGCACCTTCATGATTGAAATCAATCCAGAACGGAGCGAAAATAAACAAGAGACCAATCAACGCAGCCAGCAAATGACGAACCGCCATGATTACACCTCCCGAAAGAAATAGCTAAATGCAGATTATGCTATATGTATATGCAAACGGTTACAAAATGTTCGAATATTCTAAAAATTCAACTTTTATCTGTCCCGATATACCGTCCTTTCATGAGTGAACAGCACCCGGAAAACAGAAAAAAGCCCCGATGCATAAAGCATACGAGGCTGTCTGATACTATCCGTATTAGTTAGCGATGAATTCTTGTACCCACTCGCCGTTGTAGTAAGCAACGCCGATTTTGGTGTAGTTAGGGCTCATGATGTTTTGACGGTGCCCAGGGCTGTTCATCCAGGAGTTCATAACCTCTTGCGGACTGCGTTGACCTTTAGCAATGTTCTCGCCGGCATAAGAGTAGCTGATACCGTAAGTCTTCATCATGTCGAACGGAGAACCGTAGGTCGGCGAATTATGATCAAAGTAGTTGTTATTGTACATGTCTTTTGCCTTATCAAGTGCCATATTGGACAAAGCTTTGTCTTCTGTCAGGGCACCCAGACCTGCTTTGGCGCGCTCTTGGTTTACCAGGTTGATGACCTCGGTAGCGAATGCGGATTGCTCGCTAGTGCCTTCGTTGACCGTGCCGCTGCCTGTATTTCCCGTGCTGCCGCTGCCGGTATTGCCGCCGTTAGCGGATCCGTTGTCGACATTGCCGGTATCGCCGCCATTGTCAACGTTTCCGTTGTCGACGGTACCGCCGTTATCCTCGCTGCCGTTGTCAGCTGTGCCGCCATCGTCGACATTGCCTTGACCGGCGCCGTTACCAGGATTCACGGAAGGAATGCCGAAGTTGCAGTTCCAATCATTGTTGCTGCCGTTGCCATTGCCGACAGGAATTTGAGTCCAATATCCACCGGCATAAACGTTATTGCTGCCAGTAGGGATAGAATGCCACTGGCCTTGTTGTCCTTGCAGCAAAGAATTCAGGTCAATGCCGTATTGCTTGGTCAAGCTGGACAGCGTGCTATCGGAAATTGTATTTAACGGAGCCGCAGATGCAGCGCTCACGCCGATAATCGGGCTCAAAGCCAGTACACCTGTCAAAACAACTTTTTTGAAACGATTCAAAAAAATCCTCTCCTTTTCGCGGCCTACGAGGTTAGCTGACGGATTCGGGTCAAAGAGCAATCACCCTGCCGCAATAGGCGGCTTCACCCCATGGAATGGATCCCCCGTGCTTTCTATTAAGCTTCGGCCTTAATTTTGATAGTTTTGCTTCCGGTGTCCATGACCAATAATCCGGTACGGATCGTTCGGAGCCATTTCATTGTAGCATGGGCCAAGGCGCATTTCATGGCACAAAGTCTTCCAGCGGCTCTATGAAACTTCAATAAATGCCCGTCATCTCTAGCCATTTTACATAGATAAGAGCATTCTGCAATTCTCGAAAAATAGCAGCCGCACACGCCGGATCCTGCTTAATCGAGCTGAGCTGGGATATGTGTAAGGGAACCCTCTTTTTGCCGCATCCATTGAACAAACCTGAACTCCGTGATAAAATTTGGATGTAAATCCGGTAAATGAGGACGTCCCGATATGAACAAAACGGAAGCGGAATTCAGCAATTTAGTGAAAGCGTTTCGAAAGCGTCATATGGGCAAAGGTCCGCGGGAAATCCGCACGACATTTTGCAAGTGCTGGGCTATTTGCGAGATGGAGGGGAACCTTTCGCCCGTTGAGAAGTTTATCGCCTCGGCAGCGGACGGAAAGCAGGTATTGCGTTCCGCGAGGACCGAGATGGTAAAGGAAATGTACAAGAACAACCCGCCGATAGAGATGGAGCAGCTGCTCGGCGCCCGTTTCCTGGAATTATATGTAGACATCGATTTGGAAAAAGATTTCGGCATGTCCATCTTCGTCTTCGATCAGGACATCGAAAGCAAATTCGCCGCTCCGAGACATTTATGAGTCTGACAGGCTCATGAGCAATGACGATTATTCAAATAACCTGAGCATCATGTAGCATCCATCATAATGTGCCGTTGGCACTTGGCAGCGACCCTGCTTAAGACTAACCGCCGCAACAGACCTACCCTTTATTTTTTGCGATAAGAGGGCTTGTCTGCTGCGGCTTTTTATTTGAGTTCATAGGAGGATACAAGATGGGAACAACGAAGCACACCGGTCCGATCAAGCTTCCCAAACAGCCTGATCCGAAGCTGTGGGTGAGCAAAGCGCCTTTCGGCCTCGGGCGGGTGAAGCCGCACCATATCAAGGAAACGGCGAAGATCGCCTGGGAGAACCGCGATCAGCTGCCTTATGCTTACCGCATTCTGACGCAGGGCGTATGCGACGGCTGCGCTCTCGGCGTGTCCGGCCTGTACGACCGGACATTGGAAGGCCCGCATCTATGCACGACGCGTCTGAACGTGCTCCGGCTTAGCACGATGCCCGCAATCAAGCCGGAGGAGCTGCACCGGGACATCGACGAGCTGGCCCGGCTCGACAGCACGGCACTGCGCAAGCTCGGGCGCATCCCGTATCCGCTGATCCGGCGCCAAGGGGAGAGGCGCTTCTCCCGGCTGACTTGGGACGAAGCGCTGGAGATGATCGCGGCGAAGATCCGCTCGATCGACCCGAAGCAGCTGGCCTTCTATTTGACGGCGCGCGGGATTACGAACGAGAGCTACTATGCGGCGGCCAAAGTCGCCCGGCTCCTCGGCACGAACAACATCGACAACGCGTCGCGCATTTGCCATTCTCCTTCAAAGACGGCGCTGAAGCGGTCCGTGGGCATAGGCGCCTCCAGCTGTAACTACAAGGACTGGATCGGCACCGACGTGCTCGTGTTTTGGGGCAGCGTAGCCGCCAACAACCAGCCGGTTTCGACCAAATATATGTACGCGGCCAAGCGGAAAGGAACGAAAATTATCGTCATCAATCCGTACTATGAGCCGTCGATGGAACAGTATTGGATTCCTTCCATTCCGGAATCCGCTTTATTCGGAACGAGGCTCGCCGACGACTTTTACCAGGTGAACATAGGCGGCGACATTGCGTTCATGAACGGCGTCATGAAGCATTGGTTCGAGATGGAGATGGAAGCCCCCGGCAGCGCCATCGACCGCGCGTTCGTGAATGAGCACACGAACGGCTATACCGCCTTGAGAGAGCATGTCATGAAGCAGCGATGGGAGCAGCTCGAGCGCTCCTCGGGGCTCAGCCGGGAACGGATGCTGGAGTTTGCCCGCCTGCTTGCGAAGGCGAAATCCGCCGTCTTCGTCTGGAGCATGGGGCTGACCCAGCACCGGTTCGGCACGGACAACATCTCGCAGGTAGCCAATCTGGCGCTGCTGCGGGGATTTCTCGGCCGCGAGCATTGCGGCCTCATGCCGATTCGCGGTCATAGCGGCGTCCAGGGCTCCGGCGAGATGGGGGCCGACCCGTTCAGCCTGCCGGGCGGCGATTACAAGGCGGCGGACCGGAGCCGCATCGAGAAGCTGTGGGGCTTCGAGCTGCCGGCATGGCAGGGCGACATCGTCGGCGTCTCGCTGGAGAATGCGCTGCTGCCGCAGGATCACGAGCGGAAGTTGAAGCTGTTCTACACGTCCGGCGGCAACTTTCTCGAGACGATGCCGGACCCGGCCTTCGTACAGCGCTGCCTGGAGAGCGTCGATATCCGGGTGCATCAGGATATCGTGCTGAATACGTCGACGTTGGCCGACGCGCGCGAAGCGGTCCTGGTGCTGCCGGCGATGACCCGGTACGAGCAGCCGGGCGGGGGCACGTCGACGTCGACGGAGCGGATGGTCTACTTCTCGCCCGAAATCAAAGGGCCGAGAATCGGGGAAGCGCGGGCGGAGTGGGCGATCTATGCGGAGCTGGCGGTCCGCGTCGATCCGCAGAACAAGCGGCGCATCGGATTCGGCGATGCGCAGGGCATCCGCCGCGAAATTGCTCAGGCCGTCCCGTATTACGACGGCGTTCAGCATTTGGCGGAACGCGGCGATGTGTTCCAATGGGGCGGAGCGTGGCTGTGCGAGGGCGGCGTCTGTCCGACGCCCGACGGACGCGGACAGCTCATCCCGATCGAGCTGCCCGAGCTGCGCAAGCCGGAAGGGCACTTCATGGTAACGACGCGCCGCGGCAAGCAGTTCAACTCGATGATCTACAGCGATATCGATCCGTTCAACAATGCGGACCGGTACGATGTGCTGATCAACGGCGAGGACGCGGCCAGTCTCGGGCTGCGGGAAGGGGACGCCGTTGTCGTCTATAACCGGTACGGCTTGCTGCACGGGCGCGCCAAGCCGGCGGCAATTCGCCGCGGCAATATCGGCGTTCACTGGCCGGAGGGCAACAGCCTGATTCCGAAAGGCGTATATGAGCCGCATGCGGGCATACCCGAATATAACATTGCTGCCGTGGTGGAAAAGGCGGAAACCTATCACGCCTTCAAGGATACGAAGTATGTCGAGAAGCGGATCGCCGAGCTTGAGACGGAAATGGAGTGATGGGCATGGAACGTCCGGTAACGTCACGTTGGCCAATATTGAAGTATGAGTCGGGGCGGCTGCAGGAGAAGGAGGATGAGGTCGCGGACGAGTTTCCGCTTACGATCCGGGTCGACGGGGAAGAATTCGCGACGATCGTCTGCTCTCCGTCGGATTTGGAGGACATGGTCATCGGATTTCTGGCTTCCGAAGGAATGATCCGTACCATGGAGGATATCGCCAAGCTGTCGCTGGACGAGGCTCGCGGCTTTGCCGATGTGCAGCTGGCCGCCGCGCAAAATACCGGCAAAGACTGGTACAATAAACGGTTTATCGGCTCCTGCTGCGGCAAGAGCCGCCAGTTTTATTTTCATAATGATGCCCGTACGGCCAAAACGGTTATGTCCCGGACAACGATTACGCCGGAGCAATGCCTTGCGCTCATGCGCGGGCTACAGCACGCTTCATCGGACTTCCGCAACACGGGCGGCGTTCATAACGCCGCCTTGTGCACGACGGAGGAGCTGCTGACAGCCCGAACGGATATCGGCAGGCACAATGCCCTCGATAAGCTGTACGGCCACTGCTTGCGGCACCGTATTCCGCTGAAGGGAAAAGTGCTTGTATTCAGCGGCAGAGTGTCGTCCGAGGTGCTGCTGAAGACGGCCAAGATCGGCGTGGGGATCCTGCTCTCCAAGTCGGCGCCGACGCAGCTGGCGCTGCAGCTTGCCTCGGATCTGGGCATTACGGTCATCGGCTTTATCCGCGGCGATTCCTTCAATGTGTATACGCATCCTGAACGACTGTCTACGGTTTGACCTTGCCTACGATCTTCTCGAAAGGGATTGGACCCAGGTCGCGGCTGTCAAGACTGTTGGAGCGGTTATCGCCGAGGACGAAAACCGTCTTCTCGGGTACGGTTCGTTCGTTCATATTGCGGTGGTTGTAAGCTTCGCCCCGGCTGGCGGCTTCCTCCACCGCTTTTTGTATGTATGGCTCTTTTAACGGCCGCCCGTTGACGTATACTTGATCGCCTTCTACTTTGACGGTTTCTCCAGGCAGTGCGATCACTCTTTTCAAGTAGTACTGGTTCTCGTTTACTTGTACGATGACGATATCTCCGCGCTGGAACGAATGATCCTGATAATAGGTCGTATCGACGGCGAGCCGGTCTTTTGCATGATAGGTAGGCTCCATGGACGGCCCCTCTACAATAAACGGCTTGTTATACTGCGCGTAGACCGACGATAACGATACTAGCAGCGCTAAAAATAATTTCAATAAAAGCCCTCCTTTGTCCTTTGTATAAGATTTACTTCATAAAAGACGCGCAGAGAATGAGGGCTACATCCCGGATGCTTTGACCATCTCTGCAAACACGGTAAAAGCCTTGCTCGTAAACCGGTCGTTGCGGCGGACGAGGCTCGTCTTCGTATAACGGAACGGCTCGGGTACAGGGTACACCCCGATCGTTCCGTCATCTCCGTTTAGCACGGAAGCAGGTAGCAGCGTGGAGGCCAGCCCGGCGCGAACACAGCTGAGAAGCGTCTCCAAAGAGCTGATCTCGATAATATTGTCGAGGGCGAGCCCGATGCTCTGCAGCCATTGCTCCAGGATGGCGCGAAACGGGCAGCCTTTGGGGGAAACGGCCCATTTCAAAGCCGCTAGGTCCGGGTACTCATCGCCGGTGAGCGGCGTCAACAATCTCAGCTCGTCGCGGGTCGCATGCTCGCACAGCAGCTTGGCGGGCGGATAATCTCCCGTCACGAACGCGCCGTCCAGTTTATGGCTCAGTACCATATCCAGCAGATCGCCGGAGGGTCCTGTCAGCAGCGTCAGCGATACTTCCGGATGCCGGGATTGAAAGGAGGACAACGCTCTCATTAGGCTGCCGCAATTCAAGGTGTCAACGACGCCGATGCAGAGAGGACCGCTCGGGTAGGGCGTATCCTGAACCGCTCTTACGGCCTCGTCCGACATTTGCACAATGGAGGCTGCGTATTCGCGAAATACGACCCCTTTGTCCGTCAGTGACACGCCTTTGGGATGTCTGTGAAACAACGGAACGCCAAGCTCCGATTCCAGCTTCCGGATTCGTGCCGTCACATTCGATTGCACGTAATCCATCCGCTGCGCCGCACCGCTAATATTGCCTTCCTCAGCCACGGTCACAAACACTTTGAGGTCCGTCAATTCCATGCTTCCGCCCTCCCTTTGGTATCAAAAAAAATGATGGATCTATGAATATGTATCATTATACTACACGCCGATAATCCGTTACACTGGATTTCAAGCAAATTTTTACAGGGCTGAAACGAAGCTTGGAGAGGAGCGGAATCGCGGATATGAACAAATATTGGTGGTTTTTATTGTTGGCCGGGGCTTTCGAGGTAGTCTGGGTGGCGGGCTTGAAGCATTCTTCGGCATGGTGGCATTGGTTTATCACCTTCGCTTGCATACTGTTCAGCTTCAAGGTGCTGCTGGACGCAGCGGCTCGCCTGCCCTTAGGTACGGTGTACTCGGTATTCACCGGAGTCGGTACGGCGGGCACGGTCATTACGGAAATTGTGATGTTCGGGGAACCGGTTGACCCGCTCAAGCTGCTTTTTATCGCTACATTGGCAGCCGGCATCATCGGGTTGAAGCTAGTCACAGAAACGGCGGCTCCAGACTCCAAGGAGGGGAATGTCTAATGGCTTGGATTATCCTTATTTCGGCCGGACTGTGCGAAGTAGCTGGAGTTATCGCCATGAAGCGGGTTACGGTTCGCCGTGACGGGTCCTCCTATTTGCTTATGGCGTTAGCTTACATAGCCAGCTTTTCGCTGCTGACGCTTGCTATGACCGATATTTCCATGGGAACCTCCTATGCGATTTGGACCGGAATCGGCTCGGTAGGAAGTGCGGCGGCAGGGATGATTGCCTTCGGGGAGGCGAAGGATTACCGGCGTATTGCATGTATGGCTCTTATTCTTGTATCCGTCATTGGATTGAAATGGATTTCGTGATCAAGCGCTGACGGACATCCCGATAAGAATGAACGGCTTGATCATTGAATACATATACACTAGTGCGATACATATTTTTGCAGCTTGGGTAAGACATTGTGGAACCGCTTCAAGTGCAGCTCCACCAAATCATTGTAACGAGGTGAATGAGATTATGAGCGAGAACAAGAACAAGCTTACCACCAGCTGGGGCGCTCCTGTAGGCGACAACCAGAATTCCATTACGGCGGGATCGCGAGGCCCTACGCTTATTCAGGATGTGCATTTGCTCGAAAAGCTGGCTCACTTTAACCGGGAGCGCGTTCCCGAGCGCGTCGTGCACGCCAAAGGCGCAGGGGCGCACGGCTACTTCGAGGTGACCAACGATCTGACGAAGTATACGAAGGCCGACTTTTTATCCGAGGTGGGCAAACGGACCCCCGTCTTCATTCGCTTCTCGACGGTAGCGGGAGAGAGCGGCTCCGCCGATACGGTGCGTGACCCGCGCGGGTTTGCCGTTAAATTTTACACGGAGGAAGGAAATTACGATTTGGTCGGCAACAACACGCCGGTGTTCTTCATCCGGGATGCCATCAAGTTTCCGGACTTCATTCATACGCAAAAGCGTCATCCGCAGACGCATCTGAAAAATCCGAACGCCATATGGGATTTCTGGTCGCTGTCGCCGGAATCGCTGCATCAAGTGACGATTCTCATGTCCGATCGCGGCATACCGGCAACGTTCCGGCATATGCACGGCTTCGGCAGCCATACGTTCAAATGGGTCAATTCCGCAGGGGAAGGCGTTTGGGTGAAATACCATTTCAAAACCGAGCAGGGCATTCAAAACCTGGCGCCGGAGCTGGCAGCCCAATTGGCCGGAGAAAACCCGGATTATCATACGGAGGATCTCTTCAATGCGATTGCGGCGGGCGACTTCCCGGCCTGGAAGCTCTGTGTTCAGATCATGCCGCTGGAGGACGCGGATACGTACCGATTCGACCCGTTCGACGTCACCAAGGTATGGTCGCAAAAAGACTATCCGCTGATCGAGGTCGGACGCATGGTGCTCGACCGGAATCCGGAAAATTACTTCGCCGAGGTCGAGCAGGCGACCTTCTCTCCGGGGACGCTGGTGCCGGGCATCGACGTATCTCCGGACAAAATGCTGCAGGGCCGGCTGTTCGCGTATCATGACGCACACCGCTATCGGGTGGGCGCCAATCACCAGTCGCTGCCGATCAATCGCGCCCGCAGCGAAGTGAACAACTATCAGCGCGATGGACAAATGCGCTTCGATAATAACGGCGGCGGCTCCGTCTATTACGAGCCTAACAGCTTCGGCGGACCGGCGGAAACGCCGGAGAACAAGCAGGCGGCCTTTGAGGTGTCCGGCAGCGCCGACAGCGTGGCTTATGATCATCATGATCATTACACCCAGCCGGGAGATTTGTACCGTTTATTGAGCGAGGAGGAGCGTGCGCGTCTCGTCCAGACGATCGTCGGCGCCATGGCTCCGGTGGAGCGCGAGGACATCAAGCTAAGGCAAATCGGGCACTTTTTCAAGGCCGATCCGGAATATGGGCGGCGCATTGCGGAAGGACTCGGATTGCAGGTTCCGGAAGAGGAATAAGAGTAGTGAGGCAGCCGCCCTTTCGCGAAGGGGCGGCTGCCTTTCTTTTCGTTCCCTGGGCGGACGTCGTATATTTTTATTCGGCAATTAATAAAATGGAATTATGAAAGCGTTAGCATGGAGGAGGTTTGGCCCAATATCGGAAACGAGGTGATCCATGTGAGAACCCGTCTATTTGCGGAGCAATTGATCAAACAACGATTTCCGCAGCTGCGATACGTAAGAATTCATACGGATGGAAACCATAGAGCCACTATTTATGCCTGGAACGAGGAGCTGCATTTGCCGGATAAGGACATACGGAGCTTGAGGCAGTTCGCAGCCGACTATTTGCACTCGCACACCTGCTTCAAGGTGAAGCCTTACCATTTGGTCCAGGAGGACATGGTACCGCAGGTGAGCCATCTGCCGGAGGAGCTGATGCAAGCGGCCTTGAACCGAGTGCTGGATTTGGAGGGCATTCTCGAAGCTATCAATTCGATATTCTCCTACGGCGAGCTGACCTTTAACCAATATGACATGATAACCGGCGTCATTCACTTTGATTATCATTCCGAGAGCGACGTGCCTCCCAACGAACAGGAGCTGATGTCGCAATATTTGTACGAAATGGTCCCGATCGGCTCTAAGGGCGAAGTGACCTTCATAGAAGGATGATCCGCTAGAATGTGGTGCAGGCGGGATAGCATAATCGGTACAGTAAAAGAGTATCCGAGCGCAAGCTCGAATACTCTTTTTGTTTCTTGCAACGGGCTCTCGACGCACTTTTTCGCCGGTTGAAGGAGGAAACCATTGCCTCAACCAAGAATACTTGGATAACGGCGCTAGGTAACCATCCTATATCGGGAGATGATCCGAATTATGACTCGAGATGCAGGGAGCATTTATTTTGGCACGATCTTGTTGGAAAGAAACCGCTGGGCTGCGGGGAAAGAGCCTACGTACCTCGTCAGCGACTGGATTTCCAGGCTGAAGCGGGACGGCTTCGACGGGATCGAGCTGTGGGAGAACCACGCCGTCCGCGCGGGCTCAGAGGAGCTGGACAAGCTGACCGCCTCCGCTCTGCCCATATCCGTATACAATTCTTACATATCGTTCGACGATGAAGAAGAAGAGGGCAGGGAGCTGGCGGCTCAGCTCATCCGCAAGCTGGGGGCGAAGGCCGTCAAATTCAACTTCGGCAAGGAGCCGGAGAACCTGCCTATGTATATCCGCAATTGGAAACAATGGGCGGAGCGGCTTCCGGGCGATTGCCGCCTCCTGTGCGAATGCCATCCTAACACGGTGATGGAGGAGCCGCAGGCTGCCGCAGCCGCGCTGAAGGCGATGGACCGCTGCGAGGCGATCATTCATCCGTTCCATAGTCTGGGCTCGCCGAGGGACTGGTTTCGCCATCTGGGCTCGGCCATTACGCACGCCCACGTCCAATTCCGGCCTGACGGCAAGACGTTCCAAAGGCTATCCGCCCAGCCGTCCGAAGCGGCGGAGCGATTGGATATGCTGAAGGAGACGGGCTACAACGGCTCCTACACGCTGGAGTTCGTCGAGGGAACGGGGCAAGGGGAAGAGCAGGAGAAGCTGTATGAGGCTGCGCTTGACGATATGAGGTTTTTGCGGGAATGGCTCGCTGTCATTTCCAAATGATCGGTGCTCGCTTCGTCTATATCCGTTGCATCGGAACGGGTATAGACGAAGCTTTTTTTTCATACGAATGGGATTGCCATGGCAGCGCTATCGCACCATCTCATTTATCCCTTGCCATAAATTGTCTTCAAGACCGGAAGGTGTGAAAAAAGTTCCCGAGTTTGATGTCGAAAATCGTTTGGGAAGGTAGGATTCGCAACAGGGTGGGGTTATAATGAAAGCAATGACACAGATAGGATGATCTGATAGATGAACTAAAGCCAAAGATCAGGGGAGGCGCCAATGAAGGCATCGCTGCGCGTTCGAATCAGCGTTTTGTTTCTCCTAATTACGAGTATTTCATTAACTTTAGTTGGAGTGAGCAATTATCGGGCGGCCAAGCAGTCCATTTTGCAGTCGCTCAAGGATAATGCCAGGGCTAAGGTGCAGACGCAGGCGCAAGACCTTTCGACCTGGATTTCGACCCGGCTTGCTGAAGTGAAGGTCATCAGCCACACCGATTTGCTCCGTTTCGGTACGGATACCGACCGGCTGGAATATTTGAAGAGAGAACGGGACCGGTCCGCCGGAAATTTCACCACGTTCGGTATCAGTGATGCCCAGGGCAGCCTGAAGCAGATTGACGGAACGGCCATGCATATTGCGGATGAGGCGGCGTTTATCGACGTGATGAGGGGAAACGATGTGGTTTCCAATCCATTTGTGAACATGCAAACCAAGAAGCTGATCATTACGATGCAAGTGCCGATATACGACAAGGATTATCGAATTAAGGAAGTGCTGAGGGCGGATTTGCTGACCGATAAGGTGTTCGGCGGGTTTTCGGATTTTATGGTCGGCCCTTCCGATCTCACTATTATGTTCGAGCGTGACGGAACGATTATTTATCACCCGGATCATACGAAAATATTGCATTCCAATGTGCTGGATCCGGATTCGGATTTTCAGCCCATAGTTCCCGAGCTGGTCAAGAAACGGTACGGCTTCGTTGAAACGAATGTCGGCGGCTTGCCTCATTTGATTTTTTATTCCGAAATTCCGGGCACGAAATGGTATATGGCCGTCTGCGTGTCGCTGAAATCGTTCGAGAAGCCGCTTCAGTCGCTGTTCTGGAAAACGATGGTTACCGTCGCAATAACGGAAATCGTGCTGGGCATCATTATGTTCTTCATCCTGAACAAAGTCGTCTCGCAGATCAGGCAAATTTTGAACGTGACGGAGAACGTCGCCGGCGGTAACCTGAAGGTCAGTCCCGTCCTGTTCAAATCGCAGGATGAGATCGGCGCGCTTGCCCAATCAGTGAACGGAATGGTTGACCATCTTCGCAATGTATTCGAGCGTCTGAATGCCATTATCAATCAAAATGATTACGCTATTATTGTCATTAACACGGATTGCAAAGTGACGTATTTTAACCGTACGGCGGAAAAAATTTTGGGCTATCAGGCCGAAGACATGATCTATAAGGAAGATATGTTTCTTTGGCATGACGAACAGGAAATTGTCTCACGCTCGGAACGCCTGACCGAGGAGCTGGGCATTTACGTGAAGCCCGACATTTCGGTGTTTTTGACCAAGTCGCTCCGCCATGCTCCAGAGGATTACGAATGGACGTACATCCATAAAGACGGCAACCGGTTTCCGGTCAGCCTTAACGTAAGCCCAATGCGCGATCAGCATGGCTATGTGACCGGATATGTCGCCATCGCCCACGATATCCGGCTGTATAAGCAGACAGAGGAGATGCGCAACCGTCTGTTAAGCATTTTGAAGGCGGCCAAGGATTTGATCGCATCCATCGATTCGAACGGGAACATCTTTTATTTAAACCCGGCGGGGATGGAGCTGATCGGCATTACGCGTCTGGACGCGCATACGAAGCCGGTGAGGCAGTACATAGACGACATCTCGTTCGACTTTTTCATCAAAGGGTTGGATACCGTGCGCGAGAAGGGCTATTGGGAGACGGAATCCATGATTCGGACGACCGCGGGCCAGCATATCCCGATGTCGCTCATTATCGTAACGCATAGGGACAAGATGGGAAAAGTCAGCCATTATTCCGTCGTCGCACGGGACATTTCGGAACAAAAGCGGATTCAGTCGGAGCTGCTCCAGGCCAAGCAGGAGGCGGATGAAGCCAATGACGCCAAAAGCTTGTTTCTGGCCCGGATGAGCCACGAAATCCGCACGCCGCTAAACGGCATTATCGGATTCGCGCAATTAATGCTGAGAACGGAAATGAGCGGCACCCAGAAGGAGTACAGCAACAAAATACTCGCTTCGTCGAACACGCTGCTGCGTATCCTGAACGACATACTGGACTTCTCCAAAATCGAGGCAGGCAAGGTGGAGCTGGAGAAGGTGAGCTTCAATATCGACGAAATCATTCGCAACGTGTCGGATATGATGAGCGTGCTGCTGGGGAAGGAATCCATCGATATCATTATCGATACGCCCGAGGATCTCCCTGATGCCCTGATCGGCGATCCGCTTCGATTGGAGCAGATTCTTCTCAATCTGTGCAGCAATGCGATCAAATTTACCTCGCAAGGGTTCATCATCATACAGCTGACGGTTGTGCACCTCGATAAGAAGGACATCCGGATCGAATTTACCGTCGAGGATTCCGGGGTGGGCATCCATGAGATACACTTGTGCAAGCTGTTCCAGCCGTTTACCCAGGCGGACGGATCGACGAGCAGGAAATACGGGGGGACCGGACTCGGTCTCGTCATTTCCAAAAATCTGATCGAAATGATGGGGGGAACGCTGCTCGTCCGAAGCGAGGAGAGAAAAGGAACGCGATTCTCCTTCACCCTGCCGTTCGAGCTCGCCGTCCATACGACAGGCGCCAAGCTGTCTTTACCGGAGAGCGCCGCCCCGTATCGGATTCTCGTCGTAGAGGATCATAAAGTCATCCGCGCACTGCTCTGCGAGCTGCTCCGTTCCTTCTCGCTGGAGGTTACGGCCGTCGAATCATGGAGCGAAGGCTATGATGAAATGACGAAGGCGCAAGCGGCAAGTCCGTATCATGCCGTCCTGCTCGATATGGAAGCGGAGGATATGTACGGGCATGATACGTGGTTCCAGTTCAAAGATTACGCCGCCTCGGCGGGCGTATTCACCATCGCGATGACGACGGTATACGGCCGGGAGGAAATTGTCGGCATGCAGGCTGACGAACGGCCGGATACGATCATTGTCAAGCCAGTTAACCGGCTGGGGCTGTTCCAGACGATTCGATCGGTTTTGGAACGGGTAAGCCCGGAGGGGGACAAGCCTTCTTCCTCTTCCGCTGCTGCCCCGCCGGTGGAGCAAGCCAGTGCGCTGCGCAAGGGCCGGATTTTGCTCGCGGAGGATAATGAAATCAATCAGCAGGTCGTGGTAGAGCTGCTCCAAGCCGAAGGCTACTCCGTAACGGTTGCCCGCAACGGCAAGGAAGTATTGGAATATGCGAATCTGCTGCATTGGGATCTGGTATTGATGGATATTCAAATGCCGGAAATGGACGGATACGAAGCGACCCGCCGGCTGAGAGCGGACAAACGGCACGATCGGCTGCCGATTGTAGCGTTGACCGCCAATGCGTTGCCGAAGGAGAGAGAGCTATGTTTTTCGCTTGGAATGAATGATATATTGACTAAACCGGTAAATTTCGATGAGATGATCCGGGTGCTGAAGCAATGGGTAGGCAAGCGGGAGCCGTTGCTCTCGGAGCACGACGAGACGATGAGGGGATTTACGCTGCCCGATCTAACCGGCATTCACCTTGAGCGAGTGCTGCAGCGCTTGAACGGGAAGCTTCCGATACTGCTTCATATATTGAATCATTTCGAGCGGGAATACCGCGACTTCACGGGCCGGCTTCAGTCGCAGTTGGCGAGCGGTGATGTGGCGGAAGCCAAACGCGCCGTTCATACATTGAAAGGGGTTGCCGGTAATTTGGCGGCGGACGGATTGTTCGAGGCTGCAGCGGGCATCGAATCGGCGCTTGAAGAAGACGGAGGGCCTGTCGGGCTGCAGGAAGGGCTGCAAGTGCTGGAAGAGGAGCTGTCCTCAATCCTGGCGTCGCTTGATGACTGGAAATGGAATGTCAATAAAATGTAAGAAAAGTTTGAGCAAACCATTTCTTATTTGTTAGATATATTATTATTTATTCCTTGCTTGAAGGTGGTCGCTGATGTACAAAGTATTTATTATTGAGGATGACACCATAATCGGAGATATGCTTTGCATGTACTTGTCTGAGGAAGGCTATGTCGTCAACCGTACGGAGAGCGGGAAAGAAGCCTTGGCCATTCTGGAGGAGTTTGTCCCCGATATCATTCTGCTTGACATTATTCTGCCCGATATTAGCGGTATTCAATTGTGCGGGGAGCTGCGCAAAAAATCGACCGTGCCCATTCTTGTCATCTCCATGAAAACGGAGGTGATGGATCGCGTGAATGCTTTGCATGCCGGAGCGGATGACTACTTGTGCAAGCCGTTCAGCATGCGCGAGCTGTCCGCCAAGGTAGCGGCCATGATCAGGCGGACCTACTACAACCGGCAGATGAGGGTGGAGACGACGGAGGCGGCTTCGCCCAACCGGATTTTTTTAAATTACGAGAAACGGTCTCTCTATGTTAACGGTGCTCAAGTGGAGACGACCTTTTCCGAATTTGAAATTATGAAGCTGTTTATCGGCAATCCTGGCAAAGTATACAGCCGGGAAGAGCTGATTAATGCGGTTCGCGGGTTCGATTCGTTCGTGAACGACCGGGCCATCGATGTGCATATAGGCAACCTGCGCAAAAAGATCGAGGAAGACTCCAAGCAACCTAAATACATTAAAACGGTATGGGGAGTCGGATATAAATTTATGAATATGTAAACGGCCGTGAGCTAACATTCATCCATAAACTTTTTTGACAATTTTCTCGCATAATAGGATGAGTTGTGGATGATATTGCCATAAAATGTGACTCTTTGTCATTTGTCGAGTACAGCCAGAACGAGTCATTATATAAGTGGAGGTATTAGCGGAGCCATGCTAGAAGTAGTATCACAAGAGAATGAGACGATATATGCTGAGTATGTGAGAAATTCCATCTGCTCTTTTGCCGAGCAGAACCAACTGACTCGCCGCGAGAGCGAAATCGCTATTTTGTTAATGCTGTACGGGTATTCGAATCAGGAATTGGCCGATCATTGCACCATCTCGGTCAAAACGGTCAAAAATCACTTGGATAATATTATGAAGAAGCTTGGTATCCATTCAACAAGAAAGCTGTATTCCATGCTATTGCAAACGTTTTGCCAGGAATGCAGCCTGCCTCTTACGGATGTCAAAAAGTAAGATGAGCGGTGCCTAGACGATATTCGGGAGGGGATGCCATGATCCAAATCGGGCTCAGCACAATAAGGGATGTATCGATTAACGCATCCGTGCTATTGTCATTCATCTTTTTGTTTCATTGGTTGTATCCCTTCATTTCCAACCTTCCTGCACTGCGGGCCCGATGTATTTGGGGCGGGTTGTTTGGAATCACGGGGTTAACCGTCATGATCATTCCCATCTATGTGACGGACGGGATCTTTATCGATTTCCGCACACTGCTTGTAGCTTTTGCCGGCGCATTCGGGGGAGCCGTTTCCGGAATTATCGCTGCGCTGATTGTCGGAATCTACAGGATCTATGTGGGCGGTGTCGGAGCCTTCAGCGCTTTGGCGGCAATCGGCACGGCGATGCTGCTTGGCATGATGATGAGCCGATACGACCGGAAATTTCACAAGCCCGCAATAGCCTATGCAGGACTGGGTCTGCTCGTGGCGATCGGGAACATCTTGTGGCTTTTTGTTTTGCCTGCAGATACGGCATGGCTTTTGATCCGAGAATATGCGGTGCCGGTCTTGGTTGCTTTTCCGGTGGCCGCGGTCCTTATCCGATATTTTATCGTGAACGAGATACGCAAGCGGGAAACGGAGGACAAGCTGCTGGAGAGCGAGGAGAAATACCGCACGCTGGCAGAGCATTCCAATGATCTGATCTTTAGCTGTAATGAAAAAGGGATCGTATTGTCGTCCAATAAGAAGTTTCAGCAAGATTTGGGCGTTTTGCCGGAGGAGCTTGGCAAGAAGTCCATTGTGGACCTGTTCGGATTTCATGAGGAGCTTTCCTGGTGGAACGGGATGCTGGAAACGGTAAAAAGCGGGCAGCCGGTGACGTTCGAAAAGGATCTCGAGCACACGGACGGCAGCGTTAGAATCTATGTCACTACGTTATCCCCGGTAGCCGGAGCCGACGGTCAAGTGAAGTCCATTACCGGAACCTGCTACGATATTACGAAAATCCGTAATACGGAGCGGCATATTATGCAGCTGTCCTTATACGATGATTTGACCGAGCTTCCTAACCGCAAGCTGTTCATGGAGAAGCTGAACCAGGCGATCGGAACTGCCAGGGAGCAGGACAGCATGGTAGCTGTAGTTGTAGTCGATCTGGACAACTTCAAGCTGATCAACGATACGAGGGGCTATGTGTTCGGAGATGAGCTGCTGAACCGGGTAGGACTCAAGCTGCAGCGTTTTCTTACGCCCAAGGATACGCTGGCCCGGATAGGAGAGGACGAATTCGTCTTTCTGTTCGAAGGGATCGATCAGCTGCAGCCTCTGCAGATGCGCATTCAGTCGATGTATGACGGGTTTCAATACCCGCAATTGATTCATAATGAGCAGATCCATACGAAGATCAGCATGGGTGTCGCCCTGTATCCGAGCGACGGAGAAACGGCGGAGGAGCTGGTCAAGAACGCCGACACCGCCATGTACAAGGTGAAGGAGCAAGGAAAAAACCATTACCGCTTCTATAACAACGGCATGCGGGAAGCGTTAATCAGAAAAAGCAAGCTCGAAGAGGCGCTTCGCAAAGCGCTCATCCATAATGAGCTGATCCTGCAATATCAGCCTCAGGTGGACGTCCGGACGGAGCAAATTCGCGGGTTCGAAAGCTTGATTCGCTGGGTCCATCCCGAGATGGGCACGATATCGCCCATGGAATTTATTCCGGTAGCGGAGCAGAGCGGCGCTATCATCCCGATAGGCGAATGGGTTATACGGACCGCATGCGAGCGCAATAAGGCGATTCAAAACTACGGCTTTCCCGAATCCGTCATTTCCGTCAACATTTCTACGATCCAGCTGCAGCGGGCGGATTTCGCCCGGATGGTTATCGGCATTTTGCTCGAAACGCAGATGGCTCCCGAATACCTGGAGCTGGAAATTACCGAGAGCGTCATGATGGAGTCGTTCCAGACGGCGATCAGCAATTTGGAGACGCTCCGCGATTACGGAGTGAAGATCGCTTTGGACGATTTCGGTACGGGCTATTCGTCATTGAACTATTTAAGCCGACTGCCGATAGGAACTTTGAAGATCGATAAATCTTTCGTACAGGATATCACCAATGAGTCCGTAGGAGAGTCTCTGGTAGAATCGATTATTGAGCTTGTACATAGAATGGGCATCAAGGTTGTGGCCGAAGGGGTAGAAACCGAGGAGCAGTACGAATGCCTGCGGTCCTGGGGCTGCGAATACATACAAGGCTATTACATATCCAAGCCTCTGTTCGAGCTGGAGATCCGGCAGCTAGGGGCTAAAGCGGGCGCAGTGCATAGCCACAGCGCCGTATAGGTTCGGTGGAAATTCGTTCACGGCACAATTCGGGAGCGGGTATCCACCGAACTTTTTTCACCACATAGGAAAGTTTAAGTTCGGTAAAGCGAAAAAGCGTATCGAAGATCTTTCCTATTGGCGATAAAACCCTACCATTGAACGCGGTCGCTCATCTTTGAAGGGCCTCGATAGAGGTTTTCTCACCGGCTGACAGGGCGCTTCGGCTCCATCCATTGATTTTATAGCAAGAAAGGTTGAAAACATGAGGCATTAAGCAAGAAACGTCCGGAAGCCTGGGGAGGATTCCAGTACAATGAGAAGAGAGACAGACCCGCTTCGAAAGCACATCAATCATGACGAAACCGCTTAGGAGGTATGAAGGATGACAGCATTCGGCTGGTGTATGGGAATTGAACAGGCGAGCGAAATCAAGGAGCACGGATTCGACTATATAGAATGTCCGCTCGCTCCGCTCCTGCAGCTGGAACCGGACGCGTTCAAGAAAGCGTTGCCATTGTATTGGAATAGCCCAATTCCGGTAAGAGCATGGAATATATTGTTTCCGGGAGGTCTTCCGCTGGTAGGGCCTGCTGCAGATGAGCAAAGAATCCGCGATTATTTGGCAAGAGCAGTCGATACGATGGCAAGCGTCGGATCTACTATCGTCGTGTTCGGCAGCGGGAAGGCTCGTACGGTACCGGAAGGATGGGAGAAGAGCCGTGCCGAGGAGCAGCTGCTGAACCTGCTAGGATGGGCCGCAGACGAGTGCAAGGGAACTGGATTGACATTGGTGATTGAGCCGCTGAACCGCAAGGAATCGAATATCATTAACAGCGTCGCCGAAGGCGTTGCGCTTGCACGCTTGGTCAATCGGGACCCGATAAGGGTACTGGCCGACTTTTATCATATGGATGAGGAGCAGGAGCCGTTGGACACGATTGGAGAGCATAAGGATTGGCTCGCTCATATCCACGTGGCTGATACGGGCAGACGGTCTCCCGGAACGGGAAGCTATCCTTATGAAGCTTTCGTTAAGCAGTTGAAGCAGGCCGGGTATTCGGGAGGCGTTTCCGTCGAATGCTCTGTGGCGGAACGAACGCTGGAGCTTCCCGCGTCACTTAGCTTTTTGAGACGGCAGTGGGGTCTCGAGAAAGAGGCAGAGGCAGGGTAAAAAAGAAACCGCACTTGCCCGGATGGCGTGGAACCATTCCGGCAAGGAGCGGTTTCTTTGCAGTTCCGCGAAGATTAAATAAGGCCGTAAAGCTTGAGAAACAAGGACGATGCAGGGGATCATGATTTGCGGTCTTTAGGATCAAGCTCCAGATCTTTCAAGCGGAAGCGGTTGTCCCAAAGAAATTCCATGTCGTACTCGGTTGAGTCTTTGCTGACAAACCGGTACAAACAGGCACAGAAGCTTCCGACGATACCGGCCAACACGACGGTCCAAAGAAAAAGCTCAGCCCAGATAGCAGATGCAGATGCCATCTTCTCATCCCCTCCTCCTCGTTCTTGCTTCATTTTATGAGAGAGGGGAAAGGAAGATGCTTGCTCTAAGACGAGCTATTGCTTCTTGTTGGCGGATTGTCCGCTTTCGTATTCTTCCGCATATTCTTCCAGCGATTTCACATAACCGTGCGGACGATGGGTTTGCTTGCGGATTTTGTCCGCATTCTCGCGGCGGTTTTTCTGTTTCGACATGAGCGGCGCCTCCTTTCCGGTCCATTGAGCGAGCGGCGATTGCCGCTTAGGGAGTGACTGCGGTACTCCCCGAGAGGATGCTCCATTCCTATAGTGGCAACCGCGAAGCATTATTATGCTGCAACCTTTTGCCTGTTAACGGCGTCTGGATGAGAAAACAGTACCACGTAAAGGATGAGGACTATGAGGAAAGCATGGGTTGCCGCAGAATGGCTGCTGCTTATATTTGTCCTGGGCGGCTTACTGCTTGCCATACTGCCTTTCTCCGATATGTTTCATTTTGGCCGCGACATGAAAGACGCACGAAATCAGGGCATCTATTATCCGGGTCCGGGAAGCGCAGAACGGCAAGCCTATTACAGGTCGTCTTTGCAGGTGGACGGCGTTGTTTATGATGGCGGAGAGCTGAGGCTATATATGACAGCGACGCGCCTCGGACCGTCCAACCGCTTGCCTCTTCAGGTAAAGCTGCGAACCGACGGCGGTGCCCTGCTGGAGTCTAGCGGTTCGGGAAGCACCAATACCGCGATACGGTCCCAAGGGTATTATGCATTTAAGGACGTGCCGGAGGGGATTCGTTCGGCAACATTTTTTTATGATTCTTTCGGCGAGAGCTTCCGCTTCGATATTCCGCTGCAGTCGGGAGGGAAGCCTTGAGATGAGAAGGAACAGGCTGAAAAAGAGACCGGCAGTCCGCGGACACTTGATCCGCTGGCTGATAATTGTGCTTGGTCTAGTGCTGTGGGTTCGAATCTATTACCCCGCCAATCCGTGGAGTGCGGAAGGGGCAGCGGAAGAAGCGCTGAGGGGCATCCAGCTGCCGCCCGCTCAAATTGTGGAGACGGTGGATAGCGGAAACGGAAGCTACCTGCTGCTGCTGTTTGACGAGGATAACCGGATGTTCCATCAAATGTATGCTTCACGCGATTTCGGGCTGCTGTGGAGAAACAGGGGCGGGGGCTTCGGAAGTGAGCTCAAGCCTGACGTGCTGCTAAGCTTTAAGTCCGGGATGACGACACTGGATAACCGGCGGCATTATTATTTTGTAGGGCAGCTTCACGATCCCGATGTGTTGGAGCTGAAGATCGTTTGGCATGACGGACTCGAGCAGACCGTTAAGCCTTCAGGGGAGCTGTATGCTGCCTCCCGCTCGTTCCCGGCAAAAGAAGCTAACGGGGACAAAGCTTGGGATAGCAAGCTGTTCGCCTACGACCGTAACGGGAACTTGAAATATGAGCTGAATGCCGAACGGACCGAAATCATTGCGAGTCAGGGTCAGGACTCTGTCGGCGCTGTCCGATAACGGAATCCAAACGGATTATAGGGCAAAAAATAAAATGGAACCGTCACTGCCACCCGGCATGCGGTTCCATTTGTGCTTATGTTTTTGTTGAAGTCTTTCTTTCTTCTCCTTCAAGGTCGGTGTGGTTCGCTCTACGGGAACGACACCATTCCAGTTCAGCCGGTTCATCTCGGGGTTAAGCAATCCTTCGCGGATGCGCCGTTCCCGTTCCTTCTTTGCTTTGCTTCGTGCCATATCAGGCACCTCCTTATTCTAGTGGTCAGCCTTTTCATATTATACTGCAAAACGGCCAGCCGCGATACTATGACAGTTTTGAAACAAAATGCAGAACCGGTTGTTTTCGACTCTTCGTTTTGTTAACCTAAGTAGAGAAAATCGATGATTATCGTGTCCGGGAGTGAACGAGTTTGTCTTACGATACGTATTACTGGTTAATTATGAGCATCGCGTTTATTCTAACCCATGTCGTGGGCGTTCTGCTCATGCTAAAAACCCAGAAGCTGCTGCTGTCCTTTCTCGCTTCGCTTGCGGCCAATTTGGCCGTTTTGATCCCCGCCTCCCTGTGGTGGGCCTCTATGTTCGAAGGCTTCGCGCTCGTGTTCGGGCTGTCCGGATACGGCATCGCTTTTGTCAATACGGAGGTTCTGGTGTTTTTTGCGATATTTATTATGAAAAAGAAAAAGCAGATGAGTACGGAACAATCCAGTTAACATCTAGTTGTGGACAAGGAGCCTCAATCCTCGCGATTGCGGGCTTCTTTTCGTTTGATTAGAGGAATAAGGAGAAAGACCCCGCTCCCGGTTCGGGAATGAGGCCTTTCGTATACAAGAACTGCTATTAGAATGCAGCAGCTGCGTTAGCTGCGTTTTTCACGCCTTCGCTCACGATGGCTTCCGCTTTGTCTGGGAATTGGTTGTGGCCTTCTACTACAACGGTAGTAACGTCTTGAATGCCCATGAAGCCCATGATTGTTTTCACGTAGTTCAAGGACATTTCAAGGCCAGCCATAGGACCTTCGGAATAAACGCCGCCGCGTGCGTTCAGCAATGCGACTTTCTTGTTAGGCTGCAAGCCTTGAGGACCGTTGGCCGTATATGTGAACGTTTTGCCTGCTTGAACGACGTAGAACAAGTAAGTCAGCAATTGAGCAGGAATGGTGAAGTTCCACAGCGGGAAAGCAAATACTACTTTATCGGCTGCCAAGAATTGATCCAAATATTTATTAACGTTAGCCGCTTTTTGCTCCTCGACGGAAGTCAGCTCGAAGCCTTTGCCTTGCTTGAACAAGCCTGTCAGCGTGTCGACATCATAGTAAGGAAGCTCTTCAGCGAACAAATCCAGCTCAACTACGGAGTCTTGCGGATGGTTTTCCTTGTAAGAAGCCAGGAATGCATCATACAGTTTAACCGTAGCGGATTGATCGGCTGGACGGCCATTTGCTTTGACGAACAGAACAGTAGACATTAAATAATTCCTCCTCATAATTAACAGATCCATAATGTAAGTAAGTCAGTCGTTACAGAAAAAGAAATGAACTTACTTTATGTAAGTATATTAATAAACTTACTTACTTTTGTCAAGCGACTATGCAAAGAAAATGAAGTAAACATTTTATGAATATTTTTATAATGAGGAGCAATGCTAGCAAGGAACGATGTAAGCCACAAGGGAGCAGATCGTCCGTAAGCATACGGAATCCGGGAAATTGAAGACAAAAAAAGAGCAAGAACGGTTCGTCCTGCTCTTTGATCCTTATTGCAAAACGCGGTTCCTGCCTAGTGCTTAGACTGTTTTTTGGGCGGAGGCGACGCAAGATACAGCTTCTCACGGGCTTCCCAGCGGAAATTGGCGATGAAAAAGCCGACAATGCTGAAAACAACCAGCCGTATATATACCCAAGACGTTGTCACGGTCTGCTGCGAAAACCATTCCGTCGCCGTAAATAAAGCGGTAAGCGACAGTCCCCATGCAACGACGCCAAAATACATAACATATTTGCCTTTTCCCATGCCCCTTGTCTTGCGCCACTTGTTGGCCTGCAATTCGTTCATTAGGTGAATCCCCCCGGATCTTTAACTCGGAACAAGTCCAGGCCGGCGGCGGCCGGTCCTATCCTTCAACCTCAACGCATTCGATACGCCTAGCGCAAATTCCTTCCCGTACGCAAAATGTTCACATTTTATAGATTGCACATTCTAATGCGCTTTCATTCCTTTTCCGGCTTGTCTGAACCTGCTCCCGTCAATTATGATACAATAGTGGAAAAAACAGACAACAAAGGGGTGCATAGAGATGAGCAAAATATTGCTATTTTTTGTATTAACCATGCTCACGGGAAGCCCGATTATCGCCATTATTATTTTATTGATTGTATTTTACGCATTGGAGCGCCGCTTTATCGGCTTAACTCCCAGCTTGTTCAAGCCGTTTCAACGGGCACGAAGATTATCGAAGCTAAGGCAGGAGCTTAGGCTGAATCCCCATCTTACGACAGCGAAGCTGGATACGGCCCGGATCTTGATTGAACGCAAGCAGTTCCGGGAGGCGGCCGGGTTATTGACGGAGATCATGGCGGTCATGGAGGATTCCGCGGAAGTGAGGGCGGAGCTCGGTATATGCAAGCTGAAGCTTGGGGAGGTTCAGGAGGGCGAGCGTCTTCTGCTGGAAGCGCTGGAGATGAATCCGCGAATCAAATACGGCGAGCCGTATTTGCGGCTGGCTGAGGCGTGGGCGGATACGGAGCCGGATAAGGCGATCCGCTACCTGGAAACGTTCGGCACGGTCAATTCTTCGTCGTGCGAAGCGTATTACCGCCTCGGGGAGCTGTACAACCGCTTGGGCAAAAAAGAAGAAGCCCGCAGAGCGTACCGTGAAACGGTCGAGCTGTATCGCGGGCTTCCGAAATATAGGCGGCGGTTCGAACGCCGCTGGGCGCTGCTGGCCAGGCTGAAATAATCAGCCTGACCCGGTTATCCGGCATCGACGCCGGCTAAGACGCGGTCCGGTGCGAATGGTGCCAAATCGCGGTCGGGCGATTGGCCCAGCACCAGCTGCGTCATGAGTTTGCCGGTGCCCGGTGCGAGCAAAATGCCGTTGCGATAGTGGCCTGTGGCGAATAAGAGGCCCGGAGCCTTAGAGGAGTTGCCGATGAACGGCAGCTCGTCCCGCGTCCCAGGTCGGAGTCCCGCCCAGGTGCTCACGAGCTCCGCTTGCTCCAATGCCGGCAGCAGTGCTGCAGCTTTGGCGTGCAGAGCGCCGACGGCTGAGACGAGGCAGCGCTTGTCGAAGCCGGCTTCTTCCTGCGTTGCGCCGACGATCATTGTGCCGTCTTTCTTCGGTACGATGTAGCAGCCTTTCGTAAAGACGGTTTTACGAATAAGAGGGGCTGGCGGGCGGATGGAGATGCATTGTCCTTTTACCGGGAACATGGGCAGCTTCAGCCCCAAAGGCTCGGTAAGTGCGCTGCTCCATGCTCCCGCGCACAGGATCACGTGGTCGGCGTACAGATCGCCTTCGGACGTACGGATCCCGACGACGCGCCCTCCGCGCTCGATCAGGCTGAACACCGGCGTCCACTCGCGAATGTCGCAGCCCAGCTTCCGAAGCGCAGCCTGCAGTGTATGCGCGAGCTGGACCGGTTGGACCTGATGGTCCATCGGAAAATGAAGCCCGCCGCGAATGTGCGACGACAAAGCGGGCTCCAGCTCCCGGAATTCGTTCGCTTCGAGCCATTGCGCATCCTGAATCCACGGCAGCCGGCTGCGCAGCTCGTTCTCGTCCTCCTCGTTCCATGCTATCCGAACGATCCCTTGATCGATATATTGCGGTGATACGCCGCTCAGCTCTTCCAGCTCTTCGGTCCATTTCCGGTACAGCTGCTGGCTGTACCGGCACAGCTCGTAAAAGGCGCCGGGGCGGTGGATTTCCACTTGCGCTCCGAGCATGCCCGCTGCGGCTGCAGACGCTTCCTGCAGGAGAGCGCCTTTCTCCACCAGCGTACACCGGATGCCCGCACGAATGAGATCGGCTGCGATCGCGCTGCCAATAATGCCTCCCCCGACAATAATAGCTGAGGTCTTGCTGTTCATTGCCAACCACTCCTAGGAATATGATGGGAACGATCCAACGCTTGACGAAAGCGGCGGATTTGGGCTGCCGGCTCCGAATGAAGCAGAACCGTTGATAGCACGGCAATGCCCGCGCACCCTGAGGATAAAACGTCTTCCACGTTATCCGGCTCGATGCCTCCAATGGCGATTACCGGTACGGGACTGGCTGCGACCACGTCGGCCAGCGCCTGAACGCCTCGCGGCGCCAAGCCGGGCTTCGACCGGGTCTCGAAAATATGCCCGTACAGAACGTAATCGGCTCCATCGTCCGCAGCCTGCACGGCCTCCTCGACCGAGTGTACCGAGCAGCCGATTCGGGTGCCGGCAGGCAGGATAAGACGGCTCTGCTGCACGCTCAGGCTGTTGTAGGCGAGCTGCACTCCGGGAGCCTGTACGGCCAATGCCGTATCCAGCCGGTCGTTGATATAAATGCCGCTCAATGAAAACAGCGGTTGAAGAGCCGCGTACCATTGTGCGATTTCTCTTGCGCCGCGCGATTTCTCGCGAATATGCAGCACGTCGATGAGCTCGGTTGGGCATAGCCCGGCGATATCGGCAACCTGCCGCAGCTCCTGCCGCCCGGTCGTCATGACATGCAGTGCGTGCTTTCTCATAGCAGCGCTCCCTCGACGGTTATTTCTCCCATCATAACGCAGCCCTCCCATACCGTCAAAGCGTTTTGGCAAGTTGTCAAAAAAATATCAATAACACGCCGGCCCCCGCGGCTTGACGCTGGGAAAGCGGATAGATACACTTATTGAAGAAAGTCAGGTTTCGGTTCAAAGGGAGGTTTCAACATGAATAGAGTGTACAAGGCGCTGACGATTGCGGGCTCGGACAGCGGCGGCGGAGCGGGAATCCAGGCGGATTTGAAAACGTTCCAAATGCTTGAGGTATACGGTATATCCGCGATTACGGCGGTGACCGCGCAAAATACGCTGGGCGTGCACGGCATATACGACATCCCGCTTGCGGGGATTGAGCAGCAGCTGGAGGCGGTCATCGGCGATATCGGCGTCGACGCCGCCAAGACGGGCATGCTGTCGCAGCCGGAGGTGATCGAGCTGGTCGCGCATCAGGCGGTCAAGCACGGGCTTCGGCAGCTCGTGGTCGATCCGGTCATGATCGCCAAAGGCGGGGCAAGCCTGCTCGCCCAGAGCGCGCAGGAAGCGCTGCGCACGCGTCTGCTGCCGCTAGCGGCCGTCGTGACGCCGAACATTCCCGAGGCGGAGGTCATTACGGGAATGAGCATCTCGACGCTTGGCGAGATGAAAGAAGCCGCTGTCCGGATTGTCGAGCAATTCGGAGCGGGAGCGGCTGTCGTCAAAGGCGGCCACAGCAGCGGGGAGCCGACGGATGTGCTGTACGACGGCAAGGAGTTCCATCTGCTTACGGCGGAGCGTTACGAAACCCGCCATACGCATGGAACCGGCTGCACGTTCTCGGCCGTTATTACGGCGGAGCTGGCGAAAGGCCGCACCCTGCTGGATGCGGTCCATACGGCCAAGCAGTTTATTACGCTCGCGATCCGTCACGAGCTCGGCATCGGCGCTGGCCACGGTCCGACCAATCATTGGGCTTACTGGCGGGAGCAGCAATCGAGCCCGGACAAGCTAAAGGAGCAACGTTAACCTATGAGCTACGAATATTTAATGCAGGCAGTCCTGCTCATTATTCTAATTATCTTTTCCGTACCGGCGATCAGTCTGTGGTCGAAGTGGAGAAGAAAGAAACGGAGATAACCGACGATGTATTATGTCAACCACGAACAAATCGATCTTCGCCTTCGCTTTTTGCCTACACTCTCGGAGGCATGCGGCAAGCTGTCCTCTGGATGGGAGCAGGCGGGTGACGCGGAGCGTCTACTGCTTCATCTAGCCCAGGAGCGGACGCTGCACCTTGCCATCGAAACGGTGACCGACGTCGGCAGCCTGCTAATCGACGCCTTTATGATGCGCGACGCCAGCAGCTACGAGGATATTATCGATATCCTCGCCGGAGAGCGGGTATTCGATGAGCAAGTGGCCTCGGTGCTGCGGCAGCTTGTCGTGCTGCGCAAGCCGCTGGTGCAGGATTTCGCCGCTTATCCTAGAGAAGGATTGCATCCTTTAATAACAATGTTGCCGGGAACCTTACAGGCGTTTGCCGAAGCCGTACCTGCTTTTATCAGCCGGGAAATGGTGTAGGGCGAATCCCTGAAATTGGCTTTGCTAGGCTTTTTGATACATTTTAGTATACTAATTTACTTATTATCGAATTTCGTATACAATGGCAATATCGGAAAGCTTTATCACTCGTGCAAACGGAGCCGCTTTCGATGCTTAAACTCATACTTTCAGGAAGGGCGGTGAGACCGGATGAACCAGGAACAGGATGTATCGACGCGCAAAGTCATACTGACGATGCTGAAGACGAACGGTGCTTTAACCGTGAGTGAAATGGCTAAACAGCTGGGCATTACCGAGATGGCGGTGCGGAGACATTTGAACACGATGGAGCGGGACGGTCTGATCGAGGCGAAGCTGGTGCGTCAGGCTATGGGCCGGCCGACCAATCTTTATTCTCTGACAGAGAATGCCGACGACCTTTTTCCGAAGAAGTATCATCATTTAACGCTGGATTTATTAAGCGAGCTGGTGGCCGATGCAGGAGCGGAGAAAGTGGATTTGCTGTTCGAGAAACGCAAGGAGCGGCTGATCAGCCGTTACGAGGATCAGATTACGGGCAAACCGCTTCCGGAGCGCGTCAAGACGCTCGCCGAAATCCAAAACTCCAACGGCTATATGGTGGATTGGAACTCGACGGAAGACGGCCAATATGTCATTAATGAGCATAATTGCCCCATTTCCCAGGTGGCGAATCAATATAACCATGCTTGCCAGTGCGAGCTGATGATGTTCGAAACCTTGCTTGGCGCCGACGTGAAGCGCGTGGAGTGCCTCGTTAAGGGCGGCAACAAGTGCTCGTATGTGATACAGGAAAAAAAATAACCCGTCTTGGCGCCGGCTTTTCGGCGTTGAGACGGTTTTTTTGTATTTATAGAATTTACGTATTTTGTGCCTTTGCTGCCGTGTCGTTACACTGTTACATTGTCACATTGCGTCCGAAGAGGAGGTCGAGGGCGACGTGCAGCGGACTCGAGCCGATTCCCTAATCAGGTGTGGCATGCGAGCTCCCGCACTTGCACTGCTCTGCCGCGTCTCGTTGCTGCTGAAAGCGATGCAGAAGGTGACGGCACCGAGGACGAACAGAACGAAGGCTTGGAATGGCCATTGCTGGAACGGCCACTCGCAGACCAAGGTCTGTATCGCAGCGCATAAGAGCATGAGCGAGCCCAGCACGCGGAATATCGATTGTTTGCTGTAAGCCGCCCATTCGAACAGCTCCCAGGCGTAGAGACCCCCTGCAAGAAGCAGGACAAGACGCCCGCTGGCGAAAGGCTCCAGTCCGGCCGCCTGGATGAGCCGCTTCATTTCCTCTGCCAGCAATACACCTGCCAGCAAGTGACTTACAGCGGCATACAGGATGGCTAACAGACGGTTGTCTTCCGGACGCAGAGAGGCGCAGGAGAACCGGAGGGACAGGGTAAAGCCCGCTGCCGCGAGCAGCGCTTGAGTGACGGCCCCAGGATGGAGAAAGGGAAGGTAGTTACTGCCCGTTTCATACGCTATAGCGTAGGCAGTGGCGGCGGAAGGGTCCGCCAGGAATCTGTAGATAATAAGGATGAACCATATGGCAACGGCCGCTGTCTTGATGGAATCACGGGAGAATTGAATACCGTAACGAATAAGCGCCAGTGCGATCAGACAACATGTGATCACGTACCATGCGGATTCCGTGGGCATCATAGCTTGAGAAACAGCGGATGCGGAATCCAGGTGCCATCCCGCCCACTTGAATTCATAAAGATTGGATAAGTCGTGCATATGCTTCTCGTATTTATACATCGTGAGAATGGAGCCTATAACAAGGAATGCTCCCAGCAGCTGAAGCCACGCTTTTCTCAACAACCTATCGATCATTACGTCATCTCACCTCCGTGAACGAACAGAAGAAGGGTTGAGATGATTGTAAGCGGTTGTCACGGTATCCGGTAAGTACTATCTTTTTCTAGTACCTTTGCAGCCGGCTCCCATCCGCGCTCGTTTCTTTTAGCGTTCTCCTTATGGATATCTGAAGGATTAGGCATCTTGCGGCTTGAACACAAATACATTGTAAGTATAAACCTTGAGCGAAAAGAGGTGATTGCGTTGTCTTATTACCCGCAATACCCGCATACTCCCCAGTCCTCGATGTACCAAGACGCACCCAACCCTCAGAATAGACTTGAAGTTATCGGGGAAGGGTCCGTTGCCGCTGCTCCAGATCAGGCTTCGATTACGCTGGGGGCGATTACAGAGGACGTAAGTCTCCAAACAGCCCAGACCCAAAATGCGGCTATGGTAACGAACATCATTTCATCCCTGCTTAACCTGAACATACCCAAGCAAAATATACAAACCGTTACTTACCGCATCGATATCGAGTACAACTATGCGGACGGAATCCAGACGCTGAGAGGGTATAAGGTAACTCATTTGCTCCAGGTTACGGTAGACCGGACCGAGCAAACCGGCACGATCGTCGATACCGCCGTGAAAAATGGCGCCAATACGGTCTCCAGCATCCAGTTCAGCGTGAAGCACCCGAATGCCTATTACAATCAGGCGTTGACTTCGGCCATTCATAATGCGCAGCAAAAGGCGCTCACGATGGCTAATGCTTTGGGCGTGACGCTCGTAAGGACGCCGGTTCAAGTGCAGGAGCTGTCGCGGCAGCAGGAGCCGACGCCGTTCCAGCCTGTCATGTTTTCCGCCGTAAGCGCGCCGGCTACTCCTATTCAGCCAGGGGAGCTGAGCATATCGGCTGCGGTCAAGGTGCAGTTTACTTATTATTAATATTGAATCGCTTATCAATGTCAAAAAGACCAAGTGTTCTCAGCACTTGGTCTTGAGCTTGTTATGAATCCAATGCTACGACAATCGTTAGGCGGGCGCCAACGCACCTCAGGGAGATACACCACTTTCCGTATTTAGCATTATCGGGTAAAATTCCGCTATACTTTGACATGCTCCTTAACGACCGCATCCGCAGACAGCTCCAGAATTTCTTTGTATTCGACCGTTTCGATTTGGCAGCCGGGACCGATTACGACACGAGCGCCCCGAACCACTCTCGCCTTCGTATACTCCAAATGGATCGTATCGCCTTCGATGGTATCCGCAGTCAAATAATGATCCCGGGCTGTAGCGAAATGAAACAGCTTGTGGAGCTGATAGCCGATACCGGAACGCTGAACCTTGATGGTTCCGCCGCCGATCTCACGAGCATGGCAGGGGCCGTAAGGAACGATCTCGATCAAACCCGCGTTAAGCAGACCGCCGATCGTAAAGCCGCCGTTCACCTTGAACGTCTCGGCCTCGCAATCCTTTTGCACGGAAGCTTCTCCTCCGATGGACAAGGTGTCCCCGGTCAGCGAGCCGCCGACTTTAACGCTGCCGAACAGCTTGAGCCGTTGAACGGACAAATCGCCCCCAATGTCGGACTCGCCGTAGATTCGCGCATCCGCGGCATCGACACTGCCTACGATAATGGAATTGCCCATGATTTTAAAAAAGCTCGTCTTCACATCGCCTTCCACATGGCTAGTGCCGTATATTTTAAACTCCGTGCAATCCAAATGGCCGTAAATCGTGCATTCCCCGGAAACCTTGACCTCCTGATACGTTCCGCCCGATGCGCTTCCCGATCCGGAGAGCACCAGCTTCCGCCGCAATACTTCTGCCATGGTTGATCCTCCTTAACCCATCTTCATTTTCAGCTCTTCTATGCAAGCGGCAATATTCAACCGGGTAACGACTTTGACTCCGGACTCGAAGAATACGTCGCCTGGCGCTGAAGACAATAAGAACGTTGACACGCCCATTTTGCGGATAAAAATAAGCTGGCCGCCGCCGTTTTGCAATTGGCTGTAATGATCGTTCAATACTTGAACCAGCATGGTCCCTTCATCTAGGCTCATTTCGCCCGTCTGGAGCAGCTTCTCGAGAATGTGCATATGCAATATGCGGTCGAATGGAAAAATATCCGAATCGCCCGTACGCTGGATATAAAAATCAAGCGACATCTTCGAAACAATGTTACGATCTATTAGCTCTTGTTTCCATAATGAAATTTCCGTAGGGTGAGGCGACAATAAATCCGCCAGCTCATCCAGAGAAAGATCGTCTTTCATATGTTTAATTTTATCGATCCGGGCCAATATTTTATGTTTGGGAAAAAACGTTTCTTGTCCTGTAAACGTAGATTTGCGGATGAACCAATCTTCCGGTATTAAATTTTTCCGCTTCCATCGGTACAGCTGGCCATAGGACAGGCCTGTCAGCTCCAGCAGCTCTTTCTTGGAGATGATATCTTGCTCCATCCGGTAGCACCCCCTTGCAAAATCAGTGTAACATAACATTGTTACGTTGTAAATACGCAGCTGCCCAACTTACTTGTGTTATCGGACGGCCACACACACATGGTTAGCATGATCGGTTCGTAGGAGCCGTTGGTTTTATCGCCAAACAGAATTTCACCCGATGACCTCGGATCTTATAAATTCTATTACAGAAAAAAACAAGCCCCGCCGCTTCAGACAAAAAGCTTCTGGAGGGCAGGGCGCTTTTGGTCGCGGCGGTGAAGAATGGCCGCTTATTTCGCTTGCGCGTTAGCAATCAGACGGGCCGCCTTATCGCGGATCCAATCCCAGTTGCCGTTCGCAATTTCCTTCAAATTGACGAGAGAGCCGCCGATCCCTACAGCATAGCAGCCGATCTGCAGGAATTGGGCGATGTTCTCTTCATTGACGCCGCCGACGGCAACCATCGGAATGTGGCTGAGCGGCCCTTGAAGCTCCTTCAAATAGGAGATGCCTAGACTTGCTCCCGGGAATATTTTGACTGCGGTAGCCCCGGCCTTCCAAGCTTTTACAACCTCAGTCGGCGTCATGGCGCCAGGGAACACCGGCGTGCCTTGCGCTGCCGCGTACCGGATGACTTCCTCTTCCATGTTCGGAGTTACGAGATAGGAAGCCCCGGCATCAATGGCAAGCTTCGCATCCTCGAGATCGAGCACCGTCCCGGCTCCTATGTACATTTGCTCGCCGAACTGCTCCTGCAGGCGGGCAATCATCTTCGCCGCGCCGGGTGTATTCAGCGTCACTTCCATCACTCGGACACCGCCGTCCAGCAGCGCTTGAGCAACACCTTCGATATGCTGCTCCTCCACGCCTCGGACGATGGCGATAATCCGAGTTTGTTCTATAAGCTGCAGTCCTTGTTCCCGATTCATCGTACGTTCCACCTCATCCTTAAGTATATGAGTCTATTATGCCACGGTTTTTATGCTTTTCATAGAATAGAAACGTTCATCTGAAGCATGAAGCGCTTCTAGAGTCTGCTTACAGATGCCCGTTTGCTTAAAATGAACCTGACAGGTTATCTTAAATAGTAAAGAACACCATGGGGAAATTAGGTGATGGGGATGAATTTCAACGGGGTGACGGTTCGCGAAATGCTGCAGCTGCCGATTATGCGCGATGCGCTGCTGATCAGCGGGGAAAAAGGGCTGGACCGGATCGTCCGATATATCGATATTATGGAAGTGCCCGATATTCAAGGCTGGCTGCGGGAGGGCGAGATGATCCTGACGACCGGCTATTCGATGCGCCACGATCCTTCTTTGTTTCCAAAGCTGGTCGAGCATCTGGCGCGAGTCGGGGCGGCCGGCGTAGCGGTCAAGCCGGAGCGGTTTATCGCAGGTATCCCTCAGGAGATGATCGACAAAGGCAACGAATACGACATTCCCGTTATTCAACTGCCTGTAGGCATACCTTACATCGATATTACGCATTCCATTATGGAGCGGATATTGGATAAACAAGCCGTTATATTGAGAAGGTCGGAAGAAGTGTACAAGACGCTGACCAATCTGGTGCTGAACAATAGCGGTTTGCAGGTTGTGGCGGACAATGTCGCGGAGCTGCTGCAATCGCCGATTCGGGTGCTGGACAGGTCGGGAGAAGTGCTGATCAGCTCTCCGCGGGATGCAGTTAACGAGACGGCGGCACGCGAATTGCGATGGAACATTATCGTAGACAACCAGGTCGTCGGCGAGCTGGTCGTTGCGCGGGAGCGGCTGGATGAATTGGAGCTTGTATGTGTAGAACAGGCGAGGCTTGTATTTTCATTGGAAATTATGAGAAGGAAGATCGCTCACGATACGGAGACGAGACTGCGGGGAAGCTTTTTCGAGGAGCTGCTGATGGGACTGCCGCTTACCCTGCAGGAAATCGAGACTAGGGGTCGTCAGCTTGGGCTGCTGCCGGAATGGAGCTGGGAGATCGCGATGATTGAAGGGGAAGCGTCCCATCTGGAAGAGCAGGCTCCTTTTATGCAAAAATTACAAGAGCTGATTTTGCAGCAATCCGGAAACCGGAAGACGCGTTCCCACGTAATTAGACAAGGAGAACGGATCATTCTGATTTTGTCCGGTCACGGGACGAGCTCCAAGGACTGGACTTCCGTCTTGTCGCGCTTCGTGCGTTCCTGGAGCCAGATTCGTATCGGCTTTGGAACGGTAACCCCGTTAAAGGATATTCAGCGCAGCTGCATCGAAGCGAAGAAAGCTCTTCTGATCGGTACGCGTTTGAACCGGGAACGGACGATTCACATATACAAAGAGCTGGAACTATTTAGTCTCTTGCTGGATTGCTCCGAATATGTTACCTTTGACTCTTTGGTCGACAGCCATATCGGGAAACTCACGGCCTACGATCAAGAGAACGGCACGGATCTCCTAACGACGCTTTACTATTACTTGGAGTCCGGAGGAAGCCTTATCGAAACGGCCAACCGGCTCTATATTCATCGCAATTCCGTTAAATACCGAATGGACCGTATAAAGGAAATTGCGGATATTGATGTAGATAATATGCAAAAACGATTTACCTATTACTTTTGTACAACTTTCCATCTATTGAAAAACCAGGGGTGAAAAATAAGGCCTATTGTGCTCTGAGCACAATAGGCCTTATTTACTTTTGGTAAACGGGCACATTGTTGATCTCCATGTAACCCTTTACAATTTAAATACAGTCGATTTCAGATTATTGAAATATCGTAAAGGAGGGGAAACGAATGATTGGTCTAATCCGAGTCTTCACGGCCGAAGATCCGAACATTATTGCGGAACATGGCAATATTGTTTCGAAATTGTATGGCATTCCCGTCATAAGCCGGTGTATCCCGGATCAGCCCAAAGGCATTTATGACGAGGAAACCGAAGCTATCGCCGTACCGAAAATCGTTGAGCTGGGCAAAGCTATGGAACAAGAAGGCTGCAAAGTTCTGCTGATCAGCTGCGCTGCGGATCCCGGGTTGGAGCTGCTGCGCCGTAACGTTTCGATTCCGGTTATAGGTGCCGGGAGCGCAGCAGCATTAATAGCGTTGGCTGCAGGGGAACGCGTCGGCGCCATGGGCATTACGGAGAGCATTCCGCCGGCAGTAGGCCGCGTTTTGGGCGAATTGTTAGTCGGATACATCCAGCCTGAAGGTGTAACGAACACGACCGACCTGCTCACAGAGTCAGGAAGGACGCAGGCGCTTGAGGCTGCCCGATCGTTGGTCTCTCAAGGCAGCAAGGCTATCGTCTTTGCATGTACGGGATTTTCCACCATCGGATTTGCCGATGTCCTTAGAAAAGAACTGCAAGTACCGGTTATAGATGCGGTAGAAGCCGAGGGGCTGTTTGCCTCCAGCTTGTACAGATGGCAGAGTCCGGAATCTACAGATCTTTTGAGAGACTGATTTTGGCCAGATCTTATGTACTGCTAATCGTTTGTGTATTTATTTGGGCGTTGAATTATATTTCCAGACAAATTTTGCTGCGGGAGTTTTCTCCTTTAGTGCTATCGGCACTAAGCTTGGCTTTGGTATCGTGCATTTTCCTAGTGTGGGCGGTAGTCACCAAATCGCTTGTCAAAGTGAAGAGCAAGAAGGTGATCCTGCTTCTGCTAGGCTCCACCGCTGCCCTTATTGCGAACCAAATCTGTTTGTTCGAAGGCTTGAGATTTACAACGGCGACCAACGCATCGCTTATCTTCACCCTGGCGCCGCTTATTACGGCAGGACTGTCGGCCGTGTTCTTAAAGGAGAGCATTACATGGCGTATGATAGCCGGCTGTCTCACAGCGATCGCCGGATTGTTCATGGCGCTGAATACACAAGGGTTTGCCCTTCATATCGGTGACTGGCTGTTGCTGGGAGCGACCTTTACGTTTTCCTGCAACCTGATATTTACCCGATTTTTATCTCGGCATTTCTCGTCTTTTCTTATAACGGCCTACACGTTCACATTGAGCGCGATCTTCTTGGGCCCGTATGTCGGAGCGGTATCCGTCATCGAGTGGAACCAGTCTATCGGCCTGTGGAGTTTGCTTATCGTATCGGTCATCGTTGGGCAAGGATTGACGGGCGTCATGTGGAACAAAGGGATGGAAGCCGTAGGGGCAGCCAAAGCTTCTATCGTCCTCAACCTACAGCCGCTCATGACGCTGCTGCTTGAAGTACTGCTGTTCAGGCATGCTGTTTCTTTTCAGCAAATGTTTGGGATATCTCTGGTCATCTTAGGAGTTCTCTTCGGCACGTTACAGTTCGGGTCGTTCAAAAGACAAAAGACCATGGAACCGGCCCGAAAGAGTTGAACATGAAAATTTATGGAATGGCAAATGATATATGGAGAGAATGATCTGCACACAATCAAGGGGGATTATCCATGGACAACGAAAAGAAGCATCCAAGTATTTTTGAGCCGTTCGCGCTCATTCTTAATATTGTTACCGCCGTTCTAGGCGCGATTATCGGCATGCAGATCGTCACCACGCTAGGTGTTACTCCCAATACGGCGATCATCGGCGCGTTGGTAGCTATGCTGATTGCAAGAATTCCTATAGCTATTTTTAAAAAGTATAAGTCCGTTCACCGCCAAAATCTCGTTCAAACGTCGATTTCTTCGGCAACGTTCGGAGCGGCTAACAGCCTGCTCATTCCGATCGGGATTCCTTTTGCGATGGGAGCGCCTCATTTGGTCGTTCCGATGCTGATCGGTGCCGCTCTAGCGATGTTTGTCGATGCGGCTATTTTGTACAAGCTGTTCGACTCCAAGCTGTTTCCGGCCAAAGGGACGTGGGCTCCCGGTCTGGCTACAGCCGAATCGATTCAAGCCGGCGATAAAGGCGGCAAACGGGCTGGACTGTTGGGTGTAGGTACGGTTGTCGGATTGATCGGCTCCTACTTCAATATTTCGATGTCTGCGTTCGGCGTTGCTTTTATCGGGAACATTTGGGCATTAACGATGTTCGGTATCGGCTTGATGATCCGGCAATATTCGATGCCTTGGTTCAACGTCGACGTGAACAAGCTGTACATCGCACACGGCGTAATGATCGGCGCCGGCATTATCGCTCTGGTTCAAGCAGGGATGCTCGTGTTCAGCAAGCAAAAGAAAACAGGTGACAAGGCTGCCCCAACGGCGGAGCCGGAAGATGAAAGCAGCTACACCGTAACGGTTTCGACAGCGCGCCGCACGCTCGGTCTCGGCTTTATCGCTTACTTGGTTATTGCTCTCATTATCGCGCTGGTCGGCGGTTTGATGACTCAAATGTCGATCGGCATGCTGATCGGATTCCTTGTTTTTGCAGCCTTCGCAGCGTTCGTCCATGAGCTTATCGTAGGGATTGCAGCGATGCATTCCGGCTGGTTCCCGGCCTTCGCCGTGGCTTTCATTACGCTGCTGTTCGGGATGATGATCGGATTCCCGCCGCTTGCTCTTGCGATGCTGGCCGGCTTTAGTGCAGCTACGGGCCCCGCGTTCGCCGATATGGGCTACGACTTGAAGACAGGCTACATCTTGCGCGGCAACGGTGTGAATCGCGAGTACGAGCTGGAAGGCAGAAAGCATCAGTATATTACTGCGATGATCGCTTTCGGGGTGGCTTTGATCACCGTTATCTTCAGCTACAACGGATACTTTGCACAAAACCTGATTCCACCTATCGATAAAGTGTATGTTTCGACGATCCAAGCCGGAGCTTCTCCTGAGGTAGCGAAGCAGCTGCTTCTGTGGGCTATTCCAGGCGCCATCGTTCAGCTGATCGGCGGTCCTTCCCGCCAAATCGGGGTATTGTTCGCAACAGGCTTGCTGATTGCTACTCCGAACGCTTGTTGGGCTGTTCTTGTAGGTATTGCGATCCGGATTATCGTTCTGAAAGTAAAAGGTAAAGAAGCCGAAACTCCAATGACGATTTTGGCTGCCGGTTTTATTGCCGGAGATGCACTGTATAGCTTCTTTAATTCTGTATTCAAATTGAAAAAGTGAGGCGACTTCCATGGCTATCATGAAACTGGATGAAAAAATGGTGGAGTACGCCGTGTTTGGCGGCGCCGTATTAGGCGGAGGCGGCGGGGGCTGGATAGACGACGGCCTGCAGATCGGACGCCTTGCGCTCGAAATCGGTCAACCGAAGCTGTATACCATCGACGAGTTCGATGATGAGGATTTGTTCGTAACCGTATCGATGGTTGGTGCGCCGGCGGCGAAGGATCAATTCGTTAAGCCGGTCCATTACGCGAAGGCACTGGAAATCTTGACGCAAAAAATCGGCAAGTCCGTCAAAGCCATTCATACGAATGAGAACGGTGCGGGAACGACCGTCAACGGCTGGTTCCAGTCGGCGATTACCGGCATTCCGCTCGTGGATTTTGCTTGCAACGGCCGGGCGCATCCTACAGGCGCTATGGGCTCGATGAACTTATCCGAGGTGGAAGGTTATATTTCCCACCAGGCCGGAGTCGGCGGCAAAGCCGACAATTATGTGGAGATGAGCATTTCCGGTTCGCTGGAAAAAGCAGCGTCCCTCATTCGCAAAGCTTCGATAGAAGCTGGCGGTCTCGTTGCGGTGGCTCGTAACCCGGTAACCCGTGCCTACGCGAAGTCGAACGGAGCGGCTGGCGCTATCAGCCAAGCGATTGAAGTAGGGGAAGCGCTGCTCGCCCATAAAGGCGAAGCGGCTATCGCCTCGGTTGTGGCCAAGCTGGGCGGAACCGTCGTCACAACCGGGGAAGTAACCGACTTCCAGCTGGAGACGACCGGCGGGTTCGACGTAGGTACGGTCCGTATCAACAATGAGCATGAAATGACGTTCTGGAACGAATATATGACGATAGAGAAAGACGGCCAGCGGTTCGCGACGTTCCCTGACCTGATCATGACGCTGGACGCCAAGACGGCCAGACCTATCGTTACGGCAGCCATTCAAAAGGGTCAGCAGCTGACGGTTATCGCGGTGCCGAAGGAGAAGCTGCTGCTTAGCACTACTATGAGCAACGAGAAGCTGTTGAAGCCAATCGAGGACATTATTAAGAAACCGATCCTTTCTTATATCAAGTAAGCGGTACATGATATAGACAACTAGACAGAACCACATGGAGGGAAATCATCATGACATTGAAACAAACATTACTGGCGCTGGACGTTATGGACAGCGGTTATGCGAGCGGCGAGCAGGTTAAGCAATTATTCAAGGATTATGCCGATGTATCCGTAACCGTAACGGTCGTGGAAGGGGAAAAAGGAAGCACGGACTTCATCAAAATCGTCATCCCCGGGACGAACGGGAAAAGCAAGGGCGGCGACGCGCCGACATTCGGTATTATCGGCCGTCTTGGCGGGATCGGCGCACGTCCGTCCCGTATCGGGCTCGTATCCGACGCCGACGGAGCGGTTGCGGCAGTAGCTTCGGCATTGAAGCTTGCGGAAATGCAGACGAGAGGCGACTCTTTGAAGGGGGATGTGATCATTACAACGCACATTTGTCCTGATGCTCCTACCCGCCCGCACGAGCCGGTAGACTTCATGGATTCCCCGGTCGATATTTTGACGATGAACAAGCACGAAATCGTACCCGAAATGGAAGCGATCCTGTCCATCGATACGACCAAAGGAAACCGCGTTATCAATCATAAAGGGATTGCTATTTCTCCGACTGTCAAAGAAGGCTACATTTTGCGCGTAAGCGAAGACTTGCTGCGGATCATGGAAATGACGACGGGACAAATTCCGGTCACCTTCCCGATTACGACACAAGACATTACGCCTTACGGCAACGATCTGTATCACATCAACTCCATCCTTCAGCCGGCTGTCGCGACGGATGCTCCGGTTGTCGGTGTAGCGGTTACTGCGCAATCGGTCGTTCCGGGCTGCGGTACTGGAGCAAGCCATGAAGTGGACATTGCTTCGGCGGCGCGCTTCGCGGTGGAAGTAGCCAAAGAAATGACTAACGGAACCTGCGAGTTTTACAACAAAGCGGAATTCGACCGCATCCTTAAGCTGTATGGATCCATGAAAGTGCTGCAAACATTGGGGAACCAGTAATTGCAATAACCAATTTCATGATACAGGTCATAAGGCCAAAAGGAAGCAAGGGGAGCTTAATCCCCCTTTTTTTCAGCACATTGGTTAAGATCGCTAACGCGATAAAGCATGGCGTATAGCGGGATCGATTCTACTGCGATTAAACTTGCCTGACTTATGAAGCGAGTTTGCAGAAGCAATACTTTAGGGAGAGATGAACGATGGAGAAGCTGGGGATGATTACGATCGGGCAAGCGCCGCGCACGGATGTGGCACCGATTATCGAGAAATATTTGGACAACCGGGCGGAGCTTGTTCAGATTGGCGTCCTGGACGGGATGACCAAGTCATATATCGAGCAAAATCTGCATCCGGATGCAGGCGACTATGTTCTCACTTCGCGCCTTACTAACGGAGATTCCGTCGTCATGTCGCGCGAGAAAATTCAGCCGATTCTGCAAGCCAAGATCGATCAGCTGGAGCAAAGCGGCATCAAACAAATATTGCTGCTGTGTACGGGAGTGTTTCCAGGACTCAGCACGTCGACATCGTATTTGATTGAGCCGGATCACATCATCCCTCCGACCGTCAAAGCGATGGTCGGCGGCCGCCGGTTCGGAGTGATCGTGCCGCTGGAGGAGCAAATGGAAAGTCTTCGGCCTAAGTATGAACCGGTAGGACTTGACCCGATCTTCGCCGTAGCGTCGCCTTATCACAATAACGAAGCTAATTTTCACCAAGCGGCGATGGAGCTGAAGGATCAAGCCGATGTCATTTTGCTCGACTGTATGGGGTATACGGAAGCATCCAGGGAACTAGTTGCCCGCGCTTCGGGCTTGCCGGTTGTATTGTCCAATGCAATTATGGCAAAATTAGTATCGGAAATGATCTAATACAAAGTTAGGATGAATAGTGATGAAAGAACGATTAACGGAAATTAGTAAAAACGTGCTGCAAAGCTGTCTCGGATTGAAAGCGGGAGAGACGTTCCTCGTAGTAACGGACGATGTGAAAAAAGAGCTTGCCGAGGCTTTGTACGAAGCCGGAAAGCAGCTAGGAGCAGAGTCCATGCTTGCGGTCATGAAGGAAAGAACGAAGTCGGGCGAGGAGCCCCCGGCTCCTATAGCGATCGCAATGGCCAACTCCAATGTCGTGGTGTGCATCACGAAGCATTCCTTGACGCACACGCAAGCACGTAAACAAGCGGCGGCTGCAGGCGCAAGGCTGGCAACGATGCCGGGAATTACAGAGGATATGTTCCTGGAAGGAGCCATATCGGCGGATTATGTGCAGGTGAAGGCATTGACGGAGAAAGTAACGGATATATTGACCGATGGTCAAAAAGTGCGGATCGAAAAGGACGGCCGCAGTCTGTCGTTTTCGATTGCAGGCCGTAACGGGGTGCCTAGCACTGGCATGTATCTGAATCCCGGTGAATCCGGCAATTTGCCGTCCGGTGAAGCGTACATCGCTCCTGTCGAAGGAGGAGCCGAAGGCCAGATCGTGATCGACGGCTCGGTAGCCGGAATAGGTAAGCTGCAATCTCCGCTGGTGATCACGGTTGAGAAAGGCCGCATTGTCTCCGCAGAAGGCGCCGACGCGGATCGGCTGCTGCAAATTCTTGGCGACGGTGACGGCCGGCAGCTGGGGGAATTCGGGATCGGCACCAACGATAAAGCCCGAATCACCGGCGTCGTGCTGGAGGACGAAAAGGTGTACGGCACGATCCACGTTGCCTTCGGCAGCAACAACACCTTCGGCGGAACGATCGCGGCCGGCGTCCATATCGACGGCGTCGTGACCAAGCCGAACGTCTACATCGATGATAAGCTCATCATGGAGAGCGGACGGTTTGAACAGTAAATTGTGAAAGCTGGCGCTGCTGCTGCAGCCGCCGGCTTTTTTATTTGGGTTGAATTTCATAGACCGAGGGGCGCCGTCTATCACCGGACAAACTGGAGACAAAGCTCCAGGCTGTGGGGACATCTTACTGGGCGGCAGCATGCTTCCGGCTGGAAGATGGAAAAAGTGAGGGAGGGCGGTGTGTACACGAACAGTTGATGTGTTGTAACGCTGAAAAACCGCGTTACAGCGAGGAAGGTGACCAAATCGCAGAATTGTAAGGCGGAAAAACCGCTTTACAAGACGAAATCAGTGGAGAATCCGGCCAAGAGGTGTGTTGTAACACGGAAAAACCGCGTTACAGCAAGGACGGTGAGCAGATCTCAGATTGTAAGGCGGGAAATCCGCTTCACAAGACGAAGTCTGTGAAGAATCCGGCCAAGAGGTGTGTTGTAACACGGAAAACCGCGTTACAGCGAGGAATGTGAGCAGATTTCTCAGATTGTAAGGCGGAAAAACCGTTTTACAGGACGAAAACAGTGGAGAATCCAGCCAAGAGTTGTGTTGTAACACGGAAAAACCGCGTTACAGCGAGGAAGGTGAGCAGATCGCAGATTGTAAGGCGGAAAAACCGCTTTACAGCGAGGAAGGTGACCAAATCGCAGAATTGTAAGGCGGAAAATCCGCTTTACAGGACGAAAGCTGTGGAGAATCCAGCCAAGAGGTGTGTTGTAACACGGAAAAACCGCGTTACAGCGAGGACGGTGACCAAATCGTACGTTGTAAGGCGGAAAAACCGCTTAACAGGACGAAATCAGTGGAGAATCCGGCCAAGAGGTGTGTTGTAACACGGAAAAACCGCGTTACAGCAAGGACGGTGACCAAATCGCACGTTGTAAAGCGGATAATCCGCTTTACAAGACGAAGTCTGTGGAGAATCCGGCCAGTTGGTGTGTTGTAACACGGAAAAACCGCGTTACAGCGAGGACGGTGACCAAATCGCACGTTGTAAGGCGGAAAATCCGCTGACACCGGTTCTTTGATCACCATCACTTCACCGTCACTCGTCCATCGATCGACCGACCGTACCATATTTACCTACTGTTTCAACTCCAGCGGCCGCCGCATCCATGGATGCCGGTAAAATCCGGCGTTGATTGCGCCCAAGAGTTACCAGCCGGAGTAAACCGCAAATCTCATCTCTCTTGCTTGCCCCCAAATCCGGGCGTGATCTGCGCGAGGATTTGGTCAGCAAAGCCTTGCGCTCTTGCTGGTAAGCGTACGAGGTTTTTTTACCACGATCATGCGATTCGCCCTCAACTACGGCTGGGAAGGCGTGACGGCGGCCGTTCCGTTTATAATAACCCAAATTGCCATTACCCCGGCAAATGATTCAAATCTATTAGGAGCCACTCGTCCGTGCCATCTCTGGAAAGAAACCAGACATTGACGAATTTCCCTTGCGGCTTATAAATCAGATGCTTGACGCTTAATATATCCGACATGCCGAACGCAAGGGACGCGTTTCTTATAATGAGCGAAACGGGATATTGGGTCGAGTATGTGTTGATTTTGGCTTCTTTTTTAATAATGCGGTTATTTAATTCTTTTATAAGCAATTCAATGACTTCTTCAGTGTGCACGTTTTCCCGGGAACGGCCCAATAGCATTTTGGCTTCCTCGGAATCGTAGAACAGATGGGTAATTTCGACGCCGAGCTTTCGATGATTCGAATCCTGCAAAACGGCATCAGGCTTATCCTGTTGATAGAGGAGTCGCAGCTTGGTCGAGTGGTTCCTATTGTACAAAGCGATGAGTATAGTGACGGCAGCGCGTTCCAAATCGCGTTTTTCGTAATTGATCAGCATAGGCTCCCCCTTCCAAAAAGACACGACGGTATGAATATAATATGAATATAATATACCGCAACCGGGAAAGAAGGAAAAGAAGCGGCAGTTCGGCAGGCTGCACCTGTATTTTTCGGCAAACCTGTGCTAATGTAAGGTTTAAAACGAATCTTTCCATAGAAAGGATGCTGCATTCCATGAGCGAAGCCAATGCGCAACGCGTAAAATTGACATCCCTATCCAGCAAAGGAGGTTGCGGCTGCAAAATCGGACCTGCCGATTTGCAGCAGGTCATTCGTACGCTGCCCCCGTCCGTGCCGAACCCTAATTTGCTTGTAGGGCTTGATACGAGCGACGATGCGGGTGTGTACAAGCTGACGGATGAGCTGGCGCTCGTTCAAACGGTCGATTTTTTCACGCCGATTGTCGATGATCCGTATTCATTCGGTCAGATCGCGGCAGCCAACGCGTTAAGCGACGTCTACGCAATGGGAGGCAAACCGTTGACGGTACTGAACATCGTCGCTTTTCCTATCAGTAAGCTGGACAAGCAGGTGCTCGCCGACATATTGCGGGGAGCGGCGGACAAAGTGAGTGAAGCGGGAGCGACCTTGGTCGGCGGTCATTCGATCGACGATAATGAGCCGAAGTTCGGCCTTGCAGTAACCGGTATCATTCATCCGGATAAAGTAAAAGCGAACGCCGGAGCCAAGCCCGGCGATAAATTGATTTTGACCAAGCCGATCGGCGTCGGCATCATGACCACCTCGATCAAGAAGGATGCCTTGAGCGAGGATGAAGTGAAGCGTGTCACGCAGGTGATGAGCACGCTGAACAAAACCGCGGCCGAAGTGATGGAGCCGTACACCGTAAACGGTTGTACGGATGTGACCGGCTTCGGCCTGCTGGGCCACACCGCTGAGCTGGCCAAGGGCAGCGGTGTGGGGGTGCGCATCGGCTTCTCGCAGGTGCCGGTGCTGCCGCGCGTCCGCGAGCTCGCGGAGGCCGGCTTCGTGCCGGGAGGCACCAAGAACAACTATGCGCACCTGCAAGGCACGGTCACCTTCGCACCATCCATGGATCAGATTGATCAATGGATTATGTGCGACGCGGTGACCTCAGGCGGGCTGCTGATCTCGGCAGCAGCCGATGATGCCGACAGCCTGCTTGAAAGCTTGCTTCAAGCAGGCGTCGAAGCGGCCATGATCGGCGAAGTCGTCGCCGATCATCCGGGGCACATCAGCGTCGTGGAGACGCTGTAGCCCTCCAGGACCCGCCCCGCGCGGTACGGCGGGGCGGCATCCCACTGCTTGGCGGCATGCGCCTCAGACCAAGCGATACCCCATGCATCGGCCGGTCGGATGCTCCCGGCCGGCTAGAAGGAGAGAAGCAACGTGTTTCAGGACATCACCGTTGAAGAGCTGCTGGAGCAGCGCCAGAAGGGCGAGCTGACCTTGATTGACGTCCGCTCGCCCGGCGAGTTCAACGATTTCACGATACCCGGCAGCCGTAATATTCCGCTGCTGGACGACAAGGAGCGTGCCGAGATCGGCACGATCTACAAGCAGGAGAGCTTTCAGGCGGCCAAAGACCGGGGGCTGGCGATTATTTCCGCCAAGCTGCCTACGTTTGTCAAGCAGTTTGAGGAGATCGATTCGCGCAAGGCCGTGTACTGCTGGAGAGGCGGGATGCGCAGCAGGACGACGGCAACCGTGTTATCGCTGATGGGGATCCGGTCGTACCGGCTCCATGGCGGCATCCGGGCTTACCGGAAATGGGTCGTCGAGACGCTGGAGCAGTTCCAGCTGAAGCCGCGCCTTATTGTGTTAAGCAGCTACACGGGGACCGGCAAAACCCGTCTGCTGCGCAAGCTGGCGGAGCAGGGGTATCCTGTTCTCGATATCGAGAAGCTTGCGGGGCACCGCGGTTCGGTTTTCGGCCAAATCGGCTTAAAGCCGAATAATCAGAAAACATTCGAGGCTCTGCTGCTCGATGAGCTGCTCCGTCATAATGAGCAGCCGTATCTTTTGATGGAAGCGGAGAGCAAGCGGGTGGGCAAGGTCGTGCTGCCCGACTTTCTTACCGAGGGCAAGGAGCAGGGGCTTCAGCTTCATATCGAGATGCCCATGGAGGCGCGCATTCGCCATATTATCGAAGAATACAACCCGTCCGAGCACAACAAAGAGTGCATTGACGCATATGAGCGCATTAAACGGCGCATCCATACTCCTGTCGCTGCGGAAATCGAGCGGCAGCTCTTAATGAATCATTTTGCAGAAGCCATTGCCTTGCTGCTGGAGCATTATTACGATCCGCGTTACGAGCATTCGAGCTCCCGGCCGGAGAGCGGGCAGGTTCGGCTGGCAGCACAAGATCCGGACGATGCGATACAAAAAGTGACTGCTTATTTGGAGCAGCTGAAGCTGAGGAAATAACCCTGCAATCGGCAAAATAGCGGATCCTGAGTCCGCATCACTCAGTTGCTGCCATCCGCCCGGCAGCTCCTCCAATTTCATACGTTTCTGTTCAAGAAAAGACCTCGTCCAGGTCTTTTTTTGCGTTTTTTTCAAATTTACAGTGTCAAAACGGGGGGCAGCTACTTATAATGTACTATTCCATAGGCATTCGTCTAGAGAGGTTGGAGGGAGGTGACGAGGCGTGATGTGGCAAATCAGCGTCAGCTTGGCTTCCTTTGCTTTCATCGTGATGATCGGCTTATTGATCTTCGTATTGCTGGAATCTCGCAGGACGATGAAGCAAGCGCAAGAGAGCATAAGTCAGATTCAGCAAAAGCTGGAGCAAACAACGGATGAATCGCTCCGTACGATCCGCGTTTCCAGAGAAGTGCTGGAGGACGTACAGAGGAGATTGAAGGCAACCGATGGGTTCGTAGCTGCATTGGAGCAAACAGGGGATGCGGCCAACAGGCTATCCCATTCGGTGAAGCTGATCTCCCGCACGTTATCGGATACCGTTCTGGAGGCTCGGGAATCGCTACATAGCCGGCAGGATACGGTAAAAGATCTGATAGAGCTGACGACAACCGGAATTCAGCTGTGGCAACGGTGGCAAGCTCAGAAAAACTTACAACCCGAAAGCAGGACGAATGATCAAGAGCTTAAAGGAGAGGATCAGAATGGCTGAAAAAAAAGGAAAAGACTTGTTGGTCGGAGCAGTCGTCGGTACGGTACTCGGAGCGGTAACGGCGCTGTTGCTTGCGCCTAAATCCGGACGCGAGCTAAGAAGCGATTTGGCGGAAGGCGTTCAAACCATTTCGGAAAAAACACAGCACGTTGCTGAGAACGTAATCGATAAATCGAAGCAGCTGGCTGGTACGATTTCGGAGAAAACTCAAATTATCGGCAGCCAAACTACCGAATGGGCCGGTAAGGTCAAAGAAAAAGCATTGGCCTGGAAGCAAGGAAAGGCTGATGAAGCTGCTGAAGTCCCTGTAGCGGCTACGATTGTCGAGCAGGATCATCAGCAATCCGAACCATCCGATAAATAACGTTACGAATGAGATAAGTGCCTATCGGAGCACATTACGAAGATGAGCGAACTTTCTCAGTTTGCTTGAGCACAACTCACTCGCAAGTAAGGCAGGTTTTATCGCCATTTGGAAAGATACTGATGCGTTTATCGTTTTACCGAACATAAATGGGTAACGAAAAAACCATCCGGACGAAGGTGCGGCAGCACGATGTTCGGATGGTTTCTTTACCATTTAGAAGGATCGATTTTACTCGGATCGAGCCCTTCCCATATGTTGCGGATATCGGCTTGCTCCGGATGCTCGAACACGAGCCAGGCGGTAGGCAAATATCTTTCCCCGTATTCGCTTGACGGCTTGTTAATGATCTCGTTGTTGTGAACGAGCACCGTGGACGAGCCGCCATCCAGATTGGCAGCTGTAATCGCGCCGTGCTCAAGGAATATTTTCTGAATGTCGTACAAGGTCGCGCCGATACTATGTCCTGGCTGACGGCCGTCGATGATGGCGAATAGGATCGTGCCGTCTTCCTTCTGGGCTATGCAGGTCCTAGGGGCTATCCCCCAGCCGTCGGCGGCATTTTTGATTTGTCCGACTCCGTTAACGATGAACCGCGGCGCGAAAGTCACCGCTTCCTGTACGCCCATCTGCAGCAGCTCGGAAGGCTTGTACTTCCCTGCAATAAGCCGGCCATCCTTGTCTATGGCGACAATATGGTTCGGCGTATTCATGCCGCCGTCGTTATAGAAGATTTTGCCGCCGGACATGACCAGGCCGGTAGGCTGGAAGCCGTTTCCTTTCCACTCCGGATCGACAAAGCCGCCTGCGTTCACGCCGGCAACGGCACCGAGGCGCTTCACCATGGACGATACCTTTTCGCCTTTGCCGGCTTTTCCCGGAACGGCGATTCGAAGCTTCTTCGGATCGTTGACGATGAGCAGCTTCCCTTTGAAATTCGTCCCTTCGATAGGCTCGATCTCGACGGTCGGCTTTTGGACGACCTGCGCTACGGCCGGCGTACTGTTCACCTGTACCAGATCTTTGTTCTCTTTCACTTCGGTGTAAAGATCGAATTGCTTCCAGTAGCGGTTGACCCGCTTCTCCAGTTCGTCATTGCCGATCAAATAGGCTGCCCAATGGCGATGCTGCGTCGTAATCAGCGTATCGGCCATCAAGAAGCGCAAATTCGTTCCCGACGGGGTAAGGAAAAACCATAGACTGAACAACATTCCGAACAATAGCAGGACAAAGACCGTATAAAAAAATAATGTCGCAAGGGCCGAGGAGCGTTTTTTCTTCTTTTTGGAGGAAGGAAGCTTCCTTGCGGCCGCAGTGGTGTGCGTCTTCGGACTGCTCGATAAATTGGCAGACATATCTTCGTTCCCTTCAAAAAAATGGAGTATTCAACTTATAAACGTGAAAAAGAGAAAAAAGTTTCAGTTTGTGTCGTTTTCTTTTTCCTCTACCTGGAAATAAAGATGGATTTATTTTCTTTCACCATAAGCTCGAATTCCTCCGGAGCGACCGGTTTGCTGAAGATGTACCCCTGGATTTCGTCGCAGCCCCGGGATAGCAAAAAGTTCAGCTGCTCCTTCGTCTCGACCCCTTCGGCCAGCGTTTTGATTTTCAATTGCTGCGACATGGCTATGAGTGCAGTCACAATAGCGGCATTGTCCTCATCCGTCGTAACGTCGCGGATGAACGACTGATCGATCTTAAGTGTATTTACCTGAAAGCGCTTCAAGTAGCTTAAGGAAGAGTAGCCGGTGCCGAAATCGTCAATAGAAATGCGGACGCCCAGCTTCTTCAGCCTGTGCATGGTCTCGACTATGAGCGGAACGTTGTTCATCGCTACATTCTCCGTTATTTCAAGGCAGAGCAGCGAAGGGGAAAGCCCCGTTTCCGCCAAAACCTCCTCTAGAATCGGGATAAACTGCCGCTGATGAAACTGGATGGCGGATATGTTGACCGAGACACAGAGGGGGGGATACCCCTGATCGAGCCAGCGCTTGGTTTGCAGACAGGCTTGCTTCAAGATCCAGCTGCCGATCGGAATAATGAGTCCGGTTTCTTCGGCGAGCGGGATGAATTCGGATGGAGGAATCATGCCCCATTCGGGGTGCTCCCAGCGGACGAGAGCTTCCATCCCGCCGATGTGCCCGTTCTGCAGGTCGACTATCGGCTGATAGACGATCCTGAGCTCGTCGCGTTCCAATGCTTTGCGAAGATGAATCTCCATATTCAGCTTGTGGAGCGAGCGCTTGTTCATATCCGGATGGTAATAATGATACGAATTCCCACCTTTCTCTTTGGAGCGGTACATGGCGTTATCGGCGTTCTTGAGCAGGGTTTCCGTATCGGTTCCATCGTCGGGGAATAGGCTGATCCCGATGCTTGCGGTGACGAACAGCTCATGTGTCTCGATATGGAACGGTTCTTTAAGCAGCTGAAAAATACCCTTGGCAAACTGCGCAGCCTCATCGGAATGAGTGCATCGGGAGAGCAGGATCATGAACTCGTCTCCGCCAAAGCGGGCAACGACATCATATTCTTTGACATAAACGCGCAGCCTGTGAGCAAATTCCTGCAGCAGCCGGTCTCCGACATGGTGCCCGAGCGTATCGTTAATGACCTTGAAGCGGTCCAGATCAAAAAATAATATCGCCATCTTCTCCCCGGTCCTCTTCGCACCCTCCAGACAAGAAGAAAGACGCTCGTCGAAAAACAAACGGTTCGGCAGATTCGTCAATGCATCGTGGTAAGCCATATGAACAATTTGTTCCTCAGCCCGCTTGCGCTCGTTCATCGCATGAATGGTAGCGTAAGAACGCAGCAAGGAATCATCTTGTGTCTCATTGATCATTCGGGCAAACAGTTCTTCATGGTGTGAGGGATTGTGATCGGCGGCGGAGGGGTCTGCAGATTGAATCAGCTGCATTACATTTTGTATGTGGTCTTTGTGAATATGAGCGGCGGAAGCGGTTATGGCATGCTTACGGTCTTTCTCGCCAAGAAAGACGATGCCTTTCTTCTGGTCGTAATCCGCAATGTGGTTCATGTTGACGAGATTCGCGTTGTCCAAGAGCCGGAAACCATCCTCAAAGAGCCATTCTTCCATGTTATCGAAGGAAACATCGAGATAGTATTGCTGGTCTTTGGTGTGAATAACAATTTCGCGTTCGCGAAGCTTGTCTATTTTGACTACATGACTCACATCGATGATTAGGACTTCCGACCCTCTCTTGCCGTCTCGCGTCACTGGAATTTTCTGCATACTTCTTCAGCTCCGATAAGAGAAGGATTCAGGCTGCCGTGACGATAGCCTATTGCTGGCAATATATGAACTTCCATTATGTAATTAGAAAAATTACGTAGGAACGGTGAATCTATTTAAATATACGATAGAAAGACAACGTAAATCAATAAAAATGAACAGGAAAGAAGACATTGGAAGAAGTTCCCGCCGCCAAAAGAAATCAGCCTATCGCGCTTAACCTAGCACGGATAGACTGATAAAATAAAATCATAGATTTAGTCATAATTGCGGTGACGGATCGATATATTTATAGTAAAATTCAATACAATCAAGCTGCCTAACGCGCGTTAGTAATTCAGAAAGATTACGATTCCTATCGAAATGAATGATAATTACTCGCCAGGTTAGCCGTTGATGAACGACGCATTCACATTGCTGCATTTTCCGAAGGAAAATTCCAGGCTCGTCTGGTTGTTCATCGCTATCGTGCGAAGAATCAGGTCGTGATATTTGCGCTGACGAAGCATAGACATCGTAACGGACAAGCCTATTCCGAGCGGATCGAAATGCAAGGTTCCCGTTTTGTCGTCGTACTTACGGATCAATTGAAAGTTTGCGTAGACATCCGCATCGACCTTTTTGAAATGATGCTCGTCCAGCATATCGAGAAATGCGCTGAAATCACGAAGCGAATCAATGGTCCGTTTTCCTTTCAGCTGCTCATTATAATAGGTGACTTCCTTGTTGCCGACTTCAATATAGTAAATTTGGGCCAAATCAATTTTGATGCTGGGGGAGGTTGTCGTTGCGATATCTTTCTCCATTAAATGCCCTGCTTTTATCATCAACTCGGTATACGGGTAGCCGTAGGCCGCGGACAATTTTTTTAGCGTGTCGGGAGACGGGGTAATCTTCTCGTTGGTGGAACGGTTTTTCTCTAGCTCCAAATCACGAATATAGGCATGAGATAAGCCGCTTTTCTTGGCAGCCTCTCGTAATGACATATTTCCACGCAAGCCTTCCAGAAATTTGCCGAAATCAGGGATGGTTTGTCCCAATGTAATCACCTCTCTTTAGAACATTGTAAATGAGGATGTCGCGAAAATAAATAGCAATTGTAAAATATTTGTACTTTTTGAGGCATGAACCTAAAATTTATTTAATAAAATAAAGTAATTCTTGACGCAATGTAGTATAAATACTACATTTAGGTAGGGACAGTTTGTAACATCATGAAGGGAGACCATGGAAATGAGAGATAAGATCATGAACCGTTGGAGCACGTACGAGCCTTTTTATGTGGATTTTAACGGATACAAGATCGCGGATATCGTCATTACCAGCCATGCCCTGTCCCGATGGTCCGAACGTGTCGAGAGCGATCAAGGAGGAATCGAGCACATTTGCTCCTTTTTGTGGGATGCCTTGAAGCACGAAAGAGTCCATCCGTATTATGAAAATGAGAAGGATGTTTATTTAATCGACGAAGACCTGGTTATGGTCGCGGAATTCATGCCGATTAAGGATGAAACGGATATCGCCGGCAATCCTTTACATAAAATGATCGTAGTAACGTTTCTTGGCAGGGTGTCCGAGGATATTCAGTTAAGGGATTTGAAAGCTTATTATTCCTGGTTGAGGCATTCGCGGCGGATGACGCTGGTCAAGCACGGAAGAAAACGTAAATAACAAAACGCTTTGAATTCAAGTATGCGGGCTGGTCCGCATGCTTTTTTTTGTTGAATGAACCAGGGAGGAGCCGGGTACTTCACGATGCAATAGAGGCTTGCGGTAAAGGCTGCATGTTGCATAATTTGTACTTGGATTCGGGGAAATTATGGGGAGATAAGGAAGGAGGAGCTTTGCAGATGGCACGCGATTTACCGCTCGGCAACGGGAATGTACTGGTCAATTTTGATACGAATTATAATTTGCGGGATATGTATTTTCCTTTCGTAGGACAGGAAAATCAGGCTGCGGATCATTTATCGCATTTTGGCGTATGGACGGCTGAAGATTTCTTCTGGATCGACCACCCGGAGATGAAAAAGAGCTGCTCCTATTTGAACGATTCGATGATAACGAATTTCGAAGGCGTCCATGAGCGTCTCGGCTTAAAGCTTCATTTACGAGACGGAGTGGATGTGCAGGAGAACGTATTCGTCCGCAAGGTGTCGGTGGAAAACCTGAGGGACGTAGAACGGACGGTCAAGCTGTATTTTCATCTCGATTTGCATTTGAACGGCAATGGGGTCGGGGATACGGTTTATTATGACCCGGATCTGAAATCGCTCCTGTTTTACAAGGGGCACAGATACTTGTCGCTCTCATGTCATCCTGCCGGCAGCAAGGAGTTCGGGTGCACCAGCTTCGCCATCGGCCAGAAGGAAATGAACGGTCTCGAAGGAACGTGGAGAGATGCGCAGGACGGTCAGCTCGGGCGCAACCCGATTGCCCAGGGCTCGGTGGACGGGACGATCGAGCTGGAGCTGAAGCTTCCCGCTAACGGATCGGCGGAAGCGTGGTTCTGGATCTGCTTCGCGAGAAGTCTTAAGGAAGTCCAGAACATGGAGAAGGCGGTGCGCGAAGCGGCTCCCCAGAAGCTCCTGCAGCGCACTTACGACTATTGGCGGCAATGGCTGGCCCGTGACCGTCATGATGTAGGCCTTTTGGATGAGGACATGGCTTCTTTCTATAAAAGAAGCTTGCTCGTGGTGCGCTCCAACATGGACAACCGCGGCGCGATCGTCGCGGCCAACGATTCGGACATTCTTAAATTTGCAAGAGATACGTATTCGTACATGTGGCCGAGAGACGGGGCGCTGATTGCCCACGCCCTTGACCGGTCCGGGTATTCGACGCTTACGAACAAATTTTATCAATTTTGCAAAAGGGCTCTGACACCGGAAGGATTTCTGCTGCACAAGTACAATCCGGACGGTTCCCCTGGATCGAGCTGGCACCCATGGATTAACGACGCAGGAGAAAAGCAGCTGCCTATTCAAGAGGATGAAACCGCACTCGTTCTCTATACGTTATGGCATCATCATCAATTGGCCAAAACGGGCGAATCGGCAAGGGAGGATTACGATCAGTTCGTCGTCCCGGCGGCCGGATTCCTCGCGAGCTACAAGGACGCTTCCGGACTGCCCCTTCCGTCGTACGACCTGTGGGAGGAACGGTACGGCGTGCACGCCTTTACCGTATCCAGCGTCTATGCAGGGCTGCTTGCGGCAAGCAAATTCGCGGAATATTTTCATGATAAAGCGCGGATGATCTATTACCGGGATGCCGCCGACAGCATCAAAAAAGCGGTGGAGAAGCATATGTATTCGGAACAGGAGAAACGGTTCGTCCGCTCGCTGTATTGGAACCGGGAGAAAAATACGTACGATCAGGATTTAACCTTGGACGCCAGCATGTATGCGTTGTTCGATTTCGGCTTGTTCGCCCCGGACGATCCGAGAATTGCGGCGACGATGAAGGAGATCCGTTCCAAGCTGTGGGTGCAGACGGAGGTCGGAGGCATCGCCCGTTACAGCAACGATTATTACCATCAGGTTACCAAGGATATCGGCAAGGTTCCCGGCAATCCGTGGTTCATCTGCACGTTATGGTATGCGGAGTGGGTGATCGCCACCGCCAAAAGCGAGCAGGAGCTGAAAGAAGCGGAGGAGCTGATCCGCTGGACCATGAAGCACGCACTGCTGACGGGGATTTTGGCCGAGCAGGTGCATCCTTTCAATGGCTCTCCGTTGTCTGTTTCGCCTTTGACATGGTCTCATGCGTCTTTTGTCAAAGTAGTGCAGGAATACATGTCGAAGCTCAAGCAGTTCCAGCATAAGACAAGCGGCAGGGAAGACGTACGGGATACGAAGCTGCTGCAGACTGCGGGGGTGACCGTATGAAGATGAAGACGGTTCGCTTGAACGGACTGGGTGGCCAGGAGAGTCAGCGGGCAGGCACTGAGGTATCCGGTGGAAAAGGGCACCCCTCGGGGCCAGGGAAGCCCGTGCAGCCGGCAAGCTCCGGACGCGTTGGAGGCGCGATGGGGTACGCCGCGCCGAAGCAAGCTGAAGCCGAGGGCGTACGCCTCGAGCTGAGCGAAGTGGAGCGCCCGGAGCGGAGAGTGCCGGGCGATGTGCTGGTGCGCGTGCTGTGCGTCGGCCTCGACGGCACAGACCGCGAGCTCATGACCGAGAAGTACGGCGTTCCCCCTGAGGGGGACAACGGGCTGACCATCGGTCATGAATCGCTTGGCGTCGTGGCGGAAGCCGACGCCGGCAGCGGCCTTGTGCCGGGCGACCTCGTAAGCGCGCTGGTGCGGCGCCCTTGCAGCGACCCGGACTGCGTCAACTGCCGCAACGGCCGGGCGGATTTTTGCGAGACGGGCCATTACGTGGAGCGGGGCATCAAGGGCAGCCACGGCTACTTATCCGAATATTACGTCGAAGACGCCGCCTATTTGGTCAAGGTCCCGGTTGCCTGCCTGTCTTACGGCGTGCTCACGGAGCCGCAAAGCATCGTGGAGAAGGTGTGGGATCAGGTCCAGCGCATTCAGCAGCGTCTCGTCTGGCAGCCGAAGACGGTGGTAGTGCTGGGCTCCGGGCCGCTCGGCCTGTTGGCGGCCTTCACCTCGCGGTGTCTCGGACTCGACACCGTCGTATGGTCCTTGTCGCCGTCGGATTCCGCGGCGGCGGAGCTGGTTCGTGCCTGCGGTGCCGAGTACCGGCAGGCAGGGGCTCCCGGCGCGGCAGGCGCCGGTGGTGCAGCCCCCGCTGAGACGCTCAGCGGGTTTCTGCAGCAGAGCGGCAAGCGCGCCGACATGATCTACGAATGCACGGGCTACAGTCCGCTTGCATTCGAGGCAATGACCGCGCTCGCGCCGGGCGGCGTGCTCGCGCTCCTCGGCGTCACGCCGGGAGGGCGGAGCCTCACGGTATCGGCGGACGCGATCAATCAGGAGCTTGTGCTCGAGAACAAGTGCGTGCTTGGCTCCGTCAACGCGGCGCGCAAGGATTTCGAGACCGGCCTGTACCGCTTGCAGCAGATGGAGGACAAGTATCCCGGTCTTCTCGGCCGGATGATGACCGACAGGCTTGCTTTGGAAAAGGTGCCGGAGCTCGACTTCTCCCGCATCGGGATCAAGGCTGTCGTCGATCTTGTGCCGCAGCAGGACTGGCCCCAGCTGATCAATAGCCGCGGCCGAGAGGTGCAGTACAGCTTCTCGGTATAACATAGAAAATAAGAGCAGGACATTCTAGGCGCGGGGCTTAGTTTGTCTTGCTCTTCCTATTTAGAGGGTATGCTATGTCGCGGCCTTATGAATCTAAGGTCCGAAAGGGAGGCCTGTTTCCGGCTTGAAACTAATTTCCTTTCTTCTCCGGCTTATTGGTTGCAATCGTAAGGATTCGTCGACTGGTCCAGCCGGTATTCCGACGGCGAGCGGCCGTACCATTTTTTAAACTGCTTCGAGAAGTAAAGAGGATCGCTGAAGCCGACCGAAGAGGCTACCTGCTCTATTGTCAATGATTCGAGCAGCAAAATTTTGGCCCGTTCCATGCGGATTTTCAGCAAGAAGTTCATCGGCGCCATGCCGGTATGCTGCTTGAACATTTTGGACAAATGCGTTCTGTGATAGCCGAGACTGTGCGCCATAGATTCGATGGAAATCGGCTGGTGATATTGCAGCGTCAGCCAACGGATAGCTTGCTCCACCTGCTGCTGAATTCCCGACGCTTCCTCCGTCGCGATCGGATCGCGGCTGGCATCCTGCCCGTACTCCGCCATGATGAGCCGCATATAGCCCTGAGATTGCATATCGCAATGTGATAATCTTTTTTTGAGTGTTTGTTCCACTTGGAGAAACAAGGTGGACATTTTGCGTGGAGATTTGGTCGATGACACGGGCTCGTGCTGGGAAATGCCGATGCTGCTCAGCAATTGATCGACTTGATTTCCTTTGAATCCGATCCACCGGTAACACCAAGGGTCCGTTTCATCCGAAGCATAGCTCACCAATTCCCCGGGGAAGATGAAGAAGCTGCTGCCTTTCTCCAAATGATAATCGGTTCCCATACAACGGAATGTCCCGCGTCCGGATACTACATAATGAACCAAATAATAGTCCAGCACCTGCGGACCGACGCGATGCTGCGGCTTGGTTTGCGCTTGCCCGCTGAAGAGCACGGCTAATTCTCCTTTTCCGGGATGCGGGTTGAACGCTACGGAATGGTAGGATTCCTTCATATGGAACACCTCGGCATAATTTGATATGATAACGTTAGCAAAAATCCGGTTTTAAATAACGGGTATGAAAGAGGAGAGCTGCTGCATGAAATGGAATCGGTTTATTAAAGAAAACGCACTACATCTGTCATGGGTCGTTGCGCTTGTCGCTACGCTCGGAAGCTTGTACTTCTCGGAAATAATGCGCTTTCTTCCATGTAAGCTATGCTGGTATCAACGAATTTTGATGTATCCACTGGTGATTATACTCGGCATTGCGGCGGTTCGCAAGGATACGAAGCAGTACCTCTATGTGCTGCCTCTCAGTGTGTGGGGAATGGGAGTTTCGCTCTATCATTACTTGATGCAAAAGACTTCCTGGTTCAAGGACGGCGCGACGGCTTGCGGTCCCGTTCCGTGCGACGTCGATTATATCGACTGGCTCGGGTTTGTTACGATCCCGTTTTTGGCGTTCGTGGCGTTCACTCTCATAACTATTATACATATTTTGCTAGCTTTGGCCGAGCGAAAGCGCTAATTCGAAGAATGAACTACAATAATCCATATTGAAGTGGTTTGTCTCCATATGCATTCCCGGCGGCAGCGAGTATAGTCAAGGTATGAATTATAAAACCTTAATGGATATGGGAGGCAAACATGTCTAAAATCACTTTTTTGGGTGCAGGTAGTACGGTATTTGCCAAAAACGTTCTTGGCGATTGCATGATGGTCGATTCGCTTCAAGGCTTCGAGCTGGCGTTGTTCGACATTGATCCGGTTCGTCTGAAAGATTCCGAGAACATGCTGAACAACTTGAAGCAGACCCTCGGCAGCACTTGCGTGGTGAAAGCGTATACCGACCGCAAAGAAGCGCTTCACGGAGCGAAATACATTTGTAATGCGATCCAGGTCGGCGGCTACGATCCTTGTACGATCACCGACTTCGAAATCCCTAAAAAGTACGGCTTGCGCCAAACGATTGCCGACACGGTCGGTATCGGCGGTATTTTCCGGAACCTGCGTACCATTCCGGTCATGCTGGATTTCGCCAAAGACATCCAGGAGGTTTGTCCGGACGCTTGGTTCCTGAACTATACGAACCCTATGGCGGTTCTGACTAACGCAATGAACACTTATGGCGGCGTGAAAACCGTCGGGCTCTGCCACAGCGTTCAAGGCTGCGTATCCCACCTGTTCAAAAACCTCGACCTGGATTCCACAGGCGTGCATTGGAAAATCGCAGGGATCAACCATATGGCATGGCTGCTTGAAGTGACGAAGGACGGCGTCGACTTGTACCCTGAAATCAAGCGCCGCGCTCGCGAGAAGCAGCAGGAGCTGCACAAGGATATGGTTCGTTACGAGCTGATGTTCCGCTTCGGTTACTATGTAACCGAGTCCTCGGAGCACAATGCGGAGTACCATCCGTACTTCATCAAGCGCAATTATCCGGAGCTTATCGAGCGCTTCAACATTCCGCTCGATGAGTATCCTCGCCGCTGCGTTCGCCAAATCGAGAAATGGACGACGATGCGCGAAGAGCTGGTTAATAACAAGAACCTGGAGCATAAACGCTCCAAAGAGTATGCTTCCTACATGTTCGATGCAATGGAAACGAACGTTCCGTTCAAAATCGGCGGCAACGTCATGAATACCGGCTTGATCACCAACTTGCCGAAAGAAGCTTGCGTCGAAGTATCCTGCCTGGTCGATGCTGATGGCGTAACGCCTACTTATGTCGGAGATCTTCCTCCGCAGCTGGCGGCATTGAACCGCACGAACATCAACACGCAGCTGTTGACGCTCGAAGCGGCCGTCACCGGCAAAAAAGAGCACATTTATCATGCGGCTATGCTGGATCCTCATACGGCGGCAGAGCTTTCGATGGATGATATCGTAGCAATGTGCGACGATTTGATCGAAGCGCATGGCAACTGGCTGCCTAAGTTTGTTTAATCTCTAGCGCAACACTCCTCCGGTCTGCGGCCGGGGGAGTTTTTTAGTTTGCAGCGTCATGATTGGGGTGTTTGTAAAGGAACCGCGGTCCGCACGGATTGCCCGATGATATCAGACAGCTTCCATTGCCACATCATGCTTCATTTGGTAAAATATATACGAACGTAAATTCGTATTTTGGTTTCTTGTCGTGGACAAGCTGCAACAAACATTCCAGTTAAAAGGGGACGCGATGCATGACAACGAGAAATACGGGCCTTTATGCTTTTATCCTTAGTATGGCTCTGCTGATGCAAGCCTGCTCCGATTCCGCCTCACAACAGAGCAAGCAGACGTCCGCTGTGGAGACGCGTGTAGGGGACGACTCAGCCAAGCCGACGAAGCCGCCGATGGATCCCGCTCCGGCTAATGGACCGGGTTCTTCAACGTCGGCTGTCGTACCGGGCAAGCCCGAGGAGGATAAGGTTCCTGCCGGTCAGCCGGAATCGGGAGAAGGAGCTGCGGCACCCGACAAAAGCAAGGAGAGCAAGGAAAGTACACCGCCCCCTGCGGCTACGGCAACCTCATCTACTTACGGGTCGGGAGGAAAACCGGCAGCAGCCGATCGAAAAGCCTTGTCCTGGTACTACATGAAGAAGCCGAAGGGACAGGTGCCCAATTTTCCTAATGAAACGAAATCATTTACGAAAGATATGAAGGCGCTGTATGTCGGCACGGGCAAGAAGGTTTATTTGACGATCGATACGGGCGGTCCATTGGGAGATACGGATTTGCTGTTGAAGTCTTTGCGGGATAACCATGCGAAGGCGAACTTTTTCATCGCGGGATACAATGTGAAGAAAGCGCCGGATTTCGTCAGGCAGCTGGTGGAGGACGGCCATTTGGTTGCTAATCACACGATGACGCATACGGACATGAATAAGCAGACCGATGAGCAGGTGAAGAAGGAAATTCACGATTACGAGAAATTGTACAAGGAAGTAACGGGCAAAGAGATTCAGCCGTATTTCCGCTTTCCTTATGGAAGCTACAATATGCATCTGCTCCAAATGGTCTCGGAGATGGGATATACATCCGTCTTTTGGTCGACTGCCATGAGGGACTGGGAGCCCCGCAAGAACGGAGCGGACGATCCGTATAACGACATTATGAACAATTTGCATGACGGCAACATTATTTTGATGCATCAGGGGTCCGAGGAAAATATTGAAGCGTTGGATCGCATTATTAAAGGGGTCCGGGAAGCGGGCTATGAATTTGCACTTTTATCCGATATAAAGCCGTCAGCGAAATAACAGCATTTCCTTTGGGTTCAAAGGTTGGAAACATGCCGTCGCTTCTGTTATGATGTAATGACGCTGTTGTTCGCTGGTACCTTTCAGCTTCTACCATCATAATCTATTAGAGGCATGCAGCGTTTCATCAATTCACAGTCAAAGGAAGCGAGAACTTGTGCAGCAAGCGATAGCCATACTGGATTCAGGAGTCGGCGGCCTGACTGTAGTCAAAGAAATCATGCGCCAGCTCCCGCAAGAGAAAATCATTTATTTTGGCGATACGGCCCGAGCTCCTTACGGCCCGAGACCCTCCCATGAAGTAGTTCAATATACGCATCAAATCGTAGATTATTTATTGCAGTTCCAACCCAAAATGGTTGTTATCGCCTGCAACACAGCAACGGCTGTCGCTCTGGATGAGATTCGTGCACGCTTATCCATTCCTGTAGTCGGCGTTATTCATCCGGGTGCCCGTGCGGCTATCAAGACGACGCGGAGCGGAAGCATCGGTGTCATCGGAACGGAAGGCACGATCAAGAGCGGCGCTTACGAGCACGCTTTGCGGCAAATAGCTCCGAACATTCAAGTATACAGCGAAGCTTGTCCTTTGCTTGCTCCACTCGTGGAGAAAGGGCAGTTTCACACCGCTCAGACAAGAACGATTGTCGAGCAATCATTGCAAAGATTAAAACAGCAGCCTATGGATTGCTTGATCCTTGGGTGCACCCATTATCCATTCTTGGCTGACATGATTTCGGATGTCATGGGACCTGGTGTAACGCTGATCAGCTCGGCTGACGAGACGGCGAGGGAGATTAGCACGATCCTGTACCATAAAGGGATGTTAGCGACATCGAATTTCTTGCCCGTCCATCAATTTCTTTGCAGCGGGGACCCCGTTATGTTCAGGCATATTGCGCAATCTTGGCTTAATGAGCAAATTAGGGTAACGCCCGTAGTATGGCAGGTCCCTCATATTATTTAAACCAAAACCAACGGCAGGCGGCCCGGGTATCGTATCCGGACGTCTGTTTTATTATTTGCCGTACTCATCAAGTGATTGCATTGCCAAGGAATGAATCACGTCTTATTGCGTATACATAATTAGTTAGCCTCTTCCTAAGAGGAGAATAGGGGATAAAGGAGCTTTTGCCAAAAGGAGGGACGACATTGACGATAGTCCGCGGAAATGAGAATTACGGATACTCTGAGCTGCTAGCCCATATCGCCCGGCTGGAGGAGAAGTACCCGTTTATACGAACGGATACCATTGGAACGAGCGTCATGGGACGCAGGATTCCGGTAGTACGTCTGGGGACGGGCGAGCACCACATCCATTTCAACGGCGCCTTCCATGCCAATGAGTGGATTACATCGCTTTTGCTGATGAAATTTGTGGAGGACTATGCGGATGCTTATGCAGCGGGGACTTTGCTTCGGGGCTGCGATATGAACGAACGGTTCAGGCAAACCTCGCTCTGGATAGTCCCTATGGTCAATCCCGATGGAGTGGAGCTCGCGCTTAAGGGACTTGAAGGAATTGAGCCGGACCATCCGCAATACTCGCAGCTGCTGGAGTGGAATTCAGGCTCTCATGATTTTTCGGGATGGAAAGCGAACCTCCGCGGCGTTGATTTGAACGACCAGTTTCCGGCTCATTGGGAAACGGAGAAGGAACGAAGAGATGTGCCGGGTCCGGGACCTCGCGATTATACCGGCGAGTCGCCTCTTTGTGAGCCTGAAGCTCAGGCGATGGCGGAGTTTACGCGGCGTCACCCGTTTCGGCTTGTGATGGCTTTTCATACACAGGGAAAAGAAATTTACTGGAATTACCGGGATATGGAGCCGGCCGAGGCCGAAACGATTGCCAACCGGTTTGGTGCGGTCAGCCGATACTTGCCCGTGAAGCTGACGGACAGCGATGCAGGCTATAAAGACTGGTTCATTCAAGAGTTTCGAAAGCCGGGATTTACAATAGAAGCGGGGTTCGGAGTCAATCCGCTGCCTATTGACCAGTTCCCCTCGATTTACGAAGATGTCGCAGGACTAATGTTAGAAGCTTTAGTAGTATGAGGGGCCGTCCGGCGGCCTCTTTTTCTTTTTGGCGGAAATTCGCTATACTAGAGGAGAAGACTTGCTTTCATTATGGAAATGATGCGGCGATGAAGCCAACAACCAGGGAGGGATTTCGTATGTGGAAGCGACTTATTTCATTCCGTTACTGGGGTCACGTGTTTCGCCGGATCGGTCCGCTGCTGGCTTCTCCCAGAGTGCCTCTGACGGAAAAGCTGCTGTTCGCGGTGCCGGTACTCGTCTACTGGATTATGCCGGACCTTATGCCGTTTCTGCCGGTTGACGATATCGCGGTAACCTTGTTTCTAATGAATTTCTTCACCGACCGGGCCGAACGCAAATATTTATCCAACTGACAATCGGGGCTTCGAACCTAAGTTCGAAACCCCGATTTTTTGTTGTTTAGGAAATGATGCGGTGCAAAGCTTCGAAGCATGATCTTCACTTTTGGGGGATTTGTTCCGTTGCTGCGGTTTACCCAATGATGCCATGCCGTTATTCACCTTCCGGCCAACGAATCCAGCGCTGAAGGTAGCCTTGCTCGTAGAGAGCCTTGATAGTAATGATAAGGACGGGAGACAGGATCAAGCCCGCGACACCGAACAACGAAAGCGAGATGATCATGAAGGACAGCATCGTAAACGCCGACACTCCGAGCGAATCTCCGGTAATTTTGGGCTCCATGATTTGACGGACCAAAATGACGACGACCAGAAGAATGGTGAGCCATACCGCCAGCACCGTTTGCCCGACGACGAATAAGTAGACAATCCACGGTATGAACAGGGTGGATACGCCCAACAGCGGCAGAACGTCGAATACGGCGGAGAGAAGCGCTATCGAGAACGAATTTTTCACGCCTAGAATTACAAGCGAGATGAAGACGACAATAAAGGTCAAAGTAATCAGCTTGGCCTGAGATTTCAGGTATCCGACGATCCCCTTCAAAACGTTATCCCTCAAAAAGTAAAAGGCCGCTTTGAACGTCTTCGGCGTTTTATTCTTCGCCAATCTTTTCCAAGACTCAATCTCAATGCTTAAAAAGTACGCCAAAATAATGGCGATAACGAAGTTGACGACAAACGTCGAGAAGCTCGTCAGCATCGTAAACGTTCCGGTCAAAAATTGCCCGGCCAGAGCCGTTAATTTTTGCGTGATTTCTGTGGAATACTCTGTTATTTTCTGAGCGATATCGCTCGGAATCGAAGGCATAGTAACGAGCCGGTCATGCAGAAATTGTGTTTTGAGAACGATCTGATTTTGTAAAATCGCCGAATATTCAGGCAGCTTGTCTTTAAGATTAAGGATTTGGCTCGTAAATATGACTCCGATGCCCGTGATGGCGCCGAGGATAACCAGAATAAACAAGAAGGTGGATATGGCGGAAGCGATGCTCTTGCCTAATCCCTTTCGATGCAGGAAGCGGGCCAATGGCTCGATAATCAAGTAGATGACAAATGCGAGAAAGATCGGGGTAGCGATCCGGTATAAATAGCTGAACAGCAGCATGAATAAGTAAACGGTTAGAAGCAGTAATGCGATATCAAACACGGTTCTCCAATATTTCCTGTAAAACGCTATCATGCGTACACCTCGTCAACAAGGGGATATAGCTAGGACCATTTGGCGGCCCAAAGCTTCATTGCTTTCAATATTTGATGAAGGTCCTGCCCCTTAGGCGTTAAGGTGTATTCTACGGTGACGGGCACGGTGGGATATGCGGTGCGTTCAAGTACACCTTGTTCTTCCAGATGGCGCAGCGTTTCGGTTAACGACTTCGGGCTGATGGATTTGATGCGCTTCTGCAGCTCGCCGAAACGTTTGGTTCCGCCGAACAGCTCGCGAAGCACGAGAAACGACCATTTGCCTCCTATGGCGTCCAATGTTTTCTCGATGGAGCATTCAATATGCGTAGGCTGCTTCGGGATGTAGTTGCTAGCTTGAACGATGGCGGAGCTTTGTTCGCTTTCCAGCTTGGACATGGAATCTCATCCTTTCCCAGATAGTTGATTACTCGCAGGTAAGTAGGTATCGAAGCAATAATAAGGAGCACAATGTCTCACTAGTTTCCATAGTAAAGAAGAAATCGCAAAATAGCAAGCTGAACACGTGTGCAAAAGAGATACTCTGAAAAATAATCGTATCCCTTTTTACTTAATGTAATATTATATAACATCAACTAGTTGTTTTTTCGTATTTCGGTGATTATAATGTTATTTAATATAACATATAATTAACAAACATTCTGTTGGCCGGTTTGTAGGAGACTGCTTCATTATCTATCGAGAAGGAGGGTTGGGTATGCATCTGACGGTGGAACAGGCGCTGTCGATCTTTCCGTTATCGGAAGGGAAGCTGATTGCAGGCCGATCAGGGACATCGAGAATAGTGAAATCCGTCAATGTGATGGATGCTCCGGACATAACCGATTGGATCAAGGATGGCGAAATGCTGTTTACGACCGCCTACTTGATGAAGGATCGTCCCGCGGATGCCGTGCAGCTGCTGCGCAAGCTGGATCAAAGGGGCTCGGCAGGCCTTGGTATTAAGCTGGGCAGATTCTGGACCGAGGTTCCCGAGGCGATCCTGGAGGAGGCGGACCGGCTTGCCTTCCCGCTCATCGAGCTTCCGTTTCAATTTACGTTCTCCGACCAGATGAACGGTCTGTTCCAGGCGGAAATGCAGCGGAATACAAGGGTGCTCCATTCCGTTCTCGATAAACAAAAGAAGCTGATGCGGTTCGCACTCAAATCGGATCATATCAGCGATTTTTTTCATACAATCATGGGCATTATCGGTTATTCGATTGCGGTGGTCAACTATCGCGGCCATGTTTTGTTCAATGCCACTCCGCTCGCAGAGGCTCGGTTGACTAGAGGCTGGCCGTGGAAGGACGCCGGCAAATGGATTTACACGGAGGACGGACGCTGCTTCAGGGTACCGCTGACAGAGAAGGATGAGTGCGTCGGTTATGCGATGTTTTATACGATGGAAGACCAGCTGATGAAAGTGGAGGAGGGGTTGTTCCTGCAGGCTGCGGAAATCATCTCCTACCATATAAGCTTCATCTATAAAGAGTATACGGAAAATACGATTCAAAATGACTTGGGAACGCTCATGTCCCGCTATTTGAAGGGGGATGGGACGCTTAAAACGCTGATGGACGGTGCGGAAAGGCTGGGCATACCTTTGCTTCGCGGACCTTATCAATGCGTACTGACGGCTGCGGGCCCGTTGAAGGGAGAAGGGGGACGCGAGAGGCTGCTCAGGAGCATAAGGGAAGAGCTGCAATGCCACCCGGAGCTCAAAGGGCTGCAGGTGCTCCATTTTCATTTGGAGGAAGGGATGTTCTCGCTCTATCCTGCAGACTCGTTTCCGGGTCACGGGAAGCTGTCTGCGATATTGACTGCGTGTATGAACGGTGCCGCTGACACTTCAAGAGAGTGGCGCGGAGTTAGAGTGTGCGTCAGCAACAAGAAGAAGCGGCCTGAATCTCTGCAGGAAGCCTACGGGGAGTGCGCGGGGGTGTACAGCCTTGCCGAGAAGCTGGGGTTGAAGGATGCGGTGGTTCAGTTCGAGACGGTGGAGTTTTCTTACTTGTTCCAACATTTGCCCAGGGAAAGCATGGCCACCTTCTGTGAAGAGGTGCTGGATGCGCTTTTGAGTAAGGATCCTGACTATTCTCAGGAAATGTTGCGTACCCTCGAGGCGTTCATTGAAAACGACGGGCAAATCAACGAAACGGCCAAGCAATTGTTCATTCATCGCAATACAGCAGCATATCGTTTGGAGAAGATCGGTGAAATTCTTGAGGTGGATTTTAAAAATGTCAATGATTTGCTCAGATTAAAGCTGGTGTTCGTTTTCAGACAAATGCTGAAGGTTGTCTAGCTGAATTGCTGCCGGAAGGGAGAAGCTGCCATGAAGCTGCTAATAAAACAAGCTCACATCCTGACGATGAATTCGGCGGATGAGCAGTTTATCGGAGATGTATGGATTGAGGGACAGCGTATCGTGCATATAGGAGCGGATCTCGGAGCGCTGGAAAAACAGGCGGACCGCGTTCTGCAGGGGGCGGGCAAGGTGCTGCTTCCGGGCTTTGTGCAAACGCATGTTCATTTGTGCCAAACGCTGTTTCGAGGGAGGGCCGACGATCTGGAGCTGATGGATTGGCTGAGGAACCGGATCTGGCCGCTGGAGGCATCGCATGACGAGGAGTCGGTATATTATTCCGCTTTGTTAGGGATCGGCGAGCTCATTCGCAGCGGAACGACGACGATATTGGATATGGAGACGGTCAACTATACGGATTCGGCTTTTCGTGCCATTGCAGAGAGCGGGTTGCGGGCTATATCCGGCAAGGTGATGATGGATCATGGGGACAATGTCCCTGACAGACTGCTGGAGCGTACGGAGGAATCGCTTCGGCAAAGCGTGGAGCTTCTGGAGAAGTGGAACGGTCTCGACGATGGCCGGATCCAATATGCGTTCTGCCCGCGATTTGTTGTATCCTGCACCGAACGGCTGCTTAAGGAAGTGAGAGATCTAAGTGCGCATTACGATGTGAGGGTTCATACCCATGCATCGGAGAATCGCGGAGAAATCGAGCTGGTGGAACAAGAACGCGGAATGCGTAATGTCGTATACCTCGACCATATCGGCTTGGCGAATCCGAGGCTGATTCTGGCGCATTGTATTTGGCTGGATGAGGAGGAAAAGCGGATTATACGGGACAAAGGGGTGAAGGTAACCCACTGTCCCGGTTCAAATCTGAAGCTGGCGTCCGGCATAGCCGAAATTCCGGAGCTCTTGTCCCGTGAGATTCATGTCGGTCTCGGTGCGGATGGAGCGCCTTGCAACAACAATCTGGATATGTTCCAGGAGATGAGGCTCGCGGCATTGATTCATAAGGCGGAGCATGGTCCCACTTCGATGGATGCGAAGACGGTGTTGCGAATGGCAACAATGGGCGGGGCGGAGGTTCTTGGCATGGAGTCTGAGATCGGCAGTATCGAGCCCGGCAAGCGGGCTGATTTGATCATGATAGATTTGAATGACTTCCATACATTCCCATCCTACGATGTTGATATGTACTCTCGTATCGTTTACTCCGCCACCCGCGGCGACGTAGAGACGGTGCTGATTGACGGTAAAGTGGTGCTGGAGAACAAGCGTCACCTGACGTTGGATAAACAACGGATACTAAAAGAATCGGACCGTTCGATCAAGCGGCTTATCAAACGGATGTAATGGCCCGAGAGGTGGTTGAAGGGGGGATTTTATGAATATGCACCGGCTGCTTCAAGCTGTGTTCTCATTCGAACGGGTGATGGTGCTTGCAACCGTGGTGGAGGTTGACGGGCATGCGTACAGGAAGGCCGGTGCCGCCATGCTTTTGATGGGGGAGGCTGGAACGCTTGGGGAAATAAGCCCCGGCTGCTTGGAAGCCGATTTGAATGCAAGAGTAGATGAGGTGTGGTCGGGCCGTGTTCCGGTGCTAGTTGAGTACGACATGCGGCCAATCGACGATTTGTCGTGGGGCGAAGCTGTCGGCTGTGGAGGGTTCATTCGAGTGCTGCTGGAGCCGATCGACGATCGGTTGCGGGAATGGCTAAGCTGGGTGAAACGGCTGCTCGACGAAGGGATGGTTGTGCGGTTTGCGCGAATCATGAACTCTGATTTCTCGGAAGTGTTGGAATATCGATTGGAGGCGGCGGGGCGTGAGGCTGAAGAGGGGCTGCTGCTGCATGTCGGACCTGGAGGCGGGCAAGTTATGGAGTGTGTGCATGCATCCAGCCCAAGATTGTTATTGTTCGGCGCTACGGATGATGCGATACCGGTAGCGGAGCTTGCCGCGAAGGGCGGATTTCGTGTTCTGGTTGCGGATTGGCGCCAGGCATTGTGCACAAAGGAGCGATTTGCAGCTGCTTCGCTGTTTGTAGGGAGTCCCAAAGAAATTCTCCTGCATACCGGTATCAAGGATGGAGATTATGTCGTGCTAATGAGTCACTATTTTCCCAAAGATCAAGAGCTGCTTAGGCTGCTGATGCCAATTAAGCTCAAATATTTGGGGATCATGGGCTCGCGAACCCGTACCGAGCGTATGCTGGAAAAGCGCGAGGTCCCGGAATGGCTCGAATACCCGGTAGGGATGGCGATCGGTGCGGATGGCGCGGAGGAAATTGCCGTAAGTATCGTCGCCCAACTGATACAAGTGCGAAGATTAGGAATGCTGAACAAGAATGTCGAGAAAGCGGGGGAGGATCATGGATATAGCCGGGATTTACTTGGGAGCCGGCGCCAGCCGCCGGATGGGGCGATCCAAGCTGTCGATTGAGCTTGCTGCCGGACGGAGGCTCGGGGGCTATGCGTTGGACCAAGCGCTGCAATCTGCGCTAAACCGGGTTGTTGTAGTGACGCGCGGAGGTGAGGTGGATTGGCTATCCCCGTCGTTTGGTGCTGCGTGCACAGAAGGGCGGCTACAGAGAGCGGTTTGCTTCGACTCGGACAAAGGAATGGCGCATTCGCTGCGCTGCGGACTGCAGGCTGCTTGTGAAGTCTCTGAACCGGACGCGGTGGTTGTTCTATTGGCAGATCAGCCGCTCGTCAGTGCGGAGATGATCAATCGTTTAATCGGCAGCTACAAGGAGCGTCCGGGATTGGACTACGTTGCAGCGGGTTGTTTGGGTGCGCCGAGGCCGCCTGTGCTGTTTGCAAAATCGATGTTTGACGTGCTGCGGAAGCTGGAGGGCGACGAAGGGGCGAGATCGCTATTCGGCTTGCCTCATTATAGCGGGATGATAAGAGATGAAGCGGAAACGTACCGCTTCCTGGATGCGGATACTCCGGAAGATTTGGAACGCATCCGATTTTTTTACCGCATTGGAAAGTTTAAGTTCGGTAAAGCGATAAAGCGTATCGAGGATCTTTCCAACCGGCGATAAAAACTACCACGCGTACGAAGTAAGTTTTGCTTTTGCAAAGCTTTCAGTCGCTCCTCTGGGAGGGGCGTTGCTAGAGGCTTTTCTCACCCTTGTGCTATATAAATTGACGCGATGATTACATTTAATTGTAGTTTGAAATAAACAAGACGCCCGTAAAGTTGGGATGATTGGCGGAGGAGGGGGAAGCTGATGGCTGTAGGTTCTTACGAGATGTATTCCGTTCCTCGTGTGTGGCAGCCTTCCGATCTGGCGGAAGCGTGGGAGCTGCGCCGTGCGTTGGGGGCTGAGAGCTGTTTTGTGGCGGGAGGCACGCTGCTGCGGACGCAATGGGAAGCCGGTGCGGCTGCAATGCCTCGTCATCTGATAAGTCTGGAACGAATATCTGCGCTAAAAGGGATTCGAGTCATTCGGTCGTCACCGCCGGAGCGCCAGGTATTACGTATTGGTCCGCTCACGACTCTGGAGGGGGTAAGAAGAAATCCATACAGCAAGCTGCTTGCCGAAGCTTGCCGGACTATTGCTGCTCCGTCGATCCGCCATCAGGGGACGATCGGAGGCAATGTCGCATCCGGGATAGGGGACGCTATTCCTGCTCTTCTAGTGCTCGGAGCTGAGTTGGTCTGGTTCGACGGCGGTGAATGCGTGACGGAGTCGCTGGAAGATTGGTTGGCAGCTGCAAAAGATTCAGGACTGAATGCGCATGATCACCGTATTTTGACGGGTTTAGTCGCAAATGGAGATGAAATCGAAGGGGGATCCGATGAGGAAAGGAAGCGTCGGATCGTTTTTTATCATAAAGTCGGGCGAAGGGAAGCGTTCGTGCCATCGCTCATAACGGCAGCCGGCTCCTTGAGGTTGCATGAAGACGGGCGAGTAGCGACGGCGAAGCTGGCTGTCGGTGGCGGGGCGAGTACGGCGCAGCGTCTGCACGAGACGGAAGCGCTGCTCGAAGGCAAGGAACTGACCCCGGAGATGATGCGACGGGTGTTGAATGGGATATCATCGGAATGGAAGGCGTTCCAAGATGCATTCGCGACCGCGGAATACCGGAGGACGGCTGCGGCTAACTTGATCGTATCGGAATTGTGGAGTACGCGTCGAAGGAACAACGGCAAGCGAGGAGGGGATAGCGATGCTGTTAAATAAAGAAACGGCTGGAGCCCGCTGGCATACCCGTCCGGATGGAGCGGAGAAGGTTACGGGCGCGCTGGCTTATTTGACCGACCGGCATATGGCTGGCATGCTCTGCGGGAAAGTGCTTCGGAGCGAGCATGCCCATGCCTGGATTTTATCGATCCGCACGGAAAAGGCGGAGCGGCTGCCCGGCGTCCGTGCCGTTATTACTCACAAGGATGTTCCGGGGATGAACCGGTTCGGTATCGCCATCCCCGACCAGCCGGTTTTGTGTGAGGACCGGGTGCGGTTTATCGGCGATGCGGTGGCGGCGGTAGCGGCCGATAGCCTGGACATTGCCGAGAGAGCGCTAGAGCTGATTGAAGTTACTTATGTGCAGCTTCCGGTGCTGGATGATCCCGAGGAAGCGCTGAAGCCGGATGCGATAAAGCTGCATCCTTCCGGCAATGTGCTGCATCGGACGAATTACAAGCGAGGCGGCGCGGAAGATGTGTTCGCGGAATGTGCCTATGTCGTAGAAGGGACATATTATACCCCTAGACAGATGCATGCCTATATGGAGACGGAAGGCGGATTGTTCGTGCCTGAAGCGGACGGGAGGCTTTCCGTTTATGCGCCTACCCAACACGGATACAAGGATAGAATGCAGCTGTCGCGCATATTGGCTATGCCGGAGGAGGATATCAGAGTCGTATCCAGTCCGATAGGAGGCTCTTTCGGCGGGAAGGACGAGTTGAACATCCAGCCGTTCGGAGCCATGCTCGCCCTGAAGAGCGGTCGCCCGGTCAAGCTGCATCAGGACCGCTGGGAATCCGTGCGTGCCGGGTTGAAGCGCCATCCGATGAAAATAACGATGCGGACGGGAATTGATAGCAATGGGCGGCTTCTTGCGCATCAAGTCCGGATTGTTGCCGATACGGGAGCTTATGCGACGCTGGGACCGGCGGTGCTGAACTTTGCGACCGAGCATGCGATGGGTCCATACCGGATCGCACATGTCGATGTGGAAGGGGTCTCGGTCTATACGAACAACGGAGTATCCGGTGAGTTTCGCGGGTTTGGCGGCAATCAGGTCATCTTCGCACTTGAAGGCCAAATGGACCGTTTGGCGAGCGAGCTGGGAATGGACCCGTGGGAATTTCGCAGGATGAACCTGCGCGAAAAGGACGATCCCGGTCCGATGGGGCAGCGAATTGTAGCTACCGATGGAGCGAGACAAATATGGGAATCGATACGCCGCAGTGAATTGTGGAACAAGAAAGTCTCTGGCTGTGAAAAAGAGCTCCGCCCTCCTTGGATACGCAGAGGAATCGGCGCTGCTATTGCGATGCATGGATCGGGGCTTGGGTTCGGATTGCCGGATTTCGGCGGCGGCAGGCTGTCATTGAACCGATCGGGCAAGATTGAGGCGGCATTCGGCTATGAGGAGTTCGGCCAAGGGCTGTTGGCCACGCTGCAAATCATGCTGCTGGATCACTTTCGCTGCAATAAGGAAGATATCGAAATGGTCATCGGCGATACCGACAGGGTGCCGCACAGCGGATCAAGCACGGCATCCAGGGCGACGACGATGCTGTGGCAGGCGCTGCAGCGGATGAGGCAGCCTTTTCTCGATAAATTGCTTAAAAGAGCTTCCGCCATAACCGGCTTGGCTCCGGAGGAGCTGGATACCGGTCCCGGGGGTGTATGGCGCCGGGTTGAGATGGACCGTGCGGACGATGCCGACCGTCATCCGGTAGTTACGTATGCGCGACTTGCGGATGAGAGTGACCAGATTCTCAGTGTAACCAGTCAATTTCATTTTCCTACGACACCGGATGCGGTGATGGGCGGGCATTTTCTTTATACCTATACGGGGGTTGTTGTGGAAGTGGAGGTAAACACGCTGACCGGAAAGGCGAAGGTAACCGAACAGTTCCACGCCGTTGCGGCCGGTCCAGTTATTAATCCGATGGGGTTTCTTGGGCAAATCGAAGGAGGGAGCAGTATGGCGCTTGGCTTTACCCTGACTGAGGATGCGCTGATGTCTTCCGGGCATTACTTGACGAAAAATTTGGATACGTATCTCGTTCCGACCATTGCGGATACTCCGGCGCAATTTAGCTTGGAGGCAATAGAGGAGCTGCCTGAGAGTGATCCGTACGGACCGAGAGGGATCGGCGAGGTAGGTACGGTTGCGGTAGCCCCGGCTATCGCTTCCGCTATATACGATGCTTCCGGCCGTCGGGTCGAGAAGCTCCCCGTATCGCATGAGCTGTTAATTGAACCGTTGCGGGTAGAGGGAGGTGAGGGTACTGATGATCATGGATGAGGCGGGTTGGAGCTGCCGGTTGAACGGCGAGGTGATCAGGCTGGGCGAGGTGTCTCCGTCCCGCAGGCTGTTGGACATTCTCAGGGAGGATATGCAGCTTACCGGAACCAAAGTCTCCTGTGAAATGGGGCGATGCGGGGCTTGCATGGTGCTGCTGGACGGCAAGCCGGCGAACAGCTGTCTGTTGATGGCGTACCAATGTGAAGGGAGAGATATCGTCACGATTGAGGGGTTGGCCGGTCCTGACTCCGATCCGGTTCAGCGTGCTTTTCTGGAAGAAGGAGCGTTTCAATGCGGCTACTGCACCTCGGGGATGATTATGTCGGTCAAAGGTCTGCTTGCGGCTAATTCGTGTCCGTCCCGGGCGGAGATCGAGGAAGGACTATCGGGTAATTTGTGCCGGTGCACAGGCTATGGATCTATCGTAAGAGCGGTCGAGAAAATAATGAAATAAAGTGAGGGGGTTCCATATGAAGAAACGGCTATAGTCGAACGATACGACGGATCTCTGGCCAAATGTTTCATGGATAACCGTGTCTGCCTGATGGCAGATGCGGTTTTTTAGTTTACCCCACAGTTCTGGAGTGGCTGAAGGTGAGTGATATGTTATTTAATAATACATATAAATCCATAATTAAAGTGCATCAAGCACAAAAATTTGTTTTTATGTTATATAATATTACAAAAACATTACTTAGCCATTTACCCGGCTCAATTCCTGAACTACAATAAGGATTAAACGGAGGTGTTCATTGTCATGAGAGGAAGATATGAAGGGAAAGCTTGGGATGAACGGTTTTTTCCGCGTTTAAGCAAGCTGGAGGTCGAATCGATGCCGAAGCGGGATGCGCTGCTTGTACTGCCTGTAGGAGCTGTAGAACAGCACGGGCCTCATATGCCGGTCTTTACCGATACGCTCATTGCGGAAGCTTTTCTAACACGGGCATTCGAGGAGCTTCCGGATGACGCCAACATTTGGCTGCTTCCGCCGCTTCCTTACGGCAAAAGCACGGAGCATCTGGGACATCCCGGTACCATCACTTTATCGGCTACAACGTTGATGTCGGTTCTTCTAGATATCGCAAGAAGCGTACGGCAGAGCGGCTTTAACAAGCTGCTGCTTTTAAATACACACGGGGGCAACACCGATCTGTTGAACATGATGGCTCGGGAAATCAGAATCGATACGGGACTTGCCGTATTCCGGCTGGATCCGGGATCGCTCGGCTTAGGTGAAGCTCTGATCAGTCCTGCCGAGAAAAAAGTAGGTATCCACGCAGGCGACGTAGAGACTTCGATCGTTCTGGCGGCACAACATCATTGGGTGAATATGGACGCAGCGCCGACGGAGCTGCCTCATTTCCCGGAATCGCGTTACCTGCAATTCAAGAGCAAAGCGTTCGCCTGGATTACCGACGATATTTCGAATACCGGTATTGCCGGAGATGCCAGGCAAGCGACCGCCGAGAAGGGCGAGATGATGCTGGAGCTGGGCGGACGTCTGTTGGCCGAGGCACTTCTGGAAATTTCGCAGTTCGATATGGCATCTCTCAAAGCAAGCCGTGACGTGAAGGACGAGATTCCATCGGGGGTGAGTGGATGAATGTAAAGATATCCAATGAACCGCTGGGGAGTACGGGCATAGAAACCGGCATCACGGAATCGATCGAGGGAAACACGTTAGTCCGGATGCAGAGATTATCGAAGACGTATCAGAATGGAACGGTCGCGCTGAGCGATGTGAATCTAGATATTAAGGAAGGCGAATTTCTAAGCTTCGTCGGCCCTTCCGGCTGCGGGAAATCGACGATTTTCAAAATGATAGCCGGTTTGGGCGATCCGACCGGAGGGACGCTCGACATACTCGGTCTCACGCCGAAGGAGGCGCGCAAGCAGAGCGAGATCGCGTTTGTTTTCCAGGATCATACGCTGCTGCCCTGGTGCTCCGTGCAGGACAATGTCGTATTACCGCTAGAACTGCGCGGCGTTCCGAAGAAGCAGCAAAAGGAGGAAGCCGAACGAGCGCTGGAGCTTGTAGGGCTGAAGGATTACTTGAAAGCTTTGCCGAGACAGCTGTCCGGCGGTATGAAAATGCGCGTATCGATTGCGCGGGCGCTGGTGTCGAAGCCGAAGCTGCTGCTTATGGATGAGCCGTTCGGGGCGCTCGACGAGATTACCCGGCAGACGCTTCAGGACGAACTGTTGAACATTTGGCAAAAGGATAAGAAGATGACGGTGCTGTTCGTCACGCACAATGTGTTCGAAGCGGTGTTCTTATCGACCCGGGTTATCGTCATGACGCCGCGTCCCGGCAAGGTTTCCGACGAGATAGACATTCCGGTGCCGTTCCCGAGAGATGAGCACTTCCGGACAACGACGCAGTTCAGTGAGCTGGTCAGGCACGTATCGAGCAGTTTAAAGCATTAGGACTAAAAAAGGGGGGCGCGAGGATGGCTATCGGTTGGGAAAAGGAAATGGTGGATTTGCTGGGCGATGACCGGCTGCTGCTGGATACGGAGTCGAGGGAGCGGTTATCCAAGGATTACTATTGGTATTCTCCGGTTCTGAACGGAAAGCTGCAGGGGAAAATAGCCGACGGCATCGTACTGGCGACAGACGAGCGAGAGGTTGCGCTGACGCTGTCGTTCGCCTACCGTCACCGTATTCCGGTTACGGTCAGAGGGTCCGGTACAGGCAACTATGGGCAAGCAGTGCCACTGGAGCAAGGTCTAGTGCTGGATCTGAGCGGCCTGGACCGTATCCTCGAAATCGGCGACGGCTATGCCAGAGTACAGTGCGGAGTCAAGCTCGGGTTATTGGATAAAAAAGCACGTGAGCTCGGCCAGGAGCTGCGAATTTACCCAAGCACCTACGCCAAGGCGACGGTGGGAGGCTTCGTTAGCGGCGGATCCGGCGGCATCGGCTCCATTACGTGGGGAAATCTGTGGGATGGCAATGTGCTGGAGGCTGCCGTCTATACGATGGAGGAAATCCCCAGAAGGCGGATCGTTCGCGGAGCGGAGCTGTTCGATTACATTCATAACTACGGTACGACCGGCATCATGACGGAGGTTACAATTCCTTTGGCGCCACACACCGAATGGCTGCAGACGGTCGTTCATTTTGACGATTTTGAAGCATGCGTGCAGTTTGGGGAAGCGCTGGGACATGCGGAGCATGTGAAAAAAAGGCTGATCAGCCCGATGGAATGGCCGATCCCTGCTTATTTCAAGCCAATCGGCAAGGCGCTTGAATCCGGAGCTGCCGCTGCCTTGCTCGAAACCGACGAAGCGTCGGGGGATGCAGTAGCCGAGCTGGCCGGGCAATTCGGAGGACGGATCGGCCACCGAATTCCGGCGGCACAGTACCGGAAGACGATCGGACTATCCGATTTTACATGGAACCATACGACGTTATGGGCTTTGAAGAGCGACCCGACCGTTACCTACTTGCAGTCCGGCTTTGCACCCGACCGGTATTTGGAACAAATTCGCCAGATCAAGGGCAGATTCGGCGATGAAGTGCTGCTTCATTTTGAATGGATTCGTAACGGCGGCAAGCTGACCCCTTCTTCGCTTCCGATCATCAAATATACGACGGAGGAGCGGCTGTACGAAATTATTCGTTATTTTGAATCGATCGGCGTCAAAATATTTGATCCCCACACTTGGGTGCTCGACAACGGAGGACGCGGAGAAGTCGGCAGCATGCAGCGAAGGAAGCGGGAGAACGATCCGCTCGGATTGCTTAACCCCGGTAAAATCATCTACGAACCTTAAGCGGAAAGGAGTGGTCCCATGGCTATGGATAAAAGCTATATGCAGGCGGTGTCCGAAGAAATACAGCCTGCCCGGGAGCGTGCAGTCCGGACTAACAAGCTGGATGGAGGAAACAGAAGCAGGACAGGAGCATTTCCGGCCTTTTTTAAGCAAATTCTGCCTCCCCTGGTCGCCTTCTTCGTCTTTGTCGGCGGCTGGGAGCTGGTTGTGAAGCTGCTCGCGATTCCTCCTTACATCCTGCCGAAGCCATCGGATATTTATAAAGCAGGAGTCGAGAATGCAAGCGGCTTATGGGTATCCGTTGTTACAACCATCGCCGAAGCGGTGGTGGGCTTCATTCTGAGCATTATCCTCGGCGTGTCGGGAGCCGTGCTGCTGGCAAGCTCCAAGCTGATTGAGAAAAGCGTCTACCCGTACGCGATCATTCTTCAGACGATCCCTATCGTGGCGGTAGCTCCTATTATCGTTATCTGGTTCGGGGCGGGGATGAACGCCATTGTTATCATCGCGTTCCTCATCGGCTTTTTCCCGATGCTTTCCAACACGCTGATCGGGTTGAATTCTACGGATCACAATATGAAAAATCTGTTTTACCTGTACAACGCTAACCGTTTTCAGACAATGTGGAAGCTCCGTATTCCGGCAGCGCTGCCGTATATTGTAGCAGGTCTCAAAATCTCGTGTACTCTCGCTGTTATCGGTGCCATCGTAGGGGAATATATCGCGGGAATAGGCGGAGGAAAGGGCGGTCTCGGGTACGCCATCACGGTTGCGGCATCGCGTCTGCAAACCCCGTATTTGTTCGCTTGCGGCTTATCCGCATCCGTGCTGGGCATCGCGTTTTTCCTTCTGGTTAATGCCTTTTCCAAATGGATGCTCAGCTCATGGCACGAGTCCGAGATGAGAACGGAGAATTAAGATGAGCGCCCGGGAGCTGCATTTTATTAACGTCACCCTTCCGCTGCGCGACGAGCGCGGATTGTTCGAGCTTAAGGCAGTGGGCGGCCGATGGACTTCCATTGTCCCACAGGAGACGGTGCTGTCCGGGGACGGCTCTTTCGTCCCGATGTCCGCCCTTGCCGGCGAGATGTCCCGGCTGAAGGCCGCAGGCAGGATCGACCTGAAGGGCTTTATGATGCTTCCGGGCTTTGTGGACGCGCATATGCACTTGGACAAAGCATACTCCTTGAGCCAGGTTGGCAATGCTTCGGGAACGCTGCTGGAGGCAATTGCCAATTACGGAGCGGCGGCTCCTTCCTTCAGCAAGGAGGAGATCCGGGGGCGCATTCGCAAAGCTGCATTGCGGGCGCTATCCTACGGTACGACGACCATCCGCACCCATTTGGACTTTCGCCTCCGTTCGGGCATCGAGGTAGCTTTTCGCACCATCTACGCCGCATTGGAGGTCCGGGAGGAGCTGAAGGGAATCGTCGATATGCAGTTGTTCCCGATGTGCCCGTACGATCGGCTCACCACTGCTGAGCAGGATGCAATTGAAGAGGCGCTGCGCCTTGGGATGGACGGCATGGGAGGAGCTCCTCATTTGTCGGAAACGCCGGAGAGCGATATCGACCGCATATTTGCTACGGCTGCTCGATGGGGGAAGCCGATTGATCTTCACGCTGATGAAAGCGACGATCCCTCCAAGCAAACGGTCGCCTATATCGTGGAAAAGGCGATGGAGTACGGTTATGGAGGAAAAGTAACCGTAGATCATTTGTGCTCCTTGTCCGCTATGGACACACGTCGTGCGGAGGAGATTATCGGCCGTATGAAGGCTGCCGGATTAAGTGCTGTCACACTACCTCCGGTCAATATGTATTTGCAGGGGAGAGGCGATTCGGGATTGATCCGTCGCGGAACGACGCGAATTCGTGAATTGCTGGATGCTCAAGTCCCGTTAGCCGTAGCCTCCGACAACATTCAGGACCCGTTCCATCCGTTCGGACAGGGTGATTTGCTAAAAATCGGCCTGGTGACGGCGTATGCCGCTCATATGGGCAGCTCCGCCGATCTTCGCACCTTGCTGCGAATGATGACGGAGGTCCCGGCCGGCATCCTTGGGCTTACCGGATACGGCATTACCGAAGGACATTCGGCGGACTTCGTCCTGATCGACGCACTGCGTGCAGACGATTTGTTTACCGAGCTGCCGGTAGGACGCACCGTTTACAAGCAAGGCCGGCCTCTTTACACTTCCGTTCAGCAGAGCGCATGGGGCTTGGACGAGCTGGACCGAACCGAAGAGCAAGCACAGTAACGTTTGGCCTGATGTATTAAGCATGTTTTCCTATGTGCTAAAGAAAATCAAGAATCCATCATACTTTGGGGGAATGCTCATGAAAACGCCGTTGACTTTAAAATCGATTCGCCCGGTTCACGCTGTTCTGTCCATCCTGTTGATCGCCGGAGCTATGCTGAGCGGCTGCGCTACCAAGCCCGAAGCCCAGCCTGCGGCAGCCGATCCGAAAGCGACGGGAAGCGCTGCGGAGAAAAAGCCGGTAGCCGTAACCCAGGTGACGAACTGGTTCGCCCAGCCGGAGCACGGCGGCAACTATGCGGCGCTGGCCAAGGGCTATTACAAGGAAGCCGGGCTGGATATGACGATCCAAGCTGGAGGCCCGGGCATCTCCGCTACGCAGATTGTCGCGTCCGGCAAGGCGCAGTTCGGGATGGGGCAGGCGGATGAGATTTTGTTCGCCCGGCAAAATGGCATTCCTCTTGTTGCGGTGATGGCGATTTTTCAGAAAAACCCGCAGGGCATCATGGTACACAAAAGCGCGTCGATCAAATCGATGTCCGACCTCAACGGAAAGAAAGTGTACGTAGGCAGCGGCGTCGCTTATTGGGAATATATGAAGAAGGCGTTCAAGCTGGATAAAGTCGAGGAGCTCAAATATACCGGGCAGCTCGCTAACTTCGTCAATGACAAAATGTCGGCTACGCAGTGCTATATTACATCGGAGCCTTATTCGATGAAGGAGCAGGGAGTCGATGTCGAGGTCATGCTGAATGCGGATTTCGGCTATTCTCCTTACGGCAATATTATGTTCACGACGGAAAGCTTTTTGAAGGAAAATCCGGAGGCGGTCAAAGCGTTCGTAGAAGCGACGATCAAAGGCTGGGATTACTACAAAGACAACTATAAAGAGATCAATCCGCTCATTAAGGAGAAAAACCCGGACACTCCGCTGGAAAAAATGGAGTACAGCGCTACGGCGCTTCAGCCTCTCGTTTACGGCGAGGATGCGGCAACGAAAGGCGTCGGCTATATGACCAAGGATCGCTGGGATACGCTGAACAAGCAGCTGGTCGATCTGGGATTGCTGAAATCGCCGATCGATGTAACCAAGGCGTTTACGACGGACTTTTTGCCGAAAAAATAGCCGGGTTCGGTTAACTGTTTTGCTGGGTGATAGTATGTGGTTACCGTGCGGTTCGGCTGTCTTGATGCGGCCGAACTGTTATGGTAACGGAAAGGAAGAAGCGCATGTACGATTTGGTATTTCGTAACGTTCGTAGGCAGGGAGAGACCGCTCCCGTCCATGTTGCCGTCCGGGACGGGCGGATTGCTGCCATTGGAGACGTACCCGAGAATAGCGGAAAGCGCATAATCGACGGTACGGGACACATTCTGCTGCCGCCATTTGTCGAGTCGCACATTCATCTGGATACCGTTCTAACGGCAGGCGAGCCTGCGTGGAACGAGAGCGGAACTTTGTTCGAAGGGATTCGGCTATGGCAGCAGCGCAAGCAACGCTTAAGCAGAGAAGATGTCATGAAGCGGGCGGAAACCGTGCTTCGCATGCAGGCGGCTAACGGCGTGCTGCATGTGCGGACCCAGGCTGACATTTCCGATCCGGATTTAACGGCGCTCAAGACGCTGCTGGAGCTGCGCGAGCGGGTCAAGCCTTATTTGAACCTGCAGGTTATCGCCTTTCCGCAGGATGGGATTTGCTCATGCCCCGATAATGAAGCGCGGTTGGAGGAAGCGCTTCGGCTGGGTGCCGATGGGGTTGGAGCGATTCCGCACTGCGAGCATACCCGGGAGGAAGGGATGCGATCGCTGGACATTTGCTTCTCGCTAGCCGAGCGCTATGACCGGTTTGTTCACGTGTTCTGCGATGAGCTGGACGATGGCCACTCGAGGTTCCTTGAGGCGGTGGCCGACTGTGCGCTTCGTACCGGAATGGGCGGCCGCGTAACGGCAAGTCATGCCAACGCCTCGGCTTATTATGGCGAAGCGTATTTCCAGAAGCTGCTTGGCTTGTTGGTCCGCTCAGGGATCCATGTCGTCTGCTGCCCGCTGATCAACAGCGCCATGCAGGGAAGATTCGACAGCTTCCCTAAAGGCAGAGGGATTGCAAGGATTAAGGAAATGTGGCGCGCCGGAGTCAACGTCAGCATCGCTCACGACGACATCCGGACGCCGTTTTATCCGCTCGGCGCCGGCAGCCTGCTGCAAGCGGCGCACATGGCGGTCCATCTGGCCCATATGACGGGCCGGGAGGAGATGGAGGAGGCGGTGCGCATGGTTACGACCCGCGCCGCCCGGGTATTGCAAATCGAGGACCGGTACGGCCTCGATATCGGCAAGCCGGCAAGCTTCATTCTGCTGCCGGCAGAGGACACGCCCGAGCTGCTGAGCAGGCAGCCGGCGTGCAGGTATGTTGTCAGCCACGGTACGATCGTGGCTGAGACGGCGCCTGCTGCCACGACTTTGCTGGAACAGCTTCTGTTCCAGCGTGAGCCGGAGCGAAAATGCTAGTGCAGCATGCTTTTTTTACGAATGGTACCCATCATCCACATTAATAAAGGAATGCCTATGAGATTGATCGGAAATACCACATTGCTCCAAAATTTTGCAAAGTACATGGTGTCGTTAGTGTTTCGCGGCAGCAAGGAAACCACAAAAACAATAGGCGCTATCAACCAAACGGTACGCTTCCATTTTCTAATCTGAAATAATTGTGCGGAACCATAGCTGGTTATAAAAAAATAGAGGGAAAGCTTAATAAAAATGCCGATGATCCAAAGCAACACAACCAGAACATCGACATTCTGGATAAAATCCATTATGGAAATATAAGTAACAACGGAATAAAGGGGATAAATAAACTTGGCCGGTAAATTCGGCCCGAAGACCATAATCACTATCAAGGTCATTGCCAAAAAGGCTACGGATGCGGCTGCAATTCCCCATAAGGAGGAGGTCAGAGCCCGCTCCGGTTTTGGCATGAAGGCTATTAACATGACCACCATAAAGGACTCCGCAAGGAAAGAGGCGGGTGCCAGGCTTCCTTTTACAATAGGTAACCATCCCGTGTTGGAATATACCGGAAGAAGCCTAAGCCAGTCCCAGTCCTTCACACTAAAAACAATAATGAAAAAACAGCCTGCCGTGCTGACAGGACCGATGATTTCACTGCAACGGCTGATACTTCTAAGACCCCCTGTACAGGTGACATAAACGACAGCGCCTAGCATAATGAGAATAACGATCCATAGCGGCGTAGAGCTGAATAAGGTAATGAACACAAAATCCGCAAATTCTCTCAAAATGACGCCGGTCACGGACAACCACATCAAAAAATAAGGAACCAGGATGATGGTTCCCAGCCACTTTCCAAGAATCGACTGGCTGTATTGAATAAAGGTTTGCTCCGGGTAAAGGAGACTTAATTTTACGGCTATAACGGTAGTGAATATGCATATCAGAGTTGCGAGGATGATTGAAATCCATGCGTCTTGCTTGGCGAGAAAAATGGCCGGCGAGACGGTGAAAATGGCTGTCATCCCAAATTCCATAGTGAAAATCAGCCAAAATAGCTGATACCCGGAAATTTTCATTGTTTGATCTCTCTTTCCTCGTATTGGAGCGGTGATCTGACCAATCCAATATATTGTAAATTTACATTTACTTTGACCGTAACCTCTATGTCGGGAAAAATCGTGTGCCACTGTCCTTTTAATTTGTTCCAATCACTCGGATGCTGACGATTTAAGGTTTGATTGAAACCAAGTACATCCGCTCCAAACTGTTTTTGAACTTTAGTGATCATTTTAAGCACATGCTCGCTAGTTTTCTTATTGATCGTATGCTGAACCAGCTGCAAGTTTTTCTCCTTGCTAAGGTCCAAATGGGTATTGTTCTCTCCAACAAGTCCCTTACCGGTTAGCTCGATCTCCATCTTCACTTTGTTTGTCGGTGATATGCTGCTCTTTAAATTCCTTCCGAATTTGGTGATGATGATACCGACATTCCCGTCTGTTTCGGGAATGTCTTCCACTAAGTCCAAGTAAGATATTCCGTCGAGGATCCACTGCCGATAAGCGCCCTCAATAAAATTTAGATAACCGACTAATTTAAGCTCGTTATTAAATATAGCCCGGCCATAAAATCGGATCGTTTTCTGTGGGGAAGGCCCCTGTACGATGTCTACTACAGGTAAAGTTGCGCAGCCCCCTTCGGCACTTGAGGCAATCATAAAGTCGAGATAGGATGTGCCCGCGCTGCCTCCAACCGCTCTGTGTATTTTAAGCGATGCGACGGAAGGAATTTTCTCCAGAGGGTATTGCACCTGCAAAGCCTCCAAGCCTGTATTTCCCTTGACCACCCAAATGTCCAGCCGAATTCGATTACCCGGATCTCGAGCAAACGCATCCAGCATATCTTTGATTCCATTTCTAGCCAGATCCTCTCCAAAGTAATAATTGCGCCGATGACCGCGGGTTATGATTCGCGAAAGCTTTTGCCGCGTTTTTTGAATGGATTCAAAGGTGCTTTTCCCGCTGCCCGTTTCAATAAAGTAAGGTTTATTGCCGCCGGCTCCTCCATTAGAGCCTTGTACAACACTAGAGGGAATAATGAATTGAGCGGCTGTTAAATACGTCCCGTCTTTCTGAAGATCGGCCGATGCGGCAAGATCAAATGCTCTGTCTGATAGCTCTTCGCGATCCCAACAACCTGTAGTTAAAGCGATACAGAGTATCAAAACAATGAAAGCAATCGGGCGATGCTTCATCGTGCTTCGTCTCCTTGGTTCCCTCCCGGTTGTTGACCTTTGGGAATTCGTAATCTATTTCGGGCAGAACCGGATGACGGTATCGTATGCATGCTCCACCTCGGCGCGCGGATTAATACATCCTTTAATTCTGTCTTTGCCAGCGGAGCTATCGGACTTAAATAGGGGACTCCAAATGACTCCAGATTCGTAAGGTGAATGAGAAGGAATATGGTAGCCATAGTAATCCCGTATAATCCGAACATCCCTGAAATAATGAGCATCGGAAACCGGAGCATTCGAAAAGCCATCCCCATACTGTATCTGGGGGTAATGAGAGAAGCGATTCCCGTCAGGGAAACCACGATGACCATCGGAGCCGAAACAATCCCCGCCTGAACGGCTGCCTGTCCAATAACTAGCGCCCCAACAATACTGACTGCAGGCCCTGTCGGACGCGGCATTCGTATTCCGGCCTCTCGCAAGCCCTCGAATAAAAATTCCATCATAAATGCCTCGATGACCGCCGGAAAGGGAACCCCTTCACGAGCAGATGTAATGCTGAGCAAAAAATTCGTGGGTAACAATTGGGAGTGAAACGTCGTGATTGCAACATACATAGAAGGCAGGAATAGTGAAGTTATCACCAATAGCATCCTTAACCAACGGATAAGCGTAGCGTAAATGAATCGCTCATAAAAGTCGTCAGCCGACTGAAATGCGCTCCAAAAGGAACAGGGGAGGATGAGTACAAAGGGTGTACCGTCAGCGAAAACCGCTACTCTTCTCTCTGCGAGGCTGGAAGCAACAATATCCGGGCGTTCGGTGCTCTGCATTTGCGGGAATAAAGTGAACGGGTGATCCTCTATGAACTCCTCGATAAAATTACCGTCAAGCACAGTATCCATCTGAATATGCCGGATTCGTTTTCGAACTTCTTCGATGATCGAATCTTTTGCGATTCCCTCAATATAGGCGATGACAATCGTCGTTTTCGAAAGACTGCCGACGGTTATGGACTCCATTTTAAGTGCGGTGCTCTGAATTTTCCTGCGAACCAGGCTTGTATTCACATTAATGTTTTCTGTAAAGGCCTCTCTTGGACCCCGTATCGTAGTCTCGCTGGCTGGCTCTTCAACGGCTCGCTGCTCGAAGCCTTTCAACTCGGCAATAACTGCATTGCTTACTCCGTCCGATAGGATGACTACATTAGCGGATAAAATGCTTTGTACAACATCGCTCATTGTCTCCGTTGTTTTGGTTTTTGCGATGGAGACCAGCTGTTGCTCTAACATCAAATCTACAGAGCTTATCTCTTCCAGTCCAGGTCGGGGAGCTTCCAGCATCCAAGGCTTGAGCAACACGGTATCTAATGCCCTGGTATCTACCAAACCATCCAAATAAACCAATAAAACATGGATATGTCCAAAAATCAGGACCTTCCGAAAAACGATATCATAACAGCTTTGAAACTTATTTTTGAGAATGAGTTCATTCTTTTCTAAAGAGTCGCTTATGGAATCGTTGGATGCTTCATTAGGCGGGCTATTGTTAGGATTTGTATGTTGTGCGGTAGACATGACACACCTCCCTCCTTTATAACTGCATAAATGGTGATTATTAGCAATATTTGTATCTTGCCTCGATTTACTTTGGTTTATGTATATTTTTAACAGAATCGGCCAGCATCCCGAACAGGCTGCTGACCGTTTCTTTTTACCGCATGAGGAAAGCTTAAGTTATCTGAAGCGATCATGTTGATTTCGCCATATACTCCTTCACGAACGAGAGAAACAAACGGGCGACCGGCGTCAACTCCTCATCAGCCCGCATGCAGGCGGCGATGGGATTGGTTAGCCGGACGCTCTCGACGTAGACGCGGGCGACGCTTCCTTGGCGCACGTAGTCGCTAACCTCCAGCGCCGACAAGAAAATGGCGCCGTAGCCCGCCATCACGGCCCGAATCGTCTCATTCAGCCCGTTAAACTGCAGACCGACGCGCGGAGGCTCCAAATGATGGAGCTGGCAAAGCGCGAACAGCATGTCCCGGGAGGAGCTCCCCTCCTCGCGCAAAATGAAAGGCTCCCGCATCATCTCGGGAAGCCCGATACGGGCTCCGGCAAGCCGGTGACCGGCAGGCACGACGAACCACAGCTCGTCCTCCAGCAGCTCCTCGCGGACGATGCCTTGCGGAGCTTCCTTGCTTCCTCCCATAAAAGCAAGATCCGCTTCGTAATGCAGCAGCTTGTCATAAGCGGAGGCGGAGTTCACCGTCATGACGGTAGGCATAGTTTGCTCATGCCGCTGCTTGAAGGCGGCCAGCCATACGGGCAGCAAATGGTTGGCAGGAAGATACGTCGCGGCAAGGGTCAGTCGGCCGTGGATCCCGTCTCTGTAGTCGATAAGTCTTCGGTCCATTTCCTTCTCCAGAGCGAACATGCGCTCGGCGTAACCGTACAGCAGCTCGCCGGCTTCGGTTAAACGGAGGCTTCTTCCCTGCGACGCGAACAGCGTTAAACCGAGCTCCTGCTCCAGGTTACGGATTTGCGCCGTTACAGCCGGCTGGCTGATGTGCAGCGCCTCGGCCGCCCGGGTGACTCCGCCACGGGTCGCGGTCTCATAAAACAATTTCAATGCATGCAAATTCATGAACCCACACCACCTTCGTTCTCATGGAAACATAAATTTAATTTATATAAATCAAAAATATATATATTTGTTTGATGTATCGTTGTCTTTTATTGTAAGGGGTAAGCAGAACGTATTCAAATGACTTTCTAGCAAGGATGGTGCTTACTCATGAAATTTCAATGCACGGAATGCGGTACCGAGATACCGATGGATCAAGCAAGAAACCCTTTCCTCTGCACATGCGGCGGATTATTGGACATCGTGCACGACTTTCGCGCGTTGGACGGCGAACGGCTTAGAAGGCTGTTCGACAGCAGGTTGTCCGAACGGATGACGCCGTATGCCAGCGGGGTTTGGCGCTATAAGGAGCTCATTCATCCCCTTCTTCCCGAAGAGGATATGACGACAAAGTTCGAAGGAAATACCGGTCTGTACGATTCCGCACCGGCAGCCCGATATACCGGCATTCGCCGGCTGCTGCTCAAAGCGCAAAGCGAAAATCCGAGCGGCTCTTTCAAGGATAACGGCATGGCCGTCGCCGTATCCCATGGCCGTTCTCTCGGCTACACGAAATTTACGTGCACGTCGACCGGCAATACATCCTCGTCGCTCGCGATGTATGCGGCTCTTGCCGGATGTGCATCTTACGTATTCTTGCCGAGCCGCAGCATCTCGATGAACAAAGTGCTGCAAACCTTGGCCTACGGTGCCAAGCTCATCTCTTTTGATGGCACGTACGATGCCGGTATCCGGTTCAGTGAACGCCATAGCGAAGCTCTTGGTCTCTATGTATGCAATTCGATCAATCCGTTTCGGATAGAGGGCCAGAAAAGCATCGTTTACGAAATTGCCCATCAGCTGCGCTGGCGGATGCCGGATTGGATTGTTGTGCCTGGCGGGGCACTGAGCAATGCAACGGCTCTAGGGAAGGGGCTGCGGGACTTGTTGGAGCTCGGATTCATTGACAAGCTGCCGCGGGTCGCCATAGTTCAAGCGGAGGGGGCAAGCCCGTTTCACCGGATGGTATCGTCAGGCCGTCAAGAGCTGATTCCCGAGCCGAATCCGTCAACGGTCGCCTCGGCGCTCAATATCGGCAACCCGCCCAGCTGGAAAAAGGCGCTCTCATACACAATAGAGCAAACGAACGGGGTTACGATATCCGTCTCGGATGAGGAGATCATGGATGCCAAAGCGTGCGTCGACCAGTGCGGCATCGGCTGCGAGCCTGCTTCCGCGGCTTCGGTTGCAGGGGTACGGAAGCTGGTGGAGCAAGGGGCTATAGATCGCGAGGAGACAGCCGTATGCGTATTGACGGGCAATATGCTCAAGGACACGACATCAATTCACGACTACCACCTGGGGCCGGATACGAAGGGCCGCTGGGCGAATCCGATTGTAACGGGCGAGTTGGATTTGAATATCGTCGAGCGTCTAGTACATCACAATTCTTATTAACGGCGGCTTGCGGGTTGCTTTCCCGGACAGGTTTCTTTACAATAAGGAGAAAACCTACAGTGGGAGATGTCACCGACAATGAACTGCAAAATTTCGCGCAATGCGGCCAAAATGCTGTTGGCTGAACTGGAAAAAGAAGAGAACAAAGAATTGAAGCTCCGCGTTTATATTACTCACAGCCATGGAGACCACGCCCACTATGGCATGAGCTTGGACACTCCGACGGAAGAGGATGAAGTGGTAAGCACGGACAAAGGCATCGACGTGATTTTGAAAAAAGACGAGCCGCTGCTGGACGGAGTACGCATCGACTATTTCTATACGCCGGAAGAAGGCTTCGCCGTAACCAATCCTAGCAAGGGCAATCACGGGGACCACTAAGCCGTTTTGCGATAGGAAAGGATTTGGTTTACTATGGCGAACGATATTCGCGTCTGCGATAAATGCAAGCATATGAAAATGAAGACGGCTGTACCGAAGCTTCAGAAGCTGGCTCCCGGTACGGAGATCAAGATCGGCTGCAAATCGTACTGCGGACCTTGCTCGCGGTTTGCATTTATCTTCATTAACGGAAGGTATGTAACCGGAGCCACGGAAGACGAAGCTATCGAGAAAGCGGCGAAATATATCAAAAAATCGTGATTCAGCGTTGATACGACGAATCCATGACAGAAACCGAGAAGCCTGGCGCAAGCAGCCGGGCTTTTTTTGTGTGTAAAGATAGGGGAAGCGGCTAACTTTTTTGTAAAGACAAAAACAGCGGTTTGCAGTATAATGGGAAAATCTTTTTATTTATTTACCTATGGTAAATAAAACGGACGTACTAGATTTACCGTAAAGGGGCACACCGTATGCAGCGTTTACTCCGCTTTTTGCAAGACTATCATCCTATCGTTCATGTTCTTCTGCTAGGCACGATCCTCGCCCGAACCGCTTCATCCATGAGTATGCCTTTTCTGGCCATTTACTTATCGAAACAATCGCATATAAACCCCGTCCTTATAGGCTTGATCGTTGGCCTGGGCCCATTGGCGGCTACCGTCGGCGGATTTGTCGGCGGCGCTTTGTCGGACAGGCTGGGGCGCAAAACGATCATGCTGTTCGCCTTGTCCGGCTGGGTCGTCGTTTTTGGAGGATTCGCGATGGTCAAGTCTCCGCTTGCCTTCATGCTGCTGAATATGCTGAACGGACTATGCCGCTCCTTGTATGAGCCGGTGTCTCAAGCACTGATGGCCGATGTAACGGAGCGTGAAAAAAGGCTGAAAGTATTTTCCTTGCGCTACATTGCCATCAACGTTGGTGTGGCGGTGGGTCCACTGCTTGGCGCTTTTTTCAGCACAATGGAGGTTTGGCTTCCATTCATGGCTACAGGCTTGATTTACTTGCTGTATGCGATCGGATTGTACGTGCTGCTGCTGCGATTCGGAATCAAGCGGATTGAGGGGGAGAAACGGAGCGACATAACGATAAAGTCCTCCTGGAATGTCGTACGTGCGGACCGGGTGTTCCGTTATTATATCGGCGGATCGATAATGGGGGCTATCGGGTATGCCCAAATGACGGTGACTTTATCGCAATATGTGGAGCAAAATGTAGCAGGCGGCGCGGCGCTGTTCGCCATGCTGATGAGCTTGAATGCGGTTGTCGTCGTCTTGTTTCAAGTGCCGCTGTCGCGGATGTTCGAACGCTGGGGGCCGATGGTTGCTATTACCGCAGGCAATGTATTGTTCGCCGTCGGAGATATCGGTTTTGCCGTATCCGCAGGCTGGTTCGGCTTTATGGTATCGATGTTCTTTTTCACGTTGGGTGAAATTCTCAATTACCCTCAAGCGAACGTGCTCGTCGACCAATTGGCGCCGGAGGGGATGAGAGGGACCTATTTCGGAGCTCAGTCGTTTAACAATGTCGGGCATTTTGTAGGTCCGTTGGTGGGGGGCGTTCTTCTTACTCATTGGGGCGGTCCGTCCTTATTTACGACTATGGCTGTTATTACGCTAGCGGGTACATGGTTTTACTACAGAGGACAAATTTTATACAAAATGAGTCTTAAGTCCGTAGAAACGGAACAAAAATAGGAAATTTGAATTATGTATTCCATTGGTCCTATCTTATATGCTATTCTTGTCGTATTTCATTACACGAATTGACAAATTTCGAACTCGAAAAAGGCAAAACAGGCGAAAGCCTGCGACGCAAAGCTAAAGGGGCTAAGGATCTTCTCAGGAGCAAACCTGCCAGCCAGCTGCCGAAGGAACGGTGATACGCATATATAGCGGACTCCCGCCTAGGTGACGAGGAGTTTTTTCTCATGTTTCGAGTACACACAATCAAAGGAAGGAGAGAGATCATGTCGAACGAAGAACGGGAGTTTATGACCAGACAAGGCTTTTTCACAAAAATCGGCAGCAATCTGATCGGAGTCTATTTGTCGAATGAAGGCCCTAAAATGTTTATAAACCAGGAAGTGTTCGATCTGCACAATCCATGCTGGGATGTAGAGATGGTGATGGGCAAAAACAGCCATTTGCTGACGTTTTACTGGCGCGGCGAAGTGAAATTTTCGTTCCGGTGCGATTTTGTCAATGACTTGTTCTTAAGTCTGTATGACTACTTGAGCTGTCGTGCCGAAGCAAGACGTTTAGCCTAATAAAAGCGATGATAGCGCTTGTTGCTCAAACGACGTAGGGATCAAGGATTAGCGGTTATGCACCGAGCCGGATGATTGAGCATACCTTGCATAGGAGTAGAAATCATGACAAATGCCTATGATCCGGAAACACGCCAAGTAACTAGGTATGCCGGATACAAGCTGCCTATGGGAGGAGTGCAACCGTGGACCAGTCCGACTATGGCTCGGCCGCCTTGTTCGAACATCGGTTTTGGCTTCAAGTGCTTGGCGATCATGCCCGCTTCATCTTCAATGCGCTCGCCCCGAACGAACAGGAAGAAATAGAGCGCACAAGCTGCTTTATAGCCGCTTTCGATCGATTGCTGGAGCGGGCAAGGCAGCATGATGGTGTATCCCAAATGATGGAACTGAATCAGGCGGCATTTCAAAAAGCCCAGGAGATCCGGCTCTTCAAGCTTCATCTGCTGGAACGCTCGCTTGCAGGCCGCATAGGCATTCAGCTTTCCCCCACTTTCTTGAACCATATGGTGAATGAGGTTGAGGAATATTTGAGGGTGCTGCCCTTCTTGCTGGAAGGGGAAACGCCGCCCGTATTTGACGAAGTGCACCATCATTTGATCTGGCTCTCGGATACGTCAGGTCATGCCGGTATCATTGCAGCAGAGCTTGATATAACGGAAAAACGGCTGATTGAGATGAGCAGGACGTTCGAGGCGCATTTTACCGATTTTTATGTAAAAGCTATCGAGCTGGCAGGATATATGAGAACGAATCTGCATGATTTTCCGGCATTGTCCCGTTTTCATAAGGAAGTTGAGCTGGAGTCGGCGCTGTTCCGCGAGTTTTTGCGGGAGCTGGAGGAGCTGGCTCTGAGCAAAGAAATGCTAGGTACGGTACAGCCTCTAATAGCGGACCATATGGCCCGCGAGCTGTGCTATTATTTGACGAAGCTGGCGCAGACGGCAGGAGTCAAACGACCGAATTGCGATCCCGCCAAGCCTCGAACCGGAGCATAACGATAGGTTTTCTAACCACGATAGAATCTTCGAATAAAGCATGCTTTACTGCACGAACGGGCAGTAGGGGGTGCTTTTTTTATGGAGAAAAAAGCGCTGGACCTGCTTTGTCGGACTGCGCTTACTGCTGCAGACAAAGATCGAGCATCGTTCTGGCTGCAAAAGATAGCGGGACGTCCTTTAACGTCACGATCCCGATATGCCGGGGCGGTATGGGCGGCTCCAGCTGCAGGGCGAACAGCTCGCCGGAGGAAAGCTCATCCTCGGCGAATTGCGCCGTAACGCAGGAAATGCCTAGGCCGGTTTTGGCGAATTGGATGAGCAGATCCATGCTGCCCAGCTCGAACTCGGGAACGAGCCGCACCTGCTGGCTATGAAAATACCGGTCGATATAGCTGCGCATGCTGCTGTCTTTTTCCAGCATGATGATTGGGTAGGCGGCCAGTTCGGCGGCGGAGACCGGCTGGTCCTTTAAATGCCCGAAGCTTGCTCCTGCGATAAAGATATCGTGCAGCGGCTTCCACGGACGAATGGTCAGCTGCGGATCTTCTGCCGGTAAATTGATGATGCCGAAATCGATCTTGCCTTCTTTTAGCAGCTTGATCGTCTCATGAGAGGTCCGGTTCGTAATATGCAGCTTTACATCGGGATATTGCTTGTGGAACCGCTCGAGGTAAGGAAGCAAAATATGCTTGCACAGCGTATCGTTGGCTCCGATATGGACGACGCCTCCAAGCATTTGGTGCATCTCGGTCAATTTCCGTTCCGCTTCCGTCAGAAGGCTGAAGGCCTGATCGACATAGCGCAGCAGCACCTCTCCTTCCACCGTCAGCTTCACCCCGCGGGATGTGCGGAAGAACAGCGGCCCGCCCAGCTTTTCCTCGAGCTGCTTCATCGAATGGCTTACCGCCGGCTGAGTAATATACAGCGCTTCCGCCGCTCGGGAGAAGCTGCCTGTCTTGGCGATGGCGAGAAATACCCGGTACCCGTCCAGATGATGCTCCATTACCTATTACCTCCACTTATATAAGCTATCTATATTATTCATTATTCTAATATCATATCACAGAATATAATGAGATCGTAAAAGAAACCTCAGCTGAATGAATCAAATGGAGCTTAAGAGGTTGTTACGGATGGAGTAGCCGAGGTTTTTTGTCAAAACAATGAGAGAGGAAGCGGTGCGAAATGAAAGGAACGGTAACGGCTGTCGTGGGAGCTAACTGGGGAGATGAAGGCAAGGGCAAGGTGACGGACCGAATGGGGGCGGCCGCCGATGCGGTGATCCGGTTTCAAGGCGGCAACAATGCAGGCCATACGATCATTAACGAGTACGGGAAATTTGTGCTGCATATGCTTCCTTCAGGCGTGTTTCACGAACATGTAGTGAATGTGCTGGGTCCCGGGGTAGCGCTTAATATGAGCGGGCTGATCCATGAGTACAATCAGCTGATGTCAAGGAATGTGCCGAAGCCGCAGCTGCAGATATCCGACCGGTGCCAGGTAGTGGTTCCCTATCATATTCTATTCGATGAGCTGGAGGAGGAGAGGCTGGGGAGCAGGCAGTTCGGTTCGACCAAATCCGGTATTGCTCCGTTTTATGCCGATAAATATGCGAAGCTGGGTATCCAAGTGGCGGATTTGTACGATCAAGACCGGCTGAGCGCCAAGCTGAACCATGCATTGGAAGCGAAAAATACGTTGCTCGAGCATCTGTACGGGCGCAGCGCGATGGCTTCGGACCAGCTGGTAGAGCAGCTGATGCAGGAAGGGGAAATCATTCGACCCTTTGTCTGCGACACGACGGTACTAATGCACACAATGCTTCGTGAAGGGAAATCACTGCTCGTGGAAGGTCAGCTTGGATCGCTGCGCGATCCGGATCACGGCATTTACCCGTACTCGACGTCTTCTTCGACCTTGGCCGGCTTTGCTGCCGTTGGAGCGGGAATACCGCCATATGCAATCGGGCGCATTATTGCCGTAGCCAAAGCTTACTCCAGCTGTGTCGGCGCAGGGCCGTTCGTCACGGAGCTTCATGGAGCCGAAGGGGATGAGCTGCGTAATCGGGGCGGCGAATTCGGCGCCAAGACCGGACGGCCTCGCCGGACGGGCTGGTTCGACGCTGTTGCGACACGCTATGGCTGCATGCTGCAGGGGGCTACCGAGGTTGCGCTGTCAATGCTGGACGTGCTGAGCTATTTGGATCGAATCCCTGTATGTACGGCGTATGAAATTGATGGAGTAAGAACGGAACAATTCCCTACTACGGGGCTTCTGGAGCGTGCTGTTCCGGTCTACGAATGGCTGCCCGGCTGGAAATGCGACATTACTGGAATCGAAACATATGATGAGCTTCCGGAGGAAGCGAAGCAGTATGTCCGTTATCTCGAGCGGCAGATCGGCGTTCCGATTCGCGCTGTCTCTAATGGACCGAGACGGGAGCAATACATGGAGCGGACGGAATAATCCGAACTGGCAGCGGAGTTCTTGTATCTGATGGATGGACGGAGCTTGGAAGGCTAGCAGCGATCTTACCGGATGGCTGCAGCCGGAATGGCTGATCAGACCGGAACCTGCAGCACATCCGTTTGATCAAGCCTTTATAAAGGTAAACCCCGCCGTTGGACAGGTTCATCCATCTTTGTAGTAGATGGTAGGGAGAACGTCGTCCTTCGCGCGGGGTTTCTTTATTTGTTATGAGGAGAGCGGATATTAACGCTCCCGTTGTTCATTATCCGATGGCTTGTCCTGCCGCCAGCCGTACAGTCCGCCTTCGCCCATATACTGGTACAGGTTGCACTCAATCCGGCCGTTGAACAGCTTGCGTTTCTTGTCGGCAGGTCGTCCCATATAATGCTCCAGCTGCTTGCTCGGGCTCATTATAAAGACCGACCATGTCGGCATCTGCGAGGTGATGCCGCCCAGCTGGCGCAGCACCTTCTCGACCTCGCCCCGGTCGCCGAGACGTTCTCCGTAAGGCGGGTTCGTAATGATGCAGCCGTAATTGCCGGCGGGCTGGGCTTTGGCCACCGGCAGCACCTTCAGCGTCAGCTCCTTCGCGAGCCCGGCCGACTTCGCTGCCGCAAGCGCTACATCGATCGCCTCCGGATCGATGTCCGAGCCTGCGATCTCCAGCGGGACATCGTCCCGCACAAGATCGTAGGCTTCTTCCCGTGCCTCGGCCCATAGGGCCTCAGGCACGACGGGCCACGCCTCGGCTGCGAACGTTCTTCGCAGCCCTGGCGCCAGGTTCCACCCGATCATCGCCGCCTCGATCGGAATCGTTCCCGACCCGCAGAACGGGTCGTACAGCGGGCGTTCCGCCCGCCAGCGGCTCAGCAGCACCAGTGCTGCTGCCATCGTCTCCTTCAGCGGGGCTTCCGTAACGAGCTTACGGTAGCCTCGCTTGTGCAGCCCCACCCCGGTCGTGTCGAGCGTCAGCGTCGCCACGTCGTTCAGCAGCGCGACTTCGATCACGTAGCGCGCGCCGGTCTCGCGGAACCATTCGGTTTGGTACCGCTGCTTCATGCTTTCCACAATCGCTTTCTTCACAATGCCTTGGCAGGCAGGCACGCTGGACAGCTGCGACTTGTGGGAACGTCCCTCAACCGGGAACTCGGCGTTCTCAGGAATCCAGTCCGGCCACGGGAGCGCCTTGGTCCCTTCGAACAGCTCGTCGAACGTGCGGGCCTCGAACTGGCCCATCTTCACCAGCACACGGTCCGCCGTGCGCAGCCACAGGTTTGCCCGCGCGATGGCCAACTCGTCACCAATGAAGCTAACGCGCCCATTCTCGACGGTTACTTTATCATAGCCCAAATCGCGCACCTCACGGGCGACTACAGCCTCCAGCCCCATCGGAGCCGTGGCTATTAATTGAATTTCCGACATTCTCTTCACTCCATATCTTCATAACGTCTGAACCAGACCGTATAGTTAACAATCCCATTTTGCGCTTTTTCACCACAATAAAATTTATAAAAGCCCGAGGCGATCGGAGGCAAAATTCGAATTGGCCGTAAAAACAACCTTGCTCACAAAGCGAGTTTTGCTACTGTAAAACTCAGATTGTTAAAAAGTGTTATTTTTTCGAAATGATCGTTATAGGCAGGTGAGGGCATGTCTGCTTACGATGCCAATTTTTCAGCAGAAACCTCTTTGTTCACGTCCGCCTTTGAAGCCTGTTCAAATACTTTATTTCTTATCGGAATCACGGGGTTCGATATTAAGAGCATAACGCGGCAAAGCCTGCTACGTAAGCCTGGCAGGAGGTGCATACCTCAATCTGAGTATCTAACCACATTTCAATTTCCTTAGATTTAGATTTCTCAACAAGCTCACTTTAAGGCCGATTAACTTCGGAATACGTCGATAAGACGGTATTCTCACCGGTTGAAGTCTTTTTGGAAAAGCCATACAATAGTCTAGTATAGGATAAACGATGCGTTTATACAAATGAAACGGAGGAATTCGGGCATGACGCAAATGAGCGCCGAGGAATATGTGGAGTCGCTGTTGGAGGAAGACGAGCAGCTGAACAAAGTCATTGAGGGAATCCGCGCCAATGGAATGCCGGAAATATCGATCGCCCGGGGCTACGGCAAGCTGCTGACGCTGCTGGTCAAGATGGTCGGAGCGAAGCAGATTCTCGAAATCGGGGCGCTTGGCGGATACAGCGGCATTTGTCTGGCACGCGGACTTGAAGAGCATGGCAAGCTTGTTTCGCTGGAGCTTAAGCAGGAGTATGCAGATGTAGCGTTGCGACACCTAAGCGAAGCAGGGTTGGGAGATAAGGTGGAGTACCGAGTGGGCGAGGCGCAGGACAGCCTGGAGCAGCTAAGGGCCGAAGGGCGGAGGTTCGACCTGTTCTTCATCGACGCCGATAAGGGCAACTATCCGAATTATCTGGAGTGGGCGATCAAACTAGCCAACCCTGGAGCAATCATTCTTGGCGACAATACTTTGATGCACGGAAGCAGCATGAATCCTGAGGAGAAGGGTAACCGGGTAGTCAAAATGCGTGAGTTCAACGAAAAAATGGCTCGTGATCCTCGTCTCGAAGGCGTCATACTGCCGGCCTACGACGGCTTGGCTATCGCACGGGTACGATAAAAAAAGCGCCTCCGGAAAACAACCGACTGGTTGTTCCCCGGAGGCATTTATTTGCACGCATTCGCGCATCGATAGCGCCGCAGCCACCGCCTTAACGCGGAAAAACCCGCGTTACAGATGAGCGCCCGGCGCCAACTCGCTCTGTAAAGCGGAAAAACCGCTTTACAACACGCATTCACGTCCCAAGCGCGCCGCAGCCACCGCCATAACGCGGAAAAAGCGCGTTACAGCCCAGCGCCCGGCGCTAACTCGCTCTGTAAAGCGGATAAACCGCTTTACAGCACGCATTGGTGTCCCAAGCACGCTGCAGCCGTCGCCATAACGCGGAAAAAGCGCGTTACAGCTGAGCGCCCGGCGCCGACTCGCTCTGTAAAGCGGAAAAACCGCTTTACAGCACGCATTCGCGTCCCAAGCGCGCCGCAGCCACCGCCTTAACGCGGAAAAACCGCGTTACAGCCCAGTGCCCGACGCTAACTCGCTCTGTAAAGCGGAAAAACCGCTTTACAGCAAGCATTCGCGTCCCAAGCGCGCCGCAGCCACCTCCATAAAGCGGAAAACCCGCTTTACAGCACTTATCCCTCCACCGGTCAGGACGCCTTCTTAAACACGACGGCTCCTTCCTTCGAATGCGGAGGCGCTTCCTGCTCGTCGTAGGTTTGCTGGTAGACGACTTGCCCAGGCTGATCCAACGTGTCCAATGTGGCCCAGTACCATATCATCAGCTCTACGCAAACGAGGATGAACAAAACCTTTTTCACGTTCACTTTCATTAACAGAAGCACCTCCGATTCGTTGTTCCTTCGATCAAGCTCAGCCGGACTTTTCGCTGGGGCGAGCCTTGCTGTGAAACAGCGCTTTGCGCACCCATAGGGCGTTGGCAAACAGCAATACCGCGGACATGATAAACAGTCCTTGAATGTGCATCCATCCCGAGAGCAGTCCGCCAATGACAGGACCAAGCATATTGCCCAAGCTTAGCGAGCTGGTGTTAAAGCTGTAAGCGCGGCTTTCCATTCCTTTGGGTGCGAAGCTGCTGATGAGCGTTTGTACACAGGGCAGCATGCCGCCCATAAAGATGCCGAGCATGAAGCGGCAGGCGAACAGCTGCCAAATGTTCGTCACAAAGGCCTGCGGGATGAACGAGACCGCCGCCCCAACCAGGCACACCGCCAATATTTTGACGGAGCCGATCCGGTCGCTAAGCCTTCCTAACAGCGGCGAAGCTATCATATTGGAGAAGCCGGTAATCGATCCGACGAGACCGGCGTAAAATGCCAGCAATTCGCCCTTGCCGTGCAATTCCTGTACAAAGAGCGGAATCAGCGTCATCGAGCTCAGCATGGAAAACTGGATGACGAAAGTAACGGCGTAAAGAGCGGGCAGCTCTTTCGTTTTTTTCAATTCCTTAAAGCCTTCGATGGTTGAGATGGCCGGCTTTTTCTTGGCCGCCGCCGCATCGAAGTTTTCTTTGACGAGGAACAGCGCCAATAAGGAAGCGCAGAACAAGAGCGGTCCGGTTATGTAGAAGATCGGACGGAAGCCAACCCATTCCGCTAGCAATCCCCCGATGAAAGGCCCAAGAATCGACCCGGCTACGCCCCCCGACTGAAGGGTACCCATCGCGAAGCCGATTTTCTCCTTCGGTGTATTCGTCGACATGAGCGCCACCGCGGCAGGCATAAATCCGCTGATAACCCCGTTAACAATACGAAGGCCCAGCAGCTGCAACGGGCTTGTGGCAAAGCCCATCAGCGTCATGACTATCGCCATCCCGAATCCGGAGCGAAGCAGCATCACCTTGCGGCCGTAACGGTCGGATAAGCCGCCCCAAATCGGTTGAAACAGGAACGAGGTGACAAAGTTACCTGCAAAAATCACTCCCGACCAAATCGCAATCTCGTGCTGATCCTGCAGGCCCATTTCCTGAATGTACAGGGGCAAAAAGGGAGTGATCATCGTCATCCCGCTCATGACCAGAAACTGGCCGAGCCATAGCACGGTCAAATTGATTTTCCATCTTGCCAAAACGATTCTCCTCTTTTCCTGCTGTGTGCGTACTATGTCTTGAGTTGAAATAGTTTATTTGTTTAACTAACTATCTTTCATTGTACCATAGGATTGGGAAATACTCACATTCTGCGCACGCTGCTGAGGCTATCACTGCTCCAGACCCGTCGTAAGCTCATAGCGAAGCCGTTCGAGGCCCGGCATGTTTTCCTGCTCTGCGGCGGCAATCGCTTTGTCCACGTCGTAAGGGACACGAACAAGCTGGATGGAATAAGGCTCGTCGCCTGCTGCATCCGACGTTCCCTCCAAAATCCCGTAGCTTGCCTGCGGAATCCCGTCGTAAGGTGCGCCCACACTGCCTACATTATAGAGGAGAAGCCCTTTTTTCTCCTTCGATTTGATCATTTGCATGTAAGGAACGTGAATATCTCCATAAACGACGATATCCGGAATGCGTTCATCCGACCCGGCGAAGTCGGGCCTCGCAGTCATTTCGGTGTGCTGGAACATGGCAAGCTTTTCCTTCTTGGATGCTTTCCGGTTAACCCGGGTATTGACGCTCTGAGGTGACGCATGGAACAACCGGATCCATTTGCCGCTCAAGCTCAAGTCGATCGAAAACGGAAGCGTATTTAAATATTCCAGCCGTTCGGCTCCGAGCTTCTCCTGCTGCCAGATGCCGCCTTCTTTATCCTGCGGAAGGTTGATTCCCAGATCCCAGTTGCCTTGAACGACGGATTCGCATACTTCCCGAATACGATCGACGGCTTCCGCGGGCTGAGGACCCTTGCCTGCCAAATCTCCGAGACAAATAATCCGCTTGATGCGTCTTCGCCGGATATCTTTTATTACTGCTTCCAGAGCCGTTGCATTCCCATGGATGTCGGAGATGACCGCTATTCTTTCCATCGTTTCCACTCCCATTCTATTTTCCCGGATTGTTTCTTTCCATTATAAGGCTTTTCAAGATTCTGGTACAACAGCAACCGTTCCGAAACGTGCAGCATTAAGGAGCAAAGGATATATAGGTTTTTCGTTCCATGACCCTCGGGGCAAGATTTGGTATAATGAGAAAAACTTCTATCGAAGTACTCCGAGGTGGAGCGACCGCGTTCAGAGGTAGTTTTTATCGCCAATAGGAAAGATCTCCGATGCGCTTATTGCTTTACCGGACTTAAACATTCCTATGTGGTGAGAAAAACTTCTATCGAAGTACTCCGAGGTGGAGCGACCGCGTTCAGAGGTAGTTTTTATCGCCAATAGGAAAGATCTCCGATCTCTTTATTGCTTTACCGGACTTTTACATTCCTATGTGGTGACAAAGGGTGTGTAAAAATTGCGTATTTTTGGAAGTAAAAGGGGTAGATCGTTATAGAAACACGTACCAAAAAACACCAGGACGAAAATAAAAACAACCGGAAAACATGGATTACACTCGGCATTCTTGCGATAGTGACAATGGCCTCATTCAGCTATTTGATGAACTGGCTGAACGCCAAGGATAAGCCGGACTCGTCCGGACCCTTGGTGGAAGCATCTCCAAAGGGCGGAACCGGTGCGGTAGTGCCAGATCCGTCAACCCCAACGAATCCGAATACACTTCCGGGAGCGCAAGATGGAGCGCAAGCTCCAGTGGAGCAAGGCCAGCAGCAATCAGGTACAGAGGGCGGCACACCCCGGGTACATCTATCGTTCGTGGGAGATGTGATGTTTGCCAGCAAGGTAGAGGATTTATTAAAAAAGAACGGATGGGATTATCCGTATCGTTATGTAAAGGATTATTTGTCCAAGGCGGATATAACGGTAGCCAATCTCGAGACGCCTTTTACGACCAGAGGCGAAGCCCAATCCAAAGACTATGTATACCGCTCCTCGCCGGAAGCACTGCCTGCGCTTCAAGCAGCGGGGATTGATTTGGTGAACACTGCCAATAACCATATTCTGGACTATGGGACCGACGGGCTGCTGGATACGCTCGATGTGCTCGACAAGGCCGGCATGAAGCGGGTCGGTACGGGGCGCAATATCGATGAAGCATACCAGCCGGTCATTATGGAGCGCAATGGAATCAAAATCGCCTTTCTCGGATTTAGCCGCGTCGCGGAAAATGCAGATTGGTATGCGCGCCAAAATAAGCCCGGCGTAGCGGAAACCTACAGCACCAAGCTTCCATTGGAGGCTATTTCGGCGGCACGCGAGAAAGCTGACCTTGTCGTCGTAATCGCTCATTGGGGAGTTGAGCGCAAAGACCGTCCCGTCAAGGAGCAGACGGATCTGGCGCACAAATATATCGATCAGGGAGCCGATCTCGTTGTTGCCAGCCACCCTCATGTCGTGCAGGGATTTGAGAAATATAAGGGCAAATGGATTGCCTACAGCATGGGCAATTTTATATTCACGACCAATGAAGAGCCGGCGACATGGGAGAGCATGATTCTGAACGCGGAATGCACGAAAGAGCGCGATTGCGAGCTGCAAATGATCCCGGTCTTGACCAAATGGGCGCAGCCGGTCCGGATGACGGAGGAAGACGGGGGCAAGCTGTTCGATAAGCTGGGGCGAATTTCGATCAATGCGAAGGTGAATAAGGACGGGACTATTGAGGAAGGCCCGCGCGTTCCACAGCCTACCCCTACGCCAACCACAACTCCGCCGCCGAAGAAGCAGACGGATACCAAGAAGGACCCCGATCCGAAAACGGAGACGAATAACGGTTCATCGTCAGGGATTGTTCCAGGGAACGGATCGAAGGGACAGGGAAGCAGCTCCGGCACAACGACTAAGCCGACACCGACACCCAAGCCGTCGTCGAGTCCTTCTACCAAAGCTACGCCGACGACGAAGCCAACGACGAAGCCTTCAGCGACACCGAAGCCAACACCAAAGTCCTCGGCTACGCCAAAGCCGACTCCCAAGCCGACCCCGGACTCTGATTCGGAATAGGAGCGAGGGCATTGAGATTTCCGGAGCATTCGATTATGCTTACTATAGTAAACTATTTTGATGCAAAGGAAGGAACAACGATGCAATCCATTCGCAACATCTACTGCGTAGGACGTAACTATGGTCTGCATGCTGCCGAGCTGGGCAACGAGGTGCCTGATGAGCCGATGATTTTTATTAAACCAACCCATGCTCTGGTGACGATACAAGGGCAGGCAATAACCCTTCCTGGCGATCGCGGAGAAGTTCATTACGAAACGGAGCTTGTGCTGCATGTAGGCGAAGATTACAAGCCTGGCATGGCCGTAGATCAATTGATAGACCAAATGGCACTCGGCATCGATTTCACGCTGCGTGACGTTCAATCGGTGATCAAGAAGAAAGGCCAGCCTTGGCTGCCGGCCAAAGGCTTCTTAAATTCAGCGGCAGTCACCGAGTTCCGTCCGTTTCCGGGGTCCGATGCGGTAAGCCGGACGGAGTTCTCGCTGCGCAAAAACGGTGCAGAGGCTCAACGAGGCAACAGCAATGACATGATCTTCAACCTGCAGGTCATCGTTGATTATATTGCGAAGCATTACGGCTTGGGCAAAGGCGACATTATTTATACAGGAACGCCTGCCGGTGTAGGTCCGCTTCAAAACGGCGACCGGATGGAGCTTCTGTGGGGCGAAGAAGTGTTAGGCGCGTTTTCGGTGCAAATGTAATTCCAATAGAAGATTAGCAATGTAGGAAGGATACCTGTCGTGAGGGCGGGTATCTTTTTTCCTGTTCCTATAACCAATGGTTACAAGGGAAGCAAATTGTCTTTGCTTTTTAGGTTCATGTCGTGGCATAATAAGCTTTCATGTATAATTTGGAATGAGAAGAATCGGATCGTATTTTGAACTGAACGATGTAAACGGGGGCACGAGACTGTGGAACGGTATCCTTTTGCGTATGATCATGCACAACCATTCGTTAAGCAGGCCGGAGATTGGATAGCGGACGTATTTTATGACATTTTGCCTGAAGCCGGTTTTGAGGTGCGAGATGAGCAGATTTACATGGCGTTTCAGCTGGAGCGGGCTTTTGCCGAGAAGAAGACGATTTTTGCGGAAGCGGGAGTAGGAACGGGCAAAACGTTGGTGTATTTGCTTTATGCGATCTGTTATGCCCGGTACACGAGAAAACCGGCTATCATTGCGTGTGCGGACGAATCGTTGATTGAGCAGCTGGTAAAGCCGCAAGGCGATATTGCGAAGCTGGCCAACCATTTGAACATGAAGATCGATGCGAGGCTCGGCAAGTCACCGGACCAATATGTTTGCCTGGCCAAGCTCGATGAGGCGAGGATGGGGCATGAAGATGTTCCTCTGTATTCGGACATTTATGAGCAGCTGCCTGATTTTGTCCATTCCTATGAAGCTCTCCAGTCGTTTCACGCTTATGGGGACCGGAAGGAATACCCGTATTTGAACGATGCCCAATGGAGCCGGATGAATTGGGACAGCTTCCAGGATTGCTTCGTATGCGAACAACGGCACCGGTGCGGGCAGACGTTATCGCGTGATCATTACCGGCGGGCGGCGGATCTCATTATTTGCTCCCATGATTTTTATATGGAGCATATTTGGACGTTGGAAGGAAGAAAGAGGGAAGGGCAGCTGCCGCTGCTGCCTGAGCATTGCGCCGTTGTTTTTGACGAAGGGCATTTGCTGGAGGCTGCAGCTCAGAAGGCACTGACCTACAAGCTGAAGCATGTCGTATTCGAAGAGCTGATTACCCGGCTGCTCAAAGGGGAGGTGCGGGAATCGCTCGCAGTGTTGATCGACACGGCGATCGAGCAGAGTGAAACGATGTTTGACGTGCTGGAAAGCAGGTGCCGTACCATTGCAGGTTCGGATCGCAAGCAAATCGATATCAACGAGCAGCTGCTCAAGGAAGTAAAGCAGCTTCAGGACATTTTAACGGTCATCGAGGATGAGCTTGTCTTCGAAAGCGAGCTGTTCACCTTGAACGAGTATGAGCTCCGTATCGTCGAAGAGCATCTCGAAATGATGCAAAAAGCGCTAAGCTTATTCCATACATCGGATAACCTGATATGCTGGGCAACTGAGAGCATAACTGGACTCACTCTGGTCATTATGCCGAGAACGGTCAAAGAAGTGCTCCGGGAAGGCGTATTTTCCGCCAAAATGCCTGTTGTCTTCTCATCTGCAACCTTGTCGGTCGAAGGTTCTTTCGATTACATGGCTGACAGCTTGGGGATCGAAAACTATTTATCCTTCTCTGTAGATTCATCCTACGATTATGAACGGCAGATGGAAGTCATCGTGCCCAAATGGTCCTATAACGGTACGTTCTCTGAGAAAATGAAGGCTGCGGTGAGCCTGCTGGAACGATCGAACGGGCGGGCGCTGATCTTGTTTCCAGCTAAGGAAGAGCTGCAGCGGTTTAAACAGGATATTTCCAATTATAAAGAAGCAGCGGGCCTGACATTTCTATATGAAGGCGACGGGGAGATCAGCCATCTGATTGCTTCGTTTCAAACGGAGGAGACCAGCGTTTTATGCGCGGTGAGCTTGTGGGAGGGACTCGATGTTCCCGGTCCATCGCTGTCCAATGTGATTGTATGGTCGCTGCCTTACCCTCCGAAGGATCCGGTCTATATGGCCAAAAGGCTGGCGTCCAAGGCGCCTTTCGAAGAAGTGGATTTGCCATATATGCTGCTTCGCTTAAAGCAGGGTATGGGGAGGCTGATCCGCTCGCGCGAAGACAGCGGATTGGTAGCCATCTTCAGCGAGAAGCTGGAGGATTTGCTGCAAAAGCATCTGGAGGGCATTATGCCGCCGGGAGTACAGATGACCTTTGTAGAGGCAGGCAACACGGAAGCCGCCTCGCCGCAGCTGCATCAGCAATGAGAGAAAGAAGCCGTGCTTTCGCACCGGCTTCTTTTTGCTTTGCCTGGCAGCCTAGCCTAGGCAGATTATACGATTCGCTAGGCGCATTGGTCATTTCGCTTAGGTATGGATATCCTCCGAGTACGCTTCACGGATGTCGAGCAGCTGGAGCAGATACTCCATGAAGGCATCTACGATGCGCGGATCGAAATGCCGGCCGCGTTCTTCGCGGAACAAATCGATGATACGCTCGAGCTCCCACGCTTTTTTATACACCCGGTCGCTTCCCAGCGCATCGAATACATCGGCTACAGCTGTAATCCGAGCATAGATGTGGATTTCCTCGCCCTTTAACCCTTGCGGATAACCGGTGCCGTTCCATTTCTCGTGATGCTGATGCGCAACGATAGCCGCTGCCTTCAGAATACGGCGGGACGAGTTTTTCAGCAATCCATAACCTATCGTAGTATGGGCTTTCATCATCTCGAATTCTTCTTCCGTCAGCTTCCCGGGTTTGTTCAGAACCTCGTCGGGGATAGCCACTTTCCCGATGTCGTGCATGGGAGAGGCGATTTTGAGCAGCTCCGCTTCCTCTTGACTTAAGCCCGCACCGAGTGCAAGAATGTAGGAGTACTCCGCCACGCGTTTGACGTGATTGCCGGTTTCCTTGGACCGGATTTCCCCGATTTCCCCCATCGTGAAAATGATCTCTTTTTGCGTTTCTTCAATTTCATACGATAAGAGAGCCGATTCCAGCGATTTGCCGGCATAGGCAGCGACAAGCGTCAATTGCTCAAGATCCTTGACCGAGAACTGTCCCTCTGCGGTAAGCTTGTTGATAGCCTGATAGGCTCCCATAATGTCCCCATCCGTATTATAAAACGGAATCACCATAAGCGCCTTGGTACGATAACCGGTTTGCCGGTCCATAGCGATGGCTCCGCTCTCAAGCACATGCTTGAACTCATCGTTATGATAAGCATCGTCGATGAATATCGGCTTACCTGCAGCGATACAATGACCGACGAGACCCGCACCTGCCGGCAGCCGCAGAGGAGGAACGCCGTGGGCCACTTTGGAGTACAGCTCGTTGGTCTCCTTGTCCAGCAACCATACGGTACAGCGGTCGGAGAGCACCATTTGTCTTCCCATATCGGCCATGAGCAGCAGAAGCTGATCCAATCTCCGTTCGTCGGCAATTTTCGAGGCGTAATCAAAAATGATCCGGAGGAGCGCTTGCGGCTCATGGTCTTTCAGTAGAGTTACCGGTTCGATCTGTCGTTCATCGTGCACGTGCGCATCCTCCCGAGGGGACTCTATTTTTTCACTATGCAAATCATATTATAATAACAAGAGGTCTGTAAATCATTTGTTGTTAAAGGGTGTGACGTTTTATGGTGGAATGGGTCATTGGCTTGGTTTGCAGCCTTATCATTGCGGGAGCGGCTTATGCCAAAAGATCATTATCGGCATCGGGAGCCGCAATGGCGGTAGTGGTAGGAACCTTGTTGTATGCGTTCGGCAGCTTGGCATGGTTCGGAACGCTGATCGTCTTCTTCGTCACCTCCTCGCTGTTGTCCAAATGGAAGCAGCGGCTCAAAGCAGCTGCAGAGAGCGGATATGCGAAGTCGGGCAGGAGAGATGCCGGGCAAGTGTTTGCAAATGGCGGAATCGCCGTCCTGCTGTGCGTAGGCCACTATGTATGGCCTCATCCGCTATGGTGGCCGGCATTTATCGGTGTTCTGGCCTCCGTCAACGCAGATACATGGGCGACGGAAATCGGCGGTCTTAGCCGGTCTCAGCCCCGGTCCATTGTAAGCGGACGCAAGGTCCCAGCTGGAACGTCAGGGGGCGTAACCTGGCTCGGCATCGCAGCTTCTTTTGCCGGGGGGTTGACCATAGGGGTATCGGCATGGTTATTGTCGCTAGGGGAACCGGCAGGGACGGAGTCGGTTTCTCCCTGGATGCTGCTTTTGCTCGGTATCTGCGGGGGCTTGGCCGGTTCTTTGTCCGACTCCTGGATGGGGGCGGTCTGGCAGGTGATGTACCGCTGTCCGGTATGCGGGAAGGAAATAGAAAAAAGCCGCCATTGCGATACCGCTGCGGTGCGGTTTCGAGGGGCTTCTTTCATGACGAACGATACGGTGAACATGATCAGTTCCTTGGTTGGCGGGGCGGTATGTATCGTATTGTACAAGCTTTTTTAAGCAGCCTATCAATTGGGGCGGCAATCAGGGCTACTCGCCTTTGCTTCTCGAGCCGGCTCTGCTCCACAAACGGATGATCAGGCCGATTACGGCAAATACGATGATCGTCACGATGACCATTACGCTCGTCGTTATCACGGCAATCTCTCCTTATAAAAAGGCTATTTGTCTATTGTTGACATAATCGCGCCGAATTAACAATAAATCCGCCCCTGTTGTTTAGGGGCGGATTCAAGTAGTCAAGAAGCTGGATATACTCATTAAAGCTAAAAGGGAATAGGCGGTGGATCTCCTGGGGGAAGTACGTCACCGGAATGCCCCAACAGCATTTTCAGTTATAAAGGTTTTCTTGCAGACTACGGAGCTACGGAAGCTGAACGCTTCCGAGCTCGGTAAGCGTAGCTTTATCCGTTGCTTTGATCATTTGCTGGGAGGCTGTATACAGTGTGCTGCCAATGTACAGTATACGTTCAATATTCTTTTCATAGATTCCGCTGTAATAGCCGGCCTTGCTGTAATCATCGGCGGTCAGGTGAGTGATCCTCCCCTGTAAGCGGAAGCCGCTGTTCAGATCAAGCTTGTATACATAAGCTCCCTGGAACGTAAATTCTCCGTAACGACTCGCTTCATTAAACGAGGAACCGTTCGTTTTCCTATCTTTGATCTCCATCACTTTGACCGGGAAGGCGAGCAATCCGTCTTCTTTCGAGAACAGCAGCGCTTTATGATTGCGGAGCAGCTCGGAATCGGTACCGCGGTCTCCAATCGTTTCCTGAAACAGCTCTTTCGGATTCGCAACATCGGTTACGTCGAACAACGCCATTTTCATTCCCTGATACAAACCGACGGTTTCCCCGGAGCTGTTCCCGTTTACGCCGCTTGATACTTCAACCGTGTCTTTGCCGAATCCGATAAGATGATTGTCGTCATAAGGATGCAGGTAATTGCTGTAGCCGGGAATTTTCAGCTTGCCCAATAGGGCGGGAGCTTGAGGCGCCGTCAAATCGATCACAAATAAGGGATCGACGGTGCGGAAGGTAACCATGTAGGCCCGGTTGCCGGCATAGCGCACTGAATAGATTTGTTCACCCGGTGCAATATCCTCAATTTTTCCAACCGTTTGCATGGCCGCATCCAGAACGTACATATTGTTTTTGGACGTATACTCATCGGTACGACCGATATTCCCTTTGGTTGTTGCTATACGGAAGTAGCCCTGATGCTCATCCATGGCAAACTGATTCAGTACGCGTCCCGGTACTTTGCCGCGTCCAGAGTATGTGACCTTGCCGGAGTCCATGGCGAATTTATAAATGACGGTGCTCGACTCCCCGGGCTGGATGACTGCACGGGTACGATCCGACGGCAGCTTCTCTCTGCTAACCGGTTCGAACTGCTGCGAAGCTACGTATAGATGCTTGAGGGACGCATACACCTGATTTCCCGATCCAAGGTAGCTGGTCACGTTCATAGGCTGAGCAGGATCACCAATGGATAGGCCGGCAACCATCAAATAATTAGGCGCTTGCGAGTTGGGGAAGTACCGTATATCTTCATATCCTATGGATACGTAGCTGCCGCTGACCGCTGAATCCCGATAGGAAGGGAGCGAGCCGGCTATGGCGGCTTCCTTCTCGGGCAGACTTAAGGAGTCCCGGAGCACCGGGGCAATGGAGATGCCTCTGTTCGAGATCAAATATAGCGAATCCCCGATTTTTCTCGAGGACGTATACTGACCGTCCAGCTCCACTTCCCGGACTTTGGCCATTGTGCTGCGATCTCCCAGCTCATAGATCACGGCTTTGGTAGTTGTGCGGCCCGCCGGAAGCCCCACAATCATTTTTTCTTTCACGACCGAAGGCTCCGCAGATGGAACCGCAGCGCTGCTTGTCGCGGTGTCCGGCCCCGCTTGCTGAGGCTCCGGCTTGGAGTCCGTCCTATACAGCGTAGTTCCAATGACGACCATGTGCTTCTCATCAATGTAGAGCTCTCCGGCGAGAAAATGGGGATCGTCAAAGGTAACGGTGCTAACCACTTTCATTTGATCCGCAGGAGCAGCCTTTGTTACAATCACCCGGTTCCGGTTCACCTGGTAAATAAAATCGCCGTCCGTTTTTATAATGTCCGCTTCGTCTACACCCTCCACTTGTACATTCGTAGTGGAGTAGGCCGCTTTGGATTCCGCCGCACCCGACGATGGGACGCTTGCCGCCGTTTTTTGCTTAGCCGTTGGCTGAACGGCAACCAAGCCTTCGCCTGCCATCGCTGTCACGCTAATACTGCCGTCAAAATTGACCCCGTATGGAACGGATTGCTCAAGCAGCTGCCGCATACGCTCAAAGGAACCTACCGTTGGCAGGCTTTGATCCGCATCCCATATGGAAGCTGTCTGGGAGGCAGCGTCCCAATATACATGAAAATCAAACGATTCGCTGAAAAATCGTAACGGAACCAGCAGTTCCCCTTGCTCCAGCATGGGAGCTGCATCCAATGTGACGGATTCGTTCTGGCGTAACGCTTCCTTATTTCCCGGCTCCAGCTTGACGGCATAGCCCGATTTGGTTGCGGTAGCTGTGTCGGCAGGGGAGCTTGAATCCCACTGTACCTGTACGCCGAGCGATTCGGACAGATCGTTCAGCGGAACCATAAGTGTGCTGTTGACGAGCCTGGGCGATGTCTGATACCGTACTGGCTGTCCGTTCAAGCTCAAGCCGAATGCAGAATTATCGGTGCTTGAGTCCGAGGGAGGCGAGGATCCGGTAGCGATCACGGTGCAAGTAAGCAGAGTGGCTAACGGTATTAACATTTTCATAGCGTTGTGGAGCATTCGCCTGGGCGATACCTTCATAGATTATCCCTCCAGCTTGCCGTAATTTTCCATCCTACCTATCTAACGAGGCAAGCCAGCTATTTGTTCCAGTCGGAAAAAAAGAAAAAACCGCACGGTTCGTTTCGAACGGCGGCTTGTCTTTCAATCATTGCCATAATAGAGTCGCACGAGATTGCGTCCTTCTTGCTTAGCCTGATACAATGCCTTGTCCGCCCGCAGGAACAGCTCTTTCGGGTCGGAATCGCGCGTAGGAATCATTGTCGCTGTGCCCAGGCTGATCGTAATATAAGAACAGCCTTCGGAGCGTGTCAACGGGATTTGCAAGGCCTCTACTTGCATTCGCAAATGTTCGGCTACGGTTTGGGCGCCTGACGCATCCGTCGAAGGAAGGATGATGACGAATTCCTCTCCGCCGTAGCGGGCGATGAAATCGATCGAGCGCTTGGCGGCTTTTTTCAACGATTCCGCTACGAGCCGGAGGCAAATATCTCCTTCGACATGGCCGTACGTATCATTGTAATGCTTGAAGTAATCGATATCGATCAAAATAAGCGACAGGGGGACGGCCATCCGGCTGCACTGCTTCCATTCCTTTTTCAAATACTCATCAAATCCGCGGCGGTTGGACACCCCGGTCAACGCGTCGACTGTAGACATTTTTTGCAGCAACTCGTTCGCTTCCAGCAGCTGCTTTTCCACATGCTTACGGGTCGATACATCCCTCGATACCGATATGATTTCCTTACGCAGGCCGTATGGATCGAGAATGGTACGGGCGGTAGTTTCGAACCAGATGTACGTTCCGTCCTTGCGGCGAATGCGGTATTCGGTCAGCATCGTCTTCGAGTCGATGAGCTCCTTGATGCTCGCATTATCTTCGTTGGGGAAATCCTCCGGATGGAGCAAATCGTACATATTTAGCCCCAGCAGTTCCTCCGGTTCATAGCCGAGCAGCGTCTTGGAAGCGGGGGAGACGTATAAGTAAATACCGTCCATCGACACTCTGGAAATCATGTCCGTTGAATTGTCGGCGATCATCTTATACATTTGCTCGCTTTCCTTGCGGAGCTTCTCGTTGTTTTTGCGGATGGTTATATCACGAAACAAAATGGTGAACAGGTCCTTGCCGGGGTAAGCATGAAATTTGAACCACCGGTTTATGGCAGAGTAATAAAAATCAAACGAATGAGTACGCTGGGTCGCCATAGAGGCCAAATAGTTGTCGTACAGCGGAGTACCGACAGCGGTCGGAAAGCTTGTCCACACCGACATGCCGAGCAAATCGGTCCGTGGGCGTTCCAGCATCTTCTCCGCGGCTTTATTCATGTAGGTAATTCGTCCAAAGGCGTCCAGATTCATGATGCCGTCGGTTATGTTCTCAAGTATGGCTTGCGGAAGCGCGAAAGAGTCATCCTCTGTCTCTTCAAAAGTGAAGGGCTGCCGCTTTTCGATTTCTTTTAATGGATCAAGCATAGAGTAATCCTTCCTGGATATTGTGCTATGTTTGTTTATAACCGTACCGCACCATGCCTGGTTAGGAGGTTACTATCCCTTGGAATGTACAGAAAGCGACAATCGGATCCATTGCTGCCGAATCATTCTGACTTGTCAACAAAGCAAGCCGGGGTGCTCTTATGCTCTGCGGTAGATATTCAGTCGCCGAAAAGCCCCATTAGAGGCAATCCGGTAACTTTGTATCGATAGTTTTATTGTAATGAATGCGGGACTAGAGTTCAATGTAAAAATGGAAAAAAAGGGACATTTTCGAAAAAATAAATGTTATATTATGTTCCATTGGCAGTTCGATTATATGTCAAAAACGATGTTGAGAACAAAGAAAGGCTGCAACACCTTGATGTCTGCAGCCTTGTTGTGTAATTATTTTGCCAATTGCTCCATTTGGACGAGCAAATCTTTGAATACATCCATAGCTTGCTTAATCGGCTCCGGTGTCGACATATCTACGCCGGCGCGCTTCAAAATATTGATCGAATAATCGCTGCCTCCGCTTTTCAGGAAACCAAGATAGCGATCGACGGCCGGCTGTCCTTCTTCAAGGATTTGCTTGGCAAAGCTGGTTGCCGCCGAGAAGCCGGTTGCGTATTTGTACACATAGAAGCTGTTGTAGAAGTGGGGGATACGCGCCCATTCCATTTCAATATCCTTATCCACAACCATATCTTTACCGTAGTACAGAACGTTTAGGTCGTAATAGATTTTGCTGAAGTCTTGAGGCGTCAGCGATTCGCCTTGCTCCGCCTTCTCGTGAGTGATTTTCTCGAATTCGGCGAACATTGTCTGACGGAATACTGTGGTACGGAACTGGTCCATATAGTAGGTCAGCAGGTACATTTTTTCTTTCGGATCCGTCGACTTCTTGAGCATGTAATCCATCAGAAGCGCTTCGTTAAGTGTAGAAGCCACTTCCGCAAGGAAAATCGTATACTGAGCATCGCGGTACTTCTGGTTAGCATCGGACAAATACGAATGAATCGCATGGCCCATTTCATGGGTGAGCGTGAACATGCTGTTCAAATTGTCCTTGTGATTCAGAAGCACGTACGGATGGGTGCCGAAAGCTCCCCAGCTGTAAGCGCCGTTGCGCTTGCCTTCATTCTCATAAATGTCGATCCAGCGGTTATCGAAGCCTTCCTGCAGGATGTTGAGATAATCTTGGCCTAGCGGCTTCAAGCTTTCCTTAACGGTAGCTTGCGCTTGCTCGTACGTAATATCCATTTTGTATTCGTCTACCAGCGGGGCGAACAGGTCGTACATGTGCAGGTCGTCGACCTTAAGCAGCTTTTTGCGCAGATCCATGTACCGGTGCATCAAAGGCAGCGACTGGTGGATCGTATCGATCAGATTCGTGTACACTTCTTTCGGGATGTTGTCGCCGTACAGGGACATCTCCAGCGTAGAAGGATATTTCCGAACCTTGGAATAAAAAATATTTTTGTTTATATTGGCAGCCAAAGTAGCGCCGATCGTGTTTTTATTCTTCGCATAGGTCGCGTACATCGCTTGAAAGGCTTCCTTGCGCACTTCGCGATTGCGGCTCTCCAAAAACTGAATGTAACGCCCATGGGTCAGCTCGACTTCTTCACCCTGTTCGTTTTTCACCTTGGGGAATTTCAGGTCGGCATTGTTGAGCATGCTGTAAATCGTGCTTGGCGCTTGAGAAAGGTTGCCTACTTGCGCAAGAAGAGCTTCCTCGGTTTTGGACAAAATATGCTGCTTCTCCCGGATCATTTCCTCCAGCGTCCGCTTGTAAGAGCTGAGCGCAGCATCGTTGACGAGCTTATTCAGATCCTCGTCGGATAAGCTTAATATTTCAGGAGAAATGAAGGATAAGGCCTCGCCGGTCTCCACGCTTAATTTTTTCGCCTTTTCGGATAATGCTTGGTATGTAGGTTCTGCTGTATCCTCATGATGCTTCATGTTGGAGTACACATAAAGCCGTTCCATATGTAACGAGATGGAGTCTTCCAACTCAAAGCACTGCTTGATGGAGGATGGATCCTTCAACTTTCCTTGAAAAGCTCCTACCTTTTTCAAAAGTTCCTTGACTTCTTGGTACTCTTTGTCCCATGCTTGCTGGTTTGGAAACAGATCCTCCAGATTCCATGTATGCTCAGCAGGCACATCAGTTCGTTTAAGTACTTGATTCATCGGAGCCCTCCTCGTATTTTTGGTTGTAGGTTTGGTAAAGCCGTTTGCCGACATAGGAGCTGAAAGCACCGTTCCGGCGAACAGCAAGCCCGTCATTACCAACGGAAAAAAACGCATAGTGCTCACACTCCTGCAATTTTTTTCCTAGTATGACCGGATTGTAGATATATTATAAGAGAATCTTTAGTCGAAGTAAAACAGTGATGAGCGACCGCGCTTTAGGTGTTGATTCTCTTGCTGATGAACGAATGTATTTCAGGAAGGATGCTCTCATCATAAAGTGAATCTTTAGTCGAAGTAAAACAGTGATGAGCGACCGCGCTTTAGGTGTAGATTCTCTTGCTGATGAACGAATGTATTTCAGGAAGGGATGCTCTCATCATAAAGTGAATCTTTAGTCGAAGTAAAACAGTGATGAGCGACCGCGCTTTAGGTGTAGATTTCCTTGCTGATGAACGAATATATTTCAGAAAGTGATGCTCTCATCCCGCTCGCCTTATACTCCGGCCTTGGTCATGGTGAAGAAGCTGTAGACGATCAGGGTGAAGGAGAAGGCCACCATAATAAGCGCCAATATGGCAAGAGGACGTTTCACATTGGAAGGAAGCGTATCTTTTTTCATAATTAAAATAAGTGCAAAGCAAAAAGAGATGATGATAAACGTAAGAAGAGTTGTAGAATTATTCATAAAATAGCTCCTCGTTCAGATTGCCGTGTATGCGTAGTATGCCCAAATTCCAACAGCGCCTTTTGTACAAAGGTATTCGACGCGGCCGTATTAATTCCTTGTTTTCGCCAATAGACTTCCTCTTATAAAAAAACGCCCTCATCCGATTCTTCCTTCCTAAGGAGTGAGGCTCCTTACAGAAGAGAAACGGAACAGGGCGTTTGTTTCGATAAGCGCTTTAGCCGTTGGATTTTACAAGGACTAAATGGCCTTTTTCATCCGTTCTTGCCTGGAAGCTGTCATCCGGACGAATGTTCGCTTCATCAACAAGCTCTTGAGGAATTTTCAAATGACCGTTGTCGTTAACCGATACGTTGAAACCGAACAGCTTGTTCCACAAGCCTGTTACCAGGACTCCGGCAACAATGAGTACCACCAATGCCCACTTAATAACCGGATTCGCAGCAAACCAGTCATGCACCAGCAGATCTTCCGTCAGCATTTTACCTGCCGTCAAGGCAAGCACGCCTGCTCCTACATAAATGATCCATGGGAATTTCTCCATCCAGCGAATAAACAACGAGCTGCCCCATACCATGATCGGTACGCTGATAAGCAAACCAACGACTACGAGCAGGAAGCTTCCGTGCGATGCGCCGGCTACCGCCATTACATTATCGAAGCCCATCAAAGCGTCGGCGATAATAATGGTCTGAATAGCGGGCCACAGCTTATTCTGCGCCTGAATGTCATGATCCTTCTTGTCAACGAGAAGCTTGTAGGCGATCCAGATCAGCAGGATGCCTCCGATGAGCAGCAATGCAGGGAGCTTGAGCAGCCATACCACCAGCAAGGTTGCAACGGCACGAATTACAATCGCTCCGACAGTCCCCCAAAGGATAGCTTTTTTCTGATGTTCTTTAGGCAAGTTTCTGGCTGCGAGTCCGATGACGATCGCATTGTCTCCCGCGAGAACCAAGTCGATTAAGATGATGCTGAGTAGTGCACTAAAAAATGTCGGGTCTAGCCATTCCATGTCCTATCCGCTCCTTCTTTCTTATTGTTTACATAAAAAAGACCTCTACCGAACTCGGTAAAGGTCTCATTAAACAATAAAAGACCTCTACCGATAGGCAAAGGTCTTGCTAACAACGTTTCGTTGCCAATAAAGCCGGGGCTTGCACCCGAACTGACGACTTTACTGTGACAGCTACTCCCCTTTGGAGGACATCTTATGTAATTGACTTCATTATATGAGCGGGACAGGCTATTAGTCAAGCCCCTTATTCATGGAATGAATTTGTAATCCTCCCATGTCATGTCAGGTTCATTACACTTCTTTAAACGCCTGCATGATCGCTGACCATTCTTCTTCATTGTCAGCATAGCGCTCCTTTGGAAAGCGCTCCTCCGCCCACTGCATCATCGCGGGTCTGCTAAGGAACGTATGGCATTCTTCGCCCCACTGATCGGAAATCTCGCGCAAAATAAGGGTTTTGCCGTTCACTTCGACGGTGAGCATGTTCCATTTGTCTTTTTTATAAATTAAATGCTTTTTAATCATTCAATACGGCTCCATTTCTTGTACAGGATATCGGCTGAATCATACCGCAATCATAGCAGGAAATCAAGAGCGGGGAAGGGAAAGAGGCTCTTGCCAGCATTTGTAAGACTGTGATAAAATCTCTTCTAAGTTCGCATAGGCGGACTTCGGGCATGCCCGAGCCGAGATGAGATAAGTCAGGTTCAATTTAGAAGAGGAGAGATGAGCATGAGCGAGAAAGTGTATGAACAGACCGGAGTGGCGATGACATGCCGGTCGTATGCCGAGTATGAGCGGATGTTCGCTTTGCGGCATATCGATTTGAATGAAGGGCCGATATTGGATGTAGCCGCAGGCGCATCTTCCTTCGTTGCCGAAGCTAGCGCGAGAGGATTTCGTGCGCAGGCAGCGGACCCGTTATACGGGATGGACCCGGATGCGATTCAGGCACACGGGCAATCGGAGATTGAGAGCTCGACGCAGAAGCTGGCAGGAATCCGGGAGGTGTTCGACTGGTCCTATTATGGCAGCCTGGAGCGTCACCGCGAGCTGCGCGAGCAGTCTTTGAGATTGTTCATGGATGACTTCCGGAAGTCCGCCGGCGCAGGCAAATATACACCGGCCGGGTTACCTGAGCTTCCTTTTGATAATGATTCGTTTTCATTAGTGCTGTGCAGTCATTTTTTATTTTTATATAACGATATGCTCGGGGAATCATTTCACTTGCAGGCGATTCGCGAGCTGCTCAGAGTGGGTAAAAGAGGGGGAAGGGTTCTCATTTATCCGCTGCATTCGCTGCGCTGGGTTCGTTATCCGCAGCTGGATAGCTTACTGTCGGAACTCCGCCATGATGGGGTAGCTGCAGAGATGGGCAAGTCTGAATTGCCGTTTATACCGGGATCAACCGAATTTTTATGTCTTAGGAAATAAGAGAAAAATGGAAGCTTGATTCTTTTTTGCAGGTTGATTTATAATTATTCTGGTGATATAATTAACGTATTCGCTCTCAGATGGCGATACTTCTAGGAGGTTGTTTTCATTGAAAGGTACAGTTAAATGGTTTAACGCAGAAAAAGGCTACGGATTCATTCAAGTAGAAGGCGGCGACGATGTATTCGTTCACTTCTCCGCAATCCAAGGCGACGGCTTCAAAACTCTTGAAGAAGGCCAATCCGTTGAGTTCGAAATCACTCAAGGAAACCGTGGTCCTCAAGCAGCTAACGTCATTAAGCTATAAGATCAAAAAAACAGCGGCGTAAGACAAGAATAATCCATCTCTTGCAGATGGCTCTACATCATGGCATACGTCGGTTTTTCTTATATATTAGTGTCATAGCAAGCAGGAAGAAAGCAGCTCTCGATCATTCGGGAGACTGCTTTTTTTTGGCTCATCCAATCATTATGGGGTATGGACTTGAATCGACACAACAATAAAGCCGTGAGCTCTCCAAGGAGTCACGGCTTTACTGCTTTATTTCGGCTAGTTCACGATACGTAAAATTTCATCGACTTCCTTGCGGGGAAGCTTGCCGGGACGCTCAGAAGGATAACCAAGCGAAATGACCATGTTGATCTGGGAATGTTCCGGAATCTCCAAATACTCGCGAAGCTGCTCGGATGCAAGAAGAACAGGACCGGTCATCGGGCAAGTGGCAAGACCGCGAGCGTGTGCGGCCAGCATCAGATTTTGTGCGGCAAGGCAGCTGCTCTTGATGCCTTCCTCGGCCCAGACGGCATCGTCAACGAGCTGAACCGGATCGAAAATACGGTCTCTGAACTTGGACATATATGGCGTAGCCAGGCAGACGATCAAGACAGGCGCATCGGAGAATGCGGTTGCGTACGGTCCGAAAGACTTGACCAGCAGGCGCGCTTCTTTGCTCAGGCCGCGCTGCTCGGCTTCGGCTGCTCTCTTATGGAGCTGATCCCACGTCATTTGCTCAATCTCTTTAATCTTCTCGCGGTTCACGATGGCGATGAATTCCCAGGTTTGCGAGTTCGTATCGCTAGGCGCGTAGCGGGCGCAATCGATAATCTCTTTTATATCCTCAACGGCTACTTCTTGCTCGGTGAAACGACGTACGCTTCTGCGTTCGTGCAGTATTGTTTTAAAATCGTTATATTCCATTGGTACTCCATCCCTTCAAACATGCAAACATGATTATGACTTGGTACTAAAAGCCACCATTCATTATATCCGGTTTGGAGGGGGATGACAACCTTTGCGTTGCCCTTATTGAATCACCACGGTGTCTCCTTCGTTCAAGCCCTTCACAATCTCCGTTTTTTCTGGAGTTTCCAATCCGATTTCAATTTCTTTCTTTTCCAAACCGTTAGGCCCGTTTTGAACCATGACGTAATATTGATCCTTGTCGCGCTGAATGGCGAGAGTGGAGACGACCAGAGTACCCGGCTTCTTGTCGGTCATCACCGTAGCGGTCAGGCTTAAGCCGGCGATGAGCTGCTCATTTTGCTCCAGGGAGATGGTGACCTCGAATTCGGCTGCCGCCGTTTTACTGGCAGAATCGCTGCTGTCCCCTGTATTTTTGGCGAATTTGGAGATGCGCTCGATTTTTCCTTGAAGCTTGGTATTTTTGAGAGCATCGACCTTGACCTCCACCGGCATGCCGACCTTCAGCTTGAACAGATCGTATTCTCCCACCGTGCAGATGAGCTGCAGCTTGGTCAAATCGACGATTTTTCCTACCCGTTCGTTTTCCTTCAAAGATTGCGGCTGCTTGGTGCTGTCGAACAAAAATATGCCGTTCACAGGGGCCGTGAATTGAGCCGCTTGGCGCTTCTCCAGCTTTTGCGCGAGCTGGGATTGCATGTGCTCGAGATTCAGCCTCGAAATCTCCTCCTGGATTTCTTGGCTTTTCGACTGCGCATAGCGCTGCTTCGCCGCACTCTCGTTGATGCCTTCCGCACTGACGGCTGCTTCTTGTGCTCCCGTATCGCGCTGAAATTCGGCCAGCTTGAGCTCCAGCTCCTGTTTTTTCTTATTGGCCTGAAGCTGCGCTATTTCATCGTCGAGCGCTGCGCTGTCCAGCTGGAACAAGGAGTCTCCCTTGCCGACCTGTGCGCCGTCGGTGACGGTCCACGCTTTGACATCCGCAGAGAAGGGGGCGTTGATGTAGGTTTCATTTTGATAGGACGTTTTCCCTTTCACTTCGACGGAGCTGATCAAATCCTCCCGGGTTACTTTGAATGACAGAGCGGACATTCCTTGATTGATCTGCTGCTGCGGCGCCGGCTTGGAATGGCTTTGCAAATAGAGGAAAGCGGTTATTCCGATTACTGCGGCTCCGGCTATAGCCGATATCCATGTTTTCTTTTTCATCGCTTAGTTGTCTCCTAGTCTCGTTTGATAGCGGTCAATGCGTCGGTGCGGGATGCTTTGATGGCGGGATAGATTCCCGACAAAACACCGGTCAGTACGGCAAAGAACAATCCTACAGGCAATATCCACGGGCTGATGAACAAGATTTCCTGCTCGGCTCCCGGACGCGGAGGGGAAAATTTCATGACGACGATGTTGATCCCCCAAATAACCCAGTACGATAATAAAATGCCGCAGCCGCCTCCCAGTACTCCAAGCAGAGCGGATTCGACCATAAACATATGCCGGATCTGCTTCAAGTTGGCTCCCAGCACCTTCATAATGCCGATCTGCCGTCTTCTCTGATACGTGGACATGGTCATAGCAACGATGATCGAGATGGAAGCAACGAACAGAATGAACAAACCGACGCCGCCGAACACCAGGCGCAATATAACCAATTCCCCTTGCATTCGTTCCTCTCGGAACAGGTTCGTCTCGGTAGACAGCTTCAGCTTCTTGATCCACTCATCCAATTCCCGGACGTGGGAGCTTTCATCGACTTTAATTTTGACTTCATTATACTCCGGCTCCGGCTGTGCCGCTTTCGTACTCGAGCCGGATTTGCTGCTCGCGTTCGAGTTGGCTTCGGCCATGGCGTCGCGGATCTTTTTGCCGAGAGCGGGGGAGATGAACGCCGTCTTCATGTTGCTAACCATATCGTCGGAGACACCTTCCGGCTTCTTCAAAATGCCGACGACGCGAAGCGGGAACTGAATGCTCGAGATCTGCTGCCCGTTAGGCATGAAGATTTGCGGCTTCAAAATAATCTGCTTTTGATAGACGGGATACGCAATAATGCGCTGGTTAAGATAGTTGTCGAGCTGCTCGCTTTCGGACTGCTCCTCCTGGCTTCCGGAACGGGAGAGCTGTTCGTCGAACAGTCCCATCGTGGCACCGTAGCTCAAGATGATCGTGTTGTCCATATCGGAGGCTCCTCCCTGATGCAGCTCGGAGCCGAAAGCCTCCAGTGTGTCCAGCTCGGTAGCGTATACGTTGTAGAGCTGACCTCTCTTATTATCTACCTCGAACTCGAATTGATTGAACGTCTGGTAGGTGGCCAATGCTTTGACATAGGGAAGGCTGCGCATAATGTCTATTTTGGCCTTGTTCAGCTCGTACGCCTTGGAGGCGTTGGTATCCTTGGCGTCGGCGCCTTTGGCAATTCCGTTCCGCACGGTTATTTCGTCCGATTTCATATAGAAGCTCATCTGTGTCTTGCTGTAATGGTTGATCGATTCGCCGAACGACAAGGCAACGATGATCGAGGCGGAGCCTATGGCGATCCCCATGGCGCACAGCGCGGTGACGACCATTCTCCGTCTCAGCTGCTCCCAGCCCAGCTTCAAGTAATCGCGGAGCCTCATTCGTCTTCACCCGCCTCAAGTGGTTCCTCCACCAAATAGCCGTCCCGCAGCTGGATTACTCTACGGGTTCGTTTGGCCACTTCAATCTCGTGGGTGACAATGACAAACGTGATCTGCGATGTTTTATTAAGCTCGAGAAGCAGATCGATGATTTCTTTCTCGGTCTTGGTATCCAAATTCCCCGTAGGTTCGTCTGCGAACACGATCGCCGGCTCGGTAATCAGGGAGCGGGCGATACTGACGCGCTGCTGCTGGCCGCCCGATAATTGGGAGGGGAACATTTCCGTTTTCTCTCCCAGCCCTACTTTCGTCAGCAGCGCTACAGCCTTCTCCTTGCGGATTTTGGCTTTGATGCCCTGAAATACAAGCGGCAGCTCGACATTTTCACGAACCGTCAAGTGCGGAATCAGCTCATAGGATTGAAAAATAAAGCCGATATGCGTCCGTCGGAACTCCGCCAGCTGGTTTTCGGACATTTTCTCAATCGGATGCCCGTTAATAAGAATGCTTCCTTTCGACGGCTTCATTAAACCGGCCATCAGATTAAGAAGCGTCGATTTGCCGGATCCCGAGCTTCCGAGAAGCGAGACGATCTCCCCTTTGGACACGGTAAAATGAATATCGTGAAGGACCGGCGTCTCTTCGTTTCCGTTACGGAACCGATGTGATAAATGATCTACTGCAAGCACGTAACCCCTCCGTCTTCCGTTCGTTAATTTAAAGATGGCACCGAATGCGTCATGTACGGCATATGAAAAAAGAATGCGAAAAAGCCCTGTTGCACGGTCTGCAGCAGGGCGTATTGCTCACTCGCGCCATTTCCTCGCAGCATGCCTATACTATAGACGACGGAAATGGACATTTTCTTGCGTTGCGGAACGATTTTCTGAATGAAAATTTGAACATTTCTTGACTAACTTGGCAAACATTAGTCGTGCTTGTAAGCATAATGCAAAAACAGGAAGCCGAATACGGCAATCAAGGATAGCGCTGCGCCAATACCGTACATGACGTGCGGACCGAAATCGCGGAACAGCCAGCCGCCCAAAGTACCGCTGACGAGCCCGGCAACTCCCGACCAGCAGACGGCGAAGATCGCTTGGCCGGTAGCCCGGAACTCATCGGGGACGTTCCTCTGGATATAACGGATGACGGTAAAGAAGAAGATGCCGAACGAAATGCTGTGCATGGCTTGAATGACGATAACCCACAACGGATTCTCGACCTGGCTCATCAGCAGAAACCGGATGACATATACGATAGCGCAAACGGCCAGAAGAGGCAGCTCCTTGTACTTGTGACCGTATTTGCTGAGCAGGAAAAAAATCGGGATTTCGCTCACGGCCGAAACCATCCACGACCAGCCGACGATGGAGGGGTCCGCCCCCAGCTGCTTCAAGAACAGGGCTAGAAACCCGTCGTTAAACCGGTGAGCTACCGAAACAACCGTAATGGTCAGCAAAAAGAGCACCATTTGCCGGGAAGCGACGATTTGCACCATGCCGGAAAACTGGATTTTTTTGCCCGATTGACTGCGACCGTCCGTAAGCAGCATCGACAAAACGAGGGATAGGCCAATTGTAAACAAGCATAGGATAGCCGTCAGGCCGGAGCCGCGCTGCTGAAGCAGCAAGCCGAAGAAGAGAGAGGCTGCTGCAAACCCGATAGAGCCCCAAATACGGAAGGAGGCGTAGCTTTTGTTCGTTCCGCTAATATTCAGCAGCGTCAAGCTGTCGTTTAACGAGGTCGTCGGCGACTGGAAGAAAAAGAACACCGCCATAAAGACCATGAGCCACCCAAAATTCGCCGTCTGAAAAACGACGAACGACATGACCAGCTGAGCGGCAAGGATGACGAGCAGAATCTTTTTGACGGTTTGCAGCTTATCGCTGATTATGCCCCAGAACAGATTCGACACGATGCCGATCAACGGTCCGATGGAGTAGAGCAGTCCGATTTGGATCGTCGAATATCCAACCGATTGAAAATATAAAGGAAAATACGAGACAATGACGGCAGTTGTCATAAAAAATGAAAATGTAAAGGCGCGCTGCGCACCGTAATGGGGCTTACGCTGTTGAATTCCGCTTTCCACGTAATCACTCGATTCTATGTTTTAAAAGTCATTCGTTCCGGCAGCTTGTCGGACGTCTTCCACAATTCCCTAAGGACGAACCAAACGACGGCCGCTTCGGCGGCAAGACCGAGCGATTGCGCCAAAGCTCCGATCATTCCGTTCCAGCCCGGACTCCACATCACGCCGAGCACGAGGGAAATCAGCGTCACTGTGACGTTCGCCGCCTGGGACCAAACCATCACCTTCGTTTGTCCGCGCAGCATGATCATTCCATTGCCGAAATCAAGCCAAGGAAATACAAGCGTCGTAATCATAAACACTCGCAGCGTATCGAGGCTGGCGTGCATAAGCCGTTCGTTCACACCCATGACATTCTGCATGAATAGCGGTCCGAGCGGAGTATAAGCGAGCAAGGCAATCAGCAGCCCCGGAATGAACGCAAGCATGAGCGTGAAGCGCATGACCGCCTTCGAATCTTTACGGTAAAAGTTCAGCACGATCTGATGAATGTAGGAGAAAAAGCTTTGCACCAGGTTCGTCAAGCTTCCCGCAATGGCGAATGCCGCTACAGCCAGCTGGAAATCCATCGTTTTGCCCAAAAATGCATTAATTGCAGGCCCGACGATAACGGCGATGACCGATGAGTAGAGCAGCGGGCGGTAAAATTGAAATATCTGCTTGGGCTTTTCGATCGGATGGTCCGGTTTTTTCTCGGGAATTTGCTTCAATAGCGAACGGCCCTCCCAGACACTGACCGCAGCCTCGACCACCATTCCCGTCAGAAAAATAATAGCCCCGACTTTACCGCTGTCAACCTGGTTCGTATGAATGAAGTAGAGCGACAGCACGTACATCGCAATAAGCCGGATTACCATCCCGATCGTCAGCCATTTGGTTCGCATATTAAAAATGATAATTCCGTGATACAAACAGCGCAGTCCCGAAAAAATACTGACGAACATTAAAATCTTATATACATCGACCATGGGCTGAAGCAGCGATTCCTCGACGCCGAAAAAATGCAAAAACACCCATTTGCCTACTGGAGTGTAGCAAATCAGGGCGCCTAACAGCATAATTGCCGCCAATATATACCAGCTGATGATGGACATGGCCCGGAAGGAGACGCGGTCGCGAACCAGAGCCGAGCAAGTTTGCCGCATAAGAACGGCGGGTCTTTCAGTGATGCCCAGAATACTGAGAGGCAGCGCGTAGCTTGCGATAATAATCTCCGGATTGGCGGAGCGGGCAAGCGTACTGTTAATGATGACGTGAGAGATCGTGACGAGGCTGGACGCTATTCCGAGCGGGATGAAAAAGGTCAGCAGCTGCTTATACGTCACTCTGGGTTGTTCGATGCTACTCATAAAGTCAAGGCTCCTAGGTATGTTTAACGTTAACAATCATTCTTCCTAGTATAGCATAGAAATTCCCGAGTGGAGCGGAAAATTTACATACCTACTGGCAGAGGGTTGCGGCTTCGTGGTACATTTATGTAGATAAAGAAAGTGCAGAAAAATAACCCCGCAAAGTGGCGCTTTGACTTCGAAGCCAAAGCGGATACTTTGCCGGGAGCCCCGAAAATTAAGAAAGGCGGAACCATTTATGACATGGACTTTCGTACAAGATGAACGACTTGGTATACCGCTGCCTCATTTGGACAAAGAATGGGAAGAGTACTCCGATCAAGAGCGGTCTGATATATTGCTGCGCTGGGAAGAAATCCGGGGAACGATACCGGATCAGATCAAACGTCTCGAGAAAATCATTATCCGCAAGCAAAATCAATTGAATGTGGAGGATAATTTCAAGCTGTCCTGCGAGCTGAACAGCGAGATTGCCGAGCTGGCGGGCACCATTAACGAGCTTCACCTTTGGTTCCGGGTCAATCAGGACGTGTCGGCCTCCGCTGCGCATCATTGAGATAAACCTCTATCGAGGTCTTTCGAAGATGAGTGACCGCGTTCAGATGTAGGTTTATTCGCCAACAGAAAAGTTTGTTAAGCACTTTAATGCTTTAACGAAGTTAAACTTTCCTATGTGGTAAGAAATAGATGGGCATTGTCTTTACTTTGTAATATAATTAAGGTTACGAGTTTTATTGTGATGAGGTGATTGGTTTTGGCATGGACGGAAGCGGTCGAGAAGTTATGGAATATGTTAAGAGATCACCGGCCTTCCCTCTACCCCATGGAGGAATGGGATGATTTGCACGATATCCGGATTTCGAAGCTGCCGCAGGAGGGCCTGGATTCCCGTGCGCTTTCTAATGCGAAGGCGGTCAAGGCGGGATTGCACCTGCTGAATGAAAGCCTGGAGGCTTCGCATAAGCTGTCCCAGGAATTGCACACCCCGTTAGGCAGCTATTGGCATGCAATCATGCACAGGATGGAAGGCGACTACGGCAACTCCAAGTATTGGTTCCGGCAAGGAGGGGCGCATCCCGTTGGCGATGCCTTGCAGGCTGCGGCCAAAGCGCGGGTGCAAAGCTATGCTGCGGAAGCCTTCGGCAGCGACTCGTTAAAGAATCGGCTGGATAAGCTGGTGTCGGGGCCGTCCTGGGATCCGTACTTGTTCGTGGATATAGTGGAGCAGCAGGTTACCGTCGTTCAGAACGAACAGGCGGAGGAGCTGCTGACAGAGCTGCAATGGGTGGAAATCAAGCTTCTCGTGCAATACTCGTTCCAGCAGACCGGAGGACATTCCCTTGAGCTCTGATCTGCGCCGCATGTCGCTTGTCCCAGGCAACTCTATTCATCTGATGCTCCGAGTATACCGGTATGTGCTGCCCGAGGTTAGGGAGCAGTTGAAGTTTTGGCGTTCCAAGGCGGAATCCATTCCGGATCTGGAGCTTCAGAAGCAGGCAATTGACAGCATGACGAGCAAGCAGTTTCACTGTGAAGGCGGGGCTGTATATGCTGCCGCTAATTTGCCGATGCGTCATGTGCTTATTCCGTTAATTGTCGCTTTCCAAACGATCAGCGATTACTTGGACAACCTGTGCGACCGCAGCACGTCGATGGACCCGGACGACTTCCGCATGCTGCACCAATCGATGCTCGATGCCGTCGATCCGGCGGAGCCGCTGCACGATTATTACGCACTCCGGCAGGAGAAGGAAGACGCCGGGTACTTGAATGAGCTTGTCAAAACATGCCAGGCTAGCATCAGGCTCCTGCCGTCCTATTCTTTGGTAGCGGACAACGTACGCAAGCTTGTCGGGCTTTATTGCGACCTGCAGGTGTACAAGCATATTCGCCATGAGCTGAGAGAGGACGCGCTGCAAGCCTGGTGGAGCAAGCACGAGGCGAGCTTTCCGGCCATAAGCTGGAATGAGTTCGCGGCGGCGACGGGGTCGACGCTGGGCGTATTCATGCTGTTTCTGGCAGCCTCGGATTCCCAATTGAAGCCGGCTGCCGTAGAAACGATTCACGATGCTTATTTTCCGTATATTTGCGGATTGCATATATTGCTGGATTACTTGATTGACCAGGAAGAAGACGAAATCGGCGGCGATTTGAACTTTTGCAGCTATTACGACAACATGGATCAGACGGTAGAGCGGATTGCGGCTATCGTGCTGGAAGCGCGCAACAAAGCGAACCGGCTGGAGCATCCGGCGTTTCATCGCATGATTATTGAAGGTTTACTCGCATTGTATTTGTCCGATCCGAAAGTAAGCAAGCAGAAGCAGGTCAAGCAAATTTCACGGGAATTAATGAAAGGCAGCCCGTTGACGCGCCTCTTTTTCTTCGTCAACAGTGTTTGGATTCGTAAAACATCATAATTTCCCGAGCACCTGAGTGCAAGGAATAGGAGGAAACCATACATGTCTATTAAAAAAATAGCCGTTTTGACCAGCGGCGGGGATTCGCAAGGAATGAACGCCGCAGTGCGCGCGGTTGTGCGCAGCGGGCTGTTTCACGGGTTGGAAGTTTATGCGGTGCAGCGCGGCTATGCCGGTTTGATCAACGACGACATCCGCGAGATGGACTTGCGAAGCGTGGGCGACATCATTCAACGCGGCGGCACCATTTTGCAAACGGCTCGCTGTAAGGAGTTTATGACACCTGAAGGGCAGCAGCTCGGTGCGGACAACCTGCGGAAGCGGGGCATCGACGGTTTGGTAGTTATCGGCGGCGACGGCTCTTACCAAGGCGCCAACAAGCTGAGCAAGCTGGGCATCAAAACGATGGGCTTACCGGGAACGATCGATAACGACATTCCGTTCACAGACTTTACGATCGGTTTCGATACGGCCGTCAGCATTGTAGTTGACGCGATCAATAAGCTGCGCGACACCATGAGCTCCCATGAGCGTTCTTCCGTTGTTGAAGTTATGGGACGCCACTGCGGCGATATTGCGCTGTATGCCGGACTGGCCAGCGGTGCGGAAACGATCCTCGTACCGGAAGTGCCGTTCGATCTCGATGAAGTAGCACAACGGATGGCGGGAAACTTCGACCAAGGGAAGCGCCATAGTATCGTCGTCGTAGCGGAAGGCGTGTGCAAGGGCGAAGAAATCGCCAACGAAATCACGAAGCGCAACGGCATTGAGCCGCGCGTTACGGTGTTGGGCCATATCCAACGCGGTGGAGCTCCGACTCACAATGACCGTATTCTCGGAGGGAAGCTGGGCGATTTTGCCGTCCGCAAGCTGATTGAAGGCGAATCCGGCAAATCATGCGGCGTCATCAAAGGGGAATTGGTTACGACTGACATCGATAAAGTAGTCAACTCGAAGAAAGAGTTTAATATGGAACTGTACGAACTGACCAAGCGCTTGTCCCAATAAGGCTTCATTGCGAAACAAGAACACCCCGTGGAACGGCCCGCTTAAGGCGAGACGGTTCCATGGGGTGTTCTTTTTACGGCTTAAGCGGCCAAGAACAGGTAAAGCGACTGGCGGATCTTAGTTCGTCGTAAGCAGATGCTCCAGAACGGCCATGATCTCGGAGGTAGGGCGGTTCCCTTTTTTGGCGTACACGATTGTTCCGTCCGAGGCTATCACATAGACGACACGCTGCTGGCCTAGAAGAAACACTTTCCCGACGTCGTACAGCTGGCGGATCATTTCCTCGTGATCGGAAACGAGAGGGAAGTCATACATAAACTTTTGGGAAAATTTCCGATGCTCCTCGACGGATGCAGGATTGATGCCCAGTACCAGCGCATCATATTTGGCATATTCCGCTTTGGAGTCACGGACGGCACACAGCTGCTTCGTACAAATAGGCGTTTCGTCCTTCGGGTAAAAGATTAAGACAATCGGCTGTTTACCGAGATAATCGTTCAATCGGATCGGACCGAGCGTAGAGTCGGCTTCGAAGGCGGGAGCTTGTTCGCCTATCATCAGCATGCATCATCATCTCCTTTATAGATTGTCCGTTAGTTTCATTGTAGCTAATATTAGAAAAAAAATGCAACAATGACCGGATTCTGATACGATAGAAAGCATGGCCTATAGAAACGGATCCTTGTAGCTTTTGGGACAGAAAAATAGGCGTTTCCATAAGTTGACTTAGTATACATTGTATACTACTATGTGTATAAAGTTAAGCGAAGGAGCCAAATGTGATGAAAATAACCATTTTAGCAGGCAGCAACCGCAAGCAATCGACCAGCACCCAATTATGCCGATATATCCAAACCGTTCTGGAAGGCAAGGAATGCGAAGTTACGCTGATTGATCTGAATCAATCGCCTGTACCGATTTACAGCCCGGATGTCGAAGCGAATGACACCAACCTGCTGTTCATGAAACAGCAATTGAAGGATGCGGACGGCATCGTTCTGGCAACACCCGAATACCACGGCGCTCCAAGCGGCGTATTGAAAAACGCACTGGACCATGTCGGCTTTGAGCAGTTCGACGGGAAAGTCGTGCTCTCCGTCAGCTCTACGGGAGGCGCCGTTGGCGTAAGCTCCTTGCAGCAGCTGCAAACGATCGTCCGCAACGTGCACGGCATTAACTGCCCCGAGTGGATTTCGATCGGAGGCGATCAGCGCGTGTTTACGCCGGAAGGAGAACCGGCGGACACGAAGGTGAAGGACCGGGTTCATCGCACGGTAAATTATTTTGTACACATGGTAACGACGTTTCGAGGTTAATCAACGAAATTTTGGAGTGAATAATTGATATGCCCATCTTGAATAACGATTGGGAAGACTTGCTGGCACAGGAATTCGAGCAGTCCTACTACAAAGAGCTGCGGCAGTTTCTTAAGGAAGAATACGGATCGCGGACCATCTATCCCGATATGTATGATATTTTCAATGCGCTGCGCTTAACGCCTTATGCGGATACGAAGGTCGTTATCCTAGGACAGGACCCGTATCATGGCCCGGGGCAAGCCCATGGGTTGAGCTTCTCCGTGAAGCCGGGAGTCCCTGCGCCGCCGTCATTGCAAAACATGTTCAAGGAGCTGCGAGACGACCTTGGGTGCAAAATCCCGAATAACGGCTATTTGGTCCGTTGGGCGGAGCAGGGCGTATTGCTGCTCAATACGGTAATGACCGTACGGGAGGCTACGCCGAATTCCCATAAGGGTAAAGGCTGGGAACGATTTACGGACTGCGTGATTTCTCAATTGAACCAGCGCGAGCAGCCTGTCCTCTTCATCCTGTGGGGCAGCCACGCACAGCAAAAGATGCAGCTGATAACGAACAAGCATCATAAGGTGCTGCGTTCCGTTCATCCAAGCCCCTTGTCGGCGCACCGCGGATTTTTTGGCAGCAAGCCGTATTCCCAAGCCAACGATTTCCTGAGAAGCATCGGCACGGAAGCCATCGACTGGCAAATACCGGACTTATAACTTGATAAGAATAACAAAATCCCCGCTGGATAAATTCCAACGGGGATTTTTACATCCACGGATGCTTTATTTATATTCGACATTTGGAGTGTACGTATTCACTGCGTTCCACAGTAAAAATTCCTCTACGCCGTTATCCTTCAGTGCACGGATCTGCTCTTCGACTTCATGTTTGCCGTACTTGATATAGCCTTGCACCCAGGAGGCGGTGAAGTCTTGTATCCATGGACGAATAATGGGCTGTATATCGTTGATCGGAGCCAGCTTTTTGTGTGTATCCTTCATTGCTCCGTTGATCGTGACGTACGGCTCGGCATCAGGAATTTTGGCTCCGAACCATCCGGTAGAGTAATGGCTTGGATAGATCATCGGGCTGATGACGTCGACATTTTCCGAAATCTTCTCGAAATCCTGTCCGATCCCTTCCGCGGCGGGAACCGAGGCTGCATAGCCGAAGATGTCCACGGAGACTCGGACGCCTAATGGAGCCAGCTGCTCTCTGGCATACTTGACGAACTCAGCAACCGCCTGGATTCTAGTCCGTTCGTCTTTGTCATACTTTAATGTATCCGCCCGTTTCTCGAACCCTTCCGGGAATCGCACGTAGTCGAACTGAATTTCCTTAAAGCCGGCTTTGGCCGCTTCTTTGGCTATGGCGATGTTGTAATCCCATACTTCTTTTTTATAAGGATTGACGAAGCTGTCGGGATTGGACTTATTGTTGCCCCACAGGGTGCCGTCCGGATTGATGAATGATAGCTCGGGCTGCTTCTTGGCAAGAACGGTATCTTTGAATACGACGATCCGCGCGATAGGATAGATGTCATGCTCCTGCATTGTGCTTATCAGCTTGGGCATATCGGAAATGATTTTTTGGGTCGTTCCCATAGCCTCCAGCTCGGGATTGCCCGTATTGTAAGTAATGTATCCCCAATCATCTTTAATGTCGACAACCATGGAGTTGAGCTCCGTATCGTCGAGCAGCTTCAGCAGCGTGTTCATTCTTGCACCGGCTGCGCTGTGCGCCGTTACATAGACCCCTTTGATTTTAGGGGCGTCTTTTTGCGGATCCTTCTTGTTAAGAGGTCTTAAATAATCGTTATTGCCCGTACCGGAGTCGGCTTGCCGGACGACCGCGTTCTTGGAATCGAGCGAAGCCTGAACGAGCTGGTCGAAGCTTACGTTAGGGTGATCGGCTCCGACTTGGCCTGCGACCATCAACAGCGATGCTAGTAAAAGTTCCATATGCTTGTCAATCTCTCCTTGCCAGAATGATATCTACCATTATAATAAAAGAGTCGATAGGTAAATAGAGAACTTTGACGCATTTTGTTGAATTTTTGGTGTTTAGGTTAACTTGCCAAAGAAGGACCGGTGCTATGAAAAATCAAATTTGGACTTTGCGTGGGCTCAATTTTTTTTACTATGCGACAACGGCTGTCCTCATGCCGTTTTTGCCGATTTATTTTGAATTGAAAGGGTATTCTTCCGCGCAAATCGGGCTCTTAATGATGTTCGGCCCGTTCGTAGCCATTTTCGCTCAACCGCTATGGGGGTATTTGAGCGACCGGTACCACACGTTGAAATTGATCATTTTCCTTCTTTGGACTTGTACGCTGCTCTCCAGTACAGGAATTTTCGTCACGGAGGGCTATGGATGGTCATTTTTGTTCATGCTGCTGCTTTACTTTTTCATGCTTTCTTCCGTTCCGCTATTGGACAGTGTGACGATCAAAGCGACGATCCATGCCGGCTTGCCCTACGGCTCCGTGCGGATGTGGGGATCGCTCGGCTTCACATTGATGGCGATGACGGCAGGCTCGGTTCTCAGCCTGATTGGGGGACTGCAGAGCATTCCATGGCTGTATTGGTCCATATGGGTTTTTCCTCTCGTGCTGCTGTTGTTTCTTAAGGACGAAAAGGGAGGCGGTCCGGGCATTTCCATTACCGCCCTTACTAGTGTTCTCAAAAACCGTCCTTTTTTATGGTTTTTGCTTCTGATTTTTTTGCTAATGATTCCGCACCGGATGAATGACGGATTGCTGGTGCTGTATTTGAAGGATTTGGGGGCACCCGATTCGATGGCCGGTTGGGCTTGGGCGCTCGCAGCATTAAGCGAAGTACCGACCTTCGCATTGCTGGGCAGGTATATGCACCGGTTTCATGAGCTGGCGCTGCTTGGCATGGTAGCGGTATTGTATACGGTCCGTTGGGCATTGTATGCATGGATCACGGATCCGTCAATCCTCATTGCGCTGCAGCTCACGCATTCCGTAACCTTCGCCGTGTTCTGGATTGTTGCCGTACAGTACGCCGTAAGGCTTGTACCGGAAGAGCTGCGCTCGACGGGGCAGGCGATGCTTGCGGCCGTGTTTCTTGGACTCGCGGGGATTACCGGTGGCTTCGTTGGAGGCTATATTAAAGATCTGTGGGGCGGCCAGGCCATGTACGGCTTCGGAGCCTGCTTGACAGCTATAGCTGCCGTTCTGCTGCTAGGCACCCGTGCGGTTTCCCGCAAGGAGCGAAGCCTTCAAAAGTAACTGTTTCCTTTATCAAACAAAAAAAGCCATCGGCCTTCAATAGGCGGATGGCTTGTTATTTTGTCCTCACCCTTGTTTGGTTTGGCTTGGAACTACATTGTCCTGCTTCGGAGCTTCGGCGGATACCAGTTCTTTCTTTTGAACCGGGGGTTCATCATTAGATCCGGAGTTGTTGTTGCCCGTTGTGGCATCCTTGAACTCGCGGAACATTTTACCGAAACCGCGGCCGAGCTCCGGCAATTTATTCGGGCCGAACAGCAGCAATGCGACAAGAGCAATTAATATGATATGCCATGGTGAAAGTGCGCCCATGCGATCTACCTCCGTTATATAGTATTAACTCTATCATACCATTATTTTAAGGAAATATAACGAAAAATTTATTACGAAACACGAAATTTTTCGCGAATCCAAAATAAAGACGCCCTCAATGGAGCAAGGCGTCTTTTTGATGTTCGGAAATACTGTATTGAATAATTTCCATTGCATCCTCGGCTTCCAATGCTTCAAGCCCGTTGCGCAGCACGATCTCAAAATCGAGCTCGGACCGCTTCAGGAAAGGATACAACTCGGGAGTCAATCTCATTACAATCGTCGATAACTTTACTGTTTCCACAAGCATCACCCTTTCTCGTCATCTCTTGGAGAGGATCAGGCTAGACTTACGTGTAGCAGCACAGGTAAAGCATGAGGAGTTGTATGAAATTACTCCTTTCATTATAACACAAATGACGCAAGAATGTATGGGATTTTATTCTAATCTTTTCTTAATATTAAATCCTTGTCCACTGCTTACCCACGCCGGAATTGCCCCATAATGCCTACCGTTTCGACTATGTTGACGAACGCATCCGGCGCCGTTTCACGGATCATGATCTGCAAATCGGCCAGCTCGTAGCGGGTGGTTACCGTCATCAGCATATGCTGAGGATGCTTCGTATAAGCTCCTTCGGTAGAGAGCACCGTCACGCCGCGCTGAATTTTCATCAGCTGCTCAAGCAGCGCGTCCTTGTTCTTCGTTACGATGAATACGGTAACCTTCAAATGGCGGGTATGGATCGTGTCGATGATCTTGCCCGTAACAAATATGGACAGCATCGAGTACAGCGCCAAGTCCCAATTGTTTTTAAAATAACCGAGCGCCACAATAACCAATCCGTTTAATATAAACAGCAACGTGCCGAGCGGAAAGTCTTTCTTTTGAGTGATGATCGAGCCGATAATGTCGAAGCCGCCGGTGGAGCCGCCTACACGCATGCTGATGCCCGTACCGATACCTATAAGCACACCGCCGGTAACCGCTGCCAAAATTTCATTTTGCGCAACAGGATGCAGCGGAATCAGCTCCATAAACCAGCTGGTCATAATGACGGAGACGACGCTCAGAATAATAAACTTGCGGCCGATCTTTAACAGTCCCCATATCAGGATGGGCAGGTTGCTGATAAAGTACAGAATGGCGATGTTCCATCCGGTTAAATAACCGACGATCATCGATATCCCCGAGAAGCCTCCGCTCAGCAGCTGGTGCGGAATCAGGAACAGGTTAAAGCTAGCCGATACGATAGCGCTGCCTAGAATAACGATGAGCAGTGATTTTGACCATTGGTAAAACATAGGTAGTTCCTCCAAGGTGTAAGTGAAGTTATCCTTAGTATCGGAATCATTACAAGGTTTCAATCATCTGCTTAACAATAGCGGGGATTGGGTTAGTTTTTTGTCTTATAAACGAATGGAAGTCATATAAAAAAAGCCCCGCGATACGAAGTGTATGCGAGACTTTTTGTGGTAATAAATGTTTATTTTCTCTTGAAGGAACCGGAGCGCGTACTGGTGCTCGGTTTCGATTTGGAGCTCGAGCTAGGCGCCTTGTAAGTAGGAGTGGAGCCGTCGTTTTTACGAAGGTTGCTGCTACTGCTACTACTGTTGCTGCTGCTAGAGCTTCCCGAGCTGCTCTTCGGCGGAGTCGTGGTGCTAGAACCGGAAGAAGACGGTGGAGTGGTCGTCCCGGTGCTGAAGCTGCCCTTTCTGTCCGTTGTAGACGGACTCGTCTTGGAAGGCGCCGTCGCGCTGCCCGAAGAGCTCTTGGACGAAGAGGGGAAAGGTACCGACTGGTATTTCCCGTAATCGTTATACCGTTTGCTCGATGTGTATCCGCGGTAATCTTGACCGCTCGAATGGCTGCTGAACCAGCCGCCTCCGAACAGGGATTGCAGCAATGATGCCGTTATATAGCCCTGTAAAAAGGACGAGCCGTAGTTTTCCTTGGCATATTCAATGGAATCCAGCTCGACGAGCGTATTCCCTTCGTTCTCAGGGTCCTTCTGAATGTTAACGATTTTATTGTCATAAACAAGGAACATCTGATCAGCCGATTCCTTGCTGGTTTCCTTCGGCGGTTCCTGACCGGCCAATTCTTTGGCGACGGTAGGCACATCCTTGCCTTCGACCGAGTAAATTTTGGCAGTCGTTTTACCTTGGCCCTGCACATCGATTAAGGAGTAATTATCTTTGATATAATTGCCGGCGTTGCCGCAACCTGCTAGCAGAGCAAAGACCAGGATGATCGAAAGCCACTGCAGCGAACGCTTCTTCATAGCGGAATCACCTCCATAGGGGTCTTCCCATTATAGCACTTATCGGGAGCCTTTCATAAACTTGATTTGTCCGGCCGGCGTCTTCGTGCCTTCCATCGCAACGAATTTGCCGTCCTGCCATTGCAGGAAGAAGTAGCGGCCTTCCGGACCGAAATAACGCCAGATCATCACATCGTCATTGCCGCGAAAATCGGTATTTCCATCGGCGCGAACCGTATCGCTCCGGTGATTGTCCAAATGGTACGTCACATCGCCGTCTACGTCCAGCTCCGTAGGAACATCGTGCGGGCTGTCCAGAGATCCCTCCACAAAATGGCATACGAAGCATTCATAAGTGCGGCCTTTCTCGATCAGCAGGCAGGCCATGTCATTGCCGTTCTGCAAATAGTAAGCGTAGCGGTGAGGTGCAAAGCCTCTGTCGAAATAAGTCAATTTTCCCGAAACGACATACTCTTCCAAATCTACGTTAATGATGTCTCCCACCTGGGAATCTTCGATAGGATTCGTCGCTTTGACAGGCGCCTCTTCTTTATTGCTCTTGATGATAGCACCGACTCTTTTCCAAATCGACATGGCGAACTCTCCTTTGTATATACAATAAATACTTGCTCGTTTCTTTTGTATTATACATATAATATACGACAATACGGAAGTGAAGGTTTCACTCTGAAATTTCTGGAATATCATTTTCATTTGTGGTACAATACTAAAGATATTCTTAAGTACGGCCTTGCGTATTTAAATACGAATGCTTCGGACGCATTTTGCAGATACAATATAAGGATATAGGAGTCGCACTTAAGGGTAAATAAAAACAAGAACCCTATGTTAAAAGGAGATTGAAATCATTTGAAAAACTTCAACGAATTCGGCTTAGAGCCAAAGGTACTGCGCGCCATTACGGAAATGGGCTTTGAAGAGTCGACACCGATTCAGGAGAAAGCAATTCCGATTGCTATGGAGAATCGCGACTTGATCGGGCAAGCCCAAACCGGTACGGGGAAAACGGCTGCGTTCGGTATCCCGCTCGTTAACAAGATCGACGTTAAAGAAGAGAAAATCGTGGCATTGATCATGTGCCCGACACGCGAGCTGGCCATTCAGGTCGCAGAAGAAATCGAGAAGCTGGGAAGATTCAAGGGAATCCGCTCGCTGCCGATTTATGGCGGTCAAGATATCGTGAAGCAAATTCGCGCATTGAAAAAGAGACCGCAAATCATCATCGGTACGCCTGGACGCTTGCTCGACCACATTAACCGTAAAACGATCAAGCTGGACGACGTCCAAACCGTTATCCTTGATGAAGCGGACGAAATGCTGGATATGGGCTTTATGGATGACATCCAGTCCATCCTGAAGCTTGTTCCTGAAGAGCGTCATACGATGCTGTTCTCGGCAACGATGCCGGTTAACATTCAAAAGCTGGCTCATCAGTTCCTGAAAAACCCTGAGCATGTATCCGTTATTCCTAAGCAAGTCAGCGCGCCATTGATCGACCAATCGTACATCGAGCTTCACGAAAGACAAAAATTCGAAGCTTTGTGCCGTTTGATCGACATGGAAGCTCCGGAATTGGCAATTATTTTCGGCCGCACGAAGCGTCGCGTCGACGAGCTGGCGGAAGCATTGCAAAAACGAGGCTACACGGCGGAAGGCTTGCACGGCGACTTGTCCCAGAACCAACGCGATAACGTTATGCGCAAATTCCGCGATGGCAGCATCGATGTGCTGGTAGCTACCGACGTAGCGGCACGCGGCTTGGACGTATCCGGCGTTACTCACGTTATTAACTTCGACCTGCCGCAGGATCCGGAGAGCTATGTACACCGTATCGGCCGTACAGGACGTGCAGGCAAAGAAGGGGCGGCTTACACCTTCGTTACGCCTAGAGAGATCGACCACTTGCATTTCATCGAGAAAATTACTCGTCATAAAATTGCAAGAAAGCCAATGCCTAGCCTTGCAGAAGCTATTGAAGGCAAGCAAAAGGTTACGGCTGAACGCATCTTGGAAGTATTGCAAAAAGACGAGCATAACGAATACAAAGGATTGGCAATTCAATTGCTGGAGCAGCACGATTCCGTGCATTTGCTTGCTTCCGCATTGAAGCTGCTGACCGGAGACAAGAAGGAAATCGAGATCGAGCTGACTCCGGAAGAACCGCTTCGCGCTAAGAAGAGAAGACCGGACGTTCGCAGCTCCGGCCGCAGACCATCCGGTCCTTACGGAACGGCAGGCGGCGCTCGCCGCAGCGACGGCGGCAGACCTTACGGCGATCGTGACCGCTCTGGCTCCAGACCTCCGCGCAGAGATGGCGGCGGAAGAGATTACTCCCGCGACCGCGATAGCCGCGGCGGACGTGGAGAAGGCCAAAACCGCGATTATGGACGCGACCGAGGATTTAACCGTTCTACCTCTTCCCGTTCCAACAATGAAGAATTGGTGAAAAACTAATTGACCAGGGCATCACGCCCTGTCATGAACTAAAAAGGTGAAGCTTTCTATTTAAGAAAGCTTCACCTTTTTTTGTTACCATCTATTAATAAAAAGATCCTTGAAGTACGATAACCAACAGGATGAACAGTACCAAAATAATTGCGGAAGAAGTAAAAAGTCCTCCTACAGACATGTCGTCAGCCTCCTTTACTTGTGTGATTGCCGGGTGTTGATATATCATATGTCTATGGACTTTTGCTGCATAGACTGCTACCTAGATGGATGAAAATAGGCTATAATAGAGCTAGTCACCTAAAGGTAAGCCAAGCATTGTATTCGCTAAGGAGGGTTTTGTATTGGAGTTTAAAGGAGTAATGGGGGGATTTTACCGCATTTCAGAATGGATTATGCGGTTATCCGTTATAAATGTGTTATGGATTTTATGCGGCTTGCCTTTTTTCCTCATCGCATTCTTCGGATTGTTCACGATTCAGGTGGATGAAACCCTGATGCAGTTTTACTCGATGTTGATCGTATGCGGGATCTTAGCGCCGTTCACCTTGTTTCCGTCGACAGCAGCCATGTTTGCTGTAGCTCGCAAATGGTTGACCGGCGAAGAGGACGTACCGCTGTTCAAAACGTTTTTCCGCGGGTACAAGGAAAATTTCAAGCAAGCCATGCTCGGCGGACTGATTTACTTTGTATTCGGAATCGTAATTGCAGCGAATTTGTATTACTATAACTCGGTTGGCGGCGGATGGAGCGTCTTGAAGTATTTGGTGTTGACGCTTACAGTTCTTCTGTCCGTATCCTTCTTTCACTTTTTCTCCATCTTGTCGCATCTTCATATGAAGCTGCTGCAAATTATTAAAAACTCCATTCTCATTACGATCGGTCATCCGGCGCGCTCCATTTCGATGATCGTACTGAACGGGGTTGTCGTATATTTCAGCTTGGCGAAGTTTACGTTCTTAATTCCGTTTTTTATGGGCAGTATTATTGCGGTCATCTCGTTCTGGCACTTTAATACGATATTCGGCAAGCTTCAGACGAAGCAGCAGGAATTGGCAGAGAAGGAAGCGGAAGCCCAGGCCGAAGCTGAAGGACAAAAGGAAGAGGATCCGCTGCAGCTGAATGCGGGTGACGGGGACGATAAGGACGTGCGCAAGGATGTCGTTCCGGCAGACAAGTCTTTTTCAGCTTCCGTGAATCAACAAGAGCCGGATGGGAAACCTAAGACAAGCGATCAATAAATTGCATCACATGGCAAGAAGTTGATACGCGCCGAGGTTTACTTTTCGGAAGCAAACGAATATAATGAGTGTACAACAAAATCCTGCGATGTACGTTTCGGTTTTAAGTTGTTTTGAACCAATGACTGTTTCTTGGGAGACCTACATTGAATCGTTGCTGACATGCCCTCGAAAAGGGACTTCAAACGCGGTTCTGCGGACACCCACCTGCGAGAGCGGGTTTGAAACGCTAAATCGGACGGCATATGCGGGTTTTTTTGTGCCATTTTCTGAACATACAATCATGCGGAAAGCCTGTTTCGGATACGAAATCCGGACAGGCTTTTTTAGTGTGCAGATAAGACTGTGCTAAAAAAGCCGGACGAAGCGTTCCTTCGTTCCGGCTCTTGGTATGGCTATAACGATGCGAGATCGGATAACTGATGCAGCGTTGTTTTTAAAGTCGGATATAGGGTCTTGTAAACCTCATAATACCGCTCGTATTGCTTCTGATTGTCCGCATTCGGTTCCACGCGGTCAACCACTTGAATCCATCGCTCGCATAAATCCTCAATGTTCTGATTTAACACGCCGGAGGCAGCCATCACAGCAGCTCCATAGGCGGGGCCGTCCGTCGAGTTGACCGTTACGACGGGGTAGCCGAAGATGTCGGCGATCATTTGCCGCCAGAAGCCGCTACGGGCTCCGCCGCCGTTGACCCGCAGCTCTTTGATCTCGATGCCGGAGGCTTTGACCAGCTCCAGGGAGTCGCGGAGTCCGAACGTGATGCCTTCCAGGACGGCACGGGTCAAGTGAGCCTTTGAGTGGCGCAGGTTCAAACCGATGAATCCGCCCCGTGCTTGCGGGTCCGGATGCGGCGTGCGCTCGCCGGTCAAGTAAGGCATGAACAGCAAGCCTTCGCTGCCCAGCGGGGCGGTAGACGCCAGCTCGGTAAGGTACTCGTACACGTCGCGTCCTTCTTCCTCAGCCCGCTTAAGCTCCTCGTAAGCGAAGTGGTTCTTCCACCACTGGAACGAGCCTCCGGCCGCCAGCATGACGCCCATACGGTGCCACTTGCCCGGCACCCCATGGCAGAAGGAGTGCAGTCTGCACTCCGCGTCGGCTTGATACGTGTCGTCGTGGACGAAGACGACACCGGACGTACCCAGGGCAACCGAAGCGATGCCCTGCTGCACGACCCCGACGCCGACCGCGCCGCAGGCTTGGTCGCCGCCGCCGGCAACGACTGGCGTGCCCGCAGCCAGTCCGGTCAGCTCCGCCGCCGCCGGAAGCAGGTGCCCGGCTATGGCGTTGCTCTCGTAGAGCGGCGGCAGCCATTCCATAGGAATGCCTAGCCGCTCTACGACTTCAGGCGACCAGCGCCGGTTCGCCACGTCGAGCAGCAGCGTCCCGCTGGCGTCGGCCATGTCCATGCCGAAGGCTCCCGTCAGCTGCAGCCTAACATAATCCTTGGGCAGCATCAAATGCGCTGTCCGGGCGTAATGCTCCGGCTCTGCATTGCGGAGCCAGATGACCTTCGGCGCGGTAAAGCCGGTCAGCGCCTTGTTGCCGGTCAGCCGGCCCAGCTCCTTCGCGCCGATCGTGCTCTCGATCCATTCGCATTCCGCGGCGGTTCGCTGATCGCACCAGAGCAGGGCGGGGCGGATGACCCGCAGCTCCCGGTCGAGAAACACCGATCCATGCATCTGCCCGGATAAGCCGATGCCGGCCACCTGGCTGCCGCTTACGGCTGCTTTATCGAGCAGCTGGCGAATGCAGGCGGCCGTTCCGTTCCACCAGTCCTCCGGATGCTGCTCCGCCCACCCGGGCTGCGGCTGCAGCAGCGGATACTCTACGCTGTGGCTTGCTTTCACATTACCTTGATCGTCTACAAGGATACATTTTACAGCGGAAGTCCCCAGATCAATACCAAGAAAATAAGACATTATGCTTCACCTCGAACGAATATCATTTACTTTGTTTATTAGATAAACAAATTCATGTTATACTATATTCGCATGCAAAAGCAAAAATCCTGCTGACTTTTGGGACGATGTTCTATAAAATAAATACTTGCACAACGGTTCAGTGAAACGGATGGTGGAAAGTGTGAAACGAGAGACGATGTCGGGAGACAGCTCGTTATTAAAAGCAATTAACAAATCGACGCTTCTTCAGCTGACGAAGCTGCACGCGCCTATTTCCAGGGCGGAGCTGGCCAAGCAGACGAAGCTGACCCGGGCGACGGTATCCGCATTGGTGGAGGAATTGATCGCCGAGCATTGGATAACGGAGACTGGGATAGGGCAATCGAGCGGCGGACGCAAGCCGATGATGCTGGAGATGAACAACACAGCGGGGTACGTTATCGGAATCGATATGAGAGCAACGAACATGCTGTGCGTCGTTACCGATCTGGGCGGCCGTGTTGTCCGAAAGTCGCAGTATCCTTATGAGGCGGCGAGTGACGCCGAGCTTGTTTTTCAGCAGCTGGGCTCCTTAATTGGCAAAGAACGCGAGCTTTTGCCCGGCAGCCCCTTAGGACTCATTGGGGCGGGAATCGGGATTCACGGATACGTCGAATACCCGTCGAGCCGTATTTTATTCGTCCCCCATATAGGGTGGAAGCAATTGCAGTGGAAGGAAAGGCTCGAAGAGCAGCTGGGCATCCCGGTTATTATCGATAACGAAGCGAATCTGGCTGCGCTTGGCGAGTTCGAATACGGGGCCGCGGAAGACTGCCCGGACATGCTCTATTTGAGCGTTGCTGCGGGAATCGGCGCGGGACTTATCTTGCACGGCGAATTGTTTAGGGGAAACGGCGGCTTCGCAGGAGAAGTCGGGCATACGACGCTGGAGTTGAACGGGCGGGCATGCTCTTGCGGCAATAAAGGCTGCTGGGAGACGTACGCATCCGAGCGGGCCATTGCGAATGATTTGCATAGGGAGTATTCGCCGGACTTTACGGAATGGCTTCTCGCGCAGCTTAAAGCGCAGAAGCCGGATGCACTGGCAGCTGTCCGTACAGCGGGGCAATATCTTGGTGTCGGGATAGGCAATATGATGCAGACTCTGAATCCGCAAATGATTGTGATTGGCAGTGCAGCGGGCCGATATGCGGATTGGATCGATGAGAGCGTCCATCAATCGTTGTCGGAACGATTCTCCTATATGAGTTCTTTTCGCGTGGAAGTGAAATATTCCCGCCTGGGTGAGGATGGCTGCGCGTTGGGCGCTATATCTTCCGTAATCCGGGACCGGATGAGTCTCCAGCCTGGCAGTTCGAATTTGAGCTGACCGAGGGAATGAAAGGCGACCGATATTGTACAAGCTGAGAGCCTGGAGACTGCAGCAGGCATGTAAGGAGTCCGTCGGGCAGTTCAAGCGAAGCTTACAAAGGCTCACGGCGCTCGCTTCGCATCAGGCTGGATCGTTTGCCTTCTGAATTAAGTTTTGCTTAGGAAGCGGCCTTTACAGCCTTGTGGCGGCGCCCTGCGATACGCGGGTTGACGCGGGATGCATGGCTGCAAACTACATAAAGAAAGCGATGTCATGGAAATGTAATATATCTTCATCAAAAAAACATAATGTTGTCAAAAATGTGAAATAACACTTTATCAACTAGGCAAACAATGATATGATAAAGATTAGTGTATACCGGATTTGTATTGTACTTCTATGAGGAGGGAAAGCTTTGTTAAAGCGCACCTTAATCGGCCTAATTCGCAGCCATGAAACAACTGGGGAGAGAGCGAAAGATCCGGCTTTGAAAACCCGATACTATAAACTGAATATGGATCAGGTTTGGGATGAAGTCACCAACATGTTTAAGAAAATGAATGGTTACAAGCTCCTTCATGAAGTAAGGAATGTTGGAGAGATCGTGGTAGAGAAGAAAACGGTAACCGGGCGGACTCAAGACATTACGCTGACTTTATTCAGCATCAATCCTTTAAAAACTGCCATCGACATCTACTCGGCCTCCAGAGGATCCTTGGGCGACTTGGGCTCCAACTACAGAACGATTCTGGAAATATACAGACAACTCGATAAACGACTTGCCGCTTATAAAGATGACAAGTAACAAGGAATGGCAGAAAAAACAGCGGGGGAAGCGTTGGCTTCTCTCGCTGTTTTTTCTTGAGATGCTATGTAATTAAACGAGCTTTTTTACAGCTTCTACAGCAGCTTCGTAGTTTGGATGCTCTGTCATTTCTTGCAGGTATTCAACGTATTGAACGGTGTCGTTAACGTCGATAACGAAGATGGATCTCATCAGAAGTTGAATTTCTTTGATCAATACGCCATAAGCTTCACCGAAGGAATGGTTCTTGTAGTCGGACAATGTAATGACTTTATCAATGCCGGCAGCACCGCACCAGCGGGATTGCGCGAAAGGAAGATCCACACTGATTGTCAGCACAACTACGTTATCGCCAAGCTTGGCTGCTTCTTCGTTGAAACGGCGAGTTTGAGCATCACAAACGCCGGTGTCAAGAGAAGGAACGACGCTGATCAGCTTGATTTTGCCTGCATAGTCAGCAAGGGTTGCTTGTTCCATCAGGTTTTTGTTAACTTGGAAGTTAGGAGCTTTGTCCCCTACCTTGATTTCTTGTCCTACTAAGGTAATCGGGTTGCCTTTAAGTGTTGCTCCGGAACGTTCTTGTGCCATGGAATGGGCCTCCTTAATATTCTTAAGAATGATTGGTATTTCACCACAGATTATTATAAACTTTTTAAAAGGAACTTGTCCAATCGGAGGAGAAGCGAGAGTGGAATTAAGACAGCTCCAATACTTTGTAAAAGTGGCCAAAAAACAACATGTGACCCAGGCGGCGGAAGAGCTGCATGTAGCGCAATCGGCGGTCAGCAGACAAATTCATCAGCTGGAAGAGGAGCTGGGCGTTTCCTTGTTCGTCCAAAAAGGACGCAATCTGCAGCTAACTCCGGTTGGCAAGCTGTTCTTGCATCGAGCGGAAGGAATATTGGCGGAACTGGAAAGGGCCGTCATAGAAGTACGGGAATTTCTTGATCCGGAAGCGGGTGAAATCCGCATCGGTTTTCCGCATAGCTTGGGTATTTATCTGCTGCCTACGGTAGTAGCCAATTTTCGCCGCACCCATCCGAATGTAAAATTCAGATTGCGGCAGGGAACGTATAACAGCTTGATTCGCGACGTCAAAAACGGCGAGATCGATCTGGCTTTCATTTCGCCGCTTCCGGACAGTCACGAGCACGTCATCGGGGAGCTGCTCCTTCAAGAGGAACTGTATGCCATCGTGCCCCAAGGTCATGTGCTAGCCGATCAACAGTCCATTTTTCTCGAACAGCTGAAGGATGAGCCGTTCGTTATGTTCAGTGAAGAATACTCGCTGCGAAACATTGTACTGGAAGCCTGTGCCAAGGCGGGGTTCGTGCCCCGCATCGGGTTTGAGGGCGAAGAGACGGATACGATACGCGGTCTGGTCGCGGCGGGAATGGGTGTCAGTCTGCTGCCGGAGATGGCGTTGACGGAGATCAGCCAGCTTCAGCCGGCGAAGGTGCGCGTCATTGAGCCTCAAGTAACGCGAAGCGTCGGATTAATTCATAGATCGGGAGAGAAGCTGCCGCTAGTCGCGGAAGTGTTTCAGCAATATTTGCTCGAATTTTTTGATTGCAAAAAATAGAGCGGCGCAGCCGAAAAAAAAGATCGCCCCGCCTGGCCTTGCGGCCGGGTGGGGCGATCTTTCGTATTAATCTTCATTGCGGTTGGTGAAGATCATGATGTATTTAACAAGCTCGAGCAGCGAGATCAGAGCTGCTGCCACATAGGTTAATGCAGCGGCGTTAAGAACTTTGGCTACGCCGCGCTCCTCGTCGTTGGTAATGAAGCCTTCGGCTACCATCAAGTCTCTGGCGCGGTTGCTGGCGTTGAATTCCACCGGCAGCGTAACAAGCTGGAACGCTACAGCGGCGGAGAAGAAGATGATGCCGAGACCGAGCAGGAAGTTAAACTGCTGGAAGAACAAGCCGGCAAGAATAAGGAACGGCGCTACACCCGATGTGATGTTGACCAGCGGGAACATCCGATGGCGCAATGTAAGCATTGGATAGTGTACCTTATGCTGAATGGCATGGCCTACTTCGTGGCAAGCTACGGAAACAGCGGCAATTGAGTTTTCATAGTATACCGGTTCGGACAATCTGACCACACGGTGAATCGGGTCGTAATGGTCGGACAAGCGGCCGGGTACCGGCTCGATCGGTACATCATACAGCCCGTTGGCATCCAGCATGCGTCTAGCTGCCTCGTACCCTGTCATTCCGGAATGTGTCGGGACTTCCGCCCATTTATTGAACGTCCCTTTCACTCGGAATTGAGCCCACAACGAGAGGGCAAATGCAATGATAATCAAGAAATCCATGGGATGAAAAAACATGGCGGCGACCTCCTTATATATTAGGAAAAGGGACCTTTACCCAATAGCAGCAGCAAGGCTTCAATACACGCAGCGGTATGAGGCGTAAGCATTTTATTAAAATTTTTCAGTTGGGAAGGCTTCAGCTTCTCAAGAATGGGGCTGATCTCCTGAACTTCCTTCTGCAGCTGCTGCAGATGGAGTTGAAGACTGTTCAGTTTGTCCGTAACCATCTCGTCGTGACTTACTTTCGTCCACAACTTTAAATTCGCCTTGATTTCCTCTAAGGTATACTTCTCCCTTTTCATCTTTTCAATACGTTTGAGTCTAGTTAAGGTTTCATCGTTATACAATCGATAATTTGTATCGGACCGCATCTCCGGTTCAATGAGTCCCATCTTCGTATAGTAGTCGATTGTTCTGGGACTGACATTCGTTATGCGAGCCAACTCCCCGATTTTATAAAGCTTCATATCCCCATCGATATCCCCTCCTGTTCTGTAGTACTTCCTTCATAGTATGTATGACCTGAAGGCGTTCTTTAGTCTTTAGTAACAATGATAACTGAAATCAAACCGTACAGTCAAACGTTATGCTTTTAGTAATTGATATAGAAGAGAAAAGGTTGACCAAATATTGAACGGAAGAAAACATGACACGAACAATGACTTTTAAGCTTTAGAGGGAAATGGACAGTTCGTCCGGTTTCGTTAGGTAAAATGACATTGTTTTTAAAGGAATAATCATTATATTGAATTAAAAAACGAATTATGCTTGTTTCATGTCAGGTTATTTTTCGTTTTTTATGAAATTTTAACGAAAATCATATTGTCAAATTTCAAAACGCTGTATATAATGACATTAAGATTTTCAAATTATGTTATATAATCTAACATTAAGAAGGAAGTGGTCAACCATGTTTAAGAAGTTGCTCCTTTCAACCGGTTTTCTATCTCTGGTCGCACCTGCAATGGCATTTGCGGCGGATGAGAAAACACCTGCCCAGCTGGCTAGTGCTATCGACTCTGTTTGGGTGATGCTCGCAGCTATTCTGGTCATCTTCATGCAAGCCGGTTTTGCCCTTCTTGAGGCGGGATCCACCCGAATGAAAAACGCAGGGCACGTAGCGGGGAAGACCATCTTGACCTTCGGAATTTGTGCAATAGCATTTTGGGCTGTAGGCTTCGGCTTCGCCTTTGGTGACGGAAACAGCTTTATTGGTACGGGAGGGTTCTTCCTTGACGGAACGCAGGAGCAGACGGCGGCTTCCATTAGTTTATTTGCCGAATCGCCGATTCCTATAGGCATCTTGTTCTTGTTCCAGCTGGCGTTTTGCGGTGTATCGCTGGCTATCGCCTGGGGCGGCTTCGCGGAACGCGGCAAGCTCCCGGTGTACTTTATCTTCGGTATTTTGTACACGGTTCTGATTTATCCGATCGTTGCTCACTGGGTATGGGGCGGCGGCTGGCTCGGTCAATTGGGGATGCAGGACTTTGCCGGTTCGACAGTCGTTCACCTTCAAGGCGCAACGGCAGCTTTGGTGGCCACGCTATTGCTTAAACCGCGGATCGGCAAATACAATAAGGATAAAACGCCTAATTTGATCCCGGGTCACAACCAGGTTTTATCGGTACTCGGCGTTATCATCCTGTGGGTAGGCTGGTTCGGATTCAATGCAGGCTCGACCTTAAGCGCAACAGGAGACGGCTTCTTCGGATATATTGCTTTGACAACGAATTTGGCGGCGGCAGCCGGCGCGGTAGCGGCGCTAATCGTTTCGTGGATGTACTTCGGCAAGGCGGATATTCCGAGCATGCTTAACGGTGTATTGGCCGCACTGGTAGCAATAACGGCAGCATGCGCATTCGTAACTCCAAGAGATGCAATCATTATCGGTGCTCTAGCTGGAATCATCACTTTCTTTACGGCTCAATGGTTTGAAAAAGCTGGAATCGACGATCCGATCTACGCATTCTCCGTTCACGGTATTGCCGGTATTTGGGGAACGCTGTCCACAGGTATTTTTGCAACACCGGAGTTAGCGGAAAAAGTTGGAGTCGGTAAAGCTGGCCTATTATACGGCGGCGGCTTGGAGCAATTGGGTGTGCAAGCGCTAGGTGTATTCGGAGCTTTCATCTTCGTACTGGTGCTTTCCTTCATTATTCTCGGTTTGATCAAAGCGACGATCGGGCTGCGGGTTACCGAAGAAGAAGAAATAATCGGTCTGGACCTTTCCGAGCACGGAACGTACGGTTATCCCGAGCAAATGAAGAAATCGGCTCAACAAGGCACGGCCAGCACACAATCGGTATAAGATTCGCAGCTTGGAATGAACCTCATTAGTTTAAAGGAGATGCCCTATGGAACGCCTCGATATGGACATGATTCGAACTGAAATTCAATCGGCCGGAGACATTCATCGGCTCAGGCAATTTCGGGATCAACTGCACGAGGAGTTCGAGCGGCGTCTCCTTCTCTCCAATACATTGGACTGGAATCGTGAACTGAATCTCGTGCATGACTGGTTTATCGCGCAAGCGGTGAAGCTGGCGGAGCACAGCGTTCAGTTGGAAGAAGGGACCGGTGCTCCCGTACCTTATGCTTTTGTCGTATTTGGAAGCGGAGGGCGGAGCGAGCAAACATTGTGGAGCGATCAGGATAACGGTCTGATTTATGATGATATCCCCGATGAAGAGGCAGCTGAAGCGGCTGAGCGATATTTTGCCCTCTTGTCGGAACGAATCAGCACAAGCTTATTGGAGCTAGGCTATCCGCTTTGTGTAGGAGGCGTCATCTGCACGAATCCGAAGTGGCGCAAGTCCTCCTCCGGTTACCTGAGGATGATGATGGATTGGCTTCAGGAGCCGAACTGGGAGCATATCCGCTATCTGTTGATTATGGCCGATATGCGTGCGGTGTACGGCGAGAAGCTCCTCGTCACCCGATTGATGAACGAAATGCTGCAATATGTCGATGTGCATCCGTCTATTCTGGAGCATTTGCTGCACAATACGCTGCATCATAAAATTTCGCTCGGTGTGTTCGGGCAGCTGATAAAAGAAAGATATGGGGAAGATGCCGGAGGCGTAGATATCAAGTACGGCGCTTATATTCCCATCGTGAACGGAATCCGGCTGCTCACCATCGAAGCGGGAGTGGAAGCAACCTCGACGGAAGGCAGAATCGCTGCTCTGCTCGAAGGCGGCTTCGTTGAAGAGGAAATCGCTCACGATTGGCTGGAAGCCCTATCCATCGCCTTGAAGCTGCGTTCCTTGACGCCGTTTCAAGTGGAAAACGGGCATTACACGACGCGCGGCAAGCTTCCTGGGGACCGGTTGACGAAGGAGCTGACGAGTGAGCTGAAGCTGTGTCTTCGGATAGGGAACGATCTGCAAAAGTATGTTAAAAAAAGCGTACACAAAGAGATAGAGCAAGGTTAGATGAACCCGGGGAGAAACGTTTTCGAAAACTTTAAGGTGGTAATGCGCAATGAAGGACTTGGGACCTGCAGGTAGAATGTGGCATCTGTACCGAACGGGAGGGATTACTTCGGCAATAACCTCCATGTTCGATGTACAGAGCGCCCAGCAGATGGCTTTCATTAGATCCATGATGAAAGAGCAGCGAAAAAATTCATTGTATGACATCCCGTTAAAGACGGTGGAACTGGTTGTTTTCGACTTGGAAACGACCGGTTTTTCGCCGTATAACGGAGATGAGATCTTGTCATTCGGTGCCGTAGCCGTTTGTGGCGAGCAGGTGATGGAGGATCAGCAATTTTACAGTCTGGTCAACCCCAAACGGCCGATTCCCGACGAGATCGTCCGGCTGACGGGTATCACCAACGAGATGGCGCTGCAAGCTCAGGAGCTGATCGCCGGGCTGCGGGCGTTTCTCGAATTTGCCCAGCAAAAAATATTGGTAGCGCATGGAACCGGTCATGACAAGCATTTTCTTAACGCGGCTCTATGGCGCACTTCAAAGGTGAATTTGTCCCACCGGATGCTCGATACGATGATGATAGCGAAATGGCTGCATCCGAAGTTAGGGCAATACGATCTCGATACGCTGCTCGAGATGTACGGTATTCCGATAGCCAGCAGACATCACGCCCTCGAAGATGCCAAGATGACGGCCCGGCTGTGGGGGATGTTCATGCTGGAAATCCAGGCTCGGGATATTCATACCTTAGGCGATTTATACGCACATTTAAGCCATCATCAATAACCCCTCTGAATGCGAATAATTCACATTCTAGGGGTTATTTTTTTGCTGCGGTTCATTGTCTGCCAGTACCCATTCCAGAGGGATGAAACGGGTTCCGGCAGACTTGTCAGCAACGTAACGGTAAGCCTGAAGGTCAGGCTTTTCTAAATCGAGCAGCGACAGGATCCAATGACTCGGCATCTGGTGCCAGGCGGTTAGCAAATCTTCGTTGGACGGAATTGCCGGCGCCAGGGGATGGGAATGGATGATGCCGACGATAATTTCATTATTATTGTCGTTTCTTCTGCTTGCTAAAGGTATCAAGGACGCCGGATCCATCTCAAAGCGTACGGCCGGTTCTTTTGCGACATTGGGCACAGGAGCAAACCTTTTTACCATTATCGTATTCCCGTATGCCGCGCCAAATAAAAAGCCGCATGCTTCATGCGGCAGAGTCTGCAAGCAATGATCCACCATAGAAGATCGTACTGCAGGTGTAATGAGTATTTTATCGAACATGATAGCTCTATAACCTCGATTGATTATCTTAAGCTTATTATAACCCGGTTAGAGGGGACGGTTCAACTGACTTTCCCCTCCGGCTTAATAAGGAAGAAGACAAGCCCCAATGTGATAAAAGCCAGAATCGTCACAGTTATAAATACAATCTGGTGAGACATATCCATCATCCAGCTGAACAGAGGCGGGCCGAAGGCAACCCCTAGAAAGCGCAAGCTGTTGTAGATCGAGGTGATCATGCCGCGCTCCTCTTTCTCGACGGAGCCTGTAATCATCGTGTTGAGACAAGGGAGCAAAAGTCCCGTCCCGATACTGCTTAAGGTAAGTAAACCGATCAATACATACAGATTTTTACCCAGAAAGAAGATGCATGTTCCTAACGAAATGACCATGAGTGTCATTCCGATATTCATCAGCCACCTCATCAAAGTGCCGTTTTTCTTGATATTGGAACCTGTCGTGTAGGACGTGACAACCATTCCGAGAAGCGGAATCGCCAGTACCAGACCCTTCATTACTCCGTCGATTTGATATGGGGGCTCCTCCAAAATATCCGATAAATAGAACAGAACGCCGAATAAAATGAAAAGGGCGAGCGAACCGGTGAAAAAGGCGGTAATAAGCCAGCGTCCTTTTTCCTTGAGAATTGTGCCGATTTTATGCAAGTAGGGCTTGAGCTTGGGAGCCGGCTGTTCTTTCTTAGGCTCTTTGAGCAGGAACATCACGGCGAGCAGGGACAACAGACAAAAGGCTGGAAAAGCAAAAAAAGCGGCATACCAGACGATCAGCGCCAATAATGAACCGATTATCGGGCTGACGACTTTTCCTGTTCCGTTGGAAGCCTCGGTTAAGCCGAGCACTTTGCTCTCGGTTCCGCCTTTATACAAGTCTCCGGCGAGAGCCATGGCGATTGAAGCTGTACCGGCTGCCCCCAGGCCTTGAATGGCTCTGGCGATAATGACGATCGTATAGGATTTCCAAACAGCGCCAAAGCCTGCCAGAATGCCAGCCGCTCCGTAAACGATCAATGAGGGAATCATGATTCCTTTACGGGAAAACCGGTCGGACAAATACCCGGACACAGGAATGAATATTCCGGCAGTGAATGAAAAGAGCGTAATGATCAGGCTGCTTTGAAATTTGCTGACGCCAAGCTGTTCCTGCAGCTCAGGAAGAATCGGGACGAGCATGGAGTTGCCTAGTACCAACACAAGTGGTACGCTGGCTATGGCAATAAACTCCCATATAGACCCTTTGGAGCCTCCGGACGTGGTGCCGGTGTCGTCCTTTTTCGTTTTGGACCGCTGAGGCTGCTGATCGTCAATTTCACTTTCGAAGGTGATGTTCAACCTCCGCGATTTTGTCTTTTGCATCTGCAGAAATTCTCCTCTTCAGCTGCGTTATCGTAAATCTAATGTACCCCTTCATGAGAGATGTCATTCTTTCCTTTTCGTTTCCATGGAATTGACGAACTAAGGAGCAAGCTTTTTGGTTACAATGAAATAGATGAGATCAGAGCGCACGTTGAAGACGACTATAGAAAGGGGAGGCAAGTATGAAAAAGAACGTTACGGCCATGCTGCTGGCATTAGGCTTGGTTGCCCTGGCCGTATTTCAATTGGGTGAAACCAATAAGGAAGCGGAAGCCAGTGCTGGATATGCCAAAGAAATGGTATACAATAAGCCGGTTCCCTCATTTACTTTGCAGGGTCTGGACGGGAAGCAATATGCAATTGGCGGAGAGAGAGAGAAGCCCGTAATGATTAATTTCTGGGCATCCTGGTGCGGGCCGTGCCAAGAGGAGGCGCCGGCTCTGAAGAGCGTATATGACAAGTATGGTGACCGGTTCGACCTGTATGCCGTTAATGTCACACGTCAGGACCGGATGGCTGACGTCCAGGCATTTGTCAAGCAGAACGGGTTCTCGTTCCCGATTCTTCTGGATAAAGAAGGGAAAACGGCGGAGATGTACCGGGTCTTGTTCGTGCCGACCAGCTTCCTGATCGACCGCCACGGCAAGCTGCAGGAGGTCATTCACGTGCTGCCTCCGGATCAGCTCGAGAAGCGTATCCAAAGGCTTATCCAAAGCTGAATAAAATGAAAAAAGCCGCTTCATCAGGAAGGCTCCTGCTTGAAGCGGCATCTTTGTTTTTGAACGCTAACTCTCGCTGCTTAGATTAATGATTTACAAGTCCGACGCGTTCCTTGTGATCATCGGAATGCACGATAGCTCTGGCTTTGCCGATTAACGCGTACCGGATACTGTCGATAAGCGCATCCCAGCTCGCTTCGATAACGTTGCCGGAAACGCCGACCGTGCTCCACGAGCCGGAAGAATCCGTCGTTTCGATCAAGACGCGTACCTTCGCCGCGGTAGTGTCCTTCTCATCGAGTACGCGAACTTTGTAATCGCTGAGGTACATAGACTGCAGAGCAGGGTAATACTGCTGCAAGCATTTGCGCAGAGCGTTATCGAGCGCGTTGACCGGACCGTTGCCTTCGGCTGCGTTATATACGGTCTCTCCGTTAATCGTAAGCTTGACGATCGCTTCCGTAATAACCGGCTGATTCGCGTTTTTAACGACCATAATTTTGAACGAATCCAGCGTGAACGCTTCTTCCAGCTTCCCGTATGCATTACGGATCAACAGCTCCAGGGTGGCGTCGGCGCCTTCGAACTGGAAGCCTTGATGCTCCATTTCCTTGATCTGTTCAATAAGCTGCTTGGTCTGCCGATTGTTCGTATCGAAATCAAGACCCAGCTCTTGCGCCTTGAAAACGAGGTTGCTCTGGCCGGCAAGCTCGGACACAAGGACGCGCTGTTTGTTGCCTACAAGCTCCGGCTCGATGTGCTCGTACGTGCTGGAGTTGCGAAGGATGGCGGACACATGGATTCCGCCTTTGTGCGCGAATGCGGCGGAGCCGACATACGGCTGATTGACAGGCAGATGCATGTTGGCGATCTCGCTGACATAGCGGGCGACGCTGCTCAGGCTGGCGAGCTGCTCTGCGCTGACACATTCATAATCAAGCTTTAATTGAAGATTCGGGATGATGGACACCAGATTCGCGTTGCCGCATCTTTCGCCGAATCCGTTGATCGTGCCTTGCACTTGCGTGGCGCCGGCCATTACTGCCGCGAGGCTGTTGGCGACACCGAGCTCACAGTCGTTATGAGCGTGAATGCCGATCGGCGTGGATATCGCCTGTCTCACGGTCGTTACGATCTGAGTGACCTCATGCGGCAGCGAACCGCCGTTCGTATCGCACAGAACGATCCAGTCCGCTCCGGCTTCCTCCGCTTTTTTGATCGTTTGCAGAGCGTATTCGGAATTGTTCTTGTAGCCGTCAAAAAAATGCTCCGCATCATAGATGACTTCCAATCCGTGGCTCTTCAAATATTTGACCGAATCGTAGATCATGGCCAGATTCTCTTCAAGCGTCGTTTGAATGGCTTGATGCACGTGGAAGTCCCACGATTTGCCGAAAATCGTTGCGACCGGAACGCCAACCTCCAGAATCCGGTTTAGGTTCATATCGTTCTCCGGAAGCGTGTCTTTGCGGCGCGTGCTGCCGAAAGCCGTTACTTTGGCATTTTTCAAATCAAGCTCTTTCACGCGGGTGAAAAATTCAATATCCTTGTTGTTGCTGCCTGGCCAGCCGCCTTCAATATAGTGAATCCCAAGAGAGTCGAGCTTGCGGGCAATTTTCATTTTGTCTTCGACGGATAAGCTGATGCCCTCACCCTGCGTGCCGTCTCTTAGAGTAGTGTCAAAGATTTTTACGGAAGTAGCCATGGATAGTCCTCCTGAATCATACTAAGCTTGCTCAAAATATAATTAATTATTATATCACATTCATCCGGAAGAAGGATAATATTTTCAAAAATGAATGGATTGTGAAGGCTTCGGCTTGACCCTCCTTCTATGCAATTGTATGCTGAATTTATATCTTTCAAAACGGGATTCTGTATCGAAAGAAGAATACAGTACCTGAATTCGGGGGATGCGCTATGCAGAATCGAAGCGACATTATCGGATCGGTGGGCTTATGAACCAAGATAATACAAATGCATATCCTGTGAAGGGAAGAGTGATTCTTCATATCGATATGAACGCATTTTATTGCTCTGTTCACGAAGCGGTCGAGCCCGAGATCTATAAAGGGAAGCCAACGGCTGTAGCGGGCAGCGTCGAGCTGAGAAAAGGCATCATCGTAACTTGCTCCTACGCGGCAAGAGCCCGAGGCATTAAGACCGGCATGCTCGTCGGTCAAGCGCTGAAGCAGTGTCCCGAGCTGCTGCTGATCCGGCCTGATTTTGATCTGTACCGGCAGTTTTCCAGGCGTTTCATGAACATTGCTTATGAGTTTTCGCCGCTGGTGGAAGCAATGTCCATCGATGAATGCTATGTCGACATCACCGGCTCGAAGCAGTTCGGCACTCCGGTCCATATTGCCGAGACTATTCAGAGACGCATTCGCGAGGAGCTGCTGCTTCCGTGCTCGATCGGGATTGCTCCCAATAAGCTGCTGGCCAAAATGGCGTCGGATATGAAGAAGCCTAACGGCATATCGATTTTGCGGAAAAGAGATGTACCGAATGTGCTGTGGAACCGCCCTTGTGCTGAATTGTACGGAATCGGAGCCAAAACGGCCGATAAGCTGAAGCGGTTGAACATTCATACGCTCGGGCAGCTGGCCCATGCGAACGAGAAGCTGCTGACAGAGCAGTTCGGGGTGATGGGGGCCGCGTTGAAGCGCTCGGCTAACGGGGAGGACGAATCTCCAGTACAGACGGAGCATGAGCAGAGCAAATCCATTGGCCACACAACGACTTTGCCGACGAATTTTACGGAGCGATCCGACATTCATCGAGTGTTTCTGAATTTGGCCGACCAGGTGGGAAGAAGGCTGCGCAGGCAAAAGCTTATCGCCCATACGGTACAAATCACGATTCGTGATCCGGACATGAAGACGATAACGAGAGCATCCAAGCTCAATGCGCCGACGGAAAACCGGGAGGACATTTACCATGCCGCCTGCAAGCTGTTCGAAGACCATTGGCCTTCGGGCAAGCCCGTCCGTCTGCTCGGCATCACGCTGCAGCATTTGCTGGCCAAGGACGAGGTGCCTGTTCAACTGGACCTGTTTGACTACAAGAAGCAGCCGGCCAAGGAAAAGCTGAATCAAGCGATGGATGCGCTGAGAGACAAATTCGGAGAGCACGCGATTCTGACGGCGGGTATGCTCGGAGACGACCCGTCGACCTTGATTCGCAATCATAAGGCGCGGGGGACATCGCTTCAGATGGACCATTTGAAACGCAAACCGTTGGGGGATGAATGACATTGACACCTGTGATAGGCTTTGCCGGCTATTCGGACAGCGGCAAAACAACGCTAATAGCCAAGCTGGTTCATTGCTTCCAGCTTCAAGGCCTTCGTACCGGGGTAATTAAACATGACGGTCATGGGCATTATAAAGAGGTCGCGGGGACGGATTCCTCGAAGTACAAGGAAGCGGGGGCGGGAGTGACTGTCGTCCTTTCGCCGGATGGCTATACGTCGTTCGTCAGAAAGCCGCTCACCCTAGAACGGATGATAACCGAGCTGCAGATGCATGAGCTCGACATCGTTTTGGTAGAAGGCTTTAAGCAAGGAATGCATGATCAGATTGCCTTGTACCGAAGCTCTGAGCAGAGCGGTATTTTATCGGTATTACCAAAGCCTCCCATCGCAGTGGTAGCTCCAAGTCAATTTCACGACAGCGTTATCGGGTCCATCCCGTTTTTCGAACCTGATGATGTCGATTTGATCGCTGAATTTATCGCTCGGCATGTAAGAGAAAAAGGCTGAATGTTCCGGCAGGACAGACTTTCTATTTGAACTTTTGCCGGTTTTATATTATATTTTAGGATGAGATCACAATTGAGTAACAACTCTAGGGAGGAAAATTAAAAATGGCAAAATACACTTTTGTTGACAAAGACACCTGTATCGCATGTGGAGCCTGTGGCGCAACCGCTCCTGACATTTATGACTACGACGATGAGGGCTTGGCTGAAGTTATTTTCGACGGCGACGGCAACAAAGGCGTAACCGAAATTCCTGAAGACCTGTACGACGATCTTCAAGATGCACAAGACGGCTGCCCTACGGATTCCATCAAAGTGGCTGACAGCCCGTTCAACTAATAGCTTCATTGTCATCCGGCATCCGGCTATTATACAGATAACAACAGAAAGCTTCATTATTAGGTATTTAGGCCTAGTAATGGAGTTTTTTTGCGTCTGCAGACACTTTTTCGTTTTAACATGCTGTTGCATAGGCCAATAGGTGTGTGTTTGCAAAAAACTTTATGTAGTTAATAAAATAATGTGGTAATATTAGGTACGAAAACGTGGGGGCCGGAGGGACGAGGATGATGAAAAATGTCAGGAAATCTGCCGTTATCGCAATCGGAAATGCGATTATCGTATTGTTATGCTTCATTTTTATAACAGTAGGTCTTTGGAAGGTATTGTCGAATAGTGCTTTTGACTTTAATTTGAAGCAATCTATGTCAGGCGAACCGCATGAGGACATCGTAGTTGTCGGAATCGATACGGAATCGATCAAATCCGTAGGCCCGTATCCTTGGGACCGTAAGGTTTACGCCGAGCTGATCCGCAAGCTGGAGCAAGCCGGAGCCAAGGTGATAGGCTTCGATATCGAGTTTTACTCGGAAAGCAGCAACCCGCAAAGCGATAAGCTGTTCGCCGAGGAGATGTCCAAATATAAAAATATCGTTCTGCCATCGCACGCGAACGTTGAAGGAGACTTCAGCCGTTCCACTACAGTAAAGGAAGGCGAGCTGATAACGGCGCGCAGCATCGAGCAGCCTATTCCGGCATTGCGCCAGTATGCCAACAGAGCTCATATCAACGCGGCTATCGACTCGGATGGAGTCATAAGGACGAATTGGCTGCAGATCAACACGCCCGAAGGCGTGTTCCCGACGCTTGGATTGGCGATGGCTCAGCTGGCTGGCGTCAATGTAGATAAATACATCCACAGCGAGCCTTTACCCAACCGGCCCCGGTCGGAAATGTATATCAAATGGGATGCCAAGGAATTGAACTTTGAAACGGTTCCTTTCGCCCGTGTGCTTAACGGTTCGATTCCTCCCGATACGTTCAAGGACCGGCTCGTATTGGTAGGCTATACGGCACCCGGCTCCGATGAAGGCAGCACTTCGGTCGAGCGTCATATGCACCTGGTTTATGCACATGCCAACATATTGAATCAAATCTTGAAGCAGCAGTGGATTCAGCCGACGAGCAGCCTGGTAACCCTTTCCATAGCGATCGTCATGATCCTGTTGTTCGGATTCCTTACCTGGAGATTGAAGCCGATTATCGGGATTGTGACCGTGTTCATCGTATCGGCGCTGATGATCCTGCTGCAATATATGACGTTTGCCTATTGCGATATCTACATAGATACCATCGGCGCAGTCGCAAGCGGTCTCATCTCGTATTTGGGCAATATTGCCATGAAAACGTATTTTGAAACGAAGCAAAAAAATTACATCACGAAGCAGTTCGGACGTTATATTTCACCGGATCTTGTCAAGGAGATCGCCAAAAACGACTCGGAAATCAAGTTGGGGGGCATATCTAAGGACTTGTCCATTTTGTTCCTCGATGTCCGCGGCTTCACTCCGTTGTCGGAGAAGCTCAAGCCCGAGGAAGTGGTTGATTTTCTGAACATGATGTTCAACTTGATCACCGAGAGGGCGCTGCACAATCACGGAACGATCGACAAGTTCATAGGGGATGCGGCCATGATCCTGTACAACGCGCCGCTGGACGTCCCTAACCATCCTTATTATGCGGTTAAGACGGCGTTCGAGATTCAGAAGGGGATGGAGAAAGTACGTAAGGACGTGCTGGACAAATACGGCGTGACGATTAGCGTAGGGATCGGCATCAACACGGGGAACGTCGTTGTCGGTAACATCGGCTCCTACCTGCGTGTCGATTATACGGCCATCGGAGATAACGTCAATACGGCGGCGAGAATCGAATCCAGTACAAGCGCTAACCAGATCCTCGTATCCGAATCGACCTATGAGCTGACGAAAGACGATTTTGATTACGAATATGCCGGAGAAAAGCTTATGAAAGGGAAAAGCGTTCCTTTGAAGCTGTTCGAGGTGAAAGGCATCAAGCAAGCCCCGGCCAGCCAAAAGAATCGGGGAAAGGTGTCATAAATCGCCAATTTTTGCATTGCCATCCTAAAGCTGCCCTTTTACAATAAATAGTATATATAGAATGATAGATTGAGAGGAGATTGTTCGTGGGTGCTGTGATACGGAAAGGAAGGCGCGGGAGACGATCTAATGCATCGTTGTTTGTCGTTTTTTGCATGTTATTTTCCATGATCTTTACGGTAGGCGCTCCAGCCGCAATGGCCAAATCGACCCGTGCCGCCATCGTTGTCGAGGTCAACGGGGACGTGAGCGTACGCAAGGCGGGGGGCTCGAAGTCCTACACCGCTTATGAGGATATGAGCTTGAACCAGGGGGATTACATCGTTACGGGGGCTTCCTCATCCGTAGTTCTGAGAACGGCGGACCAGGACGATGAAATTACTGTCGGGGAGCACTCCGAAGTATCTCTATCCGAGCTGGCGAATCAAGGCGGCGGCAAAACCTCCAAGTTCAAAATGTGGGCCGGTTCGGCGTGGATGAAAGTAAAAAGCCTCGTCAGCTCGGAGGATGATTTCGAGATTGAAACGCCGACGGCGGTTATGGGCGTGAGAGGAACTTCCTTGTTTACAATGGTAAACAAGGATACCGGGACGACAACAATGCTTGTGACTGCAGGCATCGTTAGAGTGCAGTCCAACGTTGCAGCGGGGAACGGGGGAACTCAAGGCAGCCATACGACGTTGTACCCTTCTCAGCAAATTAATCTGGACTCCAGAACGCAAACGCCGGATTTAAGAGCAGCTGTTAATTATGCCAATGTAGATCAAATAGTAAATCTCGCGTCTCCAAGAGTTCTGGAATCCATCCTTCGCGGAACGCAAGAAATTCAAAAAGAAAATGATGATATAAAAAAGAAGCTGAGCGAAGGTTTGCAAAATTCAGATTCCAAGCCCGGCGATAACGGGATCTTGAAAATTCAGTCTGTGGATGATTTGAACAAGATATCGGGTAACTTCGATAAATTAATTGCATTGATTGCTAAAGAAGCGATCGACGCAAAGAAAATCGACCAAAAGCTGCTCGATCAGGTGAATCAAGCGATTTCCGACCCGCTCAAAAAGATCGATCTAACCAAAGTGGAAGGGCTCGACATGACGGCGGGAGTAGATCCTGAGGTTGAAAAGCTTAAGCAAACGCTGCAGCAGCAACAGCAACAAAGCATTGCGGCAAAGGAAAATGCCGAGCTCGCTCGTTTGATGCAGTCGATTTTGTCTTTGCTTGCCAAGATCAAGGAACAAAAAGCTGCCATGGATGCTGCTAACAAAAAGGCGCTGCAGGAAGCGAATGAACAAGCGATTTCTTCTTTTATAGCTACATTGTCGGCTGAACAGCTCAAACAATTTCAGGCGAACCAGTCGAAGAATGAGTCCGGTACGGGTTCGCAGCCTGCAACACCGCCTGCAGCTGGCGGGGGAGGAGGCGGAGGTTCAAGCTCCGGCTCGAGAAACGAACGGCCTGCGGCTCCGGCCTTGATCAGCCCGTCTACGGCAACGACTTCGTTTAATCCTGCAGCCGTAACGCTGCGAGCGCCTGCCGACACTACCATCCAAGTATTCCATGGCAGTGAACTTATAGGCTCGGCTCCGGGAAACGGTGGCCAGGACGTGCGAATACCGTTGAAGCTTTTATCTGAAGGAAGCTATGATTTAACGGCGCAAACGCTGCGGATGGGAAGAACTAGTGACGCCATCCCGATCCCTTCCATCACGATTTCGGACGCACCCATCCTGATCAGCCCTGCATCGGAGCTTGTGACGAATTCTCCGGTTATCGTAGTGAAAGCTCCGCTCAATACCGACGTGGTTGTGTTGAACGGGGGAACGCAGATTGCCAAAGCGGCCGGAAAAGGAGCCCAAGAGGAAGTAACGATTCCGCTTCCGCAATTAGGTACGGATGGAGTAGCCGTGTACGATAAATTAACGGTCGTGACGGAACGAACCGGCTGGAGATCAAAGGAAGTATCCATTCCGAAGATAACGGTGGATCGTTCCATGGGAATCCAGCTGAAGTCGGCTACCCGCCAAAACGATACGGTGAATGTGCAGCTGACGATGAAAAACTTCGTGGACGCCAAATCGATATATGCGGCTGAAGTGCACCTGGGTTATGATAACCGGTTAAGCTATATGGGCGACGGCACCGTTGCCCGCAACAAGGATGCCGTATTCGGCTCGCAGCCTGAAAGCGTTGAGGTGTTGAAGCAATCGGCCGCCAGTACCGGCACGGAGCTGGTGTACGCTGCGACTAACTTTGCCGCGAACGGTTCCGCCGGAGCTATTTCCGTGAGAGGGGAACAGCCGCTCGTTACCATTCCGTTAACCTTTACAGGCTCGGATTGGAATCAAATGAAGATGAAATTGTTCTATTATAAAGTCGTAGACAAGAACGGGAATGTCATTGCGGAACTCAAATTGACGGATAACCCTATTGAAATTCCGGTCCAATAATCGATCATAGAGGAGATCATGAAGGAGTATGAAAACATCGGTAAAACTGTTCGCCGCGTCCATCATGGCAGCTAGCTTGCTTGGAGGAGCGACGAGCTCTTGGGCGGCTTCCGCCCTGTCCCAAGACAGCTTAAAAGCGGACAACGGTCAAATCATGACGGACATCTCCACATTTGCCGGGATTGGCGATAACGGCAGCTTGAATGAGGAGAAGTTGAAAGCAACCTTCCGCAGCCCATATGGACTGCTGCTTTTGCAGGACGGAACGCTCCTCGTTTCCGATTCCAGGAATCATTTGCTCCGAAGCGTTTCCGGTAATAAAGTTACCAAGGCAGCCGGTCTTGTGATAGGAAAAGACGAGAAAGGGTTCCCGATGGGAGGCCTTCTCGACGGGACACCGGACAGGTCTGTCTTTGATGCGCCGGCCGGACTTGCAGCCGATGCCAAGGGCAACGTCTATGTGGCGGATAGCGCCAATCATGCGATTCGTAAGCTCGATAGCGCCGGGAATGTGACGACATTGGCCGGCAGCGGCCTCATCGGAAGCAAGGATGCTGCCGGATCGGAGGCGTCGTTCTACAGCCCGCAGGATGTAGCGGTTGCCCCTAACGGGACCGTGTATGTTGCCGATACGCTGAACCATACGATACGCAGTATAAGTCCCGAGGGGAAAGTAACTACGCTTACAGCCCCGTCCAAACGTGCTGTGGAGGTCACTCCGGGGCAAGTCGTATGGGGTGGCGATTACTTGGATGGAACGATCGCCGAATCCAAATTTAACGAGCCGTCCGGATTGGTTATCGATGCCAAGGGTAATCTATATATAAGCGATTCAGGAAATCAGCGTATCCGCTATATGGATTTTGGCACTGGGAAAGTGACGACGGTGGCCGGAGGCGGCTCGTCCGAAAGCGGTACGCCTTACGGCAAAACCGATTTGTACGTTCCCGGCGATTTTGCCGACGGTGCCGCTCTGACAGCGAGATTCGATTATCCGATGGGTATTGCACTGACGGACGAAGGCGGGCTGCTCATTGCCGATAGTATGAACCATTCCATTCGTTACTTATATAATGACAATGTCGTTACACTGGCCGGGGATGCCAATCAAAGACCGGGAGAGCTGGACGGCATCGAACGGTCGGCTCAGTTCCAAAAACCGACGGATGTCGCCGTATCACCGGATGGAACGATATATATTGCCGATGCTTATAACAACAAAATTCGTCAAATGAAGCTGTTCCGCTTGCCGGAGAGTTTGCCTAAGGACGATCAGGTGAAGGTCGTTATCGGATCCAACGTCGTCGAGTTTGACGCTCAGCCCGAGATCGCCAACGGTCGGACGATGGTGCCGGTTCGGATCATTGCCGAAGCGCTCGGCTACAAAGTAGGCTTTGAGGAAGCGAACCGCAGCGTTCAATTATCCAAAGGCGATGTTACCATCGAGCTGTACCTCGACAAGACCGGAATCAAGACCATGGAGAATCAGAAGCAGGCTGTAACCAAGGAAACCGATGCGGCGCCTTATTTGAAGCAAGAACGCACCTATGTACCGGTTCGTTTTTTTGCAGAGGAAATCGGTCTGGATGTACAATGGGATCAGGACTCACGAACGGCGATTTTACGGGAGAAAGCAATCGTCCGATAATTTTATCGGGAATATGATGGACGCTCGGACCTATTCTGGGATGGAGGCACTGCACTCTTTCGCCAAATAGGTCCTTTTCTTGAATAGAGGAGAGACTAATGCAAGAACATTAGATGCCCTAGAGGCGGGAGGCGAAACCCGGTGTCCGACCTACAGCAGCTGCTCAGCAAAATAGCGGAATTGGAGAAACGGAATCATGAGCTTTCACTCATGTTGGAATCGGCATATGAGCTGCGAAGCGAAATGACCGAACAGCAGCATCCTGTATCTATGAGCGTTATTTACTCTCTTGTGCTGGCACTTGACTCCAGAGATCCTTACACAGCTGGGCATTCGTCCAGAGTCGCCCTGTACTCCTTATGGATTGCCAGAGAGCTGGGGCTTCCTGAAGAGGAATGCAGACACTTCCATCGGGCGGCTATCATGCATGATATCGGCAAAATCGGCGTGCCCGACAGGGTGCTGTTGAAATCGGACAGCTTGAATGACGAAGAATTCGAGATCATGATTTCCCATACCGTGATCGGTGCGAGAATTTTATCCCGGATGGAACCGGAGGAGCGCATGCTTCAAGCAACCGAGGTGGCCAAATACCATCATGAGAAAATGGACGGCACCGGCTATCCGGAAGGACTCCGCGGTGATAACATCCCATTCTTTGCCCGGATCGTAGCGGTTGCGGACGCCTTCGACGCCATGACTACAGATAGGCCGTATGCCAAAGGGCGCAGCTATCGTGAGGGAGTGGATGAAATCATCCGCTGCAAAGGGTCTCATTTTGACCCGGTGGTCGTGGAAGCATTCGAATCCGTAATGAAGAAGCGCGGCTACTTGGAAGGACACCATCATCGTCATCTGCAGGAAGCCGACGTCGATTGAGGCTAAGCCTACAGCTGGATCCGCACTCGTTCACTTCCCCTTTAAAAAAACGGCTCGGCTGCCGATATTAGTGGGAGAAGGTGGAAAGAAGGGATCGGCGTGAAACCGAAGGACCATGACGAGCAGCTGCGTCAATTTTTTCAACACTCGATGGACAACCCGCTCTATTTGAAAAAATATGTTCGGGAGCATCCTGCCAATAAAATGGCCTGGTACTTGCTCGGGAGAGAGTATGAAGCTCAAGGCAAGAAGGGTAAAGCTCTCTATTGCTATACCCAGGCCGGGGAAATATATGAAGCGTTCGAAAATCAGACGATTCAGGTTTCGCCTGAATCGGAACAATCGCTGCGGCAATGGGAGAGGCAAGGCAAGCGGAATCAAAGGCGTCAGCGCGGCCGTTTGGCTGCTCTTGGGCTGCTGCTGTTAGCGGGAGTGCTGTATGCGCCCGAGTTCCATGATCCTCATCTGCCGAAGGCGGAGAGCCGAATCACCGAGCTGCCGGACGGAGTAACGCCTGCCCAGGTGCAGGAGACGAAGGTATATTATATTGCAGGCCCGAAAAGCAAGGAGAACGCGGCCGCAGCGCTCCAGGAGATGCTGCTGAAGGAGCGGGTGAACAGCTACGCGATTTTGGCGCACGGTCAATCGATGGGCGATGCGCGATGGATATCGTGGCTCCGCTCGCCGGACATTCTCTTGTCTGTGGAAGGGAAGCAGGATGCCGCGCTGCAGCAAATCCAATATCATGACGCGGAAAGCTGCTCCTGTCAGCCTACGGAAGCGAGCAAGCCGAAGGCGATCTACAGCGCTTGGGCCGCTCAAAGGGAGCAGGAGCTGGTGCTCCGGTCCGCTTTAGCCGCCTACGAAGCCAAGCACGGGAAGCCGCCGGAATCATTGCGGAAGCTGAATGAGCCTTATCCGGGCAATGTGCTGCCTGGAGTCACTCCGTATATGGAGCAGCTGTATGAGGAGCTCGCAGGAAGTCCGGAGAAAGCCGGGCTGCCGGAGACTTCTGCACCAGCATCCAATCCTGCATCCGCTCCAGGCGCGGCGCCTGCATCGGCTGACCAGCCGTCTGTTAGCACCGGCGGTTTGATCAAACCATTGACGGAGCCGCTTCGAATCGTCGTTGATAAACAAAATCATCGACTGGCGGTTGTTAGCGGACAGGTTATCGTCAGAAATTATCCGGTAGGTCTGGGGGCCGAACGAACGCCCGAGGGCACGTTCCAAATATCGGAGAAAGTAAGGAACCCGAACGGCAAATCCAACGGCGAGTTCGGAAGCAGAGGGATGACCTTGTCCGATACGCTGTACGCGATTCACGGGACGAATCAGCCGGCAAGCATTGAAAAAGACAAATCGCTCGGCTGCATCCGGATGCTGAAGGAGGATGTGGAGGAGCTGTTCGATATGGTGCCGATGGGAACGTCCGTGACGATAGGCAAGGGGCTTCTCCCCGTAGACATCCAGCGAAGCGAGCCGGTATTCCGGCTGCCCGCCTCAACGGAGGAAACGAATCCGGGTAAAGTATACAAATGGCTGAACTAATAGAAGAAGCAGCACCTGGCGTTATGCGGGGGCTGCTTTTTTATCAACCATTCGATTACATTCAATAAAGCGCTTACGAATTAAAAATGAGCAGCACGATCATAAGAATAACGACAACGCCGAAGATGGAGCTTACCCAAATAATCCGCTTTTTATTAACCGTATCGTTCGGCTTGCGCTGCTGCAAATACGTAGGTTTTTTTCTCTGCATAGGAACCCGCCCTGCCTTTTTCATAGATTTATGAATATTCTATCATATTGCAGCCGGTTGAGAACATCATTTTGCCTGGCTTGTCCTCTTTATTTTTCGGGCATAAAACGATAAACTGTTCAAGTAGAGCAACTTTAGAGAACGGTTAGGGGAGAGCAGGCATGTTGTATAAGAAGATAGCAAAACCGGTGCTTTTTCGGATGGATCCGGAGAAAGCGCACCATTTGACCATAGACGGGCTACATACGGTAGGCAAGCTGCCGGGCGGCAAGGCGTTGTTGAATGGAATGTACGGGGTTCCGAATTACTCCGAGCTGGAGACGACTCTATGGGGCATCCGTTTCCGCAATCCGGTCGGCTTGGCGGCAGGACTTGATAAAAATGCGAAGGCGGTTCCTGGGTTTTCCAGTATCGGTCTCGGCTTTATGGAGGTAGGTACCGTGACTCCGAAGCCGCAGCCGGGCAACGAGCTTCCAAGGTTGTTCCGCTTGCCGGAGGACGGGGCGCTGATCAACCGGATGGGCTTCAACAATGTCGGCATCGAGACGATGGCCGAGCACTTGCGTGAAGCGGGAGCTCATACGATACCGGTGGCGGTGAATATCGGCAAAAACAAAGTAACGCCCAACGAACAAGCCGAGGAGGATTATCGGGCTTGCATTCGGGGCTTATATGCATATGGCGACTTCTTCGTCGTAAATATCAGCTCGCCGAACACGCCGGATCTGCGCAACCTTCAACACGGGGACGACTTGTCGCGACTTCTGGCGGCCGTGAAGGAAGAGATGAAGCTGCAGCACCAAAAGAACGGAGGAGCCGAGAAGCCGATTTTAGTTAAAATCGCACCGGATCTTGAATCCGAGGAAGTCGCTTATATGGTGCAAACGATAGTGAACAGCGGCGTTTCCGGCATCATAGCATCGAATACTACGATTTCAAGAGCGGGGCTAACCCATAAGCATAAAGGAGAGACCGGCGGGTTGAGCGGCATGCCGCTTACGGAACGCTCCACGAAGCTTGTGCACGACATTTACGCGGCAACGCAGGGCAAGCTTCCGATTATTGGTTCCGGGGGTATATTTACCGCCGAGGACGCCTACGCCAAAATTTGTGCCGGTGCCAGTCTGGTAGAGGTTTATACTGCGCTGATCTATGAAGGACCCGGTTTGATCCGGAGCTTGAACGAAGGGTTGAGAGCATTGCTGCGCCTGGACGGCTTCAAGCATATAGCGGACGCGGTCGGTTCAGCCCACAGACGCTAGTAGGAATGGAGGATAACGGATGGATGGACGCGATTGGAAAAAGTTTCTGCTGCCTTATGAGCAAACGGTGGAGGAATTAAAGGTTAAATTCAAGACGCTTCGCGGCGAACTGAAAAGCCGCGATGAATATTCGCCGATCGAGTTCGTTACGGGACGTGTGAAAAAAATATCCAGTATTCTGGATAAAGCTAAACGGCTCAACGTCCCTATGGAACAGCTGGAGACGGGGATTGAAGATATCGCCGGCATACGGATTATGTGCCAGTTCGTAGAGGATATCGAAAAGCTCGCCGAGCTGATCCGCGAGCGGGAAGATATGACACTTGTCTATGAGAAGGATTATGTCCGGAATAAGAAGCCGAGCGGCTATAGAAGCTACCACATGATCGTGGAATATCCGGTGCAAACTGCCCTTGGCATGAAGCGGGTGCTTGCGGAAATCCAAATCCGCACGCTGGCCATGAACTTCTGGGCGACCATAGAGCATTCGCTCAACTATAAATACCGCGAAAGCCTGCCCGAGGATGTTATTAAACGGCTAACCAAAGCAGCGGAAGCGGCCTACCTTCTGGATGAAGAAATGAGCAGCATCCGCGAGGAAATCGTGGAATCGCAGCAGCTGTTCGAGGATAAGTCAAATATGGTATCGCGCGTGCTGAATGGGATTCAGGAGCTGTACTTTTACCGCCGCGTGCGCGAGGCGGCTCAGTTCCAGCTGAGGTTTAACGAGCATTGGGAAACGGATGACATGTGGTTTTTCAAGGAGCTGCTGAATGAGATCGAAGAAGCGATTGGGCGGGCCAAAAGAGGACACCAAGGATAGAGGTGTGCGGTGATGAGCGTGAATGGGAGCTATGACCGGCTGTATGTGGAATTCGTCTATTATTTTAATATAGAGCGAGATTACTTCGAGTGCCACGAGGTGATGGAAGAGCTGTGGCTGGAGGAAGGCAGAGCGCCGATGTATCAAGGGCTTCTGCAGGTTGCTGTAGGACTCTACCATCACCGTAACGGCAACGTCAGCGGGGCGATCAAGCTGTTGACGGCGGCGCTGGAGAAGCTTGAGCCGCTTCGGAGTGACGGTCCCGGCATTGATCTCGTTAAGCTCGTGAGCGACAGCCGCACGTATTTGCAGCGGTTGGAACGGATTACCGTGGAGCCGTTCGATTCTTACGACCTGGATATTACGATTGTTGATCCGGAACTGTCGGCGCTTGTCGAATATTTGCGAAATCATCCTCCTAATCACGGAGAAGGTGAACTATAGAATGGAAAAAAATCCCTGGCAGATTGCGGTCTGCCGGGTTTTTTGCTGTTTTCGGATAATAATTAAGATCAGACACAAATACATGAGTTTGAGACATTAAGTTGGAAACGCTTCCGATATACAATGAAAGAGTCTTGTAACCGTTGTCATAAAGTTGTAATCATTTCATAACAAACCGAGGGGGATTTATGTGAAAAAGCTTTATGTAACTATGCTTGCATTATGTTGTACGGTGTCTTTAGCGGGCTGCAGCGGGAGTGCCAAGCCTGCCGACACGCCGGCCGTGTCAGAAACCAAGCCGAACGATGCGATACCCGAGCTGAGCAAGGACCCGGTCACGGTCAAAATTATGGCCAGCGGCGGCATGTTCTCGGATGATGAAGTTCAAAAATATATCGTAGAGCCGGTAAAGAAAAAATACCCACAAATTACAATTGAACGAATCAATGCATCGGCCTCCAAGCTCCCCGAGCTGATATCGGCAGGTGAAATTCCTGATATCGTCGCCAACTACCCGGGTCCTATGGGCAGCAATCTGGCGGAGTACAAGCTGATTTACAATATGGAGCCATTGATGAAGAAATACCGCTTCGATACGAGCCGATTTGCTCCGGAGGCATTGGAAACGCTGAAAATTGCGGGCGGTCAAGATTATTTGGCGGGGCTTCCTGCTTACACGAACTCGTTTGCGCTCTTTTATAACAAAGATGTTTTCGATAAATTCGGCATTCCTTATCCGAAGGAAGGCATGTATTGGGATGAAGTGGCCGAGCTGGCCAAGCAGCTTACCCGCACGGATAACGGCGTCGCCTACCGCGGTATTTTTCCGGACGGCATCGGACGGATCCAGCAGCAGCTGTCCATTCCTTTTGCCGATTTCAACACGAACAAGTCGCTGCTCGCGAACGATTCGTGGAAGGAAGCGTTCACGATCTGGGGATCTCTGTTCAAAATTCCCGGCCTGACCGAAGGGGACTTCGCAGTGCCTAACGCCGGCAAAAACCAAACGGCATTCGCCTCAGGGACACTGGCTATGATCGCAAGCCACAGCAACCTGCTCAACACGCTCAAAACGTCCCCGATCAACTGGGATATGGTCACCTATCCGCAGCACCGCAAAGCGCCAGGCATCGGGCAGCGTCTTGACTCTCCGATCCTGTCCATTTCAGAGCAAAGCAAAGTGAAGGATGCGGCATTCCTTGTGCTGGATACCATCCTCTCCGATGAAGTGCAGAAGGAAATGATGCGAGGCGGACGATTGACGGTGCTCAAGGATGAGAAGCTGCGAGCGGAATTTGGCAAAGGGCTGAAGGAATTCGAAGGGAAAAATCTCGCGGCGATGACCAAGCTGAAGTTCGCAGTCATGACGCCGTTCAAATATTTGCCGGACGGCGAGGTGGATAAAGTGCTGTCCAAAGCATTTAATGCTTACATCATTGACCAGACGGATATGAATACGGCACTTCGGACGGCCGACGAAGAAATGAACAAGCTTATTCAGGATAAGCTGCGGAAATAGCCGTTGTCAGACGGTACAACGCATGAAAGGACTGCCTTCTCGGGCAGTCCTTTTTGTCGGTTTAACAGGGCACAATCACTGCGCCTTATATTTTTGCAAAAACTGCTTAAACGTGTCCGATGTATGACCTTGCTCGCCAGGGGAAGCGATTCCGCCTTCGATGCGCTCCACTTCTTTGCCGCCTTTATAGTAGATGAGGGTCGGCGTATATTGAATCTTGTATTTGCCCCATCCGTCTTCGAATTCCTGCAGGTTAAACTGCTTGACGTCCACGTTCAGCTCTTTGGTTAACGGCGACAGGATGGGAGTCGTTTTTTTACAGTGCGGGCAGGTGGAGGAGAAGTAATAGAGGAAGAAATCCTCTTTATTGCTCAGCTTCTTGTCCAGATCCGCAGGCAATATGATGTTCTGATAGTTCGGGTCGTCAAGCAGCTTGACGGTTTCGGGGTTCAGCTTGTCCGGAGCGATCCCGTAGACATTGTCCGCATGCTTACCGTATTTCGCTTTGTCCGACTGCATATTCACGACATACAGCGCCCCGAACAGCACAATGATGATAGATAAATAAATGACGAGCTTCTTCATAAAGTCCCTCTTTCTAATAAGAATAGTAAGCTATCTAGGGGTAAATTCGTCCTGGAAGGCTGATTTTCCTTCATTTATCATACATCAAAAATGAAGGATTTTCGACAAAAGCGTGGAATTATTGAACATGGCGTTTTGGGTACACGGCTTCAGGAATCGGTGAGGAATGCGGGGAATGGCGCTTTGCGGAATTGGGTCAAAAATATGAACTATTATGTATGGCTGCTGTTTGGAATCGGTTTGCTTGCAGCCTTGTTTTATTCGATGTATGCCATCCGGCTCCATGAAGTGTACCGGCCCGTCGCCATTAATGCGGCCAATGCACCTCAGGATCATGCGAAAGTGTTCGTGTCACCGGTTCCCTACGATGTAGTGGAAGATTATAAAACGAAACATCCGGAACTGCCGCAGTATGATTTTGGCACATTGAACACAGTGAAGTCCAAAGTAAACCGAGGCTTTCTGCTTACGGTCAAGCAGGCTCATGTTATAGGACAATTGAGCGCTCCTGACAGTAAACGGATGGTCTATTTGGTTCGGCGCGAGCACAAGCAGGACGACGGCGCCTGGACTCAGACCGATATCGTAACCATGGAGCCGCAGAGCGGACAGATGGTGCAGCAGCCTGTCGGATTCGCCTATGGCCGTACAGTGGAGCCATTCAGCGAGTCGACGAAGCTATGCGGCTTTCTATCCGATCATGAGGTTGTTTATACTACCGTTGTGAATGCCGATCAGGAATGGGTATACCAGGCCAACGTGTTCGATCTGGAGCGCAAAACCGTGACTCCGCTGATCGAGCTGTTCCGTTATGAGCCGTTGGGAGGCAGCTGGAATGCTCCTGTCCTATATCATGCCGTACTGACCTCGGATAACAAGCATCTGTTCGTTCGCGACAGCATCGGCGGCATGACTCATTACAGCCTATCCACCGGAGCGAAAAAGCAGCTGATCAACGGAACGCAGGAAGTGCGTCCTGGCGAACGATTCGAGCTGCCTAACAGCAGTTTGGCGATATATGGCTTAAACCGGTATCAAAGCGATATGAGCTGGATCGATTTGAACGAAGGAGCGGTGAGACAGCCTTTTGCCGCGGAGCAAGGGTTCATCGATCCGGGAACGGATGCAAAAGGAAAAGTGATGTATTATAATTTTACATATGATCGGGCGCCGGAGCATCTGATGAGCTTCGACAACCGGACGCTGCTCGCTTCCAGCGGGGTGCAGCTTGCCGATTTTCAGGGCAAGAAGCTGCAGCGCTTCGCGTTATCTAAAGAATCGAAGGAGTGCCTGGAATTCGGAGGGTACAGCGAGAGCAAGAACAGCGTTCTGCTCCATAAGTACGTCACCGCAGTCAACAGCAAAGGACAGCCTTACAAAAAGACGCTGCAATGGCTTACCGGCGACATAGCGACAGGCGCGATGTCTGAATTGAGCAGAGTGGACGTCCCGGACGGCTGGGATCGAAGCGAGGTCGTATTCGGCACAATCAGTACAAGCCCTTCTACATCCGCATCGGAGGAGCAGGTTTTCGTCAATTTTGCCGATCGTCTCTATTACATGAGCCATTGGAAAACAAGACAAGTCGCCCTGAAGCAGGAAGACGATGTGATTACGTTTGTCGATGAGCCGAGCAAAAGAGTGTTCGTCAGCTCTTTTACGCGTCCGGATCTCCTGGTTGCAGCCTTCAGCTATAAGAAATATAATTGGGACAATCCGGAATTCGGCTGGCTGAGCGGCGGATGGATGGCCCGTCATCAGACGCTGCCTGAAGGGGACAAATTATTCTTTTTTCAAATCAATTAGTGCATAGTTGCGGAAAGTTGGACATCGAGTATGGGCAATCAGTTGCCTGAAGCATTTATGAGTAAAATGGAACAATTATTGGGAGCCGAGTATCCGGCGTTTCTTGCCTCTTATGATGAGGAACGCTGGTACGGGCTTCGTGTCAATACATTGAAATGCAGCGTGGAGCGGTTTCTCGAATTGACATCCATGCAGTTGGAGCCGGTACCTTGGGCTTCCACCGGCTTTTATTACCGCGAGGAGGATCGGCCCGGCAAGCATCCTTATTATCACGCAGGGCTGTACTATATTCAGGAGCCCAGTGCGATGGCACCCGTTGAACTGCTGGATGTACGTCCAGGCGACCGGGTGCTCGATTTATGTGCGGCGCCTGGAGGCAAATCGACGCAGCTGGCTTCCAAGCTGGAGGGGCAGGGAGTACTGGTAACTAACGACATTCATCCGGATCGGATCAAGGCGTTAGTGAAGAACATCGAGCTGAACGGAGTCCGCAATGCGGTAATTTTGAATGAACGTCCCGAGAAGCTGCAGGTTCCCTTTCGAGGCTTCTTCGACAAAATTTTGATCGATGCGCCTTGCTCCGGGGAAGGGATGTTCCGCAAGGAAGAGGAAATGGCCAAAGCATGGCAGCCGGCTTGGGTCGACCGCTACGCCGGAATGCAAAGAGACCTTCTGAAGCAGGCGGCTGCCATGCTGCGCCCCGGCGGAAGAATGGTCTATTCGACCTGTACGTTTTCACCCGAGGAGAACGAAGAGATGATAGCCGAGTTTCTGCGCGGCCATGCCCATTTTGAAGTCGTTCCGGTTCCTAAGGAGCACGGGCTTCGCCCGGGGAACCCGGAGTGGGTGGAATATGTTGAGTTTGGCTCCGCCCGAGCGGCGGAGGCTGCAAGGCAGGTAGGAGATACCGTTAGATTGTGGCCTCACCATTTGCATGGGGAGGGACATTTCGTCGCGGTCCTGGAGCATCGGGGGGACAGCGTGCCAGCGCCTACCAAAAAAGAACGGATGCAGGAAGAATGGTTCCCGGGCAAAGGCAAATTCCTGGACAAAAAATCGTTCAAACGGCAAACCGTAGTCGATTTGGAGCCTTTTTACACCTTCATGAAGGAGATGGCGCCGTCCATCCCTATATCCAATATGATTTTGCACGGCGAGTACGTGTATGTTGCTCCTGAAGGTTTGCCTGACCTGAGCGGAATCCGCGTCATCCGTCCAGGCTGGTATATGGGAAGCATCCGGAAGCAGCGGTTCGAGCCGTCTCATGCGCTGGCTATGGGATTGCAGCGGGAAGACGCGCAGCGCTGGATTTCTTTATCCACTGCTGAAGGAGCCGCCATTCGTTATTTGAAGGGCGAGACGCTGGAAATGACCGAGGAGCAAGTAGAGCTAACCGGCGAGAACGCCAAGAAGAAGGGCTATTGTCTTGTTGGGATCGATGGATTCCCTGTAGGCTGGGGCAAGTGGCTCGACGGACTGCTCAAGAACGAATACCCCCCTGGCTGGAGGTGGACTTAAATTGAAACAAACCATGCGTCTGGACAAGCTGCTCTCGCATGCGGGACACGGTACACGAAGCGAGATCAAAATTCTCGTCAAAAAAGGGCTGGTGCGGGTGAACGATCGTCCAGCCAAAGATAGCGGCGTACAGGTCAATCCGCAAAGCGATGTGATAACGGTGAATGGGGAAGCCGTCCGTTACCGCGAGTTCATATACTTGATGCTGAATAAGCCGCAAGGAGTGATATCGGCTACGGAGGATACACGCGACCGGACGGTTATAGATTTGTTGGATGAGGAAGTTGTTCATTTCAATCCTTTTCCTGTCGGAAGACTCGACAAGGATACGGAAGGACTTCTGCTGCTGACCAATGACGGTAAGCTTGCGCATAATTTGCTGTCGCCCCGCAAGCATGTTCCCAAAACGTATTATGCCGAAGTGGAAGGGATCGTAACGGAGGAAGACGGACAGGCGTTTGAGCGCGGAGTTGCATTGGATGACGATTATGTAACGATGCCGGCGCAGCTCGTCATATTGAAGACGGACAGCTCGGGTTGGTCCAAAATCGAGCTGACCATCATGGAGGGAAAGTTCCATCAGGTGAAAAGGATGTTTCAGGCTGTAGGCAAAAAGGTTACCTTTTTGAAACGATTATCGATGGGACCCTTGCTTCTGGATGAGCATTTATTGCCCGGGGAATACAGAGAGCTGTCGGAGGAGGAGCTGCTTCAGCTGCAGCAGGCGACAGCCGTACAGTGAGTTCATTGCAATAGTTAATAGGGTGAAAAAAGACCTGTGCCTTCGCTGCCCGGCAGCGTGTTAGGCACAGGTCTTCTATATTTCAAGGCTAAGAAGCCTTGACTTTGTTGTTTAATGGATTAAAACCAACTTGCGCGGAGAACGATGACCAACAGGATGAACAACACCAAAATGATAGCTGAGTTAGTATAAAGACCTCCAAGTCCGGACATGCTCATTCCTCCCACATTGTAGATTTATCAAATGATCAAGTTCTGCTAGTTAACGCTGCTGCCTTCAGATTGAATTCGCTGCTCTAGGTCACTTGCCATCCGATACTAAATTGTATGTGTTCAGGGATGATTCGTATGGACTCCTGCCTTGGTGCATAGTTTTTGGGCTGAATAGGAAACGCTAGTAAAGGTGGGCATGTATTGGCATGAGCCCAACAATTCGAGGTCCCTTGGAGGCGAAACCATTGACGGATGTTATGCTTAGGCCGGATATGAAGACGGCAGGCGGCGAAGTAAACGATATTTTGTGGAATCATCAGTTTGTCGGCAGCATGACCCTGGTATACCGCGAGGCAGACCGCATTTGCGGAGCGATCCAACTGGAGCAGTCGATGCTTCCCCCTCATGCCAAGCAAGCTGTCATGTCAGCCTTGCAGGAACATGTTCAAGCTCTTATAGACGCTATGGGGGTTGAATCCTGCGATGTGCTGGTGACGTGCAGCGAATACGATCATGTCATATCTACGGACCGGCTGGAGACCGGTTTCCAAGCGGTAGAGGAAGATTTTGACTACGATTATAACCGGGCGGATTTGGATCGGATTGAACACGAAGATCCCGGGATCATGGACGATTACCTCATGTATGTGGAAGAAGAGCATCCGGCATGGGACGGGTCTTTGCAAGAAGAGCCTGTCGTTACTACAGATCAGGAATTTGATCCGTATTTCGAGCTCGTCATCATGTCAGAGACACGCAATAAGGTCGAGTATCACATTTACGACCAGGAGCAGGAGCTGGTTGCGGAAGTGGACATTCACGTCCACGGATCGGATGTCAGCGGGACGGTTCACTGGAATGTCGAGCCCGACGAGGACGAGATTGAAGCGGTAACGGAGCTGCTGGTGAGCGACTTCGACGAAGATGAGGTAGACACCTTTGTTCTTCATATGGAATGGGAGCAAGACATAATCGAAACGATTGAATTGACCCATGAGGACTTGTTGCCTGAAGATACGGCCGTGGATGAATGGAACGATCATGAAGATTACACGATCGTCCTAGCCCGCGATGACGGAGATATGCTGACCTATGAAATATATCAGCAGTCTCACGGAGGACTGCCGATCGGAACCGCCACCGTCGATATCAGTTACCGGCAAATTACCGGCTTCATCGATTTTCGCGAGCCCGGTAACGCCGATGACCGAGAAATGATAGCCGAGCTTCTGATGAAGGAGCTGGATAAGGAGAAAGATTACGAATCGTTCAATGTAACGATGCTGTATCAAAATAAGCCGTTCGAAGAACTGATGTTCGAGAGCGATCAGCTTCATTAAACATTGAAAAACACTCCTAGTGCTTTTTGGCAAGGAGTGTTTTTGCAGTTGCTTGTGCTTGGATGAAGTATCACGTAATGGATTGCCGCTGCGGCTCCACGGATTTGACACGTTTGTTCAAAGTCAAGTGCCCAGCCGGCGCAAGCCTTTCGGGATATGGTTTTTCACCTGGCTGCCGGTGCGCTTGCCCCAGCCGAGAGCGAAGCCGTCGACGGTGACGAGCACCCAGCCGTTATCGCCAGGAGCCTGCTCCAGCGTTTCCCCACGGAGGAAACGGTCGATCTCCGGCGCCTCGGCGGGGAAATCCACCGTCCGCCGCGCGACGCCCCGCGGCAAAGCCAGTGCCAGCGCATGAGAAGGCTCGATGCGCGCCTTCTTCACCTCGGCCAGGTGCAAGCCCGGCCGGAGCACTTTCAGTCCGTTCAGATAGCTCCTATCGAACGGACAGCCTTGAACCGCGGGCAGCCAGTACAGCTGCTCGCCGAACAGGACGGCTTCTCCCGCAGGGAGCTCGAAGCCGGGCAGCGCATCCGCGGCAAACGCGCGAAAGAGCCGCATCGCCTCCTCCTCGGGACGGGAGGCGGAGGCTCTTTTGCCGGCGGCTTTGCCGCGAGCCTTGACGGCGGCACGGTCGGGTGCCGCCGCGTCTTCGCCGCCCTTGCGCAGCAGGGCTACGAAATGCCCCTCGCCCGCGTGGCGATGGGGCCAGATTCGTTCGGTGCGCAGCAGCTCGAACGAAGGGAACTGCTCGAGCACCGCAGCGACGGTGCTCTCGTTCTCCGACGTGTTGAACGTACACGTCGAGTAAGCGAGCAGGCCGCCCGGCTTCAGCATGGCCACGGCGGCCTGGAGAATGTCCCACTGCCGCGCGGCGCACATCTTCACATGGTCAGGCGACCATTCATCGATGGCCTGCGGGTCTTTGCGGAACATGCCTTCGCCGGAGCAGGGCGCATCCACCATCATCTTGTCGAAAAACAGCGGGAACCGCTCCGCCAGCGGATCCGGCGCCATCTGCGTCACGATGGCGTTGGTCACGCCCATCCGCTCGTTGTTTTCGGATAGAATTTTTGCACGGGCCGGGTGGATTTCGTTCGTAACGAGCAGCCCTTCCCCGCGCAGCTTGCCGGCGATTTGCGTCGACTTGCCGCCAGGCGCCGCCGCCAAATCGAGCACGATATCGCCGGGCTGCGGGTCGAGCAGCTCTACGGCGGACATCGCCGACGGCTCCTGAATGTAATACAAGCCGGCGGCATGATAAGGGTGCTTGCCGGGCTTGGACGTGGACGATTCCTTATAATAAAATCCGGTTTCACACCACGGAACAGGTGTCAGTCCGAACTCGTCGGTCATCTCCCGGAGACGCTCCGGTGTCGTCTTAAGCGGGTGGATACGAAGTCCTTGTGTGCGGGGCTGATCATAGCTTGCCAGAAATCGTTCGGCTTCCTCCGGTCCAAGCTGATCTATCATTTGTCGTGTGTACGACTCGGGTAATTGAATTTGTGTCATCCTGCCATTCATGCTCCTTATTAATTTCCTTGGTCCTATTATACAAGTTTCTCCTTATTGTGAGAAGTGAACCGCCCGTGGTATAATGGGGGGATGTTTTTTTTAGCATAATAGATAGGACTTCTGGGAAGAGGTGAAACGGCAGTGGAATACGAAATTCCAACCAAAGTACAAACGCTGGGCTCGGATATTCAGGAGCATCAGCTCAAATATCATGATAGAGAAGTGCTTGTTTCCAAAGAGTTTACGTTTGACAGTGCGCACCATCTGCATTGCTATGAAGGCAAGTGCAAAAGCCTGCACGGCCATACGTACAAGCTGCAGGTCATAATGCGGGGCAAGGTCGATTACCGGGGGATCACGATCGACTTCGGCGACATCAAACGGATCGCGAAGGAACGGATTATGGACCGTCTCGATCACCGTTACTTGAATGAGGTGCTGCCTCCGATGAATACGACGGCTGAGAATATGGTTGTCTGGATGTACGAGCAGCTGGCCGATGCGTTACGTGCCGAAGGATGGTTCCCGAAGGTAAGACTTGAAGAGGTCAGATTATGGGAGACGCCGACCAGCTATGCAGCGGTCACTGCAGCCATGATGGGGGATGCGGCAAGTGAGTAACGTAAAAATTCCGATGGTCGAAATATTCGAAACGGTCGAGGGCGAAGGAACGCGCGCCGGCTTCCCGACGATCTTTGTCCGCTTGTTCGGCTGCAACCTTCGCTGCACCTGGTGCGATACGAAGTACAGCTATCCGCCGGAGGAGGCGGATCGGGTCATGACGATTGACGAAATCGTCGAGCAGGTTCGCACGTACCGGTCTACGCATCTGTGTCTTACGGGGGGCGAGCCGCTGTTGTACGGAGAGAAGTCGGCTGCCTTGATCGAAGCTCTGCTCGGAATCGAGACGTTGACGGATATTCATATCGAGACGAACGGAGCCATTGACTTGACCCTGTTCATGGAGCGGATTGCTTCGCCTAAGGTTCGTTATATTATGGATTACAAGCTCCCGGATTCCGGCGAGACCGAGGCGATGATCGTTGCCAATTTCGCGAAGCTGCGGAAGCAGGACGAGCTGAAGTTCGTGATTGGGAGCGATAAGGATTTTGACGAAGCCGTACGGGTGCTGGAGCAGTATCCGACCGAAGCGCTGCCGCTGTTCAGCCCGGTATGGGAGACGATGCCGCCGGCTAAGCTCGTACAGCGAATGCTGGATCACGGCTTGTCCCATGTGAAGCTCAATATGCAGCTGCACAAAATTATTTGGGATCCCGCGATGCGTGGCGTGTAGACGCGATCCGGAATGCGATTCATTTTAAGGAAAAAAGGTGTGAACGAACTATGGAAACCAAACCGTCCAAAAAAGCGGTCATCATATTAAGTGGTGGACTGGACAGCACCACATGTATGGGTATAGCCCAGGCAGAGGGGTACGAGCTGTATCCGATCACGTTCGACTACGGCCAGCGCCATAAGGTCGAGCTGGAAAATGCCCGTCAAGTCGCAGAGCACTACGGCGTATCTGCACGCCATAAGGTGATCTCGCTCGGCTTTTTGAAGGAATTCGGAGGCAGTGCGCTGACCGACGAGTCCCTCGAAATTCCGGACATGACCAAGCCAAAGGAGCAGGGTGAAAAAGAGTCCGAGGTGCCGATTACGTATGTGCCCGGCCGTAACCTGCTGTTTCTGTCGATCGCTACCTCTTATGCAGAGGTAACCGGTGCGGAAGCCGTCTACATCGGTGTCAATGCGCTCGACTACAGCGGCTATCCGGATTGCCGTCCGGAGTTTATCCGCAAGGTAGAGGAAGTGATGGCGCTTGCTACCCGGGTCGGAGTAGAAGGGGTGCCGATGCGGATCGAAACGCCTCTCAGCGAATGGACCAAGGCGGAAATTATCCGTGAAGGCATGCGCTTGAACGTTCCTTATCATTTGACGACCTCTTGCTATAACGGCGAAAAGGAAGCATGCGGAGTATGCGACAGCTGCCGCTTGCGTCTGAAAGGCTTTGCCGAAGCCGGAGAAAAGGATCCGATTCCGTACCGTTAACATGAGAAACCTCGATCGAGGCTTCTCAAAGATGTGCGACCTTAAAGTTTTGCTTGGGCAAAACTCGCTTCGTAAGCAAGGCAGGTTTTATCGACAATACGAAAGATCTTCGATAAGTTTTATCGCTTTACCGAACTTAAACTTTCCTATGTGGTAAACGAAAATCCCGCGAGGTAAGCAGCGCCTGATTTCAGCTGCTAGCCTTCGCGGGATTTTTTTTGCTGCAAGTTCATGAAGTTCAAAGTCAATCGTTGCCGAGCCCATCCTCCGTGCTCCCGGTTTCCGTGCCGGCGGCATCTTCCGCTTGCTTCTTATCCCGCCAAAACAGCACCGTTAGCATGCGCTCGATCCATTCCTTATCCTGATCCGTCAGTTCAATTCCGTCGAAGATCAGCTCGTTCTCGCGTAAAAACCGGCGCAAATTCACCTTCGGCTTGCTATAAGCATCGGTGTAGCGGAGTTCGTTTTTTTCCAAATAGCCTGCGATCTCCATCAATTCGCCGTAAGGCGTATTCAAGCCCTCGGACAGCTTCATCAGCACATCGGGCGACGGAACCCCTCGGTTACCGTTCTCCAGCTGGGATATGTAGGCTGCCGATACGCCGGACCGGTCGGCGAGCTCCCGGATCGTGAAGCCTTTCAATTTGCGCATGTCGCGCAGCTGCTCGTAAAAATTCATTATCGACACCTGCAATTAGCAAAAGTAAACAAATGAGTAGCGTTATAATGATAACAGTAAACAAAAGTAATTTCAACGAAAGGAGTTATGGATACAAAAGTAAACAATTATCATTGCATAAGAATATCAGATGTAAGTAAGCTTTCTCGGTATTTCCTACTTTCTAGCTTATATGGATTTACTGAACTGCAGAAACTTATCTCGATCAATGGTAGGCTATGGTATAATTTGGTTATTATCTACAAATTAGCTAGATACTTTAGGGGATAAGAGGATTGATTTTATGAGAAAATCAACCATATTCATCGTCGTATATTACATATGCTTTATAGTATTCTACTTTCCGATGGCTTTATTATATTTATACATAGATGTAAACATAGCTAAATATCAATTGTCACAAGCTTCTAAAGCTTTTTACAATCAATATTGTAATGAACACGTTAATATAAAATCTGTTGATTTTAGTACGGTGTTGTTTTCCGGAGTTACTTGGGAGGTAAATACAACTAGTGCGTTCATACCAACACTTAGAGGGTTATATAAAGACGGTGTTGCCTATACTAATCTGGATGATCTGTACGTAAAGGATCAAGTAAGTGTCTGCAATATCAGTTTATCCAATCGCAGTTCCTTTTTCTTAGATCCCATACGAATGAGTTTTGTGCCTTCTCGATATACGCATTCATATGAAATTAAGGGCTCATACATAGTCCCTGTTCTTTTAAATGTGTCCGGTTTACTAGCAGGAGTATTGGTGTTTGTAATAATTAGACAAAAAGAAATGAACACACGTAGTCCGTTTTAAGGTATAGATCGTCCACGGAGTGGTTAGAAACGGTCCATTTTCGATACTATCGTTTTTATAATCGGTTAAATATAGGGGGTCTAGATGGTAATAACATCCGAACTCTCTTTTTTGCGTTAACAAATTTAGTAAACAAAAGTAATTTCAACGAAAGGAGTTGTGGATACAAAAGTAAACAATTATCATTGCATAAGCAAACAATAGTGAGTATAATGGGAAATAACGGAAAGAGGAGGGGACACGCCTTGAAAATCAGAACGAAGTCTCAAGCTTTTGTAAGAGCCAGAATCATTAAGGGGATGTCGCAGCGGGATTTAGCCAGAGAGATGGGGCTGAGTCCGTCCTACATCAGTCTGCTGGAACGTTCCGTCAAGACGGTCGGACCGGCTACAGCCAAAAGGCTGTGCGATTTGCTCGAACAGCCTTTGGACGATTTGTTTGTAATTGAATAGCGGGAGGGAGCAGTCTCGCGTCATTTCATGCCTATTGCTTCAAGGAGGAGGCTGTCAATGGATGCAAATGGAGCGGAAGACCGCATAGCTTAAGCTTTAGCCGAATGCGACAACTTTGTTTTTGCCGCTGGTCTTCGCTTTGTACATGGCTTCGTCCGCCTGCTTGATCAGCTCGTCGGCGGTAATATTTTTACGGAAATGACTGAAGCCCATGCTCACCGTCACGATCGTTTCGGCTTCTACTCTAGCCCGTATCCGCTCAGCAAGCTCCGCCGTATCGACCTCGGTATCCGTCACCAGCACAACCATCTCCTCGCCGCCGTAGCGGCCGCATACTCCGATAGGCTCCGCTTCCTCCTTGACGATTTGCGCTACCTGCTTCAGCACCAAGTCTCCCATATGATGGCCTTTCGTATCATTAAGCTTCTTGAAATTATCGATATCGCTGAAGATAACGGACACTTTCAATTGTTGGGCAATGTGTTGAGAAACACGGTTGTAAAAATATTTGCGGTTGTACAGCTTGGTCAACCCATCCGTGATCGAAGAGTTGTATATCGCCTGCATGATCTCGATGATCCGCTCAAATATGAACAAAAACAAAACGAGATGAAACGCCATCGGAATGAGCTGCTCGAATTTGGTTAGCACGATTTGGCTGCTTCCGAACAAATACATATTGGCCATATGAATCATATGGGAGCAAAAGTACAGCGTCAGCATGAGCTGATATTTGCCGTTTTGTCCGATTCTGGGGTTGATTAAGATGAAGCTGACGAAAATAAGCAGAAATAAGAACAGCTCCATCCCGAGCGGCTGCATCAATAGCACTTGGTCTCCGCTGCCTTGAAGCCATACCGGTATATACCAATAGGATACGGCTACGAACACTGTTGCTGCCGAACAAACAATAAATACGATCGTGTCCTTCCACTTGGTCGGATTGTACAGCTGATAAATTCCGGTGTTCACGAGCAGGAACGATACGACCTTCAGCAGGAGCGCGATGAATGTTGACGTGTCGCTCTGTGTCTCTGTAAACTCGAACGCTATCAATTGGGCGTATTGTATGATCAAAATAATTAATGACAGCATAAGCGAAAAATACCCGATTTTGCGCCGGCTTAGGAGCAGCCTGACCGATGCGAGCAGCGTAACAAGTAAAATCGAAATAATCATCGTATAGCTGATGATGGTACCCAATGTACCGAGCCATAGGTCGGAAAAAGTAAGATCGTTCATCTAGGAATAGAGCCCCCGCAATCAACCGGAATATAGGTATATTATAGCAAACTGCCGTTCACATTTGTTATAAATCTAATAGAATCGGCAGAGAATGCAGCTAAAGTAATTTCTGTTTTTAAGGTGCCTTCTTTTTTCATTTTATCGGTAATGCAGAGTTAGATATGAAGAGCGGTTTTACATTTCATGTCAAATCAAAGATTTCTGTGGCGCTTGCCGATAAACAGTCTATCATAGCTAACTTGTTCACAAGGAGTGGGGGTAGAGGAATGGATTATTTTTATTTCATGTCGAGGATGGCCGTGCCTTTCCTGGTCATATCTATAATTGTCTTTGTCGCCGGAGTCGGGTGTGCTGTTGCTGCATGTTCTTCGCCACCGAAAGGAACCAAGCGAAACATCGTTTGCATTATTTCTGTTGTTGCTATTTTTGCAGGGGGAATTGGTTCGTTGTATTTTGCATATTTTTTGTGGTTTCTTTTGAATACGTTCGGGGTCGTCGAATAAGTAACGGAAACTTTCGTGAAGAAATCCCTTTTTATATTGACTGTACGTTCAGTCATAAAATATAATGTTTCTCGAAAGCATTCATTTTCTTTTTTTGGGGAGGCGGAAATAGGATGGATCTATATTACGAAATTCAAGGAGAAGGCTCGCCTGTCGTACTGCTGCATAGTCCTGGCGTCGATTCGAGGGAATGGAAGTATGCCGCACCGTTGATGGCACAATCCTGCAAGGTGATTACGTATGACGGCCGAGGGACGGGACGTTCGCCGGCACCGCAAACGCCAACCAGCTTGGTGGAGGATTTGCGGGATCTGCTCCAACATCTAAGGCTGGAGCGGGTCACTTTGGTCGGCCATTCGATGGGCGGGCAGGCGGCGACGGATTTTACGCTAACGTACCCCTCAATGGTTGAGCGGCTTGTCGTGATAGCCCCTTCGTTAACCGGTTTCGTGTTTTCCCAGGAGTTTACGGAATGGATGGCATCCGTAAATGCCGCTGCCCCCGACATCGATAAATTGGTTGAATTGTCCTTGTCGGGGCCGAATTATCGCGCCACGATGGCCGGACCGCATAGGGATTTCCTTCGTGAAATGGCCGTACACTATATGACGAGAGTGTTTACCGAGTGGAAGAGCTTTGAAGTCCGTTGGCCCGAGCCGCCGGCAATCGAACGTTTGGAGGACATAGCGGTGAGCACGCTGTTTATTCGTGGTACAATAGAATGGCCGGACATGCTCAAGATCGCCGAACAGTTTCAACGTGTGCCAGCGATTCATTTTGCCGAAATGGAAGGCGGGGATCACATGCTCACATTGACTCACGCAGAAGAGCTTACCGAGCATATTCGGAACTTTATGTATGGAGAACTCGACAATGCCGCGAACAAGGGAAGAAAATGATCGAATTCGTCAAGCCGCCAAAGACAATATCCGCACGGCTGCTATGGAGATTTTTATCGAGCGGGGATATCATGACGCTTCAATAGATGATGTAGCGAAAAGGGCCGGCGTCTCCAAAGGCTTGATGTACAATTATTATAAGGGGAAGGAGCATCTCCTTGCCGAAATGGTACAAAACCGGATTGATGAGATCAAAGAAGTGATGCAGACGGCTTCCGCACTCAGCACTCCGACTGAACAGCTGAAATTTATCGTCGATGGTGCGCTCGATAATGTCAAGCAGCGCCATAAGGTATACCGTTTTTATTTGCATCTGCAAACGCAGCCGGAAGAAAACCAGCTTCTCTCCAAGTACAGCCAAATGCTTAATGAAGCAATGGCCGAGCAATTCGAAGTGCAGTGCAGGATGTTCAAAGAGCTTGGGAATGCGGATGCACGGCTGCGATCGCTATATTTCTCTTCCACCCTCCATGGAGCGATGTTAATGATATCCACATACCCCGATCATTATCCGGTCGAGGAGATGAAGAAGCAGATTATCGAACAGTTTTGCACCGTTTCTTGACGGAGAAAAGGATGCTGGCTTTCAATACTGTATTCTTGGCAAAAAGGCTCATCCACCATTGATTACTGGGGGGGATGGGCTTTTATTATGGAATCCGAATGCGAATATTCAATGATTTTATTCGCTTCGTATATTTAATTTCGATACAAACATTTGTTCTATTCTATGGCGAAAATCATCCCTTCTCATAAAGTTTTTCTATCGGTCCATACCCTTGTAGTGGCTCTGGAATACTGTTACGATGTAATCAGGGATAGTTCGGAGAGCATCCTTAATCCATCATACTTCTAGAGTTAGATTGGTTTTATAAGCGGGATCGATTACGGAGGGCTATCATGAATATTTTGCAAGCTTTATTTTTTCCCCCGGAGCAGCCGGGAGGAGTATCCTCGATGGTTCCCTTTATGCTGGAACGTTTCAATAGACGCGGGTGGGAGATGGAGCTGTTCTCCTTGCCGAAGCGGGTACGAAGCAAAGGCACGGAGCCGGTCCGCTTCTCAACGTTCGATTGGGAAGCCTATGCCGGCAACCCTATTGTGGATAAATACATTCAGACGTACAAGGATTACGTGTGGTGGACCAAACTGAGGCAAACGAAGAAATATGATCTCATCCACGCGCATCACCCCATTGCGGGGCTTGTCATGAAGCAGGTGTTCCCGGATACTCCTGTGATCATGACGATCCATTCCAGCTACGAGAGAGAGCTTATCCTCAACGGGAAGATCAAGGAGAACGGGACGGAGCATGCCTTTCTGACCTCGATTTACCGGGAGCTGGAGGAGCGGCTTGATCAGCTTATTACAGTGTCCAACTCGTTCAAGCAGTATTTGTCGGAGTATGTGCAGGAGCCTGAGCGGATAGGCGTCATTCCGAACGGCTTCGATGAGAAACGGTTCCGATCGGTGCCCCACGAGAACAAAATTCCGCAGCTCATCACCGTATGCCGCCTCGTTCCGGCCAAAGGTCTGGATACGCTCCTGCTGGCATGTGCCGAGCTGAAGAAGCGGGGACATCCGTTCGTGCTTCATTTGATCGGAGACGGGCCGATACGTCCTGAGCTGGAGCAAATGGCGATTGAACTGAACATTTATGAGGAAATCATTTTTTACGGGTATATGCTTCATCCGGAAGACTTCATGCCGTTCTTCGATGTCTTCGTGCTGCCGTCTCGGGCGGAGGCGTTCGGTTCCGTATTCGCTGAAGCGGCATTGTGCGGATTGGCGTTGGTGGGAACGAATGTCGGCGGTATTGCCGAACAGATTGATCACGGACATAATGGGCTGCTTGTCCCGCCGGAGAACGTCTCTGCGCTGACGAGTGCGCTCGAGAAAGTGATCAGCGACCCGATCTATCGGCATAATCTGGGTCGTGTTGCATGGGATAAGGCGCAAAAGTCGTACTCGATGTCGAGAGTTGTGCAGCAGCTAAAAACCGTGTACCGGTCGTACCGGAACGAAGAATAGAGCAGGGCTGGAGGCGGTAATTCCGCAAGTCGTTTCACAGCAATCATATATCCTTAAAAAAGCAAAAAACCGCGGAACAACGTAAAAGACGTTTTCCGCGGTTTTTTGCTTTGTGTGAACCTTAGCAGGCTAGCTTCATGCCGCCAGGCGAAGAATGATAATGCCTATCAAGGCGCAGGTCAGGCCGCTAACCTCTAGACGGCTGAATCGTTCCTTCAGCACAAAGCGGGCATAGAGCAGAACGAAGACGACGTTCATCGCGATGACGACCGATACGAGCCCTGTTACGCCGAGCCTGAAGGCGGGCATGACGAGCATCATGCCTGAAATGTTGGTCAGACCGACGACCATGCCCCACAGCAGCGTTCGGCTGAAGCCCCAGACGGCGGGAATGCCTGTCGGCAGGGCGGGGCTGGAGCCGGGGCGGTCAGTTGAAGCACCCGGTTCCGCAGCCGCTGCGACCAACGCTTCTGTCGCCGCTTGCTTGCGCTTGCCGATATACCAGGACAGGCCGAACAGCAGGGTGCCAGTAACATACATCGCACACAGGGTAGGCAGCGTCTCGGCTCCCAGCATCGTCGCTTTCTTCGAGGATAAGTCCGTGATGCCGAAAGCAACCATCGTCAGCGCTCCCCATTGCGCGCCCTGCAGGTTGCGTAAGGAAATATCGTTGGAGTAACGGATCATAAGAATACCGAAAATAATGACGACGAACGACAGCAATTGCCATGTGTTCAGCTTTTCGTTCCACAGGAAGTAGGCGAGAATTACGACTACGACCGGCGGAAGGCCTGTGAACATGGCGATCAGAGACGCTTTACCCACCGCAAAGCCCCGATACATGGATGCGTTCGAAATAAAAGAGAACAAGCCCATCAGAACGCCCACCCAGCAGCCGTCCGACCAGGGCTGGCCTACGATCATGTTGATAGCGGCGGCGATGACGGTTCCGGACAAATAGACGCCTAACAGCAGCAGATTGCGATCGATCGGCCGCTGTGACGTCCATTGATACAAAATGCCCCTCAAGCCGAAGCAAACGGCTGAGGCGGCGGCAAATGCAAACCACATGATGACGGGCTCCCTTGCTGATATGTTATTATATAGGAAAGTTTAAGTTTCGGTAATGCGATAGCGTGCGTACTGAAGATCTCTCCTATTGGCGATAAAACCTGTATGGCTTACGAAGGGAGTTTTGCTAAAACAAAACTGTAAGGTCGCCAATCTCCCGCAGTACTCCGAATGAGGCTTTCTCATTCCTCGTAGATCATTTTGACGGTCATTCCGCCGTCAATGACGAGGTTTTCCCCGGTGATGAAGCCAGCCTGATCACCGGACAAATACAGGCAGGCCGAGGCGATATCCTCGGGCCTTCCGACTCTTCCGGCCGGGTGCTGCAGCCGGTCGAGTTCGCTGTGGCGGGGCTGCTCGCGGCGCGACGCCTTCTGCCAGTCCCGGGTCTCGATCCACCCGGGACTGACGGCGTTCACGCGGATGCCGTAGCCGCCGAGGCTTACGGCCATCGCGTGAGTAAGCGCGAGCAGCCCGCCTTTGGAAGCGGAATAGGCCTCGGTATCCGCTTCCGACATAAGAGCACGGGTGGAGGCAATGTTCACAATGCTGCCTCCGCCTTGGCGCTTCATCGCAGCGGCCGCCTGCTGCGAGCAGAGGAAGGCGCCGCGGAGGTTGACGCCGAGCACCTCGTCGAACTTATCGACGGGGAGCTCCAGCATGGAGCCGTTGCGGCTTATCCCCGCATTGTTCACCAGTACATCGATACGGCCGAGCTCGGTTAGCGTTACCTGCACCCACCGGGATACATCCTGCTCTTCAGCCACGTTTGTACACATAAACATGGATTTGCCGCCGGCTTGACGGATTTCCTGAACGATTTCCAGTCCGGCTTCCTTGTCCGTATCGGCTATGGAAACCTCATAGCCGGCCTTGGCAAATGCAAGTGATACCGCTTTGCCGATTCCTTGCGCTCCCCCTGTAACGGCGGCAACTTTATTCAATTCAGGAACCTCCTCTCAATAAACCCATTGCTTTTTTTGGAGTATATAAATACTATAGTATATAGTATTACGAACGGAGGCGCAAATATGGATCCCGAACAGCGGACGGAGCGTGAAATTACATATCAAGTAGGCTGGAAGCGGGGGAAAATCGCGCTTCAGCAAGACAAGGCACAGGCTTCAAACGATGAATCGGCGAAGCTTGTAGGGCATTCGGCGAAAGAACGTTTGCTCGTTTGGAGCTTCCGGTATGTTTGGAGAAAGGCGGTCTTTATTCCCGATAAAGCGCTTCTGGTGGTCCTGACCGTATTCCCGTTGATAGCGTTTGCCTTGTCGCTGTGGCTTGTGTACCAGCTGTCCATTCAGCCCTACTAAATGAATGAATAGAAGATAGGGGTTGACCATATTGAAACTGACCTTAGCGATCCTTGGCGGTGTCATAGGCTTGGTTATCACAGCCTCCGCCGTCATGCTCGTCTGGTATTTATTGCAGCAGCGCAGCAAGAAGGAGCAGGAGGCATCCGCTGACCGACAGGGAGGCGCATCCATGCTCCTGCAATGGACTTACTTCGATTATGCATTAATCGGTATCTTTATGATAGGTAGCTTGTTTTTGTTGACGGATGTGGTTGCCGTCATACGCGATGCCGATAGCTACCCTTTGTATCATTACGGCTATCTGTTGAGCGGGTTTGTATTTACATTGCTCGGTATGCTGTTCATGGTATTGCGCCTTGCCGTCGTATTATCCCTGGTTCGTTCGCGGGGGGCGGTCCCTGCGCATGATCATCATGATCATCCAGGCCATGCTGATCAGGCCGAAGAGCGGGTATAGCGTAGTCAACAGCGCCTTGAATCCAAGAAGGCTCACGAGGTAGCTGAGCGTGAGGACAAGCCATAAAATCCAGGTTCGGGGAAGCTTGGTGCGCTGCTCCAGCTGCAGAGATAAGCCATACACGTCGGCGATGAACGTTGTGAAGATTTCACCGTAAATGACGCATAGGAACAAGAGCTGCAAGACCGGCCCTACCTTTTGAATGAGTTGTCCCATCGGAATGTCGAATTGGGAAATGCCGGGCATATGAGCCGACAAGGCGAAGTGACCGGCCAGCAGCATAATCCCGATGGCTACTCCACCCCATATTCCTCCCCAGAAGAGAACGGAACGATCGCGGACTTGCGCGCCGAGCGGGACAAGAACTCCCTGCGCCATCGACAGATTGAAGGCGGCATATAGAAACGGCGCGAACCAGATCCGTTCCAGAGGATAATCGGAAGTCAAATGAAGCCAATTGCCCGAGCCGGGCAAGTCCCACGAATACCAGACGATAATGGAGCTGAAGCACAGCATCATCGGCACGACGATCGAGTTGACGGCTACGATGGCCTTCATTCCTTTGTTCAGTACGGCATAGGCAAGCAGCAGTGTGACCATCAGGCCCAATTGGTAAGGAAGATGGAACTGCTCCTTGAACACGGACCCTGCACCGGCCAGCATTACCGTAGTAACCCCGAATAAGGTGACGAGCGTAAACAGGCTAATCCATTCGCCAATCCGTTCCCCGAAGAGCACTTTGTTTAAGTCTTCATAGGACTGTGCCTTGACTTCATGGGCGAGAAACATTAACTTAATACCAAGCCATACAAAAAGCGCGCTGGCGATTCCTATAGTTAGTGTAGCAAGCCAGCCGTACCGGGTGAAAAATGTCAGTATCTCCTGGCCGGTTGCAAAGCCGGCGCCGACGACGGTGCCGACATAGGTGAAGCTTACTTGCATAATGCTGCCGAACTTTCTCAACATCCCAGGTCCACCTTTCGCACAGCTTGTTCCATATAGTACAAGGTATGAGTTTAAGGGTGTATACATGCCTCCAACTTGGGGAAACGTTCGGATTCTGTTAGAATAAGAGAGGCCTATTCATCCTTACTATTGTTTATATAATCATTTGCAGGAGCGTGTCTGTGTGCTGGATGATATTTTGCTGCTGATTGAAAATTACGGATATATCGCCCTGTTCGGCTTGTTGGCTGTAGGGATTGTCGGAATTCCGGTGCCGGATGAGATCTTGATGACAACCGTCGGCTCATTGACTACGAATGGAGGACCTCTCACGCTGGGCATGTCTTTTGTGGTCAGCTATGCGGGGACGATGACAGGAATGATCGTCAGCTATATGTTGGGGAAAACGGTAGGGAAGCCGTTCTTGTACCGTTACGGCAAATGGGTCAAGCTGACTCCGCAGCGGCTCGATTTGGCAGAAGGGTGGTTCAAGAAATACGGCCTTTGGACCGTTGCGTTCGGATATTACGTACCAGGCGTCCGGCACTTTACCTGTTACTTAGCGGGGGTAAGCGCGGTCACGTTCTGGAAATACTTGTTGTATGCAGGCACCGGAGCACTTATATGGTGCGCTTCGTTTCTGACATTAGGGCATTTCATCGGCACCAACGCACCGAAGATCATGAATCTGGTGCATCACTATATGGGCATAAGCGTTGCCGTTATCATCGTTCTCGCCGCTATAGGGATTCTTATTTATATGAGGTACCGCAAGCGCGGGGCGTCCCGGCAAAAAACAACAAGCTGACCCGCATCCTGCGCAAAAAAAGCCTAGGCAAGGGAGATGAACTTCCTGCCAAGGCTTTTTCTTTTGTCGCAAGTGGGCCTTCTTATTCCGCAAACAGCTTGATCGAGTTGACCTTGTCGGTCTTCGGATCGATATCAAGCTTTAGTATGGCGCCTTTCGATTTGTACGTCATAACGTAGCTTGTGTTCGTATCCGGCTTGCCCAGCGCTTTGAAGACGGCGGCTGTCGATTGACCCAGCTTCAGTCCGTTTAAGCCCGGATTGATGTCGCTGCTGCGGATGTCGATGAACTGAAGCTGATTTTGCTTGTTGAAGCCTACCAGAAAATCCGTATAGTCATACACTGTGATCGGGTCGGTTTCGTCGTCCATCTGGAATTGCTCTTTCGGCTTGCCGTATTTCCCTGTCACTGCATCCGGTGCAGATTTCAAAGTCAGTCCGAGCAGAGTCGGCTTGGCCTGATTGTAGGGATCCTGGATGTCGATTTTCGGTTTCGTATGGGTCGGCTTGACAGGTTCCGTTTCTTCCTCTGGCTTGTGCGCTGAATCGACACTGGCCAATGAAACCTTGTCGTTCGGATTCGCAGTTGCCTGCGGCGTCGGTTCCGGATCAGCTGTTTCCGGTACAGTCTTGTTGACTTGATCGGACGAAGCTGCGACAGGCGGTTTGGCTGCGGAATCGGAAGGCGTAGACGGCTGCTGCGCTTTAGGCGTATTATTACATCCGGTAATCAGCATAATGAGGATGAAAGGAACGAGCCAACTTGCGACGTATGTAGTTGATTTCAGCATCTCTGACTTCCTTTCCTGTTATCTATGAAAACATGGAGACATGCCTCATGGAACGCTCGCTTATAGCCTTATTAATCATACTCTGTCCGTTTTGAATCTACAAAGAGCATTTTTTAACAAAAATGAGGACAATTTTATGAAAACGATCGTTTCTTATTTTCAGTAATCCATTTTCATGGCGAAGGTCATTGTTTCTTGCTCTCTGTACTAGATAGACGTTGTAACGAAATGAAAAGTTGCACAAACTTTAGAAAAGATTATAAAGTAAGTACTTGAAACCCAGAATCGCCATGTGATAAGTTAACGGAAAAGGTTTTTCGGGAGGAATTAGGAATGGAATTGTTAAAACAAAGAATTAGAGAAGTAGGAGTAGTCATCTCTGACGATATTATTAAGCTTGACGCAATTTTGAACCATGCGGTCGACCCAGCACTGACCACAGCCATGGGCAAAGAGTTCGCCCGCTTGTTCCGTGAGGACGGAGTGACCAAGGTGCTGACGATCGAGTCCTCGGGTATCCCTATCGCCTTCGCGGCCGCGCAAGAGCTGAATGTGCCGATGGTGTTCGCCCGACGCAAAAAGTCGTTGAACTCCGATAACACGGAAGTGTACTGCGAGAGAGTGCCTTCTTTCACGAAAGGCTTCGTGACCGATATCATGGTATCCCGTGAGTGGCTGGGCGAGAACGACCGCATCGTGCTGATCGACGATTTTATCGCCAACGGGGATGCAGCCAGAGGGCTTATCCGCATTATCCGCCGTTCCGGGGCGGAGCTGGTCGGAGTGGGGATCGCAGTGGAAAAATCGTTCCAGGCAGGCGGCCGCACCATCCGGGAGTCGGGTGTCCGGGTCGAATCGCTGGCCAAGATCTCGTCGCTTGCGAACGGGCGCATCGAGTTCGAGTAAGGGCCGGGCAAGAATTATTTTCAAGGTATTAAGCCTTCCCACTACAATGATTTTCCTTTATAATGGATTCAAGCAAAAGAGAGGAGGCATTGCTATGGGGAATGAAATACCGGCGGATTTTTTTGTTACCAAGTTGAACGAAGCTAAAATTCACTTCGAACGTGCCCTCGATTGTAAACATACAGAGTTTGATGACCTGTATCCCTATATGATTGAACATCCTCAATTTTTTTGGTACAAAAGGTACGTAGCTTGGTCTGAGCTGCTTACCATTGTCAAATTGAGCGAGGAGCTCGGAGTTGAATGGCAGCCGCAGTTCTCGCAGCAGCAGGTTGAGTATATCAACAAGAGAGTCATGTCCAGCAAAGTACTGGATTATTGGTTCGAGACCAATGACTCAAAGGAGCATGTAAGCTGACCGAGATCGAGCGGACATTGTTAATCGGCGGTTGATCCATAGATGTAAAAAAACCTACGAGCCTATACGGCAGTAGGTTTTTTTGCTTTTCTGCGCTTTGCCTGCGCTTGCTGCTAATTCAGAATGTTCATGCTCTCGATATGCTGCTTCGTTTCCGGTGTACCGAGTGCATGCAGCTTGCGGTAGATCTCTCTCAGCCAGTAGTCGGCTGCGTCGTTTTCTTTGTCGTTATGATACTCCCGGATAGGAATCATCGCTCTTGCCGCCGTATCATCGTGTGCCTCGGCCTGCTCCTCGAACAGCTCCTGAAGCTGATCGATATCTTCTTCGTTGGCCAATATTTCAAACTCGAAATTGCCGTTCATATCCTCAGGCTCGAGAATTTCACCGGACGCTACGGCAACATAGTACGTTTTTTTATCCATATCGGTAACATGACTCCTTTCGGAAAGCTTGTCCTGGAATGGAGATGCCGTCGGAAAGAGCATACTCTTGTTCCAACAGTTCCGTTCTGTTTATTGTATACCGTGATTGGTGTATTCTATTCTTAGCTGCACAATAAATGAAAGCATTGTCTTGCTCCGCTTAGGAGCAAAGGAGGGTATATATGATTAGCGAGGAACAATTGGATCAGTACCGGATTGACGGCACAAAGCTTCGGGTGGTGAGGGATGCCGATCCCGTTAACGATGTGAAAGGAATTGTCGTCGCATGGGACGATACGACCGTCATGATCCGCAAGCAGAACCGGAGAATCGTTAAGCTCGATCGGAGATATCACTATCAGCCGTTTACCGAGGAGCGCAATACGGATTGGATTGGTGCTCTAGAATGACTCTCGCTCATAGCGACGCCATCCAAGCTTCCCTTATTCCAGGGATCCGGCTGCTTGACTTCGAGGACGGGGTCAACAGCTTCTATATTATTGAAAGCGAACGAGGGCTGAAGACGCTGAACTCTTCGATGTGGGGAGAAGGCTTCGGGCGGCATTACCGACTCATGAACCGGCAGGTGGACCGTTCCTACTCCTGCGACGATCCAATGGCTGAAATGAACGATTTCATGCGTTTAAAAGGCCTTAAGGCAGAAGGGACTGCAGCTTTGCTAACCGCAGCCCGGGTGAAGGACCGCGGCTATTCGGAGCTGTCGCTGCATACGGGGCTCAAAGTATGTACGTGGGCAACGGCAGGGCTAAGCAACAAAGCGCGTGCCGGACAAGAGCAAAGGCCCGAGGAGCTGTTTCCCGGGACGATCAATATCATTACCGTCATCGATGGACAACTGACGGATGCCGCGATGGTTAACGCCGTCATAACGGCGACGGAAGCGAAGACGGCAGCATTGCAGGATGCCGGGATCCGCATGGAGGATATTGATAAGCATGCAACCGGTACAACGACGGACGCGGTCATTATAGCCTCAACGCAGGAGGGGCCTCCGTTCCGATATGCCGGAACCGCTACACAGCTTGGCTATTTTGTGGGCAGAACGGTGTACGAGTCCGTCAAAAGCTCCATAGTACGGTATGAGCAATGGGTATTATCTTCGAATCAATGATTCGATCAGATCGCCGACGTTCATTTGGCTCACTTCGTCCACCAGGCGGTCCAGCTTGGTCTTGCGGCGGAGAGAGCCTACCAGAACGATTTCGATTTCCTGATCCTTGTCGATCAGAACGGAATCTACGCTTAAAGCGTTGGTAAGCAGTCCCGCAATCACTATAATTTGTTGAGGTGTCAGCTTGCCGAAGGATGCCAGCTTTTTCTCGATATCTTTTTGATTGAAGCCGTTGTTTTTTTTGCTGCCGTTTCCGTTTTTTCCTCTATTGTTTTGACCTGCCACGGCAGTCACCCTCCAACCGGGTTATTCAATAAGCACCGAAGGCGTCTCGGCTTCTGCCTCAATCCCATCTGCACGTCCGAGTCCCAACAAAAACGATATTACAATAACGCTGTATACGATGAATGTAATGTCCCGCTTAATATCGTCCGGATCCTTGCATTTTCCCATATGCCATCGCCCAGTCCCTTCGCAAAATCACGTTTAGTTTATTATAAGACGCGAATGGAGCGTTGGTGATAAAAATAGTCAAAAGAAAAAACCGGAGTACGGCCGGACACCTTGATTGCATAAAGGCGCCGGATCGTTTCCGGTTTTAACTTGCTTAAGATCGGTTCGGTTCGTTGTCGCAAGAAGAGCCTTTCATCGGTTTGGCGGACGTCGTTTCCGCGAGCTTGTCCCCGAATTGATCGAGACGGGACGGGGAGCTTGCAGGGCCGTTGTTATCCGGTTTGTTATTTCTGCCTGACATCGTAATCACCTCCCGAACCATAGGGTTTCTTGTATGGCGATTTTTATCCCGTGCGGGCAGCGATTGTATAATCGAGTCGGATTTTGGGAAACTAGGATGGACATGCTTTGGACTGCATGAGGAAAAAGGAGGACCATTTTACGTGGAAGACGAGCAATTGGTTATATTGGATCAATTTTATGCATTGAAGCTGGAGAAGGAAGGAGAAGGCGGGGTCCGCGGCGAAATCATTAGACTAAGTGCAGACCCGGAATTGCCTGCAACCCATTTGTTCGATACGCCCGTTCAAGCGGATGTGCCAGCATTGCGAGAATGGTCTCTGCGCGCCTTGCAAGCATACAGGGAAGGGTAGTGCGGTGCTGATGGATGAGTCAATGCCTGAACGCGCCGATGATGTACAAGACTCCTAGCGTAGCGAGCATTCCGATTGAGATGAACATGAGTCCGCTTAGGAACAGCAGCGCGCCGGGAATCAAGAAGCTCACTACCACAACGATTCCTATGAACCACAGCATGAGTTGAAATGTCAGTTTAATAAAGCCCCACAAGATCAAGGCAGCCAATACGCCGATAGCCAACTGAAGCAGAATCATCCCGATCCCTCCTTGCCCTATGTATATGGACGCAGCACAGAAACATGATAGGTCAAAAAAATGTCATAGCTCGAACGGTTTTCGCATATACTGTAATCCGGTATTTGTTTACTTTGCGAAATATGAATCGGGGAGGTAATTAGGATGTCCACGGAAGGTTCTGCATTGAAAGGAACGATGTACGGCATTTTGTTTACGCTTCCAATTTGGGGCGTCATCGCCTGGGTTGTGTATGAATGGATGACATAGGAAAAAATGATTTGACAGGCATGTCCATCCGGTGATATGATACTTCTTGTCCGCTTCACGAAGCTGAAGAGACACAATATATGCGGTCATGGCGGAATTGGCAGACGCGCACGGTTCAGGTCCGTGTGGGCTAACCCCCCGTGGAGGTTCGAGTCCTCTTGACCGCACCAACCTCTAAATATAACAGCCATCTGATATCCTACGATACCAGATGGTTTTTCATTTGTGGAAAGGCAGTGTGAATAGGAAATGATTATTCGTACGGCAGTGGAATCAGACATCCATGCCATTCTAGCAATCTACAACGAGGCCGTTCTGCATACCGTCGCGACCTTCGATACGGTGCCGCGTACTTTGGAGCAGCAGCAGCAATGGTTTCAGCTGCACGGAACCCGTTATCCCGTCCTCGTAGCGGAGCTGGGGGGAATCGTGGTAGGCTGGGCTTCCTTGAATCCTTACTCCGACCGTCTTGCTTACGAGCGGACCTCGGAATTGTCCTTGTACATCCATCATGATTTCCGCGGGCAGGGCATAGGCAAGAAGCTGATGGATCAAGTCTTAAAAGCTGGCAAAGAAGCGGGACTTCATACCGTTTTATCGCGTATTACGGAAGGCAACGACAGCAGTATCTATATTCACCGGGAATTCGGCTTCGACTATATCGGCGTCATGCGCGAAGTCGGCTTTAAGTTCGACCGGATGCTGGACGTTATTTTGATGCAGAAAATGTTATAGTGGAGTGAAAAAAGCCACCTTCGAGGGTGGCTTTTGGCTTGTCGGGAAGCCTATATCGCTGGAAGTGATGCAAGGTATCCCGGTGGAGTATCTCCTTCCGGCCGCTGTTGTTATCAGGAATTATTAATCTACTCCCTTTCAGTGGTGAATTCCTGATAACAAAGGCGGGCGCTAACGCTCCTGCAGGAGATACACCACCTACCACCTTTTGCATATTCCGCATAATCAGGCTGCACGACAGCCCGAAGCCACCCTCACGGTGGCTTTTTTTAGTAGGAGGGTAGGAGAAGGTCAAGACAATGGAAGCCGCATGGTAACAGTCGTGCCTTCCGTATCCGAACTGGAGACAGTAAGCTTGCCGCGATGCAGCTCAACGATCTCTTTGCAGATCGCAAGCCCGAGTCCGGTTCCTTCACCTTGCGGATTCACCTGATAAAATTTCTCCGTAATTTTCCCCAAATGCTCCGATGGAATGGGGGCCCCTATGTCGCGTATGCTGACGGCGAGGGCATCCGGCTCCACAGAAGCCGTTACGGTAATCGCCGTATCCGGATCAGCGAACTTGACCGCATTATCGGCTATGTTCAGAAAAACTTGCTTGAGCCGGTTAGGATCCCCGGGAATGGAGGGCGGACTTGAATCGCCCTTCCGGACATATTGGAACGAAACGTGTTTGGAGCGGGCTTTGGCCGCCATTTGGAGCATGACTTCATTAAGCAAATATTCCATATCGACCTGTCCGATATCGAGCGACAGCTGCTTCTGCTCCAGACGGGAGAAGTCGAGCAGCTCTTCGACAAGCCCGACTAGCCGGTCGGTCTCCTTGGATATGATCCTGAGTCCCGTTTTCGTCTCGTTTTTATCCTCCAGGTCGCCGGACAGTATCGTCTCGCTCCAGCCTTTTATACTCGTCAACGGCGTGCGGAGCTCGTGCGATATGGACGAAATAAAGTCGTTCTTCAGCTTGTCGCTCTTGACGATTTCCTGCGCCATAAAATTCAATGTCTTGGCCAGATCTCCAAGCTCGTACCGGTACGATTCGTCTACGCGAACATCGAAGCGGCCTTTGGCCATCAGAGCGGAAGCCGCCGTGATGCGGTTGACCGGGCGGACGATCGAATTGGCGAGAGCCAAGCTGATCAAGGATACGGCGCCGAGAATGGCGAAGCCGATCAGCAGGGCGATGCCGGATATGTTGCGGATCACCCGGTCAACCTCCTGCAGCGAGGTGATATAACGAAGCACGGCAATCGGCTGCCCGTTCCATAGCAGGGGCGTCGCTACAGCCATGATCCGCTCGCCGGTCGGATCGTTGGTCCCGACCCAGCGTCCGGAGGTCCCCTGCGCCGCTGCAGTCACGTCCCTGGTTTTGATTTGCTCGCGGACATCAAAGCCGCTTGTTGTAGCCAGCACGGTACCTTGCTTGGTAATGACCTGCAGCTCCGCGCTGGGATGGGCGAATGATTCGATAACGTCCGGAAGCTGCTTTTCGAATGTAAGGACATTCAGGTCGGAATGAAACTTGTTATAGAAGGACGCAGACACCTGAGCATGGTTGTTTAGGTTGTTAAAAATGCTGTTGTAATAAAAGGTGCGAACCGAGTAGATAAACACGCTTTCGACCAGGACCAGCGTCAGCAGCACGACGAGTACATAGTGAGATACGACAAGCCGCTTAATCCCCTTACGCATCATTGTTCGCAATCCTTCCACTTATAGCCGAAGCCCCAAACGGTCTCGATGTAAGCAGGCTTGGACGGGTCCTCCTCGACCTTTTGCCGCTAGCGCCGGATATTGACGTCGACCATCTTCGGATCGCCGACATAATTCTCGCCCCATACTTCATCAAGCAGGGTGTCACGGCTAAGCGGAATGCCGGGATGCAGCATAAAATGCTGTACCAGCGCCATTTCCGTCGGAGTCAGGTCGATGAGCTCGCCATATTTTCGAAACTCGCGCAAGGCGGTATGAAGCTCGAACGGACCCGACCGGTATACGGGATCGTGCGACTGCCGGGAAGGAGATTGAAGCTGAACGCGGCGCAGGAGGGAATGTACCCTGGCCATGAGCTCGCCCGGGCTGAACGGTTTGCTGATGTAATCGTCGGCTCCGAGGGACAAGCCCATAATTTTGTCCTTCTCCTGTACCTTGGCCGTCAAAAAGATGATGCCGACCCGCTCGTTGCGCTCCCGGATCCGGCGGCATACCTCGAATCCGTCCCGCCCGGGCACCATGACGTCCAGCAGCGCAACACCCAGATCGGGATGCTCCTGAAATCGCTGGATGGCTTCATCTCCTGTAGCCGCTTCTATAATATGGAATCCTTCCCGTCTCAAATTGACGACGACAAAGCTGCGGATGGATTCTTCGTCCTCGAGAATGAGCACTTTACTCATCGGAATTCTCCTCTCTTTGAAGCTCCGTCACGGAATGGAAATTGTCCGCATACTTGCTGTTATCCGAAGGCAGGTGCAGCACGGTGACCGTCTTGTCTGTGCGTCCTATTACTTTGCCCTGGATATCGCCGGAATCCCAGCTTTCTTTCGGTATCGTTTCCCATTCGAATATCGTTGTGTCCGTATCCGTGAAATAAAAACGATGCGTATTCTCCGTACGCTTGACTCCGAATGCGTCTTTCCATTCCGCCGGGATTTCCAAATAGAAGCCGTTCAAATAATCATAGTATCGGCGGTATAAGGGTGTCTTGCTCAGTCCCTCCTGACCGTCCCAGCGATAATATTCGGTAATCCAAGGCGTATACGCGTAAGCTTCGCTCTCCGAGCCTTTGGGAGCCATGTCGATGGAGATCTCCATAATCCCGTCCTGGTTGATATCTCCGCTTAGGGCAGACCCCGACCTGAAGGGCAGCTTATTGTCCGGGAACGCCTTGACCAGCTGGCCCCCGTCAAAGCGGACGAGCTGCGTTGTGGAGGAATGGGCGCCTACCCCCGCATCCAGCAGCAAGCCGCGAATGGATTCGGTAACATATCCTGCCGCTATATTGTAGTAGCCGTTCACATAGGGATCCAGAGGTACCGAACCAATCGGCTGAAAATCCTTGCCGTTATATTGGAAGGTAGTTATTTTGGACGATACATTCCGTTCCATAGTCACGAGCGTAATATCTTTTTGCTGATCCTGGTTCAAGTCGTCGATAATCATCTCGTTGTAAGGGCTTTGATACAGTGTAGTCAGCTTCCCGCCGTCCAAATGATAAATAACGAGACCCATGCTCAGCCTGATCCCTCCGGAGTAGCCGGCGACAATCTCCAGCCTGCCGTCATTCGTCAAGTCTTCGAACTGCAAGGAGTCGAGCTCATAGCCGTCTCCGGTCATTTCGCTGACCAGTGTCCAGGTATCGCCGCTCCGTGTCCACAGCATGCCTTTGATCGCATCTTGGGTTTTATAAAAGACGACCGCCTCCGGATTGCCGTCGTTGTCCAAATCTTTAATATAAATCGAAGCAGGATCGTTCGATCGTTTGGGCCGAAGGATGGAAGCTCCTGCTGGAATCGCCTGCTCGATGACGTGGTTCAGGCTCGCCTTGTCTTCCGGAAGCTTCGGCTTGCGCATATACGATTGCGGATCTTGAATAAGCGAGCATCCGCTGCAAAGCATCGTAAGCATGCAGAGCAAAGCGGGGGCCCAGCGGGTGAAGGTCAAGTGGAATCGCCTGCTTTCCGTGAATGCTTTTATAAGAAATTATCCCTCATTATATCAGTTCCCCCATAGGCAAAGAGTAACAAACTCATTACATTTTGTGTGGAAGGGGATGGGAAATATATCCTGGTGTGATATAAATCACAGTGACTAACCACCGTTAGCGATACTATGAAATCAAACGACATCAGTGGTTCTATGAAAAGAGGGGATCGTCCATGAAATTAGGTATTGTAGGGAAAGTGACCTGGCTCGTTGTGGTTGCCGTATTGGCAAGCGTTTTCTCCTTGCTGGTCATTGGTTATTATGTCAATTACAAGCAAATTGATCAATCGGCCGGAGATGAGCTCATCGGCTGTGCAAGTATCACCTCGGGACTTTTGACAGCATCGGAAATCAAAGATCTGGCCCAGGGTAAAGCCTCCAAAGAGCTGCAGGATAAAGTGAACTGGATTGTCGATCACAAGCCCATTTTCAAAAATGCCGCCATTATGAGCTTAAACGGTGTTCTGCTAGTACCCGACAAGCGGCTGCAGCAGGAAGGCTTCAAGGCGGGCGATAAATTTTACATAGATCGTAATGCGATGGATATGCTGGTAAACATGAAGCACCCGGAAGCATCGTCCGTCTATACGTTCGGCAGCGGAGAGAGAAAGACGGGGTACGCCCCGATTTTCGCCGACCATGATGCTTCCAAAGAAATTGTGGCAGTTATGGCGATCGATTTCGATGCGTCGATCTTAACGGACCGGACCTGGAACATGCTGCAATTTACGCTGCAAACGGGAGGCATCTTCCCGGTCATTGCGGCATTCGTGGCCTTCTTGCTGATCAGCCGGATGATTAAGCCGATCGAGGCGATAAGCGCGAGAGTCAAGCGGATTGCGGAAGGGGATTTGACCGGAGAGCCTATCGTAACCAAAAGCAAGGACGAGATCGGAAGCTTGGTTCATTCCGTCAATCAAATGACACAGCAGCTCAAGACTATGATTTATACTATCGAAGAAACATCGCGCGAGGTCAACAAAACGACAAAGATGTTGGCCCATGATGCGGATACGACAGTGACTGCGATCCATACGATGACGTCGTCCATGCAGCAAATAGCCAGCGGCGCCGAAGCCCAGGAGAAAGGGACGGAGGAAAGCGCCCGCGCCATGGAGGAAATATCGGCAGGCATGGGGGAAATCGCAGATTCCTCAATGGCTATGTCGGAAATGATGTACGATACGCTCCGCGCCGCCGAGGAGGGGAGCCTAACTTTGGACAAGGTGCTGCTGCAAATGGAGGCGATTCACCAGTCTGTTGAAGTATCGTCCGGCGCGGTAAGGGAGCTGTCCACCCACTCCGAGGAAATCGGGGAGATTGTGAAGGTCATGAGCGATATTTCGGCGAGAACGAATTTGCTAGCGCTGAATGCCTCTATCGAAGCTTCGCGTGCGGGCGAGGAAGGGCGGGGCTTTGCCGTCGTAGCCGGTGAAATCCGCAAGCTCGCGGAGCAGTCCCGTCTGTCCTCGGAGCATATCGCCGAGCTGATTGAAGCGGTCCAGGCGAAGGTCGCCCGGATGGTTGCGGCAATGGACCGGGAAATACAGGAGATGGAAACGGGGAAAGCGTTCGTCAACCAGCTGGCGGGAGGCTTCCACCAAATCGTAGACAAGGCGCAGCAAACCAACGAGCAAATTACCGAAATATCGGCGATTTCCGAGCAAATCTCGGCAGGCTCGGAGGAAGTGTCCGCTTCGGTGCTGGAGACGGCGTCGATAGCAAAAAATTCCTCGCTGCAATCGGCACAGGCAGCCGGCTTGTCCGTCAGCCAGCTGGAATCGATGAAGCAAATTACGAAGTCGGTTCACGCGATTGAAGGCTTGTGCGAGGAGCTGAACGGGCTGGTCCGCAAGTTTCGGATACAGTAGGGCGATATGGCGTATTTAGGCGCTTGACTCGATTTTTCAGGATAGATATAATAGCTACATATGTAAATGATGGCAAACCGGAACTTACGAATAGCGAGCACCCCGCTTGGGGTGCTTTGTTGCTTGAATAAACGATCATACGGATGGACGGAAAGGGGACCATGAGGATGAATTATAAAAATATATTGGCGTCACAATTGATAGCTCAGCTCGAGGGAATAACGGAGGAAGCGATTGCGGAATTGATCGAATATCCTCCCAATCCGCAGATGGGCGACTTGTCGATGCCTTGCTTCAAATTAAGCAAGCAGTTTCGGAAAGCGCCTCAGGCCATCGCCGAGGAATTGAAGCAAAATTGGCAGGGACATCCGGCTTTTCAACGGGTCGAAGCTGTATCCGGTTATTTCAATGTGTTTTTGGAGCCGGCCTACTTTGCCAAAAACGTGCTTGGCGAAGTGCTGGAGCAAAGAGAGCGGTACGGCGCGCAAAATATCGGACAAGGCCGCAACATCGCAATCGACTATTCGTCGCCTAACATCGCCAAGGCGTTTCATATCGGACATTTGCGCACGACCATGATCGGGAATGCGATTTATAAGATCTTCGAATTCCTAGGCTACAACTGTATTGGAATCAATCATTTGGGCGACTGGGGCACCCAGTTCGGCAAGCTGATCGTCGCTTACAAGATGTGGGGAGACAAGAGCGTCGTCGAAGCCGACGGGATCGATGAGCTGCAGCGGCTGTATGTGAAATTCCACGACGAAGCGGATGTGAAGCCTGAGCTCGAGGACGAAGCTCGCGCGTGGTTCGTCAAGCTGGAGCAGGGTGACGAGGATGCGCTGCAGCTGTGGAAATGGTTCGTGGAAATCAGCTTGAAGGAATTCCAGAAAATTTACGATCTGCTGGGCGTGAAATTCGATTCCTATGCCGGCGAAAGCTTCTATAACGATAAGATGGCGGCCGTAGTGGACGAGCTGAAGCAGAAAAACCTGCTTGAAGAGGATGAAGGAGCACTGCTCGTTCGCCTTGACGACTACAATATGCCACCGGCCCTGATGATCAAGAAGGACGGCGGCACGCTGTATCATACCCGTGACGTAACGGCAGCGATTTACCGTAAGAACACTTACGATTTCGACAAGTGTATTTATGTTACCGATGCGGGACAAAGCCTGCACTTCCAGCAATGGTTCAAGGTGATCGAGCTGATGGGCTATCCATGGGCTAACCAGCTGGTACACGTGCCGTTTGGCAAAGTAAGCCTGGAAGGCGCGAAGCTGTCTACACGCAAAGGGAATGTCATCCGCCTCGAAGAGCTGCTTACGCAGTCGATTGACAAAATCAGAGACATTATTAATGAGAAAAATCCGAATCTCGAAAATAAGGACGATGTTGCCCGTCAAGTCGGCGTCGGCGCGATTATTTTCAACGATTTGAGCAATAACCGGATCAAGGACATCGTATTCTCTTGGGAAGTTGCGTTGAACTTCGAAGGAGAAACCGGTCCGTACGTCCAATATACGCATGCCCGTGCCTGCAGCGTACTGCGCAAAGCGAACGACGGGGCATCGATTGAGTTCGATGTACAGCCTGAGCAATTGGATGCTTCCTTGTTGAATAATGTGGAAGCTCAAGGACTGCTGAAGCAGCTGTACCTGTTCAAGGAGCGGGTAGAGCAGGCCGGTATGAAGCTGGAGCCTTCCATCGTCAGCCGTTATCTGGTTGACCTGGCGCAAAGCTTCAACCGCTTCTATCACGAATGTCCGATTCTCGTTGACGATGCGGCACTTCGCCAAGCACGCCTGGCGTTGGTGAAAAGCACCCACATTACGCTGCGCAATGGCTTAGCCCTGATCGGTATTGAAGCGCCGGAGAAAATGTAACGATAAACCGAAAAACCGAACACCCGATATCCTTTTTTTAAGGATAGGCGGGTGTTTTTATTTGTGCCTCATATGCAGGCAAATAGGCCGGGTTTCGGCAAAATGGCGGAGTTGGAGGGTTGGACAGTTCTGAATCTGGACAAAATAGTAAATGCAGCTTAGATTGCAGGAGGTGCGGACGATAGCAAAAGCGGATGAATTGGTGAAATATGTAACAGAGCAATTTGTTATTTATATGGAAACACCGCGGGAGGTTCGCAAGCAAACGAAAGCAAGCATAAGGCAATCCCGCGAGCAGTGGCAGTACCGCTGGTTCGGCATGCTGCCTATAGCCGCGCGAATGTGGGTAGACGGGATGCGCTGGAATAAAAAAAAATGAAAAGCTTCTCTTCCTCAAGCCGGCACGATCTCCGGACTCCAGGGCGGGGAAGCTTTTCTATATAGGGAGAGGAGGAGAAAAACCTAAGGGAATACGCTGCCCAGCTTCATGACGGTGTCGTAAGGAATGGCTCTAGTCCCTTCCTGATCCAATAGCAGGAACACGCTATCGTCGCTCCATCGCTGAAGGCCGGTAACTGCAAGCGGGACGGTAACTTTACGGTCATAAAGCTCCGTTACGAAGGTCAGCTTCCGCTCCTTAGTGAGAGCGGTTTCAAGCTCTTCAAGCGAGCTAAAGACGATCGGCTTGCCTGAAACCCAGGGCAGTCGGTCGTACGGATCAAACGGCTCGATCTGTACGGTGGATAAGATGGAATGCTCCGGCTGTACGGAGGGCGCAGACGAGACGGATAGGCTGTCTGCTTCCGGCAGCTTATCGGAGAGGACCGGCAGCAGCTCGCCGGTTTTGGCATCAATGATATATTGGCTGGTCCCGGACGTAACCTTCCATACGGCATAGAACGGACCGGAATACCATCGCTCTGCTTGATAAGAAGTATCGATAAGTTCTAGCTGCACCAACGATCGGTACAGCGTATTCAAGCTGAAGAGCGGCGTATTCCCGCGGCCGTATTCCGCAAGGCGGTATTTGTTCGGATTGCCCGGGTCATCGGCATACAACACCATATAGCCGACTTCAGCCCCGCCGGATTTGAGCAATATGATCCATCCGTGGGTGCCGGGACCGAGGGGATAGCTGGTCCAAGTGGCTTGCTTCCATGCTTCGTAGCCTTGTTCATTGGAAATTCGCTTCATCCATTGGTTAACCGCATCCATAAAAGAAGGGGTGATCACCGCGGAATCGGTGGAAGCAGGCAGTAACGCTTGAGCGGGAATCGGCGGATTGTCCGTAACCGCTGCACTGGAGAGCGGGTGGGCAACCAGCAGGCTTGTCCAAAGAAGCAGGGCGGACAGCCATAAAATCGAAGTTCTCATCCATTCACCTTCTCACTTCTGTTAGTCGGGCACGGATGCTGTCACACAATGCAACTGCTATGCCCTTATTGTATAAAATATGCCTTGAAAAGTTTGTTAGAACCTGTAGCCGGGCAAAAAAAAGTTTGCTTCTATTTTTGCTGTCATTTAGCGGAATTCGTCAGTTCATAGCCGGATTCCCCGCTTGAAGATGGAACAATCCGCAATTGATGACGGTTACCTCGATTCGCGGGCGGAACTGCCAGTCGATTTCCTGCCGGCGGTTCGCATATTGCGCTTCGAAATCCGGCTTTTTGTCAAGATCGGCACTCTGAATTAACGATTCATAGTAGGTACGGATCCGGTTCAGCTCGTCCTGGAGCCGAAATTGTGCATCCTCCGCCCACGAATGATCGTAATCCCTTAGCTTCCTCTCCAGATACTCTTCCAAATAAATAACGGCACGCGGCAAGGTAAGCCTATCCGGGATCATATAGACCTGCGGCGGAATTCGGGGGGACAGCCTCCGTGTCCTCAAAACATCCTGAAAGTGCTCCCGTATTTCTCCCGTAACCATATGGATGCCGAGCGAATGGATTTCACTGCGTTTCATATCGCATGCCATCTCCACCTTGTAATTCACCTGCATCCACGTTTCGTAGGCAAGCGTAGACATAGGGGCCGATTTTTGCTGCTGCTCGGGCTTGAATTGCTCATATAAATGGACGAACCGTCCTTTATTGCGCACGGCCTCGAATATTTGCCCCAGTCTGCGGCTTCCGAAGGTCACCTCGTCTTTGGGGACGCGCGCCGTCATTTGGGTCGGCACAAAGCCGAAATAACGGCCCAAAATGCTGTCGGCCGGAGCACCGGGAGGCATAGGCGCGCCTGCGGCGTTATTCCCTGCCGGGGATGGCGCAGCTTGACCTGCCGGTCCTCCGACAAGTGGTGCACTAGCTGTTTGCGATGCCTTATATTCCTCGGGATCGAAAATAAAGGTGCATGTCATCGTTTCCGGCGTAACGCCGGTCCGCTCCACAAAGCTCCAATAATAGGGGCGATAGTTCAGCTCCTTATCGGCGGAAGGGGACAGCTTCACCGTGACATAAGCCGGATGCTTCTCCAGAATATCGCACTGCTCCGCTTCGAGATAGCGCATGACGAACGTTTGAATTTGATCGGTTTTCATGAAGATACCTCCGCATCGTTCCTCGGTATCGTCTGGCCTACGGCATCGAGCATCGCGTTAACGCGCTGCATTTCGCCCGTGTCCGTATCGCGCGTAAGCCCCGTGCGAATCTCGCTGAACGAACGGCCCAGATCGTCCATTTGCCGGCGAATTTCATCCTCATTTTTGGAGCTTAGAATCATTTGCGCCAGCTGCTTTTCAAGTGAATGAGTCTGTTCGAACCGTTCGAGTATCGTATCGAGCTCACCGATGACCAGCTCGAACATATTGATTTTTTCGTGAAGAAGCGAAAGAATGTACTCTTCAATCGTTCCACGGGTCGATAAATTGTATATTTTTACATCGTCCTGCTGCCCGAGCCTATGCACACGCCCGATTCGCTGCTCAACCCGCATCGGATTCCAGGGCAAGTCGAAGTTGATCATGTTGTGGCAAAACTGCAGGTTGATCCCTTCGCCGCCAGCCTCTGTCGCCACAAGCACCTGCGCGCGATTGCGGAACAAATCCATCATCCAGTCTTTTTTGCCGCGGTTCATACCGCCCCGGTACGGGACGGCTGTAATTTTGTGATCCTTCAAAAACTGGAGCAAATATTCCTGCGATGCACGGTACTCGGTGAATATAATCACCTTGTCGTTAATCTCCTGAACGAGCTCCATTACCTTCTCCGCCTTGGTATTGGACTTGATGCTGCGGATCAGCTCGACCAGCTCCCAAATACGCGGCCGAAGCGGGGAGTCCTCCGGCGTCTTCTTGAACATATTCACCAGCGTAATGAATACGGCGTCGCGGCTGCTGCATACTTCGCGCTGCAGGGTAACAAGCGACAAAATGCTGCTCAGATCGCCTCCCGCCTCCTCGTAGCGCCCCTTGACGAAATCGGTCACCCCATTGTAAAGCGCTTGCTCTTCAGGAGACAGCGCTAAAGGAATGTTGCGCACGATACGCTTGGTGAAATTGACATTGCCGTCGCTGCGGCGGTTGCGGATCATCACCTTGGAGAGCTCTTGCTGCAGCTGCTCCTCGTTTTTGGGAATTCGCTTGTCGACGACGTAATTCGCCTGGAAGCTGTTCTGCCCGCCCAATTGACCCGGCTTCAGCAGCGTGATCAGATTGTACAGCTCTTTCAAATCGTTCTGCACCGGCGTCGCGGTCAGCAGCAAGCAATATTTTTTACGAAGCTCGTTGATGAATTGATAGTTTGTCGTCTTCTTGTTTTTGAGCTTATGGGCCTCATCGACGATCAGCATATCGTATTCCATACCGAGAACAATGTCGCGGTGCGGGTCGCGCTTGGCCGTATCCATGGACGCAACGACAATATCGTTCTGCACCCACATATATTCTTTCTTCTGCGCAACGGCAGGTATGCCGAATTTCTGGTTCAGCTCGCGGACCCACTGCAGCACGAGAGAGGCGGGGACAAGAATAAGCACTTTTTTGACAAGGCCGCGAATGATATACTCTTTTAATATAAGCCCTGCTTCTATCGTTTTACCCAGTCCAACCTCGTCGGCCAGAATAGCTCTGCCCCGCATTTCGGTCAGCACTTTTTTGGCGGTTTCGATCTGATGGGGCATCGGTGTCAGCTGCGGAATGTGAACGAGCGACTGGAGCTGATCAAAGCTTGATATCAAGCTCGCTTGCTCCGCCTCGAAGGCCAGCTGGTACAAAGTCCAATCGTCCCAAGTGCCGTTACGCAGCGCCTTGTCGTGCAGCATTTCGAACCATTCCCGGTCGTAATGAATTTGCACATGTTCGTTGAACGGACGGACGTGGTGTTTTTTATCGTTAGATTGCATGGCATGCCGCTCCTTTGGAGCCTTCCTTCGGTAAGGAAAGCTGGCATAATTAGTTTGGTGCGTACGACGGTAGTTCAGATAGAACTAGAGTTAGCTTTTAGTATGGACGAAAAAGGGGTCTTTCATAACCCGAACAGGGCTTTACAGGGGTTATTCATGTATGAAGGGGGAACGATGCTTTTTGAAAAAGTGGCTCCTAGCGCTGGCTGCTTTGATTCTATTCAGCTTAGGACTGTTCGAGTATGTTTCCCGGGGCACCCATCCGCAGGATAGCGGGACCGGGGTTGGAGCAGCACATCCAACTCGGCTGACGACAGGCGGCGGCGGGGATTTGCTTGTAGCGGATGATTATCACGTATTCAGCGTCGACAGTAAAAGCGGGGGCAGCGAGCGGATTCTGGATACCGACGGTCCTATCAGCAGCATCAGCTATTCGGCCGACCATACCGTGGTTACCGTATACAATCCGAATGACCAGACTTCGTTCCGGGGCTTGTATATTCAGGATAAGCAGTCCAAGAGCTTCACGCCCTATCCGACACCGCAATGGGCTCCTGGAAGAAGCTATGCCTTCGGGGATTTGCTGTTCGTTGCTTCTGCAGACCGTACCGTTCAGCAAGGCAATGAAATGACCAAGGTAGGCATTTTTCAGCTGAAAGAGCATCGGTGGGTGAAGGAATGGCTTGTGCCTGGAGGTGTGGAGGATGTGGAAGGCGCAGGCAAGGACGTGTACTTCGTCACTTCCAACAATGCAAGCACGAGCTCCAATATATATAAAGCTGATCTGGTCACCGGAGAATGGGGGAAGCTGATCCAGGAAGCGAGAAGATATCCGCTGGATCAAGTCAGCGTCGATACGAACGGCGATATTTATATGATGATCTCCCAGCGTCATAAAAGCGAATGGTCCAATAAAATTTATAAATTCAACTCACAGCAGGTTCCATATGAGCTTGCCAACAATTTCGTCTCCAATACGAAGCCGTATTCCTATTCCATGGAGGCACTGCAAGGAAAAATGCTGATCAACCGCTACGATGTGTCTCACAAAACCGTGGATCTGGAAAAACCGCTGGCGCTGCTCGATTTGAAAAGCCGCAAGCAGGTGCAGCTGGCGTGGGATCACCGGCCTGTCGACGTGGCGGCGATGGGAGACCGTTTTGCGGTGCTTGGAGAGGATGGGGCTGTAGCTATTGTAGCTACAGATGCATCGGAGCAGCCGAGCAGGCAGTTTCAGATTGAAGAACTGACGGAAGCAAGGACGATTTGTGCCAAAAAATAATGGAACCGAGATCTCGGATGATACACTGGGATGGAAGGAAAGGCAGGAACAGCATGAATACAAAATGGCGTTTTCTATCTACTGGGTCGCACGATCCTGCATACAATATGGCGGTAGACGAAGCGATTCTGATCGCTCACAGCGAGGGGGCGGTTCCGCCTACCGTGCGATTTTACGGCTGGCAGCCGCCGACGTTGTCCATCGGCTACTTCCAAAAGTCTGAGGAAGTCGATTTCGAACGGCTGGAGCAGGAAGGACTGGGCTTTGTCCGCAGACCGACAGGCGGCAGGGCCGTGCTGCACGATAAGGAGCTGACCTACAGCATTATCGTAGCGGAGAGCTATCCAGGCATTCCGAGCGGAGTGACCGAGGCTTATCGCGTGCTGAGCGAAGGGCTGCTGCTCGGGTTCCGCAAGCTTGGGCTGGATGCGCAGATGGTGCAGCTTGCAAGCGAGGAGGACAAGAGCAAGTACGCCTCCATGGGCTCGGCTGCCTGCTTCGATTCGCCGTCCTGGTACGAGCTGGTGGTAGAAGGCCGCAAAATAGCGGGCAGCGCGCAAACCCGCCAAAAGCAGGTCGTGCTGCAGCACGGATCGATTCTGCTCGATATGGATACGGAGCAGCTGTTCCGCGTCCTGCGCTTTAAAAACGAACGGATTCAGGAGCGGCTGAAGCAGCAGTTTTCGCAAAAAGCGGTAGCGATCAACGACATTTGCCGTGAGCTGGGAAGGCCGACGGTTCAACTGGCGGAAGTGGAAGTCGCATTCCGTGAAGGCGTCGCCGAAGGGCTCGGTGTTGAGCTGGAGGAAGGAGCCTTGACGGATTACGAGCAAACGCTGGTTCAGCAGCTTATTGCGGATAAGTACGGCAATGAGGCTTGGAACTTGCGGAGATAATGTTCTCTTGCGTGGCAGGTTCTAGCGCCAATGAGCTAGGCCTTAGACACGCGTTATCTTTCTTACTTCAGCTTTGACACTTATACGCAGTATATAGTAAAACCTTCGGAGATGATCTCCGAAGGTTTTTGGGTTATTCAGCTTAAGGCTGCACCAAACGTGTGAACGCTTGTTGAAGCTTGCGCGTCACCGGGCCTGGAGCTCCTTGTCCTACCGGTTTATGATCTACGGAGATGACAGGAGTGATTTCCGTAGTCGTCCCCGAGATGAACGCTTCCTCGGCCGAACGCAGCTCGTCCAATGTAAAGGCTTCTTCCCGAACCGGAATGCCGGCTTCATGAGCAAGCCGCAGAACGACGGCTCTCGTAATGCCATGCAGGATGAGGTTGTTGGCCGGATGCGTACGCAGCTCTCCTTGGGACACCATGAACAGATTGGAGGCGCTGCATTCCGTTACAACCCCGCTGCGGTGCAAAATGACCTCATGGACTCCTTGGTCCAGCGCGTGCTGCTTGGCAAGGACGTTGGGCAGCAGGTTCAATGTCTTCAAATCGCAGCGAAGCCAGCGGATATCGTCCATCGTAACGGCTGTGATCCCTGTTTCCATTGTAGGCAGCGGTCGAGCCATTTCCGTGCAGTAGGCCATCAGAATGGGATCCGTTTCTTTGGGAAAAGGATGCGTTCTTGGCGCCGCTCCCCTGGTAATCTGCATATAAACGGTGCCTTCGTTCAGATGATTGAGCTCGATCAATTGTTTTAACAGCTCGTCGAGCCGCTCTATGGAGTAAGGGAGAGGAATCCGTACGTCTCGTGCGCTGGATTCCAGTCTGCGGTAATGTCCCTCCGCCTCGAAAAGGGCTCCGTTGTATACCCGAAAAACCTCATATACGCCGTCCCCGAAGTAGTAGCCTCGATCATCGGGAGAAATAAGCACCTGGTCTTTCGGATAAAACTCGTTTTGGTACAAGTAGTACATAGCAATAACCTCCTAAAACCGCTGGTATAGCGAAATGCGAACAAATGTTTGATTTGTTCTTTTATTTATGATATGCTCCTATCATATGGAAAGCGATACCCTCTAACCCGAGCCTTCTATATTTAGGTTACCAATGGTCGGGACGGATTGTCAAAGGTGTGCATTGAGCTGTGTGCTGAGACACAAATAACTAGTACAGCCAATAGGTCTCGAGTCGCTATATGTCGGATTTTCATTGCTCAAAAGCACTGATTTTTGTCGAATAATATGAAGATTCAATGAGCGAAAAAGCTTGAATACCGGAGCAAATCAAAGCAAATGGCAATACGTCTTGTCCTGGCTTCCAATTTCCGCTATCCGCTCATTAGAAACACAATATGTAGTAAGTTATAATGGATTATGCATACCATATATTGTGATTTTGTTGTAGTCTATTTTTCGGGAGGTTGTTGTAATTGAACACTGTAAACGGCTCTAAACTCGAAGGATTAAGCGAAAAAATATTCCTGGACCGCTATGCGATGAAGAATGCGGATACGAGCCATACGAAGGTCGGAGATACCGTCCTCGTACTGACAAAGGATGACCCGAAATTTCCTGCGAAGGAAGTAGGCGAAGTGATTTCGCGGCAAGGCAAGCAAGTCCAGATTAAGCTTCGCAGTGGAGACATCGTAGAATCTTCGGTCGAGAAATTGACCTTAACATTAGAGAAAACACCGGAGCAGCTGTGGGATCGGTTGGCAGGCGCGATGGCATCGGTAGAAGCAACCCCGGAGAAAGTACAAGAATGGACGGATAAATTCAGATATATACTTGATGACTGGAAGCTGGTTCCCGGCGGGCGTATTGCCGCAGGAGCCGATGCAAGCGACGAGCTGACGCTGTTCAACTGCTACGTTATCCCGTCTCCTCACGACAGCCGCGGCGGAATTATGAGCACGCTGTCCGAAATGACGGAGATTATGGCGAGAGGCGGAGGAGTTGGCATCAACTTGTCTTCCTTGCGTCCTAGACGCGCAGTCGTCAAAGGAGTCAACGGATCTTCAAGCGGCGCCGTATCGTGGGGCGGACTGTTCAGCTATACGACCGGCTTGATCGAGCAGGGAGGAAGCCGGCGCGGCGCTTTGATGCTGATGATGAACGACTGGCATCCCGATGTTGTCGATTTCATCACCGTTAAGCAGACGATGGGACAAATTACGAATGCCAACTTGTCCGTATGTGTCAGCAATGGTTTTATGAAAGCCGTGAAGGAAGATTTGGACTGGGATCTCGTCTATCCCGATACGACGGATGCGGAATATGACGAGCTCTGGGACGGAGATTTGGACAAGTGGAAGAAGCTTGGCAAGAACGTGAATGTATACCGTACCGTAAAAGCTCGCGAGGTGTGGCATACCATCATTGAATCGGCATGGAAGTCAGCCGAGCCGGGCGTCGTCTTTATGGAGTATTACAACCAGATGTCCAACAGCTGGTACTTCAATCCGATCATTTGCACGAATCCGTGCGGCGAGCAGGGATTGCCGGCTTGGGGCGTATGTAATTTGTCCGCGATTAACTTGTCCAAGTTCTATGATGCCGAGAAGCATGACGTGGATTGGGATGAGCTGGGCAAAGTGGTTCGTTATTCGACTCGTTTTCTGGACAACGTTATCGATAAGACGCCTTACCATTTCGAAGAAAACCGGATCAACCAGCAGGGTGAGCGCCGCGTAGGCCTCGGAACGATGGGACTTGCCGAGCTTATGATTAAGCTGGAAATTCGTTACGGCAGCCCGGAGTCCCTTGTGTTCCTTGATCAGATCTACGGCTTCATGGCCAAAGAAGCTTATCTTGCTTCTGCCGAGATCGCATCGGAGAAAGGAAGCTTCCAGAAGTTCGAAGCGGACAAATTTTTGCAGAGCGGCTTCATGAAGAACATGACCAGCGTATATCCGGAAGTGGGCTCAGCGATCCAAAAGAAAGGAATGCGCAACGTCACGGTTATTACCCAAGCGCCTACGGGCAGCACGGGTACGATGGTTGGCACGTCTACCGGTATCGAGCCTTACTTTGCTTTTGAATATTACCGTCAAAGCCGTCTTGGCTTCGATAAGCAGTATGTTCCAATAGCTCAGCAATGGAAGGATGCTCACCCGGGCGAGGAGCTGCCGGAATATTTCATAACGGCGATGGATTTGTCGGCCGAGGATCATATTCGCGCCCAAGCCGCTATTCAGAAGTGGGTGGACAGCTCCATCTCCAAGACAGCGAACTGCCCTGCTGATTTCACCGTAGAGGAAACGAAAAATTTGTATGAGCTTGCGTTCGACCTGGGCTGTAAAGGTGTTACGATCTATCGCGACGGCAGCCGCGACGTACAAGTGCTGTCCACGGACAAGAAAGAAGATAAGGCCGATGCACAGACTAAAGGTGAAGCTGTGAAGGCGGAATCGAGTAAAGAGGATAGCACGAAGCAGGAGAGTCTTGCGGTAGCTACTACAGCAGCAACGGTTGCAGCTTCTTCCGAAATCAAACCGGGAGCGGTATTGGATAAGGAATACAAACGCCGTCCGCAAATATTGCGCGGTGCTACCTATAAATTCAACACACCGTTTGGCATGGCTTACATCACGATCAATGATATGAATGGCACGCCTAGCGAAATCTTTTTGAATGTCGGCAAAGCCGGCTCCGACGTATTCGCCATGTCGGAAGCGCTCGGACGCGTCATCTCGCTGTTCCTTCGCTACGGAGATCATGGCAACAAGGTACAGCTGCTGACCAAGCATCTGAAGGGCATCGGCGGTTCCGGCGCGATCGGCTTCGGCGCTAATCGCGTAGAATCTATTGCCGATGCAGTAGCGAAGGCACTGGAGATGCACGGCGACTTCTCCGACGAAGCGGACGCTTACGTGACGGCGACGCAGGAAGTCGTCATGGAGTCGACGGCGAAATACGCAGTGACTCGCCAATCGGCCACGTCGCTCGACTTGTGCCCGTCTTGCGGCAGCGCCTCGCTGATTAACAGCGAGGGATGCAAGAACTGCACCAACTGCGGCTACAGCCGTTGCAGTTAAGATAAAGAGAGGGGGAGGCCCCTCTCTTTTTTTCTCTTCTTTTTTATGTGAAATTCCAGAATTAATTAGAATTGTTTCATAATTCGTTAGACGGTTTGTTTCAGATTTTTTAGAATTTGATTTTATGCGTATTAGCATATGAAAATATATCAAGGCAGACGAGTGCTATTTTCGTCTGCCTATTTTATTAGTGATAAAGGATAGATAGCGGTATGACTAAATTACTCTTTGTGCCTGAATAGCTGAAGAAAGCTATTTTAAATTTGGGGACAGCTTTTTAATATTGAACTACAACTAAGAAGCAGTTGCCGATATGTATCGGCAGCAGCGTGTTGCTAACAGCCGATTCTATGAAAGGTTTTGAGTTCTCTTTAATATGTTTCCCATGCATGTACTTAGTAATTATTACTATATACGTCTATTGTCCTGCATCTTTCGACATAAGTTTTAAAAAAGTTACAAAATAATGCAGGACATTTCTACTAAATGTAGAATATTGGATAATAGTAGTAGAGACATTGTCTCATTTTTAGATTAAAACCGACTGAACAGAAAAAGGCAAACCTATCGAAAGATAGGGACGCAAAGCCACGGGCCTAAGACTTATGTCATGCATCAGCATGGATAAGGGATGGCAGCCGGGCCGCCCGATCGTGTTGGTTTTTTTGCGTTCAAAAAAGAACATTAGGGAGAAAAATGTAAAAGTATGGGGGTAAATGATGTGAGATTTAGCTTCAATATCATGACGAAAGTAGTATGTTTCTTTATGATGTTACAGTTCGCGCTTCCGTTGATCAGTCAATTGAATGTTATGGCATTAGCGGAGCAGCCGGATGAGATCAAAATAAACTTTCAGCCATCAGGTACACCGATGGTCCAGGACTACCTTCCTGATTATGGAGAAGTATTCGGATTGCAAAATGGCTACCAATATGGTTGGAATATTTCCCACACAGACGCAACCGTTGTTCGTTCTACTTATCAAGCGTCCGAGTTGAACTCTCACGTGCGCATTCGCCAAAACGGGTATTGGGAAATGAAACTGGACAATGGAAGTTATGAGGTTTCTGTAAGTGTGGGAGACGCCGTTTATTCGAGCAACAACACGTTGTTTGTTGAAGGAATCCCCTTTTTACAGCAGTCTGCTGTAAAAGGCGGAGAGCATTTAATAATTACGAAGCCAATTGATCTGAAAGATGGCAAGATAACTATCCGATCCGACGAATCGTCAGAAGGTCAAACTGCTATTCAGTTTATTGAAATTAAGAAGATCGGATCGACAATCCTGAAAGCAACAGCAATTCCTACTGATGATAACCCTACAATTGGTCCTCCACCAGAGGCGAAAAAAAATCCTGGGGATAAAGTGATTCTTTCTGGAAAGATGAACAACGAGCATAATTCGCCACCTTTTATCAGAGTAAGAGGTCTGCAGGAAGAAATTGAGCGGTATATGCAAGCTGGGGAAGAGCAGAGAGCAGAAGTACAATCAGATTACGAACGTAAAGCAACTCCATGCTCAAATTGCGATTCGGCAGGGCTCTTGAGAGCAATTGAAAACAGCACGCAGAATCCCGTAATAATCAAGGCAGGGCATCTAAATCTTGACTCTTCTATAACGTTAGGCTCTTCCTCGCGACCGGTTGTGCTTATAGCTAATGGCATTAATATGAACAGGAAATTAGATATTAATGTCACGGGCCTACTTATTGTAAAAGGAAACGTAAATGCGAATTCGGATGCAAACGTGTATATTCATGCTCCACGGGATAATGTCCTTATAAGTGGAGGGAGTCTTTGGGTCGAGGGGAATTTTCACCTAAATAATAACTCCATTTTAAAAGTAGATGATCAGCTTTTTGCCAGAACGTTAATTTATAACAACGGTTTACTTGATGTTCAGGCTAAGACTTTATGGATATCCGATAAACTTCATATTAATACCAAAGTGCAAATGCAAGTCGAGGATGAGATGGTGATCGGCGATCTTGTATCGAATAACGAAACGGCCACCATTACCATACGAAAGGGAGACTTATTTATACATAACAATGTTCATGTCAACAACCACTTGGAAATCAAGACAGGCGGATGGTTTGCAATGGGAGGAGATATGACGGCAAATAAGCGGCCAATCATACAAACAGGAAACGATGGACAGACCCAATTAAAATATACATTGCATGGTCTAAAGGCTAAGTATTACAGCGAAGGAAGCTTTAAAGGCAATGTGTATACGAAGGTAGACGAGACGATTGATTTGAACAGCAGGCCGATCTTTCCGGTGGAAGGGTTTAACGATCGTGACTTCTCCGTCATATGGTCTGGCCAAGTTGAACCTCAGTACAGCGAAAACTATAAATTTGAAGTGGATACAAGAGGAGCTGTAAAACTATGGGTTGATGATCAATTGCTATTAGAACGCTGGGACGAGCGTTACCAGGGCCGTTTATCCGGGAACATTAATCTGGAAGCTGGTAAGCGGCACAATATTCGTATGGAGTATTCCAGTACAGATAGTAATCCAAAGGCAACCCTTTATTGGGAGAGTACCTCTCAAAGAAGAGAAGTTGTCCCTCAAAATCGATTATACCCGTTTGCTACGCCTGTCATTACCGCAATTCCTACGGAAACGGGGATCGTACTCCGATGGACACCTATTTTTAATGCGGATGGCTATGAGCTGGAAATAGACGGGACGTTGCATTCACTGGGTAACCTAACCGAATACAACTACGATAATTTGGAATCGGGGACCCTTCATTCATTCCGAATACGTGCAAATAGTGGTGATTTGATCGGGCAATGGTCTCCAATTGTTCCCGTTTGGACTCTGCCGGATGTACCATCTAACATACGTCTTGACTCAACTAGCACTTCCGTACAGCTTGAATGGGATGCAGTTCGAGGGGCAACAGGGTACGATGTCGAGTTTGGTGGGATGATTCTGGATAACGGTGCATCAACTTTGTTTGTGGATAATGATTTGAATCCCAATACTCAGCGCAGCTTTAGGGTTAGAGCGAAAAACTCCAGCGGTCCTGGTAAATGGAGCAACGTGATCTCTAAAATTACATTGCCTGGAGTTCCTGGTGATCTTACAGCTTCCGCTTCAGATACATCGATTAAGGTTGCATGGAGTCGAGTCTCAGGCGCAAGTGGATATGATTTGATGGTAGATGGAATTGTTGTGGATGCAGGAGAAAGCAATACGTATTCTCATGACAAGCTAGGGCCATATACGACTCATCAATATCAGGTAAGATCTAAAAATTCGGATGGCACTAGCGAGTGGAGCCTTATTAAAGAGGCAACAACGTTACCAAGAATACCGGAAGGAATTATGGTGGGAGCTAAATCAGCAAGTTCGCTAGAATTGACATGGACAGCTGTCGAGGAAGCTGAAGCATATGAAGTGGAAGTTGACGGAGTGCCACAATCTGTAGGAACTTCTACCAGCTATACTCATTCTGGACTGAGTCCAAGCTCCGAGCATACGTACCGAGTTCGGGTTAAAAACGTGAAAGCACTAGGGTCTTGGAGTAGTAAGGTTTCAACAATGACCTGGCCGGGGATACCTCAAAATGTGCAGGCAGCTGCAACAAGCGGCAGCATCGTGATATCTTGGGATCCTGTATTTAATGCAGCGGGTTACGATATTGAAGTAGATGGATTGGTTGTTGACAATGGTTTGAACACGTTTTATGAGCATAAAGGAATCAATGCCAATGATGCCCATACCTATCGTGTGAGAGCCAAAAATGCTGGCGGAACGGGAGAATGGGCAGACGCAGTAATCAAGTCGACTATATTTGGTAAGCCGCAAAATTTGACTGCTGTAGCTACCAGCACTTCCATCACACTCTCTTGGGACCTGGTTCCTGGAGCAACAGGTTACGACGTGTTCTATGACGGTGACATCATAGACAATGGAGCATCTGGCTCGTTCGAACATCGTGGTTTAGACCCATACTCATGGCATGTATATAGAGTTCGTGCCAAAAATGATCAGGTTGTTGGGGAATGGAGCGATTCGCTTACAAAAGTAACCGTACTTGGAACGCCGTCTAACATACAAATAGACCCTTCTAGCACGCAAATTACGCTATCTTGGGATAGCGTACAAGGCGCAACGGGGTATGAGATCGAGGCGGATGGCGTTCTACTCGATAATGGTTCTGCAACGTCCTACGTGCATCAAGGCTTGCAGCCGAATACGAATCATTCATACCGAATAAGGGCCAAAAATGAAGAATCTGTTGGTGAATGGAGTGAAACCAGTGCATGGAGCTTACCGGTAGCCGGAACCACAGCACCCAAAATGCCTTCCAATGTGAAAGCAAGCGCCACTCCCACTTCCATTACCTTGACATGGGATTCCGTTAGTAACGCGACAGGTTATGATGTTGAAATTGATGGTAAAGTAATGTCTGGGCATACATCCGCTCAATATATCCATGAAGGGCTTGAGCCTAATACAATGCACGTATACCGGGTAAGATCCAGGAACAGCAGAGCGGTTAGCGGATGGACAGAACCCGTTAAAAAGACAACTACACCTCAATTAACAATAACTGTGGAAAAAGATAACTTCTTCAATTTCGTCGTTGTCGTTCCTAATAAGGCTGGATTGAAGGAACGGAAAGTCACAATTGTCTACGACCCAGATGCGGTCGAAGTTCTGGATTTGAGCGCGATGACACCTCAAATTGAATTAACATTTGGAGACATCAGCGGTACCAATATGACAGTGGACAAGTTTACACCAGGTGAAATTGTAATGACTATGAAGGATGCCGATAAAACAGTAACGAACATCATTAAATTTATTTCTAAAACTAATGAATATTCCAAAATTACGTACACGGTAGAGTAAGTGTAGTTGCTGGCAATGTAAAGGGGCGGTTTCTATATGACCGCTCCTCTCCAGAAAGGAAACCAAGGTGAAGCAGATGGGATCTCTTGTCCTTATAAGAACAAGCAAAGTTATTTTAGCCATGATTATGCTGATGGTATTAAGCTTCTATAACGAACTAATGCCAAGTAAGGTTCATGCGGAATCAGAATCCATAGAGGTTGATAGCTCCTATTACTTTGTGGGGTCTACCTCTTCCCGAAAAGAGCTGGCGAGATATAACCCGGATACAAGGCAAACGGAAGTGATTCTCGATGTAAGCTCGATGGAAGGCCGTATTTGGCTCGGTTCTAACAATAAAATATTTATTAAACCTCAAATTCCTGGAGATAAAAGGCTATGGATGTATGACACGGTTACTAAGGAACTAAAAACACGGAATCTTACGTTTTACGATAGTATGTACAGCCCTAATTATGACGACTACACATTTGGTGTGGATAATAAAATGTATTTTGAATATGTAAAGGATATTGGATCGGAGGACTATGATGTGCGTATTGGGCAGTATGACCCGGAAAAAGATACATTAAGCTTCATTGGTCCACCCGAAAGACAGAATCGCACTTTCTATGGCTTTAAAGCGGGATATAAGAACGACGTATATTTTATGTACGACAAGGGCGGGACCGATGACCAGCAGTTATGGCGAATAAAGCTGAGTGACAGTTCAGTGAGCTTAATTGAAGATGACGTATTCTATTATGGAATGGATACATCAGGGGGGATATACATAGACTTGTTCGGATTAAGATGGAACTGGGTGGTCCGGGGATATCCCGCCCTTCTTAAGGACTATGAAATAAATGTAGTTGGGTTTTACGACTCGCCTGAACCATACACCATCTATTATAGAGATAGTAATTACTATTATTCTCCCAAATATAAATATGTTATTGATCCGACAACATGGACAGCAACGAGATCGACGATTCCGTATGATTCGGAAATTGCCAAAGCGTTGGGTAACAAATTTAACTACGCGGGAAAATGGTATATAGAGGATGGCGGAGGAACACTAAGAATAACAGACCCGCAAACAGGTCAGGTTTCATATGCGTCTATACCGCAATACCAATTCATTTCAACTTATAACATTAATTATTTAAGAAAAGCAGGCACGCCTGGAATACAAATAGTATCCCCAACCTCTAATCAAATTGTGGGTACAGGTAATTCCCCATTGATTCCTTCTGTTAAAGTGAGGGATCCGGAAGGAGACACGTTAACCGTATCTTATTACCTTGATTCAGAATCGTCGCCAAGAGACAGCAGGGTGATTTCCAATACCGCTACTACACAACAGGTGAATTTAAGTGGGTTAAACGTTTGGGATGTATCGGAAGGACAGCATTTGCTAAGATTTACGGTTAACGATGGGAACGGGCCAGTTGAGCGAACCATTGGTATTACGGTTGATAAGTCACCACCAGGTATAGATAGCTTTTCAGTCACTTCAACGGACACGGCGGTACAATTATATGGTTCTGCATCCGATTCAGGCGCGGGATTGGATACCAGTCCTTACCGATTCACAGTAGGAAGTGATGCCAGTGTATGGATGGGCAGCGGTTCTTATACAAAAGGTAACCTCACGCCCAACACAGAGTACGTTGTGAAATTCGAGGCTAGAGACAGATTAGGGCAAATGGCTGTTAGAGATACCAAAGTATATACCAAAGCACAGATTCCAGCCCTTAGCCTGAACAATTCACAAGAAACAGCATTGACAATTACCTTAAGAGACAACAACCCGATCCAAACTAAATATCAAATCGTGGCAAATGGACAATATGTTAGTCAAAGTGGAACATTAACGAATAATCCTGAATGGATAACTGTGGCTAATAGGTCGGTACAAGTAACCGGGCTCGTTTCAAATACGAACTATACATTTGAAGCTAGAGCATTGAATGGAGCGAATGAAACAACGTCGTGGAGTGCCCCCGTTGGGACGATGACATTGCCTGGTGCACTAACCAACATGACAACGAGTGTATCCCAACGATCGGTTACCTTAAGTTGGGGTGCATTAGAGGGAGTCAATGGGTATGACGTGGAAGCAGATGGAGTGGTATTAGATGCTGGTGTTCAAAATAGATACGAACATACCGGACTTGTTCCGAACTCACAGCATACGTATCGTGTTCGTGCAAAAAATAGCGGAGGTGCAGGGGGATGGAGTCAGCCGATTACGGTAAGCACGCTTCCCGATCCTCCCCCAACTCCCGGCAATATGATTACAACTCCTACTCAGACGGAGATTAGGGTCACTTGGGATATTGCTGCCAGAACGACGTCTTACGAGCTAGAAGTAGATGGAACAGTCATGAATGTAGGCAACACGACTTCATACATTCATGGGAGATTACAGCCTTTAACCGATCACACATATCGTGTCAGGGCCAAAAATAGTGGAGGAGAGAGTCCGTGGAGCGAACCAGTTTTACAAAAAACACTGCCGTATCCTCCAAACACACCGGAACATGTTACTGGGCAACCTTTGATTCATGATATAACCCTCACATGGGGCGGATCGGAAGGGGCGGATGCTTATGAGGTGGAAGCAGATGGCCTGATTATCGATAATGGAGCTGCAACCATATTCATTCATGAGGGTCTTGATCCTCTAACAGGTCATACATACCGGGTTCGGGCCAAGAATGCAGGGGGCAAAAGCCCTTGGAGTCAGCCGTTGAACATTACAACACATCCAGAGAAACCGATTGTTCCGGGGAATGTTATTGCAACTTCCGATGAATCGGAGATAACCGTTATGTGGTACTTAGTCCCACATGCAGAGAGCTATGACGTGGAAATCGACGGCCAGACGATTATGAATGTGCAGGGGAACAAGCTTATCGATCTGAACTTGACTTCTGACAGTAAGCATACGTATCGAGTGAGAGCCAAAAATATCAGCGGCGATAGTGAATGGACTCAACCGGTTACTATCACAACCCTTTCTTCTGGAAGCGGACAATCATTAACCAATATGGTAGCCGTAGTAACCAACCGCATGATTACAGTTTCCTGGGATACGGTGGCTCCTGATGCACAATACGAAGTAGAAGTGGACGGTGTATTACTCGATAACGGTAAGAATACCATTTACAACCATACAGGACTTAAGGCCAACGAATTCCATACTTACAAAATCAGGCTGAAGAACGAAAACCAAACTGGAGAATGGGTTGCGGTATTATCTCTATCTACCTTACCTGACCCTCCGGATGCGCCTACGGAACTCGAAGCATTTGCGACTAATAATTCGATCGAGCTTCGTTGGAAAAAGGTAGACGCCTCGGATGGATATGAAATTGAAGTAGACGGCAAAACCATTGATGTAGGTTTGAATACCAATTACCTCCATAGTCAGTTAGCTCCGGGAACCATGCATACATACAGGGTAAGAGCCAGAAATATAACCAGTGTAACCGCATGGAGTCCGGCATTATCTAAAAGTACAACAAGTCCAACGTACACGGTGAATGGTATCGTCGGACAAGATTTTAATTTAACGCTACTGGCATCTAACGTACAAGATTTCAGTGAGTCTGATTTTGTTGTTACCTACAACCCGAATGAGGTAGAAATAGTAGATTTATTCAACTTTACTCCTCGACCGGACACGAATCGATCAGGAAACATTCCAGGGTCGAATCTGGAGGTCATCTACTCACCTGGGAACGTAAGATTCAAAGTAAAACAGAACATCATTCCAGGAACATCATGGTCAGGCGAAGTAACAACCCTTGTTTTCAAATCCAAAATCGACGGACAAGCCTCCTTGGACGTAATTGTGGACTAGAACAACCAAATCATGTCGGGGTGAAGAAATGATCCGGTTTTTCAAAAGATTTTATAAGCATATCGCAATTCTCATTGCGTTAACTTTGATTGTGCAGTTGCTTATCCTCTTCCCGTTTGGGAAAGAGGATAAACAGGAGGTTCATGCCAATTCAACACCTGAGCAGGATGGCCGAGTCGCTGCCGATATTTCCAACTTGACCGGCGCCAGTGTTGAAGAAATCATGAAGCTGAGAATCACAGGAAAGTCCTGGAACGAAATTATAGAGATCCTCAAATCTGTATCACGTGATACGTCTGCAGATAAAGAGCAAAGAAGCAAGCTGCTAACGGGAGCTGGAATTGCTGAAGAGGATATTAAGAAATGGATAGAACAAGGTTTTTCAAATGAAGAGATTATGGAAGCTCGTATGATGGCGGACAGAGTCCAATTCCAACTTAAGGAAATGACAGAGTCCTCTCCCTTCCAACAAGTAGAGAAGCCTTCTGCCGAGCTATCCTCTAATAAGAGAGAAGACGATAAGCAAGCCGGATATAAGAAGATCGTAGAAGGCTTCGAGGTGAAAACAGCTGTTTCTTTCATGCTTCAGCTCAAGAAAGAGTTTGGCAGCTTTGAAGCGGTTCTCGATGAGTACTTGCTATCTCTGCAAATCGGGATCTCATTAGAGGATTACATTAACGATAAGGAACAATTTCTGAAACAAAAGGCTGAAAAGAGCATAGGGATTATGCATGATCAATTGATTACACTAAATGGGCTGGAACAGGACGTACTCAATAAAATGAAATCAGATCATGCGCTTGGTCGGGAGGATCTCCCAATCCAGCAGTCAAATGGGCAAATCGGCCAGGACAAGGAAGGGAACCGTCCATTACCTGATGTTCCGGTTCCTCACGTAAAAGATGTGAAACCGGTAAACCCAACTGAGCAAATCAACGATGAGTTGAAACGGATCAATCCGAATCAACAATAAGAGGAGTCAACAAGATGAGAAAAAAGACTATTGCCAAGTGGATCCTTGGATTATTTATAGTCAGCATGGTACTACAAGCTGGTGCTGCCGTGTATGCACTAGTCGCAAGTACAACGACCAGTTCTACAGAGGAACAGCCGCTAAGTGAAACGATGTGGAGTCAACCTATTGCTGCAGATGTCGAAATCTCCCAAGAGGTAATGGATAAAATCAAAAGCTCGGACCCGACTTACTATGAGCAAAATGTAGCGAATTATAAGAAACTGCTATCGGTTTTGGACGTGCATCCGAAGTTCAGAAGTGAGATGGAACGACTTATTGCAGCAAACCATCGTTTATCCGATATTCTGGTAGCCTACGAGTATTTGTATCATAGTTTTGGGATGGCAAAGGACGTCGAGTCGTTTGTTCTCCAGAAAGAATCGGGACAATCATGGGAGTCAATATTTGAAACGTACAAGAAAGCCCATGCTTCGTTTGTTCCCCAGGCATTCGATTCGGATGAACTGGAGCAATTGATGCGTACTTCAGGAATAACCGCCGACGATATAATGCTTGCCGATCGAATTGCGTTTGAGTCAGGGAAGCCCTTCAAGGAGCTAGTTAACATGAGGCTGCAAAACCAAGGCCAAAGCTGGAAAGAAATAAATGCGCAGCTCAATCTTGTATACAGCGCTTCTGTTTTACCACGCGTAAAGGTTACATCGGATGAGGTACAGAAGTACACTCAAACCGGGAAACTGACGCAGGATCAGGTTGCCGAGGCCTTTGTTTTGGCCTATAAATTAGGGCAACAACCACAAGGCATCATAGATCAATATAGTAATGGTTTGAGGGAAGAGACTATATTTGCAGAGACCTTAAGCAATAAATATGGTCAATAAAGAAATTGGCAGGCATCTAGGCATTGATCCTTTACTGGAGGTACACTTGTGAAGCAGTTAAGTAAGCTAGCGATAATGATCTTGTTCTTAATCTTGATTCCAATTCAACAAGTATATGCGGAAACATTGGAAGAGCAGCTGAATAACCTTGTCGGTCCTAAGCAGCAGTATGATACAATGCTATCCCCGGTGTATTTAAGAAACAATAAGACGGAAGAGTACATTAGTCCTCAAAGCGGGGAATTGTCGCTGACACAGACAGATTACGTACTTCCGGGCCGAAATGGGTTGGATCTGGAGATCAAACGTATTTATAAAAGCAATATATCGAATGTTCAAGAGATGAAAGTAAAATATGTAAACGGGGCTTGGGTCGATTATGTGGACTCGGCATCCGCGACATCCACCTTTTACGAAGATCGATACAATTTGGGGATAGGTATGCGTTTTTCTTTTCCCAGTATCGAAATCAGGAGAAATGCCGACGGTTCCAGACATCCCTTCCTGCATACCGAGAGCGGCGATATATATCGGCTGAAAAAAATCGCGGTCGAAGGCCCTGCCACTTATATGCTGGAAGGACAGACGATCAAAGATGTGATGGTCAAGGAAAACTCGGATTTCAGCAATGGCCAGAGCGACGGCAGATCCAAATATCTGATGACAGGTAAAGACGGCAAGAAGACTTACTTCGCTGAGGACGGGAGAGTCCTTGGCATTGTCGACAGATATGATAATACGATCAAGTTTGAATATTTGCAGCTGACGTACAAGGTTAATGGTAAAGAAGTAAGCAAAAAGTTGCTTTCGAAAATAACGGATACAGTAGGAAGAGTAACAACGATCGAATATAAAGAAGATCACGAATTTAAGGTTGGACCTATTGGGACGGAAACATATGGCGCGAGTGACAGCTATAAAAGCACTCAAAATCCGAACAATCAGGATTCCGGCGATCTTAACGGTAAGTTTCAGGTCATCGTTCATCTCCCCGATAGCAAACAGATCGTATACGATAAATCCGCCGTGCTCGTTAATGATGCTAAGCAAGTACTTCGTACCCGATTGCAGCGGGTATTCGATATTGACGGTAAGCCGAAGTATCACTATTGGTATGAGCAGCCGGACTTAGGGTTCACATTTACGAACGGCACCGGATATTCGGTGTTCAATCGTTATGAGTATTTGGTACAGGTCGATTATACCAAGACAAATCAAATCAAACGATACGGATACAGTACCTATACGAAACGATTGAATACGGGAAGTATGCAGTACCGCAAAATATTTGAAGCAAAGCAATTAGTGAAGACTGGATTTGATCCTGCCCCAAAAGCGTTTATGGACAAGTTCATTACGGATGTAAAAGATAAAACGAACTACACCTATACCAATGAAGCCGATGGCTTCGGGACAGAGGATTACAAAGAAAACTCGGAAGAGTATTTAAGAAATACATATCGTTATTACACAGAGGTAGCGGATTTAAGAGGGAACTCATCCAAATATACATATGATGGGCTTCAACAATTAGTCGTAACTGAAAAAGTAGGTAGCGATCACAAGGAAGTCATAACGAACGAAATGGATGAAATGAAGCTGGTTAAAAAACAACAAAGCCTTACGTATAAGGTGGTCAATGGACAACCGACCGGCGAACCAGTGAAAAAGATCGAAAATTATCGTTATGACGAGTATGGCAATTTAACAAACTACACAGGACCGGAAGCAGTAAGGAATGAGAGCGGCTATCCTGTCGATACGGAGCACACGGTCGTCTATTCTTATGCTTATGATAAATACCATGTCGTCTCCATGAAAACATGGAAGCAAGATAAAGACACTACCGGCCAATCGATATTCTCAATCGATGACAAAGGGAATGTTATCAAGGAAACGAAAGTCATTCCTGGCAATGGAAGTGGCAATATAGTAACGGATTATCAGTACGATAGCTACGGAAACATGACCCGTAAGGAAATCGTTTCCGGTAAGCAATCGTTTGTTACCCAATATGAATACGGAACGGATGCCAGCGGCACCGATGTTCATGGCGCTTACTTGACCAAGGAATACAGTATGCTCGATGGTGTCGAGATTGCGAAGACTTATGCTTATGATTTCAACACGGGCATTCGACTGACAGAGACGGATGCTAATGGGAATAAGACTTCCTATGAGTATGATGCTTTAAATAGGGTCGTTAAGACTACGCAGCCGGATAACTACACGAAACAATACAGTTATGAAGAAAATCCTTATGCCAATTTGAAGATTCAGTATACAGATCCGGCAGGGGTTGCCTTTACTTATGAATACGATATTCAGGGTAATCTTTTGCAAAGCAGGGTTATGGATCGTGGACAAGGGATAGTGCTCCAAACATTCGAATACGACTCCAAAGGGAGCAAAATTAAGGAAACGGATTCGAACGGGCACAGCATCCGCTATGAATACGATAGCAAGAATAGAGTCGTCAATAAGTCGTTCTGGGAAAACGGTACGGCGGATAAAGGCCGTGTAAATGTCGACTACGCACAAGGAGATCAGGGTACTCCATTGCTGGTAACGATAACGGATGAAGAAGGCTATGTTCAGAAATTCCATTACGATATCCTGGATCGGCTGACCAAAGCGGAAACGACACCCGATAACGCACAGTTTTATGTAACAACATTTGCTTATGACTACGTTGGTAATAAGATAGCGGAAACCGATCCAAAGAATCAAACCACTCAATTTACTTACGATTCAGCGGGAAGACTAATCGTTAAAAAGGACGCGCTAGGCAATGAGACGCAAATAGCCTACAACTCCTTAAACCAGGTGACGTATCAAAAGGAGCCAGGAGGCAAGATTACAGAGATTGACTATGATGTATTAGGAAGAACAGCTTTTCAAAAAATATATAAGCAAGGAGTGGAAAAGGAATATACCTATACATCGTATCATTACGATCCGGCAGGAAATATATTGAACACCAAACGAGGAATGGTGGTTGACGGGGTTGACTCCTTAGCTTCCGATATCTCGTATGTGTACGATGCTATGAATCGGGCTATCGAGCGTTCTGCCCGAATAGATGACTCAAGAGCCTCAATCGAAAGTAACAGCTACAATCCTAACGGAAATAAGATCCAGACGATTCAATACGCCAGTGCGGATAAATCCCAATTCCGGATTTATACCTATGCTTATGATTACTCAGGCCAGGTAAAAGAGGAATCGGGTGCGTACAAGGTCCAGGATGGCAGCGGCAATGAGAGCGTCTATGGCAGCTACAACAAGATCACGGAGCGAGACTATGCAGGAAACGTAGTAAAGGAGCAAGTATTTAATGGTACCGGCTGGGATACGACCGCGTATTCCTACAACTATAAAAATAAACTGACGGAGAAAGTCGAGCCATATGTTCGGGATCAAACCGAAAAAAGAACAAAGTACCAATATGATAAGAAGGGAAATCTTCTTGCTGAAACGATAAACGTCCAGGGGGCGGACGCTACCACCTCCTACCATGTGGACGGGTTGGGCAGGATCATTGCCAAAATCGATCCGCTGGGCGGTGTGTCCCGGTATGCATATGATGCGAATGGAAACAAGTGGAAAGAAATTGATCCAAGATACTCAACCGAAGACCTGAAACAAGCCCCGGGCAAAGAGTTTGAGTATGACGCATTAAATCGGCTGATAAAAACTGTTGTATTCGACGGAAGCAACAGAGAAACGATCGAATACAGGGAGTACGACGCAAGAGGCAACGTACGTAAGCTGGTTGACGGCGAAGGATACAATTCGAGCCAGCCTGAGTTTTCCATCGGAAGCTTGTTTGAGTACGATATGAATGACAAGAAAATAACATACATTTCTGCTCAAACCGCAGTGTTGAACGCGGAGAACGGAACTCATGACTTAAGCAGCTGGTATACGTATGACGGAGCAGGCAACCTTCTTTCCGAAGTCGATGCGATTGGGAGTATGACTCGCAACACGTATTATTTGAATGGTCTGATCAAAGAAAAGACCTTTCCTGACGGTTCCACGGAAACATATGATTACGACCTTACAGGGAAAGCATTGCAAATCATGAAAGATCGGTCCGGTAACATTAACAAAACATTCTTATCCGTATTCGATAAACCTTATCGTATTGAGTATCCTGATGGAACAAGCGAATCGTTTACATATTCTCCTAAGGGAGAGGTAGCGGAAAGCTACGATCAGGCAGGCCAAACGAAAGCTTTTGTGTATGATCCTTCCGGTAACTTGATTCAGAAGAAGGAATATATTCGGTCAGATGCAAGCTTTGCTTATTCTAAAATAACGAAAATGCAGTACGATGAAGCGAACCGCGTATTGAGCAGCGAGACGCTGATGCAGAAGGCTCCTTTAGCCGGAGGTACGCCTGAGGAAACGTCCGCTGGAGATAAGACGGACTATATTTACGATAAAGTCGGCCGGCTGACGAAAGTATCCGGTCCTAACGGTAAGGAAACCATTCAAACATATGACCGGGCAGGCCTTGTTACAGCCAAACTCCAGAAGGTGGAAGACGGCAATTATGATGTGATCCGATACGAGTACGATATTCGGTCTCAACTGGTGAAACAGTCACTGCTTGTAAGAACCGCGGAGCTAAGTATCGAGCATCTGGCTTCAGCTCAATACGATAACGAGTATGCGGATCGGGTCAGAGCTACGATAAACAGTACCTATACTAAGAACGGCAAGCTTAAGAGTACACAAGATGCTTATGGCCATGTCACTTCGTATGAGTACGATTATGATAGCCGGCTGGTGAAGAAAACCGATCCTATACAAGCCGTGACCGCATATCGTTACGATCTAAAGGGCAATTTGGTTGAAGAAATTAACAGCAAGGGTAGCTCTATACAATATGCCTACGATGCCCTTAACCGATTGATAAAGAAGCAGTCACCGGCAGCTGACGGGGAGATGGCAACTGCACGTTATGTCTACGATGCAGCGGGGAACCTAGTAAAACAAATTGCGCCTAACGATTACGACCCAGCAAAGGACACAGCCTCCCTGCTGGATACGATGATCGGCATGATGTATGTTTATGACATGTTGAACCGCCGGACAGCAACGATAGCACCGAATGGCCAGGGTCTCGAGTATATCGAATACAACAGCTTGGGCCAGGTCAGAAAAACAGTCAATGGTGTCCAGTACAACGGCGAAATGTCTTCATCCAAAGGGACTATGTATGAGTACGATGGACTTGGAAGGGTGCTGCAATCAACCGATCCTTTAGGTCACAGTACAGCGTATACGTACGACGTGCTAGGGAATGCAACAAGCAAAACGGATGCCAGAAATAATACAACAAGCTATGTCTACAATCCGGACAATACGCTGGATTCAGTTATTATGGTAGATGGAGGTAAGCTCTCCTATACGTATGACAAGCTCGGAAGAAAAACCTCCGAAACCGATCCATTAGGCAATACGACCTCTTATGTGTACAATGCCTTCGGAAAAGAACGAACGGTTACCGATGCGTATGGATATACAATCGAATCTAAATACGATCTGAACGGAAACCCGGTTATTATGAAAGACAAACGGGGTAGCTCTACGCTATTGAAATACGATGCCGTGAACCGACTTGTTCAGAAAAAGACTCCTTTGGAGCTGGACGGAAGCGGAAATGTGGTCTATGCAGTAGAAACGTTTGGATACGATTCGCTGGGGAACGTACTGAAAAAAAGCCTGGCCAGTTCTGTTAACAAAGATTTTTATCGAGAAACGGTCTATACGTACTATGATAACAATCTGGTGAATACGGAAACGGACAATAGCGGGGGATATACCAAGAAGCATTACGATAAGAACGGGAATGTCATTAAGCTGGAGAAGCTGAGAGATACCGATGCTTACGATATTGAGAAGTTCGTTTATGATAGCCAAAACAGACTGATTCAACGGATCCGGCTCGCTGACGCGGCAAGCTTTGACGAGAATTCAGGATATGCCTCCGCAATAGAATTGAAGGACGAGGAATATCCGGACAAAATCAGACTCATTACAGGGTATGCTTACGATGCCGCGGGTAACAAAGTAAAGGAAATCGATCCGAGAGCGTATGCTTTCCCAAGATCGGACACCGCTAATAGAGATGCGTATACCACCGTCTATACTTACGATGCTGCGAACCGTTTGGACAAAGTCATCCGCATGCTGAATAGTGTTGAGATTTATAAACAATTTGGCTATGACGAGGTCGGTAACAAAATCGTGGAGCGCAATGAGCGCGGCTTCGAAACCCGGTACACTTACGATCATGCTAACAGGATCAAGACGGTCACCGATGCAGAACAGCATACTTTGACATATGAGTATGATCTGGCGGGTAATAAGATCGCTGAGACGAATGCCAAAGGCTTCAGCATGAGGTACCAGTATGACAAACTAAACCGTTTGACAATCACTATAGATCCATATAACACGGTGATTCAACTACAGTTGTATGATGAGAACGGCAATGTAGTGAAGAAAGTAGACGCCAAAGGATATCAATCGGCCAACTCAGATGATGAGCGATATGGAATGGTGTATGAGTATGATCTGGCAAACCGATTGGTCAAACAAACTGATCCCGAGCAATCGATAAGGAAGTACCAGTACAATGTTGCAGGCCAGAAAGTGAAGGAAACGAACGGTCTGGATCAATCGACCTTGTACGCTTATGATGCAGCAGGCCGATTAGTCAAGGTAACCGACCCACTCGGTGTGGAAGTGACTTATGGCTATGACAACGCAGGAAACAAGCTTCATATGACCGATGGCCGAGGGAAAGTGACTCAGTACAGCTATAACGCTTTGGGGTGGATGAAAGAAGCGACGAATGCGGCTAGTCTATCCATCCACTATCAGTATGATCTGGCAGGCAATGTAGCTGGCATGATTGATCGTATCGGAAACCATACCGTATATACATACGATAGTCGCAATCTCCTTCTAAACAAGCAAGTGAAGGAGACGGGAGATTCGCTCAGTTATACCTACGACGAGGTTGGCAACCGCTCGTCTATGGTAGACAATAGCGGCACCAGCAGCTACGCGTACGATAAGAAAAATCAACTGCTGAGCATTAGTCAAGACGGTAAATCACAAATTTCTTATACGTATGATGCTCTAGGGAACGTCGAGTCCATAACGGACTTGAAAGGCAACCAAACGACCTACACCTATGACAAGTCCAGTCGAATGGAAACCGTCGCGTTCCAAGGTAATACGACGACCTACACCTATGATGAGAATGGAAACCGTAAGACCATTACCTACGAGGGCGGTGTCAACGAAGAATACACCTTCGATAAAAACAACCGAGTGGTGACACTGACCAACAAGAAGCCGGACGGAGATGTCATATCTTCCTACAGCTACACCTACGATGCAGCTGGACAGCAAGATAGTAAAACCGACAGCTTCGGCACGACCCGCTATATTTACGATGCGGCAGGTCGAATCGCGAAGGTAGAGGCTCCGGGTAAAACATCCTTCTACGTCTATGATCACGCTGGAAACCGGCAAACGCTAAACGAGACGTATACTTCGCTTCAGCCGAGCGGATACAAAGAACCGAACAGTCAAGTCGAAGTGCAGTACAAGGTCAAGAAAAGCGAGTACGTTTACTCCAATACAAACGAGTTGTTGAAGCTCGTTGAAGTCATGTACGATGAAACGGGCAAAGAACTTCTGGAAAAGACGATCAGCTATTTGTATGATGAGAATGGGAACCAGATTCGACAAATGGTAGGGTACATTCATCCGCATACCCGGGACATGAGACAAGTCACTGGCGGCAACCTTTACGGAGATCATGTACCTGACGATTTGAACCTTTTGATCGAGAAGGTCAACAGTACGTTCGATGGCTTCAATCAATTGAAGCAGATGGAGAAGGTCAAAGGTGGAGAGCGTGTTACCGTTGACTATACCTACGATGGTGACGGACTAAGAACGAAGAAAGTTGTTAGAAGCTCTAAGGAAGGCTATGTGGAGAAAGTCACGAATTATTTGTATGACCGCCAGCATGTGATTCTGGAAACCGATGCTTCAGGTAACGCAGCTATCCGCTATGTTCGCGGCGTTAACTATATCGCCAGAGTAGATAGTGCGAATAAGCATTCCTACTATCTGTACAACGGTCACGGGGATGTTGTTCAGACCGTGAGCGCCGCAGGTGACGTTGAAAATCAGTATGACTATGATATCTTTGGCAGTCCAACTTTAATCATTGAGCAGTATGGCAATGCGATTCGCTATGCAGGAGAGTATCTGGATGAGGAGACGGGACTGTATTACCTGAGAGCACGATATTATGATCCTCATCTCGGTCGCTTCATATCGCAGGATAGCTACTGGGGAGATGATACTAGTCCTCTAAGCTTGAATTTGTATACTTATGGTCATAACAATCCGATTAAGTATATTGATCCGAGCGGACATTCGGTTTATGGTGTAATTGCTGACCCTAATATGGACAATGAGGGTTTGGCTGATCCTGTTGAATGGGACGGTACGAAATCGGAAGATAGCTCATCTGGCCCGGGTTTGAAGGGTTTTATAGAACCTCGTATGTACAGACCATCGGGTAATGGGAAAGAGTCGTACATTCGTAAAGAAACGGAAAGATTAATTGAGCTTGCCGAAGCGGCTGTTTATGGGGAGATAGGTAATCGTTTCTTAAAAGGTACGGATGACGAGCAGGACTCTAGTGGTATGACTTCTACCCATCCGATGAGTGTGAAGGAATTACAAGAAGAGTTGGAGGGGAAACGAGTTAAGATAGCCTCATTTGAAATCACATCAGGATTTTCGGGTGAGTATACCAATGATTACAAACCATTGATACCTAATACATTTGATGAATATATGATCAATGTAGCTATATATGAAGCCAGGTATAATGGGGATAAGTTTAAAGAAAATTATGAAAAGATGAATAAAGCAAGAAAAGCCGCATTCCAGGGTTATTTAAACGAAAATGATTTTCAGTATTTATATAACCTTGCAACGTTACATCATTATATTGAAAAAGAAAATACAATTGATAATGCGGAAAACGCCAGAAATGAACTGCAAAGGATTTTTAAAGAAGGTTACAGAATAATATTTGAAGAAGGTCTCAAACTAGCAATTCAATTTGAAGAAGGTGCGTTTCGAGGTGGTCTAAGACTTCCAGTTCGTGTAAAACCAGGAGCGGATAGTACAGTTAATACAAAAAACGCTTCAACTGAGGGGACTGGTAAAGGTGCCTCAAAATTTGATCCTTTAAGTAACCCTAAAATAGCAAAAGAAATTGAAGCGAATCCAGATGCAGTTTATGGATATTCCCCTAAAAAAGGGTCCTCATTGGATAAATTTGGGGTAGATTGGACTGATTCACAACAAGTTGCTTCTGCAAGAACTAAGAGAATGGAATATCTACAAAATATGGAGCAAAAGAAAGTAAAACTTGAGAGTGAAGTTGCTAAACTTCAAAGTGAAGGAATATCAATTGAAGATATTGCGAGGATGAAGGTTGAACAACGTAATTCTGATAGAATACAATCATATATTGACTCTAATAACTATGAAGGTCTAGCTGCCATGAAGGAGCGGAATATTCAACAATATGGTAGGCCAGAAGGGCCTACTCCAAAGCAACTTTTTGAAAAGTATGGTTCATGGGATGAAGTTATATATAGTAGTGTAAGGACTAGTCCAGCAATGGATGTACTTACAGGATTATACAAACAATAGGAGGATTTAATTTAATGTTTGAAGAGAAACAACATCAAAATACTAAATGGTTCTTAAGTGGAGATTTAAAATTACGTCAACAGGATTTTGGAGATGGAAGTATAGGTGTTTGGGTTTCGATTCATAAATTCAATGTTTGTTTCACAATGATCGTATATGATTTTATTGAATGGTGTCGGGAGTTGGATATAGATTTAGAGGTTGATATGAGTTGGAATAATCATAGGGGTTTTGTGATTAAGAATGAGGATCAGGCGTTGCTCAGGTCAGAAATAAAAAGATTCATAGACATAAACAATTTAAAGCCTAGTGAGGATGATGAGGAATTTTCTGACGATGAGTGGTATTCATAATATAACGTCAAACATTTTCATTGAAAAGTGATGCGATTAAGGCTACCCAGTGCCAAATGAATAACTTTACATCATCATTACCGACATAGCCTTTGTTCTACCTATAGGAAGTTTTCATGAATTGAGATGTACGTACAGATTGTTTTGAAAAAGTAATCCTAGTTAACGCACTAGCGTTTACGTCAAACAGGTCGATTATGGCCAGATACCGCCATGATTGACCTGTTTTTTGTTATCTTCGTTTTCTTGCTTCTTTTTTTAATTGAATCGCAACTTCAAAATACGCTATTTTAATAGTAAAGGCGAAGGGTATAGAGGAAAGTATTCGAAATCCGTTGCAACAATAATAGCGATAGATTCAACGATGTGTATGCTGCAAGAAGAAAACCGATCATTCGTCACTACGGGAAGGTTATGTGCGAATGGCTAACCACCTAGCAACAGGACAGTATGGAACATGTACTTAAGCAGTTTAAAATAACCGTTAGACTATTATCCAAGAGTAATGTTGGTACTACGAAGAATTGACTGACGAAGTTAAATGAATTTTTCGATAAAATCAACGTTGGAAGTATATATATGGGTGAAATAGGTTGCTAAAGTATTTCAACGATTAGAACGAGATTCTAAAAATACTTAAGTGAAAATATAATCGTGTATACTAATCTAACTGAGAACATGCTATAACATGGTTAAAGCAGATAGAAGGAAAACTAGATAAAAAAAGAGTTACTACTGTTTAATAAGGAAGATATTATTGGATAGCAATTAACAGAAGAGGAGCAAAAGAACCTGAAAAATCGAATGGATAACTTATTGCTTCAAATAAAATAGTTGACTAAGAGATTCATATAGTCATTGGGAAAATCCAAAAGACAGGTCGATATGATTTGATATCGGCCAGTTTTACTTCCCCAAATTTCCTTGTTTATGGTCAGACCACCATAATTGACCTGTTTTTAAAATCTTTCTAATCGTAAGAATTCTCTAGTCGAAATTTACTACTACGAATATTTATTTATTTTTATATGCATATTTATGCAATTGCTTATAAATGGTGCCGAAAATTTTTTCTAACGAATTCTGCAACAAACCGCTATTTTCGTCGCAGCGTACTTCAAATTCTAATAAATTCTGAAACAACAAAAACGGAGCCGCGCGGGTTTGCGGGCTCCATTTTCTAATTAATTCTGGAATATCACACTCTTTTGTTGTTGTTTTGTAATATTCCACAATTAATTAGACTTATTTCATAATTTGTTAGACGGTTGTTCCAAAATCTGTTAGAAAAAAGTTGATTTTTTTCAGTAAATTATGGGCAAAGGAAAGCCGCCCGACCTCTAAGCTTGCTCTTGGTAAGCCGTGAAACGGGGAGTGCCTAAAACCCCAAGGTGGTTGTCGAATCACAATCATAAATAAAAGCTCTGAATCTGTAGTCTTGAAACTTAAAAACCCGCAGGAAGGACACTTTTCATAAAAAATGCCTTCTTGCGGGTCACCGTTTAGATTCGGGGTTTTAATACACCTAGTCCCCGACTACCTACGATGTTTGTTATCTAGACCCTTGACTTGTTATTTCTTCGACGAAGTTTCCGTTTTGTGTTCAATAATTTGCAATACTTTTGGTTCAACAGCTTTTAACAGTTGTTCATTGGAAAGATTGCTTTTTGGAACATCGCCACTATTTTCGCCTTGAATTTGTAAATCAACCTGTGTTTTTGCAATGACATCAACCACTTGTTGTCTAGATACATTTTTAGATGCAGCAATTTCTACAACCGATTTACCTTTTGCTAATTCTTGCTTTAATTCCGTTGGGCTAATTTTTAGTAAAGAAAACAGTTTTTCATCATTTAAATAGGCATCAGCAAAGTAATCAGGCTTACCATTTGTAGAGAAGAAACCTTCTACTTTAATGTTTAATGGTGTGGTCTCCCCTCCGATCAGAGAAACACTGATTGTATTGCCCTGAACAAATACCTGGTAGAACGGTGTTTTTGATCCCTTTTTGGTGTAATTCAACATAAACGTTTTATGAACCGGGTTCTCCATTTGCTCCATAGCAAACTCGTATTCTCCGATGTCGCCATACATTTTATCAATGAGATTATCTACCCTGGACTTGATTTCCTGATCGGTTAAAGCAGTGAGCGGCTTCTCCCTAGGCTCCCAATTCTCTTGATTCACGTGTTCAATTGCACCCGTAATACCGTTTGTATGAAGGGTAATCTTTTTGCCGATTCCTCCTTTTTCGTGCAATGTGATGCTTGTTTGGACGCCTTGAACGCTGCTTGCATCGATAATCTCAAACGATTTTGTTTCGGGAAATGCGCTATACAGCTTCTCAAGTATTGCTTTGCCAACCTCATCCACCTTGACTTGCTCAGCCGTCATTGGTGCTCTAGTAAGCATTTCAATCAGGGGAGGGGCCGCAAATGCTGCGGTTGGAATCAAAATCGCGGCAGCAACTATTCCGCCAATTAATCGTTTTTTCATGGTTATTTTGCTCCTTTTTCGTTGCAAATAATGAGAATAGGATTGTTCTATTCGTTTGGAAATGGTTGGAGGACACGCCATTGTTTCTCCCTCTTTGTGCAGATGTTCACGAATTTTGCGTTCGATAGTCATTGATATTTTCCATCCTTTCCGGGGGGAGATTCCATAAGTTTTTTCGAAGCGACTGAAGGCCAGCATGATATCTGGACTTGACTGTACCCAGTGGAATATCGAGCAAAGTCGCAATTTCCTCAAGAGTATAGTCGTGAAAAAAGCGAAAGATAATCACTGTCCGCTGTTTATCGGTCAGATTTTGGATTGCCTGCGATATCATTTGGTTCGTCCCATCCATCAACACAGTAGGCTGATCCCAATGAGGCTCTTCCCGAGAGAAGGCACGAATGCGTTCAAAAATTCGGAATCTCCGCCAGTTCTTGACCCGAAATCTCTGTACTTGACGAATTACCAAGCCGTGTAGCCAGAAGCGGAAAGGTCGGTTCGTATCGTAGTTGACAAGCGAGGTCCACATTTGCATATAGATCTCATTCATGATATCTTCCCGATCCTGCTGATGATTCACCAGAAAGGAGACTGTCCGGTAGATGTCCTGATAGGTGGCATCATACATCATATGAAACGCCCGTTGATCACCATCTTTCATTTTTATAAGTAATTGGTACATGTATTCACTTTGCATTCAGAAGGCCCTCCTGAGTAAGCTGCTTACACACTATATTGTCTTTCTATCGGAATAAGGTTCGGTTCTCTTCTTATTTTTTTGAAAACGGTAGAATGCAAAAGGCTATCGATCCAACCAGGAGTACCGCAACCCACATGGACAAATTAGGATTCGTAGTCAAGACAATCCTTCTACTTAGGGGAAATCGAAATCAAATGCACTCAAAGGAAAAGGAGTCTCTGCAGAAAATAGCGCTTAAAGAAACCTAGCCATTATCATACAATACACATTGTATCAAGTCCTCGCGGATCGGGGCTGGATGTAATAAGCTTTTTCATGATCAAAAGTCTGTGAATATCTGTATATACTGTAAGCGGCTAAGATTTTTTTTCTAACGAATTCTGAAACAAACCCTTATTTTAGGCCCCGGGTGCATTAAATTCTAATCAATTCTGCAACAACAAAAACGAAGCCGCGCGGGTTTGTGGGCTCCGTTTCTAATTAATTCGTAAATATCAAACTTTTTTTAGCAGGTAGGCCGCATCTTTCCGCCTAAATCTCGCATTTTCTTTGTAATTTCGTTTGTTTTTTGCTAGAATAGGTTGCCAAGGAATGGCATGGCGGATACCATTTCCGTAATAGAATCGAGAGAGGGACGCTTCACACAGAAGCATCCTCTTTCGTTTTTTTGCATGTATAAAAATGGATGTCATTGTGAGACTAATTATATTTGGATTGAAGGAGCGGAACATGGAGGTAAAGGGCAGAATCCTCGTGGTTGACGATGAAATGCTGGTGCGTCAAGGAATTATCCATCTGTTGAACTGGGAAAGCGAAGGGTTTCAAATCGTCGGCGAAGCCGCTAACGGCAAGGAGGCGCTGGAGCTGGTTCATTTGCACCGGCCGCATATTATTTTGACCGACATTGTGATGCCGGTGATGGACGGTACAGAGCTGACGAAAGTCGTGAAGGCGATGTATCCGGACATTGAAATTGTAGTGTTGAGCAGCTTCGGCGAATTTGAATATGTTCGCTCGACCTTTCAGAGCGGCGTTGCCGATTATATGCTGAAGCCGAAGCTTGATGCCGCTTCTCTGTTGGCAGTGCTGCATAAAACGGCTCAGCGCATCCCCGAACTGCGGGGTATGGAGCTGACCGGAGAAAGTAAGCATTCCCTGGACTATATTCTCGATAAGCTGATTTCCGGCTATTCCATCCCGTACGACCGTCAGGAGCTGGAAAGCGCTCTTCCTTACACTGACTTTGCTCTATTGATCGCGGATGCGCAGCTGGGTTCGGCAACATTGCAACGCAGCGAAGAATGGGCCGAGGCCGTCATCGGAGCCACTGTGCAACATATGCAAAGTCCAATGACTGTGCGGCTGCTGTCTCTTCAAGACGGGCAAATCCGCTTCTTGCTGAACCTGGATCCGGAGGCCAAAGCGGCCGCCGCTCGTTTGGTCAGACAGCTTGCGGAAACTGGGGCCAGCTCGGGCATGGGCTTGTTTTTCGCGCTTAGCCGATTTTTTGCAGACATTGAAGCCATGCACGAGGTTTATACCAATGAAATTATGCAAATCGTCAACCACCGCTTCTTTTTGTCAAACCGGCGGTACTTGATTTTGGATGAGCTGAATGAGCAAGGGGAAAGCGTCAGTTTTGATATGGAAGCCTTTAATGCCGGGCTGAATCGCCAAGAGTATCCTCAGGCATTTGGGCGGCTGCGCAGCTATGTGCAGTCGATGCCCGGGCGGATGGACATGGACATGTTCGCGTTGAAATCGTCTTTAGGCCACTGCCTTTTCAATATTATCGTTTCCCTGCTGCATTTTCATTATGAGGCGGCTTCCTTGGATGAAAGCAAGTATGAGTATTTTCGTTCGATTCATGAGGCGGATCATATTACAGACGTGATTGCGCTGGTAGAAAAATTTTTGAACGAGGCAATGGAATGCGTCACTGGCAAAAAAGCCGGCTCGCCGGCCTTTCAAAAAATTTTACAGTATATCGACGAGCATCTTTCGGAACCGCTGACATTAACGGAAGTGGCGAAGCTGTTTCATTTTAACGCCTCGTATTTGTCCAATTATTTTACCGTTCATAATAAAGAAGGCTTTAACGAGTACTTGAACCGCATTCGCATCGATAAGGCGTGCGAGCTGCTGCGCGATAACTCGGCGCTTTCGATCGCAGAAATAGGCAGCCTGGTCGGCTATTCCGACCACAGCTATTTTACTAAAGTGTTTCGCAAGCTGAAGGGGATTTCGCCCAGTCTATATCGTAAAAATTAAATGAGGGGACAATCGGCTGCCAATGGGAATCCGTCTACGGAAAATCGCAGAACAAAGCTTATTTAGCAAAATTTTTATCGTCATGGTAATCAGTATTATCTCCATCACGATCTTAACCTCATGGGTGACTTTGCAAATGTCTAAAAAGCTGTTTGTACAAACGTTCAGTATCACAAATTCGAAGATTATCGACCAGATCAAAAGCGGTTTGGAATCGTTCCACTACTCCAACGTAAACATAGCGATTAATACAGCGCAAAGCGCTGCAATTAAAAACTATTTGACCTGGCCGGATATGGACTCTCTGACGGACAACAGGACTGTTTACAGCATGGAGGATCAGATGAACCGGATCCAATCGCGAATCGGTACCAAAAGTATTGGGATCTTGCTGCTCGGCGTAAACGGCAAAAGCTATATCAGCAACCGTGCTTATTGGTCCGGCTCTCCGCAAGACCTGCAGCAAAATCCGATTACGCAAAGCACGCTCAGTCAGCCTGGAAAGCTGCTATACAGCTTTATGAAAGATAAGGCTGCGAGTTCCGGCGAGCCTTATTTGGTCGCTTCGAAAGCGCTGTACATACCGGGAAGCGAGCAAATTTACGGCACGCTGTACATGATGATCAGGGAAAGCGAATTTAGCGGCAGTTACAACAGTTTTACGAGTACCGGCAATGATGTGATGATCCTCAATCAATCCGGAGTCATCGTCTCCAGCAATCGGAGGGAGCTTGTCGGGACGGTGTCAGACCAGCTGTTGGATAGCGCCAAGACGCTACAGCAAACGGGAGGGGCCAATCTGGAGATGGAAATAATCGGCAAAGACGTTATCGTGCTTGCCGATTATTTGCCGTTGTTTGATTTTTACATTGTGAATGTGATCGATAAAAATATGGTGCTCGGCCATATGCTCAACACGCAGGCGATCGTGCTTATTTGTACAGGCATCGTGGCGGCTGCAGTACTGCTCGTTTACTTCATAACGCGCAGGCTGACCAAATCACTGCGAACGCTCGTCAAGAAGATGTCGAACGTAACCAAAAACAATTTTAACAACTACATGACGGTCTCCGGCACCTACGAAACGAGGGAGCTAAGCAATTCCTTCAATTATATGCTCGACGAGCTCAATGATTATATCAGCAAACTTGTTGAAACCCAGAAGGAGCAGCGAAGGGCGGAGCTGGCTGCGCTGCAGCAGCAAATCAACCCTCATTTTCTGTATAATACGCTCGCTTCCGTGAACATATTAGTCCAGCGGGGCAGCAATGAGCAGGCTACAGAGACGATTCATGCGCTCATCTCGCTGCTTCAAAATACGATCAGCAATGTCAAAGAAACGATTACGGTTGAGCAGGAGCTGCAGAGCCTGAAGCATTACGTGTTTATTAACCAGGTGCGCTATGGCCACGGCATTAAAGTCGATTACTTCGTCTCGCCGGATTGCCTGATGGCGCAGGTGCCCAAGCTGATGCTCCAGCCTTTTATCGAAAATGCCTTTTTTCATGCTTTTCATAAAAAACATACAGGTTATATTTACGTCATCATCACCAGAGACCGGGAAACACTCGTCTGCGAGGTCGTCGATAATGGCGACGGAATGGAGCAGGCACCTTATGAGGAGACAACCACGAATCCGACCCATGCGAAGCAGCCGTTCACAGGCATCGGGATCCGCAACGTTCACGACCGCTTATTGCTGCTGTACGGCAAGGAGTACGGCGTTTCGATGGAGAGCGGATTAGGCCAGGGCACAAAAATTACCATTAAGATTCCGTGGATGACCGATCAGCCGGTATAAACACCTGCAATGCTAAAAAAAGTACAAATTCTAAAAATAGTACAAGTTCTAAAAAAATATGAGAATAAAAACGGATGCAACTCCAAAGAATAACACTAATTGATGAAAAGTAATTCCTAACAGGCCGTTTTTGAGGGATGTTATGATTACTTTGTAAGCATTTTCATAATCAATCAAACAGGGGGAGCAATATGAAAAAGAAACTTTCTGCAGTCCTGCTGTCGAGTCTTTTGCTGTTATCGGCATGCTCGAGCAATTCTGGCAACACGACGAAACCTTCGGATCAAGCGTCGCCCGGCACCAAGGAGATTACAGTCTGGGCATGGGACAAAAATTTCAATATCGCAGCGATGAAGCTGGCGGAAGAAGCGTACGTAAAGGATCATCCTGATGTGAAAATCAACATCGTGGAATACGCCCAGGATGACATTATCCAAAAGCTGAATACCGGACTTAATTCCGGCACGACCTCGGGTTTGCCTAACGTAGTATTGATCGAGGACTATCGCGCCCAGAGCTTTTTGAAAGCGTATCCCGATTCTTTCCAAGACCTGTCGTCTTCCATTAAAGCGTCTGATTTTGCCGATTACAAAATCGGATCGACCAGTCTAAACGGTAAACAGTACGGTCTTCCGTTCGATTCCGGCGTAACTGGATTGTATGTCCGCACCGACTACCTGCAGCAAGCCGGCTATAAAGTCGACGATATGAAGAACATCGATTGGGACAAGTTTATTGAGATCGGCAAAGCGGTAAAAGCAAAAACAGGCAAAGATATGCTGACGCAGGATCCGAACGACCTTGGTTTAATCCGCATGATGATTCAGTCGGCAGGCTCCTGGTATCTGAAAAGCGACGGCTCTACGCCGGATTTGAAAGACAATGCAGCGCTGAAGGACGCTTTCCAAACTTACAAAACTTTAATGTCCGCCAATATCGTGAAGATTACTTCCGACTGGAACTCTTTCCTGGCTGGCTTTAACAGCGGCGCTGTCGCAACGGTGCCGACAGGCAACTGGATCACGCCGTCAGTCAAGGCGCAAGCTGATCAATCCGGCAAATGGGCCGTCGTTCCGTTCCCTAAACTGAAAAACACAGCCAACTCGGTCAACGCTTCGAACCTTGGCGGAAGCTCGTGGTATGTACTGAATAGCCCTGGTAAAGAGCTTGCGGCGGATTTCCTCGGAAAAACGCTTGGTTCCAATGTAGATTTGTATCAAAAAATGCTGACCAATATCGGAGTTATCGGCACCTATAAGCCTGCGGCTTCGGGCGACGCTTATACGAAAGCGGACGAGTTCTTCGGCGGCCAGAAGATCAGCTCTGATTTTGCAACATGGACGACTCAAATTCCAAAGGTCAACTATGGCATGCATACGTATGAGATCGAAGATATTCTCAAAGTCGAAGCGCAGAGCTATTTGAAGGGTACGGATCTGAATAAAGTGTTGAGTGACGCGCAATCTCAAGCGGAGTCGCAAATTAAGTAACCCGTTACATTTCCGATCAACGCTGACCTTCGTTTTGCCGAATTGCACATGGCGAGGTCAGCGTTTCCATTTTTCTGAAGGAAAGGTTTGGTAGCCTTGAACTATACAATGAAAAACCGAGCAAAGTTGACGGGATGGCTGTTTATTGCGCTTGCCGTAATCTTGATCTGTATCTTTTACTTTTATCCGATGATTCAAGCCTTGCTGCTCTCCTTTAAGACCGGAGCCGGAGCAAACCTGCACTTCAATGGAGTCGACAATTACAAACGGCTGTTTAGCGATAAGACGTTCTTCACTGCGGTCAAAAATACGTTTATCTATTTGATCATTCAAGTGCCTATCATGATTTTGCTGGCCATGATCATCTCCGTGTTGCTTAACGACAGCAATCTGCGGTTCAAGGGATTTTTCCGCACGGCGATTTTTTTGCCATGTATCACTTCGCTTGTCGCTTATTCAGTCGTGTTTAAATATTTGTTTGGCAATGACGGTTTGATCAATCTGGCGCTGCTGAAGCTGCATATTCTCGCGCAACCGATTCAATGGATTTCCGATCCGTTCTGGGCGAAGGTAACCATTATTATTGCTATTACTTGGCGCTGGACCGGCTATAATATGATTTTTTATTTGTCGTCGCTGCAAAACATCGACAGCTCGATCTATGAAGCCGCTCGCCTCGACGGCGCTTCCTCGGTCCGGCAGTTTTTCAGCATTACGGTGCCATTATTGAAGCCGATCATTTTGTTTACCTCGATTACTTCGACGATCGGAACGCTTCAGCTGTTCGACGAAATTGTTAATATTACAAAAGGCGGACCAGGTAATGCAACCCTTTCGATTTCACAATACATCTACAATCTTTCGTTCAAATACTCTCCCGACTTTGGTTATGCCGCTACCGTCTCCTATTCGATTGTGGTCATGATCATCGTGCTGTCCGTCCTTCAAATAAAACTGGCAGGTGAGAATAAATAATGAACAAGTTGAAAAAGACCTTCATCTATGTGTTTTTGACCGCTGTAGCGATCATCTCGATATTCCCGTTTATTTGGATGGTCATCAGCTCGACGAATCTTTCCGTGGATGTCACCCAGGGGAGAATGCTGCCGGGAAGCCATTTTGTGCAAAACTTCACCAAGCTGGTGAACTCGGTCAACCTGTTCCAAGCTTTCGGCAATTCACTCAAAATTTCTTTATCGACGACAGTGCTGGCGCTGGTGATTGCCTCGCTGGCCGGTTACGGCTTTGAAGTTTACCGCAGCAAAGCGAAAGATGTCGTGTTCAACATTTTGCTGCTGTCGATGATGATTCCGTTCGCGGCGCTGATGGTGCCGCTTTATCAAATGTTTTCCAAACTGTCGCGAACGGCTCCCGCGTTGGGCGTCAATACGATCGTGGCGGTCGTGCTTCCGACCTTTACGACTGCGTTCCTCATTTTCTTTTTCCGTCAAAGCACGAAAATGTTCCCGAAGGAGCTGCTGGAGGCCGGACGCATGGACGGCTTGACCGAGCTCGGCCTGTTTTTCCGCATCTACGTGCCTACTATGAAGACAACTTTCGCCGCCGGGGCGATAATTACATTTATGTCCAGCTGGAACAACTACTTATGGCCGCTGATAGTGCTGCAGACCCCGGATAAAAGAACGATTCCGCTCTTAGTCTCGAACTTGGGCTCCAGTTATTCGCCGGATTTCGGTGTGATTATGACGGCTATCGTTATTTCCACATTGCCGACTGCACTGGTTTTCTTCCTTATGCAAAAACAATTTGTTGCCGGAATGGTCGGATCTGTAAAATAGAGTAAAGTACAAAAAAAGAAATTTTTAGGAGACGAATCGAATGGGTCATACGAAACCAAGCCTGGATTGGCTTCAAGATGTCAGCATTTTTAGAGTGAACAGGCTGGATGCTCACTCAGACCATCGCTACTATAGCTCGATGGCGTCCGCCACCGCCGGATTGCCGATGGAAATGCACCACAGCTTGAACGGCAGCTGGCATTTCAGCTATGCGGTTAATCCGGCAAGCCGGATTTCCGAGTTTTACGAAATGGATTACAATTGCTCCGCTTGGGAGCATATTCAGGTGCCGGGCCATATTCAGCTTCAAGGCTGGGGCCAGGCGCAGTACGTAAACACGATGTATCCGTGGGACGGGCTGGCCGATCTTCGTCCGCCGCACATTTCCCAGGATCATAATCCGGTAGGCAGTTATGTGAAACATTTTGATCTGCCTGCACATATGCAGGACAAGCCTGTTTATATTTCTTTTCAAGGCGTCGAATCGGCTTTTTACCTTTGGCTGAACGGCGAATTTGTCGGCTACAGCGAGGACAGCTTCACGCCTTCCGAATTCGATTTGACCCCGTATATCCGCGACGGGTCGAACAAGCTGGCTGTCGAGGTATATCAGCGCAGCACCGGGAGCTGGCTGGAAGATCAAGATTTTTGGCGCTTCTCCGGCATTTTCCGCGATGTGTATTTATTTACGGTTCCGAAGCACCATGTTTGGGATTTGCGCGTCAAAGCCGAACTGGATGACCGCTATGAAAACGGCACCTTGAAGGTGGATTTGGCGCTTCGCGCAGATCCGTCCGCTCCCGTTCATGCGCTGCTCGAATTGAAAGACGCCGCGGGCAGGACGTGTCTTACTGAAACGAACGAGTTCCAAAGCGGCATGCTGGAAGTGGTTGCTGAAGCAGGCCGCGTGCATCTGTGGAGCGCAGAGAGCCCGTATTTGTATTCACTGCAAATTTCGATTTTGGATGAGCACGGGGAACTGGTCGAAGCGATCGTGCAAAAGGTCGGCTTCCGCCGTTTTGAGATGAAGGACAAGCTGATGTGCCTTAACGGCAAACGGATTTTGTTTAAGGGCGTAAACCGCCACGAGTTCAACTGCCGCAGCGGGCGGGCGATCACGAAGCAGGACATGCTGTGGGATATCCAGACGCTGAAGCGCAGCAACATCAACGCCGTCCGGACCTCTCACTATCCGAACCAAACGTTGTGGTACGAGCTGTGCGACGAATATGGTGTCTACGTTATCGATGAGATGAATTTGGAAACGCATGGATCCTGGCAAAAAATGGGTGCCGTCGAGCCTTCTTGGAACATCCCGGGCAACGATCTGCAGTGGCAGGACATCGTCCTCGACCGTGCGCGCTCGATGTTGGAACGGGATAAGAACCATCCTTCCATCTTGATCTGGTCGTGCGGCAACGAGTCTTATGCGGGAGAGGTCATTTTGAACGTGTCGAATTATTTCCGCGAAACCGACCCGAGTCGGCTTGTCCATTACGAGGGCGTATTCCATAACCGCAAATATGATGCGACCAGCGACATGGAGAGCAGAATGTACGCGAAGCCGGCGGATATTGAAGCCTATCTTCAAAGCCAGCCAGCTAAACCGTACATCAGTTGTGAATATATGCATGCCATGGGCAACTCTGTCGGTGGCCTGCATAAATATACGGAACTGGAAAACAAGTACCCGATGTATCAAGGCGGCTTTATTTGGGACTATATTGACCAAGCGTTGGTGAAAAAAGACCGTTTCGGACGCGAATATTTAGCTTACGGCGGCGATTTCCAGGATCGTCCGTCCGATTATAGCTTCTGCGGCAATGGCCTTGTATATGCGGATCGGCAAATCACGCCGAAAATGCAGGAGGTTAAATTCCTCTATCAAAATTATAAGCTGGAGCCGACCCGTACGCATATCAAAATCGTTAATGAAAGCTTGTTCACAGGAACGGACCATCTTCTATTAGAGTATAGCCTGTATCGTGATGGCAAGCAGATAAGGATATGGCAAACCAATGTCGACGTAGAGGCGCAAAACCAAATTAGCATCCCGATAGAACTGCCCCATATGGAAGAGGTACCCGGTGAGTATTGTCTGCAAGCTTCGCTGAAGCTTAAAGAGGCGCTCCTGTGGGCCGAGGCCGGATTTGAGGTCGCTTTTGGCCAAAAGATTGTGGCAATCCAGACTCCATCCGATCGCAGTCTGCCATCCGGAGCTCTTAAAGTGGTCGAAGGCGATGTAAATATCGGTGTCATGGGCAAGGACTTTTCCGTTCTATTTTCCAAGCAGGTCGGATCGCTGGTATCAATCAGATACAGTGGTCGCGAAATGATCGCCGTACCACCGACGCCGTTATTTTGGAGGGCCACCACCGATAATGATAAAGGGACGTCGCTCGGCTTCACGGCAGGCGCTTGGTACGCAGCGAGTTCAGCGAGAAAATGGGCAAAGGTTGAACTACAGCAAACGTCGGAAACGGCAACCGTCTCGTTTGAGTACACGTTCAGCATCCATTCCGAAATACGTGTTAGAACGGCCTACACGGTGTACGCGGATGGAGTCATCCGTGTGCGTACCTGCTACAAAGGAGCCGAGGGGCTTCCGAATCTGCCTATCGTTGCTCTATCTTTCAAGATGACGTCTGAGTATAACCAATCCGAATGGTACGCAATGGGTCCTGAAGAAAACTATATCGACCGCGCTTGCGGGGCGCGCTTAGCTGTTTTCAGCAGCCCGGTCGATCAATTGCCTTCGCGTTATCTCGTTCCGCAGGAATCGGGCAACCGCACTGGCGTCCGAAGCGTGAAAATAACCGATGCGAATGGACTAGGGCTTATGATCAAAGCCGATCCGCTTGCTCCAGTAGAGTGCAATGTATCTCCGTATTCCGCTTTTGAGCTGGAGCAGGCTAATCATCATTGGGAGCTGCCGGAGGTGCATTATACGGTCGTAACCGTGGCGGGCAGACAAATGGGAGTAGGCGGAGACGACAGCTGGGGCGCACCTGTGCATGATGAATACTTGATACCGTCAAACCAGGATTTGGAATTCGAATTTTATATTTGCGGGATTACTGTGAAGGAATGACAGACATCGAAAAAATTTGCTTCAGTAAATGAATCACTGGGGCTGCCGAGAACTGCGAAAAATCATTTTGAGTTAAAAAGAGCGAGACTATGGGGTTAGATTCCCCGCCCATCTCGCTCTTTTCCTTTCACCATGATCCATTTGAGGAGAATCTATATCGTAATCGGAGTGAGGGAGAAGCACTATGAATATCTATTACAACGAAAATCAGCAGATGTTCCATCTGCAGTCTAAGGATATGAGTTACATCATACAACTGGTGAACGGATATCCGTCTCATGCATACTGGGGAAAGAGACTGGATCAGGATGGGAATTTAGACGATATTCTGATGTTGCAGGAGCGATGCTCGTTCAGCCCTAATCCGGTGCCGGACGACAGGAGCATCTCGCTCGATACATTGCCGCAGGAATATCCACAGTATGGAACTAGCGATTTCCGCCATCCGGCTTATCAGGTACAGCTGCAGGATGGGAGCCGGATTACAGAGCTGTTATATAGAACGCACCGAATCGTAAGGGGCAAGCCTGCGCTGGATGGGCTGCCGGCTGTCTATGCCGAGTCGGAACAGGAAGCGATGACACTGGAGCTGGAGCTGATCGACACCTATTCCGGATTGCTGGTTATTATCAGCTACACGGTTTTTAAAGCGTTCAGTGCCATAACACGATCCGTACGATTTGTCAATAATGGGCACCAAGCTCTGAATCTGCGCAGCGCGTTGAGCGCAAGTGTCGACTTTGCCGATGCCGAGTACGACTGTTTGGTTTTAACAGGCGCCTGGGTAAGGGAAAGGCACATGCAAAGAAGTCATCTCACTATGGGTGTCACTACAAAAATTGAGAGCCGTCGCGGCTCCAGCAGCCATCAGGCGAACCCGTTCATCGCCTTGCTCCGGCCGGACGCAGGCGAAGATCAGGGGGACGTGTTCGGGTTCAGCCTCGTATATAGCGGGAATTTCGCTGCTCAAGCCGAAGTGGATCAGTTCGCTACGGTGCGGGTGTCGATCGGCATCAATCCGTTTGATTTCGTTTGGCTGCTGGAGCCGGGAGAATCGTTTCAAACGCCGGAAGCAGTGCTTGTCTATTCGTCCGAAGGCTTGGGAGGCATGTCGAGAACGTACCATAAGCTGTACCGTACAAGGCTGTGCCGAGGGGTTCATCGCGATAAGGAACGGCCGATTCTGGTGAATAACTGGGAAGCGACATACTTTGATTTCAACGCTGACAAAATTGAAGCGATCGCAGGCGTTGCCGCTGAGCTTGGGATTGAATTGTTCGTGCTCGATGACGGCTGGTTCGGCAAACGCGATGACGATACTACTTCTCTCGGAGATTGGACGGTCGACCGCAAAAAGCTGCCGAACGGTCTGGAAGATTTGGCTGCGCGTGTAAATAAGCTTGGACTTCAGTTCGGTCTATGGTTTGAGCCGGAGATGATATCGCCAGAGAGCGAGCTGTATCGCCTTCACCCGGACTGGTGCCTGCATGTGCCGGACCGGCGCAGAACGGAAGGACGTTGTCAGCTCATTCTCGACTATTCTAGACAAGATGTCAGGGAGTATATTTTTGACGCGCTCAGCGACATCTTCCGAACGGTTCCCGTCGCCTATGTCAAATGGGATATGAACCGCAATATGACGGAGATTGGTTCCGCTGCGCTGCCGGCGGAACGCCAATCCGAAGTAGCGCACCGGTATATGTTGGGACTTTATGGGCTGTTGGAGAAGCTGAGCGGAACATTTCCGAACATCCTTTTCGAGAGCTGCTCCGGCGGAGGAGGCCGGTTCGATCCGGGAATGCTCTACTATATGCCGCAGACGTGGACAAGCGACGATACGGACGCAGTCGAGAGACTCAAAATCCAATACGGAACCAGCATCGTCTACCCGGTCAGTGCGATGGGTTCGCATGTTTCCGCGGTACCGAATCATCAGGTGGGCCGCATCACGCCGCTTAGGACCAGGGGCGACGTGGCAATGTCCGGCAACTTCGGATATGAGCTGGACCTGACCAAGCTATCTGAAGAAGAGAAAGCGGTCATAAAGCGGCAAGTGAGCGATTATAAAGAGCTTCGCGGGCTTGTTCAGAGCGGTGACTTGTATCGGTTAAAAAGTCCGTTTACCGGAAACGAAACGGCTTGGATGTTCGTTTCGGAAGATAAGAAGAAAGCAGTCGTGTTCTATTTCCGGGTGCTGGCGGAGCCTAATGCTCCGCTGCGGAGGCTGCAGCTTCGCGGTCTGAATGCGGGCTTCGATTATCGCGTCAGCCAGCTCGGTACCAGCTACCGCGGAGACAGGCTATTGCACTTCGGGCTGAATCTGCCGCAGATCGACGGCGATTATGCCAGTGTTTGGTTTAAGCTGGACGCCGAGTAACGATACGTTTAGTCTCAGCAAATGTAATTGGTAAGGGATCAGGGATCAGGGATATGCTGCATATTAATTCAAATTCTAATGAACGGAGTCACGCGAGTTTGCGGGCTCCGTTTTCTAGTTGTTTATGGAACATCTCACTTCATAAAGATTTCTTGAAATATATAGCGGATTCATCATAGCCCATCGCATTATCATTTTAATTACAGGAACACCGAGTCTGCGAGTTCTCAATTTTTGTTTTAATAGAAACGAATGAGGTTTCAATATGTGAGGTGCACTAACGGATAACGTTAGCACCATGTCGGATGACACAAACGTTTATGGGCTTTAACACGAGAAGATTATCCAAGGAAATAGAAGGGTTTCTACAAAGGAAATGTACTTAAATTGTGACCTTCATAATTATATCTTTATGTGATTGATATTTATGTGGTAGTAATTTCCCCCCGAACAGAGCTAACAACTGTCTCGGGGGTTCTTTTTTTCTGTCATCAAGAATGCCCCGCCCCGTCAAAACGGCTATTTGTTGCGTCTTGTTGCACCTTATCAATAGCCTGTTTAGCTGCGCAACACGTACCTCCAGCTATATTCTCAAATTCGAAGCTCCGGCGCGGGCATGAGTATCCTGCACGATCACCCAGCAGTCGGACAGTCCGTTTAAAAGCGGATTTAGGTAAATAACAAAAATCATACAGAAAGACCTAAAGATTCTTAAGGCCTGGAATGGAGGGATCACAGTACAGTGTAAGCATCCATGGAGCGAAGCTCTTAATGGGAATGAAAGCGGTTTATTGTGAGCGATCATCTCCTGTCTGCCAAAAAGCTCCACATAAAATTCCCTAATGGGGCCGCTTCTACTACCGTGAAGGTGAACAACGTTGCCAAGTTTGCGGTATTCGGCGTCGATCAGACTGCAAGCCCGCTAGCTCCGAACCGACGGTCAACTTGAGTGACCTGGCGGCACACTGGGCGGAGTCCGATGTCAAACAAGCGATTGACCTGGGAATCGTCAGCGGTTATCCGAACGGTACGTTCAATCCGGATCGATAATCGCCAACGCCCTGGGCCAGTCAGGCGAAAAGGCTGCAACCACAGAGTTTGATTCGAAAGGTAGTATGAGGAAACGAGAAAATGAGAGCAGTTTATGCAACTCATCAGGACTGAAGGGGGGTGCTTCTACAATACGTACCGCGAGTAATCTATTGGCTTCTCCAGGTGAGTACGAACGCCATAGATAACAGGATGATATGATTCCAAGGAGGATTGTACATGGTCAAAAAAAAATTCAGACATCTGCTGCTTTGTCTCGTAGTGCTGCTGATGCTGCCGCAATGGAGCGGAATGGCTGCGGCGGCAGAGCCGACGCCAGCTAAGCAGGATTCGGCGTCTGCGCAGGAGGGAAAGAGTGTGTCGGATTTCTACAATGTAATCATGCAGACAGGAGCCGATCCCTGGGTTTACAAGCACACGGACGGCTACTATTATAACGTATTTGTCAACTCCAGCGGTATCATGATCCGCAGAGCGAAGACTATAACCGGCATTGAGGGGGGCGAGAGGAGTCTGGCCTGGACGCCGGTTAAGGGCACCATGTACAGCTCCAATGTTTGGGCGCCGGAAATGCACTACCTTAAGGATACCGACGGCAAATCCAAATGGTATATTTACTTTGCGGCTGATAACGGAACCAACGCAAACCACCGCATGTACGTGCTTGAAAACGCCAGTGAAAATCCGTTGACCGGCACCTGGGAGTTCAAAGGGAAGATTACCGATTCTACCGACCGTTGGGCGATCGACGGCACTGTGCTGACTGTAAATGAGAAACACTATTTCATCTGGTCCGGTTGGGAAGAAACGGACGGAAGCTTCCAGAATCTATATATTGCGCAGATGAGTGATCCGCGGACCATCAGCTCGGAACGGGTATTGCTCTCGACGTCTGAATATGACTGGGAATCGTCCCCGGCCAGAATCAATGAAGGCCCCGAAGTCACGATAAAGGGCGACACGATCAATCTGGTCTATTCCGCAAACGGAAGCTGGACAGACAGTTATTGCCTCGGGCTGATCACGGCCAAGATCGGCGATGATTTGATGAATCCCGGCTCCTGGGTGAAAAAAGACATGCCCATCTTCTCCAGTGCCAATGGCGTTTACGGCCCGGGCCACCACAGCATCGTCACGTCTCCTGACGGCACAGAGGACTGGGTCATCTATCATGCCGCCCGATGGCCGGGATCGGGATGGACTCGCAAGGTCCACACGCAGAAATTCACCTGGAACGCAGACAACACGCCGAACCTGGGAGAGCCCGCCGATCCGAACACACCGATTGCCACGCCTTCGGGCGAGCCGGTGCGGAAGCGCTATGAAGCGGAAAACGCGCTGCTGGTGAAGGATCCGGGCGGTGAAACTTCTCCCGCCGTCCGGCTGGAAAGCACTGCTTCCGGCGGGATGAAAATCGCCAACATCAAGAACGCCAAAGATTATGCCCAGTTTACAGTAAACGTGCCGGAGGCGGGATTTTATATGCTGTCCGTGCGCAATGCCAACGGCTCGCCCAATGCGGCCGATGCCTCCCATATCTTGTCGGTCAACGGGAGCTCCGGAGCCAATTTGAATATCGTCTATTCCGGCCTGAATCGTTGGGGGCTCTCCACGGCGAAAGTCTATCTTAGGGGAGGCAGCAATATCCTCCGCTTCTCGAAGGGGAACAACCTTGCCGAAATCGACAGCATAGATATATTTAAGCTGGATGCATCGGAAATGTTATTCGATGCCCCGGGCTACACGTTAGGGTTGGGTGAAACCCGTAGCTTGCCCCTGTATACCGTAACAGGCACTACCTATACCGCTGTTGACACAGGAGCAATCTTCAGTTCTTCCAATACGAAGGTCGCCGTTATTGACGGTGGGGTTAGGGTTAAGGCTGTAAGTGCGGGCAGTACCACAATCACCGCCACATATTACGGGAAAACGGCCACAGCCACGGTTACCGTTGCTGCGGAGCCTAAAGCTGTGCAATCCGTTGCCTTCGGCGGATTGGACCGCATCCTGACCAGCGGGCAGACAAGCGGACCATTGCAGGTAACGGCACACTATAACAACTATGAGGTTCAGAATGTGACAGCGGCTGCCCGGTATACCAGCAGCGATCCTGGGGTGGTCGGGATTGATTCGGATTCTGTGACCCAATCGGTATATGCGGTTAAACCGGGCACAGCTCTTATTACAGCCGAATACAACGGCAAGAAAGCAGAGCTCAACTTGACCGTTATTGCAGCATCTGATGCGGTTCAGGTTACTTCCGCAGTGAAGATTCCTTCCGGAGTGGCCCCTAAGCTGCCTAGCGTTGTTGATGTTGTCTACAACAGCCAGTCGAAGAAGGCAGAGGTTGTCAGCTGGGAGCCGGAGGGACTTGACTTCAACTCCCTTGGCACGGTTCAGGTGCCTGTCACCCTGAAGCTGGATGGCCGTGATTTTCCTTCCACCGTTGCCGTAAACGTTATTCCGGGATGGGGCCTTGATGAGATTGTGAATCAACTCCGCAACAAGCTGGCCAACATCTCCTACCCATTGGGCGATGGGCTGGGCAACTATAGCCAATCCAAGTATGATGCCTTCGTGGCCGAAGTGAACAAGGCGGAAGAGATGGCCGTAATCGCCGATCTGAGCAAAGAGCAGTTTAACGAGGAACTGGATAAGCTTGCTCAAGCGGAAGCAGCTTTGTTAGGTTCGCTGAACAGCATTCAGGACGGCGTAATCTATAACGCTTACCGGGATTTCTCCGGCGATACGGTTGGCAAGTACCCTTATGGCATTACCACCGAAGGTCTGACCAATGGCGCTACCGCCACTGTACAGGAAGAGGCCGGAAATAAATTCCTCCGGCTGACCACAACCGCTACTTCGGGCAAGGCAAACCTGCTCCTGCCGTATGCAGGCGAGGTAAAGGCTGAGGCGGATCAGCGCGTCGTCATCGAATACCGCGCCAGACTAAACACCAGCTTCCAGTACGCCAATGGCGCCATGATGCGAAATGACAGCGGCACAGGCAATTATTCCATGGTCACGGCTTTTGATATGGGTAAAATTATAGTCCAGAATGGACCGTCCAATAAGGTCAAAGTCAAAGACTTTCAGTACAATACATGGTACAAGATCAAAATGGTGGCAAACTGGGACGCCAAGACTTATACCGTCTATATAGACGATGTTGAGGCGGCCACTGACTACAATTTCCGCCATACAGGCGGCGATAAGCTGGTCGGCCAGCTGTTCGGCATCGATGGCTATGCCAACGCCTCCATCGACTTTGACGATTTCAAAGCGATGGTTACCGGAGGACCGAGGGCTGCGCCCGAGGGGCTCAAGCACACCAATGAAACAGCGGTTGGGGCCAATGATGGACGCATCACCGGGGTCAACCCTTCCATGGAATGGTCCTCCGACTATGGGAGCACCTGGTTGAGTGTCGAAGGGGATACCATCGCAAATCTTTCTCCCGGGACTTATTGGGTTCGTTACCCTGAGACGGATACCCATAAAGCCAGTCCCCATGTGGGGTTAACCATTGCAGTCTATACTCAGCCGGTGCATGTCACCGGGGTGAGCCTGAATCAGACCGCCGCCCAATTGTATACCAACCATGGGAATTCGAATGTCCAGCTCACCGCAAATGTGGAGCCCGTTGACGCAGCTGTCAAAACCTTGACCTGGACCACTTCTAATCCGGCTGTAGCTACTGTGGATGAACGCGGTCTTGTGAAGGCTCATGCCGCAGGTACAGCCGTTATTACGGTAACCACTGAAGACGGCGGTTACACCGATACATGTATAGTGACTGTAAGCTTGTACACGGACTCTGAAAATCCGGGGACTCCACCAGTCCATGTGACGGGTGTAAGCCTGAATCAGACCACTGCCCAACTGTATACCAACGATGGGGATTCGACTGTCCAGCTTACCGCAAATGTGGAACCCGCTGACGCAGCCAACAAAGAGGTGACCTGGAGCAGTTCCAATCCGGCTGTTGCTACCGTGGGGGGACATGGGCTCGTGACGGTTCATGCCGCAGGTACAGCCGTTATTACGGTAACCACTGAAGACGGCGGCTCCACAGCTTCTTGTGTTGTAACTGTGGGTGTATATGATAATGACAGCGAACATGATAACGATAGCGGTGAAAGCGACGGAGATCCCCAAATTGGCGGCAGCAATCCCGTCGTCCCGACTACGCCGTCTACTGGGGTCAAAAACGGGGATGGCAGCACGACCACCAGCATCACCGATCAGACAACCGGTACGGTGACGGAGACTACTGTCTGGCCGAATGGCGACCGTGAAGTTATAACGAAAGAACGCAATGGTACAATTACCGAGGTTGTCACCAAGCAGAATGGAAGCAAGCGTGAGACCGTGAGCAAGCCCGATGGAAGCAGCCGCTCCGTCACCACAGATACACAGGGAGTCAAGGTGGAGACCACCACGACTTCTCTGGGGGGAGTAACAGCCGCTGTCCATCTGCCCGAAGGCGTTGCGCAAGCGCGGGTCACAATTCCATTCAAGAATGCTTCTGCTTCCACGGTAGCCTTTGCGGTTCGGGAAGACGGAACCAAGGAAGTGATCGGAACGGTTATCACCGAAGCCGGATTGAGTTTTACAGCTAAGGGCAATATGACGGTGAGGCTGATCGACAATAAGGTTGTTTTCCAGGATGTGCCCAACAGTCATTGGGCTGCGGAGTCGATTGCCTTCACAGCAAGCCGCGAATGGCTGCTCGGAACGGAGCAGGGAATCTTCGCTCCCGATGTATCCTTGAGCCGCGCCATGCTATTTACCGTCCTGGCCCGTTTGCATGGCCTTGAGACCGAAGGCGGGGAATATTGGTACAGCAAGGCGAAAGACTGGGCTACCGCTTCCGGAATCAGCGATGGCAGTAGCCCTGAAGCTTCCATTACCCGGGAACAACTGATTACGGTCCTGCACCGTTACGCCGGACAGCCTGCTGCAAGCAGCAATGGCAAGAGCTTTGCGGACAGCGGCGAAGTGTCAGCTTGGGCAAATGATGCCATCGATTGGGCTGTATCGGCAGGTATTCTTAACGGCAAACCGGGGAACCTTCTGGAGCCTGCCAGTGTTGTCTCCCGGGCGGAAGTATCCGCCATGCTCGCGCGCTTTATAGCGTGGCGCAGCAACTGAAGCGATTGAGTGGATCACAGGTAAAAAACCAAGGAGCCAAGCGGGAACATCCGCCCGGCTCCTTGGTTTTTTGCATCCCGCATGAGCGGGCCACTCCCTATGCGGGGGGGATTTGTCAGGGCGCAGGCTTTGCGGAGGGGAGATGTTGGTGGAACGGTATTCCAAGCGGGCGCTCCTGCAGGTTTGAAGGAGAAACAAAAATTGCACAGAAAGACCTAAAGATTCTTAAGGCCCGGAATGGACGAACCGCGGTACATTATAAGCATCACATCCAACAAATACTTTCAGCAGGAAAGAAGGGGAAGCCATGAAAACAACGCCTGCCGCCGTAGGAACGGATAGAGCACCGGCAGCCAAAGAGGCTTTTTACCAGACAAAGCGGTTTCGGCAAAATATTCCGCTATTTGTCATGCTTATACCGGGAGTGCTTTATTATCTGATATTCCGCTACTTGCCTATGGGCGGTCTTGTGATTGCTTTCAAGAACTACAATTTTCACGATGGCATATGGGCAAGTCCGTGGGTGGGCTTGAAATATTTCGAGATTTTATTCCAGTCCAACGTCACGCTGCAAATTATCTGGAATACCCTTACCCTGAGCGTACTGAGCCTGATCTTCGGGTTCCCTGCGCCGATTATTATCGCCATTGCCTTGAATGAGGTCCGGAAGAGCTGGCTGAAGCGCTGGATTCAAACCATTATTTATCTGCCTCATTTTTTGTCCTGGGTTATCGTTGCAGGCATTATCCTGACCCTGTTCTCCATTGACGGAGGGACCATCAACAAGCTGCTGGGCCAATTGGGGATGGAGCCGGTGCCTTTCCTGTACCGCGCGAACTCATGGACCGCCATCTTTATCGGCTCCGGCATGTGGAAGGAGATGGGCTTCAGCGCTATTATCTATCTCGCCGCTATCTCCGGCATTGACCCCAGCCTGTACGAATCCGCGGGGATGGACGGTGCAGGCAAGCTTAGGCAGATTTGGCATATTACCCTGCCGGGCATCCGTCCTACGATTATCCTGCTGCTGATTCTTGGAATGGGCCGTCTGATGGAGGTAGGATTTGACCAGGTTTACAATTTGCAGAATCCCACTGTCCTGCAGAAAGCGGAGGTCATCAGCACCTACGTTTACAAAGTGGGGCTGCAGCAGGCCCAGTTTGGCCTGACCACAGCCATGGGCTTGTTTGAATCCTTTGTCGGTCTGGTGCTTGTGCTGTCGGCCAATGCATTGGCCCGTAAATTCGATCAGGGTTTATTCTGAAGAAAGGAGGGAAATCCTCTTGAGGGAATCCACAGGCGGAAATATTTTTGTAATCTTTATTCACGTGGTATTGATCATCATTTCGCTCACCTGCATCCTGCCTTTCCTGCATCTGATTGCGCTGTCCGTAAGCTCGGGGCATGCGGTTGACCTGGGTCAGGTCTGGTTCTGGCCGGTGGGGATTGATTTCACCGTTTACAGATACTTTTTTGAGAATACGCCGGCCTTGCGCGCCTTTACCAACAGCGTGATCATTACCTTATGCGGTACGGCCTTGAGCATGCTGGCCACGGTGCTGACGGCCTATCCCTTATCCCGCCGTTACCTTTACGCCCGCAAGCCGATCACAACGGCCGCATTGTTCACCATGCTCTTCAGCGGAGGCATGATCCCTACCTATCTGGTCATGAATAGCCTTCATTTGACCAATACTTACTGGTCCCTATGGTTTGGCGGGCTGATCAGTACCTATAATATGCTGATTATGAAAAGCTATTTTGAGAGCATCCCGGGAGAAGTGGCGGAATCCGCCCAGATTGATGGCTGCGGCGAGGTCCAGCTGCTCATGCGTATCATACTGCCCTTGTCTCTTCCCATGCTGGCTACGCTGACGTTATTTTACGGAGTGGGCTACTGGAACATGTTCATGAGCGTTATTCTTTACATCAATAAGACGAATTTGCAGAATCTTACTGTTATCGTTCAGGGGATGCTGCAAATTCAGGGGAACTTCAATATGTCGGCCATGGATATGATGCAGCAGCAGGAGATGGTATCCGAAAAGCTGAAAGCGGTTGGGGTTATGGTTATGGTTGTGCCCATGCTGGTGGTATATCCGTTCCTGCAGAAATATTTTGTCAAAGGCATTATGCTTGGCTCTATCAAGGGTTAGCTGCAACAATAAAATCAATCATAGATTGAGGGGGATTCCATATGTTTGGACAAACATCTGCACCAAAAATGAAGATCACGTTGGCGCTGGGACTGTCGGCGGTTATGGCAGCAGGGGCAGCTGGTTGCAGTCAAAAGGAAGAGGGGACAAAGGGGCAAGCCGAAGGAAAAGCCATAATTACCGTTTCCAACTATGACAGGGGCAATATTCCCGCAGCGGAGGGAACGGTTGAGGACAACCGTTGGACCAAGTGGATCAATGAGCATTCTCCCGTTACGGCCAAGTATGTGCCGGTGGCCCGGGCAGAGGCAGTCAAAAAGCTGAATGTCTTGTTCGCATCGGGCAGTGCGCCGGATATTGTCAATGATTATGATACGGGGTTCCGGAATTCCCTGTACCAGCAGAAGCAATTAATGCCTCTGGACGATTACTTGCAATATGCGCCTGAATACCAGAAGCTGCTGGAGAAGTACCCCCAGCTTCGCAAAATAGGCACCAAGCCGGACGGCAAGCTTTACGAAATCGGCAAAATTAATGAGCCCCATCTGCAGAGTGTAGCCTTTATCCGGATGGATTGGCTGAAAAAGCTGAAGCTGGAGGTTCCGAAGACCACCGACGAATTGCTTGTCGTTCTAAAAGCATTCGCTGAGCAGGACCCTGACGGCAACGGGAAGAAGGATACTTATGGAACCAATATGAGCTACACCTCGGACGGCATGGTGGATTCCATGTTCGGCTCGTACGGCTGGAAAATCTCCAATGATGACAAAATTATCAGGACTTGGGATAATTCGCTGGAGTCTCTTAAATTCAAGAAAAGGTTATTTGAGGAAGGGCTTATCGATAAGGATTATCTGGCGGACAAGAATGGAGCCAAAGCCAAGCAGGATTACCTGAACGGAAAAATAGGCGTTTATCTTCCTCCTGTTGTCAGCAACTGGTTTGAGAGTACGGTAACGGACGTCAAAACGCTCCGCAAGGTTGTTCCAGAGGCGGAGATTGCGCCGATGGCACAGCCCAAGTCTTCCATGGGGCAATTCGTTCATCATGTGGTCAACCCGGTTCAAATGACCACGGTGATCAATGCTGCGGCCAAAAATCCCAAGGCTGCTATGGAATATATTAACTTCATTATCAAGCCGGAGAACAGTCTGATTCTGAAAAAAGGAATGGAAGGAGAGCATTGGAAAAAAGGTGCGGACGGTTTTCCCAAGGTCATTGATCCTGCGAAGAATGCCAAGGAACTGGATTGGGCCATGGACTACTCCATGTTCTACTCGATCCCGGAGAATCCGCTTCTGATTTCCACCACTGCGTTCGACGTGAGTGATCCTGATCAGAAGGCCGGTCTGGACATGCTGAAGAAAGCCGACGAGTTTCTGCTTAATCCCGAGGCCCAGTATCCCGCTCTGAGTCACTACGAGCATATGCCTACCCTGTCGAGCGAGTTGGTAGTGATCAATACCAACATCGACAAGGAAATGAAGGACATCTATACCAAAGGCATTATCGGCGGGGCCCAATATACCCCTGAGCAGGCCATTGCAGATGCCAAAGCTGCCTGGGAGAGAGGCGGCGGCAAACAGATCGAGGAATTCATGAATACCTGGTATAAAGAAAATAAGGACAGAGCCTTCCTAGGTAAGGATATCCTGGAGTTGGTCCGCTCCCAACACAAGTAAGGGCTGAAGGGCCTGGAATAGGATAAATGCGGACTTGGTTCGGCAAAGGCCGGGCCAAGTTTGCTTTCGGAACATTAGATATGAGAAGGAGTATATGAATCATGACAAATGAAATGCTGCTTCAAAAAATCGGACTGATAGTGGACAAGCTTATGAATCTGGGCGGCAGCGACTATGAAAAGGACAAAACCGTGGTCCAGGCCGACACAAGAAAAGGAATTGTCCAACGGGATTTCGGAATTGAAGAATGGGACTGGCCCCAGGGCGTCGGTCTTTATGGTCTGTACAAACTGCAGAAGTATTACAGCGATCACCGCTATATGGAGTTTTTTCAGAACTGGTATTCCCGCAATTTGGAGGTCGGTCTGCCGTCAAAAAACATTAATACGACCGCCCCTTATCTGGCTCTGGTTCTGCTCCTGGATCAGCTTGAGCCTTCCAACCAGCTGGAACAGCTATGCCGGGATCACGCGGACTGGCTCGTTCATGAGCTGCCCAAAACCAAAGAAGGCGGCTTCCAGCATACAGTGACTGCCATTGGTAACCGGGATGGAATCCACTTGCACAATGGGCAGTTATGGATTGATACGCTCTTTATGGCGGTTCTGTTTCTGAACCAGGCCGGCCGCAAGTTCAACCGGCCGGAGTGGGAGCAAGAAGCAGTACACCAGATTCTCCTCCATATCAAGTACTTGTACGACAAACATACAGGACTGTTCTTCCACGGCTGGAGCTTCGAGCGCAATGATAATTTCGGCAGCATCTTCTGGTGCCGCGGCAATTCCTGGTTCACCTACGGCCTCGTCGATTACCTGGAAACTTGTCAGGATACGATGAACCCGGGTATCCGTCAATTTCTAATTGATACTTATAAGGCTCAGGTCAACGCTCTGGTTCCGCTCCAGGCCGCTTCCGGTCTATGGCACACCGTCCTGCAAGACCCAACCAGCTATGAAGAGGTATCCGGATCGGCCGCAATTGCCGCGGGTATCCTAAAAGGCATAAAAGCAGGTATTTTGGATTCCTCCTATCAGGCTGTTGCCGACAAGGCCATCCAGGCGGTTTGTCAAAATATCAGCGGGGATGGAACCGTGCTGAATGTGTCGGCCGGAACCGGTATGGGAATGGATAAAGACCATTATAAAAATATTACCATTATGCCAATGGCATACGGACAGTCCCTTGCTCTTATTGCCTTGTATGAAGCTTTAAAATAATACGGGCAAACCGGACCGGAACGTGACGCGCTTCCTTCCTACGTAGACAGGTAAAATGTAAACCTTGTTTGCTTGGAAGGAAGCGTTTTATAATACAATATGAAATTAAAGGGGGGGGGGAGCCGACTGCATCCGACAAGCTGGCCGGGGTATATAGCCGGAAAAATAAAGGGCAGCTTCAAGATCAAACTGATCGTGCTGCTCTCGTGTATGGTAACACTTGCCTTTGCCTTGGCAGGCTGGATGGTTTACCGGTCAAATATCCAATTAATGGAGGATGAAATCAGCAAGCAGTTCTCCATCGCCAACGAACAGGCTTTGGCCAGACTGGAGATGTCCTTCCAGGAAATCAACCGCGTATCCCAATCCATTATCCTGAACCCGTCCATCGAATTGTTCCTCAGGGAGAACATCGTTCCCGTAAGTGATTCCTACACCCAATTCAAGAACCGCAAGTATGTGGAAGAGCAGTTGAATATGCTGCTGGTGGATGCGCCGTCCATCCGTTCCGTTTTCCTGTACAATGAGAACGGGGAAATGACGGTTCTCTCCAAAACCGGTGCGTCGGGAGAGCCGGGAACGGATGACTTGACCAGGATGATGGAAAAGCTTAAGCCCCATCGGGGGAATATGGTCTGGGGCCGGGCCGAGGCGGCCAGCACCATTGATCCGGACGGCCGCAGAACGGTTCTGGTTGCTGCCAGACGGATGCTCAATGAGAAGCTGATCCCGTACGGTACCATGGTGATGGTGATGGAGGAAAGCCTGGTATCCAAGGTGCTGCGGGATCTTACGGAGAACGGCGGCAAGGTGCTGCTGCTGGAGCCTACAGGCGGTATGCTCTACTCCAATACCGACCAGAGCGAGATGGAGCAGCTCTTGAAACTGACAGAGGCAAATTATCCCCGTTATGTCAAAATGAATGGCATCACCTATCTGTTTGTCCGCCACGAGCTGATTCCGGCAGGCTTTACCCTATACGGAGGGGCTTCCTTGCAGGAGATACAGAGGAAAAATAAAGACATCATCCAGGTATTGGCATTTGCCGGAATCGGCGTGATCCTGCTCAGTGCACTGCTTATTACGATTTCCACCCGGACGCTCCTGACTCCTCTGGCCCATTTGATGCAGGGACTGCGTACGCTGCGTTCCGGCGATTTCACGGTCCGTGTCAGAGTGGATTCCGGCGATGAGCTGGGCTACATTGGAGACAGCTTCAACAGCATGGCGGAGCAAGTGAGCGAGCTGATCAATAAGGTATATTTGGCCCAGATCAGCCAGAGGGAATCGGAGCTGAAGGCCATCCAGGCACAGCTGAACCCCCATTATCTGCACAACCTGTTCAATGAGCTGTATTGGAAGCTGTACAGCAACGACCAGGAAGAGGTGGCGCTTCTGATCAACGCCATCTCGGAGATGTTGAAGTATTCCCTTAAGCCTGTCCAGACTGATACGACTCTTGGCGAAGAGCTGCATCAGATCCGCAATTACATCAAGATCCAGACAGAGCTGTTCACCGGCGAGATTGAAACCATTATTCAAGCTGAAGAGTCCCTGCTGAATCTGCGGATGATGCGCTCCCTCTTGCTGCCGGTGGTGGAAAATGTTTTTGTTCACGCATTCCGTGATATGGAGAAAGACCGGGTGCTGCGGATTAAAGCGTTCCTGATAAATGATGCGCTGCATATCGAGGTGGCTGACAACGGATGCGGCATGGATAAAGAAACCATTAGAACCTTGACAGAGGCGGAGGCTGTGCTGCCGGACGGCAATAAGACGGGAATCGGCTACAAAAGTGTGCTGCGGCGCATTCAGCTGGTATACGGACCCGCATATGGAGTGGAAATTACGAGCAGTAAAGGGAAAGGAACGGTTGTTCACATGACGCTTCCTACTATTAAATCTGGGACACTGGGGAGTCATGAGGAGGGGAACGGATGAGAGGCAAGCTGTTTATTGCAGAGGATCAGCCCAACTTCCGCAAGGGGCTGCTGAAGCTGGCGGGAAAGCGGTCCGCCGAGTGGGTGGTGACGGGGGAAGCGGCCAATGGCCGGGACGCCTTGATAATGATGGAGCAATGTGTCCCGGATCTCTTGCTGACCGATATCCGGATGCCCCATATTGATGGTCTGCAGCTGGCAGAAGAAATCAGAAGCCGCGGCTGGCTGACGAAGATTGTGATTGTAACCGGATTCAAGGATTTTTCATATGCCCAGTCCGCCGTCAAGTTCGGGGTGCTGGATTTTATCACGAAGCCTTGTGTGGAAACGGATATATTAAGCGTACTCGACCGGATTTATGTGCAGCTGATTGAAGAAAGCCAGTCCCAGCTTTTGGTGGAGGGCTGGAAGCGCCAGCATGAAGACAGCGAGCTGCGCTCGGCTATTATGGGTATGCCCTGCAGCGGCGAAGAGGTGGAGGCTTTGCTGAAGCGAATGAAGCAATGCGAGCTGCATTTTTTCCGTTTTCCTACGTATTTCCCCCCGGAGAAGCATTATTCCGCCCAAGATGTGCCGCTTTTGCAGTTTGCTTTCGCCAATATTGCCGGGGAGCACTTGAATAAATGGTTTCACGGCGGCTTTCGCCTGTTTCCCTTGAACGCATCAGAGTGGGCTTTATTGGTGGACCGGAGTGCTTCCCGGCCGGATACACCCCCCTCATGGCCGCAGATACTCACCGATTCGGTCCATCATTATCTGAAGCTGGCTCTTGAATGCAGCGGACAAGGGCTATGCGCCAGCACGGAGGAATTGCGCCAAGGCTACAGACAGTATTGCCGGGAAGGGGACAGGGACCACGGTTCTGCCAATGAATCACTGCTCAACCAGACGGCGCTTTACGAGAAGGAAAAGGAAATTATAACGTGGCTTATGTCGGAGGATAACAGCCGGCTGAGCCGGGAGCTGCAGGAGCAAGCCGTCCGGATCAGCCATTTGCCCCCGCAAACCGCCAAGATCGAAGCGCTGCTGCTGGCTGCAGCCATTCTCCGGCTGGTGCAGGTCCAGTTTCCCGAATGGCAAATGGCCGTGCGCCCCATAGAGTGGGATTCTGTCTACAAATGTGCGACGCCGGATGATATTGCGGTATGGCTGCAGGGATACATCCATGAATTCCTGAAGTCCCACAATAACTGGCTTGCCAGTAAGAATGATAACCCGGTCAAGCAGGCCATCCGGTTTATTGAAGAATCATACATGGGGGTATGCGGCTTGGCCGAGGTGGCGGCCCATGTCCATCTCAACCCCAGCTATTTCAGCAATCTGTTTAAAAAGGAAACCGGGGAAAGTGTAACCGGCTATATCCAGAACCTGCGCGTACAGAAAGCGAAGCTTCTGCTGAAAAGCACAGATATGAAAATATTCGAAATTTCCGAGGCCACCGGCTTCAACGACTCCAATTATTTCACGCATATGTTCAACAAAATAGCGGGAGTCTCCCCCAAAGAATACCGCAAGCAGATGGCCGGACAGTGACTCTTTCAGGAAAAATGTCCATTTGCACCGTGCCCAAACCGGTTAAATAGGAATCTCTGAGGGAACTTCATCCACTGGCAGACAAGCATCGCCAGCCGAATCATGGGGAGTGGAATTATGGGAATCCGTTTTGTCAAAACGGCGGCCGCCGTGTATCTATCTTTCCTGGCCGCCAATCTGTTTTCTTTAAAGCAGGTGTTTTATGCGTTCTAGCGGCTTTGACCTTCTGAAGGACCAAGAATTGATAGAATTATATTACCTTGTTTTGAAACTTGATATTGATAAGGAGTTTCAAATGCTAATCTACGGAGAGTTAAAGGCAAGAGGATTCATCCGCTCTAAATATAAAAACACTCAACTGCCAAGCAGTCGTCGGATGCAATTCAACAGTAATACTCTTAAAGTACTTAGAGGAGCTAAAGATTGATTAAACTAACGGATACGATCGATCGCTTAATAAAAAACGAAAGATGCAGCTGCCAGCTCTGCACCGGCAGCTGCTTTATATTATTGCGCAAATTTGCAAGGTAATTATATCTAAAAAAGGAAATTGGTATGTTCTGGCACCTGATAATCCGTTCTAATGATTATGCCCTGATTATGGACTTCCATTAAGCCCGTCTTTATAATAGAGAAACATTAGACGAAACGGCTTACGAGGGAGATGCCATGAAAATTCGTTCCAGCAAATATTTCACCCGTCTCTTGATGTACAGTCTGCTGATCGGTTCTATTCCAGTTATTATCGTTGGAGTGATCTCATATTACAAAGCTTCCTCTATAGTTCAAGACAAGGTCAACTATAGCAGCATGGCGACACTTCAGCAGACCCAACTTCGTGTGGAGCAAATCCTCAAGACGATCGATCATTCGGTTACACAGTATATTAGCTCGCCTCTTGTAGTGAATGCTATGTCGCTCCCTTATTCAGCAGCCCATTATCAGGTGTATAATGAAATGTACCAGAGTATGGTACGCAGCCAAACCTTCGAGCTGACAATAAACAATATGACGGTACTGAATTTAAAAGGTCAATGGGGCGTCGACAACAACAATATTTTTACATTCGACGATGTTAAGAATCTGGATCAGCTTCTCCAGTATGAGAAGCTGCCTTCATTTTCCCTTTGGGTAACGGATGAGGACAAGAGTTCGCCAAGTATACATCTTGTGAAGAAAATCCCTCTGAATTCACTGAAAGCCGACGGACTGGCCATCGTGAGCATCGCCGAATCACAGCTGGCGAGACTTCTTGCAGCCGACAGCCGGATTGGCAGCATCATGGTCATGGATAAGGATTACCGCCTGTTGTCTCGAAGCGATCAGAAAGTGCAGCAATCCGGCTTGGAGCAGCTGGTTGCCGAGATGCAAAGGCGAAGTGAAACGGAAGGACAATTCAATGTAGAGCTTGAAGGGGACAATACAAGCGTCATCATGCGCAAGTCAAGTTATAATGGCTGGATTTATGTGTCCGCCATATCCATAAAGGATATTACCCGAGATTCCCGCTCTATAGGCTGGGTTACTCTGATTGTATGCCTGCTCATGGTTCTGATAACCGGCGGACTGGCACTGTTCGGTTCCCGGACGTTCTACCAACCGGTTCGCAAATTGGTCGCGAAAATGGGAGACAGATTCGGAGAACCGCCAGAAGAAGCCCGTGCCGATGAATTTGCCTTGATCGGTTATCGGCTGCAATCCATGCTGCAGACGGAATCCCGCCTCTTGGATCAGCTTACGGGACAAGTACGGGAGCTGAAGCAGTTTTTTGTCATGAAGCTGATTCGTGGCGAGGAAAAAGAGTCTCAGCTGCCGGTCAGATGGAAAGAGTATGGCTATCAAGCCAATTGGGAGTGGCATGCCATACTCGCTATTCAGATCGATTCTCTGGAGAAGTCCCAGTATAATGAAAATGACCGCGATCTGCTGCTCTTCGCCATCGCAAATATCGTTGGAGAGCTGATCCCCGCCGAGGAACGGTTAGATCCGGTGATGCTGGAACAATCCCAGATTACGGTTGTCGGAGGGGCGGGAGCTACGGATGAAGAGTACAAGAACCGGTTGTTTGCCATGGCGGAGCTTATCCAGAGAACCGTGCTGCATTACCTGAAGCTGCAAATTAGCATCGGCATCAGCCGTCCTGAGAAGCGGCTCATCGATATTGCTGTCTCTGCCGAGCAAGCGCTAGAGGCGCTTCGCTACCGGATTCGTTACGGCCCGGGATCCGTTCTGTTTATCGATGATGTTCAGCCTGAAGACGTAGTATCCAGAGTGTTCCCGCACCGTGCGGCCAAAGAACTCTACGATGCAGTTAAGCTGGCGGAGCGGACAAGGGCTGACGAGCTGTTGGAACGCTGCATTGAACTGATCTTTCAAGAGCAAGCCGACTGGCGCCAATACCGGATGGCATTGGTGAGGCTGTACACGATGCTTACCGAGCTTGGACAGTACGAGATAACACCGGATACAAGGAAAGATACAGAGATAGAATTACCACCTGATCAGGAAAAGCTGCTTTTTGACAGACTGCTCGATCTCAGATCCCAGGAGGAAATACGTTATTGGTTTAGCGATACCGTCATTGCCCCGGTCATGCGCAGGATGGAACAGCAGAGCAAGTCTCATACCAAGAAAATATCGGACCAGCTGACGGATTTGATCCACCGGAGCTTCGACACCGAGCTTACCCTTGAGGCTTGTGCGAGGCAATTGAACTACCACCCCAACTATTTGGGTCCGCTGTTCAGTAAGGAAAAAGGGATCAGCTTCAGTGAGTACCTGCAAAACTACCGTTTGCAGATGGCGAAGCGATGGCTGGTCGAGACAGATATGAAGATCGCGGATATCGCGGAAAGACTGACCTATACTAACCCTCAGAATTTCATCCGCTTTTTCCGCAAGATGGAGAATATGACGCCCGGACAATACCGGGAATTGCACGGCCATCATAAAATATGAACATAACAAATCGAGACTCCTTGCGATAGGCTCCCAACCTGTCATTGGGGGTCTTCTTTGATGTAGACATGATTATTCCACACGTGATGATGATTATAGCCCCTACAGCGACAAACTCCCTTCCTAATGATTATACCTCGATTATAGACTTCCGCTTGTCGGCCGCTTATCTTGAAGATACGCACAAGACAAGAAACACGAAGGTGGAGTCGAAGATGAATCAAATCAAAGGAAATCTTGCGCTTGAAATGTCTGTAGCTGGGCCGAAGAAGCAAAGCTTCTGGGGCCAGATAGGGAGGAACAAATGGCTGTATGGGATGCTGGCCCCTGGAGTCCTTTACTTCCTGTTGTTCAAATACGCCCCCATGTGGGGACTTCTTATGGCTTTCAAGGATTATCAGCCTTATCTGGGCTTTTTCGGCAGCAAGTGGGTTGGCATGAAGCACTTCGAGCGGCTGTTCCATGATCCGGTGTTCTGGATGCTTCTGAGGAATACCTTGGTGATGGCCGGGTACAATATTATCTTCTTTTTTCCCGCACCGATCCTGCTCTCTCTTATGATTAATGAAGTACGCCGTGAGAAATTCAAACGGGTTATACAGACTGTCATCTATGTACCCCATTTTGTCTCCTGGGTCGTGGTGGTCGGCATCGCCTATACCTTTTTTACCATGGATGGCGGACTGGTAAATGAAGCCATCAAGGCAATGGGCGGGAACAAGATCAACTTTCTTGCCAGCGCAGACTGGTTTAGAACGATGATCACACTGGAAGTCATTTGGAAGGAAACGGGCTGGGGAACCATTATATTCCTTGCAGCCTTGGCAGGAGTCGATCCCCAGCTCTACGAAGCTGCAAAAATGGACGGTGCGGGTAGGCTGCGACAACTATGGCACGTGACGCTCCCGGCCATCCGCTCTACCATTATCATTCTTTTCATCCTCCGGCTAGGTACCTTTTTGGACACGGGCTTTGAGCAAATCTTCCTGATGCTGAATCCGATTAACCGAGAGGTCGGGGAAGTGTTTGATACTTATGTGTATACGGCGGGGATTACGCAAGGGCAGTTCAGTTTCAGTACCGCAGTCGGACTTTTCAAGTCGGTTGTCGGATTTGTACTGGTCATTGGTTCCAACTGGATGGCCAAAAAATTCGGTGAGGAAGGGGTGTACTAGTCTATGAATCAACAAAACCGAAGCTGGGGAACCCAGCTCTTCGAGTGGACTAACATTGCCATCCTGATTTTGGTGGCGGCTGTGATGCTCATCCCGTTTCTATATATCCTATTGATTTCCTTCGCGACGGAGCAGGAGGTGTTGGCCAAAAGCTTCCTCGTATTTCCAACCCAATTCTCGTTGACGGGCTACCGTTACATCTTCTCTACTCCCATTCTGCTTCGCAGCCTGGCAGTGACCGTTGGGGTAACGGTGATAGGGACATTTGTGAACCTGCTGCTGACGGTGCTGATGGCGTATCCGCTTGCCCGCAGAGATTTGTACGGACGCCGTCCCATCATGCTCATGGTTATCTTCACGATGGTGTTCAACGCAGGCATAGTGCCTACCTTTTTGATTGTCAAAGCGCTGCACCTCACCAATACCTACTGGGCGCTTATGATTCCTGGCGCGATCAGTGCTTTTAATATGATCATCATCAAAAATTTCTTTCAGCAGCTGCCTGACGGTTTGGAGGAATCCGCCAAGATCGACGGCTGCAATGACCTTGGGATTTTATTCCGTATTGTCATCCCGCTATCTCTGCCTGCTATTGCGACATTTGCGCTATTCTATGCAGTAACTCATTGGAATACCTTTCTGAGCGCTATTTTGTACATCAACGATTCAAAGAAATGGCCTATTCAGGTCCTGTTAAGACAGATCGTGATCTTGTCGGAGAAAGGGTTGTCCGATATGAACGAGGCGCCCCCTCCGCCGTCCAAGATTATCAACATGGCGGTTATCGTGTTCTCCACCGTCCCGATTCTGTCGGTTTATCCCTTTTTGCAAAAGCACTTCGCCAAGGGAGTGCTGCTAGGTTCAGTTAAAGGATGACCTGTTCATCTTTTGATACAATATCTTCAATATGATGAGGGGGAGTAAGACATGAAGCAGTTAAACCACAAAATGTCCCTAACGGGTCTTGCAGTCATTTTGACGGCCGCCAGTTTATCGGCGTGTGGCGGTAATCAGGAAGCGAAAAACACAAACACAACATCAAACGGACAGTTTACATTCACGATGATGAACCAGTATTCGTCGACAGAGCCTCCCAAGGCCGACAATCCGATAATTAAGCGGATCGAGGAATACACGAATACCAAGATCAATGCCACTTGGGTTCCGGCGTCCGCTTACAATGACAAGGTTAACGTCTCCATCGCCTCCAATGATCTGCCTCAGGTACTGATGATTGCGGATACCAAGTCCTCATCCATCATCAATGCAGAGCGGTCGGGCATGTTCTGGGAGATCGGCCCCTATATCAAGGAGTTTCCCAACCTGAGCAAGTACAACGCTAGTGAGCAGGTACTGAACAATATCTCCGTGGATGGCAAGATTTACGGTTTGTACCGCGCCAGAGCGCTGGGCCGCCAGGGTGTCGCCTTCCGGCAGGATTGGTTGGACAATCTGGGCTTACAGCAACCCAAGACCATCGATGATCTCTACAAGGTTATCCAAGCGTTCGCTTTAAACGATCCGGACAAAAACGGCAAAAACGATACCTTCGGGCTAGTGGAAGCCGAGGATTCCGGAGGCGCCGGCGCCATGGGACTCACCGGCTTTCAGACCATCGCCTCTTTCTTCGGAGCGCCGAACCAATGGGCTATTCAGGATGGCAAAGCAGTTCCCCTATTTATGACTAAAGAAAATATGGAAGCGATGAAGTTCTACAAGAAGCTGTATGACGAAAAGCTGATTAACCAGGATTTCGCGGCAACCAAAGTCAACAAACAGCAAGAGCAATTTTATCAAGGCAAGGCTGGCATGCTGTTCACTACCCTCGACTTCGTGATCACCGGGGGAAACGAGCTGAAGAAAGCCAACCCTGCTGCCAAGATCGATATTGTCAGCAAAATTCAGGGACCTAAGGGTGAGCGGGTGTTTGCAACGACCGGATATAACGGAATGTTCGTGTTCCCGAAGGCCACCGTCAAGTCGGAGGCGGAGTTGAAGCAGCTTCTTGGCTTCTTCGACAAAATCGTCGATGACCAAATGATGTATACCTGGACGTGGGGGATCGAGGGTGTCCATTACACCAAAGGAGCGGACGGAGAGCCGGTCATCTCTGACCAGACGGCATATGCCAACGAGGTATCTCCTCTCAAGCAGCTGCCCACCTATGACGGTGCGCTGATGATCTGGAAGGGGAAGGGGGAGGCGGACAATAAATTCCGCACCATGATGAAAACCAACGAAGCCATTGCCATATCCAATCCGGTAGAGCCCTTGATCTCACAGACGGCTGTGGAGAAGGGAACGGAGCTGAACAAGATCATTGCCGACGCCCGTGTCAAATTCATTATGGGAACCCTTGATGAAGCTGGTTTCAATAAAGAAGTGGAGAAGTGGCGCTCCCAGGGCGGTGACCAGATGATCAAGGATTATACGGAGCTGTATGCGAAGCAGGCTAAGAAATAATGCGGCTAGGTAAAGAAAATGAGGTGCGTCACGAGTTAGTTGCCGGAGGACAATGCATTTGTTCTGTGGGCTTGTCTTGTGAAGCCACGCATTTGGGAGGTCTAAGATATGAATAGTGAGTCATTTGATTTTGATATCATTATAGCCGGCGCGGGTGTCGGAGGAATAAGCGCTGCGTTAGCTGCTGCAAGATTGCAGATGAGAGTGCTGCTGATTGAGCAAGCCAAGGAGGTGGGGGGGACAGGTGTATTTTCCAGCGTATCCTTGATATGCACCTTCCGGGATTCCCGGGGAAGACCGATTACCAGCGGCATTCACCGAGAGCTGTTTCCTGCCTCATATACGCATTACAATGAGAAGCTTGTTCCTACTTATGATGAGCAGGAGTTGAAAGCTGCATACGAGAGGCTGCTCACTTCCGAACCGACCCTTACGCTATGGACCGACTGCAAGGTGATCCAAGCGGATAAGCAGAACGGACGAATTGTCCGTCTGCATATCCAGGGCAGCCGAACGGTAGCGGTTACCGCCAAGATATACCTCGATGCCACTGCCGACGGCAATCTTTCCGCGTTGGCGGGATTGGAGTACAGATTGGGTAGAGAAGGCGACGGCAGGCTGCAATCCGCTACGGCGACCTTTAAGGTCAGCGGCATAAACTGCTCCCTGCTGAAGGAGCCGGATATTCGGCAATGGTCGGCTATCCATTCGCTGCGCAGGGAGCTATTACCTTATTATCTCGACATGAAAGCGGCAGGCCGCACCGGCAACCCCCGACAGGGCATCACTTGTTTCCCCTACCCAGACGGCAAAGCCCTGCTCTTCAATTCTACTTCGGTGCTGGATGTAGACCCTACCCGCCCAGAAACGGTTACAAGAGGCAGGGAAGAGGGAATTCGGCAGGTGCAGGAGTTGTTTGAGGCTATTCGGCAGCATCCTGCTTTCCATCATGCGAAGCTGGATTACATTGCCCCCAAGCTGGGTGTCCGAGAGGGGCGGCGAATTGTCGGAGAATATGAACTGACCGCAGAGGACTGCCTGCAGAGCAGACGCTTTGATGATATGGTGGCGGCATGCGCCTACTCCTTGGATATTCATAGTCCGGATGGAGGCGCCACTAGGCTGGAAAGCATTCCTGAACCAGGCTATTACCATATCCCATACCGTTCGCTTATTCCCAAGGGCTGCGCCAATCTATTACTCAGCTCCCGATGCATCAGCGGCACCCACGAAGCCCACAGCTCCTACCGGATTATGGCTTCGGTCAGCGCCATTGGGGAAGCGGCGGGAACGGCAGCTGCGCTCTGTGTGTTCCGGGGGCTCCAGGATGTCCGTGAGGTCAAGCCCTCCCACATCCGGTTCATTCTCCAGCTGCGGGGTCAATTTATAGAAGGAGAGGTGGAGCGGATTCCGATGCCTGCAAGCGCTGCTTGGGCAGCGGAAATGAATTAATCTGGGAGGTACGGCATACTGAGCCATTCATTGTTCCGCCATCCAGGCGGTTGAGTAAGCCGCCCGGATGCAGGGACAAGAGCGACAGAAAGTCGGTTTATGCATTCGCAGTGATCTGTCTTTTAGAAAACGTGGTGAAAAAGTGACCGGAGAGTCAGCAGGGATTTAGAGAAGCAATTGAAACCCCCATCAACCGCTGGCCGGGCATGAATTCATCACACACTCTTTAGAATTCCATTGATAGGCGACTAAACCCCAAAAAGGTAACCGCTTACAAAATGAAATTGGATTTTAGCCCAATATAAGGGAGTGAACATGATGTTCGTGAAAAAGTGGATGATCCGTTTGATGCTTGTTTTGCTTGTATCCGTCAGCGTACTTGGGGGGATGGCGCCTATGGCCATAGCTGCCCATCCGCAGGCCGTGGCAATCTTGAGTTCGCCTCCGGTTTACAGCGGTATCAACAAGGCTTGGCCCGGTGACGCGGACAAAGATCCGGTGCATGCCGCGACGACCAAGAACGGCATGGCGTGCTGGACGACATCACAAAATCCGCTGAACCCCTACGTCTACGTTGATGTCGCAAGCTCCGTAAAACCTGCAGGCGCGACGTACGCGGTTGTGTCTGTTGATTACTTTGATGCAGCGGCGACGACCATAGCCATAGAGTACGACGGTCAGAGCAACGCTTTTCAGGCCACCCCGTGGATGCCTACGAGCGGCAGTCAGACTTGGAAGAACCAGATCTTTGAACTGAGCGGAATCAAGTTCGCCAACGGTACGAACGGCGCAGATTTCCGTCTTCGCGTTCACAGCCTCAACGGCGTCATCCCAGAAATCTGCTTCGCACGAGTCCAAGTGACCTTTGCAACGACTCCAGCGCTGTCACTGATGAACCCGAGCCTGCTCTTCACAACCAATTCCGCAACCCTGGATTTCGGTACGGTGGGTGATTCAGTTTCATATGCCATTTCAGATGATCAGGGCGTAAGTCTTCGCACGGGATCTACCCCCGTAGGCACCGACGGACATGCTCTGCTATCCGTACAGGACCTCGGGCCGGGATTCTACAACCTGACTTTCTCAAGTGTGATTGATGGCCAAACACTAACTCGCACCACAACGTTTGGCATTGTGACCCCCACGCCAGCAGGCGCCTTGAGTCCTGACTCCTTCTTCGGGATCAGCACCCATTTCGGTCACTACAAATCCCTCGAAGATGGGCTCATGAACTCTTTGGCGACCATCGGCTACGGCCACGTTCGAAGCGATGTGAACTGGTCCCTAATTGAAAAGCAGCCCGGCGTATACAACTGGGCCGGGTATGGCTTTGAAGCGAAGTCCCAACAGTCTCTTGACCTCGGCATGACTCCCCAGGGTGTCCTGGCCTACAACAACGCCAATTATGATAACGGGAAAACGCCGAGCTCCGCGGCTGGTCTAGCTGCATTTGGTCAGTTCGGGAAAGCTGCTGCCGAGCACTATAAGGGCAAGGTCCGCGATTTCAACATCTACAATGAGTTCAATGGCACCGGCTTCAACAACGGCGCTTGCGGGACAACAGCAGCCTGCTACGTGCAGATGCTTCAGGCCATGTACGGCCCCATACACGAAGGAAACCCGGACGCGAACGTTATAGGCCCGATTCCGTCCACCATTGACGATAACTGGAACAATGCCTTTTTCGCAGCAGGCGGCATCAACTACATTGATACTTTCGCGACAAATGTCTATGGTTACGCCCTGGAGGGTGCCAACACCCCGCCCGAGCACACATTGCTGGTGTCGAAGCTTCCTGCTTTGGTGCAGCAGGTGAAGCAGGCAGCAGGAACTCGGGATGTCCCGGTATGGATTACGGAAAACGGCTGGCCGACGTATGCCGCCGCCTCCACAGAGCCCCAGCAAGCGGACAATCTGGTGCGTGCTCAGGTGCTGGCAATGGCAGCAGGTGTGGACGTCTTCAGCTGGTACTCGGCTATGGATGACGGTAAGGACCCCAATAATAGGGAGCATCACTTTGGGCTATTCAGACAGCCCGTTGATGGTGTAGCCGGCGTAGCTCCGAAGCCGGGAGCTGTCACAAACGCTGTGCTTATTCGCGCGGTGACCGGAAAGACCCTTGGTGCTCGCGATGACCTCGGCTCCGCTACAGCCTACTCGTATCCTTATACGGGAGGAGGCTCGACGACTCGGGTAATGTGGTCCACCGGCTCCGAGACCATTGCTTTGCACACTACCGAGCCTCTTATTATCACTAATGAGTATGGCTCAACGCAGACGGTGAATCCGACAGACGGTATGGTCGTTCTGACACTTACCGGCAGCCCGATCTACGTCACCGGCAACGTTGACAGCTTGGGTGTGACGCAGTCAGCGGTCACGATGAAAGTCGCCGATCGGTCGATCCAAGGAGATACGGTTCTTGTTACGGTGACTGCAGACCGATCGAACCGCAAGACGGACCTTCCCAATGAGTTGACTCTCACTGCAAGCGGGGCACAGCCCGTTAAGCTTCGCACTTCTCCGGGCAAGGTAACAAGTGCAGCCATTAGCATTCCCGCAAGCACGCTCCTCGGCCAGCGGACTGTGTCCGTCGATGTAACGAAAGTGAAGCCGGGGAAAGGAGACGATGACAAGCACAAGCCGAGTCTTGTAGCCGGCTTAAGGACGACGACAAAGGTCGTCAAGCCGTTCGAGATCAGCATTCAACCGACGATCACGTCGGACGCTGCGTCCAGAAATTACTTTCTCGACATCGCGCTGAAGAATAATCGGGGCAGCGACCTCACGGCGACCCAAGTTACCTACCAAGTAGGGCCGGCATCAGGGACAGTGTCGGATAGGGTGTATGTCGCTGCAAGTGGAACCGCTTCGCTGCGGGTTCCGCTCTCTGACATTCCGTTGTTTGACTCCTTGAGCTATAGCGTGGCGGTCGACAGCGCCAGCGGTTCGGACGTTTCATCCGGCTCGATTTCCTACGCTCCCATCGAGCCCGTGGACCACCAAAGCTTGCCTGCAATCAACCTGGCGACGCAAGCGACCTGGGTATCGATATTAGGGACGCGCAGCGGGAACAGCGACCTAAGCGGGCAGTTGCGTATCAACTACAACAATGAGGGGCTCGTGATCGACGCCACGATCACCGACGACAAACATTTCGGTGCACGCACACCGAACACCATGTGGCAGACCGATTCCATCCAGTTCAGCACCTACGACCGGGTGCCTGGGCAGGCCGGAGGCCAGCGTGTTGAATTCGGTGCAGCGCTTCTCGACAGCGGACCGTCGGTTTACACCTTCGCAGCACCTGCTGGCCAGCAGGCGGGACCAACCCCTGGTGCCCAAGCAAGTATCATTCAAAGCGGCAGCATCACGCACTATGTCATCTCTGTGCCGTGGGCCTCGCTTGGGTTTAGCGGACCGCCGGCGCATACCATCGGAATGTCATTCCTCGTAAATGACGATGACCGGGGCTCCACGGGCGATTCACGCGACGGTTTCTTGCAGTGGGGATCGGGAGTCGGGACGACGCCGAAGGATCCCACATTGTTTCGCGATGCACAGTTAGTGCAGTAAAGGACGGATCTGACCTCAGTATCAGGCTGTCTAACATAAAGGGAGCATGGCTGCTGGAGCGAAAATCCAGCAAGTAAGCCTTCGTAACCTTGCTCCTACAAATGCGCCCGTTTGCCTATTCCCGTATCGCAGCCTGCCTGTACTTGGTGGGCGACATACCGGTGTGCGCTTTGAACTTTTTGCAAAAGTAACTGCTCGACGAGTAATCGGCCGAGTGAGCCACTTCGTCTATGGTGAGATTCGTTTCGATCAGCAGCTTCTTAGCAGTCTCCAACTTTTCTTGCGATAGCTTTTGCTTGAATGTCATTTGGAATTGTTTTTTCATAAGACGGTGCAGATGGCGTTTGCTGACCATTAGTTCGACCGCCATTTGATCCAGCGACATATCGGGTGTATCCGAGTTCATGAGAGCATCGAGCAGATGCTCTCTTTTTTCGTTTAACGTTTTGCGGGGCAGTGCATAATCAGCTTTATTCTCGCCACGGTAGCTGCGAACGGCGTTAACAATGATTTGCGATATATAGCTCCGGATATTGTGGTAATAGCCGACCATTCGATTGTCCAATTCATCCATAATTTTCTGGAACAGCTCGATGCTTCGGTACTCGTCCTCCCCGAACCAAAACCTTGTGGAAGATAGCGCTTCGATCATTGCGTCGGTTTCAATGCGGATGAACTCGTTGTACTGCTTTCTTTTCTTCGTTACAGTGATATCGAAGTTAATGCAGCATTCCGCAAGCGGATTATCGGGATCGGTCATTTGCTCATGATAGATCATGGGGCCGGTTAAATAAAACGTATTGGGCGTAATCTCGTAATGGTTTCCATCGGCAATGAGCTGTCCGAACCCATACGGGATGAAATGCAGTTCGTAGCCACCGTGCGCATGCTTCTTATTCGTTCGAAGGGAGGCAGGAACGAAACGAATATACCATACGTTGATTTGTAAATGTCCCATCTGAATCCGCAAGTCCAGATCGTCATAATCCCGTCGAAATTGAATGTCCATACTATGTTCCCCCCCATTTTGTATGATCAGGCCATTTTTATTGAAATATTGTCCATTATGTCTATTTTAAACCAAATACACATTTGGTACTATAACGAATTGTAAGGGTTTACATTAAAAGGTAATTGATATTAGGCAAGTCTTTAAAAAAAGAAAGGGAGGTTAATGACCTTGGTTCATCAACTTGTGAGAAAAACAGCGGTAGCATTGATGCTCGCCGCAATAACTGCTTCTTGCAGCAACACAGGTAACGCACCTATGGCCTCAAAAACCGAGGCGCCGCCGGTCACTCTGAAAATTTATATGTGGGACGCGATTTTCCAGGATGATGTGTTTCAGAAACTGATTGCCGAGCCCGTCAAGAAAAAATACCCGAACATTACGCTGCAGCAGGTAGTGCGCGGACCGAACATGCAGCCGGATAGCATCGTAACAAGCGGTGACAATGAAGTCGATATCATTATGGCCTGGAACGACGTGCTGGTACAATTTCAGGATTTGAAGCTACTTAGCGATATTACGGCGGATGTCAAGAAAGCGGGGCTGGACCTCGGCCGATTCGATGATCAGGTGCTGGACGGGATGCGCGACAGGGATAAGAAAGAGATTTTGTATGGACTGCCGTTCGCGCAAGATTTCTATGCTTTGTTTTACAACAAAGACTTGTTCGATAAGTTCGGCGTAGCTTATCCGAAGGACGGAATGACCTGGGAAGATGCGATCGAGCTGGCAAAGAAGCTGACGCGCGAAGATGGAGGAATCCAATACAAGGGACTCGATCCGGAAGGGCCGGAGAAGCTTGGCAATTCGCTGTCATTACCATTTGTTGATCCGATAACACAGAAGGCGACGCTTGATACCGAAGGCTGGAAAAGAGTATTCGAAACGCTGAAGCAAATATACAGCATCCCCGGCAACCAGAATACGATATCGAATCACGCGGGAACGGTAAACCGCTTCGCCAAAGATAAAAATGTGGCAATGTACGCATCCCATGGTGTTGTAAGCAGCCTTATGCAGTCCGATGTAAATTGGGATATAGCCCAATACCCGAGCTTCAAAGATAAGCCGAATTTATACGGTATGGTGAAGGCTTATGCGCTCTGCATTACGACGACAAGCAAACATCGCGAGCAGGCGATGCAGACTCTTCAGGTGATGACTTCTGATGAAGTGCAGCTTGCTTATACGAAATCGACTGCGATGCTGTCCGGGCTGAAAAATCCAGAGATGAACAAGCATTTCGGCCAAGACCTGCCGCTGCTGAAAGGCAAGCATATCGAGGGGATTTTCAAGAGCAAGCCAGCTCCCTTCGTTGCACAATCAACGTATTCGGGTAAAGCTCGTCCGCCGTTGGAAGCAAAATTTAAAGAAGTGATGGCCGGCAAAGATATCAATACAGCGTTACGGGAAGCACAGGAAGAAGCCTCCAAGCAGATCGATGCGTTGAAAAAGTAAGCGGAAACCAAATCGAATCGGAAAGGCGGATGGTCTTGTGAACAAAATAACACAGGCAATTTCCTTGACAGTGGCGGGGCTGCTGTCGTTCGGTCATCATGTGCTGGCATTAACGCCGGGACAGCAGATCGGTTCCGTTATGGGAGGCGGCAATTTCACGAACGGAAGCGTTACGCAAATCAATCAGTTTCTCGCGCTTCAGACCATAGGGGCCAGTATGGCTCGCATGAACGTATACCCTCAATATTATTATGCGAACGGACAGCCGACACCGGAACGATTGGACAGCGTGATGCTGCAAGCGTACCAGAGCGGAGTGACCCCGATATTGTTGTTCGAATATTACGGTTCTTATGCGAATAACGGGCAGCCGCTCGGCGATTACAACTATTGGTATAGCATCGGCCACGATTTCGCAGAACGGTTCCGGCCTGGCGGCGTCTGGGCGCAGGCGAATGGCATACAAGACTGGGGAATAACGGTATATACGGCAATGAATGAGCCTGACGTAGAAAATTTAATCGACAAAACCGCGTACCGCAACGCGCTCGAAGGGCTAGCTGACGGCGTTCATGCTGTCGATACCATTTTGAAAGTGAATCCTGGCGGCTTTGCCCGAGCTAATTCGAACAGTGATTATTCGCTCCGAGGCTACGGCCCCGCCATAGCCGAGCTTTACAACACCGGCAAGCTTGACGGAATCGATCTTCACACCTATTTCGATGTTCAGTATAGTCCCATGGACGGCATGTACAAATTTTCCGCGCAAAGTAATTTCGATTCGGTCAAGCGTGTGTCCGGCATTACAGCGGACGTTAATTTTTACTCGACTGAATTCAATTTCAAGAAGCGGCTCGTTACCGAAGAGGAAGCTGCCAAAGGCTTTCTTACGGCAATTTGGGATCATCTTGGGGTCGTGAAAAACGACGGGGTAACGTCCGCCACCCAATTCGCGTTTCCTTGGAGCCTCTTTAACTCGACGGCAGTCGATACGAATTACGGGATGAATTCGAGTTTGGCCCCTTGGACGCCCACCGCTCGCGGCATCACGCTGCAAACCGTTCTGGACAAGACAAGAGGCATGTCGTTTGTGTCCATGGATCCAAAGCAGACCGGAGAATACAAACTGAGCGGCAGCGGCAAGACCATGTGGGTATGGCAAAACCGGCCTTTTTGGACTAATCATGCAGGAACTTCTTATACCGTTACTGGCATTCCCCCGGGTGCTTATAAATTGGAAGTAATCGGTTGGGACGGCGTTCGACAAACCATTCCGCTTACGGGGGAAACTTCGGTGACGATCAACCAACTGGCAGAAAAGGAGACCTACATGTTCGTTGCCTATACGGACACGATCCGTGCAGAGGTTAGTAACGGCGAGGCTAGCGAAGCGGGAAATGAGCTGACGCCATAGTTAGTGCAGTATGTACCTTTACTAGGGAAAGCACACTTCGATGAACCGATTTCGGAAAAAACAGTGCTATTTCTCTGCACGCCTTACTTAGGTTGCATGTTCTTTAAATAAAGGGATGAGAAAATAATAATTCTCTGCGAAATCAAGTGGATCACTACTATTACTGGAAACGTGAAGCTTTGGTTTACCGTTCAGGGATACTGAATCAATTGCCCTCTGGTATTAGGGCGCCAAAATGCTATGCAGTGGAAGAGGATGCTCATGGCAATATGTGGATTTGGCTCGAGGATATAGCTATTGGGTCTAACCAATGTGACTGGTCCTACATGCACATGAGTAAAATATCCTACTTGCTCGGAAAATATAATGGTGATTATTTATTAGGAAATCCTCTCCCGACCGATTCTTTCTTTTGCCGCACTTGGATGCGTTCTTGGGTAGAGGTTTGTACTGCATATGCCAAACCCATAGAAGAACAAAAAGTAATATGGGATAAACATTTGAATGAATTTCATGGTATGAGTGAAACATGGGAGAGCTATTTTCACAATAGATCAAGAGTAAATAGCTTACTGGAAACTTTAGAATTTCTGCCCCGTGTATTTGCACATCAAGACGTACACTGGGATAACATTTTTCTGGAGCAAATAGATGAACACGATTCACTAATGGCGATTGATTGGCAGTTTGCAAGTATCTCAGGCGTAGGTGATGAGCTCGGTCGGATGTTTGGATATGCATTATTAAAAAGGAAAATTCCAGTTAACATGGTAGAAGAATATAAGGAAGAGTTATTTCTTAGTTATATGCAAGGGCTTAGAGCTGCAGGGTGGGACGGAAATTCAACATTTGCTCGATTCGGTTTTACTGTGTCTGCGGCGCTTAGGTTTATCATGGTTATTGATAAGTTGCTTATCAACTTAGAAGCAGGGAATGGAATAAGTCAGAAAGAAAAATCGAGTCATCTGTTGTTGGTCTCTCAGGCACTTCTAAGTATGGCAGATGAGTCTTGGAGCATTAGGAGTGAGATAAAGCAGTACTTTCATAATATTCACGAGTGTTGCATTAGTCGCCATTGCTCAGCTGCCCTCCTTACTCATTACTAGAGCAAGAAGGATAGCGCCATTTGATCTGAAAATCAATAATGTTCCCATAACGATCCGACTCAATATGGCAGCAGCCGGTCAGTAACTCCTTTAACATCTCACGTCCACGCTGTACTCTTGATTTTGCACCAGAATAGGAGATGCCAAGCCGTTCGCTCAATTCTTTCTGAGACATTCCTTTCAACATGGAGAGCTCCACCGCTTCCTTATATTTTTCCGGCAGTTGTTGGATTACCGATTCGAAACAGGCAATGACCTCTTGGGCTAGATCCGGCTCTTCGTATTCGTCAGTTATCTGTAATTGTGCTGGCAACTCGTCATCCCATTTCTTCTTACGATAATAATCTACCATACTGTTTCGAGCGATTTGATAGATCCACGATGACAACTTTTTCTCATCTTTCAGATCGTCTATATGATCGTTTATCTTTATGAAAACATCTTGTACAATGTCTTCTACATCCGCTTGGTTCAGGATTCGATTCGCGACAAACCTTTTGAGTTGCAGATAATAGTCACTCCATAATAGGGAAATTTCTACTGTCATTTATTTGATCCTTTCAAATAATTTTTGTCCAATTCTGCGTCCATTATCAGATTTCTCCGTCTACCTATCGTAACACATTTTTATTCCAAGGAGATGACTGAAATGGCTAAGAAACGAATTTTGATAATAGGTGATGATCATCTTGGGGCTTGGCACCCTCTCGAGCTTGTACAGAATGAATTGGAAAAGATATTAGGCGGAGAATTCCGTCTGACTGTAACCCGGAACTATGATTACTTATCGACGCTCAATACAAGCGAGTATGCGGCAGTTATCTCGTATGCTGATATTTGGACAAGAAAACTTACATCCGGGCAAATTGCCGGTTTGCTGAGGTTCGTTGCAGGGGGAGGCGGATTGCTTGCCATTCATAACGGTATTTCATTGGCGGGCAGCTACGAGCTGCTGCAGGTAATCGGTGCCAAATTTGTTACCCACCCGCCCTATCAAAAGCTTCATTTTTATAGAATTATGAACGAACATCCACTCTTAGAAGGAGTGGCGGACTTTACGATCGAAGAGGAGCCATATCAGTTTGAATCTGATCCCTTCACCCCCCGTACAGTTCTAATTGAGTACGAATACCATGGGAAAAGATGGCCTTCTATGTGGGAACACAATTATGGATTAGGTAAGGTAGTATATTTACATCCGGGTCATAGGGCAGATTCTTTCAAGCCGGAGGCTATCCAACGGCTCATTCTAAATAGCGTTCGCTGGATAGCTGACTCCAGCGTTTAATGGATAGTAAATGAAGGTACTCGCCAATGACTTTTCGAATTTTTGCAGCCACGTTACGCTGACGGGTACGATAGTGCTAATCACCATGACAAAGCTGCCGTATTATTGAACGGCAGCTTTGTTATGTTAACGAGCGGGATTTCTGGAAATTAACGGCGCTTCTATAAAACGAATCTAGGCTCCAAACTATTTATTTCAGCTCATAATGTGCAGTTGGTTGCCGGCCAAGTCCGACTTGCCGTCCCTATATTCCGATGGGGTCATTCCGATAAGCTTACGGAACACTTTCCCGAAATAGCTCAAATTATCGAAGCCGGTTTCGACAGCTATCTGTGACACAGGGATCCGGGTATGCTTCAGCAGGTGAGCAGCCTTCTCCAACCGGACGAGCCGCAAATATTCGACAGGCGATGCCCCGACATGCTTTTGAAACATTTTGCAAAAATGATTGGGGGAAACCTTCGCGACTTCCGCGATTTGAGATAAGGAGATGGGCTCGTGAAAATGCTGTTCCATAAACTGCTTTCCGATTTGAACCGTTTCCGGCAAATGCCGGTCGGTGCGAACTTCTCCTTCCGAAAAGCGGAGCAGCGATAGTATCCATTCATAAACGCGAAACGATATATCGTGTTTCTGGTGCTCAATCTTCTTGTTGGCAATACTGTTGTACAAGCTCCATAAAATCAAAATCGGCTCTGCAGAAGAGGGGACGAAGGCGACATGTCCGAACCGATCGATGAAATGGTTCCAATACAGCTTCGATACTTCGGTAGCATACAGCTTAATCCATATAAACTCCCAATTATCAGCAGATGAAGGGTCGAAATAATAATAATGATCGCTTGGAATATGGACGAAAAACCCATGATTTTTCGGTACGGAGAACGTGTTCTGTCCGATGCTCAGCTTTCCTTCTCCGGACAGCGTGTATTGAAAAAGCAGCCCCTTGGTCCTTTCCTGCCCGTCAAACCGATAGCACGGATCTTGGGTCGATTCATGACCGATCGTCAAAATAAGATGGAGAGGATGTGACGAAATGTCTGGATAAGTTAGGGAACGGAATCCATGGATTGAAGGCATAATATTTTACCATCCTTGATGAAATATTACTGTTGAACTTTATGCTGCCAATAAATAGAATAAAATTACAACTCGCCTTTATACCAAATTATACCACAAGGATAAGATTAGAAGGAGGGTGAAGAAGAGAAGTCTGCTTTTTTTCTGCATCGCGAATGACAGCAGGCCTATTGATATTTTGTTTTTTTGTATGCGCTTACAAACTGGGAGGGATTGCATTGAACAAAAAAACGCTTGGCGGATTGCTGCTTGGCACAGCCGTCATATTATCCGGCTGCGGTGCGGACCAAGGGGCACCGGCACCCGCAAACGAAACCGCTGTGAGCAAGAAAGACCCTGTCGAGCTGACTGTATTTTTTCCGTTTCCGGCGGATTGGCCCGAAGAGGAGTTTACGAAAACGTTCGCACAGCCGATTATGACCAAATTCCCCCATGTTAAGATCAACTATATCGCCGGGGGCAAGGTGCAGGAGCTGCTGACCGCAGGACAGAAGATCGATATCGTGTTCGCTTCCATAGGAGCAAGCCCCGCTCATCTGATGGAAAACAAGTTGGAATACGACATTACGCCGTTGATCAAAAAATATAACTTCAGCTTGGATCACCTTGAGCCAACGATGGTTGATACGGCCAAAAAGCTGGCGAACGGCGGCATGTACGGCTTGCCGGTGTACACGCCTCCTTCGGCGATTTACTACAACAAGGATATATTCGATAAGTTTGGTGTGCCTTATCCGAAGGACGGGTTAACTTGGGATGATCTGTATGAGATGAGCAAAATCTTGACCCGTATGGACGGAGGCGTACAATATTACGGACTTGGCTCCTCTTACGGCCACTTGAGCATGATGAATCATTATTCGATTCCACTCGTCGATACCGAGACGAGGAAGTCTACGTTCGATACCGATGAGAGGTGGAGGCTATTCGCCGATAACTTGATCCGATTCTATAAGCTGCCGGGCTACGAAACGGTCAAATCGAATCAAATATCGGAGCCGCACGAGAGAAACCGGTTTTTCAAGGACCGGAACGTAGCGATGTTTTTGGCGACAACGGCGCTGCACACTGCGCAGGAGATTGGGGATATGAACTGGGATTTGGCCTCCTTCCCGGTGTTTAAAGACAAGCCCGACACCGGTCCGCAGGCGTATCCGACCTACTTTTATGTGACGTCGATGAGCGAGCATAAGGATCAGGCGTTTGAGGTGATCTCGTACTTGACGACCGAGGAATACCAGTCACAGCAAATTAAGGACGGCAAATTTTTGACTTCCTTAAGAAATCCATCGCTTAGACAGATGTTCGGCCAGAACAACCCGATGTACAAAGGTAAAAACGTCAAAGCTTTCCAGCCGGATAAGTATGCCCCCGCCGGCTCGGTCAACAAATACAACGGGAATGTCAACGCGGAATTTAACACGATCGTAAGGGACGTCGTATATAACGGCAAGGATACCAATACAGCGCTTCGTGAAGCGGCCGAGCGGGCCAACAAAAAAATTCAGGAGATGGATGCCGGTTCCAAGTAACGGCAAGAGGCTCCATTTATAAAAGGGAGGGGTTTTCCGTGAATGCAGCAACGAAGGCCATGAGGCAAGCTGTTCAGCCCAAGCGACTCATGGCTCTGATGATCATGATTACCTTGCTTTTCGGTTATGTTCCGGCAGCTTCCGTACAAGCGGAGCTGGTAACGAATGCCGTTCCAGTCGGGCCGAATCTGCTGGTTAACGGCAGCTTCGAGTCGGTGACAGGCGGATTACCGTCCAGTTGGAGCCGATGGGTTGCCAGCGGCACGCCGCAGTACGTTATCGATGAGGCGGTGTTCAAGGACGGCGGCAAATCGATTCGGATCCAAGCGGATGCTACCGCACGAAACAGCCTTACCCAGTCGGTTGGCGTGGAGCCGGGGGCAAGCTACCAGCTTAGTGCTTGGGTGAAAATGGATAACATCGTATCGACCGACAGAGGGGTTGTCATCCGCTACCAATTTTACAATTCGTCCAACCAGAAGATCGGCACGGACTCCTTTGCCGGAGCGCGTAAGGGGACTCAGAATTGGGAGCAAATAACGCAGAAGGTTACGGTGCCTGAAGGAGCCGTCCGCATGCTGTTCGAGCTGTTTCTTTGGAACGCGACAGGAACCGTATGGTTCGACGATGCCAAGCTGAGCAAGGAGGTGTCCATAACGGACATGATTACGACGCAGCACCCCCGGCTGCTGGCGACAGCCGCCGACTTTGCCGCCCTGCAGCAGCGTATACAAACGGACGTGCGGCTTTCAGACTGGTACGGCCGCCTTACTGTCAAGGCGAATCAAATTTTGACGGAGCCGGCTTCCCAATATGAAATACCCGACGGTGTTCGACTGCTCGCGGTCAGCCGTAAAGTGCTGGAGCGCATTCTGGCGTTGGGCATGCAGTATCGGATTAGCGGTGATTCACGCTACGCGGAGCGGGCGTGGACGGAGCTGGAGGCGGCGGGAAATTTCAAGGATTGGAATCCGAGCCACTTCCTGGATACGGCTGAAATGACGCATGCCTTCGCAATCGGTTACGATTGGCTGTACGATTATTGGACGGAAGAGCGGAGAGCGTTTCTGCGCAATTCCATTATAACGAAAGGTTTCATCCCGGCTTTGGCGGGATACAACAAACCCGAGTTTTGGGTCAACACGACGAACAACTGGAACTTTGTCGTCAACGGCGGCATCGGCATGGGCGCGCTTGCATTGGGGGATGAGCCCGAGGTAAAGGCGATGGCCGAAGACCTGCTGCAGCGCGGGTTTAACTCATTGCCGAAAGCGCTAGGCCAATGGGCGCCTGACGGCGGCTGGTACGAGGGACCTGGCTATTGGCAATATTCGATCCAATATATCGGGGTTTACTTCAAGGCGCTTCAGACGGCGCTCGGAACCGATTTCAACTTGTCGCAAAGCCCGGGCTTGCCGCAAAACGGTGATTTCCCGATTTTCATGTCCAGTCCGGTCAACCAAATATTCAATTTTGCGGACGCCGGCTCGGGTGTACCTAACTCCCCGTCGCTGCATTGGTTCGGAGAGCAGTTCAACAAGCCGGAATACGGCTGGTGGCAGACGCAGCGGGTCAACATGAACCCGTCACCGCTCGATCTGCTCTGGTATATGCCGAATAACTATGCGGGGCCTCGTGCAGCCAATGTTCCGTTAGACAAATACTTCCGCAACGTGGAAGCGGTCACCTTTCGCAGCGCCTGGGAAGACCCGCAAGCTTTGTATGCCGGCTTCAAGGGCGCCAGTGAGCAGAAAAACCATCACAATCTCGACGCCGGAACGTTTGTATTCGATGCACTTGGCATAAGATGGGCGCAGGAGCTTGGCGCAGACAACTACAATTTGCCCGGCTATTTCGGCAATCAGCGATGGAACTACTACCGGATGCGGGGCGAGGGGCAGAACGTGCTTGTCATTAACCCCGGGCAAGGACCGGAGCAGGACGACTCGAAGAGCATTGTGATCAACCGGGTCGAATCGACGCCGCAGGAAGCGCTCGCAGTTGCCGATTTGACCGCAGCTTACGCAAGCGAGGTTCATAAAGCCGAGCGCGGCATCCGGCTGCTCGATAACCGTCGGCAGATGCTCGTACAGGATGAAGTGCATGCGAAAGCGCCTTCCGACTATTGGTGGTTTATGCACACTTCGACCGATATTAAGGAAATCGCGAAGGACGGCAGCTGGGCTATGCTGTCCAAGGACGGCAAAAGGCTGTGGGCGCGCATATTGTCGCCGTCGCAGGCTAAGTTTGTCATGATGGATCCCGAGCCTCTGCCGACATCGCCTAATCCGGATGGGCAAAATCCGAACAGCGGCATCCGCAAACTTGCTATCCACGTCGAGGATGTGCAGAATTTGCAATTATCGGTACTGATGGTGCCTTTACGCGAGGGAGAAGCCCCGCCTACACAGCTTCCGGCGGTACAGCCGCTGTCCCAGTGGCAGACAAACGCCGCAACGGCTCCACTGCTGAGCGGTATATCGCTGGATGGCGTTCCGCTGGCCGGCTTTGAAGGCAGGACCTTCACGTACGACGCGGCACTGCCTCTAGGGACGACGAACGCTCCGATTGTGACGGCGACTGCGGCCGATGCTGGCGCGTCTGTAACGATCTCGCAGGCGGACAGCTTGCCTGGTGCCGCATGGATCGATGTATCGAAGCCCGGCGGAGGAAGCGCACGGTATGCGGTGTACTTCCCTGGAAAATCCAATGCAGGGCAGGCGGGCTTGCCAATTGTCGCCGTGACGGCGAGCGGAGATGACGGGAACGTTCCGTCGAATACGATTGATGACGATTTGGGAACCCGCTGGTCAGCTCTTGGGGACGGACAGTGGATAAGCTATGACCTGGGTTCCGCCCAAACGGTGCGCAGCGTGTCCATAGCCTGGTACAGAGGAATGGAACGCACCTCTTCGTTCGATATCGACGTATCGGCTGACGGCACGAGCTGGGCACGTGCATTTAGCGGCAGCAGCTCCGGGAATACCGACGAGCTGGAAAATTACAATACTGGCGAGCAGAACGTGCGCTATATTCGAATCGTCGGACACGGAAACTCGCAGAACGAATTTAACAGCATCTCGGAAGTCCGTATTTACGATCAGGTAGTTCCCGGTCAGACCAAGCCGCCGAGCTTGAAAGCAGTAGCTCTCGCGTCCGACTTGACGGAACTGAAGGTGACGCAATCGGCGCAGCTCCACCTTACCGGAACGATGACGACGGGCGAACCGCTCGATAGGAGCCGGGCGACGGTGGAATACGTGTCCACCGACAAGGACGTCGTATCGGTGAGCGGATCAGGGCTTGTGACAGCAAATGGGGTGGGGACGGCCAAAGTAGCGGCATTCGTTGAGCTTGACGGCTATCTCAAATTCGCGGTGGTCGAATTTCAGGTCATCGATCCGCTCAGCCTTAAGCTTCTGCCGGTCAAGGACGCTTTCGTGAGGAGCGGTGACTACGCCGATACGAATTATGGAACCGCCACCAGCCTGACGGTCAAAAAGAGCACGCCCAACTTCGGACGAGAGACTTTCTTCCAATTCGATTTGAACGGTATAGCCGGCGATTTGAACTCGGCTGTTCTGTACCTATATGGGGTGACGAACGATACAGCCGGAACGGAAGTAGACAATACGGTCCGGGCGGTAAGCAACGACAGCTGGATGGAAAAGGAAGTGACCTGGAACAACAAGCCTGAAACCCAAGAGCCGCTCTCGACGGTTACCGTCGACAATGTGGCGGGGTGGCGCGCGTTTGACATCACGTCTTATATCGCCGGGCAGCTATCCGGAGATAAGACGGCGAGCATGGCGATTGTTCAAGATGTATCGTCTGGATTGGCTACCAATTTCAATTCCAGGGAGAATGGCAGCTTCAAGCCCTATCTGGAGCTTAAGCTGACCGATAGCACCGCCCCTGTCATCGGCGTCTCAGGTGTAACAGAAGGCCTTAGCTACCCGGTAAGCGCGTCGCCCGTCGTCACGGCGAGCGATGTTGAGACCGGAGTGAAGAGCTTGATCGTCAAGCTGAACGAGCAGCCCTTCGTGTCAGGAACGGCCGTAACCGCGCTGGGGCTTCACACCTTGAGCGCATCGGCAACCGATTTTGCGGGCAATCAGGCGAGCGAGTCTGTCACGTTTGCCGTCTATGATCCGGCGCGTGGCCCCGTTACCATAGCGGGTTGGTTCCCAGAATCGACTGCAGGCGATACGGTTACGGGAAACACATACGGCAAAATCCATCTTACCGGCAAGCTAGGCTATGGTGGCGGCTACTTACCCGAAGGAATGGGGATACATCTCCAGTCGAGCGGACTTAAGCTTGAGATGAGCAGCTTTCAATATCTTGTCATTGACGATAATCGCGTCATCGTAGAAGGATCAGCGAGAGGTGCGGACAATGAACGGTATGTCGTTAGGTTGACTTTGACAAAGAACGAGTCCGGAAGCCCGAGACCGACGACGACCGCTTCCTTTGTTTTGTGGAAAGGAGATGAGACCGTCCCAGTCATGACTGTAACTGATCAGCCTCTTACCGGTGCCGTGACGTTCCATAAAGCTCCTGAATAAATTTTATTTTCTTCAGACATCAACCCAATACCAAAACAATAGTAGGGACTCATAATTTGGAAAGGGGTCCCTCTTTTATTGAAGTAGTTTGTCATTGATAGCTTTATAAAAAAACTAAGACGCGGCTGTCGGCATGAATCGGCAGCCGCGTTAAGCTGTTAACAGCAGGATACTTCCAATACGTGCTATTATTGAATTGTTTTTGGAGCAGGAGCAGGCACGGCATCTGCTCCAATTAATTGGGGAATCCTGTCAATCCAGAAGATTTCTCTTAAATTTTTTTTGCTTTTCTGTCACACTTCACATCCCTTGCCCGTCATACAGGTAAAATTTGAAAGGGATGATGAGTGATGCAAAAGGTTGACGTGGTCGTGGTTGGTGGAGGGATTGCGGGTTTAACCGCAGCAATTTACGCAGCTAAAGCCGGGAAACAAACCATGGTCGTTGAAAAACAAGATCGCTTAGGCGGCCGAGCCATTTCCAACAAGAAAAAAGGAGCTTACTTCAATTTGGGCGCGCATGCCTTGTATACGGGAGATGCGTACGCGACTTTCCGGGAATTGGGACTGACCCTGCAAGGAAAGCAACCTTCGAGTGATGCGTATGGCATTTGGAAAGGGAAATTGAACACCTTGCCTTCGGATATGAAATCCTTGTTTACGACCCCGCTGTTGTCTTGGAAAGGAAAGATGGAGTTTGCTTCCTGTCTTACGAAACTTTTAAAAATGGATATTCGTCGATTTGATCGGATCAGTGTCCGCGAATGGGTTGAAGGGAATTTGCGAGATCCCATGGTGCGCAATATCTTTTATTCGTTACTTCGTGCCGCCAGTTATGTGGCCGGGCCGGATTTGCCAGCCGCGGGTCCTGTATTGAAACAACTGCAGAATGCCCTTAAAGGCGTGTTGTACCTGGATCGTGGCTGGGGTGAATTGGTCGAGGAATTGCGGCAAAAGGCAACCGATCTGGGAGTGCGGTTTGAAACAAATACCAAAGTCTCGTCCATCGATACCCGAGGCGGGATTGTGCGGCAGGTTCTCTGTGAAGACGGAACGAAAATCGATACGCTCCATGTTGTCCTTGCCACATCACCTTCTGTCGCAAATCAGCTGGTGCCCTTTGCAGAGGAAACCGCCCTTCATACCTGGAAAGAACAAGCGATTGAGATCACAGCGGCTTGCCTGGACGTGGCCTTGAAACGACTTCCCAAGCCTAAACAACAATTTGCATACGGGATCGATCAGACCGTGCTTCTTACCAATCAATCGCGTGCCGCTTATTTAAGCGACGATGGCGCGCAAGTCATATCGCTCATAAAGTACCAAGGGAAAGAAACGGACCCGGATAAAGATTTGCATGAACTGGAAGGCGTGCTGGATTTGATGCAGCCGGGATGGCGGGAAGAATTGATTGTCAAGCAATACCTTCCTAAACTGACGGTTTGTCACGACTTTATGCATATGAAACGTCTTGAGAATCCCGGACCCGCTGTCCCGGAAATACAAGGATTATATGTAGCAGGTGAATGGGCGTCGCACGGTGAAGTATTGGTTGATGCCGCGACGGCAAGCGCCAAAAGAGCCATACAACACATGCTCTCCCTTGAGAGCAAGGAGAGGAATGCCTCCTATGAGCATAGAGGAATTATATAAACGTTATAAAACGGAGCTGTTTTCGTTAGCCTATCGAATGCTCGGCAGCGTCATGGATGCGGAGGATATCGTACAAGATGCTTTTTTGAGCTATGACGGGCTGTCCGACGTCGGGACAATCCGAAACGAAAGGGCATTCCTATACAAGATCGTAACGAATCGTTGTCTGGATCTGTTGCGCTCGTCAGCCAAAAAGCGGGAAATGTACGTCGGTCCATGGCTTCCGGAGCCCTTGATTGAAAAAGGGGCTGCTGACGACGATCCATCCAATAGGTATTTGCGATCGGAGTCGATTTCCACGGCTTATCTTCTGCTTCTGCAGCAATTGAGTGCATCGGAAAGGGCGGTTTTTCTTCTTCGAGAGATTTTTCATTATTCGTTTGAAGAGATTGCCGATATAGTCGGGAAAAACAGTGCGAATTGCCGGCAAATTTTCCACCGCGCCAAAAAAAGCATCCATTTCGACCCGGACCAGCAACCGCCGGTTTCCATTGCGGAGGAGAAGATTAAAGAGTTTGTGAATTCGCTGTTGCAAGGAAATACGACGAAGCTTCTTGAACTCGTTAGTGAAAATGTTGTGCTCTACTCGGATGGCGGAGGCAAAGTAAGCGCGGCACAAGTGCCTGTTGTCGGGTTTGAGCAAGTGCTGAAGCTTCATCGCAATGTGATCAACATGCATGCAGGCAAATTTAAGTACTCGTTCCTCATGGTAAATGGTCTCCCCGGAATCTGCATTCGTTTGGATGAAGGGATTCAATATGTTTATTCTTTTGCTTATCGAGATCATAAGATCGAAGCGATTTATACCGTCGCAAATCCGGAAAAGTTAAGACATCTATAGAATCACGACTTAAAAAGAGCTGTATAGTAAAATTCTACAGAGGAGCTGCCGAGGCAGCTCCTTTGCCAAAGTCTGAGGCGAGGCCGGTGTTGATTCGTCGCCCGTAGCGGACTAAGAAGCTCGCCTGCCATCGCGGGAGACAGAGGTGCTGCGGCTGATGGCGCTAGGGCTGGCGAACAAGGAAATCGCGGCTCGGCTTGTCATTTCGGAAGGTACCGTCAAGCTGCATCTGCACCGCATATATAGCAAGCTGCAGGCGAGTGGCCGCGTTCAGGCGATTCGCGCGGTGGAGCGGATGGGTCTGCTGGGTAAACGGGAAGACGATTAGCCAAAACATATATCTCCCCCCTATATCGTTCGATAGACGCGCTTGCTCCCCGCTGCGGGTTACAATCGATGCAGTCGGATCATAGGGGAGGAGATTTTCAATATGAAAAATAGCTTTGACGTCGTCATCGTGGGTGCTCGCATCGCCGGGTCGGCACTCGCCTGGGAGCTTGGCAGCGTGGGCTACAACGTGCTGCTGCTGGATCGGGTACATTTTCCGAGCGATGTGCTATCGACCCACAACTTTTTCAACAATTCGGTTGCGATGCTGCGGGAAATGGGTGTGCTCGACCGGCTGCTGGCTACGGGAACGCCGACGTATCGGAGGGCGTACATTCGGATGGAAGATACGGTGATCGACGGGGCGTTTCCAGAAATCTCGGGGGAAACTGAATGCCTCTGCATCCGGCGCACCCACCTTGACCGGATCTTATTCGAGCACACCTCCGCGCATCCGAACGTTACAGCGCTGGAAGGCTTCCGTGCGATGGGACTGCTGTGGGACGGCGATACGGTCATCGGCGTCGAAGGGGTCGGGAAGGACGGGGAAACGGCGGCTTTTTACGCCAAGCTCGTCGTCGGCGCCGACGGGAGGCGGTCGCAAGTGAGGCAGTGGGCCGGAAGCTTGCGAAAAAGGGCCGTACCGACGGATTTCGCTTCGTATGTCGGCTATTTCGAAGGCTTCCGGCAGGAAGGCGAACGGTGCACGGAATTTTACAAAATGGGCGAACAGTTGGCTATCGTTTTCCCAACTAGCGACGAGCTGCATGTCGTCGGCCTTATGTTTCCGCTCGCCTGGAAGGCGCGGCTCGATAAGTTCGCTAGGGAGGCGGAAGCGTGTTTCCGGGAAACGATCGAAGCCGGTCTTGCCGCCACGTCGTTTCCGCGGCGGTTGCGCGACGCCAAGCTGGTCGGGCCGATCAAAGGGCTGCACGGCTACGATAACGACTGGTACGAAGAAATGGGCCGCGGCTGGGCGTTGACGGGAGACGCGCTTGCCTTCAAGGACCCGGCGGTCGGACAAGGCCAGCACGATGCGTTGTACGGAGCCCGCGTGCTGACGAAGGTGCTCGCCTCACACGATTCCTGGGAGGGGCAATGGGGGACGATGGCGAACGAGTATGCGGGCGAGCTGGAGCACAAGATGCTGTCGCGGTTTTATATGGCGTGCCATTATACGAAAAACGTGCCGTTGTCGCCGGAGCAGACGGCTGTCAACCGGTTGATCGGCAGCGTTCCGGAGGCAACGAGAGCTTTTCTCGGCATATACAACCATGCATACGAGCCGCACGAATTGGAGAGCATCGTTTCGGATATTTTGCAGCGGTAACTTTTTTCGGATGCAATGGGGAGATCGGCATTGATGGAGCGTTTGATGAGGGGGGGCGCGTGTGCCCGGAAAGCATTTGGAATAAACATAGCCACCGTTGTCGTTTCTTACTGCATTCGTTTGCCGGAATTATCGGCCCGGACGTATAGCGCTGGCTAAGGAACTGAGAAGCATTAATGAAAATCCGTCATGGATAGCGAAAATCGCTTAAGGAAAGTCACGCATAACTCAAGTTAGACGAAATCATAGACTAGGGAAGGGCTGGCATCTCGGAACAGGTGGTAGCTGATAGTGGAAGACAACCTAAGGGTAAACGCTAGAGCGTTTACCTTTTTTCATTACAAAGTGAAGCCGTTTTGATGTTATTTGCTCCAATTGGTTTGAAAGTGTAGCTCTCTTCGTCGATTCGGATGGACAACCCGCTACCATAGAGTTGCAAATACAAGAAGTTCATATGAAACTCAGATTTTACTTGGAAAATAAAAAGCTGCCAATGGCAGCCCTTAATCTACTTAAAAATATCGAACCTATTGTCTTTTAATCCAGTGGTTAGACCAAATTTACTATTAAAATGCCAAGTCATTGGATAGTATGTTACATCATTATAAACTAAAAATGGATATTCTTCATTCACATTATCCACCCATACATCATTGACAAAAATATTGAATGTTGGAAGGTGCGCATACATGTTTGTAGGCTGAGTAGAGGATGCCTTAATACGTTGGAAATGCACACCCTCCCCAATCTCTGTGTCAGTTTTTCTTAATGATAAGCCCACTTCATTTGACCAAGTGTTTTCAATGGTAAGAGTTGAACACATATCATAATTCAACGGTGCGTAGATGATATCATTGTACAAAAAAAATGGGTATTCTAAAGTAGAGTTTTGAGCGTCTGAAGCTCCAGTTTTATAGTTAATATAAATCTTAAATGTCGGAAGAGTAACTTTAACATACCCATAAGGAGTAGTTTCTTCAACATCAGATGTAGAGGGTGTAGGTTCATTCGTTGGGATATCTACGCCTATGAAAAAGCCACCACCCTTATGATAGTGATACTCACCATCCTTTAAACCCCATTTTGCGCAATTAGTCCGGCAAGTATGACCACCTTTAGAATCAGTCCTTCCAGGATGGGCACTTGAAATTGATGCAAAAGATAGACTAAGTAGTGCAACAGTAAGAATTGCCTTTTTGAGAATCATGGTACGACCTCCTAGTATGATTCAAAATACCTAGTAGATATTACCATGGGAATTAAATTACAGCAATTATATTTTCTATAACTGCTGATGGTAAACTTCAGTTTTCAGCAGACCATGATGAAGCTGTTTTACTTCCAATTGAAATCATTCTCGCCCTAGGGGTGCAAGAAGGGCTTTTTCAGGAATTTACCAAAACATCAGCAAGGGTGATGGCGTTAACAATTAGAAATGCCATTGACGGGTTGGCCATCTAAACAATCTACATCGTTGCGCTAACGGGTACGATAGCTCAATAAAATCGAGAAGACGACAGCTGATTAATATAGCTGCCGTCTTCTCAACTAGCTTTCAGTTTGATATGGTAGAATGGACTTGCATGACGGACATCGGGGGAACAGATAATGAACAAAACCGAACGGCAGCTCGCCATAATGCTTGAGCTACAACGGAGCAAGTTATTGAGAGCGGAAGACTTGGCGTCTCAGTTTGAGACAAGCGTGAGGACAATATATCGAGACATACAGGCTCTTAGTGAAATGGGGGTTCCGATCCTTGGGGCTCCCGGGCAGGGTTATTCCCTAATGGATGGATATTTTCTTCCACCGATCGGGTTTTCTGCTGAAGAAGCCGTAACCTTGCTTATGGGGGCTGACTTTATCGAGCAGCGGTTGGATGGTGATTACGTAAGTGTATCTAAAGCGGCTCGACGCAAAATTGAAGCTATCCTGCCTGAACCAGTACGAGACGAGTCGACGCGCGTTCGGGAAACGATGCGGCTTCTTCAAGCCGGCGAGCCGGTAACCAGCTGGAAGGAAAAGGACTATCTCGGACAAGCGAGGCGGGCGATTATGGAACGCCGTAAATTACGTATCACGTATCTGAAAAAAATGCCGGAAACGGACGGCAATCGGAAAAGCACGCGTGATGTCGCTCCATACGGATTGGTGCTGGTTCAGGGAAATTGGATTTTGATTGCACGCTGCGACTTGCGGCAGGAAACTCGGCATTTCCGGTTGTCACGGATGATGGGGCTTACCGTGTTGGAAGATCGCTTTCTCATTCCACATGGATTTAACCTTAACAATTACCGTCAGCCGGACGACCGTAACGAACGGGTGCTGGTTCGGGCTAATCCCGAAATCGCGGACAAAATCGCTGAGACTTGTTATTTTTATATGGAATCGATTGAGGAGCGGAAGGACGGTCTTTTAGTCAACTTTCTTGTCCGTCAGCCGGAGGAACTGCTGCCTTATCTCCTCGGCTGGGGCGGGGATGTCGAGGTGCTGGAACCGGAGACTTTCCGACATCGGATTCGGGAAGAAGCCGAAAAAATTTTAAAACGCTACTGACACACTGTTGTCAGGAGCGTTATTTTATATTGGGATTATATTCAAGAATAAATAATAAGGAGTGGATTGATTCATGAGAAGTACAGCGGAAGCATCACAGGCATTTGAAACGATAGTAGAACGTTATTTGATCGAACTGGAAGGCCTCGATATGGAGCAACTGATAAAAAAACCGAACGAGGAGGAATGGTCGATTGGTCAAATGTATATGCATTTGATTCAATCGGCTCAATTCATGCATTTAAACAATGTAGATCAATGCTTGGCTGGAGGTAATGCAACGATAGATGCTATGGAGGAAAAAACGGAGAGGGGCAAGGAAGCCTTTGAACTGGGAAGCTTTCCGCCCGTTCGGATTCGGGTCCCCGCTTCACCGCAATACACCCCGAAACAGCCGGAGAGTAAAGAGCAGCTGGCAGAAGGTATTCGTGGTGTAGTAGAGCGTATGAAACGTACTGAATCCGCTCTGAGTAAAGTGCACGAAAGCAAAAAAATTCTTCATCCCGGATTCGGTGCACTGAGCGCCATTGAGTGGTTTTTGCTTGTAGAAATGCATTACAGGCATCATCTATTGCAGCTGGAGACTTTGAAAACTTTTATAGGAAATAACGCATAAATGACTACGAAAGAAGGGGGCGAGGTGATGCAGAGTGCTATTGGCCAGCATGGCCGATGTAGGATTGGCGTTGTACTTCTCATGTGGATGTCGAAACATTAATATTTCACTTTGTAGTACTTGAGTCCGTGCCGGCTGGCTTTATATAGTATTTATATTTTCTTCTACCCAGGTAATCTGAGATCCGAGATCTGCAGAACAGCTTTCTAGAAATGATATTACACCCTGGCCGGACAGGGCGTCCCAGTCGATGATCCGGAAGCTGTCCCTGCCGCACGCCAGCACATTGTTGTCATTAAGGTCGTTATGAACAACATCGCTCACGGGGTGTAGAAATGCAGGTGTCTGCCACCTTGGGTGGACCGAAGGCGAATGTCCCGAAGCGTCTTTTGTGGCACAAACGATTATGCAACTTTGTTTGTGTCATCTTACATTGTCGTTATCTAACTCCATAAAGATTGAGATGATCTTCTATTGTATTTTTCATGATCCCATCAATTACAATCTTTCCGTCAATTTCACGATTATGTAGATAATTTACTATATCTTCTATGGTTACGATGGCATTGGTTTGAATGCCATAGTCATCATTTAGTTCCTGAATCGTCGTCTTATTACTCAGTCCCCTCTCTAAACGGTCAACTGAAACGATTAAATTTGTAATCTTTACATCTGCTGTGTTGTTCAGTAAATTTATACTTTCTCTTACTGCTGTACCCGCAGTAATCACATCTTCAATGATTGCAATACAATCGTTATTTTGAGGTATATACCCTATGATTTGTCCTCCTTCACCATGATCTTTCTTCTCTTTTCTATTAAATGTTATCGAGATGTCTCTATTATATTTATTGTATAAAGCAGCAGAAGCAGTTACCGCCAACGGGATGCCCTTGTAGGCAGGACCGAAGAGAACATTTACGGATTTATCCAAGTTTGAGTGTAAACAATCAGCGTAGTATTCGCCTAAAATAGTAATTTGCTTCGCAGTTTGAAAATTCCCTGTATTAATCATGTATGGTGTCTTTCTACCACTCTTAGCTACAAAGTCGCCGAATATAAGAGCATTCGATTTAACCATAAATTCAATAAAATCTCCTTTTTTACTCAATTCAATACCCCCTAAAATATTAAAACTTCTCTCGTATATTAACATATTTAGGAACTAAACTGCCCGTTAGTTTTTGTGTCGTGATATAAAGCGGTTCCTTTTATTTGCATGATATTGCATCACCTGCTATTGCCGTTATGACCTCAGATAGCTTGAATACCTAATTCGTGCGTTTGGATGGGAATGATCCTTCCCTTTATAAATGCGTAGCGAAGACAATTTTGAGTAATATTAGAGTAAAAAGTAGCATAGCTTTTCCTTCTTTTGGAATGTATACTATATTGTTGTAAGCGCTTATAACTGGGAAGCTCGGGTTGGAGACGATGAGAAAAACCCTTTCCTGCTGATCCATTTCTTTCAATGAAAGAAACAGAAGCAGAAAACTGGGGGTGATTCATGGTCTTTTTTTGCGTTCAAACAAAGTGACAGGATTCCTTAATTAGTACAAAAAACCGCAGGGAGGCAAGTTATGAAGAGGACGCAATCCGTTCGCCGCACGATAAGTTTCTTGTTAGCTATCACGCTGATCATTTCCTGGGTAACCCCGATCGGTCCCGTATATGCACAGGCAGCCGCTGCCGTAGGAAGCACCACCCCGCATCTGCTGATTACGGAGCTCGTTCCGGATACGTCCAACGTTAACGGCGCCGACGGCTATGAATTTATAGAGGTATATAACAATACGGACAAGCCGATTTCGTTTAAGGATTATAAAATCATATACCGCTATTTGGAAAGCGAATCGACGTGGGCCTTCGAGCCTGATAATGTCGTTGTGCAGCCACGGGATACGCTGTTGTTTTGGATTATTAACACGTACAACCCGCACCTGACCGTGGCGGACTTCAACGCCCACTTCAAGACAAATTTGGTGGAAAATCAGGACATAGTACTCATCCATTCGGGCGGGATGGCCAATACACGGATGCGTGAGGTAGTCGTTGCTACGAATACCGGACATGAGATTGTGACCGCTTTTTATAACGAAGGCGAACAGATCACGGCACCGGACAAGGGGATTTTTTACAGATATCCGGAAGATGGCAGCAACAAAATGGCGCTGACCAGCGGAGGCCAACTTCCAGCTACACCGGGAGTCGTCGATCCTGGTCAAGTTCCGTCAGAGCCGCTGCATATTGTGGATACGACGGCTCCTGTCATCCGCAATGAGACAGGGGCATCGGCTGATCCCGCTCAAGGCGTGGAGATCATCGCCGAAGCGCAGGACGATACGTGGGTTAAGACGCTTACTTTGATGGTCAAGACAGAGAAGAGCGGCAGCTTTACACCGTTTAATATGAAGCTGAGCCGCCAGGATTCCAAATACCATCATACGATAGGGCTATTGGACCTGATTGGCAATGCTTACCTGGACTACTATTTCGTAGCAACGGACGGTGTTCATGAGACGACAAGCGATACGTATCGCATCGATCTCGACGGCAACGATGCAAGCCCGCGATTGAATGTTGCGGAGGGCAGTATCCTCAAAGGACCGACGCTGCTTAAAGCGTCTGCGAAGCATACGGACCCGCTGCAGCTGCAGCTGACTATCGACGGATCCGTCGTAAGCGGAACTTATCGCGCATTGGAAAAACCGGCTTACTTCGTTTTCGAAGCCCAGGGAATGAACGGCAAAAACGCCGTGACCTCCGGCAGTGAAATTTTGTACATGGCCGATCAGGCGGTCAATGATTTCGGCTCGGTCATCGCCCCTATTGATCCATCTAAGCTGCATGAGGGGGACAATGTCATCGCAATCCGTGCAGGCAGCAGCGTAAGGCCGTATTTCGAAGATAATCCGGAAACGAACCTGGACGACTACGATGTGAGAAATGTCAGATTGCTGCTGGCGGATGGAACGGAGATTCGGGCTAACGGCTATGAGGACCCGACAAAACTGCTGGATATCGGGGATAACGGGCGGTTCCTCCCGGTGGTGTATTTTACGTTCCCTATTCCGTCCGAGAAGCTGACTTCCCTTGCTTATCCGTGGAATACGGCTGCCGCAGCGGACGGCGACCATCAGATTAAGGTGAGCGCTCCGGATCAAAGCCAGGCAACGGTTCGGGTAAAGGTAGACAATACCGCACCGGAAATCCGTACGAGCGTAGAGGAAGGGAAGGCGTACAAAGGCGCCTTTACGATTGAGGCAGCGGCCGTCGACCCGGTAGCCGGCGTCAAGACGGTGGAGGTGCAGCTGGACGGGAAGAGAATTCAGACTCCTTACGGGGCTTCGTCAGCAACGCTCTCGCCCGGCAGCCATGAGCTGAGGATCGAAGCGGAGGACCGCGTCGGCAATCGTGCGGAGAAGAGCGTGCGGTTTACGACACCGGTGGAGACACCTGACGAGCCTGCAGTAGCAGCACCTTCGGACGGGGCGGTCGGCGTCGATTTGAACCCTGCACTCCAAGTGCGTGTCAATGACCCGACCGGCGACGATATGAAGGTTACTTTCTACAAGGGCTATAAGTACGGCGCAGCCAACCGCGACAGCGTTCGCTTCTTTACGAATGCGACAGACTGGGAGCCGCCTTCCGTATTTCAGCCGGCAGGTGAAACCGAGCTGACGGAGGAGGAAGCAAGCAAGCTGTTGGCAGTGGACGGCCAATATGCGACGATAGACTCTACTACACAATTCCCGTATTTGCGTATGCAGGTGAAGCTCGATGAGGGTGTAAGCAATGACGATCAGATCGAGATCGTATGGAAAGGCCATTCGTTGGCCGGACGCAAGGTGACGATGTATGCGTGGAACCATGCGCAGGGCCAATGGACGGACGCCGCTTCCTTCGTCCCGTCGACGGAGGACGATTTTACCTTGCGGGGCAAAGTGACCGCCCGTGACTATGTCAGGGATCGGAAGGTTGATGTCATTGTACAGGACCAGATTCCTGCGCGCGGGGATTATGACTATACGTTTGTCTGGATGTCGGATACCCAGTTTTATTCCGAGCTGTACCCGCACATCTATGAATCGCAGGTGAACTGGATCAAAGACAAGGCTAGCGAGATGAACATTCGCTATGTCGTTCACACCGGGGATCTGGTGAATGAGCCGACGGCGGCATACCAGTGGGATAGAGCCAGCGCCAATATGAAGGTTTTGGAGGATGCCAACATCCCTTACGGCGTACTCGCAGGCAATCATGATGTCGGGACGACCGATAGCGATTATACGACCTATTACAAATATTTCGGAGCGGACCGCTTTGAGCGGCAGCCTTATTACGGAGATTCTTATAAGAACAACCGCGGCCATTACGACTTGATCTCCGCGAACGGAAACGATTATTTGTTCTTGTATATGGGCTGGAGCATCGGCAGCGAGGAAATCGCCTGGATGAACAGCATATTGGCGCAGTATCCGGAGCGCACAGCCATCATTTGCCTGCATGATTATTTGCAGCCTAACGGGACCCGGTCCGAGACAGGCAATACGATTTATCAAGAGGTAGTTCTCCCGAATAGCAATGTCGTTGCCGTGTTCAGCGGCCATTATACAGGCAGCGCGCTCCTAACGGATCAGGTGGACGACAATGGCGACGGTCAGCCCGATCGTAAAGTATATCAAATGCTTAACGATTATCAAGGCTTTGAGGAAGGTGGCCTCGGGTACATGAAGCTGCTGCATTTTGATACGGAAAGCGGCAACCTGTATGTCAATACGTACTCTCCTTACAAGAACGATTATAATTACTATGAACCGGATCAATATCCGGGCAAGGACGAAGTGACGTTAACGTTGAACTTGACGCCGAAAGAGAAACGGGTAGCGACTGACTATATCGAAGCAAAACTCCTGACGAACGAAGCAATCGGCTCCGTTGCTAAAGTATCCAGCGGGCAAATCGCACAGGTGCATTGGAACGGTCTCGGAGAGCTTAAGACTTACTCCTGGTACACGGTAGCGGAGGATGCGTATGGCGGCCGGATCAGCTCGGACGTATGGCAATTTACAACGAAGGATGCCATTACGGCCCCTGGCGGTCTGCGCGCCGTTACCGTTACCGATACGTCAGTGGAGCTTGCGTGGCCGAGGGTGACGGATGCCGGCTCGGGACCAATGAAGTACGATGTCTGGATGAACGGCAAGCTGCATGCAACGGTTACGGATACGGTATACGGGTCGGTTACGGAAGCTGTGTATAACGTGACCGGACTTGCGCCGGACACCTCGTATTCGTTCCACATTGTAGCCAAAGACGGCAAGGGCAATACATCGGACCCTAGTCCGGTGCTGACGGTCAAGACGCAGACCAATCTATCCGTTGTCCGGCAGGCCGTTCAGGATCTTGTGGCTTCCGGGCAGCTGCGGGCTCCGTTAGCAGCGCAATTGCAGAATAATTTGATGCAGGCCGAGCTTCAATACGATAAGGGATCGCTCCGACAAGCATCCAAGCATATGGAAGACTTCCTGAAGCATTTGAACAACAAAGCGATGGAGAAGCATATATCGGCTGAAGGGAAAAGCTTGCTCCAGCAAAAGGCAGACGCTTTGCTTGCGGTATGGAAAGCTATTTAAAGCAAGGGATTGCATAAAGCGTGTACTTGTTGAATGAACTGTAAGAGCCGATGGAGCCGGTGAGGCCGCTTCCATCGGCTCTTTTTTGACTATAGGACGGGGTCAGCAAAGTATGTAATAACGGTGGTTTTAAGAATAAGGAATATCGGTTAGCTTCTGATTATCACGGTTGTTGTACTTGGAGGATGTACTATTAACGGGTCATATACATCTACAACTTCGTATTTGAAGGTTACAGAAAAAATATTCTGATGATTATAAGGAAGCTTGGATTATTGCAAATAATCCATACGACTCGGAAAAGGGGAAGAACCTTGGGTATTAGAACAGGTTGCATTTCCAAGTGATGAAAAAGCATTAAGATAGAATGTAATCCGACTTTCGGATTAAGCTAACGGGTACGATAGTTCAATCAGACATGACGGCAGCCGGCTAAACGATCGGTTGCCGTTTTCGTTGAAGTAACGGACAGATTAGTTTAATGGGTTAAAGCGAAAATATGGTAATCTGTATTTAGACATTTTAAATCATGAGGAGTTAGAATCATGAGAAGAGTTAGTGCTGTAATACAAGATCCATATTTTGAGCAGCCCTATTGGATATCAAAAGTTGAATACAAGGAAACCACTTATCTTTCCAGATTTTCTACGTCGGAAGATGCCGGCCTGTTTTTGTCGTTGGTTTGCGGGTATAACAACATAGAAGTGGATAGAGAGCCTGCTGAGGTATTAAATGAACTTATAACCTTTGATGAAATTGCATTAAGTGGTGGAATAGCCTTTGCGAAGAAAAATAAAGTAATACTTCCGAGTTGTTGTTGTGGACTTGAGAATTGGAGAGACGTACTAGAAGCGATCCAAAGTAAAAAGGATGTATGGCTTGGTCATGATCCATTCCCCACTTTGGAATACTTAAATGATTCGGTAAGAGTTTGGTCTGACGATTATACTGGCACATTTAGAAAAGATTTGTCGGAGCGAGAATTACAGAAAATGTTTTATATAGAATACAACCGGAATGATTTAATTATTAAGCTTCAAGCCATTGAGACAGATTTGTTGGAGTTTTATAAGCATTCATTGGAAAAGGTATTATGCATGACTGATGATAATCTTAAAGAAATGTTATTTCTGAAATACTGTAGGTGGTTCAATCTGAAGGTAGGTTAAAGACCTCAAATGATTGAGCTAACGGGTACGATAGCTCAAGGTTACCTTCAAGGAGAGGTTGCATATGAATGAATTGGTAAATAAGATTATCATGGCTGTTGCAGATTTGTCTGATACAGAAAAAGAAACATTAATAATAGCATTAACAGAACACTTCGGAGAAGAAGTTGAATTCTTTGAGAAACTGACCATGTTTGATCCGGCAGATTTAGAAAAAATTCATTCATCTGTTTATGGTATGGTTATCACGAAAAAAGTCTTCCTGAAATATTAGCCAGGTATCAAATGAAGAATAATACTCCGCTTTCTCAAAAAAGAAACTCCTAAATGGATTCAGAGAATGGAACTAGTTTCATTTAAGTAACGGGTATATTAGACATAATCAAGCAATGAATAGTGTCATCTGAAATACTATCGGTCGGGTGTGAAAAATGGGATTATTAGATATTGTCAAAATAATAATAGGATTAACACTTGCATTTATCTTTATATATTTATTTGGAAACTTCAACCTGTCCAAAAAAGTAGTAAAAGCAAAAATAATAGATAAAAAGAAAAAAGAACTACGTAAATTTGTTTATTCAGAAAAAATTACAGTTTATATATACACAACAAATGAAATTATTGAATTAAATACAGCTGATTATTTTACGAAAACAGAGTACGAAGAGATATTGATTGGAAGTTCAGGTAACTTAACATACCGAGGGGCCTTGTTGATTAAGTTCACTATAGACCCAAAACACAAAGTTTGACTGACGCTCGTAGTTATTGTTTAGTTAACGGGCACGATAGTTTTATCAGTCAGGGAGCTGTTAGACGTGGCAGTTGCTCCCTGGTTTCATTCTCATACTAACGCGGCAAGCCGGCATAGTACGGTAACCGCGTTATGTGTTAGTGGGCAATCCGATGTGGGCATGGAACCATGGGTTTCGAACAACCCTTAATAGATAAGTCATTACGCTAACGGGTACGTTAGGTCAATTCCATCCAGGAGCAGTTTGCCGCCGCGGCAGCTGCTCTTTCTGTCATTAAGCTACTGGGCAGGATAGTTCAATTATTTCTCGAATATTTTCTGAGTTGGATAATTTTATAAACCTTGTGAATAAACGTTATGTGAAATCATAGTGTGATATTTAATGAAAGCATCTAAAGGAGCCCTGTATGAAGACAATTATCTATATGGTTAGGCATGGAGAATCACCATACAATGAAGGAAATGAAAGAACAAGAGGGCTTACCCCAAAAGGAAAGATCGATATTGAAAAAGTAACGAAGTTACTTATAGGTGAAGGAATAGACATGATTATATCAAGTCCTTATAATCGAGCAATTCTTAGTGTTGAGGGATTGGCCGAGCACTTAAAGTTAGATATTAAAGTATTTGAAGATCTTAGAGAACGTCATTTTGCATCTAATACTATTGAAAATGTAGAGTTAATGTCTAGTATCAGAGAGAGTTTTAATGACCCTAATTATACCTTGCCGGGTGGAGAGTCTAATGCTGATTGTCAGAAAAGAGCAATCTCAGTTCTAAAGCCCATACTAAAAGAGCACAGAGGGAAGAAAATAGCAATCGGGACTCATGGTCTTGTAATGACTTTGATGATGAACCATTTTGATCCAGCTTTTGGCTTGGAGTTTTTGAATCAATTAAAGAAACCAGATATCTATAAAATGCAATTCGAGGACTTAGAATTAGAAGAAGTAACAAGAATGTGGAATGATTAAGCTAACGGGTACGATAGTACTATAATGATATGACACAGTCGGTCGGCATGATCGGCTGTTTTTTCATTAAAGTAACGTGGCAAATATGATAAAATGAGGGAAATTGGTGTATGTGGCAGCTATGAAAGTAGGTGTTACTTGGAAACGTTAATTTTTCTGACAATTTTTTTTTGCTGCTGGATTTTCATATGGAATTATAGCGATTGTAAATCCGATTTGGGCATGGAAACATGGATTCCGTACAAACCCTAAAAAGGTTCGTGAACCAAACAGGGGGGAATAAGATGAATCTAACTGACTTCAATGCATTCATTAAAAGCTCCTTTGGCAACTTAGTTGAACAATTTAAAGAGAATGATGAGTATGGTTTTAATAACCCACTATCACAGGAAATCATTCGAGTTGGGTTCACAACGAATCTTACTCCAGACGTGATTCGCAGAGCAGCGGACAATAGAGTTCAGTTCATTATTACTCACCATGACGCTTGGGGGTTTCTCTATGGCGTAAAGGAACAATGTATGAGAGACCTGAGAGAAATGAAATTTCACATTTTTATATACACCTCCCTTTGGATTTTGTTGAATTTGGTACTTGCAACTCGTTATTACAAGAAATCGGGATAATAAAAATAATTCAGCAGACACACTATAAAAACAACAAAGAAATCATTGGAATTGGTGAGTATTACGAATCCATAACTTTTGAAGAGCTAGTAGAAAGAATCGCCAATTCATTGGGTGAGGATGTAAAGGCATGGAAAAACTCCAACTTGTCTATTAAGAAGGTCGGTGTACTTACAGGTGCTGGAAATTCCACGGACTTAATAAGACAAGCAAAAGAAGCGAATTGCGATGTGTATATAACGGGTGAAAAATCTTTGTACTCTGTTCAATATGCAAAATTCATTGGTATGAATCTGATTGTTGGAAGTCATACATTCACAGAGGTCTTTGGTGTTAAAGCTCTTGTGGAGAGGCTGAAAACTCAGTTTAACGAGATTGAGACCATATATCTTGAAGAGGAACATGTAGAGTAACCCCACTTTAGCTAAGCACTTGCCATTCAGACGGCTGAACCGGGATGCAATCTGGCCAACCCGAGAGTTGGAAGTTAACGGAATTGGAAACACCACGCACAGGATTGGTGCGTGGTGTTTATTATTGAAATTAATAAGTTTATTTAAAACCGCGGCAGATTGGAAAGGTTATTATCTGGGTTCCCGTCGGGATAAGATCTTAGTGTTTTTTGTCCCTCACGGTTTTTACCTGTATTAACATCTTCAATGAGACCCATTTCCGCTAATGCGATAGCCGATGCAATATCCGCAACGGAACCGTCCTGAAACTGAACTGCACTTATGCCTCCATTTTCATAATGAACTGCTTGGATGATCGCTTTGTTAGGGTCAATGGTATGCGGACCTTTGCCGTACTGCGTCCCGTCCCGCATAAAAGTACCGTACTGCACCGGTTGACCAAGCTTGTTATAACCGGAATATCCGCCTTGGTAGCCTACATTACGGGCATCGGCATTATTAATTCCCGTATTTCGCTGCCCATAAACGGCATTAGGATCGCCAGTTGATCCCGGGACAGGCATTCCACCTTGGAACGTCTGTGGGTTACCTTGTGCTTGTGCTATAAACCTCGTGCTTTCCTGTGAGCTAATTTGAGGAATCGGCATTCCATTCCAAGCAAAGTTTTCATTATGAGTTGGCGCAACCGAATCCGACGGGCTAAGTTGATTCTGATTCATTTGTGGTTGCCATCTTCTACGTCTGGGCATTAGTAAGTCAGCTCCTTTTCGATGATAAAAATAATATAATTATCTTTTACAAAACGGTTAAACCTATACAGCATAGAGAAACATTCTTTTTCTCAAAATAAAATATCAATGAAGTGCAAGGGAGAACCGATATGACAAATGAAATCAGTGAAGCTATCCGCAGGCTAGCCCTGAGCTTGTCCGATAAAGAATCATATAGTAGGCTAATCGATCGTATGGGGGAAGCGGACTTTGTGCTTCTTGGAGAGGCATCCCACGGCACTTCGGAATTTTATAAGATTCGTACGGAGCTGTCTAAACGGTTAATAACCGAAAAAGGCTTCCGATTCATTGCTGTAGAAGGCGATTGGCCTTCCTGCTTTACCTTGAATCGATACGTGAAGCGATATCCGGATGCCGGTTCGAACGCTAGAGAGGCACTACAGGATTTCAACCGTTGGCCCAGCTGGATGTGGGCGAATGAAGAAGTGCTCCATCTGGCGGAATGGCTCCGCGAATTCAATCTGGATAGGCCGGAGGAAGAAAAAATCGGTTTTTATGGAATCGATGTATACAGTTTGTGGGAATCCATGAACGAGCTGGTGAACTATTTTCATTCGAAAGATCCGAATAATCTCCAGGCAGTCAAGAACGCACTGAAGTGTTTTGAGCCATACGGTCAGAGTGAGCAGTCGTACGGAATTTCCGCGTCGCTGTACGGGGAAGGCTGTGAAGACGAGGTAATCGAGCTGCTTAAACGGCTGCAGGATCGATGGAAGCAGATTGAACCGAACCAGCGGGAAGAAAAAGAGCTGACCCTAAGCGCTGAGCTTAATGCATTGGCGGTACAAGGTGCGGAAGCCTATTACCGTACTATGATTAGGCATGATAATGAATCATGGAACTTAAGGGACCGGCATATGGTCAACGTGTTAGAGAAGTTGATAGAGTTTCACGGAGACGGGGCAAAATGTATCGTATGGGCTCACAACACACATGTTGGCGATGCTCGCGCAACGGATATGGTGGAAGAAGGCATGGTCAATATCGGTCAGCTGCTGCGGGAAAAGTACGACGGGCACGTCTACGCTGTTGGCTTAGGGACGTACCAGGGCTCGGTCATAGCCGGTAAGGAATGGGGAGCTCCGCTGGAAGTCATGACAGTACCGCCTGCGATTCCCGGCAGCTGGGAGGAGCTGCTTCATCGCATGGGCGGGGATGATCTGCTTCTTATGTTCGACACTCATTCGTCTTGGTCTTGGCCAACCCAGAAGCCCATCGGTCATCGGGCGATTGGCGTCGTATATCATCCACGTTGGGAAAGAGGGAATTACGTTCCTACACTTATTGATATGCGATATGATGCTTTTATTTATGTCGATCGTTCGAGAGCGCTAACGCCGCTTGAGGTAGAGCAGCTGTTTGTTTAATCTCTTGTGAATTTTGTTATCTCGATAGAATCCCTCCGGACTAACGGAGGGACTTTTTATTACTTGCAAATGACTCTCGGGAGAGACATCGACGACACGTACTAGGCTCGTTGCATGGACAAAATGCTATAAAAATATTATGTTCTTGCCTGTGAAATAGTACATGGAGCGTGTATCCAGCCCGTCCATATTTTTCTATGATAAATTTTATAAATAGATTCATCCGAGTAGAAAAGGTGAGAATGCGATGCTGCCACCCAATAAGAAAATATGGTATGGAAAACCGACCGACCCGTTTCATATCGAATTCTCGAATCGAACCGGACATTTCACCATGAATCGGTATCATATCCATCATCATTATGAAATTTTGTACTTAATCTCCGGGGCTCGCGGTTTTTTCATTAAAGACCGGTCATACACGGTTCGCCAAGGCGACTTGTGATTATCGATTCCAATGAAATTCACAAATCGTTCGACATCGGCGTTCCCGATTCTGAAAGAGTCGTCGTGAGCACTACACCGGCCAACAAAAACAGCTGACCGATCGGGGCAAAGGAAGCACGTTCGAAGTGGTCTAGGTGGGGTTTAAACGAAGCTGGTGAGGGAATCTTGGCTAGTAAACAGCCTGCCGCGTAAAAGTAAACTATTGCTTTAGGGAAGAGCAGGACTAAAATAATGGCTTTGTTTTCTTTTAGTGTTGATATTTGAATACTTAAAAGACCGCTGAATGAAAAAGCGGTCTTTTAATGGCTGATTATCTAGCTTTGCTATTAGCTTCATTCCTAATGGCATAAACATTATAAGATATGTACTTCGTGTTAGAGCTAACTTCCTTGACGGATTTGTATAATCCTGCACTAGATTTAATTGCCGCTTTAATAAACTCTTTAGTCAAGTCAATAACTTCGGGATTTTCCAATATTTCAGAAGCTGATTCAAACTTAATGCCTGAAATTTCATTGATATCCAAAGCATTTGTCTCACCCGACAAATAATCCATTTCGAATACAACATATATTCCTGTTTCAATAGAGTTACCTACTTGGCGTACACCGCTTCGAACCCCAATTATTCTTGTTGGTACAGCAGATATACCAGTTTCTTCCTTAAGCTCCCTTATTACAGCTTCTTCTAGTGATTCACCTGCTTCAACAATTCCACCAGGAATCATCCATAACCTTTTGTTACTACCGTAATTTACTTGAACCAATAATATTTTGCCATCTCTGAACACTAGCCCACCAGCAGATACAGAATGTTTATTGGACAATGTAAAACCCCTTTCTAATTCCAGTATTTGTACTGATTGTAGTTCAAGTATAGTCATAAGTGAAATATATTAAATATATTGTATTTATAGTTTATTCCTATTAAGAATAAATCTTCTGTTTTCTGTAACAAGGTCTCATTAGAGAAGATTAGTGTTTGAGACATTAACTGAAAATAGGCAAGACGTAACCGACATATTTTTCTTGTTTGATGTTGTGTTTTCGTGCTCTTTGCTATCTAAGTAACGGAACCAAGCCAAATAATGTTGTAGATACTTGGTCGCAACGCCATTAAATCGGTCAATCCAGCGTTTCAAGCGACTATGATAGCTGTTTACATTCTGAATGTGATAAACGCCTTTGACACGCTGTTTACCATCGGATTTGAATCGGTAGTGGGTTAATCCCTTTGTGTTAGCATAGGAACTGAACGCCCTCCAAGAATCGGTACAAAGCACATTCGACTCGGTTAGGTTACAGCCGATAGCTTCATTTAAACGATACGACCACGCCCAAAAACGCCAGAAAAAGTCATCTTCTGAGGGTCACGAGCAACCAATACACATACTTGGTCATTACTAATGCCACGGTATTTGGCTTTACCACCACGTTTACGGGACTTCCGTTCAGTGATATTCCTTTTGCCCTTTTCAGAGAACAAGAAGTAGGTCTCATCCATTTCGACGATTCCCTGGAAGTTTCTGATTGGGATTTGTTTTAGAGCAGAAAGAATTTTATGTCTCCAATAAAACAGAGTTACGTGAGTAACCTCATTACGCAATAACTCCGCACATTTCAGCGTAGTAGACTATAAAGAACTATCATCAGCCAGGCGCTTCTACGTTGTCGTTCTGCTTTGCGTTCATGCTACAAGCGGTTGTAACACTAAACTAGCTGAAAATCCGTTGTATAGCGCATATTTCCACATCCTTTTGCAGAAAAATGACAAATGCAAAAATGTGCAAATTACCTTTATTGCGAAAATCACAAAAATATGGGCTTGTTGGAAAGGGCTCTCTCCGTTAAAGTTCAGGACATCGAAGCGATATTTTCACACCATCCACACAAGCTTCTGCACAATGCCAATACGAAATGAAACGGGAGGATCTGTATGCAAAGAAATTGGGGGAAGAAAAAAAGGTTGACGATCTCGACGATCGCTATGGCTTTAATGAGCACGGCCGCATTGTCCGGCTGCGGACAAAATCCGGCACCGGCTGCATCCGGGAGTGACAGCAGCAGCGGCAGCAAGCCGACGGAAATCAGCATTATAAGCGCATTTACAAGCGCGAATCCGCCGGATCCTAACGGCGAAACTCAAAAAGCGATTGAGAAGGCAACGAATACAAAGCTAAATATTCAATGGGTTTCGGCGAATAACTATAAAGAGCGTTTGAACGTCAGCATGTCCTCCGGGGACATTCCTGATGTAGTGATGATCGACGACCCGTTCTCCACAATGTTCCGCTCTATGGCTCAGCAGGGGGCATTCTGGGACATCACTTCGCTGTACAGCAAATATCCGAATATCAGTAAGCAGATCCCGGCCGAGGCTTGGAAAGCGACAAAGATGCAGGACGGCAAAAACTATGGCGTTCCGCGGCCTCGCGGAGCCGAGGGCGCCCGCTTCTTCACACTGCGAAAGGATTGGCTGGATAAGCTGGGTATGCAGGTGCCGACGACGACCGACGAATTGTATAACGTAATGAAAGCCTTTAAGGAAAAAGATCCGGATGGCAACGGCAAGAACGACACCATCGGATTTGCCGGCAACGTAAATGCTGCGGATATGGGTACGCTCGGTATTGTCATCAACAGCTTCACCGGTGCGACGGGAAACTGGAAGGATCAGAACGGAAGCCTGGTTTATACCGATATGATGCCGGAGACGAGAAGCGCGTTGGAGTTTTTAAACAAAGCCTATAAGGAAGGCTTGATCCCTGCCGACTTTGCTTCGCTGAAACCGAGCCAGGTGGATGATTTGTACGCCTCCGGTAAAGCAGGCATGATCGCCGATAAAACTGGGAACATGCAGGAGATGATCAGTAAGCTCGGTAAGGTAGATCCTTCCGTTCACGATCACCAGGCGTTCTATCCGGTAACGTACATCAATCAGTTTAATCCGAAGGGCCCAGGCTTCCTTGGTATGCTGGCTATTTCCAAGCAGGTGCCGGAGGAGAAGCTTAACAAAATTATGGAGATGATCGATAAATGGATGACTCCGGAAGTATTTGACCTGCAAACCTGGGGCATTGAAGGTACCCACTATACGGTCAAAAGCGGCAATAAAGAGCTGATTAAAGATAAGTACACCGCTTCGGGTATCGACAACTACAACCAGATTGTATATGTTGCTGACCCTTATGCGAACACGCTCCACCGTAACTTCCCGAAAGAAAGTATCGATCTGTACACCAAGCTTCAGGATGAGCGTGCCAAAACAAGCAAGGCTGATCCAAGTATCGGTCTTTATTCGGAGACGTTCCAATCCTATGGTCCCGAACTTGCGAAACAGGCGCAGGATGTGAAAACGAAGGTCATTCTTGGCGTCAGCCCGATCACCGCGTGGGACGATTTCGTCAATCAATTGAAATCGAATCCGCAAATGACCAAAATTACGGCGGAAATCAATACATCTTACAAACAGCGTACAGGGAAATAACATCAGAAGAGGGGCCGGCTCCTTAAAGAAATTCGAAGGGGCTGGCTTCCCCGTCATTTACAGCATCTGAAGAAGGAGGAATAACAGCATGTCCGATTATGCCGCGTATTCCGGAAAGATGACCAAGGCGCACAAAAAAAGCAGCTTAACACATATCCGAAAAAGGCTGCTGCGCGACAAATATTTATACTGCCTGGCGATCCCCGGCTTTTTGTTTTTCTTGATCTTTAAATATATCCCGATCTGGGGCGTTGTCATCGCCTTCCAAAATTATTCTCCTATTGCCGGTATCCTTCACAGCCCATGGGTAGGCTTCGATCATTTTCAACGCTTTTTCTCTGATCCCCAATTCGGGCTGCTGTTTAGAAACACGATGATGATTAACCTGCTCAGCCTTGTGTTCTTCTTCCCGCTGCCGATCGTACTGGCACTGCTGATGAACGAGCTGCGCAGCGAGATTTACAAACGGATCGTCCAATCGATCGTTTACCTGCCCCATTTTCTGTCATGGGTTATTATAGCGGGCTTGACCTTTATGCTGCTGTCCGTTTCCAGGGGCTTCGTGAATGAATCGCTGGCGGTGTTTGGCATGGAGAAAATCCAGTTTCTGAACGATCCCAAGCTGTTCTGGATCATCCTGACCGTGCAATCGATCTGGAAAGAATCTGGCTGGGGCACGATCTTGTTCCTGGCGGCGATTGCGGGAACCGATCCCCAGCTTTATGAAGCAGCCCGGATGGACGGAGCGGGCCGTTTTCGCCAAATGTGGCATATTACCCTGCCTGCGATCCGCAACGTCATCTTTATTCTGCTGATCCTCCGGTTGGGTCATATGATGGACGTCGGCTTCGAGCAGGTGTTCCTGATGTATAACGGAGCGGTTTCGAATGTAGCGGAAGTGTTCGATACGTATGTATACCGGCTTGGTGTACAACAGGGGCAGTTCAGCTTCAGCACGGCGGTCGGACTGTTCAAGTCGGTTATTGGTCTGATGCTGGTCATAGGTGCGAATCGTCTTGCCAAGCGGTTTGGCGAGGAAGGAATATATTAAGAGAGAAGGAGAGGGAGAAAGCTATGGAGCGCAGCCGCAGGAACCGAATATTCCATGGAGTTAATGTACTTGTTCTGGGTATTGTCGCTTTGGTGACTGTTTTTCCAATTTATTATGTGTTTGTCATTTCATTTACAGAAACAAGTGAGTATTTATCGAAGACGATCGTACTTTTTCCAGAGCATTGGTCTTTGGAGTCTTACCGGTATTTGTTAAGCAATCCGTCCATGATTCGCTCGGTAGGCGTCAGCGCCTTCTTGGCAGTCGTCGGCACCTTATGCAGTCTGGTTGTGACTGCGTCCTTGGCTTATGCTTTGTCCAGAAAGCGGCTGCTCGGAAGACGGGTAGCGCTCATGCTTATTTTATTTACGATTTTATTCAGTCCGGGCATCATCCCGAATTATATGCTGGTACGCAGTCTGGGGCTGATTGATAATATTTGGTCTTTGATATTGCCGGTGCTGTCGAGCGGTTGGTATGTGGTACTGATGAAAGGTTTTTTTGAAAATATTCCGGAAAGCCTTGACGAAGCGGCCGCAATTGACGGCTGCAACGAAGTGACGGCCTGGTTCCGTATCGTGCTGCCTCTGTCGATGCCGGCGATCGCCGCTTTTGGGCTTTTTTACGCGGTAGAGTATTGGAATTCGTACTTCTCGGCTTTGCTGTACATGAACGACTATCAGAAGTGGCCGATCCAGGTGCTTCTGCAAAATATGCTCGCCGAAAATCCTTTGGCGGAAGCGGACCCGCTGCTTCAGCCGCCGCCGGCCGAAATGCTGAAGATGGCTGCGGTTGTCATAGCAACAATCCCGATTCTGTGCGTCTATCCCTTTTTGCAAAAGCACTTTGCCAAAGGGGTTATGGTCGGCTCCGTCAAAGGGTGATTCGTTTCGGTGGAAGGACACACTGTACCTGATCCCGAATGTTATAAAGAGAAATTGGGAGGAGGGTGCTTGTGCTTTCAGATAACCGCAGCGTAACGAACGCACCTAACGAAACCCCTACGCAGAAAAAAGGACGTTTTTTCCGGCGGAGCTTGATTATGGTCATTATCATTGCCAGCCTGCCGGGGCTTTTTATCGGTACGGGCATCTACTTTGTCGGCAGCGAGCAGATTGCCAACGAAACGAACAGACTTCATCAGCAGCAGGTCGAGCAGACACAGAAAAGCATCGACGACCAATTGTTCGGACTGGAATCGTCGCTGTCCCATTGGGCCTTCGATCCGCAGTTCGACGATAAGCTGAAAAAGCTTGATTTTGTTTACGGTTACAGTCAGGTGCATGATATTTTCAAAACCTTGCTGGTCATGAAGCAGTTGAACCCGCTGATCGACAAGGTTACCTTATATTTGAAAGATCCGTACCCTCTGCTTTTTACGGAGGAAGGGTATTATCCGCTGAATCCGACGCAACAGCCGAAATTCGATGCTCTAATTAAGCAGCCTTACCAGGCCATGTGGAGCAATTTCACAGGGGACGAGGAGGAATAAGAGCAGGCGGACCAATCGTCGAACCTGTCGTTGATTCATAAAATACCCGGTGGGAGTCCTCGCCCATTCGGTGTGTTTCTGGTCACGGTCAATGCGGCCAAGCTGAAAGAAGCCGTCACGATTTTGACCCCGCATAATGAGGGAACTTCCTTCCTGATCCAAGGCAGCGGCCAGTGGATTGCGCCATTCGGACAGGGGGGAGCGGGGCATGAGCTGGATGAGGCACTGCGCAAGCACGTGCTGCAGGACGGGGGAAATCAGGAGCACTTCATGTTCTCCTGGGGGAAGGAAAAATATTCGGTGTCCTCCGTGACCCTAAATCGGCTCGGCACCGACTGGATTTATGTATCGGCTACGCCGCTTACCGCACTGACGGGCCCGCTCGTCTTCATTTCCAGGGTTATCATCGGCTTCAGCTGCTTCGGCATTCTTCTCGCCGTCGTGCTGTCCTGGTTTGCCTCCCGCCGTCTGTATCAGCCGGTTGAACGGCTTGTTCAGCTGCTGGGCGGCAGGAACGATTCCGCCCATCTGGAAGCGGGGGATGAATTTGAAATGATCGAAACGGTATGGAACCGGGTCACGCGGGAAAGCCAGACGCTGCAGACCCGCCTGGAAAGTCAGCTGCCCCAAGTCCGCCAAGGCTTTCTGATGCAGCTGTCGCAAGGATATCTGTACTATTTGTCCGAAGCGGATTTGCAAGAGCAGATGGCCAATCTGGGCTGGGAGGTCAGGGATCATCAGTTCACAATGATCTTTATGCAGCTGCTTGGTTTTTCCAGCCTGGAGGGGCGATTCTCCGAAGGAGACGAGGTGCTGGTGACGTTCGCCGCGGCGAACATTGTTCAGGAGCTCGCTTCCGGCGCATTCGAACAGGCGGATTCGATTAATTTCCAGAACCTGACGATCGGTCTTTTGATCGGCACGCCTGCCTCAGAGCCGCCCGAGCGGACCCGGGAACGTATTCATGCGCTGCTCCAGGATATGACGTACCGGCTGAATCTGCTTCTACACCTGCGGGTGGCGATCGGGCTGGGCCAGCCAGTAGCTCAGATCAAGGAAATTCCGGCTATGATGGAGGAAACGAGACAAGTGCTGCGGTTCCGCGACCTGCAGGAGCATAACCAGATTCTCGATCTGGGCGAATGGGTTTCGGAAAGCGAGAAAAGCTCCGAATATCCGTTTCACCTTGAGAAGGAAGTGCTTCACGGAATCCGAATGGGGCAAGAGGAGGAAACGACGGCAGCTCTCTCCCGCTTTCTACATGAGCTGCGGATGAATGCCGGCAAGGAGTTATGGGTGCAACAGGGCATGCTGCATCTGCTCGCTTCCGTGCTCAGGGCCATTATGCAGATGGGCACGAGTCTGTACAGCCTGTATGAGGGCGTGAATCTATACGATCAACTGTGTCAGATCAAGGAACCGGAGGAGATTGAAAAATGGTTTCTGGCCCGCGTTATTCACCCTTTCCTGCGTGAAACGAGGCGCAAGCAGGACATTTACTTACAGCAAGCCGTGGATCGGATTGTCACGGTCATTCACGAGAAATACATGGAAGAGCTTTCTCTTGAATCGATCGCCGAGGCGGAGCATATGAGCTCGTATGTTTTAAGCAGAATGTTTAAGCAGCTTGTCGGTATTAATTTTATCGATTACTTAACGGAAATCAGGCTGGCGAAAGCGAAGGAGCTGCTGCGCAGCACGGATATGAAGCTAAACGAGGTTGCTGAGCGGGTTGGGTATCAGCACAGCTACTTTAGCCGGATTTTCAAGAAAAATGTCGGCATGACGCCGAGCAAGTACAGGGATAACGCGAAGGAATAAGTCTTTTTCATTGTGCGGAAAGAGCTGTCGTACCGGCGGCAAGACCGGGAGTTCGGGTTCGGCGGTCAAAACCCGCAGCGCCGGGAAAAGCAACAATAATGGATAGAAGGTGAAGCAGGGTGATTAGCAACGATCGTTTTCAGTTCCCACCAGTCGAATTCCGAGTTCATCCCTTCTGGTTCTGGAACGGTGAGATGGAAGAAGAGGAGATTGCAAGGCAGATCGGCGAAATGAAGGACAAGGGCGTCGGCGGGATTTTTATTTGCGCGAGACAGGGGATGGATTTGCCCTATCTATCGCGGCTGTGGTTCGATCGGGTGAAATTTGCCGTGAAAACCGCTCAGCAGGCCGGCTTGAACGTATGGCTGTACGACGAGTATCCGTATCCTAGCGGCATGGCAGGCGGCGAGGTTACGCTGGAGCATCCCGAGGCGAAGCAGCGGATGCTGTCCAGAACGGTCCAGGCTTTTCAAGGCGGGGAGGATGCGGACATGGATCTGCCTTGGGGCCGCGTACTGTGGGCCAAGGCGGTTCCGTACACGTCCGACGGCGTGAAGGACTGGGAGCAGGCGGTAGATGTAACGCCTTGGATCGGCAGCTTCCAGGATGAGACTGTGTTTCAGCAAACGGGATCGACTAATTACAGCCGGAAGCGCTATTTTACTTACCACACCGTCAAAAGATTGAGGTACGAGCTGCCCGCAAGCGCCGTGCAATGGGAAGTTATCGTCATAACGGAGCAGGAAGTGGACGACTTTAAATATTTCGGCACCTTTGTCGATCCGCTGCATCCGGAGGCCGTGGATACGTTTATGCAGATGACCCATGAGCGGTACGCCGAGGAAATGGGGGAATACTTCGGGGGAACGATTAAAGGGATGTTTACCGATGAAGTAGGGCTCCGGGCCGGCAAGCTTCCATGGTCCCCGCAGATCGTCCCCTTCTTCCAGGAACGCTGCGGCTATAATCTGCTGGATAAGCTTCATATGCTTTACGAGAATGCTGGCGAAGAGACGGCCCGGGTACGTTACGACTTATTTCAGTGCATTCATTTGATGCTAAGAGAGCGTTTTCACAAAAAAGTGGCGGACTGGTGCGACAAGTACTGCATGGAATATGTCGCTGAGGTGCCAAGCGTGCGCATGACGACGCAGCTGCACAGCCATATTCCCGGAGGAGATAGCGCTCATGAGAAATTGGGGCGCACCCTGCCGGAGATTATGAAGCGCTATGCGCACAGCTTGCGTCATAACCCCAAAATGGGCAGTTCGTTGTCGAGACAGCTGGGGAAGCAGCGCGCGCTGATCGAATGCTTTCACAGCATCGGCTGGTCGATGACGCTGCAGGATGCTCGCTGGATGATCGACTGGATGGCGGTTCTCGGCACCAACATGTTTAACTTTCATGCGTTCTTCTACTCTATTGACGGACTTCGTAAGCATGACGCGGCGCCTTCCCAGTTCGAGCAGAACCCGTATTGGGAGCATTTCGCCCTGTTGGGCGACTATATCGGCCGATTGAGCTGGCTGATGAGCGAAGGCGCGGCCAAGATCGATATTGCCGTCTTGGACCCGACGACTTCTCTCTGGACGCATATGGGCAATCCGTTCCATCAATTCGGCTTTGCCGGAGTCGGCGAGCGGGAGAAGAAGACGCTGGAGCAGCTGAAGTCCAGCTGGATCGAGATTCAGACCGCGCTGCTGACGAACCAGCGGGATTACGACACGCTGGACCCGGAAATGCTGATGGAAGCCTCGGTGGAGGAAGGCATGCTTAAGCTTGGCGCCGCTCAATACCGGGTGCTGATTATCCCGCCGGTATCGAACCTGGAGGCGGCCGCCTGGGCGAAACTCCGCTCCTTTTTGCAGGCGGGAGGTACCGTTATTTCCGTCGGCTCGCTTCCGTACGAGACAATCGAACAGGAAGCTGATACGGTCACGGATATGGCGGACTGGTTTCTCGGCGGCAGTGGAAACGGAGCCTCTGACGGTGCCGGCGTGCATCAGGCTGGAGAAACATCCGCTTGGCGGCAGGGCAAGCATGGGGCGTATTTCGTTCCATATGCTGACGGTGCCGAAGGAGCTCCGGCCATTGGGACGCTGCTTAAGCTGTTAGACCGGACGCTCGCGCGCACAGTCGAGCTCCATTCAGAGGATGGCCTGACGGATACACTGCTAATGCAACACAGACGGATCGACGATCAAAGCGATGTCGTATTTATCGCCAACCACGGGAGGGCGGAGAAGCAGGTGCAGGTCTATTTGGATGCAGCCTATTTCGGCTCCGACATCCAGCTGGTTTACCGGGACCTGGAGACCGGCGGCCAAGCTCCGATTCTGCCGGAACGGGTGGAAGAAGGAAAAGCGGTCTTCAAGCTGACATTTGCACCGTACCAATCCCATCTGGTGGAGATTGCAAGTAAGGATGCCCTGCCTGAGGTATTGCCCGTGTCATCCATCGCTGCAGAACAGACGGAACCTCTCACGATCGAAGTCCATACCGACACTGCGTGGGATCTGGAATTAACAGAGCCGAACCTGCTGAGGATCGGCAGGTTTCAGCTTACAGTAGATGAGCAGGATGTGGGGCTGGAACAGGGATGGCCGCAGAATCAGGTAGTGACCACCGATCAGAAATGGTATGAGGTCGACGCGAAAACATGGATCAGCCAAACAGCCGACCATGCCAGGGAGTGGAAGCATCCGCTTACGTACCGGACCCACTGGTTCGGTACGCCGTTCAAGCTGAACATCGAATACCCGGTCGTATGCTGGTATAAGGCAGTATTCGAAGTCGAACAGCTTCCTGAGGCAGCCGAGCTGACGATGGATCGAGAAGCGATACTGGGAGAACACAGCCTGTTCGTTAACGGCACGTTATGGGACGGAGGCTTCGTGCCACTTGTGCAAGGCTTGAATACGCTGATGGTTCGCGTCGTCATCCGGCATGCTTACGAAGGCGTAGTTGACCCGATTTATTTGCGCGGTACATTCGGCGTCCGCTTCAAGGCTGGCGGTCTGCCGGTCATTACCGACGCACCGGTGCAGGGGAATCCGAACCATGCTGTCATCGAAGGCTGCCCGTTTTATTCGGGTACGGCCCTCTTCAGGCAGCAGTCTGTTGCTCTGACTGCTGATCCTGCTGCGGCGGAAGCTTTTGAGCTGACGCTGTCGGGCTTAAGCCCGCACTTCCACGATTGTGCGGAGGTTCGAGTGAACGGTCATTCGCTCGGTGTTCGCGCCTGGACCCCGTACCGCTGGTCGGGCCGTACGGAATGGCTCCGTCCCGACGGCAATACCATCGAATTAAGGGTGAATAATACGTTGAGTCTGCGGCTCGACGGCACTTATTTTGATTATGAGGCCCATCAGATCAAGGAAACCTCGTCATATGTTTACGACTTAAATTCACAGGGGGAACTGAAATGAGAGTAACGGATATCATCTGCTATTTTGCCCAGGGGCTATTTTATATCAAAGTGGAGACGGACGAAGGCATCAACGGCTTCGGTGAATGCAGTCCGATGCAGGTGGACGCGATCGTACCGATTATCCGGACGGTCATTAAGCCGCAGGTGATCGGACAAAGCGTGTTCGATATCGAGAAAATCGAGGAGCAGGTGATGCGGAAAAATTACAAAATTTCCGGTCAGCTGCTGGCGATGGCCTTCAGTGGAGTAGAAATTGCACTCTGGGACGCCAAAGCGAAATTTCTGAAGCAGCCCTTGTACAATCTGCTGGGCGGGCTATATAGGGATCAGATTCCGCTCTACGGCTCCAGCATGAGCCGGGATCTGGAGCCGGAAGAGGAGGCTGCCAAGCTACTGGAGGGCATCAGCCAGTTCCAATTCAATGCAGTCAAAATCAAAGTAGGGCCGCGTTACGGTTCCGGGCTGCCTGTCAATCTGGACAAGGATACGCTCAAGGTCCGTACCGTACGTGAAGCGATCGGACCCGATTGCAAGCTGATGGTCGACGGCAACAGCTCCTATACGTACATCCAAGCGGTTCAGTTGTATGAGAAAATTAGCCAATATAACCTGCATCATTACGAGGAGCCGTGCCCGTATTATGACATTGATGCTTATATTAAGCTAGCCCAAACTCTGCCGGTGCCAATCCATGTGGGTGAACAGGACTGGAACCTGTTTACGTTCCGCGATTTTATCGCCAAGGGAGCCTGCCATCTGTACGCCGCCGATCCGATCAAATGCGGCGGAATTTCGCAGGCCAAACGGGCAGCGGTCCTTTGCCGCGCCTTCGGCATTCATTACGTGCCTCATAATACGACCCGCGGCGTTGGGTTTGCGGCGGCGCTGCATCTGGCAGCGAGTACGCCGGAATGCAACAGCTATTATGAGTACTCCATCGAGAAGAACCCGTTAAGGGAACAGCTTGCGCCTAAGGAATTCATAGTAGAAAACGGCTTTATCCGTGTGCCGGAAGGGCATGGGCTTGGTATTCAGCCGGATGAAGAGAAGATGAACCGCTTATTGACCAGGGTATAATCCCATCGTGGGACGGGTCCAAATCACTAACGACGAATGATACGTTACAGCCCTCCCGCTTCTAGACAAGAAGTTTGGAGGGCTTGGCTTCGTTAAAATACGGCGGAACGCACTCGTGAGATTATGGTGCTGAAATCTAGCCCAGAGACGGCTTCCAGTATAAACCGGCAGCATTATCAGGCTAACGGAGAGAACAAGGAGTTTTTGATGAAATCTAAAATATCATCAAGGATGTTATACATAAGGGGTGCTACATTGAAAGAGGATTTAATTCAATCGCAGTTTCAACTCACCCAAAGAATTCAGCAAAATCGTATAAACCAATACGCCTGTATTTTGGATTCGCGTTATAAACTAGGTAAGCAGCATCTATGTACACCATTAACACCTATACCCGAAGATACGGTGTGTCTCCATCGTGGAGGACGTCATGTTTTCCTCCTGATTTCGACGGTATCACCATCCATTAAATTATATTTTATTACCTTGATCTGTTCGATTTTGCCCAAAATAACAGTGTTTGCAGTACCATCCCATTCAACTGGTTAGTATCTGATCTTAACCAAATAGACCCAAGTAAACTGGACATTTGAGTTTCAAGAAGGCATACCGAAAACGACAGACTTAATACAACTGCATCAGAATGATTTGACCTAATGGGGAGAATTCAAATCATAGGCCATTCTGGAGCTGTGATGTGTAGCCTCAGAAGGACACTTTTTGCACTTTGCTAGCTAACGGAAGGCGATGTGAGGCCTTATTACACCTGAGCCGAGGTCCGAGCAAAGGACATTTTTTAACTGCAGGACGGCAAGTCAATAAATGTCTGTTTCTATCGAGGGGAATCCCTTTTATCATCAAATGTAAGCGGTTTAATTGTGCTTGCCGCCAAATTCAAACTTGATCATTTGAAGGGAGAAGAAGATGCAGGTGACGTGGAAAAAGCGAATGACCGCTCTGATGTCTCTGGGTTTGACCGTCTCTATGCTGGCAGCATGCTCCGATGGCGGAAGTGCGCCGGCGGCGACTAGCGGCAATCCGTCATCCGGCAAAGACGAGCCGCTCAAGCTTACGATGGCTTGGGGGCTGTATAACGAGCTGCCGGATATGAACAACGCTTTCTGGATGGAGCTTAAGAAAAGACTGAATGTGGAATTGGACATTCAATGGATTCCGAGTGCGAATTACCAGCAGAAGCTGGAGCTGATGCTGGCAACGGGCGATATCCCGGAGATTGTGATGGGCGTGGGCTACAATGTCCCTACCTTTTACAAAGCGATTGAGAACGGCATGTTCTGGGATCTGACCCCGTTCCTGGGCGACTTCAGCAAATACCCGAATTTGAAAAAAAATAAGGAAACCGGAGTATTCGACTACAATTGGGTCAACGGGAAAATTTACACGCTGCCGCGGATGCGGTCGCAGGTGCATTCGAGCCTTTTGATGCGCAAGGATTGGCTCGATAAGCTCGGAATCCCTATGCCGACGACGCTAGATGAGTACAAATCGGCCCTGCAGGCGATCGTCAAAGCCAATCCGACCGGACAAAACCCGATCGGACTAACCACGCATAGCGTGCTGAATGGCGCCAAAGACGTCTTTATGCCCGCCTTCGGCGTCTATGACCTGACACACGATAAAGACGGAGGACTGATCCGCGATGTGCTAACACCACAGTATGCCGATATGATCGAATGGTTCCGCGGCTTGTACGCGGATGGGCTGATGCCCAAGGAGTTCTCGACGATGAAGGAGCCGCAGTCTCTCGATTTAATCAGCTCGGGCAAAGCGGCTTCAATCGGGTATGTGGTCCGGGCGGATTGGCAATATACCGAATCGAACCGCAAGCTGGACCCGAACGCTTACGTCAGATCCGCCGTATTGAAGGGGCCGAAGGGATACGCGATCAATCTGCGCTCCAACTTTGCTCCGGGCATGTTTATTTCCAGCAAGGTTCCGGAGGAGAAGGTGAGACGGATTCTCGATTTATATGAGTCCACCGCGACAGCCGATTTCTTGAAGTTCGGGGAATACGGGATTGAAGGAGTCCATTACAATATGGTGGACGGATATCCGAAGATGACCGATCTGGGAAGCAAGGAAATGGTCATTTCCAGCTATGACCCATGGGTACTGACCTATGACAGCGGTTTCAAAATTAGGAATGTCAATGCGCCGCCTGAATTTAACAAAGAAACGGAAGCGATGGTGAAGGATTGGACGGAGAAGGGCAAGCTGAATCCGTTCAGCTATCTCCTGTCAGATAGTTTCAGCGATATATGGCCGAAATACCAGGACGAATACGATACGAAAACGGTGCAGGCCATCATCGGTAAAATTTCCATGAACGAGTTCCGGGCTTATCAGGAGCAGCTGCGAAATTTACCCGAAATGAAAAAGGCGTTCCAGGAATTCGCTAAATCGGAGAAGGAATTTGCTGCAAATAAAGGCAAGTAAACGGGGAGGATGAATCATATGGCTAAAATAACAAGCATTGAAACCTTTGCGACACCATCCGTCGGCATCGTTCGGGTGCGTACGGAGGATGGGCTGGAGGGATACGGGCAGGTCGCGTCCTACCATTCCGATCTGTCGGCCCAAGTGCTGCACCGGCAGATTGCGCCTTACGCGCTGGGTGCCGATTCGGACGATATTGCAGGTTTGGCCGAGCGGATCGTAACCGGCGAGCACAAGTTCCCGGGCTCGTACATATGCCGCGCCGTAGGAGGAATAGATACGGCGCTGTGGGATCTCCGCGGCAAGCGGGAGGGCAAGAGCGTATGCGAGCTTCTAGGCGGCAAGCCGCGCAAGCTGGCGGTCTACGGCTCGAGCATGAGCAGGAATATTAAGCCGGAGGAGGAAGGCGAGCGGCTCAAGCGGCTGCAGGATACGCAAGGCTTCGGCGCGTTCAAAATCCGGATTGCCGACAACTTCGGCAATGATGTCGATCGCTGGCCGGGGCGTACGGAAGCGATCGTGCCGGCCGTTCGGCGCGCGATTGGCGATGACGCCGTGCTGCTGGTGGACGCCAACAGCGGCTATACGCCGAAGCGTGCCATCGAAGTTGGCCGCATGCTGGAGCAGTACCATGTAGGGCACTTTGAAGAGCCGTGCCCGTATCCCGAATTGGAATGGACGGCGGAGGTGGCTGCTGCGCTGACAATGCCGGTATCCGGCGGCGAGCAGGATTGCGACTTGGCCCAGTTCCGTCGGATGATCCGGATGCAGGCAGTGGATATCGTCCAGCCGGATATATGCTATATCGGCGGCATCAGCAGGGCATTGGCTGTTGCCAAGATGGCCGAGGAGGCGGGCCTGCCTTGTACGCCGCATGCGGCGAACCATTCGCTCGTTACACTGTTCACGATGCATCTGCTGGGCGCTATCCCTAACGGAGGCCCTTTCATGGAATACAGCATTGAGGAAACCAAATGGCTGGACGGGTTGTATATGAACAATCCGTTTCAAGTGACGGACGGGCATGTGACGATCCCAGAAGAGCCTGGATGGGGAGTTGCGATACGCCCTGAATGGCTGGAGAAAGCTGAATATAGGATTAGCTCCCTCTAGGGCGCTAGCGCGTCAGGAAGGATTATAAAAGCCAAACCTCACCAAGTCTGGAGGGTTCCTAGTGGCAATATGGTTGCGAGAGCGATGGTCGGGCATGATCTCGGGTTGGTCCGATCTGCGGGGTCGTTTTTTTTACCGTCTCATCTGGCTGGGGTTAATTTCGGCTTGCATTCCTATCATATTGGCGGGGACGCTATATTATCAGATTGCGGTCAAGGAAGCCTACCAGAAGGCCGAAGAAGAAAGCCGCGTTTCGCTGAAATTTGTCCAGGACCGGATGGAGTCCTTATTGGCAGGCATCGAATTGGAATCCTATCATCTGGCATTGGATCCCGCCATCGTCCAATATCTGAGCGAGCCGGCGGACGACCATGAATTTCTGAGCAACAAACAGATGCTCGCCGCCCTAGAGCGGAAAAAAAACGCCAACGATTTCATCGGGGAGATCGTATTATACCGGCACGGCGATACCATGCTGAACTCGGTATATTACGGACAGATCCCGCTCGCCAACTATCCTTTCATGAAGGACATCGACTTCGCCTTGAACACGGAGGCGCAGTGGCAGTATTTGCCGCAGGCTGAGCACAGCGGCTACCTGAGCCTGGTACGCAGGCTGCCGCTCATGAGCAACAGCAAAAACATGGATCGGCTGATCTTTCACATCCGTGTCGATCTGCTGAAGAGTCAAATGAATGACAGCTACTTCTATTTTCCCGGGAAATCACTGCTGGTGATGGATGCGACCGGCCGGGCCTTGTTCCATTCTCAAGGGCCTAATAAGCCCGATACCGGAGGCATGGGCACGGCGAACCTGCAGCGGATTGTGGAAGAGCACAAGCCGGCGAATGTGTTTCTGTGGCAGGACGAAGACGGGCGAGAGAAGCTCTATTCCTATCAGAAAACGCCGTCGGGTCGGATCTACATCTCCTTGATTCCCAAGGAGGAGCTGTACAAGCAGCTCGGCTGGATTCGCTGGATGACGGTCTGCACCGTTCTGCTCTTTCTCCTCGTTGCCGTACTGTTAACGGTCTTCAACTCCATGCGGGTATACAGTCCGATTCAGCAATTACTGAATCATGGCAGAGATTTAAGTCTCGGTTCCGTTCATCATCCCAGTAATGAAATCAGCTATATCAAGGAATGCCTGAACTATTTGAACCGAGAGACGAAGTCACTATCCACCTATTTACGGAAAATGGAGCCTGATTTGCGGGAGCGCTTTTTCCACAAGCTGTTGGAAAAAGGGTATGTGGATCAGGACCACCTGTTGAAGGAATGCTCTGCGCTGGCCATTTCGGTGACCGGTCCTTATGTTGTACTGGCCGTAGAGCAGGAAAACATCCATAAGGAGAAACGGTTTCTTCCCGATGACAATGCCATCATCGGATTTGCCATGACGAATGTGATGACAGAGCTGCTCGAGGAGTATCCATCCTTAAGCGGTTACACGCTGAATACCAATAGACGCAGCGGGGTTGCCATCGTCAGCTCCAGGGATATGTCGTCTCTCGCCGGTGAGGCCAAGGAATATGCGGCAGCCGTGTGTCATGCCTTGAACCGCTTTCTGAAATTCAAGGTTTCCATTGGCATGGGGAGTGTGTGCGCTCATATTTCCGATGTCGAGTTATCTTACCGGGAGGCGAGAGCGGCGCTCGAATACCGGCTGCTCGACGATACCCGTCCGGTGCTCTATATCGAGGAGTTAGAAAACGCGGAGCGGAAAATTCCGTCCTTTTACCCCCACCAGGAGGTGGAGGCGATTGTCGCAGCGCTGGTCAACCATGACGCGGGAGCGGCCAAGTCGGCCTTGAGGTCCTTTTCCCAGGCTGCACGCCTGTCCCAGTCCCACCTGATCACATATCAATCCTATTACCTTCTTCTGGCTTCCGTCATTCATGTGGTGGAGAGCCGGGGAGGCAGCATCTTTCACGTACTGGAAAACAACCTATTCGATCAGCTAAGAGAAAGAAAGACCGCGACGGAAATATGCGACTGGTTCACGGAGGTCTGTTTCCCGCTACTGGATCGCATCATCGCCGAGAACGATCCGAGCCAGCTGGTCAAAGGAAAGTCCGACATCATGCACGTGTGCCAGTACATCCGGGAAAATGTCCAGTCCGACATTTCGCTCACGCAATGCTCCGAGATGCTGTCCATGACCCCGGCTTACGTCAGCCGGTTATTTAAAAAAATCATGGGGTTTACGTTTGTGGAATACGTCGTTACCTGCAAAATCGAGGAAGCCAAACGAATGCTTCTGGAAACGGATCTTACGCTTCATGAAATTGCGGCGTATATCGGCTATACGGAGCGCAACCTGAGCCGTATTTTTCAACGCTACATTCAACTGACACCCGGCCAGTTCCGTGCCAAATACCGCTAAAGCATTCGCCTGCATACTGTATTCACTCCCGGCTTCCGGAAAGGAGATCTCTTCTACATGAAATACCCGACTGAAGTTTCTTCTGCTTCGGCTTTGTCCGGTCGCGTTAGCCGCAATGCCTCTAACCGGCTGTGGAAGCGAATCGTGAAAGGAAAATATATTTATTTGCTGGCTATGCCAGGATTTCTATTCCTGTTGCTCTTTAAATTCGTGCCCATGTGGGGCCTGCTGCTCGCATTTCAGGATTACAACCCGTTTAAGGGGATTATGGGCAGCCAGTGGGTCGGCTTGAAGCATTTTGCCGATTTAATGGGCGATGCGAATTTTTACCGCATGCTTCGCAACACGTTGCTGATTAACTTGTTTGGGCTCGTGTTTTATTTTCCGCTACCCATTGTCCTTGCCTTGATGGTGAATGAGGTGCGGCATGAGCTGTTTAAAAAGATCAATCAATCGCTGGTGTATATGCCGCATTTTTTATCGTGGGTCATCATTGCCAGTATGACCTTCTTCATCCTGTCCACCGATATCGGGATTGTCAACAAGCTGCTGAATACATTCGGTTTGGCACCGATTCCGTTCTTGACGCAGTCCAGCTTTTTCTGGGGGCTGATCACGGGGCAGACGATCTGGAAGGAAGCGGGCTGGGGCACGATTATTTTTCTTGCCGCGATAGCCGGCGTGGACCCGCAGCGTTATGAGGCTGCCGTGGTGGACGGCGCTTCGCGGTTCCGCCAGATATGGCATATTACGCTGCCCGCGATTCGTCCGACGATTGTCGTGCTGCTGATTCTGCGGCTCGGGCATATGGCCGATGTCGGCTTTGAACAGATTCTGTTGATGATGAATCCGCTGGTCCGGGAAGTGGGCGAGGTGTTCGATACGTACGCCTATACGCAGGGGATTTTGCGGGGACAGTTCAGCATCGGGGTCACCGTCGGTTTATTTAAGGGAGTGGTGGGCCTGGTTTTTGTCGTAACGGCCAATTATATCGTCAAGAAATTGGGCTATGAAGGCATTTACTAAGCAAAGAGGGGAATAAGCATGAGCTTCGTGCATAAGAAAGGTTTGACCCTGTTTGATTATGTCAACTATTCGCTTCTCGGCATCATATCCATTCTGAGTATTTTCCCGTTTATTTACGTCTTCAGCGTATCGCTGACAGACCCGGATACTTACATTCCATTTAAATTTTATTTGTTTCCGCAGGATTTCTCGCTGGCGTCCTATAAGTACATTTTATCGACCAACAGCTTTTTAAATTCGCTGAAAAGCACGGTCTTCGTCACTGCTGTCGGCACGGCGCTCAATCTAGTGTTTACGTTCACGCTGGCGTACGCTTTGACCAAAAAGCATGTGGTCGGCCGAAATTTCATGCTCGGATGCGTTATTTTTACGTTATTGTTTAACGCCGGGATTGTCCCCAACTATTTGCTGGTGAAGGAAATGGGGCTGCTCAACTCCTATTGGGCGCTGATCTTGACCAGCCTGACGAACGCCTGGACGCTGATCGTGGTCAAAAGCTTCATGGACGCGCTGCCCGATGAGCTGGAGGATGCGGCCAGAATCGACGGCTGCAACGACCTGTCGGTATTTCTGCGCGTCGTGCTGCCCTTATCGATGCCCGCGATTGCCACATTCACGTTGTTTTTTGCCGTATCCCATTGGAATACGTATTTCAATGCGCTGATTTACTTGACCGACGCGAAGAAGTGGACGCTCCAGGTGCTGGTCAAAACGCTCGTCATCGACTCGGAATCGTCAGGCATTGCGGCGGCCGGCTCGGCGGAGGATAAGATGATTCCGCAGGAAACGATCCGGATGGCAGCCGTCGTCGTCGCGATGCTGCCGATTCTCATCGTATACCCGTTTTTGCAAAAATATTTCGCCAAGGGCGTCATGCTCGGTTCCATTAAGGGCTAGGTGAAGCAGTCCTTGCCATTCATTTTTGTTCAGGAGGCGCAATTGTATGAAAATTACTAATGTGACTTGTTTTCGAGCCAATGGCGTATTTGTCAAAATCGAAACGGACGAAGGCATTACCGGCTACGGCGAAGGGTCCAGCTTTACTCCGCTGGCTGTGATCGGCATGGTGGAGGAACTGAAACCGTATATTCTCGGCGAGGACCCGCAGCGGATCGAATATTTGTGGCAGGCCTGCTTCCGCCGTCTGTTCGCGCGGGGCGGCCCGGTGACCGGCTCGGCAATTGCAGCGATCGACATGGCCTTGTGGGATATTAAGGGCAAAGCGCTTAACGTGCCGGTCTATCAGCTGCTTGGTGGGCTGGCCCGTGAGAAAGTGAGGCTCTACGGGCATGTGACCGGCCATTCTGCGGAGGAGATTGCCGCAAATGCCAAGAAGTTGGCGTCAAAGGGTGTCACCGCGATCCGCTACCGCGGTTTTCACGACACAGACGATATCGACCTGCACGACCATAAGCGTGCGGTCCGGCAACAGATCGAATATACGGAAGCGATCCGCGCTGCGGTCGGCGACGATGTCGATCTCATTCTGGAATGTCACGGCCGCTACGATCCCGACTTTGCGGTCATGCTGGCGGAAGGTGTCGCCAAATTCAAGCCGCTGTATATTGAAGACCCCATCCGCCACGAGAACCCGCAGGCGTTGAACCGGTACCGGCAGCATACGAACATACCGTTGGCCACCGGCGAACGCGGACATAACAAATACGATTTCCGCGAGCTGGTGGTAGACGGCCATGTCGATTATTTGCGCCCTGACGTCTGCTGGTGCGGCGGCATCACGGAGATCAAGAAGATCGCCGCGTTCGCTGAGGTGTACAATATCAATGTCGTGCCGCACAACAACTGGGGGCCGCTCGGCACCTCGGCCAGCGTCCATATTTCACTGGCCATTCCGAATATTACGTTGATGGAGGGCTTTTGGGCCGATCCCGCCAAACCGTCGGATATCGTCTCCCCTTGGCCGCAAATCGTGGACGGCTACGCTTACCCGCCGGTCGGACCCGGACTCGGCATCGAATTTAATGAAGAAATCGCCGCATCCTATCCGCAGAAGCCGACAAGGGTGCTACCGAAGTTAAACGGGATCGATGGTTCAGTGCGGGATTGGTAGGGAGCAACTTAACGCAAATGTTGGTCAGATGCTAGCAGTATATGTAATCCATAAGAAAGAACATCAAACCATACCATACAAGAAGGAAGCTAGCTAGCTTCCTTCTTTGACATCTCTGCTTGTCTAAGTTCAACAGCCGTGTCTGCTGGGTCAATTCTTAGAGGTTGTGGAGAAGAAAAAGAAATTAAATAATGCTATTCAACTTATGTCTGAACGTTATAAAGCTGCTGATACACCAGAGCTAGCATCATCATAACCATAACTGGCTGCCAAGCATTTAATTACGTAAAACGTTAATTTGACGAATTGAAATATGCGCTTTTAGTGTTGATGTACTGCATGTGATTACCAAAAAACCAACTCCAAAGGTTAGGGCATGGGAGTTATCCCTTAACTTCGCTAATCGGTCTGGCTGCAAATTGCCGAGAGCCAGACCGACTAGGTAGAAGGGTAGGCTAAGCTGCACATATTCCGTCGTCTGAAATTCGCTCGCTACAACAAACAGCGTAGGTAAAATCGATGGTAAGCGGCCCCATCATCGCTAGCGATGCCATGGTCAGAGGCTCTCCCAGCAGACTGTCGGATGAACAAGAACTAATCCAAGAATAGTCGAAATCAGCTTCCGCCGGTAGGTGGGGGCTATTTGACGTTCACGTCAGGATAAACAACGCCAGCTCGCTTCCTGCCTTTCCACCTCTACTCCACGTTGAACACAGCCATCGCTTCTGGGCTTTCCTTGTAACCGATACGGATCGCCTTGGTTCGGAGAGCTGTTCTGCCCGGCTCCAGCCTCATGGGACCGGTGTACAACCTCCACCGCGGGTTGTCTCCTGCTTCCATCGTATAAGCAATGGACGCTCCTTGGGTGGCACAGTACAGCTGCACAGACAACGGCGCAGAGTAGCTTCCCCCCCCGAAGACAGGCTCAATACCTGGTGCAGAGGCATGAACGGGAATGATAAGCGGTGCTGCCGTAACCGGCTGGATGCCTCCCGGCCACATCATCTTCACCATTTGATCCTCTGGTATATCCCCCATATCCCCATATCGGCTGGTCCAGGCATCGGGTTCTTGTCATTGCTCAATGACAAGAACCTTATATCATTCCTGACAAAAGGGTACAAGATAGTTCAATAATGATTCAATGCAGCCTGGTTGTATGTTCTGCTGCTTTTCAAAGCTCGATAAGCTACCGAGAAGGATACTTCGATGATGTATCGAATTACGATAAGTTTGCCGTATATGAGGTGTAATTATGGTCAAATATACTTGCCCATGTTGTGGGTACAAAGCTTTTACGAGGAAGAATATCGCGGTAAGGCACGTGTTTCATTAAAGAAGAGGATTTAGAGCAATACATCAAGGAGAACCCGGATGCCGGTAAGACCGAGACGATATACGACAAGCAGTGTGGGCTGTTCTTATTTTAGCCTTTCGGTAAAGACAGTTTACTGGCCCGCATCGTCGAGTTCAAGAGAGCGAATATCCGTAAAATTGGTGCCAGGCTTAAAACAAACGATGATCAGGTTTGACGTATGAGGAAGCCCTGAAGAACGGTGGACCCACTCCAATCTATAACGGAACGGAAGCCGGTGAATGGTTATGGTTATGCCCGTTTTGAATTCCCGACGCCATAGTCACTGGATTCCGTAATCTTCAATGTCATAGAAGAATTGTTTAAGCATGCAGGACCGGCGAATATGAGAATCACTCGTGAAGGAAGCATGCTTGCAGTCGAGGTAAGGAAGTCAGTTCTGTTAGGTTCATGCCGGAAACTCATCCTGATCTCATAGATAAGACTGAAACTCTTTCTGAAATCGGGAGAGATTATCTCCAAATACGATGGAACGCTCATTGATACTGGTTTATCGGCAGTAACAATTTTTATACAAGAAAAAGCAAGCCATCATCCTACAGGCGAAAGCAGAAGACATGTCGCTCCAGGAATGGATCGAGGAACGACTTCTGTTTTCGGAAGGCATGGCTCCTTTCTTAGATTACTCTTTGCCGAACGCCTGAAAACAATTCGAGAATAAGAAAATCGCTTTTGTTTTCAGCTAGTCCAAAATGTAGAAGTGATTAGGAGAGTTTGATGAAAATAGCAGAAAGGGGAACTGTCAAATGGTAGATCAGAATCAACGGTTAGAGAATATTTCGCCTGAACAGGCTGGTATTTCGTCGGAGGGGTATTATAGACTAACGGGGTGTCTACGTAGGCGGTCAAGAGAGCGCCATCGGCTGGCGTGATGTCTCGAAAGACCTGTATAGACGCGGTGCTCAGGAAGTGCTGTTGTGTGTATTTGGGCCTTCCGGGATTCGATGACGCTTTCCAATAGGTCGCGTTCAAGGTAAGACGGGGTTTATTGATGATCCGAAGACAATCTACAACGCGCTCGATCACGATCTTGCTAAGGCTGCTTTCGACACGATGGGTCAAGAAATACCGAAGGAAATTCAGTCTTAGGAGGAGTACTTGCCCACACTTTTGACCTTTTACAAGTATCCTGCACTCATAATCGATCCGGCCATCAGCGTAATCTACGCAGGAGACTGATATTGTATACATTGCTAACTCGAGCTTTAAATTCCATTTCGCTAAACACCGAGTTGTCGTTACTTGGGGAAATAAGAAGTCCAATCCTGCATCTTAACCCTCCAATCTTTTCCTGGATAATTGCCGGGGAGAAGGTTTATGGCATCAGCGTAGGCTTGTTATAGCATGCGTTTTACGGTAGTCACCCGGTGTCATGCCTTTCAACTCACGGAAAATCCGCGAAAATGACTTATACGAACCGAACCCGGTTTCAATCGCTATATCAACCCCCGCCATTCCGGTCGATGAAAGCAAGCTGCAAGCATGTCTAATGCGCACCTCGTGCAAAAAACGGACAAAACCAAGGCCGGTACTCCGCTTAATCTCTTCACTTAAATAGGAGCTGCTTAAGCCGAACTTCTCCGCTGTTGCCGACAGCGTAACCGGCTCCCTATAACGGGCATGAATGTAATGAATAATTGGCCATACCGGTTTTTTATCGATTGTTCCGTTCGTTTGTACTGAGCTTGAAACACCTTGCCGGCGGAACCGGTCATACCGCGCAAGCGTTTCCAACAGCTTTAGCTTGAGCAGCATGTTTCTCCATAACCCGTTGCCCGCAAATTCGGCAAGCATATCCTCAAAAGCCGCCGATACAGCCGTGTACAGCTCGGGGCTTAAAAAAGCTTGAGGGGGCATCTCCTCCCCGACCAGCAGCTCCGTCAAACCCGGTCCGACCTCTGCTGATTGGTACAGCAAATCCATATCAAACATGCAGTTATACAACCGGAGCGGATTCGCCGATTCCACATAAATTTCATGTACCTGATAAGGCAGCAAAAAAGTAGCCGTCCCCGTAAGCAGAGGATGTTTAACGCCGTTAATAACCTCGTAGCCTTCTCCGTCTATTACGAGAGAAAATTCCAAAAAGTCATGGCGGTGAGCAGGAAAATGCCTTACCACTTTGTTAACGGATACATGAAATGGAAAACCCGGGTGAATGTCCGGATAATCGGTTAAATGTTTGTTGGTTGGATATACGGTCATCTTGACGGATCGCTCCTTAACGAAAATATGAGATAGTCTAGCGAAAAACTGTCATACCTCCTCTTCGATTTTATTCTATGATAAGAGCATGCTGCAACCCAAATTGAAGAGGGGAGGAATAGCGAGTGTCTATTCCAATTATTGGACCGCTAAAGTCAAGCCCGGTTATTGCCCGTCATCCTGCAAATCCGGTATTAACCGCCCGTAATGTGCCTTATTCTCCGGCACTTGTATTTAATGCAGGCGTTACCAAATTCCAAGGTCGTTATGTTATGGTATTCCGCAACGATTACGGCGATCCGCAGAAGCAGACGCTGCTGCCTAGCTCCACGACCAATCTTGGTCTAGCCTATAGCAGCGACGGTATTCATTGGGAGGTACAGCCCAAACCTTGTTTTAGCCTGAATGATGATGAGATCATCCGCACCTATGATCCGCGCTTGACCGTTATGGATGGACGCTGCTATATGTGTTTTGCCGTCGATACGAAGCACGGCGTTCGCGGAGGCATTGCCGTAACCGATGATTTCGAAAAGATTGAAGTACTCCATATGACAGCGCCTGACAACCGCAACATGGTGTTGTTTCCGGAAAAAATCGGCGGCAAGTACGTACGCTTGGAGCGGCCGTTCCCTGTGTACAGCCGGGGAGGCAAAGACCGTTTTGATATGTGGATATCAGACTCGCCAGATTTGAAATATTGGGGCAATACGGATTTGCTGCTTGCGGTTGAGCATGTGGCTTACGCTAACGACAAAATCGGCCCTGCCGCCCCGCCTGTCAAAACTGCTAAAGGTTGGCTGACTACGTTCCACACCGTTGATCTTGACCCAAGACGAGGAAAAAACGGCTGGGAGGATTCCTGGAAGAAAAGGTATTGCGCCGGCATTATGCTTTTGGATTTGGAGAACCCCAAGAAGATCGTCGGCATGTACAAGGATCCGCTTATCGCACCCGAAGCCGTCTATGAAACCGAAGGCTTCCGGAATGATGTCATTTTCCCGGGCGGTATGATTCTAGAGGATGACGGCGAAGTCAAAATTTATTACGGTGCCGCCGATACTGTCGAGTGTCTGGTAACTGCCCAAGTCGACGACCTTGTCCGGTTGTGTTTGGAAGGCAAATAAAGGTCCCCCAAAACGCATCTATACCGCTAATGCAGTAACCAAGAATGGTTGAGAAGGGAATAACGGCTCATGAATCTGGCGTTGCCACTACCCGTCAGGAGACTCTCGGCCTTTAAGGACAACCGGTACAAGCAAGAGTTCGGGGCAGGATTCGAAATCAAAAGGAAGGGGTGAAGGAATTTGACCCTGCAGACGAAAAGAATTGAATTTGAAGCGACAAAAAAGATTTATGAAAGTGCGACCTTGGTATTTCATGGCGTGGAAGGTTTTGATGTCTACAACATTTCGATTCCGTTCATACGGGACGGGAAGCGCTATTTGTTCGGGCGGGTAGAACGTCGCGAAGAATGGGCCCGCTCTTGGGTCCGCCTGTTCGAGGAGACGGGACAGGATGAATGGACCGTGGTGGCAGACAGCATGATTTACACTCTGGAGGATCCTTATATCAGTGAGATCGGTGATGAGCTTGTCATGGGCGGGACTCATGTTCAATATCAGAGTGGAAGATACAGCACGTTTTTCGGCTATTTCTTCCGTGGCACCGACCTCCACAATTTGTACTACTTCACTACCGGACCTAACAAAATGAAGGATATTCGCCTTGTTCCCTTGTCGGATGGCAAGATCGGCGTTTTCTCACGCCCCCGCGGCGCGGAGACGCGAAGCAAATACGGGAGTGAATCCATGATCGGTTTCACGGTCTTTGACAGACTGGAAGAGTTGACTGCGGACGTCATCGAGAACGCACCGTACATTCACGGCATCTTCGGGGAAGGCGAATGGGGAGGCGTTAATCAGGCTTATCTGCTCGATAGCGGCAAAGTCGGCGTAATTGGCCACATTTGCTACCGGGATAAGGATGAGAACGGTGGGGAAGTGAAGGTGTACTTGAACATGGCCTTCGTCTTCGATCCAACCACCCGCGAGTCCGTGGACCTTCATTTGATTGGAAGTCGTCCTTGCTACCCGCCGGGACCCGCTAAGGCACCGCATTTGGTCGACTGCGTCTTTGCTTCGGGCATTGTGATGCGTACGGACGGAAAGGCCGATCTTTACAGCGGCATTGGCGATTGCCAGGCGGGGCGTATTACGATCGACTATCCGTTCGAAGGACATGGGCGTATTGTCTAGAGGAGGAAGATGGGTGGGAATGCTAATCCAGCAATATGGCACATTGATAACCTGGGGATCGCCCTAGAGATCGGGATCACCGGGTTGGTTTTTGCGGTATAGTCTGCCTGGAGCGGGAGCGCGGCTACCATCATGCAGGATTCGGTATACGGTTTTTGTACTGCAACGGGTGGAACCATGGTTTCTTCCTGCCAGCAAGAAGACATCCTACATCGTCACGGTCGACCGTGACGGTGACTCCGGGATATTTCTGAACTATTTTCGGGATGAGGGAATTCGGGTGAAGTCGTTCAGGATGGTCTTGCATGAGGAAGGAGCGGTGCACATTCACTTCGCATTGTCCGGTAAGGCGACCTGGCTTTGTTTCTAAGTGGACCGAATATTGTAACCTTTTGCAGAGGCATGGGAAACTTCGCTTCAACAATAATGAATGGGGGAAAAAGAGATGGGAATGAAACGAATGGCCGCACTTTCACTATTATTGTTTGCAACAGCCTGCAGCAGCGGAAATGACGGCAAAGCGTCCGGTGAGAACAACGCCGGTGAAGAGAACGCTCCGCCTCAGGTTTCGACCGAGCCTGTCACGATCAAATTCGGACTGAGCATGGGATGGCTTGGACCTGGCGAGTTCCAAAAATACGTTGAAGAGCCAGTGAAAAAACGCTATCCGTATATTACGATCGAGCCTATCGATTTGTCCAAGCCGGAAAACGGTTTCGATAAACTGATGGCCGCCGGCAACATACCGGATTTGGTGATGACCGCTTCACCGATCATTTACCGGTTTGTTGGAACCGGAATGGAAGATAATATCGAACCGCTGATCAAAAAATTCAATTTTGATCTTTCCCGGTTGGACCCGATCGCCGTTGAATCGGTGAAGTCGGCAAGCCGGCAAAATAACTTAATCGGTCTTCCATGGACGATGCACTTCAGCGGTCTCTATTATAATAAAGATATCTTCGACAAATTCGGTGTTCCATATCCGAAGGACGGCATGACTTGGGAGGATGCCCGAGAGCTGGCCAAGCAAGTGACGCGCATGGAGAGCGGTGTGCAGTATCGGGGCTTGGAGCCGGATAAATCGACCCGAGTGGCTTCCGTGCTGTCATACGGCTTTATCGATCCGGTAACGGAGAAGCCGACCGTGAATAATGATAACTGGAAAAAAATATTTGAATTACTGAAAAGCATTTACGACATTCCGGGAAACAATACCCCCCGTTTGGCCGGTGCTGGTATTGATCAGTTTAAGAAACAACAAACGCTCGCTATGCTCGCTTCAAATAATAACCTGCCGAATTTAAAGGATGCGCAGGATTTAAATTGGGATTTGGCCCAGTACCCGTCATTCAAAGAAAGCCCCAACACCGGCATGCAGGTGGATGAGTGGATTCTTCACGTCACGGCGCAGAGCAAATACAAAGATCAAGCGTTTCAAGTCATTTCCACGATTCTATCCGAGGAGGTGCAAACGGAAGCAGCCCGCAACGCAAGGCTGCCGGTATTGAAGATAAGTAACATAGAGCAGGAGTTCGGTAAAAACCTGCCATACTTGCAAGGCAAGAATTTGAAAGCAGCCTTCAAAACCAATCCAGCGAAAGCGCTTCCTGTGAGTAAATACGATTCGTTCGCGGAAGAATATATAACTCGCGCCATCGAACCGGTCGTCAGAGGGGAGAAGGATATTAACACGACACTAAGGGAAGCGGAAGAACAAATATCGAAAAATATTGAAACAAACCTGCAAAAATAATTGTCAATTTTGTGTGAAAGCGGTTACAAAAATGCGGCTTTATTAACGCGTTAACGGAGAGTACGATCATGTTCAAAAAGAAAGGGCCATCCGGCAAAGGATGGCTTTTAACTATTAATCTATGGAACTGGCTTTGATTTGAATTGATGGAATCCTGTAGGTCTGGACTAATCTCAGTGCCTGAACATTCACTTTTCAAACATTCCAAAATCCTTATGCGAACCTTCACATGGCATTTGACTTCGACATCTTGGTATACCTCATGCCAGTTTAAGCTCTTCCATTGTTTGTATCGAAGGGTGCTTCTTACATACTTCCCAATCCCCAAGCTATCAACATTGTGCTTTTGCATTGTAGCGATCATTTCCTCTGCTTTTTTTGTTATGTTTTTGGAGATTAACCCCTTGACTATTTTTAGAATACGTACTTCATTGTCCTAACGGGTACGTAACTCAATATAACAACTAAGACGCGGCTGCCGATCTATATCGGCAGCCACGTTATGCTATATGGAAGGATTAATCAACATTTCCATCGAATAGGAAGGAGAATAGAAAAGTGGGAGGCGAAAGGAACTGAAAAGGGAAAGATTTGAAGGGATTGACGTCGAAAACCTCAATATTGTTGACAAAGATGGAAACATAAAAATGACACTTTTTAATAAAGAAAACATCCCTCCAGCAATGATGGACGGTGAGGATATTTTGCCCGGACATAGAAAAGATTGGCCGATTTCTGGAATTTTGTTTTATAACGGCGAAGGTGACGAATGCGGTGGATTGATATTCGGAAGTGAGAAAGATGAAAATGGTCATTACAAGTCTTCTGCTTCACTAACTTTTGACCAATATAAGCAAGATGAAGTTGTCACAATGTCTTACTATAATGAGAACGGAGTAATGACTTATGGATTCAAAATAAAGGATAGACCACAAGTTCCACTATCTGAGCAATTAAAAAAACTACAAGAAATCAATGAATCAAATAAAGATAATGAAACAAAAAAGAAAGAGATTGATGCACTATGGGAAGGAAGTACACAACGAGCATTTATGGGAAAAAATGAAAATGGGGAAGTTACGGTTTGTTTGATGGACAGTAAAGGAAAACAACGGATAAGAATGCTAGTGGATAAAAATGATAATCCTATAATGGAATTTCTGGACGGAAAAGGAAATGTTACATATAAGCTACCTCCTGAATTGTAAGGTCGTAGCGGATTGAACTTACGGGTACAATAACGTAATAAATCGCGGCTGCCGGAAGGCAGCTGCGTTGCGCTATCAGGCATAATGACAATAGTACGAAATTCCATATTATTAAAGTGAGGGGGGATATTCATGGGAGATACGATTAATGAAAAACTGACGTTGCTAAAAAGTTTTAACCAAGAAGAAGGTGGAATCATCGACTTCAATTGGTGTGGTGATTTGTTATATCCATAATTATAAGCATTTCAATGATCCCAACCCTAACTACAAATCGGGTTCATTAATCGCATTCTGGGGACTGTTAATTGAATGGGATGATGGCAGCGGATTCCCATTTTATAGAGGTATGGAGAAATACGATTGCCACCATTTTGATAAGTACTTGGAAGAATATCTGAAGTATACTTCAAACATACATCATCAGTACCCTAGCATTTTTTTGGTAATTAATGAACTATTGATGAACTTGGACAACAGGTATGGATTTGAAGGTATTTTCCCAAACATAGCTGAACGTTTGTTTCAATCTATGAGAAAAATGCTATCTCAGAAATCCGGCGAAACAGAGAGGGATGTTTATCATAATGCTTTAAAGGAAGCAGGTATCTTGTTGAACTAACGGGTACGATAGCGCCATGACAAACAGGCTGGTTAGTTTGGTGGCTATCTTGAATATATGGTAACAATTCCCGGCAACTTTTTTAGGAGGCAAACCAAATGGGGGTTAATTCAAAGGGGAAACGTAAGTTGAAGCATAACGAAAGATCGTATTATTGGTATGTTCAACAAGACGCCGAAGATTTTGGACGCATCAACCTAAAAATTGTTTCAGAGGATAAGAAGTTTATAATTTCGTATCAAGTAGGACAATCAAATAACGTTCAGACACCACATATAGTAATAGAGGGACTCGAATTTGAAGGATTAGAAGAAGATCTTAAAAGGCTGGGTTGGATAAGGGTACAAACACCTATTTGGAATGATAGCATCATTACACCAAGTCTTGTTAAGACAATATTCGAATGGTGTTTGAAGAAAAAAGATCAACTAATTTTTGTTGATTGGAAAGGGGATATAATGGAGATTGTGGTAACGAAGACTGTTTGAACTAACGGGTACGATAGCTCAATAAAAAACTAAGACGTGACTGCCGGTATAAATCGGCAGTCGCATTACGCTAACGGGCAGGCTATGACTCCGTGGAGGTACAATTGAAGCTCATGAATCTTTAACAGCGGCTGTACAAAGAGAATTCCTTGAGGAAGCTGGAATCAACGTACAGATTAAAGAGAATGCTGGTGTTAGTGATTATTAATTCCTTATGAACTACCCAAAAGAGGTACTTCCCATATTCATCATATTGCCGTCTTTTATTTGGTTCAAATTATCGGTGGTATGCTTGCAAGGACTACTGAAAAGTTCGAAGGACAAGATTCACTAGGTGCATTATGGGTACCGATTAAAGAAATTAGCGCTGATAATTCTTCCCCTCTTGTTCTTCAGGCGATTGAATGGGTAATAACGGGAAAATTATCCGTTGGAGTCCAACGTTTGGATAATTGGGTCGTGTTAAAGTAACAACTCATTAAGCTAAAGGGTACGATAGCTCAATACAAGCATCATGGGGCCGCCGCGGAATTAACCCGGCGGCCTCATTAAGCTATTCGGCAGATTAGGAATAAAAATTTAGATGGATTTTGCTTGAAGCTCTGTTTTAACGAAGGAGGTTGACCAGAATTCACACTTTGATATATTATTGTAACGAGGTTGTTTTAGCACTCGGTACGCACGAGTGCTAAAACAAGTGCAATTTGGAGGTGTACTATTGAAAAATACCAAATTGATTATGATCGAAGGTATTCCTGGTTCGGGGAAATCTACGACCGCACAGCTTATATCGCATATGCTACACCGTAAGGGTATCGGTCATAAATGGTGGTACGAAGAAGAGAAAGGACACCCTATCTATATTTACGATGACTATAATACAATGCAGACAATCGTTGCTGATTTATCTAATGGAGATTACGAAAAAATTATAGACATAGCTCTAAAGAGATGGTGTGAATTTGTTGCGTCTGTCCAGTCTTCTTCTGATGTTATTATTGTTGATAGTTGCCTTTTTGGGTATTTAACCTGGAGTCTATTTCCATTCGAAGTCTCGAAACAGAAGATTATGGATTACGTCAAAGCTGTAGAACGAATTATTATGCCATTGAACCCATACATAGTTTATTTTTATCAAACTGATATTGGAGCAGCTCTCGAAAAAATATGTACCCGTAGAGGTGAGGACACCGAGAATAATTTCATTCGTGCAGCTACTCAATCTCCTTACGGAAAAACCCGAAGGTTGAACGGTTTCGGGGGCATGGTAACGTATTGGAGAGATTACCGCAATATAACGGATGGAGCTTTTCAAGGCTTGACTTGTCATAAAATCGCCATCGACAACTCTGAAGGAAATTGGTCCGAGTATGGTCGTAAGATATTGGAGTTCTTAGGAATCGATGAATCCGATGAAGTTCCGTTGGTTCAACAAAGTCTACAGCGATTAGTTGGAACTTATGGAGCGGAGTTGGAGGGGAGTCCAGATTGTTTGATTCAAATCGAATCAGGAAACCTAATCGCAGATGGACTTCCACAAGTATGGACAAGATCAATTCTAATTCCTAAATCATCATATGTGTTTGATATTCAGTCATTACCATTTCAAGTAAGATTCGTAGAAGATGATATTTTACGAATGTACCTAACCGGACCAACGTTATTGGGTGGTCCAGTTGATTATAAATTCGCCAAGAAAACTTAACTAAAGGGATACGTTCAGCGATCCAGGAGCAGTTTGCCGTCGTGGCAGCTGCTCCTTCTGTCGTTAAGCTAAAGGGCAGGTTAGTTGTATAAAGGGGTTTAAAAACCATTTAGACCATATTCATCTAAATGCTTTTTTTTTTTGATTTTTTTGTACGACTGTACTAAAATAAAAACATGAGTAAAAAAAATGATCCATCTAACCCAAAAAAAATGTCATTCATCGAAAAAGCCCGTAGAGCTCAAATTGTGGAATGTGCGATTGAGACAATCGCAGAAGTAGGTTTCACTCAAGCCTCTTTAGGAGAGATTGCAAAACGTGCGAAAATCAGTAAGGGGGTTATTTCTTACCACTTTGAAAATAAAGAGGAATTATTGGAGCAAATAACTATCGAATACTATATAGCTTGGCAATCATACATTGCTCCGCGAATAGAAGCCCAAAAATCTCCTAAAGAAATGCTTCGAGTATACATTGAATCCAATCTTGCATTTGTAGCTGAAAATCGGAAGCATGTTTTCGCTGTTATAGAATTGGTTTCTAAAACGATAACTGCTAATGGTAAACTTCAGTTTGCGGCAGAACACGATGAAGCCGTATTAGTTCCAATTGAAAATATTCTCACCCAAGGAATGCAAGAAGGGATATTTCGGGAATTTACCAAATCATCGGCAAGGGTAATGGCGTTAACAATAAGAAATGCCATTGACGGGTTCACCATGGAATTAATGAGAAAGCCCCATTTAGATGTTCAGGAATATACGAGAGAACTGGTTACAATCTTCGATATATCAACTAGAAAGCAGGGGGTCACTTAGGAGGGCGGATAACAATGTTTTACTATGAGGTACTTTGTTTTAGTTGTAAAAAAACATTCAAAGCAAACGAAGGTTCGCTAAAATATAAGCAAGCAAAGGAAAGAAAGGTTAAGTATTTTTGTTGCGAAGAATGCGCTGATAAAATACGCATTGAAGCAATATTGAGTTTTATGAACAGGATAAATCGTTTTTAATTTTTGATTTTCTCAACGATTATCGTCAAATATTGCACTAAAACGCCGCGGCAACAATTAAACCGAGCAACTCCGTCTTTACGAATTTTTCTTATGAGAATTAAGCTAACGGGTACAATAGCGTAATACAGACACGGGGGGCAGCCGGCCAAGAAGATCGGCTGCCTTTTTCACTTAGCTGGGTGGCTATCTGAGTTTCCGCAAAAAAGCTCAAAAAGGCCCGGCCGTCTCAAAAGCTGACGTCGGACCTTTAAGTTTATGCTTGGCAAGATATCTAGCAGTTAAGAATCCGACAGATTGTTGTTAAGATTCGTCTCATCTTTGTGCAAATGTACTTAAAGCAGATCCGCCACAGATGTGTGTGTCGGTGTCGGTTGACAAGACTTATTGGAAGAAAAGCCCCCCTCTCCGGCTTCTTTAACTGTTCTAGTAATTGGAGTTGCCCAAAATCTGCTCAAGAAAGGAGACTGCATCAAATGGGTCAGAGATAGCTTGGGGCTTTTTTCCATGTTTGAGGAAATGGACAAGCTACTCCAGCGTGTGAGTTAAAACGAAGGGGTGTATCTGGTTCCGGCATTTGTCGGGCTTGGAGCTCCCTATTGGGATCCGGACGCTAGAGCGGCTATTTAAGGTATGAATCGCGGAACGACCAAAGCGCATATTGTCCGTGCTGCATTGGAGAGCATTGCATATCAGGTGGTAGGAGCAGTGGAGTTGATGCAATCCGTTTCCGGTATCGCGCTTCACCAACTCCGGACGGATGGAGGAGCTTCAAAAAATCCTTTATTAATGCAGTTTCAAGCAGATCTTTTAAACCAACGTGTAGTAAAATCCAATGTGGCGGAGCTCTCGGCAATAGGCTCTGCTTATATGGGTGGTTTGGGAGTGGGGCTGTGGGACTTCGCTGGATGAGATCGCCTCTCTGGAACAGCTTTAAGATCAGCTTAACCGACAAGACCGGAACGCGATCATGCAATCGGCTCTGACAAGCAGTTTGCCAAATGGTAGAGCCATAAGATGGCGGTTATGATCGATAGATCGTTTGCTCTTGTTTCTGGTAAACGAAATTTGTCGAGCCACTCGCTTGCGGCGTTCGCCGATCGCAAATCGATCTCTTCCTGGACGCAGTATGCAGTCGCCGGAGCGGCGGAGACGGGAATTATCGCCGGTATGGACGGCGGACGTTTTGAGCCACAGCAGTCTGCAACCCGGGCCCAAGCTTGCGGCACGGCAGGAGGAACGGGCAGGATAGTTAAATCGATTCGTGAATACATCTTAATCAAATGTTTTCAAAGTATTGGAACCTTAGGAGAACACCAAATGAAGAAGTCAGTAACGATTCTCTTTTTAGCCATGATTCCGAGTATTGTAACCATGTTTTTATTAGTCGAATTCTTCCCTTATACAGGTCTTGGAAGAATTGTGAGCATTCCTGCAACACTATTTCTTAATATTACTTTTTTTATATTGCTTCTAATATTCACACGTAATTTCAAATCGAGGTCATTCAAATGTTTATTGTGGATTGCAGCCATATTATTAAGCATATTATTGGCGGTTGTCTTACATCCCCAGGAATATTTGCCGAGCGTTATAACGCAACTTTGGGAACTGATGGTTTCATAACACATCCATCGTATTAATCTATTAAACTAACGGGTACTATAGTTGAAGGGATTGCTACACGGCAACTCCTCTTTTGTTTATTAAAGTAACTGGCAGTTATCTTCAATAACATAATGTCATGTTGTATAATTATGGAAATGCATATTGAGGTGAGTTATTATGGGTAATAGAAGCTGTGCAGCAATTATAAGCAACGATTCAGTTCTTATGGTTCGCCAAACATATAAAGGTGAGACCTTTTGGACATTACCTGGTGGGAGAATCGAGCAATCGGAAACGCCAGAAGAATGTGCAATTAGGGAGACTTTTGAAGAGACGGGATTAGAAATCGAGCTTACCAAAAAAGTCTGCGAATTGTTCAATGAGAGGATAAATGGTAATTATCATTGATACTTAGGTGAAATCATTGGTGGGAACGCTCGATTAGGTTCGGACCCTGAGTTATCAGATGACATCCAGGAACTACAGGAATTAAAATGGATGCCCATCAAAGAGATGCAAGGGCATCCTGAGGTTAAAAGGTTACTACCTTATTTGTAGCTTTATAGAAGCTGAGTTCATTGAACTAACGAGTACGATATTATAATAAGCAACTAAGACACGGCTGCCGGCATAGATCGGCAGCCGTGTTACGCTAACGGGTACGATTATTTAATAAACTAATGGCAGCCTAGGAATTTTTTTTTATTCCACGACTGCCACTGTTTAATAATTGTATATACTAAAAACATATTTTTATGTACGGAGGACGGAAATTAAGAAGGTGCTGTCGTTCAAAACCTTAAGAATTTTGATAATAGGGGCATCCGTTTCTTTTCTTTTATCCCCCAAGTTAGACTCAATATGACTGGTGGATAGTATAATGGTGTAATCCAATCATACTCCCCGTCGATTTTTAAAGTGCCTAATAAAATTTCGCCTTGTTTATCTGCTTTAATAGCCCACTTTCCGGAGTACACCAGTTTACCAACATTTTTTGTTACGTAATCTTGAGCAGTGTTGAAATCAAATGTCTGTGATAGAGACAAATCGATCTGCTGACACATCCGTTCGTATTTCTCCTCTGCCTGTCTCCACGAAACTTCGGAGTCCCAGATATCAATGAACTGAAATCCTTGAATAGATCCTCTTAATACCTGCATTAATTGGTCGGATACATAAACATAGGACAATAATGTATTTCGATTAGGTAATTTCATTCTAAACATTGGTTGATTCAAAAGATTTTCTTCAACCAATGATAAGGAGTATTCATCATACTCGGCTATATCATCTTTGATATACCTTATGATTTTGGAATTGATTGGATTCAATGCAATCCAAGATGTTCAGTACATGAAGAAGATAGTATTTCTCTTCCGAGAAATCTGTTCTAAGCGGCAAGAACTCAATATTGTCAATATTATGTCGAAGCAATATTTCTTTGGTTGCACTACTAACAGCCAAAGCACCATTGAACCTACCTAATATGTCGGATGGTCTGCCTTTATCAACAATTTTTACGTTCACGGCTGACCATTCTTTAGCAAGAGGCTGTTTTTGGGAAAGCAAGTCATTTACTTTTCTATAGTCTTCATAATCATTAAAGTCCAAAGTATTAAATGAAGGATGATAGTCTAGTAACCAAATTTTCAGGTAGATCACTCCTATGCTTAAAATTATAATTATTGATAGGACTAGTAATAAAGCCTACAAAGTACGTTAAACCAACAACAAACAAAGGCTTAAAGAAATAGTTATAATTCCTTGTATGTGCATGTGGTACGCATCTATATTCCAATAATATACATATTCTTAGGAGTTTACAACAACGGGCTGCCGTGCCTAAATTTCTATGGGGAGGTAAACAGATATCTATTCAATAGGGTTCAAGAGTAATGGGTTATGCAGAAATAATCAAGATTCTCAATCATATATATTAAAAGATGACTGAACTAACGGGTACGATAACTCAATAATTATCATCATGACAAAGCTTCTGTGCTGAACGGCAGCTTTATTGCTAATGACGGGCAGTATTTATTTAATAATTGGAATGCAACATTTAATAGCTATTTTTAGTCAAATATTTATAACGAATGATGTGAAGAGGTTCCGCAAATGGATAGACTAAAAAAAATTATTATTCCAGTTGTATTTATTGGAGTGTTAATCTTAAGTGGGTGTTCGAAGGATAACGTAGAGAAAAACACTCAGACACCGGCAGACCCAGCACAAGTTAAAAACAACAATAAACCATCGTCTCTTTCTCCGACAAATACTCAAAGTCCAAGTCAATCTGTGAAACTAGAGGCCATAAAATATACGAATGAGCAGTTAACACAAATATCAGAACTTGTGGAAAAAGAAGGCCTAGAGAATGTTTACCTGCCTAAATTAGCCGTTGAAGATAATCCACTTACCAATTTGGAAGTTCGGGATAATAAACTTATTCTTCAATACAAATACATGACGTTAGAACAACGCAAGAAGATTTGGGATGAGGTTAAGGATGAACAAATTAAGAAAGTCACGTTAGCTAATGGGGTAACTGGAGAATGGATTAATGGTAAGGACTATTTACCAAAAAACAGATTCTTTAGATTCCAAATGAACGGAATGTATTTCATCCTGGATGATTACAGAAATTTGTCGGAAGAACAAGTACAAATAATTGCTGAATCGTTTGTTTCTCTTGATAAACTGAATAACAATTTTTTATTAAACTAAAAGGTTCGATAGTGTGGAGCTGCCGCGAGGTCAGCTCTTCTTTGATGTTATTGAAGTAACTGGCAGTTTAATGTGAAAGTTGCCATCTGTGATTTTAATTAGACCGAACATCAGGGCAAAGTTAGGCTGAAGTTGAACTTCCGTTTACCTCCTGTTTACCTGCATTTCGTAAAATAAGGAAACGATAGAACTGGAGGTGATTGGCCATGACCAAGAAGAGAACATGGTGGTTGTCAAAGAAATGGGGATTTGCAGCATCTGTTGCCTTACTTCCATACGCGGTAATAAAGACGCTTTGGGCGAATGGAGTCGTCATTCTCGCTTCGGAGGAAGGAATCGCGGAACTGCACGCCTCTATGAAAAGCGCAGATCCGGTTAGCGCATTTCTATACGCCAAGGGCATCGACATAACCGCTGTGTTGGCTCTCATCGCTTCTACTCTTGCGGTTGCTCTGGTCCAAGATTGGGGACACAGGATCCCGCGCTGGATGCTTCTCATACCGGCGGGCTTGGGCGGAACATTCTTTATAAGTATCTGCCTCGCAACCTTCTACAAACTGACTGTCGGCACCATTCGCTTGACTGATATGCCGGAGTTTGACCCCTGGGTACTGCTCCCTGTTTACGGAGGATTTTTCATTTGGGGAATTACGATCAGCATGTCAGCCTTGTCTTATCGGATTAGAACGGGCCGTTACACCCGTTCGGACTTGTAACGGCTTTTTAAAAATGGATTGAAAGAGGTGGCCTGGAATATGAGCAAAATCAACATAAAGGTTTGGCCCAGCTACGTTGGGTGCTTCTGGGCGGTTATCTATGCGGTTTTCGTTCGATTCTATCAAGCTGCGGGCGGATCGATCGGGCTGCCGGGCAGACTCGCCGAACCCGAAGGTTTTCAAATGGCAAGCTATATCGCCGGTGTCGTAGTCATGATCGCCGGCTTCTACTTGTTAGGACTCGTTAAGCCATGGGGGAGAACCGTTCCGTCATGGATGCCGTTGATTAGTGGAAAAGACGTCCATCCTCTTCTCTTATTGGTCCCCACGCTCATTGGCTGCGCCTTCGCGATTGCTCACGGAGTCAGTGGGATCGTCACCAAAATCCTCCATTTGGCAGGGATCATTACCATCCAAATCTCCGGCTGGATCGAGCTTGATGTCCGTAGATTAGTTCTATGGGATCTTCTAGTTTACGAGCCGTGGTTTATCGTCATGGGCATACTGGCGGGTATGGCGGCATGGAACTATGCGAAAGAAACCACATTTTTGCACCCTTTCCTGCGGCGATCTGCTATCCTTTATGTATGCCTGATTATATTGCTCACGGCGTTATTTGTTAGTGCGATTATATTCGATTTCCTCAAATTTTGAACTGAAATAAGGAGATGTCGGAGTGCGGAATGAATCGATATTAGTGGTCGACGATGAGGCAGGCATTCTAATTATGCTTGAGAATCTTTTTCGTAAAGAAGGATACACCCGGATTACGAAAGCCGGTTCTGCCGCAGAGGCACTTATGGCCGTGAGAACGACACGTTTTGACATGATCGTTCTGGATGTCATGCTGCCGGATATGGATGGATTTTCCCTGTGCACGGAAATACGCAAAACCATTACAACCCCTATTTTGTTTCTAACTGCCCGATCCAGCGATATGGATAAGCTGCAGGGGCTATTCTTAGGCGGAGACGATTATGTAACCAAACCGTTTAACCCGCTAGAAGTTGTTGCGAGGATCCAAGCTCATTTGAGACGAAGCGCTTTGTATGCATCTGATGTCGTAAGCGTGGAGAATGTGTACCGGTATGATGCGTTTACCCTAAATCGGACGACCGGACAGCTTATCGTGGGCAATGTGGATACGCCTTGTCCGGCCAAGGAACTTGAACTGCTGCTTTATTTTTGCAAACATCCGAACCGGGTGTTCACTGCTCAGCAACTATATGAGCAAGTTTGGGGCACCATGGTGCAAGGAGATGAAAAAACGGTTGTGATCCATATTTCCAGACTCCGAAAGAAGCTTGAAGTAGATCCAACCTGTCCCAAACTGATCGTCACATTGCGAGGAATCGGATACAAGTTCGTTCCGCCCACAGGAGGTTAATTCCGTGAACTTGATGCTTCGCATAGCGCTGCAGCTCCTGACGGCTTTTTTTGTTTTGGTCGTTTGTATTCAAACGATAGCGATCGTTACGGCCTGGTTGTTTTGGCCACAGTTGTTGTCCGGGAATCGTTCGGCTCATTACGAAATCTTTGTGGTGACCTTGTGCGCCCTGCTTTTTCTTCTGACCTTGCTCCTTATTGGTTGGTATCTCGGGAAGCCGGTGTATTTCATGATGGTTTGGATCAGACTTCTGGCAAGCGGACAATATGACGCTCCCCATCGCTGGAATGAGATCCACTCTCGCAAAAGAGGAATGTTGAAATTACCGTATGCGGTCTACAAGGAATTGTTTGAGCATTTACGGATGCTTTCGAGTACGCTTCGACGAAACGAGGAGGCGCTTCAAGAGTCGGAACAAGTGAAACGAGAATGGATTCGAGGGATATCACACGATTTAAAAACGCCACTAACCTACATATCCGGATATTCCGCCATGTTGATGAATTCGGAGTATCGGTGGAGTGTAGAGGAACAAAAGGAATTTCTTTCTATCATTCATCAGAAAGCGGTTCATCTGCAAGAACTGGTACAAGATCTTAATGAAACGCCTCATGGACAAATTCCTCTAAAAGTCGAGAAAACGGATATCGTGGAACTCGTGCGCAGAACGGTAGCGGATGTTAGCAGCGCACCTTGGGCGACCGGTTATCTATTCACGATGAATCCAGAGCCAGATCGCATTTGGGTAACTTGCGATCCGAAGCTGATGACGCGAGCTATCCGCAATCTACTCGTCAATGCCGTCGTCCATAATCCTGAGGGTACCAAGATTGCGGTTCGAATCTCGCAGCGTCATGATCGGACGACGGAGATTCAGATCGAAGATAATGGGGTCGGATTTGGCGAGATGCGTGGTCTAAACGATGAAACATCCTCCGCACGTTCAGGCTTGGGATTATCCATTGCCAATAAATTGATAGAAGCCCATGACGGACATTTAGTCGTCCACAGCAAGCCGAGCGAAGGGACAACACTTTCGATCAGACTGCTAGCGGCGCAAAGTTAGGGTGAAGTTGAGCTTCCGTTTACTTCATGTTTACTTAAGCTCCTTATACTAAAGCTAACGTTGTAAAAGGAGTTGTGATCTATATGAAACCAATAAATTGGAGTGACGTATCCCATGCAACAACGACTCGCTCGAAACCCTCGGCGTTGCGCTGGTGGAGGCGCTGGCCGGAATGGGCAGGTTACGCAGCGATTGTTTGGAGTCTCTTCTATGGTGCACTGGGGTTCTATTGGACGTTAGGCGGCTCAGGTTTTCCATTAGGTTTGTTAAACGATCCTATTGCGAAATATTCGGCTTTTAGACATGTAACAGCCTCAACGGCAGGACCGGTCATTGCTATTCTAAGTTTCCTTGGTGCAACAACCCTGTTCATGTTCAAATTCAATACGCGCGGTATAACCCGAACAATTCTGCTGCTTTATGCTTGGAGTACTGCGACGATTCTATGCTTTGCAATCCCGGATACCCGCGCTCTCATTGGAGTGGCTTATGCTCCCATTTCATTGATTGCGGTTCTTTTCGGTCGGTCGCTCCACTATATCGATTTCTTCACATGGACGGTGATAAACCAATATATTTGCCTGATAGGCGGGTTGCTTTGGGCGGCGGCAGCGTTGTCCTTCCAACGTCAAACCTGTAACTCTTGCGCCTATTGCGGGCGTAAAGGCGATGCGAGCCGTTGGATGGTTTCGAGCTCCACGGAGCGCTGGGGAAGGTGGGTGACCTATGTTGCGATCTTTTCCCCTGCTTATTATGATGTCACCCGCATTGCCTGGTTGCTGGGAATTCCTCTTGGGATAACAAAGGAATTATATCAAAGCCTTCAGGATTCAGGTGCAGTTTGGGCTGGAGCGGGCCTTTCCCTGGTCTCGATTGGCGGAGCCATTCTAACGCATGGACTTATAAAGCCATGGGGGGAGACTTTTCCTCGGTGGTTTCCGTTTTGGGCCGGGAAGCGCGTCCCTGCCGCAGCAGCCGTCGTTCCTGCCGGATTTGTCTCCATCCTGTTAACCGTTTCCGGTATTCAAGTCTTCTTCCAATTTTTATGGAGCTCCGATTTTGATAATTGGGGAGCAACAACCCCGCTGCTGCTTATGCCTATTTGGGGGATTGCGTTAGGGATCGCTACGATTTTCTATTATTACCGGAGACAGGAGTACTGCAATCATTGCTCGCGATAACCCTGATAATGGCAAATTCTCGAGGTAAACAACATTAGATATTCTAATGATCGTTTACTGAAAAAGTATATAAAACGAGGTCATTATGCTAACGGGTACGATAGTTTAATAAATAACTAAGATGCGGCTGCCGGCATATCGGCAGCCCCGTTACGCTAACGGGCAGGATAGTTGAATGATTTCGCGAATAACTTAAGTCATGACGAATTTACGAAGTTCGAAAAAAAGACGTTAGCCGAAAGAAGTTCTTAGTTTAGGAGGAGTCTATATGATATTAGAAAAAGTTATAAATAGAATTGTAATACAAAGCGAATATAAGGATTTTGTTGATAAGTATATCGATAATATACTTACCGAATTTAAAGGTAAGATTCATAGCATTTATATGTGTGGCTCGATTCCAAAAGGAACTGCTAAACCTTTTAAGTCAGATGCAGACTTTACTATTGTATGTGTAAATCCCAAAGATATTGATTACGAAAGATTGTCAAATATTAAAGACAGGCTTTTGGAAGAATATCCAGTAGTAACTAAGATTGATACGATAATTTGCTCGATTGACGATGTATTAAGTAAACCAAATGAGTGGGGGTTTTGGGTAAAGATAATTTGTGTTTGCATATATGGTCATGACGTTGGTGAAAAAGTACCACCGATAATTATTTCTCCAGAGTTCATTTTAGACTTAAATACAGAGACCAAGGAGGAAGTAGATCGTATACATAGTTTACTTTCTAATGCTAGTGATAACACAATGAAAACTAGATATATTAAAGGTTACTCTAAGAGATTAATTCGTGCATTATACTCTTTGGTTTTAGAAGATACAGGTGTATGGCAAGATGACATTATTAAGATGAAGAATGCCATATTAAACTATTGTGAGATTGACTCCGCTTTAGTTGATTATCTGTATGCTTGTTACTTGGATAGTAATGTACTTGTTGAAGAGTTTCTGGGAATTGCAGATGAAGTATATAGCTATTTTGAGAACGCCTTAAATGCAATGGCTGCTTCCAGAACTTCCTTCGGCTAACACCATATTGACGCTCCGGGTCACTCTGAGAAGCGAGTGACCACATCCAGCCCCTAATCCGTCGGGACGTCACTGCATTAGGTGTTCGGCAAGCCTCACAACTATAAGCAGCGACTCTAAATTAAAACATAAGACTATTGAACTAACGGGTACGGTAGTTTAATAAAGTTAGTCTAAAACCTTCCGTAAGAAGCAAACTAGATTTAATAGCTCTTATGGGAGGTTTTATCTATGATTTTAAGTGAGTTATGGCGGCTGTATGAAACAGATAAACGAATCCAAGGTTTTAGTCAGGGTACATTGAAAGCCTACGCCCTACAGCTCAAGATGCTTATAAGAGAACTTGGAGACTTAGATATTTCTGAGGTTACGTTGAACTTGCTAAAGGAATACTTGGCAAAGCAGTCCGATCGGTTGAAGCCCAGCAGCTTGGGATATCGTATTCGTTTTGTTCGTTCCCTATTCCGCTTTGCATATGAAGAAACACACGTAATATCAAATCCTTCTTTGAAGTTACGCGAACCCAAAATGGACAAGCGTATTCCTAAGTTTTTGATCGAGGAGGATGTCATTCACTTGAAAATCTCTTGCCTGTCTCTGAGAGAAAGGGCTCTATTAGAGTTTCTCTATAGCACCGGCTGCCGGGTTGGAGAAGTGGAGAAGTTAAATATCGAAGACCTGAATTGGGAGAACTGCTCAGCAATTGTAAATGGTAAGGGCTCAAAACAAAGAGAGGTCTACTTTACAACCGAGTGTAAAGTTTGGTTAAAGAAATATCTCTCGAGCCGCGAGGACTCCTGTAAGGCACTATTTGTAACCGATACAAACCCTATAAGACGGATGGCTATTCCGACGATGAGGTTGGCATTAAAACGGCTTGCTGATCGGGGAGAGCTCAAAGCAAATGTATATCCACATCGCTTTCGTCATACCTATGCATGCCAGCTCCTTGATAACGGAGCGCCATTAGACTTTATTCAAGGCATGTTGGGGTATGAAAAAGCATCAACCACTCAAATTTACGCCCAGCTGCGAGGAGAACGCCGACGAGAACTCTACCGTCGTTACTTTTAGATTTGTAGCGGTAGTTGTTTGAAGCCACAGCTCAACTAAAGGGCAGTTTAACGCAATGCTGTTTGCTCGAAAGTCTAAAGATAATAAAGATACAAGGTAAAACAGAAATACCATTTTCACGCATTGGGCATTCGCCCTTCATTAAGCTAACGGGTACGTTAGTGAAACACTAACGGGCAGTAGTGTGGTAACTATGGTATATTTTACAACATTACTGTGGAGAAACAAGAGCACCACGAGGAATAGATTTGGGAAAATTAATTTTATGAAGAAGACAAATTATAAGGATGGGAACGGAGTATGACTTCAATCGTCGCGGATAAGCGGGTGTTGGAAGTTTTACCGTATTTGCGGGCTGTTTGCCCCGAGGATTGGGCGGATGCACAGCCGGAAGTGCGTAGATTCAAAGCCAAGTCACGTCTCTTTCAGAGGGAGGAAGCCACGTCCTACGGCATGTTTTTGCTAAGCGGCAGCGCCCGCATCAGCCAAATCGGGGAGGATGGGAGCGAGCGGGTCGTCAATAAACTTATCCCCGGCGAAATTTGCGCTCTCCTCGTGCTAAGTGGACTGAGTGGGCGTGACTATCCCGCCGCCATTGAGGCCGAGACGGAGGTCGAGGCTTTGTTCGTATCCAAACTAAGCTTCCTCCGCTGGGTGCAGGAATACGAGCCGATCCGTAGAACCGTGTTTGGCAGCCTCCTCGACGGCATTATGCGTATGGGCGAACAACTCCAAACGAGGCAGACTAAACCGCTGGACATGCGGCTGGCAGAAACACTGCTGATTTCCACTTCGGAGAGGCAGCCTCTGCTGCGATTGACGCATAATGAGCTTACCGCTGAGATCGGCACCGCCCGTGAAGTCGTGAGCCGTACGCTGCGACGTTATCAGCGGAATGGGTGGGTAGAGTCGGGACGAGGTTGGGTACGGATCACCCACCGCAATGAATTGGAAACGCTAATTGGTGACTAGGTCACAGAAGCGGTGCGGCTCTTCCTGATATAGTGAAAGCGTCTATATAGTACATATCAGTTGGAGGTAATGCAATGCGCGTATGGAGGCTTGGATACAAAGAAGAAATATATACTTTTACAGATATGAATGACTATAGAAAGCATTTGAAAAACGGATTTGTTGGCAAATCCATGAAAGAGAATTGGATTCCATTCCCTGTTGAATTGATAAATGATAGAGTTCAATTATATGATTTTACAACGTTAGGTAGCCCTTATCCAATTTTCAATAAAAAAATTATCGATGTATTAGCCCCCTTTATCCAAAACAAAGTGGAATATTTACCGCTTGAGTATAGTAGTGAAGACTTATACCTGATAAATGTTATCAATATGTTCGAATTTCTCGATTTTTCTCGAGCTATTGTCGAAATTCATCCAGAATATAAGGTTGTAACAGAAATTAAAAAATATGCATTTCAAGAGGAACTTGTAAAAGAAGAAACCTTGTTTAAAATTCCACAATTTAATGGACGGATTTTTGTAACAGACAAGTTTCGAGATTTAGTAATTGAGCAAGGTTTAACCGGGTTTGAGTTTGAAGAAGTTTGGGATTCGTGTGAATCTGAAACTAGAAAAACAGATTCAGCAATAATAATGAAACCGAATTTGGTTGGAAAACCATATAAGTTTGTTGAAGCGCTAGACCTCATAGAAAACGGAATGCAGGCAGTAGCAAGTGATAGGTATGTTCTACAAAATGATAATACGAACAAAACGTTACTAGGTATATTAATGGACACGGGGAACTATGAATGGATAGTCCCTGCTGCTTTTCCGCCAAAATTTGTAGAGATGCAGTGGTATGTAACTGAAAAAATAGAAATTAAATAAAAAGAAAAAGACGGAAACAACTCACCAAGAATAGCTTTCGAAAAAAGATTCGTTTGGTTGGTGAAGGTATAGCGTTACAGGATGGAATAAACTGAATTTTATAACTTGGCTTCGATTACTATTAATGGGTTCGTCACATTAAGCTAACGGGTACTCTAGCTTAATGCAACAAGGAGTGGTTTGCCTGGTGGCAGCCGCTCCTTGTTTTATTGAAGTAACGGGCAGAATATTTTAACCTATCTTTTAACACTGACACGAGGTTGTCAGTGTTATACGTTTATTATAAAGCTTGTAAAGAAAATAAAGTGAAGTAAAGGAGCTTATACAGGATGACAAAGACGAATGAATCAATAAATCCGATTCCCAAGGGATATACAACCGTCACACCATGGATGATCTCAAGAAACTCTGCTCAACTGCTTGATTTTATAAAAAGAGCGTTCGATGGGGAGGAGATCGCTCGGATCTATACTGAAGATGGTTCAGTGGGACATGCAGAGATTCGGATCGGCAATGCGGTCATTATGATGTTTGATGCGAAAGAAGAGTGGCCGGATACACCAGGCTTCCTTCGACTATACGTGGAAGATGGCGATGCTGTATTCGAGAAAGCTTTACAGGCAGGGGCGACTGCGGTCACTCAAATGACGAATCTTGCCTTCGGCGAACGAGTTGGACGCGTTCGCGATCCTCTCAATAATATATGGTGGATACATCAACGGCTAGAAGAACTAGATTACGAAGAAATGTCCAAACGTGCTGGGAAAAAAGAGTATATCGAAGCCATGAAATATGTTCAAGAATCCCTGAAATTGCGTTAACGGGGGACGAGTGCTCAATAAAGACATGAAGGCAGCCGTACGGCTGCCTTCGTTACACTAACGGGCAGAAATGTTCAATAAAAGCTGGAACAAATCTTGTAAAAAACTTCACCTCTAGCTAAGTGTCCGATAAAAAGAAAACAGAAGAGCCGTTAGCTTGTCTGCTCCCTGATAGGTTGCCTGAGAGGGTATGGTACTTGGTATTGCCGGAAAGAAAACAGTCTGCGTATGATGTCTATGAAGGAAAAACGGGAAACGTATTAAAGCGTAAATACGTGATTTCCAATGGTAATTTTTTGAGGCCGGACCAAACTCCACGAAGCTGTAGCGATCGCCGGGTTGTAGTAAAAAAGAGCGCCGTTAGTTGGGTCCGATCCGTTCAAGGCCGCACGGGCGGCATCATATGCGGATTGATTTGGCTGCAGCCAATACTGTCCGTCGCGGATGGAGGAAAATTGACCGTGATGAAAAATGACTTCCGGAATGGAATCTGGGAATAGATTGGACTGCACGCGGTTGAGAATAATTGCACCAACCGCAACCTGGCCTTGAAATGATTCACCGCGGGCCTCCGAATAAATGATGCGTGCCATTTGTTCTAATGAATCTTGCTTTGGAGATGCAACCTGCTTAAGCTTGTCAAGCGTTTTAGAATCAGCCTTTCCATTAACCGGAAGACCGTACGAGCGTTGGAATTTCGAAACCGAATCCGTCGTAACAGATCCGTAATAGCCGGTTAATCCGGCATTAAAATATCCGAGACTGCTCAGACGCTCCTGCAAATCAAGAACGTGTTCGCTTTGTATACCATACCCAAGAGTCGATGCAGAAACGGACGGGGCAGCGACGGTAACCCCTATAGCACAAGCAGTTATAGACAACAAGACAGATAAATTCTTCAACTTTATGAAAAACCTCCTTTTTCTTATAACTAAGGTGTCATGCTGACACCATATGCGGCAAACTCTCAAGGCAAACAGGGAAGTGATAAAGATATAGAACCCGTCTATTTTTATATTGTTCGGTTGCAAAGGCCAAAATCTCTCCGTCGATCATAAAAAAATTGAAAGAAATGTATGATGGTTTAATAGAAGATATCCAACTCTATTGGCGCTAAGCTAACGGGTACGTTAGCACAATAAAAGCAGCGGCAGTCTAGGTCTTTCGAGTTCCTAGTCCGTCACTGCTTTATTTACAAGTCTGTCTAATTCAGTTTGTCGGGTGATCGTGTCATTTGAGCTTAGAGTGAGAAGAAACGCCAAGTCGGACGCAATTCAAGGGCTTAGTGTATATTATCGTTAAAATGTTGGCGGTACCCCTTACTGTAAGGTTAAGGGCACGTAACCAGCTCACTTCGTACACCCTTTTTTATGCAAAATAATGCCCTTCTTCGAGATCGGCGATCAATCCGGGCTGCATCGGTTTCCAGCCCAGAAGCCCCCGTGTAGCCAGACTCGCTTGCTTAGTGTTGTACAAGCTGGTGATGTCGAATGCCGCAATGGTGCCAAGAAAGCCGAAATGGGCGGCAGCTTCTTCAGGTGTTATGCTGACCGCCGGCACGTTCAATTGCCGCCCGATGACCGCGGCGATCTCGCGAAGCGGAATGCCTTCATCGCCGGCGCCAAGCAGCCGTGAGCCCGCCGGGGCGGATTCCAGCGCCAGACGGTACAGAACCGCCGCATCCAGGCGGTGAACCGCCGGCCAACGGTTCGTTCCGTCGCCAATGTAGGCGGCGAAGCCCTTCGCCCGGGCGATATCGATCATCATTGGTACAAAGCCCTTATCGCCTTCGCCGTGCACGGACGGTGCAAGTAAGACGATCGATGTCCGAATATCCCGCTCTGCCATTGCGAGCACTGCATGATCCACGGTTTGTCCATTTGCGTGAGCCGTGGTAATAAACGGCTTCCCGGAGCCTTCGAGCGCCGCCCCCATGACTTCAACGGCCCGCAAATCCAGAGCCAGCGCACCTTCAAAGTCGGAAAAATCGTTGGTGAACGCCAGATGAATCACGCCGTCCGCGGCCGCGGCTGCGCTGCGCAGCGTATCTAGATCGTTCAACGTGCCGTACAGCGCTTCGGCTCCCGCCGCCTTTAATCCCGCGGCTTTCTCTTCAGAACGGCAAAGACCCGTCACTGTATGTCCCGCGCCGATCAGTTCCCGGACGACCGCGGAACCGACATACCCTGTTGCTCCTGTAACAAAAACATGCATAATGATATCCTCCTTCATGGGTTGACTGCTTGAACATGTTAAGCATAAACTATGAAGTAAACTCTAGGGCAAGCGATCCAAAGGAGAAATGATTATGAAAATTCAGGAACTGGCGGACAAGATGGGATTAACGATCCATACGATCCGCTTTTATGAAAAGGAAGGCTTGCTGAATGACCGACATGTCCGGCGAGAAAGCAACAATTACCGCAACTATTCGGAAGAGGCTGTCGAGCGGTTGAAGCTCATCAAGAAGTTCCAGTCCATTGGCTGTTCGCTGGCTGAACTGAAGGAATTTCTGCAGGACCACGACGCCAATGCGCACACTAACCTGCAGATTATAGATTGGATTCGCCGCAAGAAAAAGGAGATCGAAAGCAAGAAGGAAGAATACGACCAAATGCTGGACACCCTTAACAAGATGCAGGAGTATCGGACTCTGCTCATGGACGATCCGCATAAAGCTCAAGAGATGCTTAAGGCTTGGCATGCCGGCTCATCCGATTGAGCTGCTTTGAAGCTTCCGCATTAGTCCATGCGGAACAACTGAAACCGCCGATGATGAAAAAACAAAGGTCTCATTGGGACACAGGATGGTGAAGTGTGATGAAAAAGATATTGATAACTGACGATGAAGAAGACCTTCGAAAACTGCTGGCGGATTATTTTGAAGTTAATGGGTATCTCGTATTGACAGCTAAGAACGGCAATGAAGCGTTGCGGCTAGTAGAAATGCAACCGGACATTATTCTGCTGGATATCAATATGCCCGAGGTTAACGGTCTTGAATTATGCAAGAAGATACGGAGTTTCGTGTCTTGTCCGATCCTGTTTCTTACCGCTCGTATAGAAGATGCGGATATCATATCCGGTTTTCAAGCTGGCGGAGATGATTATATTCAAAAGCCGTTCAGCATTCATGAGCTAGGCGCCAGAGTGGATGCACATTTACGAAGAGAAATGCGAAATCAAAAGAAATCTACCGTTAGATTCAATGATGATCTGGCCATAGATTATACGGAGCGAGCGCTTTATTGTAACAATATACAAATTAATTTGGCAAAAAAAGAGTTTGATATCATAGAGCTTCTATCTTCACATCCTGGTATGGTTTTTGATAAAGAACGTATTTATGAGCGAATATGGGGGACGGAGGGAGAGGGTGACAGCTCCGTAATAGCTGAGCATATAAGACGCATTCGATCCAAAATGAAAGAGCATGGTTACGAAAACAAGGTAGAAACCGTCTGGGGTGTAGGATATAAATGGCGAAAATAATAAGCCGTCTTCGACTGAAGAATATGACCATTCTGCAATCCTTCATCGCATTGAATTGCGTATATTTGGTCGTTGTTTTAACCGCAATTGTGTTCGAATTCGAATGGTCCAATCAGATTCGACAACGCTTTGCCAACCATCCTTCCGGAAACGATTGGGTTCTATACGCTCAGATTATCGTGATGCTGTTGACGATCGGAATCGGATTAGTTCTTATGGGCAGCCTCTTTTATAAGCTAAAATTGAAAAAGCCTTTGGAAATCTTAATGAGTGCATCGGAGAAAATCTCGGCAAATGATTTGGGATTTCATGTTACCTATGATGGCAGTGATGAAATGAGCGAGCTTTGCCGTGCATTTGAAAAGATGCGCAGTCAACTGGAAGGCAACTTCAAAGCCCTTTGGCGCTCGGTAGAGGAACGCAATCAGCTCAATGCCATTTTTGCTCATGACTTGAGAACGCCGCTTTCAATCATGAAAGGATATTGCGATTTTGTAACTACCTATCTGCCGGAGAACAGAATCTCCGAGGAAAAGCTTCTGGACACGATCAAAACGATGCAAACCCATATTTTGCGTATGGAGCGTTATGTAGAAGCCATGAACTCGATCCAGAAGCTGGATGATATGCCGATAAACAAACAGATGATTGAATCAGATTCATTTATCGCCTTACTGGATAACACCGCTAGCAAGATCGTAGACCAAAGCGGCAAAACATTTGACTCAAACAGAACTGCCGATTCCACATTGCTGTCAGTCGACACGGATCTCGTCATGCAGGTTTTTGAAAATATAGTGGCAAACGGGGCTCGCTATGCTACCAATGAGCTGAAAGCCGAATACCGTGTTGCCAGCGGCGTATTTACTATAACGGTCACGGATGACGGCCCCGGGTTTTCCGATGATGACTTGCAGAAGGCGATTCTCCCTTTTTATCGTGGAGAGATGCCGGAAGCGAACGAGCACCAGGGGTTAGGGCTTTACATTTGCAAGGTTCTCTGCGAAAAGCATCAAGGCGAACTACAAGTAGCAAACGGATTCCATAACGGTGGAAAAGTAACCGCAAGCTTTTTATGCAGTGTTGATAAATAGTTGAAAGTTATGGGTTAGCATCTCCATATTACATGATAAGGAGTGCTAATATGACTATTGCTCGCAAAATATTGCCCATTTTCTTAATCTGCTCGCTTCTGACTCTGTTTATTTCCGCATTACCCTCTGCCGCTGCTGATATCAAAAGTAAAACAGAGATTGTGACAGAAATTGATGAGTTTGTTAAGAAAAACATGGCAATCAACCATATTTCCGGTGCATCTTTATCAATCGCGTATGGGGAAGATGCATTTTATACGCAAGGCTACGGTGCATATTCCAATGGAGAAAAAATAACCGCCACGACTCTCTTTCCAATTGCATCATTGAGCAAATCCATGACGGCGCTTGCGGTATTGCAGCTCGTGGATAAGGGATTGATCGACCTTGACGCTCCGTTCATTTCCTACTTTCCCGACATCACCGCCGCGGACGATCGCATCGATCGGATCACGGTTCGGTACATGCTCAATCAGACAAGCGGCCTTAACGATAAAGTGAATCCGGACATGACGAAATCCGATCAATTTCAATCATTACAAGAGATAAAAAAATCTTTGGAGCTTGTTGTACTTGCTAATGATCCAGGTGAAACATACAGATATCACAATCCAAACTACCAATTTTTAGCATTACTTGTTGAACAGGTCAGCGGGCAGCGGTTTTCTGAATATCTCCATGACCGTATCTTCGAGCCGCTAGGAATGAATGACACCTATAGTGTCAGCACCACGCAGCAAATCAATGAGAATTCAATGATACCGCAGGGACATTATTTGCTGTTAGGCAAGCCTATAAGTACAGCAGAACCGTCATGGTTTATAGATGGTCCGGCCGGCGTGATATCCACTGCCGAGGATATGGCAAAATGGATGCGTGCGCAGTATATATCCCGGCTTCTCTCCCCGAGTCTCATGGAACAGTACCATGCTCCCGGGCAACATAGCTCATACGGCATGGGGTGGCTTGCATCCTCTGATAACGTTTGGGGCCGGACAATCTCCCACTCAGGAATATTATGGAGTTACAAGGCTGAAGAAACCGTATATTTGGAGAAGAAGCTTGGGATTACCATGATGTTCGATACAGGTTTGAATGCCTTCGTTGATTATTCCACGTTTACGCGCGGAATTGCACAAATCATGGATGAAGGAAAAACCGAAATTTCCATCATGAACAATCGGAACATGGAAGCTATTATGATTCTGCTGTTAATGAGCACGATCTTCTGGAAAGGGTTTTCGATCTATCGGTTGAAAAAGAGCAAGAAACGGCTTATTGCATTTCGCCGGAAGCTGATCTTTACTTCAGTACTTACTTTAATCCCTGTACTGGTTCTTTTGTTTCTACCGCCAATTTTGTCTTTCATCGGGGGCGGGAGGGTTCTGCCTTGGATCGGAATATGGATGATCATGCCATCTCTTCTTTATATTATTAGTCATACTTTCTTTGGCGAATATCGTAAGTTTCATTTGCCATTGCCGCATCTATAACGCAAAAAAAGTGAGAGCCTTGCCCGACTAAAGCGGATTATTGAAGAAACCGTATATCCGCATCGCTTTCAACAAACTTATGCACTCCAACTCCTTGATAACGGTGCCCTTCTGAATTTCACCCAAGTATGCTAGGGTCAATCCAATCATTCTACGCTCAGCTCCGCAACGAGCGCCGTAGAGAACTTTATCGACGGTTTTTTTCCACTTATTAGAGGCGAAATCCCCTTTAAAATTCCGCCTCTATTCAACTATTCCAGGGTATCTGGAACGTTTGAGCCTACTTCAGTCTGACTTTCTATCGTATAGCGAATTTAAGCCCCTCCAACTAGCCGGTAGTCGACCCCCTCAAGGATTGGGAACCGGAACGCGCCGGTGTTCGGCATGAAAGCGAAGTCGGTCCTCAAGCCGGAACCAGCCTCAATAACTTCCAGCGTCTCCGGATTCCAGCCCTCATTGTCATTCGTAATCAGGGAGGTTCGTTGGCCGTCGGGGTAGCGGAAGAGGTAGACGGATCCGTTCCCGGCTATCGGATATACCTCCGCAAAGAGCCGTTCGTCCGATAAGTCTCGGACGACGAGCACACCCTTGCCGCCGATCCACACCGGAAGCTTATCCAGCGGCAGAGCGTAATCGGGCAGCACGGCAGGACCTTCGTACATTTGCCCGGTCTCATAATCGATCCAGGTGCCTTCGGGCAAATACACATCCCGCGTCGTAACCTCGGCATAATCGCTCCCATAAGCCGGCGTCGCCAATAGGGAAGGGCCGAGCATCCATTCGTACTGCTTCGTCCTTTTGTTAGCCAAGGCGTACGTATTACTATCCTCCGGGTAAGCAATCGGCAGGGGCGACATCGTGTGCGGGTAGCCGGTTGCATAGCTCTCCTGTACCGCGCTGTACAAATAAGGCACCAAAGAGGAATGGAAGTCGCACGCCTTCTTCACCACCGCTTCATAGGCCTGATCGTTCAGCTTCCAAGGACCAAGCCCTACGGACATCGCCGGGAACACGGCTGCGAACATCGCATTCCGGACAAAATACAGCTTCTGATCCTCCGTCAGCGGAGCGTTCATGTATTTGCCCGCCACAATATCCGGATAGACGTTCGGGGCGCCGCTCGCTGCGTAATTCAAGCCGTTCAGAGTCGGACGGTCCTGATCGAAGCCGTACATCGTGTCCTCCAGACGCAGAATGTCGCCGGGTACGGAATAAGCGCTGTTGCGTACCATTGTGAGATAGCCGGCCTCCATCTTCTTCACATTCGTTCCGTTGCACTTGGCATCGTTGCGGAGGACGAGCCCATCCTTCAGCATCGTATCCTCCTTGAAGCCGTCCGCCTCCCACAATCCGGCCAGTGCCAGGTACCATGTGACCGCCTCAGGCTTGCGGGCGTCGAGCAGATAGACCGCGCCTTTAGGGAATACAACCCGGAAGGTCAGAGGCTTCCCCTCGGCATCGGAGACGAAATAACCTCGTTCCAAGCCTTCCAGCACATAAGGGCCGTCATGCTCGGGCTCATAATGTCCCCCATGCTCGCGCAGCGCCTTGAAGCTAATGCGCAGACCGAGGATGAGCTTCAGTCCGCGCGAGCGGAACCACGCCTTTAGCGCCTTCTGGTCAGGGTACCTGGGATTTGGGAGACCGTCGGTCCGGCCCTCTTGCCGCTGCTCATCCCAGATCCCGAAGCTCGTTGTAGCTCCCTGTTCATTCACCTTCCGGTCGCCCTTCCAGAAACCCGAGCCGATAACGCTCCAGCGCAGCCGATAGCCCCGGTCGAGAAAAGCTTGAAGATCGTCCAACACCGATTGCTGGTACGTATTCCATCCCAAAGAGCCGAACGCCTCATACCCAAGCTCGAAAAAGTCGATCTTTGGCTTCGCGTCCGCGTATCCCTCACGAAGGCGGGCATGCTTGTAATCCCGGTAAATCTCCTGCATCGTGCCGATAAAATAATATAAACCACCCACCTCGCGCACTCCGGCCGCACCCAAGGCATTCTCCGTTTCGTGGATTCGGACACGTTTCACACCGTCCTCGAACAGCACCTGTGCGAAGCCGGCGGCCGGGAAGACGGCAAAATTCGAGACGAAGCGCTTGCCGTCGCTTGCATTACAGAAGGCATCGTCAGAAAAGCCGAACAGATTCGCATTGTCCCCGTAACCTCCATGGTCGCCAAGGCCGAAGACAGGCTGGAGGGGAGCAGTCCTCGCATCGATGGCATACCGGCCTTCGGCCAGCGGAAAGACCTGCAGCTTTACGCAGCAAGGGAAGGGCTCGATCTGTACCTCCGCCTGATCGCCGTGACGGTTGCAGACAAGGAGGCGAACCTGGGTATCGTCGCTTGATATGTGCGAAGCGGTCACCGCGTCATGAAGCTCTTCTCCGTCTGGAGAGGAGAACCGCAGGCCGGAGTCTGGATGCGCAGCTGCGATTACAGATCGTTCAGGTGAGTGGAAAGAGAACCGGAAGCCCGTTTTAACGATGTGCATGACATAGCTGCCCGCCGTAATGACGAGCTCGTCGGGTGTTTCTTTCAGGGTGAAGCCTGTCACATTAAGCATGATGCTGGGATCCACATCCTTATTGAAATTTATCCTTAGTTTCAATATAGAGGAATTTCTTTTCTTTTAAAATGGACTGTATTAATATATGTTTAATACATTATTTCATTTATCGAGTCGCCTGAGGGAGGGCCGGCCACCCGTGCAATGTTTATGGAATCTGAATCCCCGCATGAGCCAGTGTACATATTGGTTTCAGAAGCAGCAGTTTTCTTATAAAGAAGATATATATGACGAATGGGTCATATTTGCCGTGGAGGACGGCTCCTTTCACTATGAGATCGGTGATCAGGAAGGCATCGCATCGTTCGGCGACATCGTTATATGCCCGCCTGGCACCACGTTCTATCGGGATATCATTACACCGCTGTCGTTCTATTATATTCGGTTCCAATGGGTCGACGGCGGGGGCGGTCTTGTGCATACTCATGAATCGATACCGGTAGGGAAGGTGAAGTTCAAGGATACACGGAGGCTCGCTTCGAATTACTTCCGGATGAAGAGCTTGGCGGGTTCTCCGGATCCCTTCTATTTGAGCTGGATTGCGGTGCACCTGCAAGACATTCTTTATTTGCATTATGCCGAGTCCATTCATTCGGAGCCCAAGGAAGATGTCCGCCGAGATCCTCTCATGGAGCGGGCATGCCGTCTGATCGAGCAGAAGGCGTACGAGGCGTTCAGCATGAAGGCGCTGTCCGATGAGCTGGGACTAACTCCTGTGCAGTTCACACGCCGGTTCCAATCTGCACAAGGCATGACCCCAAGCGATTACCTGACCGGTCTACGGCTGAAAAAGGCATGCACTCTTCTCATTACCGGCGGAGCGACTATCGAAGAGGTGGCGCATCAATGCGGCTACGAGAACGGCTATTACTTAAGCCGGCTGTTCTCGAAGAAATTGCAAATGAGCCCTTCAGCGTACCGAAGGACTCATCAGGTATAAGCTCAAGATCATTGAGTGCTGCCCTGGATCATCTTGTTAATCTCTTCATCGAGGCGGGAGAGCGCGGTATTGACATCGATCTTGCCCGTCATGTATTCGGTGAATTTGTCGCGAACCATGCTCTCGGCCTTTGAGCGGTACTTGGACGCCACCGGATATTTCACCGGTTTGCTCTTAAAGATGCCCTGCACATTTTTTCCTTTCAGCACATCGCGCGATTTACCGAATTCGGTCTTGAACATTGGTTCCTTCAGCGGCGTGACGCGGCCCTTCCGGGCGCTCTCCAGCTGCACCGCATCCGAGACCGCCGTCTGGATAACCTGAAGCGCCTGCTCCTTGTGCTGGCTCGTCTTTGTAATCATCAGCATATTGACACTGGCGTTGCCATAAATGTTCGGCTTCTCCGGATAGCTCGGATACTGTACCATATCCCAGTTCAAGCCGTTCGCAGCAGCGAGCTCCAGGTCGTTAATGATGCTGAGATCGGTGTACATGGCAAGTAGCTTATCCTTAAGGAATGAATCCTTCGGCGTCCCCTTTGGCTCGTTCCCCGGAATGGAGTAGAACGACTTCACCATCTCAAATACTTTTTTCCATTGATCATTATTCATGGTAGCCTTTTCGGTCTTCGGATCGACTACGGCGATGCCAAGCGGCTGGGATACCCAGATGACGCTGTTGCCCGGATCGAAGCCACGGATCTGCATACCGCTTGAATCCACACCGGTGACCTTCTTGGCTAGCTGCAGCACTTGATCCCAAGTCATGCCGTCGGTCGGGTAGGGCACCCCGAATTTATCGAAGATGTCCTTGTTGTAGTAGAGCGCGTGGTAATTCAGACTAAGCGGCAGCCCGTAGATTTCGTTATTCGCAGCTCCAATCTTGGAGTCTTCCAGAATGCTGGGGTCGAAGCGCCCCAGGTCGACGTTCATCTGCTTCAATAAGGGTGTCATGTCGTATAAAATGTCGAGGTCCTGATAGGAAGCAATTTTACCGTTGTAAGTGAGTACAATGTCCGGAGGCTGGCCGGCTATGATAAGCTCCTGCAGCGTAGTCCCCTTTACCGCCTTGATGAACTCTACCGTGATGTTCGGATGATCTTTTTTCAATTGCTCTTGAATCTGTATCATTAAATCTTCGTCAAGCGTTGTATCCATGCTGATCTTTATCGTGACCGGCTCCGAGCTGGGAGCCGTGGTGCTGGCTGTATTCCCCGGTGTTGGCTTCTCATTGGAACAGCCTGCAATCATGATAGCGCTTACGGTAGCGGCGATAAAAAATGTTTTACACGGTTTCATCATAAGACCCCTCCGTTACATTTCATTAAGCATACTCTCTATTTCAATGTACACCATCCCAAATTACTTTAAAATGCACAATTTTAGCACTTGTCTTGCACACTGTTTCACGAGGCATAACAGGTTCAATAATATGGATCTAATCTATCCCTTGAGGTAATTTGGGTTGATGAATCATATGTCTTTCGCCGACTTCGTGCGGCAGATTAATGGAGAAGGGCGCTGTTTGGTCAGCGCCGAGGATTCTTTTTATGTGACGGAGGCGTGCCTGCGGGCGTTTATGTCGGCGGATGAGATACGGGTCGTTCGTTTTGAATAAATAGCCATAAACATAACCCCTGGGAGTACCCGGGGGTGGGGCAGTGGATCAGCAAAAAATGGGTGTTAATCGCAGGGAGGGTGTTTCAGGGGCTTGGCGCATCCAACTGCTGGAGCCATTGCATTGCAGTTTTTTTCAGTTATCCATTTTGGATAAAAAAGGATGACAATGTGAATAGTAACAGTAACATTTTACTCTATTGAAGAAACTGAAGAGGTACAACTCCATGCTACTACTAATTCATTCCATAGTAGGAGCGGCAGCGCTGCTGTCGTTGGTTTACTCTGCACGCCGTCTTCATCCGCTGGAAGCCGTTCTAACCTTTATGTTCGCTTCTTCTGCGGTACAAAATATCGAAATTATTTTGAGTTCTAATATGAAGCTGTTGAAAATACCCACCGAAGTTAATGTCTATTTAACTTTTCACCTCGACAGGATTGTCGTTTACCCTATGGGTCTATTCTGGCTATCCTTTTTCTTGAGGCACAGCCGGTATTCGTTAGTCATGAAAATTTCTATTGCCGTTCTAGGGCTCTTCACGTTGACAGCAGGACAGTATTGGGAAAATCGCCTAACCGTCATTACTATGCAAAAATGGGGAATTGCCTATTCATTATTGGAGTGGGGAGCCCTCCTGGCAGTCACTGTAGGGTTCAGCCTCCTCATCCGTAAAATGTTAATGAAAGTGAAGGTGAATTCAAGCATATGATATTGCCTTTACCGCAAAAGTTTGACGCAAACGAATGGTTTATTCTTCTTGCGGCCCTCTTTGTTATCTTGCCTTCCCTTCTGTTGCCGAAGAGGTTCCTTGCCATCGAGACAGTAACGATTTTCCTGTTTAATTTTTTTGTGGCGTACACCGTTGATTCGATCATTTCAGTAAAGCCGCTTGATTTATACGACATTAACGATGTCAAAGAGTATGAATTGATGGATCTGCTCATCTATCTGATTTGCTATTGCCCCGCATTGTACCTTTTTCTATACTTCTACGACAAGTGGAAGCTGAGGGGGTGGAAGACGATCATGTATATTGTCGGTTGGTCCTTGCTCACAGGAGGGTTGGAATATTTGGCGCATCTGGCGCAAGTATATAAATACAATAAATGGAATACTGCCTTTTCCGTCGGGGTCTATATCATAGCGTATAGTACTAATATCGGGTTCTTCCATTGGATGAGACAATGGTTGAACCGGCCGTGGGACGGGTTATCGAAGCAACCGAGATCGTAATATCGGCTGGCATCATGTGGCCCCTCCATCTAATGGCACTTTAAGCCATACCATTAATATGACGATAATAATGATTGAAATAATATATGCTCTTATTGGTTTAAGATGGTGAAGCCTCAGCATGGGAAACATCATAATGTCAAATAGAACGGAATGCCAGAAGCTCCATCCATGTTGATAGGAAATTCTGCCGCATAATTCCAGAATCCCCTCGGTGGATACAAAAATACTGATCCAGAGGAGCAGGAAGACGACTTGCTTCGTCCATGTTTTGGGATAGCATGATAAAAAGATAAGGACGCAAAGCGGCATCGTTATAACGGCATAAATAAGAACAACCAGGGATTGGTTGTATAAGAAATCAGGATGAAATACCCAGAGGGAGTGATTTTTAGTTAGAAACTCGTAAAGCAACCCTCCTGAAGTAATAAAGAGCATGGTTGGATGGTAATTCCTCCAATTTTTCCTATCCGCCCACCGCCATGCGGAAAAGATTGTAAATAAGGCTATCGCAATGTGCATATCCTCACCGTAATTATTTTTTTCTTACTATTTCCTCAGAGTCCAATCCATAATCATCAAACTCCAGAGAGATATTGCCAAAGAATTGGAAATGAAAACGAGTTAAAACAGATCGTGTCCAATAATGAAGCATAAATGAAGCCGGCATTGGAGAAAACTAGAAGAAGGTAAATAATCACTTATGAAGAGGGCTCCATGGGCATTTTCTCGAAAACGCAAAATAATACCGATATTTCGTTAAATCCGAGTACTGAGTTACTCAATGTAAGCCTCGTAATCAACCTTCAAAAGATTAGGGACGCATTCGGGGAAAGCACGGATATTGTTATCAAGGAATTTATCTTGGGGAAAGAAGGCCGAGGGGGATTACAGGCAGGGTTTATTTATACCGAAGGCTTGGCCGATGCAGATGACATTTTAAGTTCGTTGATGATGGGTTTAAGAACGGCGGATTTGGATCTGGATGTGGCATCCAGCCATCAGCCTAATCGCATATTGAAGGACTTTGCCCTTGCTGTTGGCGATGTAAAGGAAATTTCGGATTTCAATTCGTTATATACCGCCGTATTATCCGGGGATACCGTCATTTTGCTAGATGGACAAGCCTGTGGTATTGTTGCCAGCAAGAGAGGGTGGAAGGACCGCGGCGTAACTGAACCGTCTGCTCAAACAGTGATTCGAGGGCCAAGGGAAGGCTTCAGTGAAACGCTTCGTATTAACACGGCATTAATTCGTCGGCGTATCAAAGATCCGAATCTGTGGCTGGAGACCAATCCTATTGGCCACATCACCAGAACCGACGTATCGATCATGTATATTCGAGGAATTGTCAACGAACAAGTGTTGAATGAGGTCCGGAATCGTTTGGACCGAATCGATATCGACGGGATTCTGGAAAGCGGTTATATCGAGGAGCTTATTCAGGATGAAACGTTTACCCCGTTTCCAACCATTTTTAATACAGAGCGCCCCGATGCAGTTGCTGCGGGACTCTTGGAAGGCCGGGTAGCAATTTTAGTAGACGGAACTCCTTTTGTTCTCATGGTTCCTGCATTATTCTCGCAATTTTTTCAAGCAAGTGAGGATTATTACCAACGGTGGGATTTTGCCACACTCCTTCGCATTCTTCGTTTTTTCTCTTTTTTTATCGCGCTGCTCGCCCCATCTTTATTCATTGCTATCACGACTTTTCATCAAGAACTGCTCCCAACGCCGCTTTTGATCGGTTTGGCGGCTCAACGAGAAGGCGTACCTTTTCCTGCTTTTATTGAAGCGGTAATGATGGAAATCACCTTTGAGATATTGCGTGAAGCCGGCGTAAGAATGCCAAGAGCGATCGGACAATCCGTATCCATAGTTGGTACGCTTGTTATAGGTCAAGCAGCGGTTGAAGCCGGTCTGGTTTCACCGGCGATGGTTATCATCGTGTCTATAACAGCGATCTCCAACTTCGTGTTTCCTGCCTTTAATATGGGAATTTCCATTCGGATGTTACGTTTCGGGTTAATGGGACTTGCTGCATCCTTCGGTTTATTTGGAATTACCGTCGGGCTGGTTGCCATGGTTCTTCATTTGTGTAGTCTACGGTCCTTTGGCATCCCGTATCTAACGCCTTTTGCACCTTTCATTGTAAATGATCAGAAGGATTCGATATTAAGACTGCCCCGATGGATGCTGCTCTCACGTCCCAGACTGATCTCAAAAACCAATACAATTAGAGGGAAGCAGAGCAAACCTGAAAAATCAAGGGTTCCGTAAACGAACGAATGAATCGAGAGTACGCTTGCAAAGGAGGGTCTATTCTTTGAAAAGAATTGTATTCTTGATTGTCATCCTTGTAATAGTAATTGGGATAACCGGATGCTGGAACCGCCAGGAATTAAATGAAATCGCTATTACGGTAGCGATGGGGCTCGATAAGAGAGGAAACCAGTACCAAGTCTCCGTTCAAATCGTGAATCCAAGCGAAGTATCCGCCAAAAAAGGAAGCGCTAGCAAAGGTACTCCGGTAGCTACCTATTCAGAAACAGGAAAAACGGTATCGGAAGCTCTCCGTAAAATGGTAAACAAAGCCCCAAGAGTCCTATATTTTTCACATTTGAGGTTGCTTGTGATCGGTGAAGGGCTTGCCAAAGAAGGAATCGGAGAAGTATTGGACTACTTGTCCAGAGAATACTCGTTTCGGACCGATTTTTATCTAGTTATTTCCAAAGGTGTTCCGGCGGAGAGAATATTGGAAGTGTACACCTTGCCGCAAGAGGTCATCCCAGCAAATAAAATATTCCGATCACTTCAAAATTCAAGCAAACTATGGGGAGCTGCGACAGAAATTACCTTGGATGGAGTGATTTCAGATGCCACTAAAGATGGAAAACAGCCTGTATTATCTGGTATTTCCATTACAGGGGCCAAGGAAAGCGAATCCATTGAAACCAAGAGCAATGTTGAGCATGTAAAACCGATCGGCAGTTTAACTTTTTCCGGTATGGCCGCTTTTAAGAAAGATAAAATGCTGGGGTGGTTAAATCAACAAGAAAGTAGAGCGTATTACTACATAGAAGATAAGGTGGACAATACCGTTGAGACTGTTTCATGTCCTGACGGAGGAAACATAACTATAGAAATACTCCGATCCAGATCGGATATCAAAGGAATCCTTACAGGCGGTAAACCGGAAATCGATGTACAGCTTCAAGTAGAAGGGAATTTGGATGAAGTCCAGTGTGATCTGAATTTGACAACCGAGGAAAACCTTCAAAGATTGGAGAAAATAACGGAATCACACATACAAGCGAATCTAGAAAAGACGATAAATTCGGTTAAGCGTCAATATAAATCCGATATCTTTGGGTTCGGAGAGGCCATTCACCGCACATTACCAAGAGATTGGGTTGATCTGAAAAACAACTGGAACGATCACTTCGTTGAGTTGCCTGTACATGTTTCCGTCGATGTAAAGATACGGCGCATTGGTACGTTGACCGATTCGTTTGTAAGAAGATTAAAGGAGTAGATCCACTTGTGGGCGATACTTAGTATATCTGTAGTTACCGCTGTGTTCATAATCATCGAAGCTCCTTCACTGGTAAAGAAACAACGGAGGAGGGAGCTGGTTACTTTCTTCGTTCTCTTGTTCTTAGGAGCAGGATTAAGTATTGCTCTGAGCTTACGGGTACAGATTCCGAACCCGCTGGATTGGATAAGGGTGGTGTTCGGTCCAATAAGCAAAGCCATATTTACATAAGTAGAGGGGGGGATGGAAATCAGCAGGAATGTAAAATTGTCTGTTCGTCAATTTTCCTTGTTGGTGATGTTTTTTACAATTGGAACAACGATCTTGATCATACCGGGCGGACTCGCATTAGTCGCGAAGCAGGATGCATGGATTGCTGCTGTTGTGGGAGTCATGCTAGGAGTGCTTCCAGTGCTGCTATATAATTCGATTGGTAAATTATTACCAGATTTAACGCTTATTGAATGTAATGAAAAGCTATTTGGCAAATGGATCGGTACTTTGTTCTCGATTCTATTTATATTCTTCGCGTTTATAGGTTCCGCTACTCTTTTGTTTTACGTAGGCAATTTTATGACTACCCAAGTCATGCCCAGAACGCCGATTCAATATATCAATATCCTTTTTATTAGCATTGTAGTGATGGGAGTAAGGCTTGGCCTTGAAACGATTGCTCGCGCTGCAGAAGTTTTTTTCCCTTGGTTTCTTATTCTGTTCCTTGTACTCGTCATCTTCCTAGTCCCTGAGATCGAAATAAAGAACATTCAACCGGTCATAGATACAGGTGTGAAACCGATCATGCAAGCGGCCTTATCGCTTGTCGGAACAGCATCATTAACTTTAATCGTCTTTTTGATGATAGTACCTGCATGCGTCAACAACCCGAACGAAGCGCGTAAAGATTTTATCGCGGCCGTCTTATTGGGAGGCTTGTTTATCATTATCATAACGCTGCTGTCAATATTGATCCTGGGGTCTGATACAACAGCACGCCAATTGTATCCTAGCTATGTGTTAGCTAAGAAAATTAATGTAGGCAACTTCGTAGAAAGGATCGAGTCAATCATGGCGGGATTATGGTTCTTCACCATATATTTCAAGATGACCTTATATTTCTATGCTGCCGTAGTAGGACTTGCGCAAGTATTGAAGCTGAGAGATTATCGACCTCTTTGCTTTCCTATGGGAATGCTGGTCGTTGTGTATTCACTGGTTGTTTATCCGAATGTCGTCTATATGATGGAATGGGATTCGACCATATTTATTCCTTATGTCATATCGATTGGATTTATTTTCCCTCTGATCATCCTTGTAACTGCATGGGTAAGAAAAAAAAGGAGAAGTTTGAGTTAATGAACCGTCCGGCCAAAATAATAACCATAAAGAAGATTAATTTCTTCCCAATCAACAGACAGTGCCTTCCCGAGAGTTAATGCGGTCTAAGTCTTTTAACACCTGGACAGAGATGCTGACTGATGTTGCACTAAAAATCACGCCTATCATGCACGACAAGAACTTTATCTCCTGACCAAGGATTTATTGACAGGTAGGAGCCTTAATTATGACAAAGTCGCCTTGATTATGGATAAAACAACATCTCCATAGCAATAATAGTGGGAAAACATGGATTTTCGTAAATCTTCAACTCACAACTCGAAGAATGAAGGGGCCTTGGTCACAACTTGAATGAATCCATAGAGATAATAATAAGAACGATCCTTGCCTATTTATGGCTTTGGTTGTATACGAAGTTGATCGGCATGCGCCTGATTGCGCAGAGCTCGTACCATTTGTTCGTGCTTACGATGATGATCGGGACGATCGGCGGTAATATGGCATTCAATCTCAAGATCAGTTTGATTAATTTCATCTTGAGCTTGTTAGTCGTCAGTGTAATCGGGTATGCGCTGATGAGAATATCGTTGAACAGCAAGAAGGCCGACGCCGCTATCTCAGGAGAGCCGGTAGTGATTATTAAGGACGGCGTACTGTTGCAGGAGGAGATGAAGAAGTACAAATACTCGATGGAAGCATTAAAGCAAGGCCTGAGAGGGAAGGATATTTTCGAACTTGAGCAGGTCGAGTTAGCAGTACTGGAGCTAAACGGAACGCTGTCGGTACTCAAGAAAAGGAAATACCGAAACGTCACTTGGCAGGATCTTGAAAGAATAACGAGGCAGTAAAGTGTTTTCTTAAATAGCCGCCGAGTGCACTCGCTCCATAAAATGGGAATCCTCCAACTGAGACACAGATACACTAGCTAACCAGGAGCAGTTTGCCGTCGCGCAGCTGCTCCTTCTGTCGTTAACTGGCACAATAACTATAAAAATAAAGGAATATTTTAACGCTACTATGTACTTGTAGGAGGGAACTGAATGTTACAAGAATTCAATCATTTATGGAATACATCGAAACACATTTAACGGAAGAAATATCCGGAAAAGATATATCAAAAATTGCAGGACTATCGGATTATCATTTTAAAAGAATGTTTTCGTACTTGGCTGGAATGTCATTGAATGAGTATATCAAAAATAGGAGATTATCCGTAGCGAATGTTGAATTAATAAACGGAGCAAAAGTTACAGATATTGCCTATAAACATGGTTATCAATCAATAGAAGGATTTTCAAGAGCCTTTCGTGAATGGAGTGGTTTTCTACCTTCAGAAGTAACTAAAAACAAAATTCAAAAATCGTTTCCTAGATTTATATCCTCATCAAGTCTTGAATGTATCCTATGATTTTGATGATGGTTTTTTAGAAGAGAAAGGAAACTTGACTCATATGATTGGATTTGCAACTACAAAAGAAAATACATTCGATGATTTAGAGCAAATTTCTATTGAAGAAAGTTTATGGGCAATTTTCCCTAATCAAGGACCATTTCCTGCTACGCTACAAGAAACTAAAAAATTTATTCTGAATGGTTGCCTTCTTCAGATTATGAAGTAGCAGATATACCTGGAATTTCTTTTACAAAGTACAATGGTACATCGGAAAATGTATATAGCGAAATTTGGATGCCAGTAAAAAAGTTAGCGATAAACTTGGATGATTATCTTCACAGAAGTGTTTTTCAGTAAAATCTTCATTTACCATATTAGACCAGTCGGAAGATATTGACTGGTCTTTTTTCAAGTGATGTTAACTTTACAGATTTCAAAGGTCCTGAAAGAATATCTTCAACAAATAACTGCTTCAATGTGGTAGAATATGTAATCATAAACTAGTGGATAAGGTGAAAAGAATGCATACGGATATAAGGGTAAGATTGGCATCACTAACCGATGCAGAGGAACTCTCAAGGCTAAATCAAGTATTTAACGGAGGTGACAAACGGCCTCCAAATCAAATAATGGAGAGCCTGAAGGTAAACAACGAATTGATTGCCGTGGCGGAAATTATGGGCAAAGTCGTTGGTTTTGGTTGTGCTCACAGTTTTTATTCATTTTGTTACGAAGAGCCACAGGGAGAAATTACAGAACTGTATGTTGAAGAAGCCGCTCGAAGAAGAGGAATTGCAGGTGCAATCATTTATTGTCTGGAAGAACATCTTAGGGAACGTGGAGTAAAAAGTGTAAAAGTGTTGACAGGCAATAGGAACGACGCTGCAATTAAAACGTATGAACATTGCAATTATGTTATAGACGATGAACTGATGTTGATGAAAAGGATAGGAGACTGAACTTACAGGTACGTTAGCTTAATAAACAATAAGGATGCGGTTGCCGGCATAAATGGCAGCCGCGTTGCGCTAATTGGGAGGATAACGCAAGCACTTCCATGGTTTGCGGTAAAATAAACCATATAGAAAATACATACTGGGGATACCACTATAGTGACAAAGCAAGTTATTGGGCTATGATGTACTTGAATAAAGATAGATAAGAGAAGAGCGAAAATATATATTCTGTTTGTTAGGCTATCGGGACAGATAGCCTAATTGCAAGCAAGAGTAGAAGACGGGAGGGATCTGGGGTGAAAATCTATCAAGTTGGGGTTGCTCGCATGATTGATGCGCCGCTTGAAGCCGTATATAGAGTCGTTACTGACATGAATGTGCACATCGGCATCCTGCCCAGACAATTCGAAACGCTTGAGGTGCTACAAGGCGGTAGCGGCTCCGGTACCGTGTTTCGCCTAACTATGAACGTAATGGGTATAAGGTCGTCTTTACAAATGAGGATCACGGAACCAGTACCTGGGCGTGTGATTCGGGAGCAGGACGATAAAGCAGGCGTCACGACCACTTGGACGTTAAAGCCTTCCGATGACAGCAAGCATTGCTATGTCGATTTAATGACCGAGTTTCCCAGTAAGCCCGGACTTGCAGGAGTAGTGGAGCGGCTTCTTGTTTCACCTATCATTCGCTCAATCTACCACCGAGAATTGGACAACATTAACGTCTATTTGACGACAGGTATTGCTGCTCGTAAGGACTCTGTTCACTTCAGCTAGCAGGTGCATGAGCTCAAAGTGGCAGGAGAGAAATTGTTTTTGGTAGTTAAGGAGCAATCTGATACCATAGGTTGCTCGGTTCTAATCTAATTTCTGAGCAAATGATTCAGCTAACGGGTACGATAGTTTAAAAAAGAACTCCCAAAGGAACTATTACTGAAGCCATTTCCCCAGTTAAAGCTACTTGAAATTCTCATTAATATGCACCCAGATATATTAAACCATTGAACTAACAGGTACGAGTTAGTTCAGCTACTTGCGGCTGGACCCGTGCTTGCGAAATTACAAGGAAGTTGATTCTTATTTACCTAAATGGGATGGATTTATTCAGGAGTTTACGTTGGTGATACCTTATGCCCCGGGTAAAACTGATCATTATTACAAAAAATTACAGCCAGATCATAATGGCTGTCATGCATAGTATTAATCCCAAATTCGAATTCTTGGTATGCCTGCTGTCCGTAGATAGTCCAATAATTGACCTGTATGTACGGATTCGTGGTATGCAGTACGAAGTAGCATATCCCCTAAGCTTCTTATGTACCCTGAATCAGAACGGTCAATCATAATATTTATCAAGTCTTCCTCAGAAAATGTCTTGATTGTGTTAATAAAATCATTCCTGTAGGAATTGGCAAATTCTATTTCTGCATGCACAGATGTGAAAGGCCGATTCTCGAACGGAGAATAGAATACTGATAAACTGCCCCTATTCAAGATGGCTAGGTGGTAATAATGTTCACTTTCTAAAATGTGTCTAATCATCTCTAGACAATTCATTGCATCGTTATCGGGTTTCCAGAAGAGCGTTTCCTCTGGAATGGAAGTCCAAAGCTTTATGCTTCTTCTTCTGACTTCATTAAGGTATACCCATCATAGAATTACCCTCCTAAGTAAGAAAAGACCGTATAAAAAAAATTCTACACGGCCATTCAATAAACCTATTAAAACGCTACGTTTGTCAACAGTCCCGCTTCCGGGAGCTTTTAACCTCTCTTAATTAAACTCTACTCTTTTCTCGCATTAACATAATGGCCCCGATCAAAATCAGAGCTATGGCAAAAACCGGACCGCCCAAAACAAGATGGTTAAAAATGGTTCCAAGTGTAAATACGGCAAAGAATAGCAGGGACAGCACCGTTAAAATAGTAATCGGGATCATCAGATACCGGTTGCGGTTGCCAAACCAATAAAATTCAAAAAGACCGGCCGCAACAGCAAGTAGGAAACCGGGCCACATCAATTCCCAGCTGTCAAACAACATGGAGATCTGGCACACAACCCCTGATGTGAAAATAATTCCTCCAGGAATCAACAGCCCTGCGGCTCTAGGGGCTGTCATGGAGAAGTAAAGCCAATGGAAAAACAATCCTAGCGGAATGACGAACAATACGGGCCAATAATATTCGAAGATCGTTCCAATGTCAATCGGGTTTCCCTGGTTCAAAAATATACCCGCCCCCAGAAGGATAAGGACAGCACCTCCAATATACCTGTTCATATTAAACTCCCTTTCATTAATGATTTCACTATAAATTAAGTTAACATATTTCGGTAAAAACTGTCCCCCAACTTCCGGGTAGTCATTGACTGGACTTAAGTCCAGTCATTGGCAGGATGACTTGAGTTGACCGAAACAGGGGGTTGTTTGCCGGTACAACTGCTCCCTGTTTGTCATTGAGTAACGGGCAGATTTCTTTAACGTAACCAACGCATGTGTGGTAATATTTAGTTATCTTTTAGGGGGAGGTTATTTCAATGAAGTTGCAAGATTTACTTAATGAAAAGCCAACAAAACAGTGGAGAGAACGTATGTTGGAATATGGGGATGATCTATTCACACCTGAACGGCTGGCTTTATGTGATAAGGTTATCGATAAATATATAAATGAATTAATTCTAATACAAGGAGATCTCGACCAAGAAAAGATCATGAAATTCGTTGAAGAATTAGTCATATCTTTTAACGATTTAAATGAAGAAAATGAATACTTCATAGAGACAATGGAAAGAGAAGAATTGGCTGAATTCATTGATAAGGCGGCAAAGTTAGCAGGATTAGAAGTTAAAGCAGGTCAAGACATAACTGAAGAATGGCGAGAATGGTAACTTTAGTTTTTAACACTAATGAGGCGCTATAGCTTAAAGCTTTGGACCTACTTAACACGAAACAATTTATGATGTATTTCGGACTCTTCTAGGGTTGGTGAAGGATAATCGTGGTGATGAGGACCAGCAAAAGACATATATGAGTACGCACGCTGATTTACTTTCATTACCATAATAAACTTGAGCAATTTATGAATTTAACACTCCCCTTTATGGACGTTGTATTAGGGGAGTTTTTGAGATAGCTAAAGGTATTGCAGTCTCGTTCCTGAGAGCAGTTCAGGAGCAAAACTACGACAAGGCTGCGAAACTATTTGGCTGGGAAGGGCAGAAAACCGCGGGCAGTCAGGCAAGCGAATGGAAGCGGCTGGCTGAAGAAGGTGGGGTTCGTCTACTATCCTTCAGTGACGTTCGCGCCGAATATGATGATGGTTGGCATGGGCCATGCGGACCTGGTCTTCGAGGTGAAAAAGGAGTGAAAGTGAATGAGCTTGTATCACTACATTGCATCAAATCACCCTCTGCCTATAGGCGAGAGGGGAGGAAGAAAATCACCACTAGATAAGAGCGGGCTAGTACCCCCTAAAGCATTTCATTTCCTATCAAATGATAATTCTTATGTTCTTTTCCCGGGTGATTTCTCATCCTCAATTAGTGAAGATGAAATTGAAGTTTATGAAACAATGGAAGATGCAGCAGGAATTATTATTTATGAATTGGTTCAAGGCGATGAGATGATACGAAAACACTTTAAGCTGCCGTATGTCTATGGAATAGTGCCCAATTGGGGTAAGTTTTACTTTAACCAAGAAATGAAAAAAATTTTCCCAGAAGAATATTGGGCTTGTGTAAAATGTGTCTCTGTTCTCTTCGATTTGATGCGGGACATTAATGATGATCAGAGTGTCTTTGAATTATACTCATGCTGGATCGGAGAGGAAACACAGGAAAGTAACTCTGACCTTGCAACGTGTATTAGACTCTCAACATTTAAGTTAGGTGATCATTTTGAATTGAAGGAACGGCAATATATTTCAATTGTAAAATGAAGATGGAGCAGGAACTAACTAGCTTAACGGATCGATTGCAGAAAAAATAAAATTTCTCATCTAACGAGTACGTTGTCTTAAAAACAACTAAGACACGGCTGCCGACGTGAATCGGCAGCCGCGTCACGCTAAAGGGCAGGATAGTGTAAAGGTTATTAAGCAAAATGTTGCACTAGGCACATGCAAAAGAGATAAGACAACTATCATTTCAATAGTTGTCTTATCTCTTTTATATTAATTTTCACCAAGAATTTTAGTTAGATCAAGCCCTTGAGGGAATATTTCTTCAAAGTGGTCCTTTTTCTCATATAAATTATACCAAGCTTCAGCAATAACATCTGGGTCCCCTTCTGTACCAGGTTGTATCATGGCTCCGATTGAAAGATGTCCGACAAACACACCTTTTTCTTTCAACTCATTGTGCAGGTTTGCGGCATAATTACGAATACCAGCCCCAACGATTCCGGCATTCCCGGCATAAGGTAAAGGGAACATAGTAGATACGCCTGTTGTAAATAAAATTGCACCAGAACCGTTATTTATCATATCCGGTAGAACCTCATTAACGGAAAGAACGCCAGCCAGCAAATAGCTTTTCATTATATCTAATACACTTTGAGGCGTAGTTTCTAGCACGTTTGTGAACTTATCCTCCCTGGCATAGGGGCTAAATTCTAGTACATCAATCGAACCAAACTCGTTTTTAGCTGCTTGAATGGCTTGTTTTAAAGCAGCTAAGTCCGTGACATCCGCTACAAAAGATTGCGTTTCAATATTTAATTCTCTAAGTTCACGTTCGATAATAGCTAATTTCTCAGGGTTACGCGCAATCGCCGCTACCCTAAATCCATTCTTTCCGAATTTTTTGGCTAGAGACAACCCCAATCCAGGACCTACACCAACTATGGCAATAGTTTTCATATTTCGTTAACTCCTTATCTATGATAGATTAAAAGAAACATACGTTGCTTTAATGGAAACTATACGGCAAATGATGCAATGCAACAATCAACAACCTACGTGTAATGTTGCTATAGCGACAAGATTGACAAATTGTCGGGCGAGAGGTGAGATAAATGGCATCAAAAGTAAGGAATCTACGTATTACACAAACGAAACAGTTATTGATTAATGCTTTTTTCAATTTGGCTTCTAAAAAGGATTTTGAAAAAATTACAATAGCGGATATAACAAAGGGAGCGAAGGTTAATCGTGCTACATTCTATGCACACTTTAATGATAAATACGATTTAATCGATTTTATTATGGGGGATTTCGCCTCAGCATCTATCGAAAACCATACTTCAGGTGTTGTGAAATTCGATCAGGATAGCATAAATCAACTCATTTTAGCGGTATGTGATTTTTATCAACAACCGAACATTGAATGTCGCAGCAGCTATGGTGGCTTGGTCTTACCTCAAATGCAAGAAAAAATACTAAATGAATTGAGGGTTTTTTTGTCAAAAAGCTTGGAACATATTTATACAGATATCGAAAAGAATATGTTCGTGCCGATTTTTGCGCAAATCATCCATGAAGGTGCATTGCAATTGGCCCTTGGTAACCACACCATGAAGAAGGAAGAAGTATCTAGGAAGATTGCATTATTTGTAATTATTGGATCTCAGTCTTTGGAAGGGGCGCTACGCTAACGGGTACGATAGCTTGCCTGCTAGTGTCCGCGGCAATTTTCTCGTGAAATTGGGTCGCCTCGACGAAGCCTATTCGGAATTCAAACGCGCAGCGGCGCTTGTGGGCAACGCCAGGGAGCAAGAGTTTCTATTGAAACGTGCCGTGGTGCACCGAAGGAAGAGATTTTAGATCTTATCTCCATCATATCAAAAAAATATTAAAGGGATGTCGATTTAGTCGCAAACCGTTCGTCGCTTGTATAGAGGCAAAACTAAATGCTTCAATATTACATTAAAGGAGTAATTAAATATGAAATTTCTTTGTTTGGGTTACTTGGATTCAGCGAAAATGGATTCTCGCCCCAAGGATGAGATTGATGCTATAATGTACGAATGTCCACCTCATCTGGAGAATTTCTACAAGAGCGGCCAAGTGATCATCGATGCTGGTCTCTCCTCCGAAACGAAATGCTTGCGGCGGGCGAACGGAAAGGTGAAGGTAACGGACGGCCCTTTTATCGAAACTAAGGAAATGATTGGCAGTGCTTTTCTGATAGAAGCACGGGACATGGAGGAAGCGATCCGGATAGCTTCCTTGCATCCGACCGTTCAGGTAGGCGCGGGGGAGCAGTTTGGCTGGGGGATTGAGATTCGTCCGATCAACTACTTTGAATCAAGAGACTAACCTAATGGTTATTTCGATACTTCAATGGAAGGTCCATCCCACGAAGGCTGGACCTAAAACTTGCTGTTATAAATGAGTTCGGTAACTCATGTTTTGTACAAAGAAAGGGCCATCCCAACCAGGATGGCCTTAAAACTTTCCGGTTATTTCTCATGAACAAACACGACTACTTTGATACGGAGAACTATACAGGGAATCATTTACACGTTGACAACTGGAAATTGCCTGAAGGCAAATAAACAGTAAATGTCGTACCTTCATCAGGCTCACTCATGACGCGGATGAACCCGCCGTGGGCTCTGACAAAATGATGAGCGATCGATAATCCGAGCCCCGTTCCGCCAGTATGCCGCGAACGGGCCTTTTCCACGCGATAAAAACGATCGAATAGGTGAGCCAGCTCTTCGTCTGGAATACCGATACCGGTGTCTATCACTGAGACACATGAATAGACTGCATTTCGATCCAGGACCTTGTCTTCAATTACAACTGAAATCATTCCGCCTTCCGGCGTGTAGCGGATTGCATTAGTCAACAAATTGATGAACACCTGCGTGATCCGTCTCGCGTCGGCCATCACCGTCACCGGCCTCGTGTTCGAATAAAAGCGCATTTCCAATCCGTTCTCCTCAGCCTCCATTTTCACATCATCAACGACTTGTTCAAGTCTTGCCGACAGATCGAGCGGTTTGCAATCCAATGCCAACCGGCCCGCCTCAACCAATGACAAGACATGAAGATCTTCCACAAGCAGGCCTAAGCGGATCACTTCGTCATGAAGTCTGAGCAGCATTTCCGGAGGGACGTATCGATAGGTCTGTTGAGCATTTTCTAATTTTAGCTGCATGATAGACAGCGGGGTTCGAAGCTCATGAGCGACATCAGCTACCAACCGCCTACGGGCGTCCTCTGCTTCCCGGAGGCGAAGCGTCATATCATTGAAAGTTTGAGCGACTTTCCCATACTCATCTTTCGAGTTTACAGGTACTTTGACGTTCAGGTCGCCTTGCGACACGCGCTCTATTGCGGATATAAGCTTTTTGAGCGGGAGGGTCAGCACCCCCGATATCCAAAAACTGAAGATCAACCCGATTGCAACAAAAAACGACAAGCGCACGCCGTTCGTGACTTGAAGCAGTTCATCCAGCCGCGTTTTGTCAAGGAAATAAGATTTAAAGATTTCTATTTGTTCTTCGGGCGTAGCGCTCAAATAGTTGGCATCGATTTGTTCCCTTTGAAATTGATCGATCAAGCCGGCTGTGTACATTTGCGTTGTAAGGGAGAAAGTGATGCTGACAATGAACACGAGCAGTCCCATACAGGCAAATATTTTCATGCGGACCGTAATCTTCATGAGCGTTCACCGAATCGGTAACCGAAACCGTATACTGTTTGAATATATCGAGGATTGGCCGGATCGTCTCCCAGCTTGCGGCGAAGATTCCGGATATGGGAATCCATCGTCCTTTCGTATCCCATGTACTCATCCTCCAAAGCAGCCTTTAACAATTGCAAACGGCTGAAGACGATGCCGGGACGAGCCGCCAGCGTGAACAGAATTTTGAATTCGGTCGGTGTCAATGGGATTTCCTGATTGTCTTTGAAAACCTGACATTTGGACTCTGAAATGATTAAGTTATCTCTTTCCAAGAACGTCGAACTGTCTTCGGGTCCGCGCAAGCGGCGAAGCAACGCTCGGATACGTGAAGCGAGTTCGCGCAAGCTGAACGGTTTCGTCAAATAATCATCCGCGCCAATTTCCAGACCGACTATTTTATCCGATTCATCCGATCGGGCCGTGACCATAATAATGCCACAATGCGAGGTTTGCCTTAGCTCGTGGCATACGTCAATACCGCTTTTTTCGGGGAGCATCCAATCAAGCACGACGAGATCAGGCCTCTCAGACCGGGCAATCATGAGCGCTTCCTTGCCAGTACAGGCGGTCAATACCCGGAACCCTTCACGCTGCAAATAGGTCTGCATCTCCTCCAGCATACCCAGTTCGTCCTCCACAAGCAACAATTTCGGTTCCATTCCCATCACATCTTTCCATTTTATTCATTTTATTCCGGCGACGGTGAAGTCATTGAAGGATTGGCATCTGTAGATGAATCGGTCATTACGGGCGAATCGGCGCCCGTTATTAAAGTCTGCTCCCATTGTGAGATTATATCGCTTATCGAAAATTATACTGTGATTTAACAGGTTCTTGAAGAAATCCACACAAAAAGAGGAAGAACTGCATAAGTTCTCGACATTTGTTGTGTAAACTGGCAGTGAAAGGAGAGAAATCATCGTGAAAATAAAACTCATTTCATTCATAATCCTTTGTACATTTCTACTTGTGCCGACGATTGCCTTTGCTGAAGGGACTGGTGTTGGTTATGGTAGTATCACCCCTGGGTGGCTCTTGATTTTCGCGGCTGGGTTGATTGGGCTATGCGCTGCGGTTGTTGCTGGGATTGCTCTTGCCCGTCCAACCGATCGTTTTGCCACTGGTCAATGGCCTGTTCTGTCCATCGTGTTGGGTCTGTTTTGTGTGCTTCTCTCCATGTTTCATCTAGCCGTTACGCTTGCTGGTTTTGGTGCTGGCAACCGGCGTGCTGGAGCGATCATAGCGATCGTGATTGGGCTGATCGGCTTGATGCTCGCTGGAAAGGCTTGGTTCCGCTCTCTTCGTGACAAATAATTCGACTATTTTTCTGTTTCTCTTAAGAAAGTGTAGTTAGTTTGTAAACTGATCGTGAAAGGAAGGGTAGGAATGAAAAAAAAACTCGTTTCATTTGTAATCCTTTGTACATTTTTACTTGTGCCGACGATTGCCTCAGCTGACTCGGCTGAACAAGTCTACGGTTTTACTCCCGCACGAATCAAGATCCTCGTGACCGTGGTGATGGGGTTGGGTAGTGTGGGCATCGCTTGGTTGTCTTTGGCCCGTGCCTCTGATCGTTCTGGCAAAGGTAATTGGCGAATTGCGACCCTCGTGGCCATCGCGTTGGCATTGATTGCCTTTTTTATCGCTGGGCCGCATTTTGCTTACACTACCGGCGATATTGGTTCTGGTAACGGGCGAGGTGGTGCCGCCTTTGCCGTCATACTATCGATCATAACGATCGTCCTCTCTGGAATGGCTTGGTTCGCCTCACGATATCGCACTAGCTGAAACGAAATACAAGCCATTTCATAAACCAAATATTGCGAATGAACAGAGTGACGAGGCAATGTTCGGTGGTAAGCGTGGCGAAACTTGTTTCTGAGCGATGCGAGTTTTTCACATAAAATGTACGAGTTTCGCTATGGCGCTAAAGCGCCAGGTCTCACTATGGTGCACCGTCCACCGAACAGCGACCCAAAACGGACGATGCAAGTATAACTTAACATTTTTGAAATAGCTCTTCTAGTGAATTGAGAGTCAAATTCTAAAGGGGATTTCACCATAGCATCTAGCAAATGTCTATGAATTCGTGCAAATTCAGTTAAAGATTGCTCACGAAATTTTGTTTATCAAGCAAAAAAATTAGAAAGATGATATAGATTCAGTTTGTAAAAACAATAAAGAGGAGGAATGAGCATATGAAAATGAAACTAGTTTCATTCGGAATACTCTGTGCGCTTCTACTTGTACCAACGATTGCCTTTGCTGAAAATAAAGTTGGGTATGTAATCACGACCGGGCGAATCTGGTCCACGGTAGACGCGTTTGTGGGGCTGATGAACGCAATCTTTGCTGGGCTGTCTCTATCCCGTTCCATCCGTCGTATTGGCAATGGTGGGCGAAACGGGGCCATCATATCCATAGTGGTGGCGCTGGTCGTCATTGTCTATGCTTTAATTCATATGACCATGTTCCCTGGTGATTTCGGCACTGGCGACGGAAGAGCTGCGGCTGTCATCGCCATCGTGACAGGGATCATTAGCATAGTCCTTGCCGGTATCACTCTGATCCGCTCCCGCCGTGCTAGCTGAACTAAAGGTTTGAATAACTTGATCTGAATTTATCCTTAGGTAAAAGGTTATCTGGTTAATCCAAACCCAGATAACCTTTTTTGATAAAAAATAAAAAACGCTTAACATACCACTCATATTTCGCGCGATCAACGAAGTGCCACTGAGCATATTTAACCAGCCGTTTTAAATTTATTTCTTAGAAGGCCCACACAACGTATTGAATGAATAACAGATTTCAACATCGATTTTTCACTACTCTCCCATCACTTTAAAGAAATCCACGTAAACAGAGGTAAATCTGCATAAGTTCTCGACATTTGTTGTATAAAGTTAAAGCTGATATAGATTCAGTTTGTAAAAACAATAAAGAGGAGGAATGAGCATATGAAAATGAAACTAGTTTCATCCGACATACTTTGTACAATTATACTGATACCAATGATTGCTTCTGCTGAAATGGTGGCGGTGGTGATGAAATGACCATCGAACAACTCAAGGCCATCGTAGTCGTGGTAATAGGGCTGATCAGCGTGGGCATCAGTGGGCTGGCTCTGACCCGTTCCATCGGTCTTTTTGGCAACGGCAACGGACGAAACTGGTCAATCGTAGCCATCGTGATAGCTGTGTTCAGCATCTATGTCGGCGGGCGGCATCTTTTCGACGCCACTGGTTTTTTCGGCACTGGCTACGGGCAAGCTGGGTCCATCGTATCCATAGTGTTGGGGCTAATTGGCGTGGTTCTCGCTTGTCTGACTCTAGTCCGCTCTCGCCGCGCCGGCTGACCCGACCATCGTGCCCTGTGTTCTTGTTCCTGCTCTTCCTGGTGACCGCCAATGACAATGGCTTGATCGCTTCGTTGACTGAGCTGTTAAAGTACTTAAAGGAGCAATAATTGATTAAGCTAACGGGTACGTTATTTCAATGCCATTCAGGAGCAGTTTGCCGCCGCGGCAGCTGCTCTTTCTTTCTAGGACAGGATAACGGGGTCCATCCATATCATGGTATTATGGAGTTATGAAGAGAAAGGAAGGGTAACGATGATAATGACGCAAAAAGAAATGCTGTTCATTGTGCAATCACAACTTGCTATTGACCTGAATTGCTCAATCGATGACCTTAACGGTGTAAAGGATAGCATTATTTTTGTTGAAGCTAGAAAAAATCCCTGGATGCAGACCATTTCCGAGAAAGGCACGTTATTTCGAAATCCTGTCTATGGGAAAATCAATTGTAGTATCGGCTACACCCGAACGGTTGTTAATTGCCAAAACACAAATGTTAGGGCAAAAACAGGGATACCGTATTCTCCTTACCATTTATCAGAGGCCTTTACTTGCATTTTCTGCCTGATGTAAAAAGAATAAAGTCAACGTCACCACCGAATTTTTTTTCATTTGAGCTGATTAAGCGAGAAGAAGTGGTCAGTTTATTTGATGCTACTAGATTCAATGAAGCTATTATATATGATACGAATCTTCCCTGGCAGACGGATCTAGCTGTGCTTGCAAAGCAAGATGGGGAAATTGTTGGTGTGGCAGGAGCAAGCAAAACCTGTGCAAAACTTTGGCAGATTGGCATAGAGGTATTACCCAAATAATGTAATTTGGGATTGGCTAGTTATCTTGTAAACAGATTAACTTTTGAAATATTGGAACGTGGAGAAATACCGAGTTATGATGTAATCGCCAGTAACATTGCTTCACAGAGAGTAGCTCATCGATTAGGGTATTTTCCCGCATGGGTGTCTGATTGGCGATGCAATTTTGAAGGACTTGAATAGTAATTGTATCCAAGAAACTTCAATTAACTGGGAATGTTATGCAAGACGCTGGCTGACGGAATTTATGATTGTCAGTTGTGATAGAGGAGGCAATTTTAATTGAATGCAATAGAGCTAATATTAATAAGACTTATTTTCATATTGTGTTTCCTTTTTTCTGTTCTTCTCATTGTTATTTTTCCGGTACTTAATGAGCGTAATAAAGTATTCTCCTTAATAAGTTTCAGTGCGGGGTTAATAAGTTTAACTGTTTTAATTTATAACTATATTCAATTCACCTTATTAAGGCAATTATGACTATTGAGCTGAAACAAAAAGATTAGCAGCATTCTTAAGATGTTTTTTAAACAAACGGGTTCAATTGTGAGGAGCAGTTATGAAAGACAGGTGGAAGTATATAGATGAAGTTTTAACGGAAAGTATTTTATTCTTTATATTCTTATCATGATTTGTATGAAGTTAGGCTTGAAGGAAGTAATGAATAACAATCTTCCTGCTGCGGTTATGGTTTTGATTCGATGGGACTAATTTGCTTCTGGACATTGATCTACATTGCTTATAAGAATGGAGAATCAGATGCTAAGAAAGCAATCGATCCCGAGGACTCAAAATCTAAAAAATGAATTAAGCTAACGGGTACGATAGTTCAATCCGAGCAGGGAGCAGACCGCCGCGTTCTGCTCCCTGTTTCACTAAAGTAACTGGCAGGATAATTAGAACGGTTGTTCTTAAAAACATTGACTAGTGAACCAAAATATGCCAAATTTATTACAGTAATAACAATATCCTGATATGGAGTGATGAATGGTGAGTGATTTTAAAACAGTGAATAGTCCGCTGTTAAATCAAGTAAAAGCGATCTTTATTCATGTATCAGATATGCCTAAGGCGGTTGAGTGGTATAGCCGCTTGCTCGGTCTAGACAAGCATTACGAAGGCTCTCCTGAGGAGCGTACCGTATATGGCATTAAAATGGAAAATGGTATTACCTTGCTGCTAGACAGTATGCGCCGAGACCGGCCAAGCCCGAGTAACAATGCTTTATTTTATTTTAATGCCCCTGATATGAAGGAAGCCTACGACTATATACGCGCTCTTGGCATTCAGCCTTTCGATGACGATGATAACATTATTACAGAGAATGATGTATTGAAGGATCCGTTTCATTTTAGAATTAGAGATCCCTTCGATAATGTAATCATCATTCATAAAGGGAATAATTAGTGTTTTATATAAGAATTTGTTCCGCTAACGGGTACGATAGCTTCATCTCAAAATGCAACATTCGGTTATAGAGGAATTTATTTTTTAGAGATTGACTCAATGTGAGGAGGGCAAGAATGGATTGGGTGTTTATCGGAAGTACTGCAGATGACTCATTTTTGCTAAATGGGATAGATATCTTTAAGAAAAAATGGGAGGATACGGGTAGGAAGGCTACCGTGATAGACCCGATATACAAAGTAAAAAAATACTTTACCGTTTGGTCAGTTCAAAGCGAAACCGACGAAGTAATTACCTTTGCAGCGGGAGAGTTTTCAAACTGCGTTTGGGGGATTTACACTAAAGACTAGCTTAAATTAACGAGTACGATCGGGTGGGGCTGTCGCTAGGACAGCTCCTTATTAAGGACCATTGAAATAACGGGGAGGATGGTTCAGCATTTGATCTATATGTGATAGCCGAAGAACTCCGTAATATGAATAAGTAAGTTAAAGCTTGTGAACATTACGTAACGGGTACGATATCGCCGCCGTGTAGGACTGAAACAGATCTAGCAAAGTTAATTTACACGGTGTTTGCCAATAACTGCCGATTTGCTCGGCATCGGTATTACCGAAATTATGAGAGGTTGCACGAAAAAGTGCAACCTCTTTTCCGCGTGCACCGCCTACAATACGATTATACCCAATCAGGAGAGGATGAACCCGAGATGACATTATCCCATGCGGATCTGCTAAAGCTGAAGCGCTGGAATACGCCAACGATTTACAACGGCTGGGAGGCGATTACGAAACACGACATTACCCAGGGCTTCAATATGGAGGAAACCCGAGACTATATGCCGCACATGGGGCCGATGGTCGGTTACGCAGTTACGGTGCAATTCGAACCTAGCAATCCGGCTCACCTCAACAATAATCCGAATGCATGGAGTGAATACCGCAAGTATGTGGCAAGCGTCCCGGGGCCCAAGATCATCGTGGTGCAAGATCTGGACAAACCGCGTGTGATCGGCGCATTTTGGGGCGAAGTGAACAGCAACATCCACCGCTCCTTAGGCTGTGTAGGTACCATAACGGACGGGGCCATCCGCGACACCGATGAAATGAACAATGCAGGCTTCAAAGCCATTGCCCGGAGAACGTGCGTCGGTCATGCTTACAGCACGCCGGTTCGCTGGGGGATCGAGGTCGAAGTATTTGGCTGCAAAGTACAGCCTGGCCAATTGATTCATGCGGACAAACATGGTTTCATGGTTATTCCGAAGGAAGATGAAGTCCGATTATTGGAAGCGTCCGTTTATATGGACGGCAATGAGTGCAGCACGATTATTCCGGCGGCACGCAGCACGGCGGGCAAGACAGTGGAGGAGCTGCTGGCAGGGATCGATGAAGCAGGCAAACAATTCGGCACGAATGTGAAGAGCCGATTCGGCACATCAGGGGAATGGTAGGAGGAGTGAATCATCATGATTCTGGGCGACTTGAGCAAATGGGAACAAGAGCAATGGGCCTACGCGCCCATCTTGCGCAAAGCAATAGATTACTTGTGCGATAACGATTTGGACAATACGGACATCGGAACTTATAGCCTTCTTGGGGATGACATGTACGCTATGGTTCAACAAGCCGATACCGTAGTCCCGCAGGAACGAAAATCGGAGCATCATGCTCAATATATTGACGTTCAGTCGGTCGTGACAGGGGAAGAAATTCATGTTATTGCCAGACATTCCGAGCGTAACGTTCCGGTTGACGATCAACTGGCCGATAAGGACTATGCCTTGTTTGATACGGTTGATAACGAATTCGAATTATTGCTAAAACCGGGCATGTTCGTTATTTATTTCCCAGACGATCTGCACCGGCCGGCTTGCAGCCGCACAGGCGGTACGGTAACCAAACGTGTTGTCATTAAAATCAATAAAGATCTTTTGCATACCACTGATTAATCCAAACTAAGATGACAGCAATTTTCAACCATCCGATGCTTTTACTGCATAGGTGTTCTCGTACGATGGGATATCCGGTACTCTTTGGGGGATATTCCCTTGGTTTTATGGAAAATCCGAGCAAAGCTGGAGTACGAGCCGAACCCGGATTCCTCGGCAATGTCCGTGATCTGCATCTCCGTAGCATGCAGCAATGAACAGGCATGGCGGACACGAAGCTCGTGAAGCAGGTCTATGAAATGAATGCCATATTGGCGCGTAACCATTTCGCTAAGCGATGACGGATGAATACCGAATCGATCGGATAAATCGGTAAGTGTAAGCGACTCCAGGTAATGCTCATGAATATAGCCGATGATAGGCCAAATGGAACGAATCTTAGATGCTGGAATCCGGGATTGTGCAGGGGGCGCCATATTTTGAACGGCCTGAAGGCTGTTTCTAGCAAATTGGGTCAGCACCCGCTGCAAATTCATTTTTAACATGACGGTTGAAAATGGCATCGGATTCTCGTATTCATTCCACATCGAGTTGAAGCTTTGCCGCATTTCATCAAACAGGCAGTCCTGCATATGAATGAACGTATTTCTAGTTTCAGCAGCGTTGCCTAACAGGATATCATGCAAGTGGGAATCCATTTTTCCCAGCTCAAAGATGACATCCAGAGGAAAGTTGCAAATATATAATTCGAGCGGATTATTCGGATCGGAGACGATATCATGTACCTGAAATGGGAGCAGCAGTACCATGATGCCGGGCAGCATGTTATGTGTTACGCCATTAATGGTTTCTGTGCCCCGACCGTTAAGCACCAAGGTCAGCTCTACGAAATCGTGACGATGAGAAGGTGTTTTCCATTGCAGCTTTCGTTTCATAAAAAAAGGGAAGCTGGAGTCCATATTAGGGTATTCGAATAAATAGTCCGGATACATGCCGCAGTGCCTCCTATTACAGATATTGCTATTATACCAACCGATTGTGGGAGTTGACTATGAAAATCGTCGTTTTGGACGGCTATACGTTAAACCCTGGTGATTTGAGCTGGGATGAATTGATTAAGCTCGGTGATGTGACCGTATTTGATCGTTCCCCTCACGATAAAATATTGGAACGCTCTCAAGGAGCGCAGGTGCTGTTGACCAACAAAACGCCATTGAGTGCAACTACACTGCAGCAATTGCCGGACTTACAATACATCGGTGTTCTTGCTACTGGCTATGATGTACTTGATGTGAATGCTGCCGCATCCCAACATATAGTGGTTGCTAATATCCCGTACTATGGAACCGATTCTGTCGCACAATTTGTTTTTGCCTTACTATTCGAGCTCTGCCATCAGGTCGGATTGCATGCCAATTCTGTACAACAGGGGGCATGGACGGCAAGTCCGGATTGGTGTTATTGGAAAACCCCGCTAGTTGAATTGTCTGGTAAAACGATGGGGATTATAGGTTCGGGACGGATAGGAATGCAGGCGGCACGAATCGCTAATACGCTAGGGATGAAGGTGATTGCTTTAAATAGAAGAGGGGAAACGGACCGAGAGGTTCCTTTCAACGGTTTCCAATGGGTTTCCAAGGATGCCCTGTTCCGGAATTCAGATGTCATTAGTCTGCACTGTCCGCTGACGAAGGAGACAGAAGGTATCATAAACAAATCTCATCTGGAACTGATGAAATCTAATGCTTTTCTCATTAATACTGCACGAGGAAAACTGGTGATCGAAAGTGATCTTGCTCACTCACTGAATGAGCGGACTATTGCAGGAGCCGCGCTTGATGTGCTGTCATCGGAGCCTCCTGCTCCAAATAATCCATTGCTTCATGCGCCCAATTGCATCATTACGCCGCATATCGCCTGGGCAACAAGGGAAGCCCGTGGCAGACTGCTGCAAACCGCTGTAGATAACGTACCATCGTTTCTGGAGGGAAACCCTCAGAACATTGTGCGAATCCGGAACAACCATTAATCTTACAATTGAAAGGATACAGGTGAGCTTATTATGTTGACTTTGGACAAATTCAAAGGAATTATCCCGGCGTTGATTACGCCCTATGATGGAGAGGGGAAGATCAGCGAATCAGCCACCCGCAAGATTGTTCGTCATTTGATTGATAAGCAGGTGGACGGATTTTATTTAAGCGGAAGCACGGGGGAAGGGTTTCTGCAATCCGTTGGCGAACGTCAATCGTTTCTCGAAATCGTTGTAGACGAGGTTCGAGGAGTCGTGCCTGTTATCGCGCATGTCGGAGCGATGGACACGGCCACCTGCGTAGAGCTTACGAAGCATGCTGCACTTGCCGGCGCTGATGCGGTATCGTCGGTTGCGCCGTTTTATTATAAGCATGGTCAGGAGCAAGTGCGCGGGCATTATCTCGATATTGCGACGGCTGCCGACATTCCGCTCATTATTTACCATTTTCCTGCGATGACGGGGGTTCAATCTACCGTCCGGTTTTATGAGGAGCTCTCTAAGGTAGACAATATTATTGGAGTCAAGTTTACGTCCAAGGACACGTTCGAGCTTCAGCAGTTGATCGAAGCGTGCGGTCCGGACTTCCGCGTATTCAACGGACCGGATGAGTGCTTGCTTGCGGGGTTGGCGTTTGGCTGCTGCGGAGCCATCGGGAGTACTTACAACATCATGCCGGAGTTATTCGTCGAGCTGTACCGTGCGTTCCAGACCGGGGATTTGGCAGCTGCCCGCAAGCTGCAAGCCAAAGCGAACCGCGTGATCGCTGAGCTGCTGAAATACGATTTCATCGCATTCGAAAGGGAAATTTTACATTTGCAAGGAATTGAAGTGGGATCGCCGAGAAAACCGATTCAACAATTGTCGAGTGAAGAGCGGCTGCAAATTCGCCATTTTGCTCAACAAGTAGATTTTCTGAGTACCAATACCGTCGTCTGAAAGAGATTGTCCTTATCAAGCACACCCTAGGTGTGCTATTTTACTATATAGGAAAAAGTGAAGAACATTTCTGGGATCAATATTTTTGTCTTATAATTCGGACAAGAAACTCATATAGGCCATGAAAGACACTGAGCGTTACTATTGACTTCATTAGGAAAGGGGCCTCGTTCGGATGCGCAAACAATGGTATTATCGGTTGCTTTTATCTTATCTTCCTATCTTCGTCGTAGCTTCGTCTGTCGTTGTTCTCATTTCCATTATCACCGTACGATTAACGATCGGGAATGAAGCGAACCGGGTCAACGAAGTTGCAACGAAGCAGATGCTCCAGAGCGTCGATGATGCTCTGCGTTCCATCGATCAATTAATCGTAAAAGAAATTTTGAACAGCGTGACCTTCGACAAGTTTTTCGATCCTGCCAAAGAAACGAATAAATATTTGGATTCCCTTGAAATGAGCGAACGGATTCGAAATATTATTCACGCTACTCCGCTGATCGACTCGCTGTATTTGTACCGTTTCCGGGATCAAATCGTTTTGACCAGGGATGAAAGAATTTCTATAGACCAATTCCCGGATCGGGATTTTCTGATGGGAGTCATCCGTAATCAACCGAAGTCGAAATGGTCGGATTTGCGAAAAATTTCGGAAGTGAACACCTATTCGAACGAGATCGTAACCCGCAACGTGTTGACGCTTACGAGCAAAGTTCCGACCATTTCCGGAGGGCAGGGGCTCATTGTAGTCAATGTCCGTCCTTATGCTATTCAATCGATGATTGAGCAAATGGCAAATTCGCAGTACAGTCATCTCGATTTTGTGGATAAAGAGGGCGGTTTTATTGCGTCCATCGAGGGAAACGAAGCGTTGTCTGGAGTCGATGCCCCCAAATTGCATTCATTCTCGATTTCATCGGATTATACGGGGTGGAGCATGCGCAGCTCGGTTGACAACTCCAAGGTGTACGGGTTCAGTTCGACCATTTTTTATGTTTGCTATGGGTTATGGCTGTTGGTCATCGCATTCGGCGCCTACTGGATTTATGTTATTACCCGCAAAAACTACAAACCAATTGAAGCGTTGACAGATCGCCTGGATCGCTTCAAATCCCAAAAAAGCATACAGCTGCTGGGAAGCGAAAAAAGGAATGATTTCGACTTTATTGAAGAGGCCATCGATCAACTGATCGATCAATTCGACAACCAGCAGCTGCTGCGTAGCGAAAATGTGAAATACCGGCATACGAAGCTGCTATTGGATTTGCTTGAAGGCAATATCGTCAGCCGAGACGATGAGTTAATTGTAACGATGCTTGAAGAACGATATCAAGCTCGTGTTGCAATGGCTGAGATTGACCACTATTCCGGTTTTGCGGCACGATATAGCAAGCGCGATCAATATTTATTGAAATATGCGATTTTACGCGTATTCCAGGAGGTAGCGGAAAAGCACGGTATTCACGTATGGACAGAATGGATACAGGCAAACCATATGGCTATTTTGTTTCAATCCGGCAATTTGGGTACCAAGGCGGAGTCGATTACGGAAGAAGTTTGCGAATGGATTCAAGACAATCTGGATTTTACGATAACGGTCGGTATCGGATCGTTAGCACAGGAGATCGATGAAATAGCTGAATCCCACAAAGCGGCTATGCATGCCGTCAAAATGAAATTCAAGTTCGGCAGTAATCGAGTCATCGCTTCGGACAATATCCAGCATTTGAAGGAAGAGGAATTGATTGTACAGCCCCAAATGCTGCGGACTATTGCACAGACGTTTCGACAAGGCGATTCCGGATGGCTAGACAGAATGCAGGAGTTCGTTCGGCAGACGTCGGAAGCCGGTATGTCCAAAGATAGCGTTCTGAACCTGGTGAAGCTCGTGTTGTTTTCCATCGACCGCGAAATGAGCGAAACGTCATCGGACCTTAAATCGATTTGGAATAAAGGACAGAACTCTTTAAATGAAGGATTGGAGCCGCTGGAAACGGAGGCCGAACTGTATCCTTATGTTTACGCGCAATTAAACGATATCTTCGATGAAATAAACAAGCGTAAGAACGAAGACTCTCAAACGGCATTGCTCTACAAAATTAAAGCTTATATAGATGAGCATTATGAAGATCCGGACCTTTCCTTGACGGGTATCGGTGAGCTGTTTCACATTAACTCCAGCTTTATGAGCCGAATTTTCAAAGAAGAAATCGGAATGAACATGATGGATTACCTTTTGCAGGCGAGAGTCGAGAGGGCAAAGCAACTGCTCAAGGAAACCCGAGATACGGTTCAAATCATCGCCGGTCAAGTCGGTTACCTTCATACGATTTCGTTCATACGCGCTTTCAAAAAGTCGACGGGGCTAACGCCAGGCGAATACAGAAAAATTTCGACGGAAGCCGAGTAAGGGCGGTCTGCCTAGATGTTTTTCGATAAAATCTGCATAGTAAAAAAATGTACATCAGGCTTCGCTCTGCTTCTGAAGATCGCTTCGGAAGGCTGGAGAGGAGCCTTTTTCTTGCCCCATCTATCGAGAAAAAAGGTGTATATTGTGCACAAACGCAGCTCTCCGGTATATTGGGGACATTCCACAAACGATCATACAAAAAGGAGCAGGCAAATAATGAAAACAGCAGCCGTGGCGGTGAAAAAGCACAACCCTACAAACACGGAGCGAAGGAAATTATGGAGGTCGAACATTCCTCTCTGGATTTTGTTTCTTCCGGTATTGATCTACTTCATCGTATTCAAATATATACCGATTGGAGGGATCATCATTGCTTTCAAAGATTACAATCTCCGCGAAGGCATATGGAACAGTCCATGGGCCGGGTTCAAATATTTCGAAATGCTTTGGACCAGCCCGGATTTCTTGAGAGTGTTTAGCAATACATTGTTAATCAGCATGCTAGGCTTTGTTATCGGTTTTCCTTTTCCGATCCTGCTAGCGATCCTGTTAAATGAGATTCGGAAACAGTGGTATAAGAAGGCGGTACAAACGCTGGTGTATTTGCCTCATTTTTTATCGATGGTCATCGTTACGGGCGTCGTAGTGACTTTATTTTCCTCCAGCGGAGCGATGAACGGATTGCTGCAAGCGATTACGGGCTCGGAGGAACCGATTCCATTCTTATACAAGATCCCGAGCTGGCTGGCGATTTATTTCGGCTCAGGCATTTGGCAGGAAGCGGGCTTCTCCGCCATTATATACTTGGCCGCTTTGTCATCGCTCGACCCGTCCTTGTATGAAGCGGCCGCTATAGACGGAGCTCCCAAGTGGAGGCAAATGTGGCACATTACGCTGCCGGGTATTCGCTCCACGATCATCGTTCTGCTCATTTTGCAAATGGGGAAGCTGATCGACGTAGGGTTTGACAAGGTGTATATGCTGTCCAATCCGGCCGTTTCCGAAGTTGCCGATGTCATTTCGACATTTGTATACCGGGTAGGGCTTCAGGGAGGCCAGTTCAGTTTTACGGCGGCAGTCGGGCTATTCGAGTCGGTTATCGGGCTAGTGCTTGTATTGACGGCCAATGGGATAGCCCGCAAATTCGATCAAGGATTGTTCTGATTTTACGAGGGGGCACGCACGAATGAAACCTACATCAGGCGAAAAACTATTTTACGGAATTAATGCTTTGTTTTTAGGGCTATGGGCGTTAACAGCATTAGTACCGCTGCTTCATATCGTATCGCTGTCGTTTAGCAGCAATCACGCGATATTGGCCGGGAAAGTATTTATATGGCCTGTGGAGTTCAGCTGGGACTCTTATGAAGCTTTGTTGAAAGGAACCCGTGTGCCGGATGCTTTTTTGAACAGCGTAATCATTACCGGAGTCGGCGTGCCCTTCAATATGCTGCTTACGATTTTTGCGGCGTATCCGTTATCGAAGAAGCATTTTATAGGGCGGCGGTTCATGACGCTTCTGATCATTTTCACGATGCTTTTCTCCGGGGGGCTTATACCGAGCTATTTGCTGGTCAAGTCGCTTGGATTGATCGATTCTTATTGGGCCCTTTGGCTTCCGGGACTAGTCAGCGCTTACAACATGTTGATTATGAAAACGTTCTTTGAGAACATTCCTGAGGAGTTGCTCGATTCGGCCAAGATGGACGGATGCGGCGAATGGAGATTGGCGGCCCAAATTGTGCTGCCATTATCTGCTCCCGTTATGGCGACGCTGGCTTTATTTTATGGTGTAAGTCACTGGAACTCGTTCATGAACGTGCTCATTTATATTAATGATTCAAGCAAATATAACTTGTCCGTTCTCATCCAGCAGATGGTGGCGCAATCGAATCTGATGAACGAGCTGCAAAATATTCAAGAAGAGGACAGGCAAATGCTGACTCCCGAATCGATTCGCTCTGCAGGCATGACAGTAATGCTAATTCCGATGATTGTCGTATACCCGCTGCTTCAAAAGCATTTCGTTAAGGGGGTGTTAATTGGCGCGGTAAAAGGATAAGGTTATCTTTGTGAAACGATGGAAAAACAAACAGAGGAGGTCGCACAATGAAAGCGAACAGGAAGAACTTACGCAAGGTGGCCATTGCCGGTTTTTGCATGCTAGCGGTAGGCTTGGCCGGGTGCTCCAAACAAAACGGAAGCGATCCCAAACCGAGTGCGGATAAAGCGAAGCCGCAGATTACGATTTCGGCATACGATGCCGGCAATACGCCACCGGAAGAAGGCACAATCGAGAAAAACAGATGGGTGACGTGGATGTCCGAGAACGGCCCGGCCCAATTAAAAGTAATGGCTATCCCGAGAACGGAATCCGTACAAAAATTCAATACGTTGTTCGCCTCGGGCTCCGCTCCCGATCTCATTCAGGAGTTCAGCGCACCGTTTCGCAACCAGCTGTATGATCAAAAATTGATCCTGCCCGTCGATGATTTAATTGAGAAGCACAGCACGACGTATAAAGAGCTGCTCAAACAATATCCTGCATTGAAAAAAGCGGCTACGATGCCTGACGGCAAAATGTACGGGTTCGGGCGGATTAACGGTCTGCGGCCGCACAATGTATTGATGGTCAGAGCGGATTGGCTCAAAAAGCTGAACCTTCCCGTACCGCAAACGCAAGAAGAGTTCATTCGCGTATTGAAAGCATTTCGGGATAATGACCCGGATGGCAATGGCAAGAAAGATACGATTACGATGGATATGGGCGCCCGTTCGATCCAGGTAATCGACAGCATGTTCGGCAACGTAGGTTGGACGATTTCCGGTGACAAGATGGTATGGGATTGGGAAAGGGCGAAAGCGGCTGCCGCCTTCAAGAAGCAATTATACGATGAAGGGCTGATCGACAAAGATTACTTGACGAAAAAAGGGTCCGGTTACATGGGACTGTATGCGCAGGAAATCATTGCCGGAAAAATCGGGATGTGGGGCACTAGCGTACATCAATCCGATATCGACACGTTCAAAGCGCTGAAAAAAGCCGATCCGAATGCGGAATTACAGGTCATCCCGCTCCCCGCGACCGTATTTGGCCAGTTCAGCCCGATCTTATCCAATCCGGTACAAGTGACCGGAATGATCAATGCGGATTCCAAACATCCGGAGGCGGTTATGAAGTATGTTGATTTTATGGCGGCCAAGGATACAGGCCAAACTCTAAAATACGGCATCAAGGGTGAAGATTGGAAGGAAGGCGCGAATGGTTGCCAGCAGTTCATTGATAAAACAAAAACCGATCCGAAGATCAAGTATACAGCGGCGTATACGATGCTCTTCTCGCCGATTGCGGAAGGTTCGTGCGGACAGTTTCAGGCATCGCTCAATCCGAACGACCCGGTAGAAAAGCAATATCTTGATCTTATGAAGCAGGCGTACGACATTTATTTGGACGAGAAGCGTCCTATGCCCGACTTTACGCACCCGGAACATGTTCCGGCGATGCCCGGAGAATTGCAAACATCGTTCAACAACGCGACCAAAACCATCTCGGACATTTGGACGAAAGCCGTTATATCCGGAGCTTCCTATACCGTCGATCAGGGATTTCAGGACGCCAAGAGCACCTGGGACAAAAACAACGGCAAAAATATAGAGGAATGGTACGCGAAATGGTATCAGGACAACAAAACGAAAGCGTTTTTGACCAAAGACTTTTACGAGTTCAAGCTGAAATTTTAACTTGGAGCTTGAAGCAGGATGGAGTATGGATTAGCTTCCGTCCTGCTATCAATCTGCATCGGTTGCATCATTTCAACGATGTTAGTAGTCAGCAAGTTTGAACAAAAGGAGGATATACAATCGATGGGGAACGGATCGATCCAATACATCACGGTGGCGGAAGCCGGACCGGGCAACCCGCGCAATGATACGGCCAGCGTCGTTCAGTTGAAGGACGGAAGCCTGCTTTTGGCATGGCATAAATATGAGGACAGTGCCGAGGGAGGAAGCGATTTTGGCCTCTGCCGCATTTATACCAAGTTATCGAGAGATGACGGGATCACATGGAGCGAGGAAACATTGCTCGTGGACGTAGAACCTGGCGACCATAACGTGCAAGCACCCGGTTTAACCCGGCTACCTTCCGGTGATTTGATGCTTCATTGCCTTCGCGGTCATCACGGAGGGAGCAGCTCGACGATGTGCTTGCTCCGTTCCCGCGATGAGGGGAAAACCTGGCGCGATGCGGGCAACGTATGGAGTCGAAGCGACGGACAATGGCTTCAGGGCGGCGCCAATCAGATGAACGTCTTGTCGAGCGGGCGATTGCTGCTGCCGTTTCATTTCGGCACGGGGCATCAGGGGAGCCAGCACAATACTGTCGCATGCTTTATTAGTGACGACGAGGGTAATAGCTGGCGAAGATCAAGCGGGACGGTCGACTTGCCAATGCGCGGCGCAATGGAGGCATCGGCAGCGGAGTTGGCTTCTGGGCGGATAATCATGTCGCTTCGAACGCAGTTAGGGTCGGTGTTCTTATCTTATTCCGACGATGGGGGGGAGAACTGGTCGTTACCGCAAACATCAGGACTGCAAGCTCCGGAGTCATGCACTTGCCTTAGGCGTATTCCCGAAACCGACGATTTGGTGCTGTTTTATAACGGCAGCAAATACGATCTGACACGCCACCATTACGGACTGCGTACTCCACTATCGGCCGCTTTGTCACGCGATGACGGCATAACATGGAAGAAGGTCGGGGACATTGAGACCGGTCCCCTCGAATTTATGGATTTGAACTGTTCGTTCACCGATTCGGGAAAGGCACTGCTTACTTACACGAAAGTGGAAGATCCGCAAATAACGCAGCAGGATAAATCGATGCCTTTCAAACGGACTGAAATGGATTTGATTCTAGCTATTATAGATCGGGAATGGTTGTATTTATAACCATTCTACAAAATTTGAGTAGGTAGGGTATCTCTCGGAAGAGCGTGGAGAGAGATACCTCACCGACAGGAGAAACCGCATGAAAATACGATACGACCGCTTTCCCGGCGGCAAAACGAAAGCGATTACAATGAGCTACGATGATGGTAGAGAAGATGATCGACAGCTTGTCGCTATAATGAATGAATATGGATTAAAGGGGGCATTCCATCTAAACTCGGGCTTTTTGGGGAAGCCTGGTTATATTGGCGTGAATGAGGTTCAGACTCTGTACGCCGGGCAAGAAGTATCCGCCCATACGGCAGAGCATCCTTTTCTGGATGTAACTCCTCCGGACCGTATTATTATGGAGATCATGAAAGACCGCGATGCATTGGAAGCGCTTACCGATTATCCTGTTCGTGGCATGAGTTATCCGCACGGGGCATGGAATGAACAGGTTGTGTCGGCATTGCCCGGCCTTGGCATTGAATATGCTCGAACGACGACCAGCACCCACACGTTCGATATCCCGTCCGATTTCCTGCTTTGGCATCCGACTTGCCATCATAAACAAATGCTGGAGTACGGGAAAAGGCTCCTTTCTGAGAAGCCGAGACACTTGCGAATGGCTCTACTCTATGTGTGGGGGCACAGTTATGAGTTTGAGCGAGATCGGAACTGGAGCTTACTCGAACAGTTCGGCGAGCTGGCAGGGCGGCGCAACGACATCTGGTACGCCACGAATTCCGAAATCGTCGGTTATATGAGAGCCATCCGGCAGCTACGTTTCTCCGTATCCGGTCACATCATCCATAATCCTTCAGCCATATCGGTGTGGATCGGAGTTGATGATACATCGGTAGAAATAAAAGGAGGTGAGACTAAACATTTAAAACCATGCTGATCGGATAGCAAATGGGAAGAAAAGGAACTACTTTGTTCAACCACTTTTACAAAGAGGAGTGATTGTTATGCGGAAAAAGTCCGTCATTCGTTCTCGAGCTTTACTGATGTTTGTTATTGTCTGCTTTCTAGTTGCCGGCGTAGGTTTCCCAGTTTACGCTCTCGAGTCAAACGACGATGAAATTCAGATTCCGGCGCTAGCCGATACGTATGTGAATCCGGGATCGTCCGCAAATTTGAATTTCGGTTCGTCGCCAACGCTTCAAGTAAGAACGTGGAGCGATCCGAACTATACCCGCGAATCATACATGAAATTCGATCTAAGTTCATATCCCGGTCAATTGGGAACAGCAACGCTGAACGTTTATGCTGCTGTGAACAATGCTAATGGCAGCCCGCTCGCCTTCCAATTGTACGGGGTGGAAGAAGATTCGTGGACGGAGAATATGATGATCTGGAATGACAAGCCGGCAATAAACCATTATTTAGCCAATGTGGACGTAGGCTTGACATGGCAATGGATTCAGGTAGACGTCACCTCCTTCGTGAAGGCACAGCTAGCATCGGATCAGATGGCCAGCTTTGGATTAACCCAAGCCGCCAAGAATGGTGCGCTAATCCATATCAACAGTAAAGAGAGCCCAGCAAATCAGCCGTATTTGTCACTATCACACGAACGTGTTAATCCATCGGCTCCGAAGTGGCCTTCCGGTGCCAGCGTTGAAATTATGCAATTGAACGAGAACGGGCTGGATTTGAAATGGACGGAACCGAAAGGTTCAGCGAATGTAAGCAATTATCGCATCATTCAGAACGACAAAACTATCGCGACCGTAACGGGCACTACGTACCATATTCCGATTCCGAGCTCCGATATCGGCAAAACGTATACATTGAAGATTGAAGCCGGAAGCAATCAAAACCGGTGGAGCCATGACGGCCCCTACGTAACCGTGACCATCCCGAAAACCGAGCTCAAACAAGTGAACATCGGGAATGTGTTCATCGAAAATGAGCCGATCCAGCTCAAGGTTGCGACGCTGCAGCCTAGCGTTACGTGGTCAGTTTACGATATGCAGGGCACCCAGATGTCCGGAGGAACAGAATATAACGACAAGGGCCAAATGCTCATTCATGTTCCTTATACTAAACGCGGCTACTTTAAGCTCAAGGCAACCGTCGAATCGTCAAATGCACAACCGCCGGTTCCATTGGAAACGTCGTTCGCCGTTCTGTCGCCCTATGATTTTACTGCTGTAGCAGATTCCCCGTTCGGAATGGGGTCCCATCTGCACAGGGGACAAACCACAACGATTCCGTTAATTCAGCAGGCAGGCGCGAAATCGGTCCGGACTGGCATCGAGTGGCACGCGATTGAGAAAACGAAGGGAGAGTACACGTTCAGTCCCGTTCCGGATAACTACATGGCGAAACTCAAAGAGCAGGGCATCGGAAAGTTGTTTGTCGCTGCATACAACAACCCCTTTTACGACAACAACGGCACTCCGTACACGGACCAAGGCCGTGAAGGTTTCGCTAACTATGCCGAAGCCTACGTTGATAATTACAAAGATCAGTTGATCGCGATGGAAGCCTACAATGAGTTTCATGGTTCTTTCGGAAAAAGAGGCAATAGTCCTGCCAACTCCCGTCCTGATTATTATTTTAAATTATTGAAAAAAACGTATGAGACGATTAAAGCCGAACATCCTGAATTCCCAGTCCACGGCATTGTCGCTTCCGAAGATGCAGTGAGTTGGATCGAGGAAGTGTTCAAGCTGGGCGGGCTGCAGTATATGGACGCGGTTACCCTGCATCCTTACCTTTATCCGAATGAGCCAGAAGGCTTGTCCGACTCCCTGGAACGAATTAAGGCACTAATTCGCCAATATAATAACGGCCAAGACAAACCGATTTGGCTCACGGAATTCGGTTATCCAACCCATAAGGCCGGGAATGGCGTCGATGAAATAACTCAAGCGAATTATTTGGTCCGTTATCATGTGTTGGCGCTTTCAATCGGAGTCGAAAAATTATTTTGGTACAATATGGTGAATGACGGGCTTCGTAACGACTATAACGAAGATAATTTCGGCATTCTTCGTAATGCGGCTGACCCGCTCGGTGCATTCACTCCAAAGCCCGCTTATGCCGCCTATGCCGCAATGACAAGGGAGCTCACCGGATGGCAATTTTCAGCTGAAGAGCCGCTCCAGTCCGGCTTGAAAAGCTACATGTTTGCTAATGGCGGACAAAACAAACGGGTGTTATGGTCGCTCGCACCCGCGTCGGCTGTCATCAGAACGAATCAGCCTGTTGAAATTACGGATATGATGGGGAATACGCGAACGTTTGCGCCGACGAACGGGAATATTTACGTGACTTTGACTGGAGAGCCTATTTACATCAAAGGAAATATACAATCGATCAATAAGGATGCGACGTTTACCGTTTCAGGAGGAAGCGCTCGGTCCGGTGAGCCGGTGATGCTGCAAGTTGAAATGAACAATATGACAGCGGAAGCGCTGGATTTTACATTGGAGATTGAAGAACAACAATTCGTGATGAATGCCGCCCCTGGGCAAAACAAGCTTCAGACGGTTGTTGTGAACGGGTTGGATGAGCCTGGGACACGGATCGTCAAAGGAGTTATAAAAGCAGGAGGGCAAGCCGTCGGGCTGCTGCAGCATGCTGCTGCCATACTCCCGTCTGAAACAATTCACATTCGCCCGGTCATTAATGGTACCGATCCGCTAAGTCAATCGATCAAAGTACAAATCCAAAATCACTCGATGATCAACGCCCTGCCTGTTCATAGTGTGGATTGGAAGCTTGGAACATTGACAGGCCGTCAGGAGCTGAATCAAGTGCTGCAGCCCGATTCGGCTAGGGAGTTCAATATCCCGCTGCAAAGTATGGAGCTCAGCAAAAGCTATCCGGCTAACGTCGATGTAGCTTTCGGAAACAACAAAACGTATACCTATTCAGGATCTATCGAATTCAATCCGGTCTATTACGGAACGGTGAATGTAGACGGAAATGCCGACCCGCTTATCGTTGCGAAGCCGGCGACCATCGATTTGTCCAAGGGCAATGTGAAGGTGAGCGGCTATAATGGGACCAATGATTTGAGTGGTTCCGTATGGCTGAACTATGACAACGATCATGTTTATTTGACCGCAAAAATCAAGGATAACATTCATGCGTTTCCGGCTACGGATGTGAACATATGGAACAACGATAGTATCCAGTTTGCGATTTCGAGCGGATTACCGGGCGAAGATCCTAAATATTACGAATACGGAATTTCGCAAACATCGGCAGGTCCGCAAATTTATCGTTGGATCGCGCCGGCTGGCGTTTCCAAAGGATTAGTCACAGGCGGAACGGTTCGTGTAGCAAGAGATGAGGCCCAGAAGCTGACGACCTATGAGTTGGCATTGCCTTGGTCGGAACTAACGCCGATCGGGACCGAAACCGGAGTATTCAGCCTTTCACTGCTCGTTAACGAAAACGACGGCAATTTGAGAAGAGGCTATATCGAATGGGGTGGCGGAATCGGCGACGGCAAGGCACCAAGCAAATTCCGGACGATGCAATGGGTTCGATAATATCGTAAACTAATAAAGATAGGTGAAATTGCTCCCTTCCTGTTTATAAAATTGTTTCTGTGAAGAGATGATTTATGGATGAGAGGGGAGTTTTTTTCTTGCATTTGAGAGGTCGAACAACATTGTTTCAATCGATAGGCAAAAATTCATATGAAATCGTGATAAATACGAGATGCTAATGCGTATTCCATTATGTTAATGCCATCCCGCTAAAGATGGCCTTCTCAACAATCTACATCATTACGCTAACGGGTACGTTAACTCCATAAAGCAACAAAGACGCAGCTGCCGGAATAAACCGGCAGCTTTATTACGCTAACGGACTGGCGTATTATTATGTAGATATAGTAGGTTGAAAATATACGAAAAGTATAGGAGTAATCATGAAATTCCAGATAATCTGGAATGCATTTTTTAAAGTTAAAAATGAGGAAAAGGCAGATCGACTTATTAATCAAATTGAAGTATGAACAGGTCACCCAATTGTGTCAAAAAGGTAAAGGGCAGGATATGGAAAAGTCTATGTAGAAATCTTCATTCCCAAAAATCAGGTTGTACTTGGTAGTAAAACTGGTAATTCAAAGGAGTACCAATTATGTTCTTTACAGTCAATCTTATGATCCGTTTCCTCCTAGAACTGATTCTGATCGCTTCATTGGGCATCTGGGGTTATCATTTTGCTACACTCAACTAAAGGGTACGATAGTGGAGTTGCCGTCAGGACAGTTCCTTTTTTAATTATCATTAAGTACCGTGGTTGTAGTGGTAAATAACATTGCTTCAAAATAAATTTCGTACTTGATTAGTAAGATTTGTACTAGACTTGATGGAAAATCTATCATACGATTTGATTGCTTTAAGGTTGAACTCCTATCTTTGTATCAATTTCATGAGGAAGTGCTTCCATGTGGGACCGGATAAAGCCGAAGAAGATGTATTTGAGTATATTTTTGTATTCCTGCATTGCCGTAAGTCTGCTCACATTGGTGTTCACCTTGTTCTTGAGTCAGCAGTTCGCCCGAAGCGCACAGGAGGAAATGAACAAGTCGAATCAGGAGAAAATGAAGAAAGTCGTGAAAACCTCGGAGTATACATTGCAGAAATTACGCCAGTTTGCGCTTAGAGTTTATTCGGATGAGAGCATTGCGCTTTGGATGAACATGGAGAAAAACAGTTACTCTCCTTTGATACTGAATAAAGCCGCTACAAGCGTAAGGGAGTTTATGAGCAGTGAATCTTTCATTTCCGGTATTTATTTAATCAATTTCAATCTTGACCAAATCTATACTTCAGAAACAAGCATCTATACTACAAGCGATTTTTATGACCAAAAAATATTGGATTATATTAAGAATCAGAAAACACCCTACCTGCAATATTTCAACCATGAGGTAAAAGGCGGATCGTATCTTGCATTAGTCGTACCTGCAGCCGGACCTAATCAAAAATATCAGGGGTTTGTAGCGATTCTGTTCAGTAAACCATTACTGAATGAGAACATGCTTCAAGTTTCGGAGGAAGATCAGAACAAGCTGTATATTGAGGGCAAAAATAAGGAATTCATCTTGGGAAATACAGATCCAAAATTAGCAAAAGAACTGTTGAAAATGGATAAACCGGTCACAGAACAACAGGGATGGGAATGGAATTCCGGCAATGTCACCTGGTCCATTCAATCCGAACGGCTGCCTATAGAAGGATGGAATGTTTATCACCTGGCGCCAATTTCTGTATGGCAAGAGAAGGTAGACAAAATCCGTTTTGAAATTATCGGCTCTTCGATTATTCTGCTGGTTGCCTTGCTGCTGTTTTTGTTTTGGCAATCCTACCGCAGTTTGAAGCCTATCAGCGATTTGGCCAATCAAATGAGAAGCAAGCTCGGTAAAGAGCATCCCATGATCCAGACAACGAATGATAAGAGTGAAATGGCTTGGATTCATTCCAGCTTCCATTCGCTCATAGAAAAGATTGAACAATTGGATTTATCCATTAAGAGCAGCAAAGCTTTGGTCAAAGAAGATTTTTTGCGTCAATGGATTCTAAATCCGAAGTCTTCTAAACCGATTGAAGAGCTTATTAAGAACCAGACTTACATTCTCCGAACGGGATTGTTCCGTATAGTGGTTATTCGTTTGGAATCGTACGGACGATTCGAGGAGCAATATGATTTTGCATCGCGAAAATTACTGCGCTTCGCCATGGGAAACATTATGGCCGAAGTCCTAATGAACCGCGGGTACGCCGCAGAAACGATCGATTTCGGCTCCGACCACATCGTTGCACTGATTTCTGCGCCTACTTCAGAGGATGACTTACCGCAAGTAAAGGTGGCTTTGGAAAAAGTAAGGGTTCAGATCAAACAGTGGATTAAGTTGGAAGTGAGTGCAGCCGTCAGTTCCGTGCTGGATGTCGAGGAGAATTTGCAAATCATTTATTCCCAGTTGTATGAATTAACGTTAGTGAGGTTCATTAATAATGAGGACAAAGTGTTTACTTATGATGATTTAGAACGGTACGAAGGCAGCAAGGACAGTGATCTCGACGAAGGACTATTGAAACAGGTTATCCATTCCGTTCAACTCAAGAATGAAAAGGCGCTCGAAGGGTATTTGGATCAGCTCACCTTGCATATGCAAGAGCTGAGCTATGAGGAATGCAAGCTGCAGCTGACACACATCATTTATTCGATCATGAAGAGCTTTAAGAACTTTAGCACGTTCCAAGGGTTAAAGAGCGTCCATGCCTTCCTGGAGCAATTTGTCACCCTACGGGAAGTGAAAACGTGGCTGTACCGAGAGATGCTGCAAATTATGGATCAGCAGCGTAAGAAGAATACTTCAGGCAGGAAGGAAGAGGTTGCTGCGGAGATGATCGAATACGTGAGGAACCATCTTCACAATCCAATCCTTTCCGTGGATGACGTTGCCGCTCATGTTTCCATGTCAGTGAACTATGCCAGACAAATATTTAAGGATCATTTTTACTGCTCATTGTCCGATTATATCGCGAACCAACGGATCGAGCTCGCCGCCAAGCTGCTTAGAACAACCGACTGGACCGTAGCGGATATTACGGAGCGGTCCGGATTTCAAACCAAGAGCACCTTCTTTTCTGCATTCAAACGTGCCACCGGGATGACGCCCAACCAATACCGCATGGACAAAAGTAAAGACAAAGCTTAAAATTCATACATTTTCGTTATAAAATATGGACTCTTCCTATTTGTAACAATTCGTACTGTTTGATAGATACCGGACTGTACGGAGGCGGCTGAACCGACTAAGATCGAACATGAAACCGAACGATGCGGTATGCACGCAATACTAATCAATGCGTCGATATGTCGCGCAAGGTTGATCATGAATAGGGAGGGTTACGCAATGAAGATATTAAGAAAAGGGTTATTACTGACGTCGGCCTCGCTGATATTGGCGGGAGCCTTGACCGGCTGCAGCTCGGAGAAGGCGGCGCCGTCCGGAACCGATAAACCAGCGGCATCAGACGCCAAATTGAATCCGGTTACATTGAAAATCATGTTTCCGGGAGATCCGCCGGGCAATTGGAATGAAGTTAAGACAGAGATGGAGAACCGGTTGTCGGGCTCGCTCAATGTGAAGCTGAATGTTGTGTTCATCCCATGGTCTGATGTTCTCACGAAGCGCCAAGTCGCATTGTCCTCCGCGGAAGACTACGACCTGATCTGGGACAATAATCCGACGCAAAACATTGCCGCCGGCCTCTACGAACCGTTGGACGCACTTATTGACAAGTATGGACCTGACATTATAGGTGCTCGCTCTCCGCAGCTGATGGAAGCCAACAAAGTGAACGGCAAATTGTATGCGGTTCCGCTTGAAGTAAATTTCATTCGTCCATGGACGTTCGTTATTCGAAAAGACATCAGGGAGAAACTGGGAGTCGCTCCGATCAAGAGCTATGACGAGTTAATAAAGTTTATGTACACCGTGAAGGAAAAGGCGCCAGAGGTCACGCCGTTTATACCGAATGGATCGGAACATATCGGCTTAAGGCAGGCAAATATGTTAGATCCGAAAGCCAATATTGCCGCGGTACTCAACTATCCTGGATTGTACACCAAAGGCAACGACGGGAAGGTCTATAATATCTTCGATAACATGGATCCTCAAATCATGAAAAGTTTTGAAACAAATCATAAGTTATATAAGGACGGGATTATTGCCAAAGACGCCCTTACCCTCAGAAACGCCGAATTTGCCAAAGGAAAGGCAACGGTCTCGACATTTAATGATTTCGGTGTAAATCTCAGCACCGCTACGGCTCTGGAGAAGGCCGTTCCAGGATCGTCTGCGGAAGCATACAGTCTATACGATCCTAGTATGAAGCTCAGCTCGACATACAAGGCAGGCAATTACATTGCTGTTCCTGTTATAAGTAAAAACAAAGAACGCGCCATTCAGTTCATCAATTGGCTGAACAGGCAGGAGAATTACGACTTACTGGCTTACGGAATCAAGGGGAAAAACTGGGAGGACGCCGGTCCAGGCCTGTATAAACCAATGAAAGAAAACTCTTATGCAGGAATTCCTTTCGCATGGGGCTGGAACCCCAAGCTCGACCGTATTGATGCAAGCTTATCGGAAGATGTCATCAAGCTGAATAAGTGGCAGCGGGATCCCAAAAATTTTACAACAGATATTCTCGCCGGGTTCACCTTCGATCCAAGCCCGGTTTCCAATGAAGTGGCACAATTGAGCAACATGGGCAAGGAGCTCTACGATCCGATCGTTATGGGACTCATAGAACCGAAAGAAGGCTTGGAGAAATTTAAAGAAAAAGCGTATACCAACGTCAAGAAAATCCAAGTCGAGTATCAAAAGCAGCTGGATGCTTTTTTGACAAACAAAAAGAAGTAATAGATCCAATAAGCCGGATGCCTTGTCAAGGTTTCCGGTTTTTTCAATCATAAAGAAAGTGGGCTCTATATTGCTTTGCAGGATCGTCGGTAAACGCGCCGTCCTGAAGGACTCCGATGGTGTTAAACCTGATCTTGATAAAATCTGTACTCTCCGATTGGTAATATTCACACCTTCTTAGACTGTTACGGTTCAAACTCATTGATAAAAGCAAGACTATACGATCCGTTCCCCGAATGAGTAAGATACATGTACACACGAAAGGAGAGAGAGCTTATCATGAGTATCATGCGGGAACTCAGGAAGAACAAATGGCTTTATGCCATGGCGCTTCCCGTGATTGTGTACGTCTTTATTTTTTCTTATTTGCCGATGACCGCCCATATATTGGCGTTCAAGCAGTTTATTCCCGTTAAGGGGCTATGGGAAAGCCGGTGGGTGGGACTCGATAATCTCGTGTTTTTTTTCACCGGACCGGATTGGTTGAGGGTTACATTAAATACGGTATACTTGAACCTTCTGTTCATTGTGATGGGCACGGTTTGCTCGCTGCTTATTGCCCTGCTGCTAAATGAAATCAGGCAAGTCTTCTTCAAGAAGCTGACGCAATCTCTCGTTATTTTACCGCATTTCATTTCCATCATCGTCGTGAACCTGATGGTCATGAATTTCTTTAACGGGCAGGACGGTATGATAAACAGATTGCTTAGGGAGTTCGGTTTTCAGGCTGTCGATTGGTTTCAGACGCCATCGGTTTGGCCTATGCTGCTAATGATCATATTCGTGTGGAAGGGAGCCGGGTGGGGTTCGATTATATATCTGGCCACCTTAACCGGCTTCTCCGAGGAATATTATGAAAGTGCAAGAATAGATGGGGCAAAGCGATGGCAGCAGATCTGGCATATTACCCTCCCGCTGCTGCGTCCGACTATTATCGTATTGATTCTGTTAGACCTTGGACGAATCTTCTACGGTGATTTTGGATTGATTTACGGAATCATTGGTGACAATTCTCTCCTGTTTAATGCTACGGATGTCATCGATACATATACCTATCGTTCCTTGCGGGATGTCTCTAATATGAACAGCTACAGCAACGCCGCGGCAGTCGCATTATTCCAATCGATTATGGGTTTGATGACCATTCTCTTTTTCAATTGGATTGTCCGCAGGGTTGATAATGATTCGAAGTTATTCTAGTGAGGTGCTTGAGAATGTTAATGAAACAACGTGATGGTTCCCAGTTGGCCATATCCGTCGTGGCGTATGGTTTCATAGGTTTCTTTGCCCTGATATGCTTCATTCCCTTCTGGCTTGTGTATATCGGATCGTTCACAGCGGAGCATCAGATTGTCAAAGGCTTTCAAATGTTCCCTACCGAATTTTCAATCGATTCTTACCGTTTCTTATTTAATGGCAGTCAGGTGTACCGCAGTGCCTTTGTTTCCATTTTTGTTACTGCCGTCGGAACTGTAGGAGCCGTGCTTTTGACCTCCATGTTCTCCTATGTGACCGCTCATCAGAAGGTGAAGTTCAGGAATGCTCTTTCATTTTACATTTATTTCACGATGCTGTTTGCCCCCGGGCTCGTAGGCTATTATTTGCTCATCTCCAACTGGCTGAGCCTGCGCGATTCGTTATTGGCATTAATCTTGCCGCACATGTTTTCCGCATTCAACGCATTCCTGATGACCTCATATTTTCGTACGCTTCCCTTCGAATTAAACGAAGCAGCGACTATGGATGGAGCGCATGAGCTGTATATTTTCTACCGGATCATCTGGCCGATCTCCATGCCGGTCATCGCAACGATAACGCTGTTCTATGCGCTATCCTATTGGAACGATTGGTTTAATGCGCTGATGTTTATTGATAATCCACAGAATCACCCTCTACAGATGATGTTAAGAAGAATTATCTCCAATTCGCAGAATCTGGATTATTTAAATGCGAATATTAACATACCTGTATCAGCTACGGGCATTCAGCTTTCGACAGTTGTCATCACGATTGGGCCGATCATCTTCTTATACCCGTTTCTACAGCGCTTTTTCATTAAGGGAATGACGATTGGCGCAGTCAAAGGGTAAATGCCGAAGAGGCTGGTTTATTTAGGAGAGGAGGTGGTTGTTAAGAATAAAATAGGGGTCCGAACAAGTTTTTCACGTTTACTTGCGTGCTGATTAAAAACATTCTTAAAGGAGGTTTAAGCATGGGAAAATCTCATTATCAACATCGTGCTTTGTCATTGTTTCTGGTATTTATGATGCTTGCGGCGTTTATCCCTGTCGGAGAAGTTCAAGGAGAAGAGACTTTGTTGAAGACCGGAAATTATTACTTCAGTCATGCCCCGAACGGAGGCAATTCTCCTGATAAAGGCGCAACCGGTCTGGTATCCTCAGCGGGCGGCGTTCTGTTTGACGGAAAAACCACAACGTATGCCGGATGGATGGGAAACGGCACCGGTACCCCGGGGACTGTACAGATCGTATTCGATCTGTTGAAGGATTACCCGTTGGACAGGATCAATGTCGTGCTGAATTCGCCGAATTCGGCTTGGGGTTTTAAAGAGTTTACGGTAAAATACCGTCCTGAGGCCGTAACGGATTATTACTATATTGCTGCCAAACACATCAGAACACCAGGAATCGTCTCAACAAGCCCAAGCTCAACTTGGAACTATTCGGTCAACATACCGATGTCGAACAAGACAGCCAGGTATATTGTTATCGATATTAAGCGACCCCATGCCTATCAGCATATCCCTCTCACCGAAGTTCAAATTTATAAAGGGACCGGACAGGAAGGCGTGAATCCCGGACCTGCGCTTACAGCAGAGCAGATGGCTCTCGAACTGAAAAAAGACGGCTTAATGGCAGATAAGTACGGGCAATGGGTTTATGAAACCTGGCCGGGAAAGGTTACCTCCGATGAGCAGCTGCAGCAGGAATATGCAAGTGAGGCGGCTGCGTTGTCGAATGTATCCCTAGATCCTGCCAAGTACGATCAGTACGGCGGGATAAAAAGCGGAGGACAATTCACAGGCACCGGTTATTTCAGACTTCAAATGATTGATAACAAATGGTGGTTTATTACCCCTGACGGAAACAAATTTATTCTGAAAGGCGTAGACGCTACAAGTATATGGGAGTGGGGGTACGGAACGCCGCTTAAAAAAGCCGACGGTACACCGAGAAATGTCTTCGAGGAACTTCCCGACCGGACTGCCTATGCGCCTGCTTATGTAAGCGATTCCAATGGCGAACGGGTAAGCTTCGTCGTCGCTAATGCGATGAGAAAATACGGCAGCGATTTTGAGTCCAAATGGGAGGATATCACAAAGAAGCGTCTGATCGATTGGGGCTTTAACGCCTTCAGCAAGTGGACCAAACCTGGTAATATTTCGTTTCCTTACATTCAAGTCTTGCAAGACCCAATGAATTTAAGAAGGATTCAATGGACATACGATGTTTTTGACCCGTTGAATGAATCCATCATCGAAAACGCACTGGCCAGCCAGCTTCAAAAAGCGCAAAACGACCCTTGGTTGATCGGTTATACCTACGATAATGAGGCTGGATGGACTGCCGATATCGTAAAGGAAGTACTGACGTATAACGCGACATCTCCGGCAAAAAGCGCATTCGTTGATTTCCTTGCGCCAAGGTACAACAATGACATTGCCGCCGTCAATCAGCTATTGGGTACAAACGCCGCATCGTTTGCCGTGCTAAAGGATACTTCCATCAATATTGCCAAGGTGCCTGCCGCGGATGTATCGGAATATATCAAGCTGGCATCCAGAACGTATTTCTCAACCATCAAGAATGTAATCAGAAAATATGATACGAACCATCTGTTCCTGGGAGTGTCTGTAGTTCCCACTTGGCGGACCGGTCTGGATTGGGATTCGGCAGCTATGGAGTTTGTAGATGCTTTTTCCGTTGACAATTACGTGAATGATACAAGTTGGATATCCAGATATGAGGCATTCGGCAAACCGCTGTTGAATCTGGAATATACGTTTAGTACGACCGAACGCGGTTTGTCGCCCGTCAATGGTGCAACTACTGTTGCAAATATAGCCGATAGAGGTTATGCCTTCAAATCGTTCGTGGAGGGTCAGATCTCTCATCCGTTGTTTGTCGGTTCGGGCTGGTTTTCGTACTACGATCAAGCGGTTACATGGCGCAAAGACGGCGAGAACTTCAATATTGGCTTGGTAAACCAACAAGATCAGCCCTATTCGGATATGGTTAACATCATGAAGACCGTCAATGCAGGTTTGGAAAATGTGCATGACGCATCAGACGACTCATCAGGGCCTGAGACAACGGCCGATTTGACGCCGGCACAGCCGAACGGGCAAAACGGCTGGTACACAGGTCCGGTTACGCTGGCTTTCAGCGCTTCGAATACTTCTTCAAGCGGTTTAAAGACGGAATACAGCCTGGATGGAGGCGCCACATGGAAGCAGTACACGTCGCCGGTGACGTTTGATGAAGAAGGTAAGTATACCGTAAATTACCACTCGAAAGATGAAAATGGAAACGAAGAAGCTATAAAAACGATCAGCTTTAAGGTAGATAAGACGGCACCGACAAGTGTCGCAACCGTTAGTCCAGCAGCTCCAAACGGCAATAACGGATGGTATAAATCGGGCGTTACGGTAAGCTTGTCCGTTTATGATCATTCATCCGGCATGGAGAAAACGGAATACCGGGTAAATAACGGGGCTTGGATAACTTATACCGGTTCGATTCCTGCATTCAGCGAAGGGGATTATAAGCTCGATTATCGCAGTTTGGATCAGGCCGGCAACGTAGAACCGATTCGAACCGTCCAGTTCAAGATTGATAAAACGGCGCCGACAGTAACTGTTCAACTGGATAAAACGTCCATCTGGCCGGCTGATCACAAAATAGTCGATATCCATGCAACGTTACAATCGAGCGATGCCGCATCAGGCGTTGAATCTGTAGTGTTAACCTCGGTTACCAGCAATGAAGCGGACAGCGGCCAAGGCGACATTGAGGCCAATGTCGGCACACCGGATACATTGATTCGTTTGAGAGCTGAGAGATTGGGCCAAGAATCGGGACGCATCTATACCATAACCTATACGGTTACCGACAAAGCCGGTCATCAAACGGATGCATCGGCGACAGTCACTGTACCGCATGATCAATCCAAATAACGAATAGCAGAACTGAATTGGAATTTTGGGGGAGAAGCTGTGCTGTCTCCCCCGAATCTTTGTTACAACAAATAAAATAATGTGGAGCTGTCACAGGGTAGCTCCACTTCTAAATTCAGCTCAAAAACTCAAAAGTAGGATTAGCATACTGCTACACTAACGGGTACGATAAGCCATGCACAGGCTGCCGGTATACTTACCGGCAGCCTTTGTCACAATGCTAACGCTTATCTGACGCCATATTTAGCCAGATACTGTGTATACGAGTTGAGATGAACGGCTTTAGCCTTACGTTGGGTCTCCTCCCGGTGCTCCGGCATGCTCAGCCTCAACGTAATCGGCCAGTACGTCAATGACGTCGTCGAAGCTTTTCATATATTAGTTAAATGTAAAGACACACAAGTAGGTGAACAATAAAAATCTGTACGATATTGAGATTATGGAGATTCTCGCTAACGATGCAGATGAAAGGGTCAGGTTTAATGTTGCAACAAAAAATCGACTGCCTGAGCACCTGCAATTAAAACTGGCTAAAGATTCAGATTGCTCGGTTAGAAAACGGATTGTCTACAATAAAAAAGCGTCAATTCAAGTTCTAACTTTGTTACTAAATGATGAGGACGAGGACATACGAACTTTAGCAAAGAATAGAATTGATGAAGGACGATACAAGTAAGCGTTACGCTAACGGATACGATAGTTCAATATAAAAAGGAGGGCAGCCGGCCATGTCGATCGGCTGCTTTTTCATTGAAGTAACGGGCAGGTTCATGGAGGAGTAGGCTATTCTGACAAGCCCACCTTTCTTATAACCAGTAACGGCGAGGTTTCCTTCATACGCGATGTAAAAGGGGATATTATTATTGTCTTGGGATTTTCTGTTGCAAAATACGAGGGATTGACTCAACCTGCTTTGCCAGTGAATGAGGAGAGGAGAACCGTATCACAAGTAGGACGAAAAATTTTGTTGTTGGTATGGTAGGGGAATGCTGTGAGATAAGAGTTTTGAGACCAATAACACCATCGCGGACATATACATCTAGCGAGTCGTGAATCACACCACATCTCTTTACCAAAAAAACAAAGAGGAGACCTGGCTTTGATGGCGAATGATATTTATTGGTAATTAATAAATCAAATAGATTAATTAATTACTCGAATGGAGCTATTTTTGTACTTAGAAATCATTGTTTGTAAATTGAAAACAAGGAGATGATTAACAAGTGAAAAAGAAACTGTTAACCCGCTGCTTCACCTGCCTGATGGCTGCGCACCTTGCCATCGGCTCTCTGCTGCCGCTTAGCAACCCTGCAGCTGCAGAAAGCGTAGCCGCCATCGAAGAGGCAGCTGGAATCCCCCGCATGCTCATTACTGAAATGGTCCCCGATTCGGGTGGAGACGATGCGTTGGGAGAGGATCCCTACGAGTACCTAGAGGTTTATAACAACAGCGACCAGCCGGTCGATTTCAAGGACTATTCTATTTTATACAGGTACCCGGGAGAGCCCGGCCATGATTTGTTCTGGCGACCTTACACCGATGTACAGATAATCATCCAGCCTAAGCAGGCCATGGTTTTCTGGGCGGTTACGACGTCAGGGGAGTCCAAGACGGTGGCTGACTTTAATCAGCATTTTCAAACCTCGCTCATTGAAAATAAAGACATTGTCCGGATTCCTGGCGGTCTTAACAACCTTAGGGAAAGAACCATTGTGGTGGCGACCAATACGGGAACGGACATTGTGCGCGCCAGCTATAATCCGGGCGTGATCGATACGGCGGCAGATCTGAGTGTCGAGTACGGCGTTCCGGACGACGGCAGTCTCGATATGAAGAAGCTCAGTTCCAAGACGGTGCCGGCCTCACCGGGAACCTTCAACCCGGCTAACGTACCAGCGGATCCTGTCCGCATTGTAAACGATCCTACCCCGCCGACGGTAAAAGATCTTACGGATCCCTCAGGCATTGACCTGATCAAACCGATTGAGCTGATGGCCGAAGCAGCGGATGACCGTCTGCTTGCGTCCGTCAATCTGTACTATAAATCCAACAAGACGCCGGATTATAAAATGGTAACCCTGCCACGAGGCGCCGACGGACGCTTCCGCTACTCGCTGGAGATGATGGAATGGTTCGGCAGCCCGGCCCTTGAATACTATTTTGAAGCATCCGATACCTTCAACGTAACGGCTACGGCTCCGAGAACACTCAGCCTAGCGGGTAATGAGAAAAGCCCTGCGCTGAACGTTCTCGAGGGCGATATTCTGTCCGGCGAGCGGGTTCTTATCGGTTCGTCTGCCACAGAAGAGTCCATGTCGCTGTCGATCGACGGCCAGCCGGTCAGTCCAACGGAACGAGCCCTCGAGAAAACGGCATATTTCGTGTTTGAAGCGGACGACATAGATAAAGGCCAGAACGTGACCACCATGGGCACCGAGACGCTGTACTTGATTCCGTTCGGCACCCAGGATTATAAAACCATGGTAGTGCCGGTACGTCCCGAATTGTTCAAGTACGGTCAGGCGAATCCGATTGCGCTGCGCGCGGGTTCAGTTACCCGGCCTTATTATGAGAACCAACCTGAGCCCGGCCTGGATGATTTCAATATCCGCAATGTCCGGCTTGTTCTAGCAGATGGTACCGTCCTACGCGACCCGAAATACGCGAATCCGTCAACCATACTGGACATGGGAGATAACGGACGCTTCCTTCCGGTAGTGTACTTCAACTTCACGATTCCCGAGCGCTATTGGGACGGGATCTCTTACCGATGGAATACTGAAGCAGCCGTTGACGGACCTCATCGGGTCGAGGTGTCTCTGCCTGACGGCAGGAAGGACACAGCAAGCGTGATCGTAGACAATCAAGGTCCGGTTGTAACTGCGAATATTACGGAAGGCAGTACTTACAAAGGGGCTTTTGAGATACAAGCTTCCGCATCGGATGCGGCTTCCTCCGTCAAATCCTTCGAGGTGAAGCTGGACGGCAAGCTCATTGAGGTTCCGTATTCCACATCCTCTGCGGCCCTCACTCCGGGGGAGCATAATCTTGTGCTTAAAGCAGTAGATGCCAGTAGTAAATCGACGGAGAAAACGATTAAGTTCACCACTCCTGCAGAGCAGCCGGGCAAACCGCTCCTGGCGGCGCCGACGGACGGAGCACAGGATACGGACACGAACGTGAGTCTACAGGTATCGGTTTCCGATCCGACCGGAGACCCGCTGAATGTGAAGTTCTTTAAAGGGCAAAAGATCAACGCCGCGGACGCGGAAGTGACCGCTTACAAGCATGCGGCTGATGTAGAGCCTCCTCTGACCTTGGCGAGCCCGGGGGAAACGCAGCTGACCGCCGAAGAACAAGCAGCCGCCGGAGCCTCCGATGACCGTTATGTCACTACGGACTCGACTGAACAGTTCCCTTATCAGCGCTATGAAGTAGAAGCGGGGGCGGAAACCGGCGCCGGCGACCGTCTCGAGCTAAGCTGGGAAGGGCATTCGCTGAAGGGGCGTAAAGTTGGTTTGTACGCATGGAATTATACTGCGGCGAAGTGGGATTCACTGGCGTCCACGGTGGCTGTTTCCGAGGAAGACTTCACCCTCTCTGCGGCGGTTGACGGCGGCAATTATGCAAGAAATGGTAAGGTTCAAGTCTTGATTCAGGACGAGATTCCGCGTCGTGAGCAGTACGATTTTACCTTTGCCTCTATACCGGACACACAGATCTACGCGGAAATTCAGCCGGAGTATTTTGAGTCACAGGTCAATTTCCTGCGCGACGCCAAAGAATCAATGAACATTCAATATGTGATGCACGTGGGGGACGTTGTAAACTCCGCAGGCATCAAAGGGCAGTGGGAACGTGCGGATAAGTTCATGAAGGTGGTGGAAGACGCGCAAATTCCTTGGGGCGTTGTCGCGGGCAACCATGACGTGTTCGACGGAGGCGCGACGTCTGTGCCGGATTACTCGGAATTCTCAAAGTTTTTCGGAGAGAAGCGCTTTAAGGATAAACCTTACTACGGAGAGTCGTACAAAGATAACAAGGGTCACTATGACCTGATCTCGGCGGGTGGCAACGATTTTATTTTCGTGTACATGGGTTGGGGCTTGAATGATGAAGATATGGGCTGGATGAACACCGTTCTGAAGCAGTATCCGGACCGTAAAGCGGTTATTGTGGTTCATGAATATTTGCAAAATAACGCAGCGAGATCCGCAACCGGCAACCAGATCTATCAGAAGGTAGTAGTGCCGAATCCTAACGTATGGATGGTCATGAGCGGTCATTTTACTGGAAGTTCGCTGCGTACCGACCAGATTGACGATAACAAGGACGGACAGCCGGATCGCAAAGTGTACCAGATTCTTAACGATTACCAGGGTATTCCGAACGGCGGAAACGGATATTTGAAGCTTTTGCATTTTGATACGCAGACGGATACCGTCTATGTTAATACGTATTCGCCGTATTTGGACGATTACAATCATTACGATCCGAGCAAGGACGAGTTCAAGCTTTCGGTGGACCTGAAGCCGATGGTGAAAAGAGTGGCTACCGACACGATGACGGTAAAAGTGTACTCTGGAGACGCGATCGGATCGGCGCAGGCGGCCAGCGGTTCCACAGCCATGGTCAGCTGGAATGGCCTGAAAGGCAGCACCAATTATGAATGGTACGCATTGGCGGAGGACAGCTTCGGTGGACGATCGTACTCGGATATTTGGTCCTTCCGCACCCGCCTTACCGTTGATGCGCCGCAAGGCGTGAAGGCGGAAAACGTGACCGCGGGTTCGGCGCAGCTGAGCTGGTCCCCGGTAACGGCTTCCGACGGAAACAGCGTGACCTACCAGGTGTACGGCAGTAATGGGGCCGTCTCCACGGTGACCGGCACGGTATACAATTTGACGGGACTGGAGCCGGATACTTCGTATACGTTTAAGGTCAAGGCCGTGCACTCGTCGGGGGCGATATCAATGCTAAGCGAACCGGTAAGTTTTAAGACATCGGTCGACCTGCCTGCTCTGCAGAAAGGCCTGCAGCGCTTTATTGCCTCCGGCAAGGTTACCCATCCGCTGGCCATACAGCTAGAGAACGCGCTGAGTCAGGCGGAGAGCCATTTGCAGAAGGGACAGCAGGATCAGGCAGCCAAGAAGATCGAGGACTTTATTAAGCATCTCGATAATAGAGCACATCAAGAATTGGCGTCAGCGGACGCCCGGCAGTGGCTGAATAATAAAGCTGAGGTCCTGCTTCGCGTCTGGGGTAGATAACCTGCCCGCAAGGTGCAATGAACGAAAATCTCCTGGAAGATTTCTTATATCTTCCAGGAGATTTTTTTTGATTCCTTCAGTTGGTGCGCAATCGAACTTATCCGGATGCTCGTAATCTTGAATTTCCGGCTTACTGCAGTACAAGCGAGTGGTAAACGCTCAGCCCGCCCGAGCCCATTTTGGCTAAGTGGCCGCTGGTTCACAGGGACAAGCTGTCGAGCGGGATCTTGAACACGCTCTTCAATACAAGCCCGACGGCCAGCGCAGTCTCGTCTTCCATGTCGGTGAGGTGTAGAAACTCAACGTTCCGACATGTCTCCGGCACTTGGGCCATCACTCGCGCTTTGAGCTCGTCGACGAACGAGTCCCCCCACACCGGCAGCATAAACCCAGTGAGCAGAACCCGGTCCGGGTTGAGTAGGGTGACGATATTGGCAGTAGCGTATACGATCGCCGTCTTCACCACCTCGTTCAGTTGAACGGTTTCTGGGTCTCCGGTGCGGACCGCTTCGCTGAAGTGCTCCCAACTCCTACTGAGTGTCCGCAGCAAGCCCCTGGAGGAAGCCAGAGTGGTTAGGCATCCTCTGCCGCCGCAGTAGCACTCATAATCGTAAGGCGGCATAAACGCCTTATAGTGGCCTACTTCGCCGGCTACGAAGGAGGAGCCGGTGACCAGCAGCTTCTCCACGACGATGGCTCCCCCGATGCCGTTACCAAATTTTAGCGTCACATTGCTTTTGGAGGAGATAAGAATTCCGCCCATATTCTCGTTGAGCGCAAGCAGATTGGTGTCATTCTCCAGAAAGACGGGCAACCCGTATTCGTCCTCTAGCAGCTTTGCCAGCGGTATCCGCTTCCATCCAAGCCCCGGCGAGCGAAGCAGAATGCCCTCGGAGGAGTTAACGAGTCCATGAACGCTAAAGCCGATTCCCTTAAGGCAGGTAGGGTCTGGGGTCCGGCTAATGAGCTTGTCGATCACGCTGCGGATCACCCGGAGCAAGTCCTCTTTAGACTCGTAGCGCTCTGCCCTCGCTTCGGCTTCCGCCAAGCGAGCTTGCTGAAAATTATATACCGCTCCTCGTGCCGAAGTGCCCGACAATTCAATGCCGATCGCATAGAAGCGGGAGCCGTTTAGCAGCAGGGGAACACGCTTACGGCCGCTGCCGCTCTCAAGGGATTGCGGTTCGCCTTCGACAATCAGTTGATCCTCTAGAAGCCGGTTGACGATATTGGTGACGGTTTGCTGACTAAGTCCCGTTTTTCTGGCTAGCTCTACACGGGAGATCGGACATTCCGAATAGATCAGATGCAGCACCTTCTGCTGATTAATGGATTTAAGCAGCGTGTGGGATGAATGTTTCAATGTGGACATGAGTCGACCTCTTCCTTGAACTGTACACGTTTATTCTCTTAGTACAAATTAGTTTACCACGCGGTCATTCCCGAGAAAAGGAAGTGGATTTTGTCGAAAGATTTCTATTGTATCCTAAAGAAAAAAAAGGTAGGATATTAATAAATAAATTTGATTTATTAACTAAGTGTAAATGTGTAAGCGTGATCATACCACGTTATTCAACGATTTTTTACATATCCATTACAAAATGATAATCATTGCCAAACAATTACCCTGTATTATGAAAGTTAATAAATCAATTTTTTTTATTAATTCGAGAGGGGTCTCAGTATGAGAAACAAATTTGGAAAGCTTACGGCTTTAAGCCTTGCGGTTGCTATGTCGGGTTCGCTGCTTGCAGGGTGTGCAGAAAAAACGGAACAACCTTCCGCGAGTCAGCCTCAGAATCAGACTAAAGGTGATGTTTACGAAAACGGGCTGTCGAAGACGGAGAAAGTGACGTTGAAGGTCGGCTTCTTCATGGGAGGCTACGGAAGGGAATGGTTCGATTATGCCGTAAAGTCCTTCCAGGCCAAATACCCGAATGTTTCATTTGACGTCACCGCTTCGGCGGATATGAAGAACATGATACAAACGAAGATTTCTGCCAATAACGATAACGATATGTTTGACATTTTCAACACGACGCCACCTTCCGGAGGACAGGGTATCATTTCCCTTGCTGAAGCTGGAAAACTCGAGCCTTTCGATGATATGTTCGACAAAAAGCTTCCTGACGTACCGGGCAAAGCAATGAAGGAGCTCATGATGCCGGGCCTCGCGGAATCATTTACTAAGGTGAACGGAAAGGTATACGAGTTTGCGACCTCGAGCTCTTATGGCGGATTGTTCTTCAATAAGACGCTGTTTGAGCAGAAAGGCTGGAACCAGAATCCGAAGACATGGGCCGAGTTTAACAACCTGCTTGCCAAAATTAAGGCGGACGGCATAGCTCCGATTACTTTTCCGGGAATTTACCCTAATTATTATGACTGGGCGTTTGGACCGGCAAAGCTGTTTGAGCTGGCCGATATTAAAGGAAACGCTGATAAGGTGATCGAAAACTATAAAACGTACAACGGTCCTCAATTTACGAGCGAGGAAAGCTTGGAGCACTGGAATCGCCTGTATGAGCTTGGCAAGAAGGGGTACTTTCCGGATGGACTGCCGGCGTTAACGCATACCCAGTCCCAGATGCAGGTGATTCAAGGCCAGGCCGCGATGGTTTCCACAGGAAGTCACGTGGAGAACGAAATGAAGAAGACCACACCGGAAGACTTCAAGTGGGGTTATATGGCGGTGCCATTCAGGGATAAGGCGGAGCAGAAGCTTTGGATCCGAAGCGGAATCACCAACTTCCAATACATGTGGGCCGGCAAGCCGGATCTGAACAAGAAGTGGTCCAAGGAGTTTATTCTTTGGCTGATGACGTTGGATAACCAACAGTTTGCCGCAGAAAAAGCGGGTGCCCTCCCGATGAGAAAAGATTTGATTGACGATGCGAGTAAAGTCGTTAAGTTGTCCACCTCTGCGCAAGCGATTCTAAAGTACATTAAGGATAACGATGCCCGGTCGTATAAGCCGCACAGAACCGTCAGCATCTCCGATCCGAACCTGGCCAAAGCCAATAAGATGGTGGAAGAAGCCATTACGAAGATCGTATTAGGCAAGCAGGATCCGAAACCGATTCTCGAAGAAGCGGACGCCTTGCTCAAGAAAGCAGTAGAAGCTCAGAAGAAATAAGTTAATAGGCGGGGAGGGAATCTTCCCCGCTTTTCCATTTCCCTTGATAGGAGTTGACTTCCCTTGTCCGAACCTAGTGTATTGAAAGTCAAACCCGCTCCTTCTGGCAGAATGAGACTGGTTAAAGCGAGCACGCAGAAGTGGATTTTTCTCATCCTTGCCGTCGTGCCGCCGTTCGGGGGCTATCTGCTGTTCACGCTGTTTCCGAATGTTTTATCCGTTTACTACGCATTATTGGATTGGGACGGGTTGACGGATCCCAAATTTGTAGGGCTCAGCAACTTTGTTACCGCAATTCAGGACGAGTATGTATGGCGGGCGCTTAAGCACAACCTTATTTTTATGGTGACGGTACCGGTGCTGGTCGTGCTCATTTCCTTACTGCTTGCCTATCTGGTCACATACAAGAGTTATGTGGAAAATGAGTTCCTCAAAATCCTTTTCTTTTTCCCAAACGTTTTATCGATTGTCGTCGTAGCTTTACTATGGGCGTTCATCTATGACGGTACGTACGGCATGCTCAACAGCGGCATGAAGCTGCTCGGGATCGACATGAAAAATTTTTATTGGCTGGGCAATGAAAGTACGGCGCTGTGGGCGCTGGTCCCTCCGTGGGTTTGGGGTGGCGTCGGGCTCTATGTCATCATTTTCGTAAATGCTATGGCGGCCATTCCCAAGTCGTTGTATGAATCGGCTATTATCGAAGGCGCTGGACATATGACGCGGTTATTCAAGATTACGCTGCCGCTCATTCTGCCCGTCGTCCGGGTCAGCGCGTTGTTTCTTGTGATCAGCACACTCAAGACGTTCGAGCTTATTCTGATTATGACTAACGGTGGCCCGTCCGGCTCCACGGATGTAATCGGTCTCTATATGTTTAATCTTGCTTTCGGTAAAGAGTACATCAACTACGGTTACGCGTCCGCTGTCGGTATGATTCTGTTCGTCATCTTGATCACGGCCAAACTGCTGATGGATAAGTTTCTACCGAACCGGGGCGTAGAGTATTAGAGCATATTTTAAAGCAGGGAGAAGATGAGATTGAAGGAAAAAATGACGTTTATGGACGTGCTGTGGCGTCTGGTGCTGTATGTTTGGGGATTGTCGATTCTTTTTCCGCTGGTGTGGGTGTTCTATGAGTCTCTGAAGTCCAATCCGGAGTTCTTCAAAGACATCTGGAGCCTTCCAAAAAAAATGCAGTGGTCCAATTACACTGCCGCCTGGACGGAATACGGCTTCGGTCGTTCGCTGCTTAATACGCTTTATTATGTAGGCGGAAGCCTTGTTGTCAGCTTGTTCTTTACCACGCTTAACGCTTATGCCTTGACCCGGATGGAGTTTAAAGGACGGCAACTGATCTGGGGCCTCATTATGCTTTCGTTGTTTCTTCCAGGGATTAATGCCCTGGTGCCGCAGTACGTTATCATGAGGGAGCTGCATTTGACGAATAGCTTAACGGGGTTAATCTTATTATCCTCACTGGGGGAGAGCGTGTTCTATCTAATGTTGCTCGGTGGCTTTATGAAGTCACTGCCCAAGGATTTGGAGGAAAGTGCGCATATGGACGGCGCTTCGATCTTCCAGTTGTTCTGGCGGGTGATCGTTCCCCTGTCCACTCCGGGGATTGTTACGGTTGCGATTTTTAAATTCCTGGGCTTCTATAACAACTTCATGGGACCGTTCATCTATTTGAGTGATCCCGATAAATATACGATAGCTGTGCAGATGTACCAAGCCAACAAAATGATGGAGTTTACGTCGGACTGGGTTACGTTGTTTGCAGGGGTGACGATTGCGATGGTTCCTTCGGTCATTGTGTTCATGCTATTCCAGCGGATGATAATGCAGGGCGCAACTTTAGGTGCTGTTAAGGGCTAAGTAGTGAGGAAAAGGTAGCGATAGGAAGAAGTACTCCCCACCGTACAAATATGGTTAAATATACTATATGATTTAGTTACATCTGATAGGAATCTCTTAATTTTTGCATAGTGAGTGAAGGAATGCTGAAGTATACATCATTGTTTAGGGAAGGATTTGTAATGTGGAAAAAAAAGAGCAGAATCCGATAGAGCTGTACGATCCCGGAATGCGTCCCAATGATACGTTCAATGGCTCGATTCGTTGGTATTCTCCTATAGAGCAGCCTTTTCAAATTTCCGGGTTGGCTTGGTTTGCGCAAGAAAAAATCTATCGCAGATTGCCGAATTTACCGTCCGGATCCATTCCGGAAGCCGTCGATCGCTTGGCCAATCATACTGCAGGAGGACAAATACGGTTTCAGTCGAACTCTTCTTCTCTATCGGTAAGGGTGAAGCTGAAAGGCAAAGCCAATATGGTCCATATGCCGGCAACCGGACAATGTGGCGTCGATTGCTACGTGGGTTCTCCCGACACCCTCCTTCCCCTGCGGTACAGCAACACAACGAAATATGACCTCACTCTCACCGAGTACGAATGTGCGTTATTTACCAATTGGCATGCCTCGATGCGTAATATCGTCCTAAACTTGCCGCTCTATCAAGGGGTGGAGGAGATATGGATCGGTTTGGATGATGGCGCAGCCGTAACCGCTCCCCCAAGCTACGCTTCCTGGAAGAAAGTAGTCATCTACGGAACATCGATTACGCAAGGCGGCTGTGCTTCGCGGCCTGGCATGGCTTATACGAACATTTTGAGCCGAAGAATTCCGCTGGAATTTATTAATCTTGGTTTCTCTGGAAGCGGCAAGGGAGAGCCGGAGGTTGCCGAAATCATTTCGCAGATTAACGACCCTGCGTGTATGGTCATTGATTATGAAGGCAATTGCGTGAACACCGAACTTTTCCGTAAGACACTTCCGGAATTTATTAGAATTTATAGGGAAGCTCATCCGTTAACACCGATCTTGGTTGTGTCACGAATTCGTTACGCGCGAGAGGAGCTGACCCCACACCTGTACGTGGCCAGAATGGAACGTAAACGTTTCGAACAGTCTCTCGTTAACGAATTGCGGGAGCAAGGTGACTTGAATATTTATTTCTTCGACGGATCCGGGTCGCTCGGTGAGGATTTCTTTGAATGCACAGTAGACGGCTCACATCCAACGGATCTTGGTTTTCTGCGGATGGCAGACGCACTTGAACCAGTCCTAAAAACAATACTTCTTTAAATATCTACATAGCTCACAATCAAGCCGGTAGCGATTTAAGCCAATAAGAATCCGCCAACTTCCTCAAAATAAAATTAGAGGAGGGTAAATGTCGGATGACAAGAACCTTATAACATACCTGACAAAACAATGGATATAGTATAAGAACTTCGAGCTGCATTGATTAAGCTAACGAGTACGATAGTTTCATAAAACAAAGGCCGCCGGTAAGATCCGGTTGCCTCATAAGATATTTGGCAGTTAAGCTGAAGATCCATTGGGGTGAACCATACCACAGATAACGGCAAGTTTTTAGGGGGGAATCTCGAAGGAGCCCTCAATAACGCGTTGATCGGCATGGGTTGGGAAGGGCCGCGCTCCACGGAAAAGTCGGCACAAACTTGCTTCTGCGAGCTTTCTGGGGTCACAGAAAATGCGGTACCTTCGCCGTTTTGGTGGGAGGGGCCTTGTCTGCCAGTTGTCTCTCTGCCTCGGTCTTGCGCTGTGCAAGCTGTTCGTGCTGGATTTTCAGTTTGGCAGGATGGGCGTTTTCTTTATGTTCTGGCACGTCGCAGTGCCAGACATGCTTCATATTCACTTTCGTTATATTTTTTGACTCGATGCAGAAGAAACGGACTAGCGTAACGCTAGTCCGTTTCTATTTGTTCATTATTCTCATTTTTGAGCTGCTTTCGCTCGACATGGGCCGCTCCCCATTGATGTAAGGCTTCCAGAATCGGAGACAGGCTCTTGCCGTATTCCGTGATAGAGTATTCCACTTTCGGCGGGATCTGCGGATAAATGACTCGTTTAACGAGCTCTTCCTCCTCCAATTCGCGCAGATGGAGCGTAAGCATCCTTTGCGTGATATCGGGCAGCAATCTTCTTAGCTCATTGAACCGCAAAGGTTTACCTTGAAGCAAATGATAAAGAATACTCGGCTTCCACTTGCCGACGATCGAATCCAGCGCCGCAACGAATTGACATTGGACAGGTTTTTTTTGCATACGTTGGCCTCCGTTACAGTACCTTTTTTCATACTATACCACATTATTGTGCCTACTTTAAATAAGTAAGTACATATTATATGATCAGTCTTGAAAGTGTAACTAATTTAATTACAGAAAGGAAGTTTTGATTCATGGCAACTGTACTGTACATCACCGCACATCCCCTTGATCCTCAGGAATCTTTTAGCCTCGCGGTAGGCAAAGAATTTATTGAAGCGTACCGTGAAGCTAATCCAACAGATGAAGTTGTTCATTTGGATCTGTACAAAGAGAATATTCCGCAATTCGATGCAGATGTTTTGCGTGGTTGGGAAAAGCTTCGCTCGGGTTCGTCTTTCTATCAGCTGTCCGAAGCCGAGCAAGCAAAAATAGCTCGGCTTGACGCGATTGTCGATCAATACGTGGCTGCCGATAAGTACGTGTATGTTTCCCCCATGTGGAATTTCTCGATCCCGCCGGTTTTGAAAGCATACACGGATGCGACTTCAATTCCGGGCAAGACGTTCAAATATACCAAGAATGGTCCTGTAGGTCTGTTGTCCGGCAAGAAAGCCTTGCACATTCAAGCTAGCGGTTCCGTTTATTCGGAAGGTCCTCTTGCTGAAGTTGAAATGGGATACAGCTATCTGAAAAAGATTTTGCAGTTCTATGGGATTCAATCTATGGAGGCTATTTTTGCTGAAGGAACGGCATCATCAGAGCGAGCTCCAGCTATTAAAGAAGAAGCAATTGCGCGTGCTAAGGAAGTTGCCAAACGTTTCTAAATAAGGGGTTTGGCATGATTCTCGAACTCCCAAAAGTGAAGTAATGCTTCGAAGCTGATTCCGGGTTCTCAGCTCTCGGTCGTGTCGGCGAACCCGAAGACGTCGGAGATGCTATCGTCTCGCTGCTTTCCGACGAGAATCGCTGGGTCAATGCCCACAAGTCGGGGTCTCAGGCGGAACATACATCTAATTTCTAATTCAAGAGGCGTTCATGACAGTGCGGGCTAGCCTTATTACAGCCTCCACTGATGGGTTCAAGCATTCTGGCGAATGGTCACCCAATTCTATTTGCTTCAAATAACTGTCTAGACACTTTACTTTAAAATTTAATGGGTGACTTTGACTAGACACATTAAATTAATCAAGGAGGAGCTCTGATGAAACTTACAGGGAACACGATACTGATCACTGGTGGAGGTTCTGGAATTGGCCTAGCTTTTGCAGAGCGGTTTATCAAAGCTGGCAATACGGTCATTATCTGCGGACGACGCGAAAGTATTCTGCAGGATGCTAAGGAGAAGTTCCCAAGTCTCATTACTCGAGTCAGTGATCTTGGGCTTGAATCTGAGCGTACAGCGTTGTTTGACTGGGTGACCACGAATTATCCAGACGTCAACGTATTGGTGAATAATGCGGGGATTGGGGACCAGTTTCATGTGTTGAAAGAAAAAGAGAATTGGAGCTATTACAACAGTGAAATTGCGATCAACTTTGAAGCCCCTGTTCATCTTTCTCTGCTGTTCGCACCATTTTTTTCAACAAAACAAGATACGGCTATTGTGAATGTTACGTCTGGGCTGGCTTTCACCCCCCTAGCAGTTAGCCCAATTTATTCAGCAACAAAGGCGGCACTACATTCCTTTACGATGAGTCTAAGACACCAACTTTCCGATGCATCTGTAGAAGTCATTGAAGTGGTTCCGCCGGCAGTTCAAACTGCCTTCACCCGTAATAATGGAGAGCCTTTAGATGCATTCGCGGATGGAATTTTCCAGGGACTTGATGAAGGTAAACAGGAGATTGGCTACGGCTCGTCCATAAATCGCCTGCGCATGTCACGTGACGAAATCGACATATACGTAGAAAAAATGTATCAAGCGATGAAAGGTGTCGTTGGATAATATGGGACGTTAATGGCTAACGTATTGGGTAATAACGCTGCCAAGGTCGTAGATGCCTTCGAAGCAAATATTAAAGGGATACTATTTAACTGACTCATTGCGCTAACGGGTACGATAGTTTAATTGGAGCTGGCGCCGAGGCGACTTGTCCCATGATTAGGCTCCCGCAAAAACGCGAGACAAAACTGTAATTCAAGTTTTGTCTCGCGTTTTATATTTAAGCAAAGTTGCGTCGTTTATTAAAGAAGTTTTGTGTCGGTGTACAAGAAGAAACATGAATGTCCGACGACATAAACATAGGTACTTTGAGATCCCCGTTAAGTGGTTTTTTTTATTTGAAGGCATTTATGTTTGTGTCGCAGTGTCACGACACAAACATATGAGCAAGATCGCTGTAGGCTTTTCGTGCATCGAAAGCGGAGGCTTTTAAAAAAACGAGTACGTTCGGGTTAATGTTATAGAAGCGTGTTTAAATGATACTGGATAGTTCGTGTTGTCGAATGATAAAAACATAGCTTATTCAAACCTACGTAAACAGTGGGGCCTTGTGATCTTAGGGTCAAGTTCTTGTCTTTAGTCCGCGACAAGAACTTATCCTTATTGTAGACTATAGGGGAAGGAATGGATGTTTTTAGAACCGGAAAATTTTTCACTCTGCAGGAGTTGACCTGGAGTCACCTCCAGCAATTAGAATGATGAATGAAAGGAGGCGTGCTCGTTGTACACGATCGGTCAAGTCGTAGAGATGACGGGTTTCGGTCACGATACGCTCAGGTATTACGAGAAAATCGGGCTGCTCAAGCCGCAGCGCAAACCGTCGGGCGGCGCTCGAGTGTTTAGTGACGACGATCTCCGGTTGCTGTCAGGACTAAGATGTTTGAAACGGTTGGGATTGTCTCTAGAAGAAATCAAGTCGTTCACGAGTACGAACCGCTGCGTGACCGAACTCTCATCGATGCACGACGGAGACGAAGCCGTTCTCCGGGATCGAGTCATCTTGCTGACAGACCACTTGGCCCGGATGGAGACGCAGCGCCGCGAACTCGACGAGATGATCGATCGGACGAAAAACAACATTCGACTGTATAACGAGCTGTTGGACGCGACGCCGTAAACGTTTCAAAAGTTCCGGCGTTCGTGCCTCCAAATACAGTTGCAGAGGAGATGCGAGCGTGAACATTGCTATGATCGGGTCAGGACACATCGGAGGTACGTTGGGGAAAGCGTGGGCGACGAAAAGTCACCGGGTGACGTTCGGCACGCGAGATCCACAAAGCGAACGGATACGTGCGCTGCTCGAGTCGATCGGTCCGAACGCCGCGGCGACTTCCGTCAAGGAAGCAGCCGCGTTCGGCGAAATCGTCGTATTGGCCGTTCCCGGCACGGAAATCGAGAGAGTGCTAGAGGAGGCGGGAGACCTGCGGCGAAAAATCGTCATCAATGCGACGATGTTGTTCGACGGCCGGTCTGCGGACTCGGAAGTGCGGAGGCTCGCGAATGGCGCACGCGTCGTGCGGGCGTTCCATACGTCGACGTGGGAGGCGCTCGCGAACCCGCGGTTCGGCGGGGCGAACGCCACGCTCTTCATGAGCGGCGAGGACGAAGAAGCCAAGCAAACCGTCTTTCGGCTTGGCGCAGAAGTGGGATTCGACATGGTGGACGTGGGAGGTACGGAGGCGATGGCTGCAATCGAAAAGGCACTCTTTTCGTTCTGGACCGCGCTCTCGCCGCGGTTCGGCCGTGACTACGCTATCCGGGTTCTACGAAGGGAAGAAACGCAGCCGTCTTAAACTGTAGCCGCACGACAAAACAGACCGCCGTGCGAAACCCTACAAATCTAAATCCTTTTGATATGAGACATGTCTAATAAACAATAGACGCAACTGCCGGCATTAGGCATCCGCATTTATCTAAAACTGGTTTTCAACTTAAAAACGAATTAGTGTGGGTGACAGAACCCTGGCACGCTAATGAGGCGATCAGACATTTATCCAATAACACAAAACTCCCCCCCCAGAAACGGATGTTTCTTGCCGCTGATCGGCGATCAGCTAACACTCAAGAAGGGGGGAACCCTTCCATAGTATACCCACTTCATCAAGCGCAGCACTCGATATGGTAATAATTATTGGGTGATCAACGGCGCTTGATGTCACGCATGGTTGCCGCAGCTGACAAAGGAGAACGAAACAATGAAAAAGTACATACTCTTCGATCATGATGGTGTTCTGGTTGATACTGAATTCTGGTATTACAAAGCGGGAGAACGCGCTCTGGCTGACATTGGATTTACCTTGGATAAAGATCAATACCTCCGCGACATGACCCAGTCATTGGGCACTTGGTCCCAAGCTAGGGCAGCAGGTATTGATGAACAGACCATCAGCAAGCAGCGTGATGTCCGCAACGTCTATTATCAGGAATATCTAAGAACAGAAGCCATAGAGATTGAAGGCGTAGTTGAAACTCTAGCCGAACTGTCAAAGTACGTCCGCATGGCCGTCGTGACGACTGCAAAACGTGCGGATTTTCAACTTATTCATGAAAAGCGCCAGATTATACAATTCATGGAATTCGTCCTTGTTCGTGAAGACTACGAGCGCACCAAGCCGCACCCGGAACCATATTTGACCGGACTAAAGCGCTTCGGAGCTACCAAAGAAGAGACCCTGGTTGTAGAGGATTCAAACAGAGGGTTGAACTCAGCCGTGGCGGCTGGTATCGACTGTGCTATTGTCCATAACGACTTCACAAAAACACATGACTTCTCACAGGCCAGCTATCGAATCAAGACTCTGATTGAAATAAAGGACATTATCCTGAATGCATGAATATTGCGGGAACTTTAAGCTTTGTTTTGACTGCTAAGACAAAAGAAATCCCCCAACGACAAATTGAAAAATTAGAGTTATCATTCTTCCGTTGGTTCCCTCAGTATAAGTTTGTCGAGGAAAGTGTTTGCGAGTACAAGGAGTTTTACATGGAGTATAAGAACTTCGAGCTGGCTTGAATACTGCTGTTAAAATAGTTAAGGACTGAAAAATGATTAAGCTAACGGGTACGATAGTGTAGGAGCTGCTTCAACGCGGCTCCTTTTTTTATATTGAAGTAACGGGCAGATTACTATAATACCTAGCAAATGCTACTCTTTAGAAAGAGGTGATCGAAAAGCAGAGGTCCACTAATTTCACTTAAAAGTCTTGTAATCCACCTTATCCCAGCCTGAGCTAACTTTCATACTTGCAGAAAATACTGGACTTATCGTTCCAGAAAAGTATATACTGTACCTACGGAAACGGAGGGAGAACCATGGGACGCTACAAAGAGTTTGATAAAGAAGCGGTGCTTCATAAAGCGATGCTCGTTTTTTGGAAGAAGGGCTACGAAGCGGCAAGCATTCCCGATTTGCTGGAAGCTATGGATCTTAGCAGATCAAGTCTGTACGAAACGTTCGGGGACAAACAAACGCTTTATATCGAGGCGATCAACTGGTACAAGAAGTGGAAGCAAGCCAAACGGGACATCCTCGTCAATGCGACATCCGCAAAATCGGGAATCCGGCAGTACTTCGAGATACACATCGATTCCGCCTTGGATGGCGAGTCGCCGAAGGGCTGTCTCATTACTAATGCAGCAGTCGGCATGGATTCGCCAGACGAGCAACTGAATGCGTTGATCAGGGAGCGGTTTGACGAGTTGGAGAAATCCTTCTACGAGCTGCTGCGCAAAGGTCAGGAGACGGGAGAAATCATGCCTGAGAAAGATATCAAGACTTTATCTTATCTGCTCTTAAACCTGAATCATAGTATAAATATCGTTGCGAAGGTGCAGGGTGACCGCAGCAAGATGCAGCAGATGATAGATATGGTGATAGAAATGCTATAAAACATTTTTTTTGCACATTCCGGAACGAATGTTCCAGAAAATTTATGGCGAGTAAAGGGGACTTTCTATGCATTCAGCTTCCATTCCAACGGAAAAATCGGTTTCGCCATCGCTGATTTTTATCCTGGCAGCCGCTTGCGGTATCATAGCGGCAAATCTTTATTATGCTCAACCATTGATAGGCTCGATCGGTTCGACCATCGGGCTCTCCTCCGGCGCTGCCGCGCTCATCGTTACGTTGACTCAAGTCGGCTACGGGATCGGCTTGTTATTTATCGTACCGTTGGGAGACATCCTGGAAAATCGTAAGTTGATCCTTTCATCATTGCTCCTTACAGCCGCCGTTTTGACAATTGCCGCTGTAATCAAAAGCGCCATCCTGTTCCTCACCGCTTCACTCGTGATCGGAGTAGGTTCCGTAGCAGCACAAATCCTTGTGCCGTATGCGGCTCATCTTTCGCCTGAAGCCGTGCGCGGTCGCAATGTGGGCAACGTCATGAGCGGGCTACTTCTGGGGATTATGCTCGCGCGTCCCATTTCAAGCTTGGTGGCGGAGTATATGGGCTGGCGCGCCATATATTTCATCTCCGCAGCATTGATTTTCGCGCTGGCTCTTGTATTGGCAAAGGCACTACCCTCAAGGAAGCCTTCGACCGCTACAGCTTACCCGGCGCTGCTGCACTCCATGCTGCATCTGCTGAAGGCGACACCGGCATTGCGCCGGAGGGCAATTTATCATGCTTGTGTATTCGGAACGTTCAGTTTGTTTTGGACTACAGTTCCGTTGGTATTGACAAGTCCGCCGTTCCATTTCACTCAGAAGCAGGTCGCTCTGTTCGCATTAGTCGGGGTAATGGGGGCAATTGTGGCGCCAGCAGCGGGCCGTATGGCAGACCGTGGATGGGTTCGCCCGGCTACGGGATGGGCATTAGCCATCGTCATCTTTTCCGAGCTGCTTCCTTTGCTGGTTCCATCAAGTTCTGCACTCGCAGTCACCATCCTCGTAGTTGCGGCGATTTTACTTGACATGGGGGTTTCGGCCAACATGGTTCTCGGGCAGCGGGTGATTTTCTCTTTAGGAGCGGAATTTCGCAGTAGGCTTAACGGTTTGTATATGGCCATTTTCTTTTTAGGGGGCGCTATCGGCTCAGCGGCAGGGGGATGGGCTTACGCAACGGGGGGCTGGGAGGCGGCACAGCTGATCGGAATCGCCTTACCGGCCATCGCCATGGCGTATTATGCGACGGAATTTTCGAGATTAAGGAAGGAAAATCTCATTGATTGAGAGTAATCCGCACGTTCTAAGCAAACGGGTTACGCTAGAGACGCAGCTGCCACATGGAGCGGCTATACAGCATTCATCTGCATATTGAACGGCAGGGTTACTTTGAGGTGACACAGCACCGTTTTTACTTGCTGGCCAAAGCATTGTCTTAGATTATATTTCAAATTATAATCAAATGGATTTCTAGGAGCTTGTCGTGATGCGACAGCTCCTTTTTGCATTTTTCGCCTATAGGCCCGTTAAGCTAAACCGTATCATATAGCAAATTAGCTTATTCCGCTAACGGTTCCGATTTAATGTAGATTTCCCGTATAAACATTACCCGCCGCAATCGCCATATTCTTAGTATGGAAGATGATGGGGTGAGCAATTTTTTAAAGGCGAATAAAGAATTACTGGAGAAATTCCTATTGCGATGCCTCGCATTATCCTTCAAAATGGAAACCTTTCGCCGAATGAATCGGCACACAGAGTCTCCATCTTTTAAACGGAATTGTCCATTAAAAGGAATACTCTCGTTCAACTTTACAAATTTTGATTTGATAATTTTGGTACCAGATTTGCTTACCTTTTTCCTGAGCCACTTTGTGCAACTGATTCTGCTTCCAATTGCGTATCGCCTCTAGGCTATCCCAATAAGAAATGGTAATGCCGACTCCTGCTGCATCCCTCACACTTTCCACCCCTAAGAATCCAGGTTGCTCCGCAGCAAGCTGCTCCATTTTTTCAGCCATGATGTTATAGCCATTATCCCCACCAGTTCGTTGACTCGAAAAAATGACTGCATAATACGATCCGTTTGCTTCAATTGTCATCTCCACCATGCTCCTTTTTTTGAAATGCTTTTGTATAAATTAGACTATACAATTAATCTTTAAATAAATAAAATGAATGTTTATAATAATATACATGAAGACTACTCATGTATGCTAGGAGTAATTATGAATTTAGATAAATATCGGATTTTCAGCAAAGTAGTCGAAGTGGGAAGTCTAACAAGAGCGGGAGAGTTGTTAAATCTAACACAATCAGCGATCAGTCATGCGATTTCCAGCTTGGAACGTGAGCTCGGTCTGAGTCTCCTTATAAGGAACAGAGCAGGGATCCGACTCACCAACAACGGAGAACGCTTGATCCCGCACATTAGAGAAATTCTTCAGGTGAATGAAAAACTTAATCAAGAGATTGCCGCGATAAAAGGGATTGAAATCGGAACAGTGAAGATAGGTACTTTTACAAGTGTATCTATACAATGGTTGCCCCAAATTTTGAAAATGTTTCAGAATCAATTCCCTCAAATTGAAATCAAACTTCTTGATGGAAATTACCATGAAATAGAGGAATGGATAGCAAGCGGAACTGCTGACTTTGGATTTGTGAATCTGCCTACGCTCGAGGCATTTGATGTAGAGCCGCTTTATCAGGATAGGATGATGTGTATTGTAGGTTCTCAGCATCCCCTTTGCCGTCAATCAACCATCCGCTTAGAACAAGTCATCACTGAGCCTTTTATCATGCCCGTTGCGGGTTGTGACACTGATGTAATGCGAATTTTCACACAAAATAAAGTCAAACCAACCATCAAATATGAGCTAGAAGATGACCATGCCATAATCGCCATGGTGCAAAGCAATTTAGGAATAAGCATTCTCCCAGAAATGATTTTGTCACAACTACCCGAGAATGTAGTGTGCCGTCCATTGGAAGGGATGTATTATCGCTCCATAGGTATTGCTGCCTTATCTATTAGAAATGTCTCTCCAGCAGCCCAAAGACTGATTGAATTTATAAAAAAATGGATCACAGATACCCTTACAGATAACCGAAATAGGAGCAGAGAATCTAACAGGTGATTGAACTACAGGGTACGATAGCTTATCATGATATGGATCACCGCCTGCCTGTTACGGTAAGAGTAAAGGCCATTCCGTAAGGAACGGCCATTTTTTATGGACCAATATCGGACTTCTTGAAAATTTCACTGAGACTGGTGAAGCTATCAGCAGCGTGACCGTTCTCCATGCCGCGCCTGAATACTCTCAGAACAGCGTTTGGCAAGGTGCTATCGATGCCGGCATCCTGGCTCGTATGAACGACATGCTCAACGCTCGCCAAACCCATGGCAAGTCTGTCCACATCTCCGGGATATTCACCCATGTTAATCCGTGGTGTGTAGAACTCGATGAACTTCGGCAGTGACGACATTGTTTCGGTAGCGTATGGCAGAAACTGTTCAGCCGAAATACCGTTCGCTCGGGCCACCGCTGCGGCATGAAGATAGCTGAGCATGGCTGGGTTTGAAGTCGGCACCGTTCGCGTCGGGGCGTTCCCGATTGTGTCCGCGAACTTCTTGCCAAAAATATTGAGGGTGATCGGGGAGAAGTACCCGGGGCTGACATTCGAACTGTACGAAGGAACCATTGATGAGATTAAACAATGGCTAGATTCCAGAAGGATCGATGTCGGATGGATTATTCCGCCGAGCAACGAACTGGAAACGATTCCGTTCTTCCGAGATGAATTATGTCTGGTCCTTCGGGATGATCATACGTTGCAAAGCCGTTCGACAATCCATATCACGGATCTGCATAATGAACCTATGATTGTGTGCAATGGCGGGTTTGTAACGCCAATTTACAAGCTGTTCCAGCAATTCGGAGCCACTTTGCGCACCAAATATGACGGCCACAACATAAACACGGCATTGAGCATGATGCAAGAAGGGCTAGGCGTCTCGATCGTATCGAAAACTTCGTTGTCATTGTCGGCGTTGCCGCCTAATGTCCGCATTCGAACAATTGATCCGCAGCTGTTTAGAGAGATTCATCTGGCGGTTCCTTCTTTGAAGGAGGCTCCACACGGGGTGAAACTGTTCCTGCAGACCGCAAGAGAGCTTTATTTGTCCGGGGTACGATAGCTTAATAAACAACTAAGACGCGGTTGCCGGCATTGGTCGACAGCCGTTTTTGTTATAACGGGCATGTTAGATGGCCCATATCCCCCAAAAAAAGGTAATTGGTAATTGATGGCGAATTCTTCACCTGAACGTAAGTATTAATGAGGTGATATCAGTGGCATGGAATATTGGGTTACTTTGTATAAAAGCGGAACCAACAGTCGTCGAAAAAGAAACTTATCTGGACATTTATTATAAATCGAAAGATGGACTTCATTTTGAGGATATTACATCCGTTACTATGGGGTCAGCCCTTGGAGTTGGTTATGTTGAGCCATGGACATTAATTTTTGATATAAACGCCCGGTTTATACTGGATGAGAAGCTTCCAATTGAAGTATCAAAGAAATATAAAGTTAAGACGTTTTGGATTTCAGAATCACTAATATATAGAGATTATCATTTCGGTATTTTCAAAAAAGGTGGAATAAAAACAGAAGTTAAAGGGATTGAATCAGGACTAAAATATTTGTCTTCAAAGGGGATAAAAACAAAGGATAAGTGGGGGGAGACAATTATTTTTCAAATCATCGAAAAAGAAATATTGAATAAAACTGACGGGGATTTTGTTGGTTCTATTTGGAGTTTGCCATTTGCAAAGTATGATCTAGACTAGCTTTTATTCGTTCGTGTTTTAAAAATACCTCTAAAGGAGGACTAGTCTTGAATGATAATATCTGTAGAGCAGCTGCGAATGGTAATATAGAGACCGTAAAATCCCTTATTTCGAGCGGTATTAAAGCAAGTTATGAGTGTATAAATTGTGGTCATTCTTTACTAAATATTGCAGTAGAAAATGATCAATTAGAGGTAATAAAGTTCTTGCTTCAGAACGGGGCGGATATAAACTTTAGACACCTTTCGGACGACACAAACATTACCCTTGTCCATTGCATGCTCCCCTTACGATAGACAGGCGAATTATAAATAACCTTTAGTATAAGGGAAGCATACATTTGACGATTAAGCCATCGAACCTACAAGAGCGTATTCAAGCAGACCGCTCCGATTTCGCGTACGCGGATCTTGAACAGTTCCGTGCCAGTCGTACGCCCGATTAGTTCCCGGTATTCCGCTACCGACGCGTGTGGCAGAACGGCGAGAATGACGCCGGCGAAACCGCCGCCGTGTACTCTGCATGCACCCTCGCCCAACCGGTCGATGAAACGTTCGGTAATGGCGAGTGTAAGCGCAATCCCTTGTTCACGTGACAACGATTCTTGGTAGATGTTCTGCAGCCATTTCCAAGAGGAATTACCCGAAGCGGTAATATACTTCAGCACGTTCTGCCACTCGCCCGCCTTAATTGCCTCTACCTGCCGCCCGACGCGGTCATTTTCATCCAGGAAATGGAGCGCCCGCAGCACCGCTCGATCTCCGGTAGTTTCGCGGAGTTCCACTAGCCGACCGTAGATCATCTCTGCCGTCAAATCGCGACATACCTCTACACCGAAGGCTTGTGCCACCGCCCGCATCTCGTTCGGAATCGATGCATAATCCTTCGTCAGGTCAGCATGGTTACCGCCGGTGCTGACGATGACAAGGCTGTAACCTGCTGCTTCAAAGGTACCTGGAATACGCTCGATCTGAGGCTCTGCCGGCTCCTTAAAGTCGATTGTGATCATACCGCCGTACGAGCAGGCCATCTGGTCTAACATTCCTGATGGCTTGTTCCAATAAAGATTTTCGGCATACTTGCCGATGCGCGACATCATAACCGCATCCATCTCTCCGTTGTTATAAAAAGTACTTAGAATCTGGCAGATCAAAACTTCAAAAGATGCAGAGGAGCTGAGTCCTGACGCCGGAAGAACGTTACTGCTGACGTTAGCATTGAATCCGCCGATTCGGTACCCGTGCTGCTGGAAACCGTGTGCAATACCGCGGATCAAAGCAGCTGTCCCGCCCTCGCCTGACTGAGCTTCTAGATCATCTAGATGGATGACTGACATGCCTGGATACCCTTCAGAAATTACGGAAATAACTCCGGTGTCTACGGCTGCTGCAGCCGCAATCGTATCTAACTGAATACTAGCCGCCAGCACCTTTCCATTGTTATGGTCCGTATGATTACCGCCTATCTCTGTGCGACCCGGAGCACTGAAGTATTTCAACGACTCTGTATTTCCATATTGCGCACCGTATCCTTCCATACACCTCCGGTACCTCTCAATCTGTCGCTCTCGTTCTTCGCTGCCGTACATCTGGTCCAGTAGTTGTTGTGCCTGAGCCGAATCAAAAAGCTGCTCGAATTGATCTTTCATTTTGAGTGTTCCTCCTGGTTCTAACTGTTTGAGTAGTAGTTATCATGTCCATTGTACCGAAAGGCAGCGCTCACAGATAGGATATTTATGAAAAAAATCGGTACTCCGGGGTTATTCTTAAGGGGTACGACCAGTAGTATCGCAGCATAGAGGGCGTGCCGCGCCACGCCGGGCAACCAGAAATCATCGATTTAAGTTCACCAGTAGGCGCGAAAGTATCCTTTAAGTGCGTCGCCATTAGGGAGGAAGATTGATCAAGCCCCGCTCTATGCCCTCGAGATTGGTTTTGTAATTGGAATAAATCAACAAGAAAAGTATTGGACTAAAAAAAGTTTTAGACTGGACCGGTAACGTGAAGTTAGGCTAACGGGCAGGATAGTTTAAGATCATTCGCGGTGAACCGTATCACATATATGTGGTAAAATACTTCTCTTGTCGTCCCATTTAAATCGCTCCTTATTAGTTGCATTTATAAATGTTATATCGTAATATTACGATATATTGACTTTGTAGATCGAAGGGATTCCCGATGTATAACAATTTCGAACAATTTCATGAGACCTCGGACATTTTGAAAGCGTTAGCTCACCCGGTACGATTGTGCATCGTAAAAGGACTTCACAAGAATGGTTATTGTAACGTTGGATTCATTCAGGAATGCTTACGTCTTCCACAATCTACAGTGTCTCAACATTTGCAAAAACTTCGTAACTTCGGCATTGTCAAAACAGAACGGAACGGACTCGAAGTCAACTACACCATTGCTGACGATAGGGTGAGACAACTAATTCAAGTTTTCTTCGGCGAGGATGAATCAGAGTTTGGAGAGAAAGGATAGTTTTTTATGGAAAACACCCTCAACGACAGGGTGGACTACTAGAGTGTACTGAAACTTTCAGATTTTCAATTTCTTATATTGTCATTTAAATCATTCCCGATCGAGGTATACAGGGCGGGAATTCCCAGGTGAGTTCTGATAGAGAACGCCGACAAAATCAAGCAATTCACACGGGTGTTTACCGTAGCGGCACTGCTGCTCGGCCTGTTGATCAGATTATTGCTGTCGTACCGAAACAGCACTCCGATCAATAGGCTGATTGGTGATGAGACGGAGCACTTCGGCAAAAATGAGGCTATCGTCGGACGAAACGAATATGACTTTTTATACAGCAATATATCCGATTATCATCATGAAAAATAAACGGTTGGAAGCCGAGTTAACTGACAACGGTCGCTCGTAAGGGATGCCTTTCTCAAACGGTGGATTGCAGGAGAGTTCCAGACACGGGAAGAAATCGCTGACGCCGCCATACAAGCTGACGTTGAGTTGAACTTGAGTACGGTTATCGGCATTTTGCAAATCAACGGTTATGCAGGCATGGACAGTGCAGAATTTCTTAATGAGCTTTACGCTGCCCGGCTTATTCTGAAGCAGCACACTGTAAGCCTGCTTGCGTATGACAAGATGCCAATCTCCAATAATAGGACATTAAGTTCGCCAACCTACACAGACGAAGGAGTATTACTGAATGGATAAAATACGCAAATCAGCAATGCTGTTGCTAGCTCTAATGACATGTCTGACGTTAGCGGCTTGCTATGGGAACACCGGCACATCGAGCAAAAGCACTGCTGAGGATCATACGAACTCCAACGCCAAACATATGGGGGCTGATGTTTCCCAAACGAAGCCTTCTCCGGATGAGCCTACCTGGAAGCTGGATACAACACCGATTACGTTTAACTGGTATATCAATTTCGATTGGTTTAAAAGCAAGTGGGGAGGCAACGCCGTTTCCGATTATATAACGAAGAAGACGGGCGTCAGCTTGAACTTTATCGTGCCTGCTGGCGACGCCAGCGAGAAGCTCAACACGATGATGGCATCAAGGTCGCTCCCTGACTTCATCACGCTTGGCTGGTACGAGGATGCCGTGCTTAAGATGATCAAGGGAGATATGGTGCTCCCATTGAATGAGCTAGCGGAACAGTATGATCCTTTTTTCTTTAAAGTTGCGGACCCCGTGAAGCTTAGCTGGTATACTCAGGCTGACGGCAATGTGTATGGCTACCCGAATGCATCTTCATCCCCTGCGGATTATCAAAAATATGGCCAGCTTTTTACGTCTAATCAGACCTTTGTTGTTCGGAAAGACATGTATGAAGCACTTGGGAAGCCGGATATGAGCACGCCGGAAGGGTTCCTCAACGCGCTGAAGGCTGCAAAAGAGAAGTTTCCGGAAGTGGACGGCCAGCCGCTCATTCCGATCGGCCTGCACGAATTTACGGAAACCGGCAACTATTCGCTGGAAGCGTATCTTCAGAACTTCCTAGCCATTCCGCAGCAGAAAAACGGCAAGCTGTACGACCGCCGGAGCGACCCAACCTATCTGAAATGGCTGAAGGTGTTCCGCCAAGCGAATGAGGACGGGCTGATGCCGACAGATGTCTATATTGATGAAAAACGACTGGAAAAGGATGAGAAAATTTTGCAAGGGCGCTATTTTGCCATGCTGTATCAGTGGTCTGATTTTTCAGAGATTAACCAAGTGTTGTATCGGAAGGACCCGAATAAGGTGTATATCGCGATTGATGGTCCGGCGAATGATGTGCATGATGCGCCAACACTTGCAGGAAACGGCGTCTCCGGTTGGACGGTGACGCTCATCTCGAAGAACGTCAAGGATAAGAAGCGGGCAATTGCCTTCCTCAGCTATTTGCTCAGCGAAGAGGGAAACAAGGATCTGTACTTAGGAGAGAAAGGCGTTACCTACGATACGATAGACGGCAAAGATCAGTTCCTGCCGGAGGTCATACATATGCTCAACACTGACCGCAAAGCGTTCGATAGCAAATATGGCGGTTCTTATATGTACTGGATGCTAATGGATACGAACATGAATCTAGCATGGATGAAGGGGATGGATGCCGAGCCTGCCAAACAAATTGCCGATTGGACGAGGGGCAAGACGATCAGCATGACCGAGTTCGACAATCTGGATCCGGACCCGACGACGAAGGAAGGTATTGCGGAAGGTCAAAACGTGCGGCTCTGGGCCGAGACGCTGCCGAAGCTGCTGATGTCCAAGTCGGATGCTGAGTTCGATCAACTGTTCGCCGAATTCATGAACAGCATTACTAAGGATCCCGAGTATGAAGCCATCGTAGCTAGCCGGCAAGCAGCCTATGAACGAAATGTACAGAAGCTGAAGTCGTCGCTCAATCATTAGAGGAAGCAGGAGATGGGATTCGCGGCAATCCGTTGGTTATTGGAGATACGTGCATTTACGTTTAAGCTTTCGCTTCAAGTCAAACTGATTCTGTCATTTGTCTTCGTTATCCTCATACCGGTCGTTCTATTCTCCTGGTATATGCTCAATGAAGAGTCCGCCAAGGCAATGAAAGAATTGACGAAGAACAGCGAGAATGCGCTTGCGGTCGAGAAGACGAACATTGAGAATAACATGGAGCTGATGGGATGGACCGGTCAGCTTGCGTTATCCAATCGGGAAATGAACAAATTTCTGCAAATTGAACAAACTCAGAGTACAGCGCATGTTATTCATATTAAGAATGATGTGGTCAACAGCTTTCAATATTTTCTGTTCAACAATCCACGAATTGCGAATGTCCGGTTATTCACGGACAACCCTTATGTGAATGAGATTTGGCCAGTCATCCTAAAGGAATCACGTATTCAGGACAGGCCTTGGCATGATAAGGTGATGAAGCAGAGCGGTTTGCCCTGGTGGGAGATACAGGAAAATGTTTCACTTACCGGTGCGCCATCCGAACCATCGCCGAATGAGCCCTTCATGACGTACTTGCAGGAATTCAAATATGCGGATAACGCAACACATAACGGGATTCTAGAAATATCGATGAAGCTGTCGGATTTCTTCTCTCGAACATTCAGTAGTGTGCAGGACACGAACTCCCAGCTGATCGTAGTAGCAAGGAGCGGGCAGGTATTCAGCTTGAAGGCTTCACCTGTGTTCGAGCAGCACAGTGCGGAGCAATTGATGAACAGCGTAAATCTGACGAATAATACAGATTACGAGACGGTACAGTTCAAGGTTAATGGGCGGTCCTACTTGGCATTTCAGAACTACATTCCATCGATCGACGTACATCTGGTCAATATGGTTAGTCTTGCGGACACGATGGAAAGCATTAACCATTCGAGAGTTCGTTATATTGTACTCATTTCGTTATTAGCTGCATTTCTCGTACTGCTGTCTTACTCGCTGCAGGCGATGATTTTGCGCAGGCTTAAGGTATTAAAAGAATCGATGGAACAGGTTAGAAGCGGTAACTTCGACGTCGAGCTGCCGCCTATTACCGGTACCGATGAGGTAGGAGAGCTGGGCTTTCATTACCGCAAGCTCATTCTAAAGATTAACGAGCTCATTCAAGAGCAGGCAGCTAGGCAGGCGGCAGGCAAAGAAGCCGAGCTTAGGGCGCTGAAGAACCAGATCGATTCCCACTTCCTCTTCAATACGTTGGAGAACGTCAAGATGCTGGCGGAGATCGAAGAGCAGTTCCTTATATCGGACATAATGACTGCGCTTGGCGGTATGATGAGGTATTCGATGGAATGGAAGCGGGATCACGTGATGCTCAGTGATGAGATTCAGCAGGTACGCCATTATGTATCCGTCATGAGCATCCGTTATGATGGAAGACTTGATCTCCAACTGGCGATTACACCGGAATGCCTCAAGCAGGAATCGCTCAAAATGTCACTGCAGCCCGTAGTCGAGAATGCAATCAAGCATGGAATGAGCCGCATGCATTCCAGTGACGGAAATCTTGTCATTACGATCTCTGCCGTCAGGCGTGATCAAGCTTGTGTCATAGAGATCACTGACAACGGCTGCGGCATACCGGAAGAGAAGCTGGGCTTATTGAATCGAATGCTCCGGATGGAAGAGTCCGCTTACCAGGATGTCCGGCAATTATTTGTTCGCAAAGGTAACCACCACAGCAATGGAATCGGTCTGCGAAATGTGGACCAACGCCTAGTGATGAGCTATGGGACGGAATATGGGATTCAGATCGAGAGTCAGGAAGGAAGCTATACACGCATAATCATGACTTTGCCGTATCGTGTCATGGGAGGGGGATTAGACATCTATGATTAGCTTACTGATCGTCGACGACGAGAAGATCATTCGGAGGGGCTTGCAATCGGTGATTGAAAGGCAGTTTCCTAACTTGTTCAACTACCGATTTGCCGAGAATGGACAAGAGGCGCTGGAGCTGCTTCGGCAGGAGCCTGCGGATATTATGTTCACAGATATCCGAATGCCAATTATGGATGGGATCGAACTGCTCGAGCAGTTACAAGACCATCCGGTTAAACCCGAGGTTGTTTTGCTGTCTGGCTATAATGAGTTCGAATATGCGCAGAAAGCGATTCGTTTGGCCGTGAAGGAATATCTCGTGAAGCCTGTGATACGGGAGGAGCTGTTTGCCGTCCTGGAGCGATTAATGCGGGACATAAGGATGAGAGAAGAGCGGGCAGACAAGGCGGGCGAAGATGCCAGCCTTGCTGCTGCCGAGCTAGTCACCCAGCATTTGACCCAGAAGGATGTAGGGGATGCGATAACACAGAACCAGCTGAAGCAGGCCGGATTTAGCTGGTTGGATGCAGGATATAGACTGGGTTTGCTTACGCGACGCAGTGGAGGATCAGAGCCTGGCAGTACGGATGCTGCTTCTTTTAGGAATCAAATCGCTGAGCTGTTACAAGGGCATATAGATTGGATGCTCACGCGTGATGGAGAAGGCGGGACGATTATGATCGCACGCGATCCGGTTATATTCTTCCAGTTGGCGGAGCGGTGGAGGTTGAGTGTATATGAGTCGCAGCTGCGAATTGCGATTAGCGAGTCTGTTCAAGGGATAGAGCAGATAAAGTGGGCATACAGCCAAGCGAAGCAAACCTTGAAATACAGCATTGTGCTTCCAGAACTCGATGTGCTGGACTATACCAGCATAAGTGAGCGCTATGAGCGGCATGTCGTTCCTGTTGAGTTGATTGGGCGATTATCGAATCTGATGGGAATGGGACGCGGGAAGGAAATGAAGCAGCTTCTCGATCAAATTCTAGATGTTCGTATCATTAGCTGCTGTGAAATCGGCTACCTGGAACGGATCAGCCAGCTGCTCAATGAAGAGCTGTTTGACAAGGTGTTCCACATCTACGGAAATAGAGTGCTTGACCTATTAAGACCGTACGCCTACGTTGGCCATATCGGGAATTTCGATCGATTTGAACATTATTATACAGCTGTTGAGCAGCTTCTCGAGAGTCTGGATCGGTTTATCCAAGATCGGAGAGAGCAAGCACCTGCGGATCAAAATACGATGCAAAAAGTTCTCGCCTACTTGCAGACGCATTATGCCGACAATTTGAACATGGCGGTCGTGTCCAACCATTTCTCACTTAATTACTCTTATTTCAGCCAAGCCTTCCAAGAATATAGCGGTGAGAGTTTCTCGAACTATGTTCGCCGGTTAAGGCTGGACAAGGCGAAGGAGCTGCTGGTGCACTCCGATTTGAAGGTGTACGAAATCAGTGATCAGGTTGGATTCGAAAATGTGAAGCATTTTACGAGATTATTCAAGGATACCGAAGGCATCACAGCGCTGGAATACCGACGCCAGCGAAGGCTATTTGAGAATCCAATTAGGGGCTGAGATTGCACTGAACGTTTGCAGAACCCTCCCCGCGAAGCAATTTCTTTGTCGAACATTAGTGTGCAACGCGACGAGACTTACCAGCAACGCCTTATTGTCATCGAGCTCCAAGCTCTGAAATGGGTCAGATCTGTTAAGTTTTCGTAAGATCAAGAAGATAATGAATAAAGGCTTGAACAGAAGGGTTACGGAACTGATGCTTGAGATAAATCAGCTTGATCTCTCGAGTAGGTGTGGGCTCCACAAGACGAATCATCCTCATACCTTGACAAGGAAAGCTATCGATCAAAGAAACAGGTAAAATAGCAGCACCCATTTTATGTAAGACCATGGATAGAAGTATGCTCGTTGAGGTAGACTCGAATTTGTATGGCAGGGTATTGGTGAGCTTATCGCTTAATTTATGAATCTGTCTGAAGATTTGTAAATCTTTAGCCAATAAAACACCATCAAAATCTTCTAATTCACGAAAAGAAATAACCTTTCTGTCTGCCCATGGGTGATCCGTATAAACGACCAAAGCTTGTTCTTCATGATATAAATGCATCATATGAATATCTTCGTTTGGTTCGGGCTCATCCGTAATACCAATATGAATGCTCCCTTCCAATAGTTGTTTAGATGTAACCTCTGCCCCCACAAACTTTAAGCTGATATCCGGATACTTTTCATGGAATTTCAAAAAGCCGGGCACTAAATGAATGAAGTTGTTAGGCGCGATGCCTATCAATAGTTTATTGGTCCGAGCGTGACGCAGCTCCTGCGTTTCTTTTTTTGATTCTTCAATTAATCCCATTACGGAAAGGGCTTTTTCATATAGAATCTCCCCGGCAGGTGTAGCTTTTACTCCTCTGCCAAACCGCTCGAACAATGGGGTGCCGACCTCCGTCTCCAAGTACCGGATCTGCTGACTTAATGTCGGCTGAGAGACCAATAATACTTCCGCAGCTTTCGTAAAGCTGCCTTCTTTGCAAATTTGAATGAAGCACTCTAAGTGCCTGAACACTGTTGTTCACACCTCTCCCCGCTTATAGTTTAACATGTACTCATCCATCTATTTATCCAGTCTCAGCAACTCTTACAAATTGTTTCATCTCTTGAATGAACTCGTGTGCCGTTGATCTCATCATCGCAGAGTTAAGATGCACAAGGGATATATCCCAAGTAGGAACCTGGCCTTCGATCCTTACAATGCGCAAGGAATCATCGTTTAAACTTCTGAGTAAAGAGATCGGAAGAAGAGCTGCTCCATGTCCTTGCCGAACCCAATGGATCAATAATGAGGTTGAAGTCGTCTCGATCATCGACTCCAAGGTAAAGCCGCAAGAGAAACCATACATTTCAATTAACGATTTGTATTGTCCTCGAAACACTATTGAATTCATCTGCTTCAAAGCTCGAAAAGGAATGGATACTTTATCTGCCATAGGATGGCTGGTGTGAAGCAATAGTGCCATTTCTTGCCTGTAAAGATGTGTTGCAACCACCGAATGATCTGATATAGGATTCGAGGTAATACCAATGTCAACCCCATGCTCTTGAAGTTTAAGTTCTACATCCTCCGCCTCGATAATTTTCAACTGCGCATTTGGGAACTTTTGGTGAAATCTAAGGAAAGTAGGAGCTAAATATTCCATTTCGGAAGGGCAACAACCAATTGTAAGTGTTTCTCTCGTTACATGCTTCTGACCGTATATCTTATTCCGGGCTTCCTCAAGAAGATTCATAATGGCATTCCCCTTATTCAAGAGAATTCTTCCTGCTTCCGTCAGCTCCACTCCCCTGCTAACCCGATTGAACAAAAGAGTATCATACTCGTCCTCCAATACTCGAATTTGCTGACTTAACGTAGGCTGGGTAACCCCTAATTGTTCTTTAGCTTTCGTGAAGCTTCCCGATTTGCATATTTGAATAAAATATTCAAGCTGGCGCAATTCCATAGTGTATCTCCTCCCGACCCAAATGATTATTCGTAATAGCTGCAAAGATATTTCAAACAAAAAGGCGGTGCCCATTGAAAGTGATAGTTACCCTTGGAATAATGGGCCGTGATGAATCGCCGGTTGCCCAAATACCTATATTCGCCTGACCGGACGATCCCAGGCCTTTATAAACATTATAAGTGGGAACCTGTCTTGTAATATATCCGCCAGATTTCAGGTGAAGGTTGCTAGATTTTAGGGTTGGTACGTTGGAGACACTATGCGTGTAGCCTGATAATATAAAGAGCTACATTCTCAATTAACGGAGCTGGACCCGCGGTTGAGAAGCCGCGCTGAATCATTTCGTGCTTTAGAAGTTCCCGGATGAGCGGCTAGGATGATGGCAAATTCCCGGCGTGGTTGCTGGGTGATGTCCCACAACATAAATAACGCCCTTGGTCGCTCCTATTGGAGCGACCAAGGGCTACTCAGCCTAATTTCACGTTATTTGGAACTTCGTTAACCTTTAAGAACCGCCGTATGCGGACCCGCATATGGAGGCCAGGGGCTAGCCGCCCCTATCGAATATAGAGTTTATCCTCCGTGGCCGCCAAACATCGCTTGCGCATAAACAATGCCCGCACCGTAAGCGCCACTATGCTGCATAGCAACTGCCAACACTGGTTCATAGGTTTCTTGACGAGCCCAGTCGCGTTGGTACTCAAGCAAAACGGATAGCCAGGTAACCGGGATGGCTCCTGCCTGTATCATGCGTTGAATGGACATGTTATGTGCATCTGTTGTTGTCCCGCCGGAAGCATCCGTTACGATGTAGACTTCATAACCTTCTTTAAGGGCTGAAATGACAGGGAAAGCAAGACAAACCTCTGTCCAAAGCGCTGCCATAATGAGCTTCTTACGGCCTGTTTGTTTCACAGCAGCCACAAAGTTCTCGTCTTCCCAAGAGTTCATGGATGTACGGTCAATCGGCGTTATCTCAGGAAATACCTCCTGAATATGCGGATGAATTGGACCTGAGAATGACTCAGCTGCAACCGTTGTAAGAATAATAGGCGCATTGAATACTTTGGCCGCTTTTGCAAGTCCAACCGTGTTGTTAATGATGGTTTGGCGATCAGCGCTTTGGACACCAAACAGCATTTGAGGCTGATGATCAATAAGAATAATTGCCGAGTTTTCCGCCGTAAGTAAATCGGTCTTGCTGTTGAACATATAAAATCCCCGCTTTCCATGGATATGATTACAGCAAATCCAAATAGTTGAAACCTGCTGCTTGCAATCAGTTTATTGAAATGCAAGTGTCCAAACAATCTTCAGTTTTCTATATAACACATAGGGAAAATCTATACAGGTCAAAATGTACTATATATGAATAAGAAATTTTATGGCTGTCAAATAAATTCAACGCGGCTCACTTCCGATCACCAAAAATAATATATAATCGATCCTTATGGGTGTTATAGAGAATGTCATATTGATAGAAAGAATAGTGAGCTTATAGACTTATGAAGGTGAATACTTTGCAATAAACCATATTGACCCGCAGAAAGGAGGGGAAATAGATGTGGGGTTCAATATTTCTCGCATTGGCTACAGGTATTGTCATTGGGGTTGTTTTTCAATCACTTAAGATCCCATCTCCGGCGCCGCCTTTTTTGGGATTGCTTGGTCTCTTTGGTATGTTTTTAGGACAACGGTTGATACCATGGATACAGCTTTGGTTAAGCCGCAAATAACCCATTAAATTTCAAAGGAGAGATTCATTCATGTCTGAGAAAACGACGGTTGTTGAAGCGAGCCTAGTTATTCATAATGCTCAAATCGTGACGATGGACGACGCTAATCCGACAGCCACATCCGTAGCAGTAAAGAACGGCCAATTCCTGGCCGTGGGGGACGATGCCGAAATCATGAAATATGTTGGGCATACCACGCAGGTTGTGGATGCAAATAAGCGAATGTTGATTCCGGGTTTGAACGATTCTCATATTCATCTCATTCGAGGCGGGCTCAATTATAATCTCGAGCTTCGTTGGGATGGAGTACCCTCAGTAGCGGATGCCTTGCGGATGTTGAAGAAGCAGGTGGATCGCACGCCAGCACCTCACTGGGTACGTGTTGTTGGCGGCTGGACAGAGTTTCAGTTCACCGAACGCCGTATGCCAACATTAGAAGAAATCAATCGGATTGCTCCTGAAACTCCCGTATTTATCCTCAATCTTTACCGTCAAGCCTTTTTGAACAAAGCTGCATTGCGAGTAATCGGGTATACGAAAAATACGCCGAACCCGCCAGGCGGAGAAATCCAAAGGGATAGCCAAGGTAATCCTACAGGGATGCTCATCGCTCGACCCAATGCTACGATTTTGTACGCCACCTTAGCTAAAGGTCCTAAGCTTTCTTACGAGGATCAAATGAATTCCACTCGGTTGTTTATGAGGGAATTGAATCGATTCGGAGTCACAAGCGTTATTGACGCTGGCGGGGGCTTTCAGAACTATCCCGATGATTACCAGGTGTTTGATGAGCTTGACCGACGCGGAGAAATTACGGTTCGTACGGCGTATAATTTATTCACCCAGCATCCCCAAAATGAGGTAAGTGATTTTAAAGCATGGACCGCAACAACGCAGCCGTACACGGGCAGCTCCTACTATCGTCATAATGGAGCAGGTGAAATGCTTGTTTATAGCGCAGCAGACTTTGAAGATTTTGTAGAACCTCGTCCGGAACTTCCTGCTGTACTGGAAGACGAGCTCTTCGAAGTTACCCAGCATCTTGTAGGGCAACGTTGGCCATTTCGTCTTCACGCCACTTATGGAGAATCTATAACACGTTTTCTCGATGTATTTGAACGCGTGAACAAAGAGGTTCCGTTTAAAGATTTGCGCTGGATTTTAGATCATGCGGAAACAATCCAGGAGAAGGATTTGGAGCGAGTTGTGGCATTAGGAGGTTCGATCGCCGTTCAAAGCCGAATGGCCTTTCAAGGTGAATATTTCGTCGATAGATATGGGGCCAAAGCAGCGGAAAATGCTCCTCCGATTACCAAGATGATTAAGTCTGGATTGCGTGTTGGTGTTGGGACGGATGCAACAAGAGTAGCCAGTTATAATCCCTGGGTTGCCTTATATTGGTTAGTGACGGGCAAGACACTTGGCGGACTAAGCTTGTACCCAGCTTCCAATCGTGTAGAGAGGCATGAAGCGCTTCGCATGTATACATCGGGAAATGCATGGTTTTCCAAAGAAGAAGATGTAAAAGGGCAAATCAAAGCAGGTCATTATGCTGATTTTTCGATACTATCCGATAACTTCTTTCATGTCTCTGAAGAAGCTATTAAAAAAATTGAATCTGTCTTCACTGTAGTAGGAGGCAATATTGTCTACGGTGCCAACGAATTTGAGTCTTTGTCGCCGCCAGCACCTAAAGCCAGTCCGGACTGGTCTCCGCATAATTTCTTTGGAGGCTATTACAATGGAACCAATTACGGAGGCGGCGGAGCAGGAATTCAGGCACCTCAAAAGGCGCACCATCATCATGGGTGCAATCATCATCATGGCAGTGGCTTTTGTGATCTGGATTGCTTCGTTTTCTAAGTGTATTTCACCAAATTAGTCGAATAGGGGCGAGATCAACATGTCTGAAGTTACGATTAAAGTAAACGATAATGGACCATTGCGTATTACGGGTAATGTAGAAATGGTGGATGCGGTGGGGAACCGTTTTGAGACCAAGGAAAGTTTTATTCTTTGCCGGTGCGGGTTATCCAGTCAAAAACCGTTCTGCGACTTGACTCATAAAGGTAAGTTTGAAAGCTCGCCTAGAGCTTAACCAATTTTGAAAGGAGTTTTTTTATGTCAGAGAAACTAACGGAAGTGCTTAACACCCAGATCGCTAACTGGAGTCTGTTGTTCACCAAACTACATAACTATCACTGGTATGTAAAAGGGCCTCAGTTCTTCACATTGCATTTGAAGTTCGAAGAACTTTATATGGAAGCTGCACTTCATGTGGACAATCTCGCCGAACGGCTGCTTGCATTAGGCGGTAGTCCGGTGGCGACACTTCGTGAAATTATCGAAAAAGCAACAGTAAAAGATGCAGCAGGCAATGAGAATGCAAATGAGATGGTCCGCATGCTTGCGGCTGATTTTGGGACTATTGTGGGTGAGCTTAAAGAGGGCATGAGTATTGCAGACCGTGAAGGCGATGAGACGACTGGGGATCTGCTTTTGGCCATTCATAGCTCCCTGGAAAAGCATGTATGGATGTTGAAATCTTTCTTGGGTTAATTGAGATGTAAGCGTCAAACCGATCCGCTATCCCAAAACCAATTTCGAAAGGAAGTATGAAACATGGCTAAATTAACAGTAGGAACAGAAAACGGACAACCCATTGAATTGTATTTTGAAGATCTCGGCGCAGGTAAACCTGTCATTCTGATCCATGGCTGGCCGCTCAGCGGACGCTCGTGGGAGAGTCAGGTTCCAGCTCTCATTGAAGCGGGCTATCGTGTAATTACATATGACCGGCGCGGATTCGGACAATCCTCCCAACCGTGGAACGGTTACGACTACGATACGTTTGCGGCGGATCTTCATAAGCTGATCGAACATCTTGACCTTAACGATGTAACACTGGTCGGATTTTCGATGGGCGGCGGAGAGGTAGCCCGGTACGTTGGAAATTATGGAACAAGTCGTGTTAAAAAAGCCGTATTGGCAGCTGCGGTTCCTCCGTTCTTCTACAAATCCGCCGAGCATCCGGAAGGAGGTCTGGATGAAGCGACCATTCAAGACTTCCAAGATGGCCTAAAAAAAGACAGGGTTGCTTTCCTTGACAGCTTCACTCATAACTTCTTTAAAGCAGGGGATAGAACCGATCTGGTCAGCGAATCCTTCCGTGTGTACAACCTTGAGATCGCCTCCTTCGCTTCCGCAAAAGGGACGTTGGATTGCGTTGCTGCCTTCGGCCGGACCGACTTCCGAGGTGATTTGGCTAAGTTCGATATCCCGTTACTCGTTATCCATGGTGATTCCGATGCGATCGTTACGCTTGAAGTAAGCGGCCAGCTCTCCCACGAAGCGGTTAAAGGCAGTGAGCTTGTTGTCATCGAAGGTGGACCACATGGCTTAAATGCGACTCACCCTGATCAATTCAATAAAGCTTTGATTAACTTTCTGAATAACTAAGCGCAGTGCGTATTAAAGAGATCTGAAAGAGAGCGGCCTTACAAAGCCGCCTTTCTTACAGATCTTTTCTTTATAATATGCATTTTTTGAGGCAGATAGGAATTACTATTAGGAATTACTATTAGCAAAAAGAGAGCAGCTCCCCAGCTTTGCTGTAAGGAACTGCTCTCTTTTACAGGTCGTATTAAGCCAACTGTGGAACTCTCAAGCCAAGCCCCTCGGCGATCGCTTGGCCCCATTCGGGATCTGCTTTATGGAAGTGAGAGATTTGACGAAGCTTGATTTCATCCTTCTCCACAGGCTTCATAGCATTCACAATGTTAGTAACCAAACGCTCGCGTTCTTCTGCCTGAAGCAATCGATACAGGTCGCCGGCTTGAGTGTAATGATCATCATGATCATACGGGACACTATCGGCTGAACCGGTTACTTCAAACGCGGCTGTCTTATGGGCTGCCGAATCGGCAGCTCCGCCATAACTGTTTGGTTCATAGTATATCGAATTCCCCCCATTGCGATCGGAACGCATTTGGCCATCACGCTGGTTGTTATTTACTTCGACAACAGGTTTATTGATAGGCAATGTGTGATGGTTTGTCCCCACCCGATAGCGATGAGCATCCGCATAGGCGAATAAACGGCCCTGCAGCATTTTATCCGGCGAAGCCTCAATACCGGGTACGAACGCTCCAGGGGAAAAGGCTGCTTGCTCAACTTCAGCAAAATAATTGTCCGGGTTTCGGTTTAGAACCATGCGTCCAACCTCGATAAGAGGGTAATCTTTCTGCGACCACACTTTTGTTACATCGAAAGGATCGAAACGATAGGTCTTGGCATCTTCCAGCGGCATCATTTGTACATATAGCTTCCATGCGGGGAAATCACCTTTGTCTATGGCATGAAATAAATCCTCGGTATGATAATCCGGGTTTTCACCGGCCAGCTTGGCGGCCAGCTCGACATCCAGGTTTTTCACACCTTGTTCCGTTTTAAAATGATATTTAACCCAAATGCCTTGTCCGTCCGCATTGACCCACTTAAACGTATGGCTTCCGAAACCATGCATATGACGAAGAGTCGCAGGAATACCGCGGTCGGACATCAAGATAGTGACTTGATGCAAGGATTCGGGGGACAAAGACCAGAAGTCCCAAACAGCATTGGGGTTTTTCAGATGAGTTTGAGGATGGCGTTTCTGGGTATGAATGAAATCAGGAAATTTAATGGCATCCCGAATGAAAAAGACAGGCGTGTTATTGCCCACCAAATCATAATTTCCTTCCTCCGTGTAAAACTTTACGGCAAAGCCGCGCGGGTCACGTACGGTATCTGCAGATCCCAGCTCTCCTGCAACTGTGGAAAATCGTATAAAAACCGGTGTACGTTTGCCAACCTTAGTCAAGAAGCCGGCTTTTGTATAGGCGGAAACATCGTTGGTTACTTCAAAATATCCGTGTGCTCCGGCTCCTTTGGCATGAACAACGCGTTCGGGGATGCGTTCCCGGTTGAAATGGGCAAGCTTCTCCAGAAGGTGGACGTCTTGAATGAGGGTTGGACCGTGTGGGCCGGCTGTCATGGAGTTCTGGTTATCTCCAACGGGTGCACCCCAATTTGTAGTTAAATGGCCATTTTTGCTTTCCATGTGCAAACCTCCAAAGTAATGAATAATACAACGATGAGCCAAGGGGAACCGGGATTAACCGGTTACGTTGGTCTCGTTTTGGGATGATGCTGGGTAACTGCGTGGTTCTTCTAAACGAATAAAAAAAGGGACAAGCAAGCTCAAGCCTAACAATCCGGCCAATACTTCAAAAGAGAGTAAATAGCCTCCGTGATTGATCAGATAAATCGAGAGAATCGGCCCAAATGATGCACCAATGAACACCATAAACATGTGGAACGAAACGGCGATTGCCCGGAATTCCCCGGCAATGTGACCAATTAGCGAGATCAATGCGGGAAGAGCCATAGCAATTCCCGTAATAAACACAACGCTCATGGCTACTAGAAAAATGATGTTGGGCATGGAGCCTAACAAGCCCAAGCCGATTCCAGCTAAGATCAGTCCACACCATAAAACGTTTTTGACTCCAATTTTCGCAACCAATCTTCCATCAAACGGTGCTACCAGCATGCCGATAATACCAACCGCACGGACCCATAGAATATCTTGATGACTTAATCCGAAAATCGGACTGCTTAAATAATTTCCAAGGGTCGTAAAAAAGCCGACAAGCGAAATAAAGAGCGTAGCAGAAATGATGTAGCAAAAAGGCAGGCCTTTTCGTTTAAAAATATCGCCTATTCGTAAAAAGGGAGAAAAGAAGCTGCCCTCCGGTTGCTTTGTTTTGTCTTTTGGAATAAAAAAGGTTATCAAGATAGTGGATATTAAATACACCGCAAAAAGCAGATAGAAAACATAAGACCAGCTCAAGCTCAAAACAATAAAGCTGCTATATAATTGTCCAGCAATAGTAGCCATTAAAAACGCCGTACTGATGAACCCGATAATGGTTACTCTTTTTTTAACCGGAAACATTTCCATTGCGTAGGCCAAAACAGACGGAGGGAACATGGACGCTGCTAAGCCTTGGATAGCTCGAAGGGCAACAAGCCAAGATAAGCTGCTGACACTCCCGATTAGGGGAGTTATTATAGTGAGCAACAGCAACCCTGATAACATCAGTTTTTTTCGTCCATAACGGTCGGATAAAACTCCAAAGAACAACCCCCCGCCTGCAAAGGCAAACGAAAAAGCACTGCCGGCCCAGGCGGCTTGAGAAGATGACACCTTGAATGCGTCTGCAAAAATCGTTATTAATGGAATCGTTAAATACACACAAGATACTACTACTAATGTACACCAGAAAAGAATGCCGGTAATGAAAGAGAAATTTGACGAGTTAGACTGCGGTTCGTTAACCATAATACTCTCCCCTTATTATTCAGATTGTCTCCCCGAGTATTACATGGAAACATCATGCTGACTTCTACTGTGAATGTCCCTTGCTTTCACGTTAGTAAAAACATTAATAGCAAAAACCAAGATGCCGATTCCAGCGACAGCTTCACCAATGCGTTTTAGCGTCGTAACCCAATTCGGCGCATAGCCGTGTGCCATTAAGGTGAGGGTAATAAGCATGATGGGCAGGCCAATACCTTGCAACCAGAAATGCCACTTAGCTAAAGGAGATTCTGCTGCTTTGGGAAAGCGAAGATACGTAAATCCGCAAAGAGCTAATGTTGCCCACCCGAAAAGATTTGCATGTGCGTGAACGCTCGTTAATGCAAAGTTAAGCGATGTTCCCATGTAAATACCGATGCAAATGCCAAGCAAAATATAAACGACTGCCATTTTCAAAAAACGTACTCCCATCGAATTTCCCCCTTGTTAATAGTAGCTAGAATAATTCAACCTCATCTTATAAGCTGTGATAAGCATCTATCAATATGAATCTGTCTATATATCGTATAGTAATTGCTTATATGAGTTTCACTCTTGAAGATATAGTTAATGGCTATACGTAATATAGAAATAATGGAATTGTTGATGAACAATCATTTCAATATGATAGGACATAAGCAGGTTAAAGATCATACAAGGAGTGTTTGCAAAATGGCAAAGCAAACGGAAGGGATCCATCATATAACGGCTTTTGTAAAGAATGCGCAAAAAAACGTGGACTTTTATGCAGGGGTATTAGGTCTGAGACTTGTAAAAAAAACGATCAACTTCGACGCTCCGGAGGTTTACCATTTATATTTCGGTAATGAGGCAGGTAGTCCAGGTACGATCATCACATTTTTTCCATATGAATTTGGCCGTAAAGGGCGGATTGGCGGAGGACAGGTCGGTATAACAACCTATGTCGTGCCTATAGGTTCACTCGATTTTTGGAAAGAGCGCCTAGAAAGCTTTCATGTTCCTTATTCGATGAATACGAGGTTTGGTGAGAATTACTTAACGTTTTCAGATCAGGATGACTTGCAGCTAGAGATTGTAGAGCGCGAGGAAGGGGAGTGGAGGCAGTGGTCGTTCGGCGGCGTTCCAGTAGATAAAGCTATCAAAGGTTTCGGCGGTGCCGTCCTATATACTACTGCTCCCAACAAAACGATGAAAGTACTAGAGCAGGTCTTGGGTCTTCAAAGGGTGGAACAAGAAGGAGACTTTATGCGCTATAAATCTACGGGGACTCTTGGTAATATTATTGATGTAAACGTTGCGGCGATGGAGTGGGGCATAAGTGGAGCCGGTACTGTTCATCATATTGCATGGCGCGCAAAGGATTATGAAGATCATGCTTCGTGGAGAGCTCATGTAGAGCAGCATGGCCTTCAACCCACATCCATTATCGACCGGCAATATTTCCATGCCATTTACTTTCGTGAAGAAGGCGGCATCCTGTTTGAAATCGCCACGGATCCGCCAGGATTTGCAGTTGATGAGCAATCAGATGCATTAGGTGAAAAACTGATGCTTCCGGAATGGTTTGAGGTTAACCGTGCCGAAATCGAAAAAGGTTTATCATCTGTTCAAGTACGTGTGTTGGAGCCGGATGGAACCAAAAGCGGTTAAGATTTTCGTTATGATGTTGCAAGCTCGTTCCTTGTTGGAACGGGCTTTTCTTATACTAGCACCAGTAATTGAGCGGTATTTTCATGGAAGTGCAGATTCGAATATGCAACAATGGAGTCCAATACGTGTTACGTATTACTACTATGGGCACCGGGGTAAGCAAAAAATAAGTTCAACAATGTCATCTGATGATGTATGCTGTAAACAAAATGTTTTCTGGAGGCGAAGCCGGTGAAAACAGTGACATTCAGAAGATGGCTGGACAATTTATATCTTTTTAGCCATAAAGAGACGTACACAGCATCCGTTGAACATTTTCATGCTCATGACGGTTTAGAAATATTGTACATACACGAAGGCGACGGAAAGTATATAATCAATGACCGAATACACCAGGTTCGTCCGCATACGCTAATCGTAATCAAGCCTTTTCAGATGCATTATATTCACATGAATGTGCCGCCGGATTATACCCGTACGGTGTTTAAAGTGAAAGCTTCGCTTATTGAGCAGTATGCTTCGATATTTCCCGTGCTTTCTTCATTCTTGTCGCAAATTGTAGAAAATAAAATGAGCCGGCAGTTATTTTATTTGAACGACGAGCAGGCCGCGCATCTAGAGTATGGATTCAAGGATTTGCATGAGAGTTTATCAAGCGGTCTGGAGATAATGAATCGGGAATCCGTTATCCTGTTTTTCTATCATTTTTTTTCGTACTTTCAAAGAATGATATACACGGAGGAAGTATTGACTAGCGATCCGATTTCACTAGGCTCAACTCAAGCTCAGCATATTAACAACATATTGAAATGGATTAACCATCATTACAAAAGCCCGTTTAAAATTGAAGATATAGCTCAAGAACTGCACTTCTCGCCAAATTATTTGTCCGCGCTATTTAAAGAGCAGCTTGGCAAGACGATCACCGAGTATACCATGGATAAACGTTTGGAAGAAGCCAAATCGATGCTTTATAAACAAGACGTTTCGATCAGACAGATCAGTGCGGAGACAGGGTTTCGTTCGCCTTCGTACTTTATTAGTATGTTCAAAAAAAAATATGGCGTGACCCCTCATCAATTCGCTGCAAGCATAAAAAAGCTTATTAGTCAGTTAACGAATGAATGAATGTTTAGGATAGCACAAACTGTAAGCGCTAACACTCTTGCAATAGAATTTTGATACTTTTCAATAGGATTATCGTACGGGGCTTATTATATGATCGGATTGAGCACCACATAGATAATCAAGGGGAGGGTTTCAAATGAAAAGAAGTCATTTATTATTAGCGGTTCCACTTGTCACTCTTATCTTTTTCTCTGCCTGCAGCCAGGGTGGAACTACGGCAACAGGTGATTCCGGGAAAAATGAAGCTGAAGCAGTAGTCAAAAGTAATGCCCCGATTAAACTTTTATTTTACACCGCTCAAAATTCGAACTATGCCCAAGAAGAAAATTTTCAAAGAGAAATAGGAAAATATATTACGGAAAAATTCCCGAATATCACAGTGGAGCACATTCATAAGGCTAAAGGGGCCGACTATCCGGAATTGATAGTGGCAGGAACGGTTCCCGATATCGTTCTTGAGAGCAGTACGAACGTGAACTCGCGAATTATGGCCAATGGTTTGCATTACGATATAGGCGAGCTTATTAAAAAGCACAACTTCGATTTGAACCGGATCGATCCTGTGCTGCTCCAAGTGATACGAAATTGGGGAGACGGGAAGCTGTACGGACTTCCTTTTATGGGAAGCAATCTTATTTTATTTTACAACAAAGATATTTTTGATAAATTCGGCGTAGCTTATCCGAAGGACGGTATTACGTGGGATGAAATATACGATATTGCCCAAAAAATATCCCGTACAGACAATGGCGCCAACTATGTAGGGCTTCGCTATAACAGCCCGCTCGTATTTAAGTATAATCAACGGTCGTTAGGCTTCATGGACGCCAAAACCGATAAGGCGGCAGTCAATACGGAAGCATGGCAGCAGCTGTTTGCGAATTTCAAAAGAATATACGACATTCCGGCGAACGCTCCTTCTATAGCCGGTTCTTTTGGAGGCGGCACATCAGCTATGAATATGGATGTTACTGAAAAGCTAATTACGATGTATCAATCCAATCCTAACTTAAACTGGGATGTTGTTGCTGCTCCGGTTTTCAAAGACGCTCCAAAGGTCGGATTTCAACCGAATTTTTATTCGATGTATATTACGGAGCAATCGAAAAATAAAGATGCGGCGTTCGAGGTTATCGCTCACTTGCTGTCGGATGAGGTGCAAACGAAATTATCCAAGCAAGCTTTAGTTACTCCACTTGTTAACAAAAACATTCAATCCGTGTTCGGACAAGACATCGAGTGGCTGAAGGGGAGAAATACACAGGCGGTTTTCTATAATAAGTATGCGCCTCCGGCACCGATTCGGGAAAAAGGAACGACTTTTGTCGATGTATCCGGCATACCGGGGAACACCTTTGATGCGATGCTGAAAAATGGTACGGATATCAACTCGGCGCTGAGACAGGCCGAGGAGTCGATCGAAAAGTCGATTGCAGATGTGAAAGCACAAGAAGCAGCGAAGAAATAAGATTGGCAGTTCGCCATGTTGGACGGGAGTCAAGAGTCAAGGGATCTTCTCGCGCGAGACTTCCCCGTTCAACTAGAATGAGGCCGGGATACCGGTAACGAGTTGATATGCCAGCCTAAATAAAAAAGAGAGGTGAAGCACGAGTGAAGAGCATAGGAGACGACGTTCAAATCCCGCTCAGAGAAATGGCCAAACGTATTCAAATTAACAGATGCATACATCCCAGCTGCCCGCATCCGCAGGTGGCTTGGTCGCAAAACCCGCTGCATGCTTTAACTAGTCCGTCAATCAAGGCTAGTCTATGGGGACCTCCGGAGCAGATCACTCTCAGCATGATCAAATCCGATATTTTTGACCGTCGAATGGCTAACCCTACTCCACTCACGATCCAGGAAATCCGCGAGGGCGCCTATTCTAAAGCAAATGAAGGTTTTTCAGATATAGAGCCCACCGGAAGCACACGGCCAAAATACGGAACTCTCGATCCCAGAGGCGGACGAAGAGAACCGTATGCGGCGTTCCGTGCCTATCCTTTTCCATGTCAAAAGCCCGTCGGACAGATTATTGTAAAATGCGCGGACTTATCGGGCCTTCCCCAGCCTACAATGACGCAGCATTGTGACACGGGGATGGTGAGCAGCGCAATAGGGGGAGAAGGAACGTCGCTTCGTCTTGATTATCTTCTTTGTATGAAACGCAATATCATAGCGATACGGACGGACTTTAAGGGATTATCCGTGCCGCTTTCGTTCCGGTTGTACCGCCATAAGGATCAAGGCCATCGCGTCTACATGAATGCGGAAGGAACCGAATTCAAGCCGCGACACGAACGTCAGGTCGTTTACCAGCCTAGAAACAGCGATCAACCCGCCGAGTATTACAACTACGAAGCGGAAGCGGAATGGAATGGGCCTATTGCTCCGCCCGAGAACGGGGGAGAAGGGAGATTTTTCTGGATCAAGCAGTGTCTGCCCGCCGAAAAAACATTTCCGGATGGGTTTGAATATGTGATGATGGGTCTGGTTAGCGGTAAAGGGACGGCATCGATTCACGAAGAGTTCGGTCATGGCTTGGGGACTCAACCTTATGCGGCAGCCGGCGCGGAGCGCCATGAGAAGGATTACATGTATATCCGTGAGGCCCAGGGGGCAGCGGTTACCGCAACGCTTACGGCTCAGGCTGCCGGGAATGCAACACTCTATGTCGCCGTAGTTACCTCCAATGATGCCGCTGATATTTTGGCGGAAGCAAAGCGGCAGTTGTTAGCTGCGGAAGAAGACGGATATGAAGCATTGTGTGCAGAGAATGCCGAATGGTACGGCGGATTATACGACAAAAGGGAAAACGGAAGAGTTTTTTATCCCGGAGAAGCTCATTACGAGGAAGAAATAACGAATCTGTTTTACAGCTGGTTTTGCAAGCATTCCGGAGGAGTACGTACCGACTCGAGACGTTTTGAAGCAAGCGCTTCCTACGCAACGGTTGAGACCGACGCCCAGCTGTGGCACGGGTTACCCTGTTATAACGAGCCTTTCTATACATCAATGGTAGTTCGGGGACGCGAAGATGCACTGGATATGTGGGGACATCTCGTAGAGAACTGGCTGCCGGCTGCCCGGATGAATGCAAACGAAGTGTATGGGCTGCCGGGTATGCTCCTGGTACATGGATATTTGCCGCCGGTAAAGCCGGACCGGTACGTACACTCCAACTCGTCGATGGAATTGTGCTTGGAAACTGGGGCGCAGGTACTGAAGGTGTTATGGGACATTTGGGATTACGGGGTGGACGAAGCATTGTTAAGACGGACGCTTTATCCGGCTTTACGGGATTTGGCTGTCTTCTACGCTGCGTATATTGAACGACAGGAAGACGGATTATTTCATATCGTTCCGGCGGTGGAAGCGGAATGCTGGGGCGTTCAGCCGAATTTCGAATATAACAAGGATACGATCAGTGCCATATGCATGTTCCGCTGGACATTCCGGCGCGCTGCCGAATTAGCGGATTACCTTGGCATGGACCAGGACTTAAAACCCGGATGGCTGGAAGCAGCAGATAATCTCCCGCCTTATCCGATGTTTGAAACGGAAGAGGGGCCAATCTTTGCAGGGGTTAGCGGCATCAGGCCAAGATGGCAAAAGGGCTGCCATCCTTGGTACGTTGGCATCTATCCGACGACATTGGCGGATGAAATTCACCTGGACAGCTCCCGGCAAATGAAGGATATCATGCTGCGTACCGCGCGTCTTGTACCTGCATCCAGCAACAAGCCTGTGTTTGTCCTGTTGGGTGAATGCAAGGATACGTTCCCTTCCACGAACGGCCATACAAAGCCAATCGAGAGCTATAAGCAGCTGTGCCTGGCGATCAACGACGACCCGGAAAGGGTGATCAACAGCCGCAGCGGGCGCATTCACTTGTTCTCGGCGGTACCGGACTGGGCAGAACTCTCCTTTAGCCGATTTCAGGCTAGGGGCGGTTTTCTGGTATCGGCGTCGAAAAATGCGGATGGTGTAGGGCTGGTAACCATAGAAGCACGCCGTACACTGCCGTGTTATGTGATGAACCCATGGCCGGGTCACCCGGTGCACATTGTAGAGAACACATCCGGTCGCTTGATAGATCATACCATTGACCGTTCGAATAACGAGTGTGTAGTTTTTGATGCAGAGGCTGGAAAAGCCTATCAATTATCCATGTCTCTACGGTAAGTACACCTATGTATATCGCGAGGTTTTCTGTGTCCAATGTAAAGTCTGGCAGCTGGTATTGTGAAAGGAGCGTTATAAAGATAAACTAGATTATGTCGGTCAGACAATGCGTGATTTCGAATACGTCAGTAATCGACCGGTTCGCTTAGCGTCCGAGACCCGGAAGGAGATGAGTAAACGAATGAAACGATTACAAGAACGGTTAACTCCGCTGCTGAAGGAATGGGTGGTAAAAGGACCGCCCGGTTGTGCTTGTACAATTGTCAAAAATGGCGAATTAGCGTATCAGGAATACTTTGGTTATGCATATTTAGAACAGCAGATAAAGATTCAATCGGATACCCTATACCGTATTTATTCCATGACCAAAATAGTTACTTGCGTAGCAGCGCTAATGCTGTATGAGAAGGGAATGTATCTTCTAAACGATCCGGTAGAGGAGTATTTGCCGAAATTTAAAAACCCTCAGGTCTTCCGATATAACGAATTTGGTGTAAGATCTGCATCTCCGGCATCAAGTCCTATTCGGATCAAGGATTTGTTCACCATGACTTCGGGGCTTACATACGGCGGTGACAATACAGAAACTGAACGGTTGACTCGTATTCTTATGGAGGGTGCCGATAATACGAAGGACATTCGTACATTATCTAAAGCTCTAGCTGACATTCCTCTTGCGTTCGATCCCGGTACACACTGGAAGTATGGGACGAGTCATGATATTCTCGGTGCTTTGATAGAGGTGCTGTCCGGTGAAACCTTCGGAGAATTTTTGAAGAAGGAAATCTTCGAGCCTCTGGGGATGACCGACACTTCATTCCGCATTACAGAAGATAAACGTGACAGACTGTGCAAAATGTATGACCGTACAGCTGACGGCGAGTTGACTCCTAATAGCAAAAGGGACGCTTCTTATCAGCCTGAAAGCAGATTTGAGAGCGGCGGCGGCGGTCTTCTGTCAACGATAGGTGATTATAGCAGATTTGCGCAGGCGCTTACAAGAGGCGGCGAGTTGGATGGAGTGAGGCTTCTTAGCCGGAAGACCGTGCAATTAATGGCAACCAATCATTTAGGGCCACAGCAACTGAAGGATTACAATTGGACACAGCAGAAGAGCTATGGCTACGGTCTTGGGGTACGTGTCATGATGGATCCGGCGGATGGCGGCAACAATGGTTCGATTGGCGAATTTGGCTGGGCAGGCTTAGCCGGATCCTGGGTGTTAATCGATCCGCAGGAACAGCTGTCCGTCGTGTATATGCAGCAGCTGCTGCCAAGTCTAGAGCCATACATTCATCCGCGTTTGCGGGCTGTCATCTATGGAGCAATAGATTAACTATGGTCACAAGCAGGACTATGAGTTCGCTGCATTAAAATCCAATCAAAGAAGCTTCTGAACCACGATTCATGTGGTACAAGAAGCTTCTTTTATATTTTTAATCATGCGCAAAATCTATTGTAATCATAGAAATGATAATATTGATCAATAATTATTGAAGGCATACAATGAAGTTCATAAACAAACCAATTTCATCTAACTTTAAAAAAGGAGTGTCCTTCATGTCAAACTTAGTTGCAGGAATCCGAATACCGGACAGTACGCTGGCAAAATCAGCCGCAGAGCTGCTTCGGGAGCATGGAACCGATCTACTGTGGAATCATTCCCACCGGGTCTATTTATTCGGTGCGCTGATGGGAACAAGAAATAATGTTAGGTATGATTTAGAGCTTCTATATATCAGCGCTTTGTTCCACGACCTCGGGCTTACCAAGCACTACAGCAGTCCAGATAAACGGTTTGAGGTGGATGGAGCTAACGCGGCCCGTGATTTTTTACGAAGCCATGGAGTACCGGAAGAATCTGCCCGGCTCGTCTGGGATGCCATTGCCCTACATACAACCATTGGGGTGGCTCAATATAAAGAGCCGGAAGTCGCTTTGATATACTCTGGCGTTGGCTATGACGTTATGGGTGAAAACTTTGATGTACTTACCGAAGAGGTGCGAAACCAGGTAACGTTGGCTTATCCGAGAGATGGATTTAAGAACAAAATCTTACCTGCTTTTCTTGAGGGGTTTGCTCACAAACCGGAAACGACCTTTGGCAATATAAAGGCAGATGTGTGCGCTCGGTTGCTCCCGGGCTTCAAACGCACCGATTTTTGCGATTGTGTACTTCATTCGCCGTGGCACGAATAAGTTATTTTGGCTATGTGCTTCTAAATTAATTGATTCTCTTAACAATTCCCCAGACACCGTGGCTGGGGATTGTTTTGTTTATTTAAAATTATTTATAATGATAGCTAATATGGCACTGATACGTAATTCGGGGGTGCGGGATGGAAATCAGACAATTGGAATATTTCATGGCAGTCTGCCAAGAGCTGCATTTTACGAGAGCATCCGAGAAGTTGGGAGTCACGCAGCCTACACTTAGCCACCAAATAAAAGCACTTGAGGACGAATTGGGTCTGCCTTTATTCGATCGGATCGGCAAGAAGACAGCCATTACTGAAGCGGGATTCATTTTGCTAAAACATTGTCATACCGTATTACACAGCCTTGAAAGCGTACGGGAGGAGATTCAGGAACTGCAAGAGATGAAACGGGGGCGACTTTCCGTCGGGGTTTTGCCCGGCGAATTAAATTCGCTTGTTTGCCGGCTGCTGCCGGATTTTCATGAGGCCTATCCGGAAATTCAGGTTAGAATCATCAGTGCGGACAATGTTGCGGAACGTTTGCTTAATAACGAGATAGACATGGCGCTAACTATAACTCCTGTTCATGATGAACGTATCGTCTCCCAGCCGCTTTATAACGATAAGCTTTACTTCGCAGTCAATACCGGCCACCCCTTTGCAAAAGGACCCGAAGTAAGCTTAAAGGCTCTCAAGGATATCCCTCTTGTATTGTTTCCCAAAAACTATCAGTGCCGGCAGCAGATTGATGCTGTCTGCAGCCTCAGGGATATTCATTTACGGCCTGCTATCGAAACGGATTCCATTGAATCCATTATCAGCCTTATAGAAGTAGGGACCGGGGGCTCCATTCTTTCTGAAACCCTAATTAAGCAGTGGAATAAACCTGGAATAAAAACGCTGAATATAGTTGAAACGCCCTTCACTCGACAAATCGGACTCATTTATCACAAAGAGAAATACAGGGGGCAAGCGGTTCTAACATTCACCGAGCTTCTCCAGAAACTAGTAAGTCAGCTTGGACTCCGAGTGGAAGTCGTTTCTGGTATCAAATGACGAGAGTGGGTGAATGTCATAAGCGAAATTGAACAAATACAAATATTCTGGAGACCGTACTGGTGACAGACTTCCCCTTACAGAATAGGAAATTTAAACTATACATATTTTTTACTGCTCACTAACTAGGGGAATCGAGTTAGTTCAATTAGAGTGGAGAGTAGATTATGAAGTTTACTGAAATGGCCAGATAGAAGAGTTCGCGAAAATACTTTTGTTGTCGAGTTCAGTCAGACTATCGTAGCGTATTTTTCGGTATGCTTCGTTGAACAAAGTGCTCACACTAGTGTTGATTGTTTTGGAACAGTGGATAAAGATTGGCGTTGGCGCGGGGTCGGTACTTTAATATTCAAATTCATATTTAGGCACCTGGAAGAGCTAGCCCGACAAAACTCAAAGCCAGGGCCATGTATTATGAGAAAATACTGGCAAGCATTTTGCAGGCTTTAATCTCTGACCGCTTGAGTGTGCAAATGCAAAAAGGGTGTACCGTCATCGATACACCCCTTTTTGACTCTATCGGAACTGAGATGAAGCAGGGTTAATCCCAATACTTCACGGAAGCGGATCCGCTGAAGCTTTCGTACACATAAAATTCAGCCTTCTTGTTATCGCCGTCAACATAGCTGCTGATTCCCCGATAGATCAATGTGTCCCCCGGGTACAATAAGTACTCATAACCGGTAACGACTTCGTCCGCATTGCTGCCCGGATCGTATTCCCGCAGCTGGTACCAGGCGCCGCCGCTCGGACCGCTTACAACTTGGAACTTAAAGTCGCCACCGCCGGAGTGAACGTAGTTGGTCGGGTTTTGCGAGGAAACAGTCGAGCGCTGACCGAGGTAATCCCACTCCCCCGCTCCCATCGGGGTGACGGCATCACCATTGGCGCGAATAATCGTGACGTTGGCGGCGGCTCCAGCCGTTTTACCCACTGCTCTGGATTCCACTGCGGCTCCGTCTGCGAACGCCGTGGATATGGGAACCGCTACCGTAAGCGTCAGGACGGCCAGCACCATGCGCAACGATTTGGCCCTCGATTTGTTCCGATTTTTCACATCCATCATCCTCCCAATCGTTTCTTTTTACATGAAGCCAGACACATGGTAGTTACAATTTATTACACAGTTTCAGTTACTTCGAATCATCTGAGACCATCATAGATATAGCATAGTAAGGGATGAAGCCCAGAGAAACAGTAATTGCAAATGGGATAAGTGCTTCGATATGCTTTGTGATTTTCTGGAAGTAACTTTATTGCACAGAATAAATGGAAGGGTTTTCACAATTACATATCGAATTTACACTCTGATGGGCGATATTTTTTTAACCCTGAAATGTAGAAGGAGGATCGTGCGACATGAAAATCGGTTTGAGCACGTATAGCTTGCTTCCCGCCATTAAAGCGGGAGAAATGTCCGTACTTGACGTGATCCAGTGGATTGCAGATAACGGCGGGGAGCATATGGAAATCGTTCCTTACGGGTTTACACTGGTGGACAATTCTGAGCTGGCGGACTCCGTCCGTGAGAAAGCGAAATCGGTGGGAATCGAACTGTCCAACTATTCAATGCCGGCTAATTTTGTTCAAGCCACGGATGAAGCTTTTGAGGCGGAAGTGGCGCGAGTCAAGCAGCATGTCGATCTGGTAGCCCGTTTAGGTATGAAGCACATGCGTCATGATGTGACGGCCTTTACGATTAGTCCGGAACAGATGACGATCGGCTGGTTCGAGAATAGCCTTCCGCAAATCGTGCAGGGAAGCAGGCTTATCGCCGATTATGCGGCTCGATACGGGATTACAACTACCATTGAAAATCACGGCTTCAGCGTCCAAGCGAGCGATCGTGTACAGCGCGTGCTGCTGGCTGTAGACCGGCCCAACTTCAAGACGACGCTAGATGTCGGCAATTTCATGTGCGTGGATGAATCGTCCATTATTGGGGTTAAGAAAAACTTGCCTTATGCCTCCTTAGTTCATTTTAAAGATTTCTATTTTCGCCCATACGACCAGCCTCCGGGAGGCGGTAATTGGTTCAGAACGGCTCATGGCAATTATTTGAGGGGAGCCATTATCGGGCACGGGGATATCGACATTCGCAGAATCGTTAAATTAATCAAAGAGTCTGGCTACAACGGGTATGTCACCATAGAGTTTGAAGGCATGGAAGAGTGCAGGCTCGGCTCAAAAATTGGCATGGACAATTTGCGCCGACTGTGGGAAGAAGCAAAGTAAGAGTGACGGACCTTTGAGCTGCATAACAAAATCGACAGATAAAGCGGTTGCCAGCATGTATCGGCAGCCGAGTTACGCTAACAGGCGGCTTTCCACGTTCCATTTGCTACAGTTGATGGAGCAGGAAATTGCGGAGATAATAACTGAATAAAGGCACAATAGCAGCCGGCCATAATGAACTGCCCCCTAATTGTTAGACGCCACCTAACAATTGGGGGGCCGTTTTTTTGACCAAAAATTCGTAGAAGCCGTCTCTGCCTATTTATAAGGAATGGCATCTAATAACGATCGCAAAAGAAGGAGAGACTCGCTCCCATTACTCGGTAAGGTAAGTCATACACTGCGGACCGGAAGTGGATACAGCTTACGTTGTTTTGTGAAAAAAAAGCAGGAATGATGCGAAATTTCCCTATGAAAAAAAGTCCAATTGCGGCAAGAATGCTATTTTCATAGACTGTGAGTACTAACTCGAGCAAACAAGATCGAGCACAAGAGAAGAGAGGAGGTGTACAATTAAGCAATGAACAGCGAAATTGGGCATCATTTACCGTCGGATATTAGGACTCCTGCGGCCAAACAGCGATCTCGGATTTGGGCTATCATGAAGCGCGATAAATTTCTGTATCTTCTAGCGATGCCGGGCATCCTGTTCATCATCTTGTTCAAGTATGTGCCGATGTGGGGGATTATCATTGCTTTTCAGAATTACTCTCCGTACAGGGGAGTGCTTCAAAGCGATTGGGTGGGTCTTGAGCATTTCATCCGTTTCTTTTCTAATCCTGAATTTATGCAGCTGTTCCGCAACACGATGGCTATTAACCTGATGAATCTTGTCTTTTACTTCCCGCTGCCGATTATCGTCGCCTTGCTGCTTAATGAGGTAATGGGGAAAACTTTCAAGAAGCTGATTCAGTCTATCGTTTATTTACCCCACTTCCTGTCGTGGGTCATTATTGTCGGGATCACGTTTCTGATGCTGTCTCGCACGGATGGCGCTATCAACAACCTGGTTACGTATTTTGGCTTCGCCAAAATCGACTTCCTGACAAACCCGAAGCTGTTCTGGATTTTGCTTACGGTGCAATCGATCTGGAAGGAAGCAGGCTGGGGTACGATCATCTTCCTGGCAGCCATTGCCGGATTGGATACGCAGTTATACGAAGCGGCCAAGATTGATGGGGCCAAGCGTTTGCGGCAGATTTGGCATGTCACGCTTCCCGGAATCCGCAATGTTATCCTGATCCTACTCATCTTGCGAATTGGAAATATTATGGATGTAGGGTTCGAGCAAGTATTCCTGATGGGGAACGGTGCGGTGTCGGACGTAAGCGAGGTCTTCGATACCTATGTATATCGGCTTGGAATTCAGCAGGGCCAGTTCAGTTTTAGTACGGCAGTCGGTCTTTTCAAGTCTGTGATAGGGCTGGTGCTGGTCGTAATCGCCAACAAGCTCGCCAAGAGGTTTGGCGAAGAAGGCGTGTATTAAGGAAGGGGGAAGAAGGATGAGAAAGAGCACTAAGGACCTCTTTCCGGTTTTTAACTACGCGGTGTTGTCGCTTATCGGGCTGGTGACACTGTTCCCGCTTTATTATGTCGTCGTCGTCTCGTTTATGGACCCGTCGGAATATTTGCAGGGAGGGATCCATTTGTTTCCTTCCTCATGGTCGCTGGCCTCTTATAAATATTTACTTTCGACGAAGGCGTTCCTGAGCGCAACAATGATTAGCGGGTTCTTGGCCGTTGTAGGTACAGTTTGCAGTCTGGTCATCACGGCAGCACTTTCTTACTCGCTTTCACGCCGGAGAATGCCGGCTCGCCGAGCGATTCTGCTATTGATACTATTAACCACGCTTTTTAACCCGGGGATGATTCCACCTTATTTGCTTGTGCGTGATCTGCATCTGATCAACAGCATCTGGTCATTGATTATCCCGGTGCTAACCAGCGGCTGGTATGTGATTCTGATGAAGGGCTTCTTCGACAGCATCCCGGATGCTCTGGAGGAAGCGGCCCAGATAGACGGCTGTAATGATATCGGCATCTGGTTCCGTATTATTTTGCCGTTATCCTTGCCATCGCTGGCGGCGTTTGGACTGTTCTATGCGGTCGGATACTGGAATACTTTTTTCTCGGCCGTGTTGTATATTACCGACTCATCCAAGTGGCCGTTGCAAGTGCTTCTGCAGAACATGCTGATCGATTCCTCTACAGCTGCAGGAGGAGGCGCTGCACAGGAACTGATGGCTGAGCAGTCGATTCCGCCGGAGACGCTAAAAATGGCTGCGGTTGTGATAGCGACAGTTCCGATCTTATTCGTCTATCCGTTTTTACAGAAGCATTTTGCCAAAGGGGTCATGGTCGGTTCGATCAAAGGTTAATGAAAACATTCCGAATAGGAATCAGGGGGTATTTCAATTGAAGCTGCGGAAACATGGTATAGTAAAAAGTGCAACCATCTTAACGGCGGTGGCAGCGGCTCTGTCTGGCTGTGGTGGCGAAGGGGGTCAAGCGTCTCAGTCGGCGCCCGAAATCTCCATCATGACTAACTTTAGTACGCCGGAGCCGCCAGGCCCCGATAACGTGATTGTCCAGGAAATCGGCAAGCGCACGAATACGAAGTTAAACATACAATGGGTCTCTTCCAACAACTATGCGGAAAAAACGAAAGTAACACTGGCATCCGGCGATATCCCGGACCTGATGTTCGTGCTGGATCCCTTTGACCCGTTAGTGATGCAAATGGCCAAAGAGGGTGCGTTCTGGGAGTTGACGCCCGAACTGATCAAGGCTTACCCGAATCTGGCGGCTTACCCGTCTGCGGTATGGGAAAACTCGAAGATGCAGGATGGCAAAAATTACGGTATTCCGGCGGTTCGTCCCATGGGAGGCTGGTCATTTATCAATATTCGCAAAGACTGGCTGGACAAGCTCGGGCTGAAAATGCCGGAGACAACCGATGAATTGTTCCAAACGATGAAGGCATTTACCTACCAGGATCCGGACGGCAACGGTAAGCAGGACACGTTTGGACTTGCAGGCAACCAAGGCTCCTTTCTGTTTGAGCCCCTGTTCAACTCGACGCAGGGCAAGTGGAAGCTGAAGGATGGCAAGCTGGCACATATTTATCTAGAACCGCAAACCCGGGATGCGCTACTGTTCCAAAAGAAGCTGTACGATGAAAAGGTCATACCGGAGGATTTTGCAGTGCTCAAGCTAAGCCAGTTTGAGGATATGGCCAAGGGTAACAAGGCCGGTATGTGGGTCGATACGGTTGAAGCTTCCTGGCGTCCGACGGAAGAGCTGCGGAAGACGATTCCCACTGCGGACTTCCTGCCGATGACGTATTTAGTAAGTCCTGAGGGCAAGAAGATGGCCTATCAATGGCGCGGCTTCAACGGTATTTTCCTGATTCCGAAAAAAGTGTCCGAGGCGAAGCTTAAGACGATTCTGCAATTGATGGACTATGGTTCGTCCAAGGAAGGCACGGATCTGGCATGGTACGGCTTCAAGGACGTCCATTTTACGGAGAAGGATGGCATCAAGCTGGCGACGGAGCAGGCTAAGAAGGATATCGTCTCCCAGAGTGCGTTGGGTAAAATCTTCAGTCGTGACGAGAAGTATCTATGGGCTTACCGGACTGGCATGCCTGCCGATGTCTTCGAGCGTAACAAGAAGATTGTCGATGCGCGCGAGCCGTATTTGGTCGGTGATATCGGTAACGGACTTTACTCGGAAACGGCGAGCAAGTTCGGTGCGGAGATCGATAAAAAGGTGGATGATCTGAAGGTTAAGATCATTATGGGCAAGGAACCGATCAGTGCTTGGGACGATTTGGTTCAAAAGCTGTCCAAAGACGAGAACTTCCAAAATATCATTAAGGAAGTCAACGATTCTTATCAGAAGCGAATAGCAGGAAAGAAATGATTGGAAATCAGCAGGAAGCGGCTCCTGGGGCATTGGCTCAGGAGCCCGCTTCCTGTACGAGCATACATGATGGGATGGATGGCATGAAGAAGCGGATAGGGAAAGGATTACTAACGTATCGGGGACACGCATTCCGGCGGAGCTTGCTGCTCATTTTGATTGTCACAACCATTCCTACCCTCCTGATTGCAGCCAGCAGCTATTATATTGGTGTCAGGTATATAGAACGTGAAGTCGAACGGACGCATAAGCTGCAGCTTGATTATACGGTGAAGCAGGTTAGCGATGCACTTGGGCACCTGCAAGTCGGCATGAACCAATGGACGCTGAATCCGCTGATGAGCGGCAAGCTGAGAGATATCGATTTTAAGGAAAATTATTCGTTCAGCAAGGATTTCTTTGAATCTCTGACGGTGCTGAACAACAGCAACGCACTCATTGATCAGGTCTATGTGTACTTGGAGAACCCGCCTCGCATTATCTCGGACAGCCAAGGTATCCACAAATTGGAGGGGAATGGACCGAAGCCATACCACGAGCTGCTTGCTGTAAAGGAACGTCTGTTCTGGCGCAAGCTCCAGACGCCTGAGCCTGAAGGAATGTTCGTCATTCATAAGCTGCCGGTCATCGGGGAGCCTTTCGGCACGATCATGGCCAGAATCAATGAGAAGCAGCTTCTGAATCTCGCCGGCTACGACCCGGGCTTGGGCGGAACCACATTCATCCTCAGCCGGGAAGGGACGTTGATGTCCCGTCCATTGTATTCGCCTGCCATACAGAAGATGAATGAGGCATTGGTCAGTGAAGTAGACGGAAAGCCGGATAAATCCTCCTCTTTCCGCTGGAGCTGGAATGATGAGCTGTATGTCGTATCGACTGCATCAATACCAGTCACGGGTTGGGAGCTCGTCTCGGCGGTGCCTCTGTCCGAATTTCTGAAACCGATCGTGATTGTATCACGGCTGATTATGATGGTCGGGTTCGTTAGTCTGCTGCTGGTTCTGCTCAGCTCGTGGTATGCATCTGTTCGGCTCGTCCAACCCATCCACCGGCTGCTCCGAATGCTGATCTCTCCCGCTGGGGCAGATCAGCTGCTCGTCCCTAAGGACGAGATCCAGTATATCGAGGAGCAATGGCGGAATTTGAGCACCGAAAGTCATTTGCTGCAATCCCGACTGGAAGAACAGCATTCCTCATTGCGGACCGGATTTTTATTGCAATTGGTGCAAGGACACCTTCAGCTGTTGCGGGAACCAGAGATTATGCAGCGCATGGAGCAGTATGGTTGGGAGCCGGATGGCAAGCAATTCGTCGTCATGGTTGTACAACTGCTAGGCTTCCAACGGCTGCAGGAATCCTTTCGGGAGGATGAGCAGCCATTAGTGACATTTGCTGCGGTGAATATCATTGAAGAACTGACAGGTAAAGACAATGTAACTGTCATGAACTTGCATGACTTGTCTGTGGGTCTGTTCATGATGTTTCCTCAAGAGGTATCGCCTGGCGAGGTATCTGAACGGCTAAAACGCATGGCTTCCGAGATCGGCCAAAGTCTGCACCGTATTCTGAAGATGGATACAGTAATTGGTCTTGGCCAGACCGTGTCCGCCATCGGCCGCATACCGATCGCTTGGGAAGAGGTGCAGCAGGCGCTGAGACACCGAAAGCTGGATGAGCCGAATCAGATTATTGACTTGAATGAACCCATTACCGAATACACGGAATCAAGATACCCGTTCACACTGGAGCAAGATTTGATCCACTCGATGTTCAGAGGGTTGGGGGAAGAGAGCCATCGGCTGTTAGGCGAGTTTTACCTGGAACTGAAGGCGCATGCGGACCGGGAGCTGCTTTTGCAGCAGGGAAGCCTCAAGCTGCTTGGAGCGGTACAGAGTGCATTGATGCAGTCCGATGTGATGCAGGCCGCTTCTTTGTTCGATTGGGGGCAGCTCTACTCAGAGCTGCTAGTGCTTAAGGACAGCGATGAAATGCAGACTTGGTTTGCCGGGCGGATTATGGAGCCCCTGATGGCGGAGCTGATGCATCATCAGAACGACAGGGCTCGCGAGCTGGTTGAGCGGACGGTCGGTATGATCCGTATGGAATACCCAACGGACATCTCGTTAGACTTATGTGCCGATCGCCTTGGAATCTCCTCTTCGAGTCTGAGCAAGCTTTTCTTGCAGGTGACGGGGATGTATTTCGTCGACTATCTGACAAAGACGAGGCTGGACCGTGCCAAGGAGCTGCTAATCGGCTCCGAACTCAAAATGCAGGAGATCGCCATACAGGTCGGCTACCAGCCAACGTACTTTAACCGGATATTCAAGAAAATGGAGGGCATGACGCCCAAGGATTTCCGCGAACAACATAAACTTTAGTCCCATTAGGGGTAAGAATGGAGTAGAAGCTGTATGATCATGGAACGTCTAGATCAGGTGAGCGAGCCGATTCGTTCGATTGAGGTTTACCGGTATGATGTGAACGTTCAGCGTAATTTCAGCCATGGGGCGTGGACCAATCGCATCCACGGCTTTATCCGGATCTCAGCGGGAAATCGGAGCGGCTGGGGAGAAAATATCATGGCTGTCAACCGTGTGGAGCTGGATTTGAACGAATGGCTAAGCCCCTTGCAGGATCTTATCGGGATGACAATCGGAGAAGCAGTTCGTACGGTTATGACTAGGCTTACGGAGCTGGGCTCTAAGCGGGCAGAGATGGTTGAAACAGCGCTGCTGGATCTAGCGGGCCAACTGCTCGGTCTGTCTGCCCTTGAGCTGTTGGGACTAGACGGCAAGGAGCCGGTTCCAGGGTTGTTCTGTATCCTGGAAAACGACCCTCAGAAGGTGCGCGAGCGGGCGCAGGAGTCATGGGACCAAGGATACCGCACTCATCTCAAGGTCAAGCTGTTCGGGGACACCGATTTGGATAAGACGATAGTCGAAGCGGCCCGTGGCATCATGGGGCCAGAGACGTTTATCGTCGGCGATGTGAATAATGGTTATAGGCGTAAGAAGAGCGAGGAAAGCCTTGAAGAAATTGCAGCTGCACTTCGCAGCTTGCAAGAGGCGGGCCTTAATGCTTGTGAAGACCCGGCTAACCTGACTGCACCGCAGTGGATTGAGCTGCAGAGCCAGGCTGGGGAGCTTGAGCTGCTGCCCGATGAGCCCCTGCGGCCGGCGATAGAAGCTGCTCGAACCGTGCTGCCGGGCATGGGCGGCATCTATAATATTCACCCAGGCTGCGCCGGCTCTCTCATTCATGCCGTAGAGCTGGCCCGCAAGATCCAGGGCTTCGGTGCTCGACTCATGATTGGTGACGACAGTCTGGTCGGCCCGGCTTGTACGGTCTGGCAGCAGCTCGCGATCGGGTTATCGGCCGATTGGGTCGAGTCGCTGGAGAAGCCGGGCGAGTCCGATGCATTCGAAGCCTGCGTTACGGCTCAGGCTACGTCGAGGACATCTGACGGCCGTGTTAGCTTGGGCGGCTGGTCGCCGGGCTTCGGCCTTATGCTGGACGAGAAGCAATTAAGGAATTGCAGCAGCGATTATGGTAAACTGGAGTCTACTTAACTTCTAATCTAAATTCCGGCCTGATACAACTAATTTTCAAACGGCTGAAGATTCAGATGGAGTCATGGAATTCTCGAATGTGCTGAGAGAGTTGGATGAGGAAATGAATCAAGCTGTGCATGTTGAAAGAGGTAAATACTCTTTTGGCGGAGATTAAGATAATAATGCGAGAAGAAAAGTAGAGGCTGCTGTTGTTAGCGGCCTCTTTACTTATGTAAATGCAGTTATCGTGGTGTACTTCCGGCATCCGATAAGAATTTTACAGGCCTATAGGGCCGGTTTCGCAAGGAAGTATTAACCAGGCAAGATAGTTAAAGACGAAATCACACTGCGTCAAAATAATCCGATTGTTATGCAAGATGCGCTCTTATATAGTTTTTAATAGATTGAGTGCTTATTCATATAACAAGGAGATGAAGTTAAATGGCCCAATTCAATATGCAGTCTTTTGCGCAGCCGGAAGCTGCTTACCGGATTCATCCGTTTTGGTTTTGGAATGGGGGAATGGAAGACGACCAAATTCGTTATCAGATTGATGAAATGGCGGACAAAGGCTTGGGGGGATTCTTCATCTGCGCGAGACAGGGGCTGGAGATCCCTTACTTATCCGATGCTTGGTTTCAAAAAGTCCGTGTAGCGGTCGAAGCCGCCGAGCGCCGGAATTTGCACGTATGGCTCTACGACGAGTACCCGTATCCAAGCGGTATCGCTGGCGGAGAGGTAACGCTTGAGCATCCGGAGGCAAAGCACTACACGCTGGAGCATCGGGCCGAGCGGGTACAGGGAGGTGAGCGCCTGTCCATCGAGCTGCCTTGGGCGCGTATTGTGTATGCGAAGGCCATTCCTGTCAATTCGGAGGGTGATAAGCTGTGGAGTGAGGCGGTAGATGTCCGTTCGTCTATCGGTAACTACCAGGCGGAGCCGATTTTTCAGAAAGCGGGCTTGACTGCCTATAACCAGAAGCGGTTCTTTACTTACCGCACTGTTCAGAAGATCGAATGGACGGCGCCGGCTGGTAATTGGGAAGTGTTGATCATGCAGGAAAAGGAAATTGAAGACTTTAAATATTACGGGACGTTCGTCGATCCGTGCAACTATGAAGCGATGGCAACCTTTATACGGTTGACCCATGATAAATATGCACAGCATTTGGGCGACTATTTCGGCGGTACGATCAAAGGGATGTTCACCGATGAGATCGGGCTGTTAGGCCGTATGCCATGGTCGCCGAAGCTGCCGCAGTTTTTCCTGGACAAAAATGGATATGACCTGCGTGATCATCTGCATGCGCTGCTGTATGAGGAAGCCGATCAGACTGCCCGTATTCGTTATGACTACTACCAGGCGATTCATGAGCTCTTGCTCGGCGCTTATCATAAGCAAGTACATGATTGGTGCGAGCATTACGGGCTGCAATACGTGACTGAGGTGCCGTCGGTCCGGCATACGACGCAGCGGTACAGCCATGTGCCGGGTGGAGATACCGCTCATGAGAAGCTGGGCCGTTCGCTGGAATGGATCTTGAATAACCATGCAGAAAGCTTCCGCAGCAGCGCCAAAATGGTCAGCTCGATCGCCCGCCAGTTCGGCCGGGAGCGGAATTTGATTGAATGCTTCCATAGTGTCGGCTGGTCGATGACGCTGCAGGATGCGAAATGGATGATCGACCGGATGGCAGCGCAAGGGACGAACTTTTTTAACTTCCATGCCTTTTTCTATACGCTCGATGCGTTGATGAAGCATGATGCGCCTCCGTCGCAATTTTTGCAAAATCCGTATTGGAAACACTTCAGACAGCTCGGCGACTATGTCGGCCGGATCAGCTACGTGATGAGCTGCGGACAAGCCGATATCCGGGTAGCGGTGCTTCAACCGACGACTTCGTTATGGGCGCATTTGGGCAATCCATTCCACCATTTCGATTACGGCGGTATTCAAGCCGATGAGAAGCACAGGCTCGGCGATTTAAAAGCATGGTGGACACGCATCTGCAACGAGCTGACGTACAGCGGCAGAGACTACGACCATCTGGATGCGGAGCTTCTGGCGGAAGCCACTGTGGAGAACGGCCTTATTACGCTTGGCCATGCAAGCTATTCGGTCCTTATCGCGCCTCCGATAACCAATCTGGAGAGCGGCGCCTGGGCGAAACTGGAAGCTTTCCTTGCGCAGGGCGGGACAGTGATCAGCATGGGACAACTGCCGTACCAGGCCATTGAATCGAACGGATGGGACACAGCGGCAGTGACGAGCGCATTCGGATTGCCGGAGTCCGGTGCTGAGAGGTTCTGGAACGGCGGCAGCGAACAACCGCTGGCATGGTCCAAAGGCGCAGCGAGCGCATATCATTTGCCGTTCGAGGCCTCGGCTGACGAAGCGGCTGTGCTGGGCAGCATGTCGGCGCTTCTGGAGGAGCTGCAGCCGCTGACGGTGAAGCTGGAGCCGACTCATGGCAGTCATGGCAGACGAAGCATCTTGATGCAGACGCGCCGGATCGACGCAGACAGCGTGCTAGTCTTCATAAGCAACCAAGAGGAAGAGACTCGCAGCTGGTCCTTACAGGTTTCGGCTGCGCTGTGGGGTGCAGAAGGAGCGGCTTCGGCCATGTTCACAGAGCTATCGTTGGACCGCGGCGATGAGACGCGGATAGAAGCGGAACATCATGGTGACCGCTGGAGCCTGCCCGTACTATTGGGCTCTTACGAATCCAAACTGTTTCGTATCACACGCGATGGAAAACCAACAGTGATTGTTGAGAGTAAGCCTTGGAATTTAACAGTCGATGCTTCGGAGACGACATTGTGGAAGATGCACACCGACGAGGATAATGCAGTCCGGCTGGATGCTTTCCGGATTGCCATTCAAGGTGTTAACGATTCGGGTTCGGAAGCTGACGGTATAGATGAGCCGGTCCAGGTTAAGACGTTCATTGATCAATGTGCGGATCTAGCTGCTTCGACGAAGCTGCCGGTGCAAATGAGCCAGTTATTCGGAACGCCCATGCGCATTCGTTTAGCTTATCCAATACAAGCCCGTTACACAACGACTATCGTTGTAGAACAGTCCTTAGATAAAGTGCATCTGGTGATGGATCAAGGAGCATTGTCCGGTGATGGCGCCATTGTCATTAACGGCCATCGACTGCTGAAATCAGAGCTCGTACGGAGCCGTTTGTACGATTACATGAACGTGGGCTGCGATATTACCCCTTACATTCAAACAGGCGTGAATGAAATCGCGGTAGAGGTAACCATCGAGCACGACTGGAACGGCCTTATCGATGCCCTGTACATCACAGGGGACTTCCAAACCGGCTTTGACGCCGAGCAGCGCCCGGTCTTAAAGCGCCAAGTAGTTCAAGAGCAGCCGTTGTCCGCGAGTCCGTTCCCAGGCTACCCGTACTTTGCCGGAACGATGTCATTCAGCCGCGAGCTTCAGCTTGACGCACTGCCTGCGGAGAACAGCTTCGAGCTTACGTTCGAAGGCTTGGATAGCGAATTCCATGACGTCGCCGAGGTGCTGGTGAACGGCATTTCTCTTGGTGCACGCACTTGGATGCCTTACCGCTTCCGCGGTCAAACGTCGATGCTTGCCGAAGGAACGAACCGTATCGAAGTTCGTGTGACCAACACGTTGATCGGTTTGCTGGAGGGCAAATATTTCGATTATGCGAAACATGAGTTGAAGCCGGTCCATACGGCACAACGTTCACTTAAGTCATAGAATAGGCAAATAAGGAGGTAAGATGTCGATGCAAAATCATCCGGACAACGTACGAAGCAAACCGAATATCATTTTTTTTATGACGGATCAGCAGCGCTGGGATTGTATAGGCAAATACAATCAGCATATTCATACGCCTAACATTGATAAGCTGACGACCCAGGGCATCACATACAGCCAGGCGGTATGTCAAGCGCCGATGTGCGTTCCAAGCCGTACCTCGATGATGTTCGGCTATTATCCTTCGCAGCTCGGCGTACGAACCAATCATGGCGGATTATACGATGAGGACAAGCTGCCAAGCGATCCGCTTCCTGAATTGATGCGCAAAGCGGGGTATCAGACCGCAGGCTTCGGAAAGACGCATTGGAATCACGGTGTGAAAAATCCGGTGCCGCCGACCCGCGGTTTCGAGGTTCGTGCCGTCGGTCTTTCCCGTGACAGCGGGCATTATGAGGATGGAGCCGTTATGATGGGAGATGCCGAGCCGGAGGGGCTCGCAGCTTACTACGAAGAGACGAAGCATTACGGTGGCGGTGAGGAGAATTCCAACGGCTATATCGGCTGTACGAGCCAAGTGCCGATGCATTGGCACCGAGACGGGTGGGTCGCGGAGCAATGTCTGAAGTTCCTGGATGAAGGGTTAGACGACGCGCGCCCGCTGTTCCTGTATCTGTCCTTCTTAAAGCCGCACGCCGGCTTCAATGTACCGAAGCAATTTGAGGATTTGTACGATATCAACGATATCCCGGATATCCCCCAACCGCCATGGGAGCTTGAGCATGGCACGCATCTGGAGGCGACGGACGCTGTAAACGAAAGCAGCCGGAACAATTATTGGCAAAAGCGGCATGTCTGGGAAGCGATGACACCGGAAGAACGCAAGCGGACTACGCTTCGTTACTGGGCGAATTGCTCTTGGCTCGACGATTACATAGGCCAGGCGCTGGAGAAGCTGGAGCGGCAAGGGCGGCTGGACAATGCTCTGATCGTCTTCGTCTCCGACCACGGCGAGATGCTGGGCGAACGACAGTACCGGTTCAGCAAGTACTGTTTGTACGAGAGCAGTGTGAGGGTGCCGATGATCTTGGCCGGCAGCTATTTGCCGCAAGCGGCGCACGGGTCGGTGGACGACCGTCCGGCTGAGCTGGTGGATCTCGTGCCGACTCTGACGAGGGTGGCAGGACTCCCGCGCAATCCGCAGCTGCCCGGTCTCGATTTGCTGGGTGAGAAGCAGCGACTCGGGACGTTCTGCGAATTTCACGGAAAAGGTTCAGGGCCGCAACATTCGGCTCCCGCTTTAATGTGGAGGAAGCAGGACTGGAAGCTGATATTGTATATGCCGGGAACATTGGGAGAGGCGATTGAACGAATCGGCGAGTTCCAAGGGGAGCTGTATAATCTGGCAGCGGACCCTAACGAATGGCACAATGTGTATCCCGATGAGAGCTACTCGGCGATCCGCGAACGAATGACCGGCGAGCTTCTAATGCATCTGGCCTGCGTCTGGTCTCGCGGCCCAGTCTTTTATGACAGGCACGGTCTGGCAGCGATGGAATAAGCAGGATGGCGTGCTGACAAGATAAGTGATGAAGGGTCCAAGCTGTATAAGCTTGGGCTCTTCTTTTTTTCGAAACCGATTGGAACGGGGTCTGCCAGGATGGCCGGGGAATATTGCATAGACCGTCTTGGCGGCCATTTTTCGGCGCTGTGACGCTGTTTCACGCCTTTGTACAAGATTGTCTCAATCGGCAAGATAGTCTCAGCTCCCTTTTCTGTCTGCGACAAATTTGCCTTGGTCCCGGGCAATATTGTTCGATTGTCAATGGCGCGATTTTAATTTAAGTTGTTATTCATCCGGGTCCGGTTGTTTAAGAAAAATTTCTAGAAAGGGGAATGGAGAGGATGGCATTAGTACAACCAAAGCAGGTGGCTCCCGGCGAATCCGTGAAAATCCGAACTAAACCTAAAAGAGGTATTGGAAGGGATCTAGTACGCGACAAATATTTGTACCTGCTGGCTTTGCCGGGAATATTGTTTTTTCTCATTTTCAAATTTGTCCCTATGTGGGGCGTCGTCATTTCATTTCAAAATTTTTCCCCGTTTGCCGGCATTACCGGCAGTGAGTGGGTGGGATTCGAGCACTTTGAACGGTTTTTCTCCAATCCGGACTTTATGCTGCTGTTCCGTAATACGATGGCGATCAATATGTTGAGCCTCGTACTCTTTTTTCCGCTGCCTATTGTTCTGTCATTGCTTCTGAATGAGCTGCGCAGCGTCGTGTACCAGAGGGTCATTCAATCCATCGTTTATATGCCCCACTTTTTGTCCTGGGTTATCATTTCCGGCTTGACCTTTCTACTGTTCGCTAAGGGCGAAGGCTTGGTCAACAAAATGCTGGAATTCTTGGGCTTTGCCCGAATTGACTTTTTAACGAATCAGGATACGTTCTGGATCATGCTTACGGTCCAATCCATCTGGAAGGAATGCGGTTGGGGAACGATTCTGTTCCTGGCTGCAATGGCCAGCATCGATCCGGGTGTGTATGAAGCTGCCAAGATCGACGGAGCGGGACGGCTTCGCCAAATGTGGAGCATTACCCTCCCGGCCATTCGCAACGTGATCGTGACACTGCTCATTTTGCGTCTTGGCCATATGCTCGATGTCGGTTTTGAACAAGTATTCCTGATGTACAATGGCGCCGTATCCCAAGTAGCCGAAGTATTCGATACTTACGTGTACCGGGTCGGCATTCAACAAGGGGAGTTCAGCTATAGCACCGCTGCCGGCTTGTTCAAATCGGTCGTAGGCTTGGCGCTGGTCGTGCTGGCGAATTGGATATCCAAAAAAATGGGCGAAGAAGGCGTGTATTAAAGCTTACGAAGATGGCATTGCTGCGCAATGCCCAAAGCAGACGCTTACGAAGATGGCATTGCTGCGCAATGCCCTTAGGAGGGAATCATATGAAGCTTGGACTGGGAAACCAGATGTTTAACGTATTTAACATCACATTGCTAGGGATGGTCGGCGTAGTGACCTTTTTCCCTTTGTACTACGTGTTTGTCGTTTCGTTTACGGATCCTACGGAATATTTAAAGGAAAGCTTCGTGCTGTTTCCGAAAATGTGGTCGCTCGAATCGTACAAATTTCTGATGGCGACGGGGGCTTTTCCGAGATCCATCGGTGTGAGCGCTTACGTGACGCTTGTGGGTACGACGCTTAGCTTGATCGTTACCGCCTCATTGGCGTATGCCTTATCCCGCAAAAGACTCCGCGGCAGACAAATTGCCCTGCTTGCGATTCTGATCACGATTTTGTTCAATCCGGGCATGATTCCAAACTACATGCTTATACGCGAGCTGAAGCTGATCGACAGCTTATGGTCGCTGATCTTACCGGCGCTTGCCAGCGGCTGGAACGTTATCTTGATGAAGGGCTTTTTTGACAGCATTCCTGCCGAGCTGGAGGAATCCGCTTCGATGGACGGGTGCAATGATTTGTCTACGTTTTTCCGGATTATATTGCCGCTGTCGCTTCCTTCGCTGGCCGCTTTCGGATTGTTTTACGCGGTTGCTTACTGGAACCAATTTTTTAACGCCCTGATTTACATTAACGATGCAAGCAAATGGCCGCTTCAAGTTATGCTGCAGAACATTTTACTGAATGCGAATAACGCGGATCTGCGGATGGATATATCCTCCGTACCTCCTCCTTCCGAAACGTTAAAAATGGCTGCGGTTATTGTAGCAACGGTTCCCATTTTGCTGGTTTATCCTTTCTTGCAAAAGCATTTTGCCAAAGGTGCCATGGTAGGCTCGGTCAAGGGATGACCCTTCGTCGAGAGAGGATTTCAGATCACGATGTCGAATCGTGTAAAAAATTGTTTTAGGAAGGTGAGCATCTTGACTGGAATCCTCAAAGCTTCGCTCGACTATATTCAGAATTACAAATATAACAAGCGCTTTTTTCGAAAGAGTCTTGCATTGATTTTGATTATGGCAAGCATTCCCGGATTTATTATCGGTCTCAGCATTTACTGGGTCGCGACGAACAATGTGGAGGCGGAGCTGCAGAGGCTTCACCAGAATCAGATCAAAAACCGCTCCGCCAATATCGACGACCAGCTGGCTTTTTTAGAGATGACGGTATCTCATTGGGCGTTTGATTCCAAATTCGACGATAAGCTGAAGACGATCAATTTCTCCTATAACTACGATACGGTGCAGGATATGTACCGGACCCTTCTGTCATTGGAAAGCGCGCATCCTTTTTTGCAGAAGGTGGAGCTTTTCCTGGACAAACCGCGTCCGCTCGTCTTTTCGACGGAGCGTTATCGATTTCTAAGCGATTTGACCGATATTGGAAGCTATGAAGCGATTCTCAAGCATGATAAGTCCATGTTTTGGTCCCATCCCAATCCCGAAGAGACGGGCAATCAAGGACTTTCGATTATCAATAAAATTCCTGGCGACAGTAGTGAGCCCTTCGGTGCTCTCATCGCCACGCTCAATCAGGAGAGCCTGCTGAAGGTGCTGAAGACCCTGACTCCTTATGATGAGGGTGTAACCATGCTGTTCAATGATAAGGATGGGTGGAATCTCTCAAGCAGCGGCTTGACGGGCTCCGAATTGGACGAGATGCTCAAACAAGCTTACGCGAAGCACCAAAAAGAGCTAGGAGAGGAATCGGTGAACGATGCGAAGCCGGAATCGTTTTTATTTGATTATAAGAAGGTAACGTATTCGGTTTCGTACGGGCATTTCAACCGTCTGGGCCAGACTTGGGTATATATTTCGGCAGCGCCTTTGTCATCCATTACCGCTCCGGTTGTATCCATATCTAAGTGGATCTTGATCATTAGTTTCACGGGGCTGCTCTTCGCTCTGCTGCTGTCGTGGTTCGTGTCCCGCCGGATCTATCATCCGGTACAGCGCCTTCTGACGCTGCTGTCCGGAGAAAAGAACGAAGAGGTGAGGGACGAATTTGCCTTGATCGAGAAGCATTGGCAGAATATGTCCCAGCAAACCGAGACGATGCGGCACAAGCTGGAGGAGCAGATGCCGCTCCTGCGTGAAGGATTTTTCCTGCAGCTGGCACAGGGGTACCTGATTTCACTGCAAGAGAACGATATGAAAGAGCGGATGAAGCGTTATGGCTGGGAAACGGAGAATCGTCAGTTTGTGGCGCTCATGGTTCAATTAACCGGTTTTGCGAACCTCAATGGAAGGTTCTCTCAAGGAGATGAAAGCCTCGTTACTTTTGCCGCATCCAACATTGTTGATGAGTTGATCAAGAACCATTACGAGCAAGCGGAAATCATGAATTTCCACAACTTTACGATCGGAGTGCTGCTGTCCTTTCCGTCATCGCATCCGCTTACATGGCTGGAAGAGGATTTGGAGCAGGTTTGCGAAGAGGTTATTCTAGCCGTCAACCGGATTTTGAAAATGCAGGTTACGATATCGGTAAGCAAATGGATTCACCATGTGAAGCAGATTCCACATTTGTTCGAGGACGTGAGGCAAGCATTGGCGTATCGAGACCTGTTGGATGAGAATCAGATCCTTAAGACAGAGCAGCTGTCCAAATTGAATGCGCTTAAGGAAAGCAGCTATCCGTTCACGTTGGATAAAGAAATCATTAATGCCATCCGCAACGGTCAGGAATCGGAGGCGGTCGAGTTGATCGGCCAGTTCATGGAGGAATTAGCCGCGAACGGCTCCACTGAATTCATGCTTCAGCAAGGGATGCTTCAGCTCTTAGGCAGTATCCGGTATGCTTCACTGCAGTCAGGAATGAATCCGGTGCAGCTGTTCGGCAGTGTGAACTTATTCGAGCAGCTTGCGCAGATTAAAGAGCCGGAGCAAATGCTTAAGTGGTTCCAGCACAAAGTGGTCGCCGTCTTCGTCCAAGAAATGATCAGCCGTCAGGATTACCACTTCAAGCAGATTATTGAGCAGGTCATTATCTATTTGCGCGAGCAGTATATGACTGCGTTATCGCTAGAGTCGTGCGCCGATTTATTCGGCACCAGTCCTTACACATTAAGCAGGGCGTTCAAGCAGATTACAGGGATTAACTTCATCGATTATTTGACGAACATCCGGATTAATAACGCGAAGACGCTTCTCATCGATACGGATATGAAAATCAACGAAGTGGCCGATGCGGTAGGCTACCAGCACAGTTATTTTAACCGGCTCTTCAAAAAGTACGAGGGTATTACACCGAGTCAATTCCGTGAGCTAAACCGCGCGGAATAAGGGTTTTCAGCCATGCGCATCGATGTCTTAGGCTGCAATATAGTCCAAAAACAGCCAAAACGGGTTACAAAAAAATACGATTGTCGATCAAGACGGAGTGTACTAATGTCTACCTTGTGCTCAGTCAGAGCGTTCGATACCAGGTTCGATACAAAGAATGTTCATAACCTAACAAGGGGAGGATCACGAATGAAAGTAAGAAAAAGCAAAAAAGCGGTCATGGGCTCTATGGTACTTATGCTGGCGCTCTCTAGCGTCGTTGCTGCATGCAGCAGCAAAATCAATGGAGGCAGCAGTGCGGCAGGCGGAAACGAAGGACCTCTTGAAGTAAGTATCATGACGATTTTGCTCACGCCTTCTCCGGCTGCAGATGATAACAAGATCAAGCAGGCCATTGAGAAAGCAACGAATTCCAAAATGAAAATTCAATGGGTGTCCGGTAACAACTATACGGATAAGCTGAACGTGACACTGGCATCCGGAGATATTCCGGATTTGATCACAATTAACGATCCGTTTACCTCCGTTTTTCGTAATGCCGTAACCCAAGGCGCTTTCTGGGACTTGACTCCGTTCATTAAAGATTATCCGAACCTGAACTCCAAGATTTCCAAGACGGCTTGGGATCTGACCAAAATGCAGGACGGCAAGAACTATGGCATTCCGCGTCCGCGCCCGGCTGAAGCCGATTCCTTCTTCATTATTCGCAAGGACTGGCTGGACAACGTGGGTATGAAGGTTCCAACTACAACCGACGAACTGTACGAAGTCATGAAAGCCTTTGCGGAGAAAGATCCGGATAAAAACGGCAAGAACGACACCATTCCATTAGCCGCCTATATGTCGCCGCCAGCCGATATGGGTACTCTAGCCATGATTGAGAACAGCTTTACCGGTGCAAATGTGAAGAACGATAAATGGAAGCTGGTCGACGGGAAGATCGTCAACACGGCGCTGCTGCCGGAAACGCGCAAGTCCATTGAATATTTGGCAAAAATGTACAAAGATAAGCTGCTTCCGGAGGACTTCGCATCCTTGAAGCTGTCGCAGGCGTCCGATCTATTCAACGGCGGTAAAGCCGGTATCCTTATGGACAAAGCGGGTACGATGAACGACCATTACGAGCAGATGAAAAAGATCGATCCGAACATGAAGCCGACGGACTTCTATCCACTGACCAATATGAATGGATATAACCCTAAGGGGCCTGGCTTCTCGGGAATGATCTCCATTCCAAAATCCGTACCAGAAGCCAAAATGAAACGGATCCTGAAAATGGTAGATACTTGGATGAACGATGATGTATTCGCTATCCAGCAATACGGGATCGAAGGTGTGGATCACACCGTCAAGGACGGGCAAAAAATTATCAACACGGAGCAGCTGGCCAAAGATAACGGCCCTGATTTTAACCAAATTGTTTATGTAGCGGATCCTTATGCGAGCTCCACTAAGGTATACTTCCCGAAAGAAGCGAACGACCTATACATGAAAATTCAAGACGAGCGTGCTAAAACAAGCGTAGCCGATATCAGTATCGGACTGTACTCGCCGACTGTACAAAAGCTGCTGCCTGAGTTTGAGAAAAAAGTACAAGATTTGAAAACCAAAATCATCCTGGGCCGCGAGCCGATCACCGCATGGGACGATTTTGTTGCCAAAGCGAAGACAGACGCAGAATTGGCGAAAATGAGCCAGGAAATGACGGATGCGTATCAAAAACGCAGCGGAGGCACAGCCAAATAATCGGTAGGTACCGCTCATCGCTTTCCGGCACAAATACGTTTGTGAATGGACGATTCCGATCCATTCTCTCAAGTCATATAGAGCATTAAAAGCCGCGTAAATCGCGGCTTTTGTGTTTTTTATAGGGGCATTACGGTGCTATCCGAAGAGGCGGCAATACGTTAGACCGTCGACTCAAAATGGACTGTTTAAAATTAAAGATATTGGAGGGTGGCAATGAAGTTTTACAGATCTATAATTTTATTGATCGAAGGTTCAGTAAGAAAATTCGTTCTATTTTCTAATACTAATAAAATCTCGAAAAGGGGAAATAAGAATGGAAAATCGAAATGGAAACCGTTATGAGCAAAGCTTAGATGGTCTTGTTCCATTAATTATATTGTTATTTTTATCCATCGTATCGCCTTTTATTTACTTCCTAATTAACTTTATTCTTGGAAATACAGTAACTTCTTATTTTTAATTAACGTTGGGTATGAAAGTGCCTATGATTTGTAAAAAGAGAACCGAATCAATGTGTATCTGGAGCGGAAGCAGAGGGAACTCTGCTTTTTTTTATGGAATTTTTGTTACTATTTTTGGTGTATCATAGGGATTTTAGCACATGACTCTACACGCTTCGCAAGAAAGCAAGTCGTTGTTCTTGCTGCTGGTTGAACGCTCCAGTACCTCAAACGACAAAATATGCCTTATAATAGACAGGCATACGTAAGCGCTCGCAATTGCTGCGCGCGAGGGAAAGGGGAAGAAAGCGGCATGTTTTATTCCTTAAAAAACCGGCTTATCGCCTTTTTTGTCATCCTGTTGGTCATATCCTTCGGAACCATGTTCTATTTGTTGTTTCAAGAGTCCCGTTCCATTATCCGTTCTTATATCGAGTCTTCCGCATTGGAAAAAATGGACGAATACGGCTCCTTCGTGCAGATGGCACTATCGCAAATGTACGATCTGTCGTCGGTCGTGTTCAACAGCGATACGACGAAGAAATGGGATAATGCTCTGTCCGATCCCCTTCTGCCGGAAGGTGAGAAAATGCTGGCGAATCTGAATATGAGCCAGTTTTTGACGCAGACAACGAACAATTACTCGATCGCTTCGTCGGTAACGATCTATCGCAAGGATGGCTCCCGAATCGGGGACGGCAACGAAGTGTCGGTAGACCACGCCTTCCAAGACGAGGAATGGTACCAAAGCTTCGCGGAACGCGGCAACCATTGGGATTCGGCGCACGCCGACCCCATCGAGACCAGGCGTGCTAGACCCTATCAGGTCGTCAGTCTGATGCTGCCTATTGGTACGTTCGAGCCCAGCTTATCCAAAAGTGTCATGAAGGTCAATGTAAGCTCGGATTTTTTTCTTGAGCCGCTGAACCGGATCCATCTGGGAGAGAACGGCACCATCTTTTTGCTGGATCAGGATGACCGGCCGATACTGGCCCAAACGGAGGAATTCGATAGATACCCTGATTTGGCCCGGAATATGACATTAGCTCGATCCGCGGCTGAGCAGAAAGGCGTCATGTATTTGGAGAACGAGCGCGGGACAACCGATATTTTGGTCTATAAGAAGCTGCAGCTCAATAACTGGATTCTCGTCGGACTCGTGCCGGAGCAGGATTTATTCGTCAAGCTGATCAAGCTTCGCGACTTCAGTATGCTGGTCGCCACGCTGCTCTTGATCTTGGCTATTGTGGGGGCAACATGGATCTCCTACGGGATCACGAAACCGCTGTCACGCTTGGCCTCGGCCATGCGTCACGTGCAGAAGGGAGATTTCGCCGCTGCAGAAAGCCGCATACCGAAGGAGCGTAACGTTATAGGCAGCGAGGTCGAGTTCGTTACCTCCACGTTTCGAACGATGGTTCGCCAGCTCCGGCAGCATATTAAAGTGGAATTTGAGCTCAAGCTGCTGCGTCAGCAAGCGGAGTACAAGGCGCTTCTAATGCAGATTAACCCGCATTTTCTATTCAATACGCTGGAGCTGATGAGCAGTCTGGCGATACAGAGGCGCACCGAGGATACGGTGACGGTCATAACGGCTCTCGGCAGGATGCTGCGTTTCTCGCTCCGAATCAGCGACGATCTGGTTCCGCTCGCGGAGGAGCTTAAATATTTACGCCATTACGAGGCGATTCTTCGCATCCGATTCGGCGACCGGCTGCATTTGACCATAGAGGAGCAAGGGGATACCGGGCAGAGAGAGATCGTTAAGTTTATTTTGCAGCCATTGGTGGAAAATGCTGTGAAGTACAGCCTGCAGGGCTCACAAACGGCACAGGTGAAGATCCAGGTGGCTAACGAAACAGGCAGAGTCCGGCTGAGCGTGGCCGATAACGGTCCAGGTATGGCCGAGGAGCAGCTGGAGCGGCTTCAGGCCGAGACGGCGGCTATTCCGATCGATCAGATTTTGCAAAGCAAATCGCAGCAGATCGGGCTGCGCAACGTTTTGGCGAGATGTCAGCTGTACTATGGGTCCAGCTTTACGTTTGCGATTCGGTCGACAGCAGGCGAGGGAACGGTAATCGAGCTTTATTTGCCTACGACAGAGGGAGGGAAACTGGAATGAAGCGTGTATTGATTGTTGATGATGAACCGGAAATCCGCATCGGTCTTCGGCTGAAGGTCGATTGGAGTAGCTTGGACTTGGTCGTGATCGGTGAAGCGTCCAATGGGGAGGAGGCTTTGGAACGGCTGGCAGCGGAGCCTGTCGATATCGTCATAACCGACATGAATATGCCGGGGATGAACGGCGTATCGCTGCTCGATGCTTGTCATGCGGAATACCCGAGTCTCCGGCTGCTCGTCATTACCGGATATGAGGATTTTCAATACGCGAAGGCGGCCATACGCAATCAGGTCAAGGATTATTTGCTGAAGCCGGTCGCCCAGGACGAGCTGACGGAAGCGCTTCGCAAGCTATCGCAGCAAATTGACGATGAACGCCGGATGCACGACCAGCAGGCCAAAGACCAGTGGAGGCTCTCGCAATATTACAAAGAAATGAAGGAGCATTTCCTGATGCATATGGTCAAAGGGGAGCTGGAGCTCGGTATGCATGAACGGGCCAAAGTGTTCGAGCTGGAGTCATGGAACGGACTCACCGTCCGCTTCATCACGGCGGGCTTGAGAGAGCGCAGCTTTACAGGACCGGCGCAGCGTACCCCCGATAAGCTGAGGCTGCCGTTCGAGCTCATGTGCAAGGAGTTCGCAGCACAGCATCCTTCTATGCCTCAAGTATTCCGGGATCTGATGTATCCCGGTTTGATTCACTTTGTCGTACCTGTCACAGACCAGGATTCGGAAATATCGTCGTTCGTATCCGAGCTGGGCGAGTGTGTGGAACGGATGCTTTTCATCGAGCCTGCCTTGGGCGTGGGGCAGCCGGTGTTCGGCTTTCGGCAGTGGAAGGAAGGCTACTTGTCCGCCTTGCTTGCCTGGAATTTATCCGAGCCCGGAGAAAGCAGGTCTCATACGGCGGTTCCGGAGAGTTCTGCCGCCAAGTCCGTGCTCACGGAGGATAAAGCCATGCGCATGCAGCGGTACTTGCAGCGCGGCGAAATGGAGCAGTTCGAGCAGACCGTTCATCAGGAGCTGAACGATGCGTTTTATATATCGCAGGCGCGATTTGTGAAAATGATATTTCAGCTTTATTTGCTGCTGGAGTCCGAGGCGCATACGGCCGGCGTCGCCCAGGAGAGCGGCGGGCAGTTGTGGCTTCGCCCCGATTTGGTGCTTGAGCTGAACAATGTAGAGAAGGCTCACCGGTTTTTGTGCGGGCTGGCCCAGACGATTCGCAAGACCGCCAAGGATGGGGCGGAGCAGACCGAGTCGTCCGTGATTCATGCGGCGCAGCAGTACATCCGGCAAAACTACATGTGCGATCTGAACTTGACCATGCTCGCAGAGAAGTTCAACTATAATGCGTCGTATTTTTCCGAGCTGTTTAAGGCCAAGGTCGGTAAAACGTTTATTCAATATTTAACGGAGGTCCGGATGACCGAGGCGGTGACGCTTCTGGAGCAAACGACACTGGGCCTCTGGGATATCGCGGAGCTGACCGGATTTTCCAACGCGAGCTATTTCAGCTCCAAGTTCAAGCGGATGTATGGGATCGCTCCGTCGGACTTCCGGCAGCGTCCACCCGAAAAATTTATAAGCAAACACCCGAAGAAATAAAATTCATAGCGGAGCTCCTCTTTTGTATGCTTAAGCTACAGGTTGCGCATACAAAGTAAACAACCCAGTCACCTATCATTCTTGAAAGGAGGGGCTCCCATGCAACACTCGCACCAATCGCGAAAATCCTCCCTATGGCGGCAGGACCGCACGGCCTATTTATTTTTGCTGCCATGGCTCATCGGCTTCTTCTGTCTCACGCTCGGCCCGATGCTGGGCTCCTTGTATTTATCCATGACCAAGTTCAACCTGCTGACTCCGCCACGGTGGATCGGAACTGACAATTATGTGGAAATTTTCAAGGGAGACGCCTCGTTCGTTCACTCTTTGGCACTAACGTTCCAATATGTGTTCCTATCCGTGCCGATTCGTCTTGCGTTCGCCCTGCTGGTGGCGCTGGTGCTGAATAAAGGCATCCGGGCACTGGGGATTTACCGCACGGTATATTACATACCTTCCCTTCTTGGAGGAAGCGTAGCCATTGCTATCGTGTGGAGAAAGATATTCGACGGGGACGGGCTGCTGAACCACTTCTTAAGCTTACTCGGCATTCAAGGCCCGGCATGGATTGCCAATCCGAATTACGTGCTGCACACGATTGTGACGCTATCCGTTTGGCAGTTCGGGTCAGCGATGGTCATCTTCCTGGCCGGGTTGAAGCAGGTGCCCGCCGATTTGTATGAAGCGGCTCAAGTCGACGGAGCGGGGAAGGTCAAGCAATTCTTCAAAATTACGCTGCCTCTGCTGTCGCCGGTACTGTTCTTCAATCTCGTCATGAGCATCATCAACTCGTTCCAGGTGTTCACCCCGGGCTTCATGATCGGGGACGGACGCGGGGGACCGCTCGATTCTACCTTATTTTATACGCTGTACTTGTACTTGAAGGGCTTTTCATTCTTCGATATGGGCTACGCTTCGGCACTTGCCTGGATCATGCTGGTCATCATTGCGGCGTTTACCGCGATTGTCTTCGTCACCTCGAAATATTGGGTGTTTTATGGCGACGGCAAGGAAGGGAGGGGCTAACTTATGACGCAGACCGCGATGGTTAGCAAAATCGGCAAGCATACCGTGATCATCCTGCTCGGAATTGTCATGCTGTATCCGGTGCTCTGGCTGCTTGGCAGCTCGTTCAAGCCGAATGAGCTCATTTTTACCGATACGAGCCTTTGGCCGTCCGTTTTTACGCTGGATAATTACGTGAACGGCTGGAAGGGACTGCAGGGAACGACGTTCGCGACTTTTTTCGCCAACTCGCTGCAAATTTCCGTCCTCTCCGTGCTGGGGAACGTCATTACTTGCTCCTTAACCGCCTTCGCCTTCGCCAGACTCGAATTCCGCGGGAAAAAGCTGTGGTTCAGCCTGATGCTCGTTACGATCATGCTGCCCTACCATGTGACGCTCGTACCGCAGTATGTGCTGTATAACAAGTTCGAGTGGATCAATACGTTCTATCCGTTGACCGTGCCCAAGTGGCTCGCTCACGATTCGTTCTTCATCCTGCTGATGGTCCAGTTTATCCGCGGCATTCCGAAGGAGCTGGATGAAAGCGCGACGATCGACGGCTGCGGGCCAAGCCAGATCTACTGGCGAATTGTGCTGCCGCTACTGGTACCTGCACTCATTACGACGTCCATTTTCACGTTCATCTGGACGTGGGATGACTTTTTCAGCCAGATGATTTATTTGAACAACATCAAGCTGTTTACCGTGCAGCTCGGCATCCGGTCGCTATTCGACCCTTCCGGTCAATCGGATTGGGGCGCACTGCTCGCCATGTCCGTTCTGTCGCTTGTCCCGATCATGGCGATCTTTCTCGCTTTCCAGAAGCATTTTGTCGATGGAATCGCTACGACGGGCTTAAAGTAAACCGACTTTTCCAAAAGCATTTTATTAGGGGGATGGCAACGATGAAAAAGAGCCTTTTTGTACTGATGAGCGCATTGATGACTTTAACTACGGCCTGCTCCGGCGGAACGGGAACCGGAAGCGCAGGGAATGCGGCGACGGACACCAAGCCGGCTGCCGGCGGGGACAAATCAGCTCCGGTTGAGCTCAGAATCATGTGGTGGGGCGATCAGAAGCGCGCCGACCTGACCAATGCGGCACTGCGCAAATTCGAAGAGAAGTATCCGAACATTAAGGTCGTGGGCGAGTTTGCGCCCAGCTCCGGCTACTTCGATAAGCTGAACACGCAGCTGGCCTCCGGCACGGCGCCGGATGTCTTTTTCCTCGGCGGCAACATGGTCGATTATGCGAATAAAGGCGTGCTGCTGGATCTCGCTCCGTACGTCGGCAAAGAGCTGAACCTGAACGACATGGACAAGGGCATGATCGAGTACGGTACGGTAAAAGGCAAGCTGCTGCATATTTCTGCAGGGGCGAACGCAAGGGGAATCGTGGTCAATACGGATTTGTTCAACAAGGCGGGCATCCCGGTGCCGAAGGACGGCTGGACTTGGGACGATTATGCCAAGGTGAGCAAGGAGCTGGCCGACAAGCTCGGCAAAGGCTACTACGGTACCTATGATTTTACGGTGGACGGCATGGACATATCGCTCAAGCAGCGAGGGAAAATGCTCTATGATATGGACAATGCGAAGCTAGGCTTCGAGCAGAAGGATGCGGAAGAATGGTTCGCGTATTGGGAAAAAATGCGCAAGGACGGCGGTGTCGTCACGCCGGAGCAGCAGGTATCGAATCCGCCGAACGATACGAGCAAATCGCTGATCGTGACCGGCAAGGTCGCCATGAACCTGATCGCCTCCAACCAATTGGTGGCGCATCAGAACCTGACCAAGGATAAGCTGACGCTCGTACAAGTGCCTCGCGGACCGAAGGGTACCGGTGTCGTATTCGAGTCAAGCCAAGGCCTGTCCGGCTATGCCAAAACGAAGCATCCGAAGGAAGTCGCGACGCTGATGAATTACTGGATCAACGATCCGGATGCCGCCAAGATCTTAGGTAACGACCGCGGCGTGCCGGTAACGGCGCCGATGCGCGAGCTGTTGAAGAAGGACGCGAATCCGATCGACCAGCTCATCTATGATTATACGAGCCGCGTCTCCGAGGCAACGACCAAGGAGCCGGTGAAAGTAAGCTACAATCCTCCGGGCTTTACCGAATATTCGAAGCTGGCGGATACGACCGTGCAGGAGGTTTGGTTCGGCAAAAAGACGGTGCAGAAGGCGGTTGAAGATTTCTACAACGGCACGCTGAAAATTTTCAACAACAATAAATAAAGCATTGCCTGCTGCGTTTTCAAGCTCAGCCTGTCGGACGGCAGACTGGGCTTTTCTGCAGCCAGGCAGGATATGAGGGGAGTTATCGGGAATGAGCCGCGAGCTGTTGGAGCGATTAAGAGGAATCGATACGGAATCGAAGTTGGGGGCATTGGGCAAACCCTCCGATCGGCAGGCTATGGAGGAATGGGAGCGATCCGGTGTGAAATTCGCCGCTTCGTCGGAGTCGTTTGAGGCTGTTTATTACAACGCCCTGCGCAAGCTGATTGATTGTATCGTACCGCCGGATCAGGAGGGGCGAGGCAAGCCGATCCTTCACGAGGGCGGCGTGTACCTGGGCTGCTGGCTGGAGAGCACGGGCACGATCAACGCTGAGCTGCTGTCGAGATTTATTCCTTCGGTATCGGAAGCAAGCTACGAGCTGTTCGCCGATTACCAGCGGGCCGACGGGCTGATGCCTTACAAAATAACGGAGCATGGTCCGGCCTACCGGCAAATTCAGCTCGTGACTCCGCTCGCGAGAAGCGTCTGGAACCATTACCGGTTGAACGGGCGGAACAAAGCCTTTTTACGCAAAATGTACGAAGCGATGGTCCGCTACGATGCATGGCTGATGGCGAACCGCAACACGAGAGGCACGGGGTGCATCGAGGCGTTCAGCACGTTCGACACGGGGCATGACGGCTCGCCGCGCTTCTGGCATGTGGCGGATACGCCGCATCTGAGCGACGCTTCGCAGTGCAATCCCGATTCGCAGATCCTGCCGTTCTTGGCGCCGGATTTGACGGCGAACGTCTACTGCCAGCGCGTCTACTTAGCGCGCATCGCCGCGGAGCTCGGAGAAGAAGGCTCCATGTGGGAGGACAAGGCGGCAGCCAGCCTGCAGAGCCTGATGGAGCACTGCTATGATGCGGAGGACGTGTTCTTCTACGATCAAGACCGAAATGGACAGACGGTGAAGGTCCAGTCCGATGTGCTGCTCCGGGTGATGGCCTGCGAGGTGGGAGACCATGAGCTGTTCGCCGCCGTGCTGCGTAAATATTTGCTCAATACAAGGAAATTTTTCGCCAAGTATCCTTTGACCTCGATTGCGATGGACGATCCGCGGTTCGATCCGTCCTCCAACTATAACAGCTGGGCGGGACCGACGAACTTCCTGACTCTCATCCGGACGCCGCATGCCTTCGAGCATCACGGACGCTATGTGGAGCTTACCTGGATTATGCAGCCTATTTTATCGGCTTTGTCGCGGATGAGCCGGTTCGGTCAAGTGATAAGTCCTTGGACGGGGGAAGAGGGATATACCGAAACCTATTCGCCGGCGATGCTGTGCCTGCTCGACTATGTCGAGCGGCTCTGCGGCATTTTGCCGACGCGCGACGGAGAGCTGTGGTTTACAGGCTTGGTGCCGTACGCCATGGATCATGGCCATGAGGTGGCGGAAGAAACGGCCTACAGCCGGAGGGTCGACGGGACGCTGTACGAGCTCGTGAATACGCGGGCCGGCTCCGAAGTATACCGTGACGGAGAGCAGGAGCCGTATCTCCGGTTTCCGAACGGAGTCCGTGCGGTGACCGATCGCAAGGGGGAGCTGAGGGCGATTGTCGGGATGACCGTGCGCCAAGTCCAGGGGCATGTCCATTATAACGGACAGGAGCTTCCGTTCAGGATAAACGGCAACGAGATCTTGGAGCTGCGCAAGGAGGAACTCGTCCGCATCAGCGATATCGGCGTCATTCCTCCTAGTTATTCGTGAATGCAGCGGGCCCAGGATCCACATACCTGGCGCTTATAGAACCATCTACAGCTGAAGGAGTGTGACGAGCATGCTTAAACAATCAAGCGAGATACAAATCCGGGACCCTTATGTGGTTCCGGTGGAGGCCGAGCAAAAATATTATTTATTCGGCAGCACGGATGCGAATATATGGGGCAAAGGAACCGGATTTGACGTGTATGTCGGCTCCGATTTGGAGCAATGGGAAGGGCCATTTCCTGTGTTTCGTCCGGAGGAAAGCTTCTATGCCGAGGACAATTTCTGGGCGCCGGAAGTATACGCGTATCAAGGGCGCTATTATATGTTTGCTACGTTCAGACGCAAAGCGAACGGCAAGCTCGGGACGGCCGTGCTGACGTCGGACAGCCTGTTGGGGCCTTTCCGGCCGCACAGTGAAGGTCCGGTGACGCCTTATGAGTGGAATTGTCTGGATGGGACGCTGCACATTGACGAGTCGGGAAAGCCTTGGATGGTGTTCTGCCACGAGTGGAAGGATATCTCCGACGGCGAAATTTGCGCAGCGCGGCTGCAGGAAGACCTGAGCGCGCTTCAAGGCGTACCGATTACACTATTCCGTGCCTCGGAAGCGTATTGGGCAACGCCTCTGCCTCTGTCTGAGAAAATAAAGTCGCTGACCAACTATGTGACGGACGGTCCGTTTCTCCATCGTACGGCCGAAGGCGGCCTGATCATGCTGTGGGCGAGCTTTGTGCACGGAAGCTATGCCTTGGGTGTGGCGAAATCGGTAAGCGGCCATGTCGAGGGGCCGTGGATTCAAGAGGTAGAGCCGCTGTTTCAAAGTGACGGCGGACATGGAATGATCTTCCGCACCTTCGACGGAAGGCTCATGCTGACGATTCATACGCCGAACCGAACGCCGGACGAGAGGCCAATTTTTCTTGAGCTTGCGTTCGTTGACGGAAGGCTTGCATTGAAGAAGTCATAAGCTTAAAAGCAGGCGCCATCCTCTGAAGCCGAGGTATGGCGCTTTTTTTATGAGCTCGTTACCGGTTTATTGAAGGAAGGATGCGATCGTTGGCGCCCAACGAAGTGATTGAATCGACTTCGAGCTTAACGTTGGTGTAGTACTTCAACCCTCCGGAGAAGACACATTCGAATGCAGTAGGCATCCCTTTACCATTAGCTGCATCGGTAGTCAGTTCAAGCGGTACCGTTCCCATCACTTGACCCTTCTGATCCGTGAGGGTGATTCGTCCTTTCACTCGATTCGCTCCCTCCGCATCAAGCTCGTACTGCCCATTGATAACGCTGTATTCTCCGTCCTGTCTCACACTTACATTTCCAAGCCGGAATTTCGGCTGCACAGGATCGACGATATCCATGGCTGCAGCAGCATCAAGTTCAGGGTTCTTTTTATCGTTCATCCTAACGATCTGCACTGTTGCGTAAGTATACCCTTGATCCAAGCTGCCGTCCACCAACAGATCAACCGATTTCTCCTCGGTACTGTTTAGCTCAGCATGACCTGTTCTAGAGGCAGCGACTCGCTCGCCCTTTTCATTATACCAATTGAGCTTGAAATCGACAGGCATAGCTTCCTTGACTTCACGCCACTTCGGTCCAAGCTTTACATCTACAGTCATAATCGTCAGCTTAGGATCTTTCTCATCTTTGCGCCTATAACCAAAATCAATTTCCAGAATGTGATGCGCATCCACCGCATTCGCCTCGTACAGCTTAAACCAGACAGGCCCTAACCAGGAATCGGTTCGATGCCAATTGTGCCATACTTCATTGACCTTTACAGTTTGCGCAGATAGACTGGAGCCTGTTTGCAACCCGTAAGGAAATCGCATCAATGGCGTGAGATCCGACAATTCCACTTCCTCTTGAACCTCTCTGACTCCTTCTAAAAAATACATAGGACGAATCCATTTGTCCCCGGACCTCGTTTCGATCAAATAATTATCATCCCATTTTGCTTTGGTGATCACAATTTGAGGCGCCAATTGCCCGCCGGTTGGCTCTGTCATTAGAGGATCGTTATAGAGCGGTTCGATCCGACTAAGATCAAGTTTCGTTACGAACGGCTGCGGATTCCCTAGCAAAGCCAGGTTAGGAGCGATCCATCGATCACCAAGCCATGTGGAGACTAAGTAAATGGGTCTTATGTAGCCTTCGCCATGTCCCCATCGGACCTCGCGCGTCTTCAGAACTTTCAACGTCTGTGGTCCCAGTAGTCCTATCTCTCTCCGCTGATCATCATAAATGGAAGTGTCTGCTAGTAAAGTGATCGTATCCGCACCTGGATGAGAAAGCTCTAAGACATTGGATTCCGCATAAGCGCTATTCACCCACCCTATGTCACTCATACACAGAAACCAACTGATTACTAAAGCTAACGCCTCTCTTTTTCGCATCGTTGCTGCTTGCCGCCTCTCTCAATAATGATTTATTCAGTGCTTGTTTTCCTTTTTTTAACAAACTTTATTTTACCGCAAACTCAGCCGTTAAAGTAGATTTTAATTCCGTGGAACAATTGTAAAAAAGGCTCTCTTTCGCAAATACCTTGGGTATCCGGCATATTGCATTTGCTGTTTAAGATATTGAATCCATTGTCGCCAAATTGAAAATGAAAGGTATGGAAATCTTCAGTGAAATTTAAAACTATGAAGATAGCTATAAGTTATGCTACTGTCGCGGGCAGAAGGAATTATTTTAGAATGTCGGAGCGAAATAAATTGACTCGCCTTGGCTCGTTTCAATGAGTTGATATAGCTTGTCCTGTGCTTTAAGAACAACTTTATTCTCATACTACAACCATGCATACAGCAGCGGAAACTGCTCTGTTTATCTTTACATAAAAAATTACCATAAGTTTGATTGCTTTGTTCAACCTGTAACGTTATGTAGAGAACATCACTTAATTGAAATGATATTGTCTAAATGTATGTTATTCTTACTAAGGAGGGATATCGAATATTCTGTGATTTAGTTTGGGGTGAACAATTGAAAAAAAGAAGTCTAATGGGCCTGATTCGTTTATTGCTAGCAGTTGGTGTACTGCTTATGGTTTATTTCGTTTTTTGCGGTACACCTTGGGGAACAAGTGAATTTAAGAAAGATGTGATAAGATACTTGGAAGAAAAGTATGCTCAGGAAATGGTTGTTAATTCAAATCCCTATTATAGTTTTGAATTAGGGACATATTCACTAAGCGCTAGTCCAATTGATTTTAAAGAAGTTAAATATGCAGTATGGCAAACTACAGGGAATGAAAGGGAGCTAGGAGATAATTACTTTGTTACTTATTGGGCTTATCAAGCCAATAAAGAGTTGAATTCATATCTTAGTTTAGCCTTTCCAGATAATACGGTTTCAGGAAAGGTGGTCATTCAGCATGAGCCTCGTTTGAATCATTCTCCAAACGCAAAAATCATGCCGCCAAGTTATGATGAAGTCAAGGGTCAATTAAGGAATGGCACATATATTTTCATCGACTTTGGTAGAGAGTTAGACGTGGAAAAGATTGATCAGGAGTATACATATATCTACGATATTTTCCACTACATTAAACAATACGGATACACCTTTGATATCATCAAGGTAGATTTCAATAAACAAAATAAACTAAGATTAAACTATACAGACTTTATGAATATTAATGATAAGTATGATCTAAAGGACTATTTTAAGAAGTTGTAGGTATTTGAATGATTTGTGTTTATGTCCAACCACAAACGAGTAACCATCGTCTTGTGGTATTTTTTTTGACAATAGCCGTTTCAATTACGACTAATTTAAATTTGGGGTAAAGAAAGAGCATTTGGGACACACATACTGGGGAAATAACTTAGACTCCATGTGGGGGATCTTTACAGATTTTTTAGAAGCTCCACTATTAATTAAATGGGAGAATTATGAAATAGCAGTTGAAAACATAGGTTCCTATGCTGAAAAGTTATTAGACACATTTTTGGAGCTGGCAAAAGAATCCAGGATTTAAATTAGTTATCAACCAGGATAAATGGTAAACATAATCTTCCAAATTGCGACTAAACATTGTTTGGTGACTTCTACCCTCTACCAAGATGAAAAAGAATATTACCTCCGATCCAATTGACCACCATCATTAACTCTCTTCAAATCCCCAAGAACTAGATTTTGTATGGCTTTAATATCTTTCAGGAGGTAGACCAAAAAGTCTTCGGTATACCAACTGAATCGTGACGGACTTTCATAACCTACAGTCAATGCGGCCATCGTTACCCCTTTGGGACCACTCAACATAAGGCGCCTGGCTTCCTGCAAGCGAAGTTGCTTCTGGTACTGCAATAGCCCTATCATCTTAAGACGAGGCAGCCGGCAACGATTCGGCAGCTTCTTTATTTTGCAAAAAAAATTACCGGAGCTCCCCATTTTAAGGCTAAACTACATGACGATTGTATAAAAAGAGTACGGTTATCTAAATACAAATGATTAGTATAATCGCTAGAATAAAGGTGTGATTAACATATTGAAAGGGAGCGAAGTAGATGCTTGATGCCAAATATTTGTTGACGGATGAACAAATGGTCCATTTCATTACGAAAGGATATCTTGTGCTACAGAACGATCTGCCTGAAGAGCTTCATCAGAATGTCATGAGCAAAATTTATCGGGTGCTTCACGAAGAGGGGAACCCTGGAAACAATATTCTTCCGCGAGTACCGGAGATACAAGAATTTTTCGATACACCTACGGTCAAGGGGGCATTAACGAGTGTATTAGGTCCTGACTATTACATGCATCCGCACAGACATTGTCACTACAATAAGCCCAAGAGTACGACGCCAGGCGGCGGGCAATGGCATAAAGACGGCTACTGGTCATCTATGCGCTCTCATCGGCCTTGGTGGGCGATAATTTTTTATTACACGCAGGATATTACCGAAGAGCTTGGGCCAACAGCCATCATGCCGGGTACTCAGTATTACGAAAAGTTTATTGGAGATAAAGGCGAAACGCTGCTTCCCACGGGCAAGGCTGGAACGATGGTTCTGGTGCATTTCGATTTATGGCATAAAGCTTCGCTCAATGTTTCTGACCTTGACCGTTATATGTTGAAGTTCCAGTTTGTCCGGTTAAAAGCGCCGGAGTATCCGAGTTGGAACCACCTGAACAAAGAAATGGCCATACCCGATGGTCTGCCTGCTCAGCATCTGAACTTATGGCAGGATGTTTGGAATTGGTTACGCGGTGAACACGAAACTAGACAAGACAGCGGGCCAGCAGATGAAGCACGATTATTGCTTCTGCAAAACGAGCTCAGCTCAGAGGATGCGGAAGCTCGCGGCAAGGCGGCTGATGAGCTGGGAATTCTGGGTGAGGCTGCAGGCGCATACGCCTCTGCGCTCGGAAGCTTATTGAATGATCCTGTTGAAACTGCTGCATTGAACGCTGCATATGCACTTGGAAGGATGGGTGACAACGGCATCGAAGAATTGGTGAGTCAATTATCCAATGGAACGAATCTGACGGCGGAGAGGGCGGCTTACGGCCTGCAGGGAGCGGGCGCTGAAGCGATTCCCGGGCTGCTAACGACTCTGAAGCATCCGGATGAGAAACGAAGAGGACTTGCAGCGTTCGTCCTCGGCATGATTGGACCTTCTGCACAAGAAGCGGTACCGGCTCTTATTGCGAGCCTGGAGGACGACAGCGAATGGGTTCGGCGGAATGCAGTCGAAGCTCTGGGGATGATCGGGAATCCTTCCGATCAAGTCGTTCCGGCATTAACGAACGCATTGGTAGATTCATTGCTAACCGAAGCAAGAGAGGGGCAAAATTCGAGCGATGTGTACGTACAGCAGCAAAAATATATCGGCAATAAAATCGGTTACACGGCGGCATTGTCTTTGCTCCGCACAGGCAGAGAGGGAGACGCACAACAAGTTGTCAGTGCATTGGAGCAAGCTCTCAAAAGCAAAGACCGATACGTTCGTGCCTATGCTTCGGAGGCATTGACCCATCTGCGCACGAATGAAGCGATCGACGTCCTTATCAGATATTACCGTTCATCCCGCTGGTGCCCCGATACAAGCAAAGCAAGCACTTTCTAAAATCAAACTAAGCCTCCGAATATGAATTCAGTGAGATTCGGAGGCTTTAGCTGCATTGTCGTTCAAATATAACCAAGGAGAAAGTGAGCGCAAATGAAGATTACAAAAGTGGAAAGCTTTGTATTGCATGTACCTATTACACCGCCGATTACAGACGCAATTAACGTTGCTACACACTGGGGATTAGCCGGTGTACGTATTTTTACTGACGAGGGGTTTGTCGGTTATGGTTACACTGGAACCTGTGCGAACGGAGACGAGATGATCGTTGATACGATTGATAAGTACTATTCGCCTCTTTTAATAGGGAAAGATCCGTTTATGGTGAAAGAGCTCTGGGACGAAATGCGTTTTGGCAAAATGCACTGGATCGGCAGATCGGGCGTGACGCACATGGCGCTGGCAGCGGTAGATATCGCTTTGTGGGATATTATGGCCAAGGCGTCGAACAAACCGCTATGGCAATATCTAGGGGGAGCGAAGTCGAAACCGGTTAAAGCCTACAATACGAACGGCGGGTGGCTCAATTGGACGAAGGAGCGCTTGTTGAAGGACGTGACGGATATCGTTGAGCAAGGCTTCACCGGTGTCAAAATCAAGGTTGGCCATCCTGATCCTCACGAAGATTACGATCGCTGCAAAGCGGTAAGAAAAGCAATTGGAGACAAGGTGATCTTCATGATCGACGTGAATCAGCAGTGGAATATCAATACGGCAATGACGTGGGGCAAAAAGCTGGAAGAATTCGACTTGTTCTGGCTGGAGGAACCATTGAATCCGGACGACATACTTGGACATAAAAAGCTGGCGGAAGCGTTGAATGTTCCCATTGCTCTAGGTGAGCATGTATACAATAAATATGCGTTCAGGGATTACATACACCAAGGCGCAATCGAATATTGCCAGGTTGACGTCACACGTGTAGCGGGGATTACGGAATGGCTGCAGGTAGCAGGCTTAGCCGCTTCCTACGATATACCGATTTGTCCGCATGTCGGCGATATGGGACAAATTCACCAGCATCTTGTAGCGTCAACGCAAAATGCCATCCTGCTGGAATACATTCCGTGGATCCGCCACATTTTTGAAGAACCGGCAACCGTAATTGATGGACATTATGTACTGCCTGAAATGCCAGGAGCTTCGACGACAATATTGCCCAAGTTTTTTGAAGAGTACCGCGTAAGATAGCCCTGTAAGTCTTTAGTGCCATAATTCCCTAAACTCCTTGGGAGTTCTGCCCGTAAGCTGCCGGAACAATTTAGAGAAATAATGAATGGAGGAGAAATGGTGTTTTTCCGCTATCTCGGTAATACTTAGGCTGGTATACTGGAGATCTTCCTTCGTTCGGTTGATTCGGAAATGGTTGATATATTGAACGGGAGACATGCCTGTAGCTTGCTTGAATAATTCAAAAAAATAGCCGCGACTGATTTTCAGCTTCCGGTAATACGATTCGAGCGGCAGCAGGCGTCCCCGTACCAAATCTTGCTCCATCTGCTCCATCAGCTTATGTATGCGCGGATCAGGGATATATTCCTCTTTTAACGCATAGGTGAGGAAATGCTCGATAAATTGCTGAAAATGACTCTGAGCCTTCAAGCTTCGAATATACGTCTTTTCATTCGTGTATTCATTGGAGATATAGAACTTTTCAAACAGTTCTACCCATATCCAAAGCTTCTCTACTTTTATATGTTCCGGTATGGGGAAGGGAAAAGCAGGTCCCACAAGAGATGACTGGAGCTGCTTGTCGTCATAACAGATAGTGTGGGGATATTTGAAGTTCAGCCGCCGATCCATATACATCCAGTCAAAATAACAGCAAATGTGGACCATCGGTTCATTCGCGTCCGCGACCCACTCGTGAAGCTGTCCGGCAGGTATGTACACCAAAGAGCCTGGAATCGTTTCGTATGCGCTTCCTCTCGTTTTCATGACGCCTTTGCCTTCGCCAATCAAATAGAGGGAGGACGAATAGCACGTTCTCGGTTTGCTTGTCTGATTTTTGGAGAATTCATATCGGGTAGCGTAATACACATATGGATGAAATTCGGGAAAGTTCATTTATTGTTATCCTCCGGTTACACCGATTTAAGAAAACTTCATGAGGATTATACAAAGTTATTACAGTATAGTAAATAAATTATGATTAAATCGAGAATTCTTTCGGCTGCTCGAACAGACGGTAAGTTCATTCAGCTCGCGAAGCTCAGGCTTTTGAAGAGCTTGGAAGAGCTAACGTGCCGCACCACGTACCATTCCGTTTCCACGGCATGTTCACTGCCGAGCTTTTTACAGGATGAAATATTGTGAGGATAGTTTGGTTATAAGCGTACTCGCCTCCTAACTTTATGGTAAAATACACCAAAAAAAGGAGGGTTTACTGCATGAATATTGAAATAGAGCTAGCCCGGTATGAAGAAAAAACCGTACTTTCCAATCTCATTCAGCTGTATCGATACGATAGCAGTGAGTTCGACGGTCATGTCCTTAACCAGCATGGATTGTACTTATACAAATACTTCGATCATCAGTGGACAGACGAGTACCGGCGACCTTTTATCATCAAGGCGGATGGAGAGATTGCGGGATTAGCTTTCATAAGCTTGGATGTACCCAAGGAATATACGAAATGGAGCACAGCTGAGAAAACGAACGTAATTAGTGAGTTTTTTATTATGAGAAAGTACCGGTGCAAAGGAGTTGGCAGGTATGCTGCTCACTCCCTCTTCAATCGGTTCGCCGGCACATGGGAAGTAAAGCAAACGGCTGCTAACCGGCCTGCGTATGCGTTTTGGAAACAAGTAATTTCTGATTATAAACAGAACAACGTATATCAAGAGACTTTTTTGCAAAATGAGAAGTGGCATGGCCCTGTATTCGTTTTTGAGTCAGGAACAGGTTGATAGCCATTATAATGTCACTCGCCCGTGCCTTGATGGTACGGGCTTTTCTTCATTCACTTTTTGGTATACTCACCTTTCGTCTTTCAGAGTTCGGAATTGCAATACTTTCTATATTGAAGTTTACATTCACGCTTTAATGCGTTAATATGTTATAAAAAATAATGTATTTAAGGATGTGGTGGCAATCGAAATCATTCGGCTGGCAATACCAAAAGGAAATACGGAAGTTTCCGCCTTGATCCGAAACCTCGGCTGCTCTATACCTGACGATTTTGACGAATCAAGAAAGTACTTCGTACCCGTAGCCGGAACTAATTTAGAACTTATTCTCGCAAAACCAATTGATATTCCCACATTTGTCGAATACGGGATCGCGGATATTGGAATCGTAGGAAAGGAATTTTTGCTGGAAGAAAACCGAAATGTATACGAGCTGCTTGATCTAGGTCTATCATCCGGCTATCTATCAGAGTTCGGGAAGGATGATAGCAAAAGCAATAACCCTAGGGTAGCAACTAGCTTCCCCCGACTTGCGCTGAGATATTACCAAGAAAAAGGCAAACAGGTGGAGATCATAAAACTTAGCGGCAGGACGGAGCTTGCCCTGGTTACGGGGTTGGCAGATCAAATCATTGAAGTGAATACTTCTAACTCGGCTTACCTGCTTGAAAAAGAAAAGATATGCAGTGTATCTTTACGATTAGTAGCCAATCCGGCAAGTTTTCAGGTAAAGAATGAAAGGATACACCACTTTTATCTAACATTAGTTAACTGGCTTTTTCCAGACAGCACGAAGCCAGGCACAGCGTCACGAAGCGGTGCCGCCTCTACTCAGGATGATCTTCCGTTCGATGCTGAGTGAAAAAAAGACGGTCTAATAGCTGCTTACAAGCTGTCATCTTTAAATTCATAAGTAGCAGGAGGACATAGCCCAAGCGCGTGCGGGAGTGTCCTTTTTTATTGATCTCCTACGCGTGGGGATGAATGGGAACTGTGGCGTTTATGGTATAGTAAAGAAAGATTAGGAGGGATGCGATGGAAGCTTTTTCTGAGTATTTGACGCGTATTGATAACCCCGGTCACCGCGACCGGACAGAGGAGATTTTGGCGTGGATTACGAATAAATTCCCCACTCTGGAACCGCTAATCAAGTGGAATACGCCCATGTTTTCCGACCACGGCACGTTTATTATCGGTTTATCTACATCGAAGCAGCATATAAGCGTTTCACCCGAAGAAGCAGTTATGGCGCGCTTCGCCGATGACATTGCACGAGCTGGCTACAGCGCTACCAAAGGCTTGTTCAGAATTCCGTGGAATGAACCGGTACATTACGAATTACTTGAGAAAATGATCGAGTTTAATATGTTGGATAAAGCAGACTGTTCCACTTTTTGGCGGAAATAATCATAGTAAAGCAAGAAGAACCAACCGGTCTGGTTCTCTTTACATATGCAAACCCAGACATAACTATTGGTAGTTCGACCAAATGCAATATACAATAGAAAATATCTAAGGCTTACTATCCAACGAAAAGAAAGACGGTTTGCTGAAAGAATAATGGAAGAGGAGCGACCCCTTGATGACAAATCTTAGAACGAATCCCAAGGTTGACGGATTTTTAAGGAAAGCCAAGAAGTGGAAGGAAGAATTTGAGAAACTGAGAACTATCGTTCTTGATTGTGAGCTGAACGAAGATTTTAAGTGGATGCATCCTTGCTATACCCATGAGAATAAAAACATCGTATTAATCCACGGATTTAAAGATTATTGTGCGCTTCTGTTTCACAAGGGGGCTTTATTGAAGGATGCTCACGGCATTCTAATCCAACAAACGGAGAATGTGCAGGCGGCTCGTCAAATTCGGTTCACCAATGCTGAACAAATCGAAGAAATGGAACCGATCATCAAAGCTTATATTCATGAAGCCATTGAAGTTGAAAAAGCCGGTTTGGAAGTAGAGTTTAAAAAGAATACGGATTACACCGTTCCTGAAGAATTTCAACAAAAGCTCGATGAAAGCCCTGCCTTGAAAGAGGCTTTTGAAGCTTTGACGCCGGGACGTCAAAGAGCTTATCTTCTGCATTTCTCTGAACCCAAACAATCCAAAACCCGAGTCTCCAGAGTCGAAAAATACATGCCGCAAATTCTTAACGGCAAAGGATTAAATGATTAGATAACCTTGCGGATCATTCCCATAGCTAATAAGGCGGCTCTACGACGGCTGCCAAAGCAATAAGCTTCACGGCTTTCGCGATTGTTTAGCATAGGACGAAGGCGTCATTCCGTTTATCCGTTTGAATATCCGGCTAAAATAAAATTCGTCCTCGTAACCGACGAGCTTGGAAATATCGCTTAAAGGCAGACCGGAGCTTTCTAACAGATCCCTTGCTTTAGTCATACGAAGACGAATAATGTAATCCTTCGGCGCAAATCCGGTGAGCCGCTTGAACTGTCGGGAGTAATACCCGGTACTGACTCCGACCTTCTTCGCCAGCTGCTCAACGGTGAGCGGGGACTGGAAATGATCCGCAATATGCCGGCATGTGAACCGAATCGCTGAATCGACGTCACTGCTGTACTGCTGCTCATATATATTGTCGATGATAGAAAGCCATAGCTCCCGAAACGCCAAATTGCAGCGATATTGAGACAAGGGATCGTAGGCCTTATACAGTTGAAACACCTTATCGAAGTATCTGCGGACTTCAGCCGGGCGGACCGTCTTAAGCATGCCTCGCAAAGGTGCAAGCCAGCTGTCCGATGGCCGGGAAATCCATTCCTGCTTCTCTTTATAACACACCCGGTAATCGAATCGGATATGGTATATCTCCACGTCTTCACTATCCGAGATCGACCACTCGAAGGTTGTCTCGGGAACGAACACCATGACGGCTCCCGGTTCCAGAGCATACTTGACGTTGTTCATCACGTAGACACCCGCGCCTCTTACGATGTAGTGAATGGAAAAGATGTTGTGAATGTATGGCGCTTGATACGTACCGGCAGGAAGTATCGTATTTCCGGCAAAAGTGATCGAGAATACGGATTTGTGTAGATGATCGGCCAGTTGAGCTCCGTTTAACAATGCATGTTCTCTCCTTGCAGAAAGGTAATATACCTAGATGGCAGGACGCAGAACGATATGCTGCGTCCCCCGTCCGATCGGCACCGTTGCCTCCTGATACGAAACGATAAACGCCCGTCTCACTTGGTCCGTATCATTGCCTTTCGATGAATGCCAGGTCAGCGCATTAAAGAGCAAAATGGAGCCCGCTTTCATCGGCACCGGTTCCGCTTTTGACAAATCGATTTCTGCTTCATCCAGCGCCTTCCGGCAAGTGCCGTTATTTTGTACGACATAAGGCAGCAATCCTTGCTTATGACTTCCGGGAACAATCCATAAGCATCCGTTCCGCTCGTCGGTATCCTGAAGCGGTACCCAAATCGACATCCGGGTATTACTGTCCACCACTTCCGTATAATAAGCATCATCTTGATGCCAGTGGCACACTGAATCGCTGTGCGGCAGCTTGGTCAACAGCTTGGAGGAAAAGATGGCAATGCCCGGCATGACAATGTCCTCTAGCAAGTTCAGAATCCGCTCGTCATGGGCAAATTGTTTCGTCTTGTCGGTCAGCATGGCCAGTTGATACGTAAATCCTTCATGTTCCCCCGCTGTCTGGAGCGGCGATTCGCAATGATCGAGTTCTTCGTTAATTTCAGTTAATTCATCAGTCGAAAAAAAATCCGCTACCACCACATAACCAAGATCATCATAACTTCTTCTCTCATCAAGCGTCAATTTTCTCATCTGAATCACTCCATTCGTTATCGCTTACACGTATTGTAGCACCCGCTTTTACGAACCCGCCATGGAGAAATATGATAAGCAATCTGGACAAATCGGATCTTCTCGTGCGGATATATAATAAAATGAATTTATAATAAGAAGTCCAATTTTGCTTGGGAGAGGACAATCATGTCTGAGAATCATATCCGGCAGGCGCTCCGATTACATTTTCTTTATGCGGAAACGTACAGCTTTCCGAAAGAGTGGAGTTTTCAGGAGTCGATGACTCCCTATTCCATGATTCGGTATATCGTTAAGGGCGCCGCCCAATTTGTGATTGATGAAACAATATACCATTTAGAGGAAAATGACATCATCTACATTCCTCAAGGAAGCACATTATGTTGTGATGCTTTGACGGATGAATTTTCATTCATGAGTATTCGATTCACAGCTTCCTTGCCGATTCCGGGTAGCGAGGGGCGGCCGGAGATGCTGGGGATGGATTCGAAAGTGAAGTGTACGGACCCTCAGATCAAACAATATTTCCAAAGCATCATCAACGAAAAAAATGCCAATAACCGGGGAAAGCAATATACGCTCAGGGGTTATCTGGAATTAATTGTGGGTTATATCATAAGCGCATCGGATGCTTCCTTAGCAAAGCCCGATAAGCCGAAGAACATGAAGTTGGATAATAAAAATGACAACCGGGTCGAAATCGTATTGGCGCATATGCTAAACCATTACAAAGAGAATATAACCATTGAAGAAATGAGCAGGATGGTGAATCTGAGCTCGGCTTCCCTGCGCAGATTATTTAAGCGGCATACCGGCAAGTCGCCAAGCGATTTTCTAATTGAGCTAAAGATGGTAGTAGCAGCCAAACGAATCCTGGAAACGGATGAGAGAATCTCGGATATTGCCTATGAGGTCGGGATCAAGGACCCGAATTATTTTTCAAGAATATTCAAAAAGTACTATAGAGTCACACCGGTTTCTTACAGGCAGCTGGCAAGAGAGTAGCAGGAATTCTTCAGTGTGTGATCGATTTGTGCTACTAATTAGCGAATTGCATGATTCCAACGATTGGAATGTTACGATATGATTACTCGTGTAGAGTGAATCGAATAAGGACAAATCCGTTTGTACTCTGGGAAGAGCCGCTTCGTTCTGCGGTTCTTTTTTTCTTTTACTGCACAACTCATAACTCATCCTGGGGAGGATCCAATGTATAGCGTGCTGGTAGTGGACGACGAGAAGAATATCAGGGAACGATTGGTCCAGTCCTTTCCGTGGAGTGAAAACGGATTTCAAGTCATCGGCTCCGCCAGAGACGGCCGGGAGGCGCTCGACATGATGGAGCAGCACGTTCCCGATGTGGTAATGACCGATATTCTCATGCCGGAGATGAATGGGATAGAGCTGGCAAAAGAGATTCAAGCTGCTCATCCACAGATTAAAGTTCTCATTTTGTCCGCTTACGACGATTTCAAATACGCGCAGGATGCGATCCGCTACGGTGTGAAAGGATATTTATTGAAGCCGCTCATGAAGAGCGAGTTTGTCGACATGCTGCAAGGAATCGCGCTCGAGCTGAGGAAGGACGAGGAGCTGGAGAAGGGGACGATAACAGGAGACGATTCTCATGAGGAAGCCATGCTTATCGAGCTTGTTAAAGGAAATAATGTACATGCGCATGCTGCGCCGTGGCTCCATGACTACTTAAGAATTGCCGTCTGTTCGTTCGAGCGGCGGTTCGTGCAAGAATTGGGCTTGTTCATGCGGCAATTTATTACGCAAGCCGCGAGGGACTTCTGGAAGGAGAGCGATACTCCCGTATTATTTTATGGGAATCACCTGGTTCTGTTCATCCATGACAAGCGGCCGATCAGCAAATATGAGCTGAAAGGAAAGCTCGAGCGATACTCCGAGTTCGTCAAGGAATCGATCTTCTCAAGCTACGGCAAGCAATGTATTCTATCCATCGGTATTGGAAATATGATGGGGGGAGCAGAGTCCGCAGGTACTTCGTTCAATCAGGCGATTTTTTCCCTCAGCTATTCATCGTTCTATGAGCAGGGCTCGATCATTTTTTATCAGGATTTATCCGCCCCTCAATCAGAAGGCAGCTTCAAGGAACGAACGAATGAGCAAATCAGCGTCGCGATGGATGCGTTGATTCAATCCGTCTTTACCCAAAATAAGAATGAAACCGCTTCCCGTATCCGCGGCTTCTTCGATGCTTTGGAGCAGGGCAAAAGACTGAGCCTGGGTGAAATCCAAATTGTATACTCCGAGTGCATTCTATCGCTGCTTTTAAAGGCCAAAGATCGGCGGATAATTCTGCCTTCCTTGGATAAAAAGCAGGCATTGGAACAAATCTATGCAGCCGAATCGCTAGCCGATTTGAAAAAATGGTTCAAGGCGACGCTTGAGTCGATTATGGATCATCCTGGGCAGGAGCGCGATCACGACGAAAACCGGTATGTGCTGCTGGCCAAACAACATGTGCACAGCCGCTTGTCCGAGAAGATTACTCTAGAAGAGATGGCTCAACAATTGTTTATTCATCCGGCGTACTTCAGCTCCATCTTCAAGAAGGAAACGGGCCAAAACTTTATCGATTATGTAAATGAAGTCAGGGTGCGGAAAGCCGTGGAGCTGCTTAAAAGCAAGGATTGCAAAATCAAGGAGATCTCCATCACGGTCGGATTTCACAATCATTCCTACTTCAATAAGGTATTTAAGAAAGTGATAGGGGTCAATCCTCTTGAGTTCCGGTCCCATTACACGAGTTAAAATCGAGGGGGTCTGATCAAGTTGTTCAACCGATTGCGGAACATTTCATTTCGAAATTTTTTGATGCTGTTTTCGATAGGAGCCATGCTCATTTTGCTGCTGCCTTTAAGCAGCATCTTATTTTTTAAGGTGAAGCATTTTATCGAGGAGAAAAAGCAGTTTATCGTAAGCACGAGAATGAATCAGATTGCTTTCGAAATCCATTCCAGTCTTAGCAGCCTACATGATATGCTGAACGATCTGAAGTCAAATGAGAGGCTCGTCGGCTATGTGCACAGTCTGGGGAATAGCGATACGAATGCATTGGATAAATATCGGCTGTCGCTCGATTTCGAGAAATACCTTCATAACCTGCGCCAGGAAAATGCGTTCATCGATAACATTCTGGTCGTTACGCCCCAAAGTCAATTCAGCTCCGATCATGCATATTTGGATTTCGAGCTCAATGGGATCCAAGCAGGAGGTGAGCTGGAGCAGGAGTCTCATTTCGTACTTCCGGGGAAAGCGTCCGGCAGCATCGTTCCGCCTAAGGGGGCAGAGCCTTCCAAAGGCTACTCTGATGCAATGAAAGCGTTGGATAAGCGAATGTTCTTCGCTGCAAATATCGAAAGCGGTGACGGGAGCGATGCCGGAGTTATTGTGATCATGCTGGACCCCGGTTATTTCAAGGAGAAGGTTCCCTACAACGAGAGCATCATGCTGCTGGATACAAACCGCCATTTGATCTATAGCGGAGGACCGTCGCAGGCTAAAGGTACGGAAGAGCATGAAACAACCATCCCGTTTAACGATTTCCGGCTGGTCTATGTCGACCAAATGGATTTATACCACGAGCAGCTCGTTCTGATCATCCGGCTGACTGCCGTTACTTGTTTGTTGGCGATTGCGGTCGCCTTCGTCTCATCTCGAATCATTTCAAGCAAGGTTCTTTATCCCGTTTATAAACTGATCAAATTGTTTCGAACCTACGATATAGCGAAAGAAAAATTGAATTATTACCGGGAGCTGCAGGCTCACAACAGCCGCTTTAATCTAAGAGACCGGTTCCTGTTTTATTTCATAACGACCATCCTGCTGCCGCTCCTCGTATATATGGCGGTATTTTATTGGAAATCCTCGCAGATTGTCGCGGATGATTTGAATAAAAGCCATTATTCTTTGTTCGAAAAAACACACAGCCTTATGGAACACGATATCAACCAAATCGAAGTATTGATGGCGCGCATCTCGCTGGATAAGGCGGTGCAGGAGGACATCCTGGCAAACCATGCGGTCAAGCTGGAACAAGAACTGCTGAACGAGAACCATTTCTTAGGGCTCGACCGGAATAGGATCAGCATATACGATCCCTCCAACACATTGATATTTTCGAACCGGTATAAACAAGCAAAGGAAATGGAGCCTGCCTTTTTCAAGCAACTGCAATCGTCTGGCCGAGTCATCGCTTATCACCTGAGAAAGGATGATCTGGGCAGCGTCTCTATCGTTCTGGGAATGCCGATGATCCGATTGGACAAGTATCCGGAGGTTGCGGGCTACATCACGGTCGAGCTGGATAACAGATATTTTGCCGGCTTGTATTCCGAGTTCAAGCAGAACGGCAGCGAAGCGTTTATCGTCGATCGCGACCATCGTATCGTATCCCATCCTGTGGCCGGTCAAGTAGGGCTAGATGTGGAATTCGCCGCCTCAAACGGAATCTTACAGCAGGAGGCATCGAACGGAGAACATTATATGGTGTCCGTCAAGAGCATCTCCGGCGTACCATGGAAGCTCGTATCCAGATACAACTATTCGGATGTGCAGAATCAGGTCGTTACCTTGTTTCTTAACGATTCGTATCTACTGTTTCTCCTTTTCCTGCTAATGCTACTTTTTGCTTATCACATGTCTCAGCGTATGCTGAAGCCGCTCGGCGGGCTGAATCGAATGCTAAGCGAGTATGAGCTCGGGGAAAGCAGCCGTATGCTGTTCGACCAGCTGTCCGGAATCGACGAAGTGGATTTGTTGGGCCGGAATTTCAATCAAATGATCCGCAGAATCGATGACCTTGTTCATGAAACGCTAGTCGCGGGTCAGGAACGAGTCAAGCTGGAGTACGAGAAGAAGGAAATTCAAATGATCGCGCTGCAATCGCAGATCAATCCGCACTTTCTTTACAATACACTGGACAACCTCATTCATCTTGTCGAGACGAAGGAAACAGACAAAGCCGTCGACATGATCAGCTCATTAAGCCGGCTATTTCGTTATATTACGAACCGGGAGCCGATGACCCGTGTGCGCGATGAGATCCTGTATGCGAAAACCTATGCAGGCATCATGTCCCACAGATACGATAATTTCCGCTGCAGTTGGCACATTGATAATGAGGCATTGGCGTACGGGATAATGAAGCTAATCTTGCAGCCGGTAATCGAGAACGCCATCCATCATGGGGCAAGGAGAACGAGAAAGCAGGTAAGCATTGGCATTTGGTGCGTGAGGGAAGGTGACATCATTCGTCTTGTCGTGAAGGACGATGCGGCTGGCATGGAGGAGGAGCAGCTGGCCGTGGTTCGCGCTCAGCTCACGGATCCTGAAATCAAGAAAGCAGGAATCTACAATGTGAATGCGCGCATTAAGCTGAACTTTGGAGATAACTACGGCTTGTCCATCGACAGCAAGTACGGGGAAGGGACGACGGTGACCATCCAGCTTCCGGCGTACTTGTAGACATTAAGATAGTGCTACAACACCTAAAGATCGTTTCACTAATCGAACGCTGCATTTTTTATAATCGTTATGTAAGCGTTTCCTTAATGCTGCATGATGCTAACGAAAGGAGTGACGACTATCTCATGGACACCGGTCTACAGCAAGTGAGCCTGCAGCGTGTCAAACCAAAGAACGAGAACCGGATTCGTGCCAAAAGAATGAAGGCGCTGTATCTCATGATGCTTCTGCCGATGCTGCTGCTGTTCCTATTTCACTACGTGCCGATGTACGGCATCCTGATTGCCTTCAAGAAATTTTCACCGGGCCTCGGGATATGGAACAGCGAATGGAACCAATTTGAACATTTTAGAAGCCTGTTTCAAGATTTCCTGTTCATCCGGGCGCTCAAGAATACGCTGATTATCAGTCTGCTAAAGCTGATCGTTGCTTTTCCGGCCCCCATAGTGCTGGCTTTGCTTCTCAATGAAGTCAAGCACGTCCTGTTTAAAAAAGTAGCGCAGTCCATCTCGTATTTGCCCCATTTCATGTCTTGGGTCATTCTGGCCTCGATGGTAGGTGAGGTACTGTCTCCGCAAAGGGGCATCATCAATCATGTGATCCATATGCTGGGGATGCAGCCGATCAACTTTTTGTCGGACAAAGCCTTCTTCATTCCGACCTTGGTCGCGACGGATATTTGGAAAGAAGTCGGCTGGGGCGCCATTATTTATTTGGCTGCGATATCGTCGGTCAATCCGGATCTTTACGAAGCGGCGGATGTGGACGGGGCCGGGCGGTTCAAGAAAATGATCCATATTACCGTACCTTCGCTCGTGCCGATGATCGTCATCCTATTCATTCTGAGCTTGGGCAATATTTTAAACGCAGGCTTCGATCAAATTTTGAACCTGTATAACCCCATGGTATACGATGTCGCCGATATTATTGATACATACGTGTACCGTAAAGGGCTTGAGCAGTTCCAGATGGATTACGCTACGGCGGTCGGTTTATTCAAAAATGTGGTGGGCGTAACTCTCATCCTTGGTGCTAACGCGATTATCCGCAGACGAAGCGAGCACGGCATTTGGTAGAAAGGAGGGGGGAAGTTATTGAACAAAACGAGATTTACTTTATTTGACGCGTTGAACATCGCTTGGATCAGTTTGTTTTCGCTGGCGGTCTTGTATCCGTTTTGGCAAACTTTCGTTCTGTCCTTCTCGGATGCGAACGGGGCCTCAACGCTCGGATTTCATTTGTGGCCGGATCAATGGGTAACGGATGCATATCAATTCGTGTTTACGTTTCAAAACATTACGACCGCTTATCTGAATACCATTGTCCGGACCGTCGTCGGCACTTTACTCAATGTCAGCCTGACGCTGTTGGTCGCTTACCCGCTGTCCAAAAGGGATTTGCCGTACCGCAATTATTTCACGGCGTTTTTCCTGATCGCCATGTTCTTCTCCGGAGGACTCATTCCGAACTACTTGCTCATCAAAAGCTTAGGGCTGCTCGATAGTCGGCTTGCGCTTATTTTGCCGGGTGCGGTCAATGTGTTCTCGATCATTATTATGCGCAATTATTTGATGACGATAGACAAAGGGCTGGAGGAGTCGGCGTTCATGGACGGGGCCGGGTACTTCAAAATCTTGACCAGCATTATCATTCCGCTGTCCAAGCCGGTCATTGCGACTGTCGCCCTCTGGTCGGCGGTCGGACATTGGAATGCCTGGTTCGACGCGATGATATATATCCGCGATCCTTCCAAGACCGTGCTGCAAATGATCGTCAGGCAAATGATGGTCGCCCTGGATTTGTCGCAGACCCAATTTGGCGGAGGCGGCATGTCGAATACGAATTTGCTGCTCAGCAACGTACGCGCGGCGACAGTGATGATTTCCATCGGACCTATCATACTGGTGTATCCGTTTGTACAAAAATATTTCATTAAAGGCATTATGATCGGTTCATTAAAAGGATAAATTCGGAGGGGGAATTTCAGTGCAGAAGCGCTTCAACGTCATTTTGTCGGCCGTGTTGTCCGGATCGTTAGCCATGAGTCTTGCCGGCTGCAGCGGCGGAGCTAGTGAATCCGGGGCCAAAGGGAGCGAGGCGTCAGGCTTGCCCGCGCCAGGGGATTTCTCCAAGAAGCTGGAGCTGAAGCTTTCCGGCTCCTTTACGAGAGGGAAGATCGAAGATGGCAACTGGGTGCAGAAGAAGCTGGAAGAAAAATACAATATCAAGATCGCCAACATCAAGGTAGATACCTGGAACAAAGATCAGGTTCAGCTGATGGTCGCTTCCGGCGACATGCCGGATACGTTTTCTTTCACGGCAGGGACACTGTCGGCACAGGAATATTACGATAACGGCCTGACCCGAACGATCCCGAAGGACATGCTGAAGAAATACGCGCCCCGTTATTCCAAAATGCTCGATGACAATCCTCCCGGCTGGGAGATGAATTTGGCTCCGGGCAAGAAGGAGGAATACTTGACGCTGTCCGGATACCAAGGACATGCGAAATCGCTTATTTGGGCGCCGACCCTGCGACTCGACTGGTTAGAGAAGCTCGGTATTAAACCGCCTGGCGACATCAAGCCGATCGGAACCAGCGGCGGACTGGAGCGGATCTATTTTACGGACAAAGCCTATACAGTGGAAGAAACGGAGAATATTCTGAAAGCCTTCACATTCAATGATCCGGACGGCAACGGCAAAAACGATACGTACGGCATGCTGCCGTTCAACAACGCCTTTACCTCATGGGGGAGCACCTTGCTCGGAGCGTACGGTGCGGCCAGCGGCTATAACCTGGAGGAGAAAGGGGAGCTGACGGCTGCCGAAATATCCGACAAGTATAAGCGGTTTCTGAAAATGATGGCGAAATGGAATAAAGAAGGACTGATCGATCCGGAGTGGACGACGATCGATGTGAACAAGAGCTGGGAGAAATACAAGCTTGGTAAGATCGGCTATTATCCGGCTCAGCCCGCATATGTAGGCTTGGACGATTGGACGAAGGGGCGTGCGCCTGCCAACATTCTGGAGAAGGATCCGGGAGCCAAGCTGCTTGTAACCGCACCGGAGATCGGTCCGAACGGACAGCAGGGGGAAGGGGCCTTCACGCCGGTCAACCAGCTGGGAGACGCCTTCTATATTTCCAAGAAAGTAACCGACGAGCAGCTGGTGCGGATTTTGCAAATTTTCGACTACATCAACTTTGACGACGAATCCCGCTGGACCCTGTATGGCGACGTGGGCACCCACTCCACCTGGCAAGGAACCCCGGAGAAGTCCGCGCTCAAGGTCAAGCCGGAGTATCCGGAGAACGAAGGAAGCATGGGCTTCTATGCTTATAACTTCAGAACGTATGATGAGAAGAGAGCCTCTTATTTAACTTCCGAAGCTACGATGAAGCTGAAGAGAGACTTTTTCGGCAGAGAGGATGTACTGAAGAAGCTGGAGATCAAGCCATATAAGTACGACTTGTTGAACCAGACGAAAGCAGCCGACCTCAATAAAAAATACAGCGGTCAATTGAATACGATCATCAACGAGTTTCGTCTGAAGGCTATCGCCGGGCAGATCGATATCGATAAAGAATGGGACAAATATGTACAAAATTACTTGAATAACGGCGGCAAGGAAATTTTGGCCGAGCTGGAGAAAGCGCCGAAAGTCGCCGATCTGCTAAATAAAAAATAAAGATGGGGTGTCGGGAGATGAACAAAAGCGAAGCGATCGAACTGTACTACCCTGGGTATGCCAGATCGGCGACCTACCGGATTCCTTCCATGATTACTACAACCAAAGGGACCGTTATAGCCGGTATCGATGCACGTATTAGCGATATGCGTGACAATCCGAACAAAATCAATACGGCGATTCGAAGAAGCGCCGACCACGGACAAACGTGGAGCGAGGTGCAGCACCTTGTTTCGTATCCGGGAGAGGGACTGGACGGGGCGGCGGCCATCGATACCGCCTTGCTCCAGGATGAGGAGACGAGTACCATCTGGATGCTGTTCTCGCATACGCCCGGCGGCATCGGTTTATGGTCATCCGAGGAGGGGGTTGGATTTGACGCCCAAGGTAACAAACTGCTGTACGGCGGTTCCTCGAACGAGTACAGCTTGCTGCCGGATGGGCAAGTCACCGATCGGGAAGGCCGCCGCACTCCGTACACTGTCGATGATGCAGGCAACGTCGCTTATCTGGGAACCAGCAAGGGCAACATCTATTTGAAGAAGGGCGTGCATCCCGAGGAAAGCTTGCTGGAGGCACGTACGTCCTTCCTGCAAATCATCAGGAGCGACGACGACGGCTTGACATGGTCGCAACCGCTTGATCTGAATCCTTCTGTGAAGGAGCACTGGATGAGGTTTATCGGTGCCGGTCCTGGCAGAGGAATTCAATTGAAGCATGGCGTTCACCGGGGAAGGCTCGTCTTCCCGATCTATTTCTCGAACCGAAGCGGCAAAATGTCCTGCGCCGTTATCTACAGCGACGACCATGGAGCTACGTGGCGCAGAGGCGCATCTCCAAACGACGGCAGGCAGTTCAATGGAGAAACGCTGGATGCGAAGTCGCTGCAAACGGACGGCACGGACTTGACCGAATCGCAGCTGATCGAGCTTCCGAGCGGAGAGCTTCGCGTTTATATGCGCAACCATGCAGGGCGTCAGCGCACGGCGGTGGCCTTGAGCACGGACGGCGGACAGACCTGGGGCGAGACGGAATACGATAATGAGTTGATCGATCCGGTATGCCAGTCCAGCGTCATTGCCTATCCGGACCTCGGGGACGGGAAGACAAGAATCCTGTTCGCCAATCCGGCCGATCCCAAGCAGCGCTTGAACGGTACGGTCAGGCTAAGCGAGGATGGCGGCCGTACGTGGAGCTATTCCAAGCAGATTGAGGCGGGTTCTTTCTTGTATTGCTGTTTAACGGTATTGTCGAACGGGGAAATAGCCTTGCTGTATGAATGTGATTATAACGCTTCGGAGAATAAGCCGCTTACCATTAAGTTTACCAAGTTCACGCTGGATTGGCTGATGTCGGACTGAGTTTCTAAGAACAAACGATTACCATGAATATGAGAAAGCGGAAGGAGCACTCACGTTGCCAACGTGGGTGCTTTTTTCGTGCGCCTCAGGTCATCAGACGAGCTCTACCTAGCCGATGGTCTAGGTTTATTTTAGACTTTCGGCTGAACCAAGTTACATCCTTAGTGCGGTTTGTCAAATGCGATTTTCTCTTATGATGGATGTACTGAGATTGCCGAGCGGCTTGAATGAAACAAAGTGACCGTTCATAAATCATATCTGTCATAAAAGGAGGAAATCATGTGAAAGCAAACTCCCTTACATCGCATTTGCTTGCCTTAAGCTCCCTATTATCCATTCCATTGTTAGGACTCATCTATATTTATCTCAATCATGGAAACGGAATGGTTCATAGTCTGGTCACGGATTTCGACCATCAGCTTCCTTTCCTTAAAGTGTTCGTTCTCCCGTATTTATTCTGGTACCCTTTCCTGTTCATCGCTTTCGTGTACTTGGCTTTCAAAAACCGGGAGGTGTTCTACCAAACGCTGGTGCAGTTTAATATCGGGCTATTGATTTGTTACGGCTTTTATGCCGTTTATCAAACCTATGTCCCGCGGCCAGTACTGGTTGGTGATGACTGGCTGCTGCAAATGGTCCGGGGTGTTTATTCCTCCGATCAGCCGTATAACTGCTTTCCGAGCACGCATGTGCTTACAACGTATCTGATGATGAAGGCGTATCTCCGCACCGCGGGCATTCCGCGAATGTACACGGCCGCCGTTACGATCGTGTCGATACTGATCATTGCCTCGACTCAATTTGTGAAGCAGCATGTGCTTCTTGATATTGCGGGAGCGATTCTCGTTGCGGAAGGCGTGATTTATGCCGTGACGCGCATTCATAAAGGCTGGTTCAGCAAGCCTATCATTGCAAAGCCTCAGCAAAGTACATGGGAAGGGAGCTTGAGAAGATGAGCGGAAGCGAGAAATTATTGATTCTTACCGGCTCCTTGGGTGACGGTCATAATAAAGCGGCGCAGGCTATCGTCGAAGCGGCCCGATTTTATCGCCCGGAAGTAGAGGTGGTTGTGGTCGACTTCCTGGAATGGACCCATCCGTATTTGCACTCGGTCGGCAAGTTCTGCTACATGCAGTGGGTAAAAAGCCTTCCGTCGGTATACGGTTTCTTATATCGCAAAACACGCCAGGATAATCCGTTATCAAATTGGTTCAAACGAATGAAAGCGTTTAGCACTGACAGAATGCTGGAGCTGCTTGATGAAGTGAGACCGACAGAGGTGGTCAGCACGTTCCCCGGGGCGGCGGCAGCCATGTCCTACTTGAAATGCAACGGCTTGACGGATGTCGCCACGATAACGGTGATGACCGATTACACGGATCACAGCTATTGGATTCATCCTTGTACCGACCGGTATTTGGTTGGTTCCGAGCAGGTCAAGCAAAGCCTGCTGCGGTACCGCATCCCCGAGCAGCGAATCGTTGTTACCGGCATTCCGATCAGAATGACGTTTACGCAATCGTATGACCGTCTCACCCTTCGCGATAAGCATCGGCTGAGCCGCACCTTGCCGACGGTGCTTATCATGGGGGGCGGACACGGCTTGATCGGGAAGCAGCTGATGTCCGTATTGCAGTCGGAGGAGCTTACCGCTCCTGTCCAATTTATATTTGTGTGCGGTAGAAACGAGAAGCTGAAGAAGACGCTGGAGGAAGAGCTCGGAGGAAACAAGACCCGGCATCGCGTCGTCATCACCGGATTTGTAGACCATGTCCACGAGCTGATGGCCTTATCCGACCTGATTATTACGAAGCCCGGAGGCCTTACCGTAAGCGAAGCATTGGCGCTGGAGCTGCCGATGATGCTGTATAAGCCGATTCCCGGACAAGAACAGGACAATGCGGCTTATCTTGTTAGTCTTGGAGCCGCTATGGAAGCAAAGAATGAAGCGGATTTGAAGCGGCAGCTTCTTCAAGTCATTCAGAATAAGTCCCTGCTGTCGAATTTAAAAAGAAATGTGCGGTCCAGTCAAATGAAGCATGATGCGCTTCATACGCTGAATGCTATTTTAGATACGGACATAGCTTCCGCGGCGGCGCGAAACAACCGTCAACGGACGTATGCCAATGCTTGATTGGGGTCGGAAGCTGGAACGGAATATGGAGCATGGTATTTTGTCTGTGCTTTACACTGGCTCCTGTATCATCCAAAGCGGCTGAACCAGATGAGTTTGATCAGCTAAAACGAGGTTTTTGCAAGTGAACAAAATTGATATGTTATCGGCGGGCTATTGCAAGTTTTTCTCCTGCGTTCCTTTTATAATGGCATTATAAAAGAAACAGGAGGGACGTACATGACCCGCATATCCGGTTTTACGCTGACAGACGAAATGGTGGAGGAATTTTACAGGGAAGGCTATTTCTATGCGCCAGGCTTTATTTCCAGGGAGACGGTGGATGCGATCAATGAGGAGCATCGGGAGTTCGCCTATGCCAACAGCGACGGGAAATGGAGGAGCAAGCCGGTGATCAAGCTGGAGCAGTCCAGAGTGGAGTATCCGAAGACGGTCCAGTTTTTAACCTCACCCTCACTTATTCAAGTATTCGAGCGGATTGTCGGTGCGCCGGTTAAGCTCTGGATGGGGATGTATGCCGTCGTCGCTCCGCAGGGCAGCGGATTGGAGTGGCACCAGGACAACCAGTACACTCACATCCTCGGCTACATGTTAAATGGATTTATTGCGTTAGATACTATCACGCAGGACAATGCGGGGTTATGGATCGCTCCCCGTTCTCATCGGCTCGGCAGGTTGGCTAATTTGAACACGGAGCCAGGGCATAAGCGTGCCGCTGAGCCGGAGAACGGAATGCCTTGTAGGCCGATGGCACCCGGCGACGCGGTGATCTTCCACAGGGAAACGCTTCACCACAGCAAGAGCAATAACAGCGACCACCCCAGGAGGGCTTATGCATTTCAAGTGGCTTCGGCAAACTGCCGTTATGCGGAAACGGGAAAGCTGCTGGAGGATCGCGATCTGTTAGCCACTTCGGAATAACAAGAGAGGGCAGGGTGCCTATACCGTCTACAAAAGAGGGCGTGGAGGCATCCTTTTTGTATCATTGTGCATGATTTCTGAACGTTCGCGGCGTCAGCAGCCATGTATCTTTGAACAGCTTGTTGAAGTAGCTTACGGAATGAAACCCGCACTCAAACGCGATATCCGTGACGGTTTTATCGGAATGCTTTAACAGATGGATTGCATATTGCAAACGCAGCTTGTTGACGAATTCGTTCGGCGTCAATCCGGTCAGCATATGAAACTGCTTATAGAACCAAGTTTTCTTCATGCCCGACAGCTCGATGACCTGGGTCATATCGATCCATTCAGCAAAATGGCCCAACAGGTACTCGATGGAACGGACGATACCTTCGATAGACTCCGCCTGTCTTTCATGACTTTGCTGAAGCATGAAATAGCGGTAAATCTGTACGAGAATGTCGGCCATGTACAAAAACTGCTTCATCTCCCACCCGGGAAGCATCTTCTGCTGCTCCTGAAGTGCGCTGCAGGCGGCTTGCCGAATCAACCGGGCTTCCTCCGATACGGAAGGTATCAACGGATTCCATTCCATGGTATAGAAGGGAGCCAGTAACGAGCAGCCTTGGGGCAGCGCCCTGACGACGGATGGGGAGAAGAGCAGCATGATCCATACGGCGGGCGAGTCCTCCGAATCCGCCAGATTCCAATGGGCTTCGAACGGCCGGAAAATAAAGATATCGCCAGGCTCCCCCGCAGCATCGCGATCGGACAAACGGTAGCGCACTTTGTTTTCGAGCAGTATGCTCACCTCTAGCAGATCGTGCATATGAAGCTCGTGCTCGGTCAAAGCGGCGATTTTTCTTTCAAAGATGAAATCCTTCTTTAGAACAATTTGACTGTATAGCCCATTACGCATCTCTAACTCCTTCTGCCTCAACAAGTGTCGCGGTATTTGCCCGGCGTGATGCCCTCCATTTTTTTAAATACCCGTATGAGCACCAGATCGTTTGTATAGCCGACTTTTTGCGCAATCTGCGCGATCGTCATCTCCTGCTTGGAAATCAGCTGTTTGGCCTGATCAATGCGTCGTTTGGCTATGTAATCGGTCATGTTTTGTCCGCTTGTTTTCTTGAAAAAGGTCGAGATGTACTGCGGCGTGCGGCTGAACTTCTCCGAGATCATGTTAAGACCCAAGTTCGGATCGGTATAATGGGAGTCTATAAAAGCGGTTATCTCTTGCAATAGCTGCTCATTGTGATCGCTGCGTCCGGTTTGCATCATTTGCGTTTGCGAGACAAACAACTCTTTCATAAGGGTGTGCAGTTCTTCCGCCGTTGCGCAGTCCAGGATCGCAGCGACTGCGTCGAACCGGCCGTCCGCCGATTCTCCATGCTTGGAGCCGGTGGCGTTAACGAGCTTCAAGTGCGTGCTTGCCAAATTAAAGAACAGGCACTGGGCAAGTCCCGGTGTAATCGGATTGGATGTAAAATTGATCTCGTATAAGCTGTCGAGCAGCTTTCGCGTATTGTCCACATCTCCGCTGCGGACGAAATTCATCAGCTGCATTTCCGTCTCCAACGGATAATAGTAGTGCTGGTCTTTCCTGTTGATTTCACGGAAGAAGATTACCGAGCTCCGGCCCTTGATGATTTTGTACTCCATGGCGGCTAAGGTCTCCAGGTACGCGTTCCCGATTCGTTCGAGACCCTCATGCACATTGCTGAGAGCCAGCGTTATGGCGATTTGAAACCGCTCCTCCATCACTTGCTTGAGCGTATTTGCCACGTGAGTCATATGGGCGACCGCTTCTTGTTGACGCTGCTTGTTGATATTAAGAAGCACAACCAGGCGGTCGCGATCGAGATCGACGCAGTATCCGATATGATGCTCGTGTATTAGTTCGGCGCCAATATTCGAAATGATAAAGCGGATCAATGCCCATTGCCGCTCGGACTGATCCTGAGCAAAAGCTTCGGCATCGTCGACCTGGATCAAGATGACGGCGAACGAGTCGGAAACGAACCGGATGTTCATAAAATCCAGTGAGTGACGGATATCCTCCGAGTGATCGACAAGCCCCCGGATGAGCTTCGTCAAAAAGTTGGCGCGCATGATGGGAGCCTGATGCTGAAGCTGTCCCTGAAGATGCTTTTGTTCGTCGAGAACGCTTTCAAGCGATTCCTGAATGAACTCGTATTCATTGGTTCGAGCGGATGCCGGAACCGGATGGTCTTTGACTATGAATTTCAGCATTTGCTTGACAGGCCGGTAATTGCGGTAGGCCATACCGTACGAAGCTATGAGCCCTACAACCAGATATAGCGCAAATAGCCACATCGCAGTCAGCTTAACCGCGTTGACCTTCTGCATGTAGATATCCCTTGGCGTCACGGATATGTACTTCCAGCCAATCATGCTGGAGGACGTATAAGAAACCATGAGATCGGCTCCGTACTCTTGATGAGGGAAGAAGCCTGATGCTCCATTCATTCGCTGAAACACTTCACGGCCGAACGGAACCTGATCCGTAGTCCCCGTCAATACCTTCTGATCGGCGGATATAATGTAGATATGGCTTCGGTTGGCGGATTCGATCTGCCGAATCATATCTTTGACCTGTTTTTCGTCGATCAGCACAACCAGACTTCCCATGATATCGGACATGCCTCTTATGGGGATGAGAGACTGCACATAGGTCAGTACCTTGATTGGCTCCCGTTCCAGGCTTGCGGTAATAGGAAGCCCTCCGTCCCGAAGCAGCGTCTTAGCCGGCAAATAGTCCCGGTTATGATTCGCTTCCAGCAGATTGCTGCGCCATGTGTCGTAGCTCATATCCTTGTAGCTGTAATAGCTCGTATAGAACGTCCGGGAATCGGTGCGGACTCCCGGCTTGAGAATGGTGTCGGTCCCTTTAAAATAAACGTAATAATCTTCAATAAACCGCCCGCTGAATCCACGGTAACGGTTCAGGTAGTCTGCAATAAATTCAATATAGCGGTAAGAGGATTCATTAGACATGTCACTGTTCAACAATGAATCCATTTTGGGATTCAAAGTAATTTGCTGAGATAGCTGGTCGACTTCCTTGATGCTTGCGTCCATAGAAAGCCTGAGCTGCTCCAGCATGGCCAGACTGGATCGGTTGGCTTGATCCTCCATCGCTTCTTCCACATGGGAATACAAGAACAGTCCTATCGCGACAGGGAACAAGAGAATCGCAATATAAGAGATCAGCATCGTAATGAACACGCTTCCCCGGTTGCAGCGGTCGCACCGAAGCATTCGTTTGACCAATGGAATCATAAGCGTTCCTCCACGGTTGAATACCCTTACATTGTTAACATATTCGCAGATATGCCCCTCTTTTCCTGCTGCCGGCAAAAAAGGATTATTCTTTTATGGCGCCGATCATAACTCCCTTGACGAAATATTTTTGCAAGAAAGGATACAGGCACAAGATCGGCAAAGTGGATACGATAATCGTAGCGTATTTGATCGTTTCTCCAATCGGTATTTTGTCGCCTGCGGAAGCTCCCGTCATCATATTGTCCGTGCTGTTCGTAATGAGAATCTCACGCAATATCAGCTGCAGCGGATATAGCTCGCGGTCCCGCAAGTAGATCAAAGCAGAGAAGTAGGAGTTCCAATGCCCGACGGCGTACCACAAGATCATGACAGCAATGACGGGCATGGAAAGCGGGACGACGACACGGAACAAAATCGTCAGATCGTTGGCCCCGTCCATCTTGGCTGACTCTTCCAGACTTACGGGCACTCCCTGGAAAGCGGTCCGCATAATGATCAGGTTAAACGTACTGATCGCCCCTGGAATGAGCAGGGCCCATGGTGTATTCAGCATGCCCAGATTGCCGATTAGAAGGTAGGATGGGATGAGTCCACCGCTGAATACCATCGTTATGACGATCAGGAACATGATGTGATTTTTAAAATATAAATTACGGCGGGACAGAGCATAGGCGCCAAGTGATGTCATAAAAAGGTTAATGGCCGTGCCCGCTACGACGTAGAACAAGGTATTCTGATAACCTTTTGCAATCATCGGATTATCGAAGACCGCTTTGTAAGCACCCAAATTAAAGCCTATCGGTGAGTACAACAGTCCGCGGTGTTGGGCTACGTCGGCCGGATTGCTGAATGAGGCGAACAGGACATAGAGAAACGGGTACAGCGTAACAAAACAAAGCAGCAGCATCAGCAGTGTGTTAAAGAGATCGAAGCTCTTCTCGCCGAAACTCCTTTTGACCATGATATATTACCTCCCGGTTACCAGAGCTTATTTTCGCTCACACGCTTGCTTATGGTGTTGGACAACACGATTAAGGTGAAGCTGATGACGGAGTTGAAAAGGCCGACCGCTGCGGTGTAGCCGTAATTAGCTTCGAGTATCCCTTTTCGGAAGACGAACGTAGAGATAACGTCGCCGGTTTCATAAGTTTGCGGGTTGTACATGAGGAGTACCTTCTCGGATCCTACGGTCATCATCGAGCCCATGTTCAGAATGAGCAGGATGACAATCGTGGGCATGATGCCGGGAATCGTAATATGAAGCACCTGCTTCAAGCGGCCGGCTCCATCAATTTTAGCAGCCTCGTATAAGGTCGGATCGATATTGGCGATAGCCGCTAAGTAGATGATGGACCCCCAGCCTACGCCTTGCCAAATGCCTGACGATACGTACAAGAATCGAAACCATGCAGGTTCTCTGAAGAAGGCAATGGAGTCTAGTCCCAGCAGCCCGATCAGTTGGTTGATCAGACCGTCGCGCGCCAGAAAATCGACCATCATCCCGACAACGACGACAATGGAAATAAAGTGAGGCAGATAGGAGATAGTCTGGACCGAACGTTTGAATATGGTGCTTCGAATCTCATTGAGCAGAAGAGCGAGCAGGATGGCAGCCGGAAATCCGAATAACAGCTCGTAAATGTTGATCAGGACCGTATTACGGATAAGGCGCCAGAAGTAATAGCTTTCGAAAAATTCCTGAAAATGCCGAAATCCGATCCATGGACTTCCTGTTATGCCTTGTCCAGGGCTGAAATCCTTAAAGGCGATTTGCAAGCCGTACATAGGGCCATAGTGAAAGATGAGATAATAGGCGACGACGGGAAGCACCATGAGATAGACTAGTTTATTGACCTTTAGATCTCTGCGGATGGTCTGCCAGTTACTATGCTTTTTGGCGGCGGCGCTTCTTACCGCCAGCTCCGATTGGGGAATGGACATTGCGTTCACTTCCTTCTTCGTGGATTCAGGGATTAGGTGCTATAACGGAAGAGCCGGAAGAAGGAGCCTAAAGCTCCTCTTCCGACGGATCATCCGACACGACCGGTTACTTCCGGCTGTTGTACCGTTCCAAAGCGGCCTGTTGAATTTTCAAGGCTTCTTCAAGTCCCATTCCCTGAATCGTCTGAACATATTTATCGAAGCTGCTGAGCGGTTCGGCTCCCATGACGAATTTGTTGAACATTTCATCCTTGTACGTATTGATATCCGCCATAATCGAGGCAAAACGGCTGCTTTCATCTTTGGTCGGCGTCACAAGCGGCATTTTCTTCTCATTGGACGGTTCCGACCATAATTTGACGGCCGATTGCTGCTGAGGCAGCGAGGCATATTGCTCGAAATAGCGCAAGTCCTGAACGAACGGGCCGTCCCAAGAAGCGCGGTTATGGCGGGCCATTGCCTGCTGGACAGGGAGTCCGTTCGCGTTGTTCGCTATGTCGTCGGTCCATTTCGGATAGCCGCTCACCATGTTATAGCTTACGCCTTCCTTGCCGAAATTGAACAGCATATGGCCATCTTCGGAGTAGGCGTAGTCAAGCCATTTGACCGTCTCGATAGGGTTCTTGTTGCTTGTCGTGACGGCGGCTCCTCTGCCGTTGAAGGCAAAATCGAGCTGGCCGAGCTGCGGCTTCTCGCCTGCTCTCAACACCGGATAAGTGACGCCGAACAGCTTGAAATTCGGGTCCTTGTCTTTCATCAGGTTCGCGTATTTGCCGATGCCGCCGCCTACGAGAAGAACGGCGGAGCCGGCTTGGCTGCCGGTAATTTTAGCATCGAACAGCTTGTCGTCAGTTGCGGCGTAATCCCGGTCGAGCAGCCCTTCCTTATACCATCTGTTCATTAAGGTCAGGAACTCTTTAAATTCCGGCTGAACCGGACCGAACTTGACCTTGCCCTTATCCTGGAAATATCCGTTCGTTATGCCGAATGCGCCAATAAACGCGCTGGTACCGTTTATTTCCCCGACCCGCAGCAAGAGGGGGATTTCGTCCTGAGTGCCGTTGCCGTTCGGATCGCGTTCCTTAAACGCTTTCAAAACTGTGTACCATTCATCCAACGTCGTAGGAGGCTTCAATCCGAGTTTGTCCAGCCAATCTTGCCGGATGGCAGGTCCCTGATACACTTGAAGCTTCTTATCGCCTCTAATGAAAGGGAACGAGATGATGCTGCCGTCGTCCGTCGTGATTTGCTTACGCCATTCCGGATTCGAGTTCAGCACTTTCTTTAAATTAGGGGCGTACTTGTCTATATAGTCGTTCAATTTGATGATGCGTCCGTCCTTGATTGCTTTCTCCGGACCGCCCGGAAAGTTGGTCCAATGATATTCAATGACGTCAGGCAGCTGCCCGGATGTGATCATCAGGTTGAATTGCTCCGCATCCTGTCCTTGGGGAGGGTGTTGAAACTCCACTTTCACCCCTGTTTTTTGCTCCAATAATTTGTAGGCTTCCATTTCATTGTAGCTTTTCATCGTTGCGGAGGCTTGCCCGGCCATACCTGTCCAATAGGTAAGGTTGCTCAGCTTCGGCACCTTGGTCGGGTCGGTATCGGCTTTTTGTACGGGGGTAGAGGAGTTACAGCCGGCCAACACGGACGTACCCAAGCATGTGGTTAAAGCAATCGTTCCGATTGTCTTCTTTGTATTCATTCCATTGTCGCCCTCCCTTTGTAGGTCGTTCCATTGATAACCCGTTGATATGCTCAAGGAACTAATCCTTGCCATTTACTATAGTCGGAGCGGCGACAAGGGGGATATATTCTTTTTTTAATATGAGCTTCAATTATTAACGACCTTGGGCATACCTTTTTTCACGGGTACCTCTAAAATTAAAGATCGCTAAAAGGGACGGGAATATGGCATTAAACACCAAGACAGAAAAAAGACTGCCGAGTGTGCCAGGCAGCCGAGTATTTGTGTACGAGCCGATGATTTCGGAACGAAGAACTCCATTATAACCTCTGAACTATAAACTTCTCTCCAACAAAGCTCCGACTTGTTTAGCCATTACTTGAGGCGGATAGGGCATTCCGTTTCTGATCCACCATTCAATGACACCGACATAAGCGGTACCGGCGTATTGCAGCATGACATCTTCTAGTAAATCTGCATTTCTTCCGCTTTCTCGGTCAATCTCACCTTTGAATCCTTCAATAAAAGAAGCAAGAAGCCTCGTTCTAAAAGCTGACGGCACCCCTTTGCTTGCTAACATGGTCGAAAAAAATAAATAATTTTTCTCAAAATATTCAAAATAAGGTACAAGAGCCTCGTTCCAATCCATCTCACATGCCCATTCATCCATCTCTCCTAATTCATTAAGGTGTGTTTCTATGAGTTTATCCAATAAATCAAATTTGTCCTGATAATGAAGGTAAATGGTCCCGCGGTTTAGGTTGGCCCGGTCTGCGATATCCTGAATGGTTATATCGTCGAAATTTTTTTCAGTCATTAGTTCAATAACAGCTTTCTTCAAAGCTTCCTGTGTTTTCACAATTCTACGATCCACTTTAGCCATCGTACTCCCACCAAACTTTCTAAGTTACTTAACAATTTCGGTTGTTTCGTTGATATATCAACAAATCTCAGTTTTTTAACCATTGAATTTGCGTTCTAAATTATATAATAATAGACACAAGTTGATTAATCAAATGAAATTGATTAGTCATCACAAATTGATTTATGGAAAAGGAGTCAACGCTCATGTGCAAAACTCACGTTCTAAGTGTTCCGGCTGCCAAAGCGCCATTCGAAAAGACTACGATTGAAAGAAGAGAACTGCGACCGGATGACGTCTCAATCGATATAAAGTTTAGCGGCATTTGCCATTCCGATATTCATAGTGCATACGGTGATTGGGCCGGCGGAATTTTCCCTATGGTGCCTGGTCATGAAATCACCGGGATTGTAACCGCAGTTGGGGAGAAGGTTACGAAATTTGCTGTAGGTGATCGAGTTGGCGTAGGCTGTTATGTGGACTCTTGCGGAGAGTGCGAATACTGTCTTCGCGGAGAAGAACAGTATTGTGCAAAAGGCTTTGTAGCCACCTATAACTCCTTGGACTATGATGGCAATCCAACCTACGGCGGTTACAGCCAAAAAATCGTTGTTACCGAAAGATTCGTCGTGCATATCCCGGATGGTATGGAGTTAGATGCAGCCAGTCCGCTTTTGTGCGCCGGTATTACCACTTACTCCCCTTTGAAACGATGGAATGCCGGTCCAGGAAAAAAGGTAGCGATTCTGGGAATGGGTGGTCTTGGCCACGTTGCGATTCAGTTTGCGCATGCGATGGGTGCTGAGGTTACGGTCTTAAGCCGGGCGAAAGATAAGGAAAACGAAGCGTTGGGCTTTGGCGCGGATCATTATTTTTCAACTCTTGATCCTGAAGTTTTCAACACTTTAGCCGGCCGCTTCGACCTGATTCTAAACACCGTATCCGCCAATATTGACGTCGATTCGTATTTATCGCTGCTTCGAGTGGACGGAACGCTTGTTAATGTCGGGGCGCCGGCAGAACCAAGTCAATACACCGTGTTCTCTCTAATCATGAGCCGCCGCAGTATAGCAGGGTCCTTGGTTGGCGGGCTGCCGGAAACGCAAGAGATGCTTCATTTTGCTGCCGCGCATGGCATTACTCCTCAAATCGAAGTCATCGGTGCCGAGCAAGTAGACGAAGCCTATGAGCGGATTCTGCGCAGTGACGTACGCTACCGATTCGTTATCGACATCTCCACGTTATAGACTCGTATGGACGATAAACTTAAAAAGCTTTCTCTCCGATTGGCTTTGATACTGGCCGCATTTTCCGCGCTGGGACCGTTTACGGTCGATATGTATCTAGCATCGCTGCCGCAGATCATGGATTATTTCGGAACTAACGCATCCATGATTCAAGCGAGTTTAACTGCCAGCCTATTAGGATTAGGCTTAGGGCAGATGGTCATGGGGCCTTTGAGCGATAGTTATGGAAGACGCACTCCATTGCTCATCTCCATGATTTTGTATATCGTTTCATCGATTGGTTGTGCTTTTGTGCCCAATATAGAATCCTTTATTGTTTTACGTTTTATCCAGGGAGCTGCCGCATCGGCCGGACTCGTGATTTCCAGAGCGATTGCTCGCGACAGGTATAGCGGAGTCGAAATGACGAAATTTATCTCTCAGCTTACTATGATCAGCAGCATCGCACCCTTAGTTTCCCCGAATGTCGGAAGTGCAGTCACATCGTTCAGTTCATGGGATGCCGTGTTTGTTTTCTTGGGGATTTTAGGAATACTATTAACGGGGATCACAATATGGGGGTTAGAGGAGAGCTTACCTGTACAGCATCGTGTCCCAGGCAGCTTCAGGGCATTAATGAGGAACTACCATCGTCTGTTTCGTGATAGAACGTTTATCGGATATGCCCTTGTTAATGGTATTTTGTTCGCCGGTGTATTTGCTTTTGTTGCCGGCACTCCGTTTATCTATCAGAATATGTTTGATGTGTCGCCGCAGCTATTTTCGATCCTGTTTGCCATGAACGGTCTTGCTATTATGATTGGCTCGCAGGTTGTTAAACGAGCGGCCGGTCGGCTGACGGAACGCAATATAGTTCGTATTGGATTATCGCTATCCTTTCTTTCTGCTTCCGCTATCCTGATCGCAGTTCTCTCTAAAGGATCTTTATCGGCGATATTTGTTTCAACCTTCTTATTTGCTATATCCATTGGGATCATTGGGCCGGTTTCTGTAACTTTAGCGATGGAATCACATGGACGAATTGCGGGAAGTGCATCTGCCGTGATCGGCACCTTTCATTATGCGTTAGGCGCAGTTAGTGCGCCGCTTGTGGGAATCGCGGGTGAGAATTCAGCTGTCCCTTTTGGAATCGTTATTCTTACAACCAGTTTGCTGGCGATCGTTTCCTATATCGTTCTCATCAGGAAGGTGGAGACTGTGAGTAATGGCAATAGCAACACGGAAATAAATATGTAACTCTAACGGAGGGTTTAGAATATGGAAATCAGAAGAGCGGGGTCCCAACCTTCGGGCAAAGGACCGTCTGAATATTTTACCGGCACGGTTCGCATCGATCCGCTGTTTGAAGCAGCCGATCCTGCACGCGCAGTTGGAGCCAGCGTCACGTTCGAGCCGGGAGCACGGACAGCATGGCATACTCATCCGCTGGGTCAAACGCTTATCGTAACGGCAGGCAAAGGACGGGTTCAGCGCTGGGGAGGTCAGATCGAGGAAATTAGTCCCGGTGACGTGGTGTGGTTTCCTCCAGGCGAGAAACATTGGCATGGAGCTTCGCCCACCACAGCTATGACTCATATAGCCATTCAAGAACGTCTGGGCGGTCAGGCGGTAGAATGGTTGGAAAAAGTCAGTGATGATCAATACCAGACCTAAGAGCCAGGACAGTTTCAAGCCTCCATCTTTTTAGATGAGAGGCTCTTATGTTTTTATGACTCATTAGCTCTGAATATACTGCAAGCCAAATTTCTTTACTGTACCAACGAAATTAACATCTTGACTTGGAGTTAACTCCAGACGGTACACTAATTCACGAAGCGTGATCCTATCCAATGAAAGCAAAGGAGCGAATCGTATAATGGAATATGTGAAACTCGGAAATACCGGTATGGACGTGTCCCGAATTTGTCTTGGTTGCATGGGCTTTGGAGTGGCGGAACGGTGGATACATCAATGGGTGTTGAACGAAGAGAACAGCCGTCCTATTATTAAAAAAGCGTTGGAGCTCGGTATCAACTTTTTTGATACGGCAAATGTGTACTCTGACGGAACAAGCGAGGAAATTGTCGGCCGCGCGCTGAAGGATTATGCGAATCGGGATGAAATCGTTCTCGCAACAAAGGTTCATTTCCGTATGCACGAAGGTCCGAACGGTATGGGTCTATCCCGGAAGGCAATCATGAGTGAAATAGATAAGAGCCTCAAGCGCCTGGGCACTGACTATGTGGATCTGTACCAAATCCACCGCTGGGATTACCATACGCCCATCGAAGAGACGATGGAGGCCCTGCATGATGTGGTGAAGGCCGGAAAAGCACGATACATCGGGGCTTCCGCCATGTACGCTTGGCAGTTCTTGAAGGCACTTCATGTAGCGGAAAAAAACAACTGGACCCGTTTCGTATCCATGCAAAACCATTACAACCTCATCTATCGCGAAGAAGAGCGCGAGATGATGCCGCTGTGCAGAGCTGAGAAGATCGGCGTTATCCCTTACAGCCCGCTCGCTTCGGGAAGATTGACACGCGATTGGTCGGAGAAGACGCATCGTTCCGAAACCGACCAGACACAGAAATCCAAATACGATGCTACTGCAGAAGCGGATCGGGTGATTGTTGAGCGGCTCGCAGCAATTGCAGAACAACGCGGCGTTTCCCGCGTACAGGTTGCGCTTGCCTGGATTCTGCAAAGAGAACCGGTAACGGCGCCAATTGTCGGCGCGACGAAAATATCCCATCTAGAGGATGCCGCAGCCGCTTTTACGTTCGAATTGACCGCGGAAGAAAGGGCATCGCTGGAAGAACCGTATGTCCCTCACCGGGTTGTTGGCGCTCTGTAACTTGCCCTCATCAGGTAAACCATCGAAAGGGAAAGAAGGTGAATCACGGCATGGCAACGACGATCGCGGAAGTCAGCGAGAGGTTTGGGCTTTCCCAAGATACACTTCGTTATTATGAGCGCATAGGGCTAATACCTCCTGTAAACCGGAACAAAAACGGCATCAGGGAATATACAGAGGATGACATGAAGTGGGTCGATTTTATCAAATGCATGCGGCAAAGCGCGGGTCTTCCAGTCGAGATGTTGATCGAGTATGTGTCTCTTTTTCAACAAGGGGACGATACGCTCAAGACCCGAAAAGAACTGTTGATTGAGCAGCGTGACCGTCTAGCGGACAAAGTCGAAGAGATGACGGCAACGCTGCTTCGTCTAGACGATAAGATCGCAAGATATGAACAGACCATCGTGAAAAAGGAAAGAACATTAAGAATGCAGGCAGAGTAAGACCGAATCATTAGTGGATTGAAGCGACTATTCTCAGTTTGTCAATAAAAAGGAGCGCCTCGGTATGATGGTTATGTCTAAGGGTAAGAAGCCCAACACCATCAAGGAGGCGCTTTTATTATGAAGTTTAAAGCGGACGGACAAATCTAGATGTTGGATCAAGCCAGGACGGCATGAATTCCGACTGTGGGGCGTGGATATGTGATAATATAGTATGAACAAAGGAGGTTGCCCAATTGGAACCGACACAGCATTCCATTAAAAACCCTTCAGGAATAAAGCTCATTATGTCCATGATCGTTTTAAGTGCGATTTCGCTATTCAATGCCATTCGCTTATTTAAAGATCAAGAGCACGTCATCCTTCTTTGTGCAATGGCTGCCGTGTTTCTTTTTTGTCTAATGGTCTTGCTACTGTCATTTTACAGAGCCTTGAAGAAGCCGGCTCCGTTATATCTGTATGACGGAAAAATGATACTAAATGGAGCTGCAATTCAAGCAGAGGACATTAAAGTCATTATGAGAATGGGGTATTTCAAACCCACAATTGGGATTAAGCCGCATGGAGTGAGCATTGTCCCGATTCGTATGTGTTTTAGGTTTGCAAACGATGAAAAAGCCGGCATCACGGAGTTGGTTAATTGGGCAGAAAAGAACAATGTGGCGATGGTTCATAGATCATTTGTAAGATGGATATAAGGCCGGCTGTCGCACTCATTAACTCCTTTTCAAATATTTCATATAAACAAGGTAATTAAAGCCGCTCCGCTTACTATGCTTATGCTTAGTTCGCAGAAATTCCGAAAATCCAAGCTTCTCATACAGCTTAACCGCATTCGTATTTGTGTCTGCGACCTCCAGAACATATACTTCATAAGGTGTGGAATCCATTATATCCTTGATGATCGCCGTTGCCACGCCTTGCCCTCTATAGTTTGCTGAAGTAGCCACAAATTCGACCGTACCCATTCCTTTTGTAATTTCAAACGGATAGGCTTTATTCACAAATTCATGCTTTAATACGAAATAGGCAATGGTTCCCTTGAAGAACCCCAAATGTTTTTGCAATTCTTTCCTGTCGAGATGGACTGAGGATATCTTCCCATCCGTACATGCGGTAATTCCGGCAATCTCGTCATCCTTTACAGCAACATAAAACACTTGATGATTAAACATGTGGCAAAAGGCTCTTGTAAGCTTACCTTTATCCTTTGAAAAAAAGTGCAGCCATTGATAAAAGCCATCAACGAAGATTTCGCTGATTTTCATTTTTGCCTCGTAACCCAGTTCGCTCGCGCGAATAATTTCCATAGATACATCCTCCGTCTAAGTTTAGTTACCCCCAAACGAATCCGCTATTTATGCTCCACCTTTACAATATACGATGCAGCCATTTTGTATAGACATACTTTCCCCCTTATGCAATTAGCGCTTCCATAACTGGAAATTCACTGTATCCATTTTACCAAAATTAAGATAAACTAGGCTTGCAGCAGCCGTATTTACCATTTCCTTGCAAGCTGCGTTCTGTACCATTCCACAGAGAGGTATGAGTACCATCATTCGCACAATAAAAAAAGAATTCATCATCGGGTTCATGCTTCTGCTTATCCCTTTTACCGCCTCATTGATTTTTGTAATGCCCGTTTATCACCATTTTACTACGGTCGGAAATGTCGTATCGGTACGGCAGCTCGGGGTTAAAGGAAATGTATTTTTTACCTATGTAAGTTCCGGATACACCAAGAATCTGTATGAAAAGCTCGCATTATCATGGACGCAGCGAGATAATATCGAGTTCTATCCGGCCGACAAGCTGGAAGTGGAGGAAGAACAAGAGGAATTAGAATACGAAGCGGAACGAAGAGAGCAGGTCATTCAAAATGCAGTAAACGCGCTGCCTGCTAAAGATTCGGATCCGGAGAGCAGCAAAGTTGAAAGAATCCATGAAATGATCGATAAATCGGCAAATTATTACGGCGATTCTTTTGGATTGATGGTAGCTATTGGACTAGTAGAGGAATCGGAGCGTCTGGACTTATCCCGAAACGGACGTATTAAAATAGCCGGGACCGGGGCAATCAGCCGTACGATGAAGGTGGGACCTGTAGGCGGAGTACGTTACAAGGTCTTAACCGCTGAACGAGAGGGAATGCAATATTTTTTGGTTCCGGATCATGATTTGAAGTCGCCGGGCACGGGACTCAGCAACAAGGAAGAAGCATATCAAGTGGTACAAGAACGACATTTGAAGATAAAAATCGTTCCTGTAAACACGGTAGACGATGCCGTTACGTATCTAAAATCTTTGAAATAACCCGGGGGTTACGCATGCCGCAGCTGAAATCGCAATCTATTGTTCAAATATTATTAATGTTTTTATGGGTTGGCTTGAGTTTATCTGTAATTTCAGGAATGTTTACGATGCTTTATGTTTCCAATTTCGAAGTGTATGAAGAGTACATCGTTTCCATCGATTCGTTCGTGTCTATTTCCAGTTTGTTAGTTTATTATATGGAAATCATTATTTTCTTGGTCTGGCTGTTTCAATTGCATAAGGATATGAAGGCTTGCTTTTCCTTTTATCCGATTTCCCCATGGGGGGCTATGCTGCGGATGGTTCCTGTACTCAACATATGGGGGCTGGGCGATACCTTCACTACACTGGGGAGGTTGATCGAAAGATATGATACGCGGCACGGCAAATCGATAAAATATTCGATCCCGTTCCTGTACATCACCTTTTTCGGACTAAATTATATCAATAAGTGGATAGGCAGACAGGGGGAGGATGTAAGCGACGGCTCTCTTATCTGGGGGATGGCGTTTGAAATTGCCTTTGCTGTTGTGATTATTTTCATGGCGCATCATATCCGGATTGGTATGATCTCTGTGGCTGATGCCAATTCAGATAAGCTTCATCGCAAGCTTGACCTGGCACTGGTTCAGGCGGTTACCGATTTTATGAAAAGCTTTAACGATGTTAGACGTGCAAGAGCTTGGATGACCGATTCGTTTGCTCGAGATCTATATTACTCTTCACGGCCCAATCCACAGAACGAGCCTACGATAGACGAGATCATACAGACGATTGGTCAATCGAAGAATCCGAGCTTGATTCATTATAAAATCGAGGATTACCAAATGATCGATGAAGAGACCTTCGAAGTTCTTATCTATCAGGAGTTCATCGGCAAACCGAGCGAACATATCATTTATATAGCCAAGAAGCACGAAACCAAATGGATGCTGGATCGAATGGTCCGGCTTCATAGCGGAATCATTACGAATGTAGAAGAAACCGAGCATGGCAGCTATCTCATTGAACTGCAAAGCGAGAATAGTCATGTGAAAATAATAGCCGGGGAACGTCCGGATAGATGTAAACAGGGTGATGAGGTAAAGATTTGGGCGTATTTGGACGTGGAGCAAATGCCAATGGAAGTACAAGCATACATCCTGTATGAGGCTCATACGAGGTTTCTTGGTTAAAGAATCACCTGCACCTCCATATGAAAAAAAGGGACTGGAATATCGGAGCTTCCGATGGAATTCCAGTCCTTTTTTTCAATCGCCATCATTGTTACAGGAAGCTCCGGCAGCCTCGAGCCATCTCAAGATTGCTTCGCCTGAGCTTTCACGCTGTATTGAAGGCGGTACTCCATCGGCGAGATTCCCTCTACGTTTTTGAACGACCGGATAAAGGAATTGCGGTTGTTGAAGCCCACCTGCGCCCAAATATCCTGAATATACAGGTCGGTTCCGGCGAGCAGCTCCTTTGCCTTCTGGATACGAACCTCCTGCAAATATTGGTGAAACGGCCTGCCCAGCTCTTTCTTGAGCAGCCTCGACATATAGTTCGGCGTCGTATGGAACTTCTCGGCCAGCCCCTCCAGACACATATCCTCATGATAATGCGTATCGATGTACGGCTTGAAAACTAGCGATTCCAGCTGGTCTTTGGGCTGCAGCGTATCCATGATTTTGTCGTAATAGCCGGTAATGAATTCCGAAAGCCCGTCTATGGAAACGGTATGCTCCGACACGATCATCCGGATATACTCCCGATAGGTCGCTTCGGGCAGCGTGGCATCTTTATGCTTGAGCACCTGGGAGCCGATGACGAACAAGTGCATGTACAGCTCTTTAATCGTTACGTCATGGAATCCGACGGAAATATGATTTTGAATAATCGTTCGCAGCTCCTCGAACAATTCCTCTCTTTTACAGGAGGCGAGCAGGTGAAACAGCCTTTTTTCCTCCTTCGTGCCGATCAGAATCGTAACGGAGGCCTCGTCTTCCTTGTCATAATAATGAATCCGCTTATTATCCAGCGGAGATAACCGCCATAAGGACTTCATCGCTTCGAGATAAGACTGCTGCAAGCCGTCGAAACCGCGATGGACATTGCCCACACCGACGAAGATATCGTGTAAATTTTCGTCATGCCGGAGCAGACTGAACATATTCTCAAAGCAAGGGGACAACTCCTGCCGCTCCGCATCGTGAGGAAGATTCACCAGTATACAGAACACACCGGCCTCCATCTCGAGCAAGTAGCTTTGGTACGCTGCAGGAAGATGGGATTTGAGTTGATTGACCCAATGGACGTGGAGCGTATTTTGCTCGGCGGAGCTGTAATTCATGTAAAACGACTTGGCGTATTTCATTCGAATCAATGCGGCTGCGAAGCTCTCGTGCTGGAGGTTCAAACGGCATTTTTGCAAAAAAGTCTGGATGTCCGCCTCGTCTGGCACCCTATTGAACCGGAGCATCCGGACAAACCACTGCTCGATGGCAAGGGGATACATGGAAGTAAGATTGCTGTGCAGCGTGTCCATGCTGTCCCGCATCCGGTGAAATTCATGGTCGAGCAGCTTATATTCGTTGGTGGTCGGAGGAGCTGCAGGCGATATTTTGGCAAGCAAGGAACGGATGGGCGCATAGAGCCTTTTGCTGAACAGAAAGGATAGAAGTATCGAGAGCGAAAGCGCGATAACCGACATCAGCGTGGTCCAATATCTCATGTCCTTCATGCTGACGAGAATATCTGCTTCCGGCACAAGCGCGATCATGTTCAAATTTTTGAAAATAAAGCGGGTGTTCGTCTGAATGGCCAAAATGTCTTCGTTCTGAAACCGGGTGCGCAAATTCGGCGAGCCCGTATCTTGAAGCTGCTTAACGATACCTTCAATATCCGATGGGGTGGCTCCATACATCTCGGTTGATGCGATGAGCTGCCTGTTATCGTCTACAACATACAGCTTGCTGTTAGGCGTCAGCTTGGAGTCAATAAGTGCTTGGATGATCGGATCAATCTTCAGGTTAATGACATACAAGTCGTTAGACCGGTATTCGGCAATGGCCGTTTGAACAATAGGCAGCAGGTAGGTTCCGTTTTGGGAGACCGATCGGGACGGGGGAAGGATCTGAAAAGGCTTGCTATGCGGGCTGTACTGCCGCCAATAGGCTTCGGAATATTGCTCCAGCGCATTGGTTTTGCCAAAAAATTCCGTGCCGGTAAATGTGCCTTGGTTACTGATCACGAGGTTGTTTTTCTTTTTATACATAAAGACGCTGTCCACATAATCGCTCATCAGCCTGATTCGGTTCAAGGAACGGATGGTTTGCGACACATGAGCATACTTCTCAGGCGCATCGACCTGGAAATCGTCGGAGAACAGCTCCATCGCACTCGAATCGAGGGACAGCAGGAAGTTGGAATTGTACATGCCGGTGAACACGCTGTTGAGACTCGCCGCAACGTTCGATAATGATTTTTTATAGCTTTGCTCCAGCTCCGACTCGAAATAATGGAGACTGATCCGATAAGTAATCAGATTGATGCATTGAATGAGCAAAGAAACGGCGAGGAAAAAGTAAAAAAATCGATAGAGCAAGCTGCGGAAGCCGCCATTCATAAAATGATGAACATGTTTCAGCATCGTGCCACCCCACCTCCGACAGATATTCGGTTATAACTATTATGATTCCGGTATCGAATCATGTCAATGTTATGGTAGATTTTCTATTAAATAAGGCTAAAATTGATACAATACTCATTTTTGTCCTATGAAGAAGATACAATTAAGTCAAGTTTTATGACACAAACACGAAATTGTCCGTTTCGAGAGGGTGCCTTTTCATGGTTCAATCAGATTACGGGCAATCCGCTGCGAAAGGAGGCAGGCCTATGCAGGAACAAACGTCGGCAATACATCAGAACGAGATGCTCGAGAACAAGAAGAAAGAGAGGATGGCACACAAAGCTGGGACATACTTTATAAAAAATATTCATTATTACATTCTTTTAATACTTCCGTTGGCTTACTTTCTTATCTTCCGGTACGGTCCGATTGCAGGTAACATTCTTGCGTTTCGCAAATTTGTTCCCGGCGGCTCTATCTATGGAAGCAAGTGGATCGGGTTTACCTACTTCAGACTGTTTCTTCAAGATCCGAACTTTTGGACGGCGTTTCGTAATACGTGGGTGCTCAGCTTGATGCATTTGGCCGTTACATTCACGGTTACACTCGCCTTTGCGCTGCTCGTCAATGAAATCAGGTCAAGCAAGCTCCGAAACGTAGTGCAGACCGTGACATATTTCCCCAACTTCGTATCGATCGTAGTAGTGGTCGGGCTTATGAAAGAGCTGCTCAGCCCAACGAATGGCATGATTAACGGTCTGTTGGCCTGGGCGGGCATCCAGCCGATCTTCTTCATGAATGAGCCGGGGTGGTTCCGCACGCTGTACATATCCTCCGATGTTTGGCAGTACACCGGCTGGAATTCCATCATATTCATCGCTGCCATGGCTTCCATTGACACGCAATTATATGAAGCGGCGGAGATGGATGGAGCAGGGAGGTGGAAGCAGATCGTTCACGTGACGCTGCCGCAAATTATGCCCACCCTATCGGTCGTCTTCATCCTATCGGCGGGGCAGCTATTGAACGTAGGCTTCGAGAAAATACTGCTGATGTACACGCCGAGCAATTCGCAGGTGAGCGATGTTATCGAAACGTTCGTCTTTCGGATGGGGCTGGAGAATAACAACTACAGCTATGCAACGGCAGTAGGCTTGTTCAGCGGCTTAATCGGGCTCGGGATGGTGCTGTTGTCCAACGTGCTTGCCAAAAAAGTAACCGGCCATTCGCTGTATTAGTTGGCGGAGAAAGGAGGCTTTCTATTGTACTATCGAAAAACCGTCGGCTACCGCTTGTTTGCCTGCGTTAACGGGATCTTAATGACCTGCATCATGGCAACGGTTCTCGTGCCTTTCCTGCATCTGCTGTCCGTATCCTTCAGCGAATCGTCAGCCATCGTCGGCGGCAAGGTCGGGCTGCTGCCGGTCGGCTGGAGCTTAAGCTCCTATACCCGATTGTTTCACCATCCGAGCCTGCTCGGCGGATTCCGCAATGCCGCGGTGCAGACGGCCGTCGGCACGTTCCTGAGCCTGTTCATGCTGACGATATGCGCTTACCCGCTATCCAAGCCGATTAAGGGACGCAAAGTGTTCATTTGGCTCATTATGATCACGATGTTTTTCAGCGGAGGCCTTATACCTACGTATATGCTGGTCAAAAGCCTGCACTTGATCGATACGCTGTGGGCGATCGTTCTGCCCTTCTGTATCATGCCTTACTATTTGATGATCATGATCAGTTTTTTCCAGAGCTTTCCCGATAGCTTGGAGGAATCGGCACGAATGGACGGGCTGAATCCGATCCAAATCTTGTTCCGGATTGTCCTTCCTTTGTCCAAAGCGGTGTTGGCCGCCATGAGCCTGTTCCTTGCCGTCTATTATTGGAACAATTGGTTCAATTCAATGATTTACTTGAACAGCACGGATAAGTATCCGATCATGCTGCTCGTTCGCAATATTGTCGCCGGAGCCGATGTGGCCGGCGGTCCGATGGGGACGGGCACGGACAGCATGTCTGCGGCGTCGCTCAAAGCCTCGGTCATCATGATCACAACGCTGCCGATTGCTTGTATGATCCCGTTCGTGCAGAAGCATTTTGCCAAAGGAGTAATGCTCGGAGCCATCAAAGGCTAATCCCATCTTAAGGAGGCTGATTCTCATGAAACGCAGCACACCTCTTATGCAACATCCGAAGCCAAAGCCATGGAAGCACTCACTGCTCGCAGTGACCGCCTTGCTGATCGGCATCGTTCCGGTATTGTCGGCGTGTACCGGCTCCGCTGACGAGAAGGGTACTCCCTCGGGAGGCACCTCCGGCGAAGCCAAGCCTCAGACCTTCACGATGCTGTATAGCGACAATCCGGCTTATCCGTTCAATAAGGATTGGCGCGTGTTGAAGGAAATGACGGCACGTTCCGGCGTCAATCTCGATATTCAGGCGGTCCCGGAATCCGACTACCAGAGTAAAGTCCGCATCGTGCTGAGCTCGGATAAAATTCCCGACATGGTCACAACGGTAAGACAGGCGACCATTATGGAGTTCGCGCCCAATGGAACCTTACTGCCGATCAGCGATTATATGGATAAGCTGCCGAACCTGAAAAAGAAGATCGAGGAGTACAAAATTCAGGAGGAATTGGACAATTGGAAGCCTAAGGACGGCAAGCTGTATGTGCTTCCTTTTATGAACGAGGCTGCTTTATACAACCGTGCACCGCTTATCCGGTCCGACCTGCTGAAGAAATACGGCCTGGAGGCGCCGAAAACCGCAGATGAGCTGTACAACGTGCTGAAGAAGCTCAAGGAAATGAATCCAGGCAGCTACCCTCTGGCGAATACGAATGCGGAATCGCTGCTCTCGATCTTCGGGGCGGCTTGGGGGATCGACTCCAGCAATAAAGGCTTTTCGTACAATGCGAGCACCCGGAAGTTCGAATACGACTATACGAGCGATAATTACAAAAAGTACGTTACCTTCTTGAACCGGCTGGTCAAAGAAGGGCTGGCCGATCCTGAAATTTTCACCTCGAGCCTGGATCAGTGGAAGCAGAAGCTGGCCAGCGGCAAGAGCCTGTTCTCCTTTTATTGGATCAGCGAGCTGCCGCAAATTAATGCGGACGGGAAGAAGAATGTATCCCCGGACTTCGAACTGACCGCTCTGCCTCCGATTGCCGGGCCGGGCGGGACGAAGGCTTACTCCTCGAACCGGATTTATCACGGAACCGTCATTCCGGCGAGCGCAGCCAAAAAGCCGTATTTCGACGCGCTGATGAAATATGCGGACTGGTTGTACAGCGATGAAGCCAATACTCTGATGACGTGGGGCTTCAAGGGAGATACGTACGAGGAAGCCGACGGCAAGAAGGATTTCACGGATAAAGTGAAAAATGCCCCGAGCATCAACAAAGCGCTGTGGGAGCTGGGTGCGGCCAACAACAACTATACGCTGCTTTATCCGTATCAATGGTTTCTGAAGGTACTGAATACGAAAGAAGTGGGAGTGTTCACGGACGAAGCGATCAAGAACGGCTGGTTCCCGCCGGTCACCAAAATTCCTAAGCTGACGCCGGAGAAGAAGGAAGAGGAGAATTTGGCGATTACCGGGGTGAACGATTATTTTGCCAAAATGCAGGAGCAGTTCGTGTACGGTAAAGTGTCTATCGATGCGGAGTGGGACAATTACGTGAAGGAAATGAACAGCAAGGGCGTGACGAAGCTGCTGGGCATTTATAATGATTCGTTAAAATAATGCGTCGCAATGAGAGGTGAGACGATTGAAAATAGGAATCGACATGCACCACGGCTTCCTGACGGAGGAGCTTCCCGTAGAGCAGGCGCTTGAGAAGGCAAAGCAGGAGGGCTACGAGGGAGTCTATTACAAATCGGCGCTGTATGTATCCGGGACGTTGGACCAGGCGGAGCTGCAGGCGGCGTACCAGTGCGCGAGCGACCTGGGGTTATATATTGACCTGGGCATCGGCAGGGTGAATCCGTTCAATACGAACGAGACGCCCGAGGTATGGATGCTGGGCGGAGGAAATTATTTGCTTGCGATGGAGAAGCTGATCCGGGCGTCAGCTTCCATAGGAGCCACGGAGCTGATAGGTGTCACCGCCGGCTGGAAAGGCATGTTTGACGGTTATCATGTATACGACCGCTACCGCACCGATGTTACCTGGGAGGAGCAGCTGGAAGCCACCTCACGATTTTTAAGGCGGCTTGCCCCGTCGCTGCGGGAATATGGCGTCCGTATCAATCTGGAGACGCATGAGGAGATTACGACCTTCGAAATTTTGCGGCTGATTGAAGAAGTGGGAGAGGATGTGCTTGGGGTTGCTCTGGATACGGCGAACGTCGTCGCCCGGGGAGAAGACCCGGTGAATGCGGCGAAGCGGGTTTCGCCCTATGTCCATCAAATGCACGCGAAGGACTGCATCGTTACGTTCTCCGACACCGGATTAGTAAGGCAGATTCGGCCTGCGGGAGAGGGCATTGTAGATTTCGCCGCCGTCTGTAAGGAAATTGCTGTGCACTCGCCGGAGCTGCATATGCAAATTGAAGATCACAAAGGGCTGATGCATTGCGACTTCTTTGTAGATGCGTGGAGGCAGAGCCATCCCGATCTGCAAATGGCCGATGTAACCGAGCTGTTCCGTCATGCGAAGCGTTGCGAGCAGCGGATCTTGAGCGGAGAGCTGATGGATCCGGCACTCTATGAACGGTTCAGCTATCAGGAGCAAAGAAATCAGCGTTTGGCCGCGTCGAAGAGTCATTTGTTCTCGGTCGTTCGGCAGCTGGTTCCGTAGAAAACAAAGTAGAAATCCAAATATGGGATAAAGGCAGGGGATAAGCATGACGAAGCAGCTAACAGGGGATAAAGCATTACGTATCATTGTAATCGGAGCCCATCCGGATGAGCCGGATATTTATGCAGGAGGCACAGCAGCGCTATTCGCGGAGTTAGGACACAAGGTCAAGTTTCTGTCCTTAACCGACGGCTGCGGGGGACATCATGAGATGGCTGCGGATGAGCTTGTGCGCAGGCGGACGCTGGAGGCGAAGGAAGCGGCGAAGCGTCTTGGCATCGAAGAATACGAGGTGCTGACCGAGGTTCACGATGGAGATTTGCTCCCGGATCTGCCTATGCGCCAGGAGGTAATCCGGCAAATTCGCCGCTGGCAGGCGGACATCGTGATTACGTTCCACCCGGACGGGGGCAGCCATGCCGATAACCGGTATGCCGGCAAGGTAGTCAGCGACGCTGCATCATTTGTCGCGCATGTTCGCAACGTCGTGCCGGAGGTGCCTGCGCTGAGCCGATCTCCATTGTACCTGCTGATGCCGGATTATTCGATGCGCAGCCGGTATACCGCCGATATCGTCATCGACATTGCCGATGCGCTGGAGAAGAAGCTGCTCGCTTGCGATGCCCACGGCTCGCAGTTTTACGAGTTTTCGGCGTGGGGGCGGGATATGCTTCATGAGGTGCCTGAGAGCTGGGAGGATAAAAAAGACTATTTGCTGCGAGGCTGGGCCCAATTCTTTGATACTTCCGAGGAAATGCTGCCCGCATTGATCAAAGGCTATGGAGCGGAGCGCGCGGGACAGATCCGTTACGCGGAGCCGTTCGAGATTGCGAGCTATAGCCGCAGGCCGGATGATGAGGAGCTGAAGCAACTTTTTCCGATGCTTTGTCCTTCGTCTGGCGGCATAAACCATCAATAAGAAGAGAGGAGCGTGCTTCGACGTGACGAACCATTTGGATCAGCTGCGCGTGCTGATGATTTGCGCGCATCCGGATGAGCCCGATATGTATGCCGGAGGATTGGCCGCACTGTATGCAGAACGGGGGCATCGGGTGAAATTTCTTTCCCTCACGAATGGAGATGCAGGACATTTCAGCTTGCCGAAGCAGGAGGTTGCTGCGAGACGCAAGCAGGAAGCAAGGCTTGCGGCGCAGCGCCTCGGAATCGACGCCTATGAGGTGCTGGATCATTCGGACGGCATGCTGGAGCCGAGCCTTGCCCTGCGCCACGAAGTGCTGCGGCACATTCGCGCTTACGAGCCGGATGTGCTGGTTACCTTCCACCCGGAGGGCGGAAACAGCCCGGATAACCGGTATACCGGCAAAATCGTCAGCGATGCGGTTCCTTACGCAGGGCTGCCCCAGTATATGCCGGACCCGGATGCCCCTTACTTGAAGAAGAAGCTGTTGGTGCTGCTGATGCCCGATATGTCGCTGCACAATGACTATAGACCCGACGTTGCTATCGATGTGAGCAGCGTCATTGAGAAAAAGCTGCTCGCCTGCGATGCCCATGCGACGACCTTCTACGATCTGATCCCCTGGTTTAAGGGGACGCTCGATCAGGTACCGGTCGCGTGGGAGGACCGCAAGCGGTACTTGCTCGACAACTGGCCTACCACATTCTACGCTTCCCCTCGAATGCGGACTGCGTTGGAGCAAGCCTACGGAAGCGTGCGTGCGGGGGAGGTCCGCTACGCGGAAGGCTTCGAAATCGCCCGGTACAGCTTCAAGCCGGATGCCGAGCAATTGAAGCGGTATATTCCCATGCTCGGGGAGGGGTAAACGACTCGAATGAAACGTTTAGCCATTCTCGGCTGTTGGAATCCTTATCATGCTCTCGATTTCGTCAAAGAGCTGCGAAGCCTACCGGGTGTAGAACTATCGGCGGTCTGGGACGACGATCCGATCCGCGGCGAATCGTTTTGTGCACAGCACGGAATCGCATTCGAAGCGGATTTGGATAGGCTGCTCGCTAATGACATGCTCGATGGAGTGATCATCTGCGCTTCCGTGAATAAATCCGCACCACTTGCAGGTACAGCGGCGGCGGCAGGCAAGCCGGTGTTCTGCGATCATCTCTTGTCGGCATCGCTTCATGCCGCCGTGGAAGCTTCGGAGAGAATCGAGGCATCGGGGATTCTCTTCGGTATGGATTTGCCCTTGACCTATTGGCCGGTGAACCTGGCGGCCAACGAAGCAGTGCAATCGGGCAGGCTAGGGCCTCTGACCGCATTGCGCATACGCAATGCGCACGATGGAGCTATCGGCGGCCTGCCGGCAGCTTTACCCGACGCCGACTACGGCGTCGGTGCGGATTTAGGTGCGCACGGCCTATACTTGATGACGTGGCTTATGGGCACGAGAGCGGCATCCGTCTATGCCACGCATGGACGCTATTCCGGTAGTCCGTTTCCGGATAACGCTGCGTATGTATTCGAGTTCGCGAACGGAGCTGTAGCTGTGCTGGAATCGAGCTGGGCAGCGCGCCGTTCTCCATTCTCGATAGAGGTCTACGGCACGAAAGGCGCCTACCTCGGCAGGGGCGCTACAGGCAAGCATCACCGGCTGCTGCTTGCATCCGATGCCATCGTCCAATGCCATACCGACGAGCCTTGGGAGCCGGCTATTCCCGCTGCAGCCCGCGAATCGAACCTGTCACTCTGGTTGAAGAAGCTCGCCGGCGAGGCGTTGGATAAGCCGCTCGCAGGGCTCGCAGAGGGGCTGGAGCTCGCCCTGCAGCTGGAAGCGATCCGCCTTTCTGCGGCTTCAGGACGCAAGGTGTACTTGGATGAACTGGACGGGGCGGGTTAATCGGGGCCGAGACATAAGCAATGCCGGCTTGCGAGCCGGTGTTCAAGCGATCTTGCGCACGTTCGACTCTATAGGTGTGAGCACTTGAAAATCGCAACGCAAAGCAGCCTGTCGTTGAAGTTCGACAGGCTGCGAGCTGTATAGTCTGGTTGGCGTCCGCCCTTCAGCCAGGCTTACGAAGATCGGACAGGAGATCCGTTATTTCCTGAAATGATGCCGCTTTGGCAGTGCGATCGGACCGTGAGTCCGTTATTTGCTCCTTTTACCGGATAATACAGTGGGTTTCGGCCAAGTAAAGGATCTGTAGTCCGATCACCCTGCAAATGGAACCATTTTGGGTAAAATAACGGATCTGTTGTCCGTCACTGCTTGGGCCACATTTTTCAACGGACGGGCAGCTAACGAATTTGCGGCAGCCTTAGTCTCCAGTTCAACCTGCTCACTCACGCCTTCTGATTCAGCTTATACTGCTGCCTGAATTCATTGGGCGTGAAGCCTGTGAATCTTTTGAACATACGGGACAAATACGGTGTCTGCATGCCCAGCCGCTCTGCGATTTCAGCTATGGTCATGTCCGTATGGATGAGCAGCGCGTTTGCTTTTTGCATTCGCTTCTTGTTGATATAGACGATAGGCGAGACGCCGAGCATGGACTTGAAATAATGCAGAAAATATTTCGGATGAAAATGGACAAGCTGAGACAGCGTCTCGACCGTTATTTGCTCGGATAAATGCTTGTCGATATATTGAAGCACGATGTACAGCTTGTGGACCGAAGGAATCGACGCCGTCTGCAGCGGATCGACGGTGGACAGCTCGATAAATCGCGATATCATATGAAACAGCAGCGATTTGACGATAAAAGGCGCGGCCAGCGCATCGCTCTCATGCTGGTCGATCAGCTCTTGAAACTGGCTTTTTACCGTCTCGTCTTTGCCAAGGGCAATACGATGCGGGGCGATCAGCAGATCGAACAGATGATTTTCTCCGACGGTTGCGGTAAAATGGCACCAATATTGCAGTAAAGGAGCCGACTCGCTCGTTGAATAAGAAATGCGAGCGCCGGCTGGCACAAGAAACAGCTCGCCTGGGCGAGGATAGTATTCGATATTGTTGATCTTCAGCCAGCCTTCGCCGTCGAGGAAATAACAGAGCATGTTTTCCTTTTGAATCTGGTTGGTGCCGCTCCAGTCCGGCCTTACTCTCGTAAGTGCCCCTGTCGTCATGTGGATCTGCGTATTGGAAATGTAAGTGCGGGCCAAGTCCATCGGCTGGGTCACCTCTCCATAAAAATAGCTTACTATCGTGCAAAAAACACCTATTATTATACCTTCATTTCCCGCTATTCGCATCTTACAATGAAGTTACATTGTAATGGAAGGGGCATGTTTCAATGAATGAAGCCGTACTTGCAAAACCTACCGTGCAGCAGCTCCGGTGGCAGGATATGGAGTTGGGGATGTTTTGCCATTTTGGAATCAATACGTTCTGCGATCAGGAGTGGGGGGACGGCACCGATTCTCCGGAGCTGTTCAACCCGACGCAGCTCGATGCCCGCCAGTGGGTTCGCACAGCGAAGCAAGCGGGATTTGCTTACCTGATATTAACGGCCAAGCACCACGACGGCTTCTGTCTATGGCCGACGGCCACGACCGATTATTCCGTCAAATCGAGCCCGTGGAAACATGGACAAGGCGATGTAGTTCGCGAGGTGGCGGATGCCTGCCGGGAGGAAGGAATCCGTTTCGGACTGTACTTGTCCCCATGGGACCGTCATGAGCCTTGCTATCCGGACAAGGAAGCCTACGACGATTTTTACGCCGCTCAGCTTACGGAGCTGCTTACGCAGTATGGACCGCTGGTCGAGGTGTGGTTCGACGGTGCGGGCTCCCAGGGCAGAGAATACGACTGGCAGCGTATTATGGGATTGGTGAAGCAGCACCAGCCGGATGCGATGGTGTTCAATATGGGCACGCCTACGATTCGGTGGGTGGGCAATGAGGATGGCGTGGCGCCATACCCTTGCTGGAATACGACGGATTCGGCCAAGCTCAACATGTACACGGACGAAACGGCATCCTGGCTGCCGGAAACCCCGGCATGGGTGCCTGCCGAGTGCGATGTGCCGATCCGCAAGGACCGCTGGTTCTGGCACCCGAACGACGAGCATACGCTTCGCTCGCTGGACAACTTGATCGATATTTATTATCGTTCTGTCGGCCACGGCTGTACGTTATTGCTGAATGTGGCTCCCGATGACCGCGGGCTTATGCCGGAGGCGGATATTAAGCGTTTGATCGAATTCATGGACGAAATCAAGCGAAGATTTTCCAATCCGATAACCCGTACGGACGGAGCAGAAGGAGAATCCGTACTGCTCTCGTTGAACGAGGAGACCGATATCAATCATGTGATCACCATGGAGGATATTGCCCACGGCGAACGTATACGTTCTTACGTGCTTGAAGCCGAGGTGCAGGGACAATGGGTGGAATTGGTTACAGGCAGCGCTATCGGCCATAAAAAAATCGACCGCTTCGAGACGGTCCGCACAAGACAGCTTCGGTTGCGAGTGACGAACAGCGTGGACACCGCCCTGATTCGCAGCTTGGCATGTTATTGCTGCTAATTATGGCCTGTTAGGCTATCATTCATACTGCAGCTGCAGCCCTTTAAGCAATTTATTGCTTGAAGGGCTTTTCCCTGTATTGCCCTTCAATACAACATCTGCTAAGATGATCTTAACTTATTAAATCAGTTTAAAAAGTATCGTCACTTTTGGATGAAAGGCTTTGATCTACATGACGAATGTATTTAAGGCACCGAAGGAAATAAGGGAGCCGTTAATTTATCGCATCCGCGCGGGGCTCATCATGATGGGGAGCGCCACGAAAGCGGAGCTAAGCCAGCGCCTGGGGATTAGCTTTCCGACGATCAGCAAGTTTATGGCTCAGATGGAGAAGGATGGAGAGATCCGCTATACAGGCGATGACGATTCCAGCGGAGGCAGAAGGGCCAAGAGGTATACCTACGATCCGGAATACATGCTGGGATTAGCGATTTTTCTCGAGAAGGACGAAACCAATTATTCGATATTTAACTGTATCGGTGAAGTCAAAGAGCAGGGGACCAAGCCAAGCGTATTGCATCAAGAGGTGCAAATGCTGGCGGACCTTATCGAAGCGCTGATCGAGAAGTATCCAAGACTTCGTTCCATCGCTATCGGTGTGCCCGGTGCCGTCAACAATGGGAAAATCATCTTTATCCCGCCCTATCAGCAATTCCTAGACTATGATCTCAAAGAAGAGATTGAATCCCGATTCCAAATACCGGTCGTAGTCGAAAATGATATGAATGCATCGGTGCTCGGATATGCATCGAACCTCGAGATCGAGAATGAATCGCTGGTTTATTTGTATTTTGGCCAGAACGGGCCGGGCTCCGGCATTATGATCCATGGCGAAGTGCTGCGGGGCAGCACGTTTTTCTCGGGGGAAATTTCTTTCGTGCCCCAGTACGATAATCAGTCGTTCCTGCAAGCGCTGCAGACAAACGACCGCAATCGCCGGAACTTATTGGCTGGAGACAGCCAGATGGATGCCGTCGCTCGTTTAATCGCCACGTTCACCGCGATTCTCAACCCTAAAGCAGTCGTTTTTTGCGATGATGAGGCGGATGAAGCGCTTCTCGCCAGGGTCGCGGAGAGAAGCTCGGCTTATATCCCGCAGGAGCATTTGCCGATGCTCGTGATGAGCAGCTGGAGGCAGGATTACTTGACCGGCTTGCAGCAGTTAGCGCTGAATTTGATGATTACGGATTGCTGTTAGAAGGAGTTGTACTATGGCTACCCTGTTTTTGGTTATTATCTATATGGCGTTTATCAGCCTGGGAATTCCGGATTCTCTGCTTGGTTCGGCATGGCCAGTGATGCGGCTCGACATGGGAGCTTCCTTCGGCTTCGCGGGAATCTTATCCATGATTGTGGCCGGAGGAACTATTGTTTCCAGTCTGGCAAGCGGTACCTTGGTTCAGCGGTTGGGGACGGGAAAAATGACTCTGATCAGCTGCTGCCTTACGGCAGGGGCGCTGCTCGGGTTCTCGGTGGCGCCATCAATGATCTGGCTTGTGTTGTTGGCCATTCCTCTTGGTCTGGGCGGAGGCGCGATTGACGCGGCTCTGAATCATTATGTCGCTGAGAATTATAAAGCCCATCACATGAACTGGCTGCACTGTTTTTGGGGTGTAGGGGCTACGATGGGCCCTATCATTATGTCGTATTTTATCGCGGAGCATAACTCATGGAGAGATGGCTATTCAGCGGTATCGTTGATACAATTCGCTCTCGCGATGATTTTGCTAGTTACGCTCCCCCTATGGAAACGGATCGCCGAGATGAGAGCGGCTGAGCGGGAGAACCTTCATTTGTCACAAGATCAAGACGCATCTGAGCTCATCCAGCCTGTAAATAGTTCCACGGCAAACGTCCTCCGGATAAGAGGTGTGAGACCTACGCTGATCGCTTTTTTGTTCTATTGCGGGGTTGAATCGATGGTGGGATTGTGGGGAGCCAGTTATCTTGTAACTGCAAGAAATATGACCGCTGAGACCGCTGCCGGGTGGATCTCTTTGTATTATGGCGGAATAACAGCGGGAAGGCTCATTACAGGCTTTATTACATTGAAGGTCCACAATCGTGTGTTAATCCGGTGCGGTCAGAGCATAGCCCTTGCGGGCGGGTTGCTGCTGCTGCTCCCTTATCCTTCGTTGATCCTTGTTGGACTCATTCTCATTGGTCTTGGGCTTGCTCCTATCTACCCCGGGCTTCTTCATGAAACACCTTCGCGCTTCGGACGGCAGCATGCTGCCAAGCTAATGGGTTACCAGATGGCTGTCGCATACACAGGCACCACCTTTCTGCCTCCGCTCTTTGGATTGCTCGCTACACAAACCAGTATTTCGTTATTGCCTTTTATTGCGCTTGCGTTCATTTTATTGATGCTGCTGAGTTCGGAGAAAGTCAACCATATTTTGAGCAAACAAACGGAATCTAAGGTATCTTTAGAAAAATAAATATCGCAGCTTGGATCAACAGGGTCCATTATTCTGTTAGCTGACCGCCACATCTGCATTCCCAGTTCTTCCATGAATTTGTATGTTATAATGTCATTGAATTATTCGGAGATCCGGCGAAGAAAGTGACTGGTGATATATTAATTATGGATCAGGCTAACAAGCTGTCCGACCGCGAGCTTCGTTTCATTGTCGGCCGCGAGCAGGAACTTACAGTATTTGAGAAAATACTTGAGAAAATAAAAAAGAATCGTGATATGGGATTGTTTCATGTTTACGGAACGGGAGGAGTAGGCAAAAGCTCTTTTCTTCGTTTATGCCGACAAAAAGCACAGCAACTTGGTGCCGTTTATCTTCAGCTGCACAGCCGCGACTTTGTCCATACGGAGCAGGGGATCGGTGCAGCACTACTTTCGCAGATCGGTTTATCGGCAGAGAATGAAAAAGATCCCCTTCGCTACTTTGGCGAGCAAATTGCGCAACAAGCAGGCGAGCGTGTGGTTGTGCTTGCAATCGATACCTTCGAAGAAATGCAAGATATGGAGAACTGGCTCCGCGACCGCCTCATTCCGATGCTTCCTGAACGGCTTCTTCTCTTGACAGCGAGCCGCTTTCCACTTAGGGGAGGCTGGCTGTGGTCGCCGGTCTGGCGAGAGAGGATCTGCCAGCTCCCGTTAAAGCAGCTCGATCGGGATGAGTGTATTAAGTATCTTGATTTCTGCGGCATCACCGATGATTTTCAAATCGAGCAGATTTGGCGCAGAACAAACGGTCATCCGCTTGCCATGTCATTAGCCGCCGCATTCAATTTTTCAGAAAGTACAGTTCCTATTAAAGGCGGAGACTTGTTTAAACAGTTAGCCGCTTTGTGGCTTCAAGAGATACCCGATAGAGAGCTTAACCGTTTCGTTGAAGCGGCATCCGTCTTACGGGTTTTTGATCAAGAGAGGCTATCTTCAGTCTTGGAAGAGGAGGTGCCGACAGACCTCTTCGATCGGTTGATCGAGCTGTCATTTGTCAGACGGACTGAACGCGGATGGCAGCTGCACGATTTGATGCGTAAATCGATGAATAATCGTTTGAAGGAACGGCGACCTAAACGGCATCTGGAGTTGACGAAAAGGTGTATCGAATATTATGCGAAAGCTATTATTGAAAGCAAAGACCGAAGCGCTATTGAGTGGGAGGTCGGTGAATTACTTCATTATGCGGATATCGACGTCCTGCGCGCGTTAACCTTTGGGGACGATCTTAGTCATTACTGGGAAGCCGTGACTGAAACGACGCTGCGGGATGCACTGGCATATGCAAAATGGCGAGAAACAAACACGCAGCCCGTTTCGGGCTATGAAATTGACCCAGTAACGGGAAACAGCTTTCAATTCAATTATACGAAAGAACAGGTTCGTTATAATGCTGCACCGCTAGATCTGGAATTGTTGTTTAAAATGGAGCCGTCGTCAATCAAGCTGCTCCGGGACCCGAATGATCAAGCTTGCGGGCTGGCGGTATGGATACCGATTCATGCCGGGACTTTGCCTTGGCTGCAGAAGGACCCGTTATTCACTCCTTACCTCCATACGCTGACAGAGAAGGAAAGCAGCCTGCTGGTTACCCCTCGCGAGCAGCCTGCAGGCTGGTTCCTTCGCTCCTTTGATTTCGTCGATGTTCTCAGTCCGAAGGTACGAGCCGCAGCTATCCGACTCATCTATTCCTACTTATGCAGAGGCGGCCTAACCATCTGTACGCCGTATGATAGTGAGATCGGCCGTAAATCGTATACCGGTTTCGGTTTTCGTCACGTGAAAGGAGCGGATCATTACAATTATGATGGCCTGACGCTGACACCGACCTATGCGCTTGATACACGAAGCGAAAAGTTGGCCGCTTTCTTGATGGAGTTATTCCAACGGTCAGGCATCGATCTCGTCAATATCGTTAATTTCCCGATAGAACAACAGCTAAGCGAGCCAGCCTTAGTCGGATTACTAAGTGACAGAGAGCATGACGTTGCCAAGGAGGTTGCCGCAGGCTATTCCAATGCAGAGATTGCGGCAAGGCTTTTTGTAAGCGAATCTACAGTTAAGAAACATATGAAGTCTATCTATTCGAAGCTCGGCATTCACAATCGAGCGCAGCTAACGGCGAAGCTGATAGGTAAATCTTGATTACAGCGATTGACAATGGGATTTATACGAATTACTAATAACTGGAGCTGTTCCGATCACATGCTTTCGTGTGATTCGGGGCGGCTTCTTTTTATTCCCTTTTACCCGGCACATCGCAATCGCCTGCTCTATAAATCTAGTATTTACAAATTTTTCTTGCACTCTTACTGGAGTGAAAGGTATATTTTAGAAGATATGTAGACTGCTGATAGGGAGACAGACAATGAAAAGAATGAAAAGCTTGAGCAAGGGAGTCATGAAAGGCTCGCTATCCTTACTGGTGGCGGCTACGATGTTCGGAGCTCCGGTATACGCGGATGCGCTGCCGAATGGGGCGACGATTCCCGCATTAGTACAGAAAACAACCTCCTCCGTTGTGGCTATTATCGGCCGTCCGAGCAACGACAAAACCTTATCGCGGGCGGATAGGTACCAATTGGCTCACGGGACAGGGGTTATCGTCAGAAATGACGGATATATATTGACGAATGCCCATGTCGTGAAAAATATGCGCAACCTGACGATCGTGACCTCCGACGGGAAATCGTACTCAGGCAAAACGACGCACTATGATGAAGAGAGCGATCTCGCGCTTGTCAAGATTGAAGCATCGGGACTGACACCTGCTACGTTCGCGTCCTCTTCGGACATTCGCGTCGGCGAATCCGTAATGGCTATCGGAACTCCGTTATCTTTCGCGCTGCGAAATTCGGTAACGTCCGGCATCATTAGCGGGATGGAACGGTCCGTTCAATCCAAATATCGGCTGATTCAAACCGACGCGGCCATCAACCCGGGCAACAGCGGCGGAGCGCTTGTGAATATGAAGGGTGAGGTTATCGGCATCAACACGATGAAATATGTGGAGTATGGCGTTGACAGCCTGGGCTTCGCGATTCCTGTGGATACGGTGCAGTATGTGCTGGACCAGTTTTTTAAATACGGCAAGGTGAAACGCCCGACATTAGGATTGGAGCTTGCGGAAAGCTGGGAAGCGGTGGTCGGTCTCCCGTCAAGCAGCGGCCTCGAGGTAACGTTCGTAGAGCCGGATTCCCCGGCCGCCAAGGCGGGCATTAAGCAGGGGGACAAGCTTCTATCCATCAATTCCGACTCCGTACATAGTATGGTGGAATACAACGAAGTGCTTAAAAAATACTTGCCCGAAGATAAGGTAAATCTAACGCTGCAATCCGGGCTCGACACGCGAAAGGTCGATCTGGTACTTAGTGAAGACAAGTCGGGAAGCGTTGCGGTTATCCAGGATTCGGACGGTTCTTACATCGATGCCGACCAGGGGAAGACGATGATCGGGGACAGCCACTTCGGCTGGTCGATGAAATATCCTACGGGGCTGGTCAAGACGAATCAATCGGCTAACGGCAGCATGGTTACGTTTGCCGATGCCAAGGGCGGTTATGCTATCACGATACGCATTCAGGAGAAGCAGAGTCCCGACATGACGCCTTATGGATTGATGAAAAAGCTGGACAGGGAAGATATGGTCGATACGATTTTGGAGAAGCGATATGTCGAGGGCGGTCCGGATTCTCCGTCGTATGCCAAATTGGTAGGAGAGATGGGAAATGAATTGTATTTCCAGTCTCGCGCCTTTTTAAAGGAAGACAAGGTGTATTATGTTACTCTTATGGTCAATACGAGCGACAGCAAGAACAGCGCGGCTCAGAGTAACAGCATTGCCGATGTGCTCGATTCATTTAAACTGGAGTATGATGCGAAGAGCAGCTCGTTAAAGGACATTACGGCTTATCAAGATAAGAATTCGGTGACGACGGAATACGGGGTGGCCTTTGATTTGCCGCAGGATTGGAAAGCGGTCGGCGGCGATCTCGATTATGTGAACAAGGACGGTGACCAAGCGGTCACAATTCGCGTAACCTCCGCAGTCTCAGGTGATACGTTGGCGAGCTGGGCGGCAAGAGAGGAAAAGGAATTTACTGATTCTTATGCGGAAGGCTATCGTGAGACCCAAGGTGCGAAGGAAGTAACCGTCGGCGGCGTCACAGCGATGCAGAACTTGTACAGCTGGACAATGGGGGATAAATGGAAGCAAACCTATGCTTACTATATTATTAAGGATAAATATAAGTACGAGCTGACTTGGACTTATGAGAAAGCATCCGGCGGCGAGACGCTGGAGCAGCATATTGCCGATTGGACCGGCACGATACATTTCCCTAAAGACGCGCTGAACCGCTCGTTAAGCGTCATTCAGGATGAAGCGGATCTGATCGATCCGAGTCGGACCATCACTTATACCAATAATAAATACGGTTATTCGCTGCAGCTTCCGGAGCGCTGGTACGATGGAGGGAACGAGAGCGCCATCGACGCAGCGACGAAGACTTTTTCATCCATGGGGGCTAACCTGTCGATCCTGGCGGATGACCGTTCCAGTCTGGAAGAGGTGCTGAATCGAACCGAGCAAGAGTATAAGAAGAATGCGGACAATGATGCGAATTACAAATATTCCGAGACGGATGAATCGATGTTCGACACGGATGTCAAGAAATTTGCGGTTCAATACAAAAGCAGGAATATCCCGTACACGCTTCACGAATACGTCTTTGCGAAGGATGGAATTGTATATACGGTTCGTGTGCGGGCCAACGAAGCCGTAAAGACGGACAAGCTGTGGAAGCAGCTGAACGATGCTGTGCAGTCTATGGATTTCACGGTGAAATAATCTCATCTGTGCCGGCTCCCGGAAGGGAGCCTTTTCTTTGACATGATGATTAGGTACAATGAGATTCAATAGCAGCTCTAGAACATAAAGAAGAGGTGGTTGTCCTGAATTATTCATTTGATCGTATCATAGACCGTCGCAACACTCGTTCTTACAAATGGGACCAGAATGAAAAGCTGTTCGGAGAACCCGACGTCCTCCCGTTATGGGTTGCAGATATGGATTTCCCCAGCCCTCCGGCCGTTAAGGAAGTGCTGAAACAACGGGCCGACTTGGGGATGTATGGCTATGCGATCCGCACGGATTCGTATTTTGAAGCCATCGTCAACTGGTTCCGCGATCGGCATCAGTGGGAGATTCAACCGGATTGGATAACGGATTCTCCCAGCATCGTGACCTCGTTAAGCTTGGCCGTGGAGCTGTTCAGCGAACCGGGAGCACCTGTCGTTATACAGACGCCGGTCTATTATCCGTTCTACGATGTTATTGAAAGCAACGGGCGAAAAGTAGCCAAAAACTCGCTCCTGCTGCGCAACGGACGCTTCGAGATGGATTACGAGCATTTGGAGTCCCTGTTCCAAGAGGGAGCCAAGCTCCTGCTGCTCTGCAGTCCTCATAATCCCGGCGGACGCGTATGGGAGCGGGAGGAGCTGCAGCAGCTGGGTGAGCTCTGCTTGAAATATCAGGTGACCGTCGTTTCCGACGAGATCCATTGCGACTTGACCTTCCCGGGACATAAACATACCCCGTTCGCTACGTTGTCTCCGGAAATTGCCGACATTACCGTGTCCTGCCTGGCGGCAACCAAGACGTTCAATCTGCCGGGGCTGCATACCTCCTTCATCGTTGCTACCAATGCCAATCTGAGGCGGAAAATGGCGCGCAGACTGCAGACGCTCAGCTTGCATATGGCGTCGCATTTTGCCCAGGATGCCGTGGAGGCGGCTTACCGTGATGGAGCGGATTGGCTCGATGAGATGATGGCCTATGTCCAAGGCAATCTGGAATACGCGATCGACTATTTGGGATCGAATCTGCCGCAAGTCAAGCCGCTTCGCCCGGACGGCACCTACTTGCTCTGGCTGGATTGCCGCGAGCTCGGTCTGGATGCCAAAGGGTTAAAGCACTTGATGTACAACAAGGCCAAGGTAGCCTTTAATGAAGGCTCGGTCTTCGGAACCGAGGGTGCCGGCTGGCTGAGAATCAATCTCGCGTGTCCGAGATCCATATTGGAGCAGGCGCTGAAGCAGTTTTGCGATGCAGCGAATGCAAACGAATAAACACATAAAAAACAAACCGCAAAGACCCTTTAATGGGTTTGCGGTTTGTTTTATTGTTGGGGTGCAGCTGCTTCTTTAAGCAGCATCTCGCTGCTTTGTTCAAGAACCATGGGGTACAGCTCCACTTTGCCGGGCGCCATCGCCTTTAATTCGTCCAAGACGGCAGCGGAAGCGTACACCTTGTCGGCATGAACAAGGTTATCCTGCAGCTGCTCGGGATGATCCAAACCAACGCTCATGGCTTCGATTTGCGTAATCCCTGCAGCATCGACTCGCTTGGCCATCCATTGTCCGCCGGCGTTGCCCAAGCAGACGAAGCTTACTTTGCTTCCCGGCTCCAGCCTGGCAACGTCCAGCAAAAAGGACATTTCGATCGTAGCGCCAATGACCAGAAGTTTGGCATCCAAGCCGGCAAGCATAGCTTTCACCTCATCGGCATGATTCAAGGTGGTGACGATCGTATGGGAATGCTCCAATGCGGCAGCCAAAGCGCCGGGATTCCCCGCAAGATCCTCGAGAAAGACGGACACGACGTCCGCACCCGTGACCCGCTCGATTTCCTTACGGTAAAAAATATGATCATGCTCCTTGCATTCGATAAAAACAAACCGCAAAGGATGCGAGGCTTTCGTATGGTGCAGCAAAATGTAGGCAAGGGCAGCTGTGAAAAACTCATCCAGCGGAATTCCCAGCCGCTCGGCTTCCTGGATCGTTGCAGTCACCAGATCGTGCATAGGCTGACGAAGTCTTTGCAGCTCGTCGGTCTTCATATTCGTCATAACGGTCGTGCCGCGGCCTTTTTGCAAAGCCACAATCCCTTCATCCTGCAGCTGGTTATAGACGAGATTGACTGTATTCCTGTTCAACCCCAGAATATCCGCCAATTGATTAGCAGGAGGCAGCATGTCGCCGGGCTTGATTTGGCCGATCCCAATGAGCCATTTCAGCTGCTCTCGGATTTGGGTATTTACCGAAAACGTCAGCTTGGGATTTACCTTTAACATGAGCTGGCTTTCCATATCTATATCCCCATTTCACTAATTACTATATGTTTGGTACTTTAAATGTACTTTAACTAGAAAGGGAATGCAAGGCGTGATTATTAAGAGCATTTTCATGTTGACATTCCGAAAATAACTAGTATGATATGAATATAAATACCTATTCATTTAGTTATATTAGTGGGAGGGGAATGACAAGATGAGCAAAGATATTCGACCGCCGTTCACCATGGAGACCGCATTGGCGAAAGTTCAATTCGCTGAAGATGCATGGAATTCAAGGGATCCGGAACGGGTAGCTTTAGGCTATTCAGAAGATTCCAACTGGCGCAACCGTACGGAGTTTTTCACGGGACGCGAAGCCATTAAGGCGTTTCTGACCCGCAAATGGCAGAAGGAGCTGGACTATAAGCTGAAGAAAGAGCTGTGGAGCTTTACGGACAACCGTATCGCCGTGCGCTTTGAATACGAGTACCGGGATGCCGGGACGGGCCAATGGATGCGAACCCATGGCAATGAGCTGTGGGAGTTTGGCGAGGATGGTCTGATGAGGCGGCGGGATATGAGCGCGAACGATTATCCGATTCAGGAAACCGACCGGCGTTATAAATAAGAATACATTAAAGTGAGTTAGAGACATTCGTCATAGGACGGATGTCTTTTTGTGTTAGCCTCTAATTTCCAACCTATAAAGTTATGGACAAACAGTGTCCTTTTTGTTGCATTATTTTGAAAATGGACGGTCCAATAGGCTGACCAGCGGCTGGTGACACATGCAGCCTTCTCTTTTAGAGTTAGGGTGTACCAAGCAAGCATGCAGTCGATAGGAGCTGAGAGACATGAATTTACCCAAGGTACCCAGATGGTTCGCGTTATTATACGTGACGGTGTTGATGCTGTTGATTACCACCGGGTGCGCAGAAAACGTCATTGTGCTGAATCCCAAAGGCCCGATTGCCGAGCAGCAGCGGGATTTAATGATTGTTTCCACTCTGCTGTGCAGTGTTGTCATCCTGCCTGTGCTGATTATGACGGCTGTGATCGGCTGGCGTTACCGCGACAAAAAGGGGAGAAAGGCGAAATACACGCCGAACTGGGAGCACAGCACGAAGCTCGAGGTCATTTGGTGGGGGATTCCGATCCTCATCATTTTTACGCTGGCTGTGATTACGGTGAAGTCGACCTATGCGTTGGAGCCGTCCAAGCCCTTGGTATCCGATAAAAAGCCGCTGACCGTTCAAGTGACCTCCCTGGACTGGAAATGGCTGTTCCAATATCCGGAGCAGGGAATCGCCACGGTGAACGAGCTGATCATTCCGCAAGGCGTTCCCGTCCGCTTCGAGATCACGGCGGATTCCCCAATGAATTCCTTCTGGATCCCGCAGCTTGGCGGGCAGATCTATGCGATGTCGGGCATGGCCATGACGCTGTATTTGCAAGCCGACGAAGTGGGGACGTATTGGGGGTCCGGCGCCAATTTTACCGGGGAACATTTCGCGAAGATGTTCTTCAATGTACAGAGCATGAAGGAAGAGAGCTTTGAACAATGGGTGAACAAGGTCAAAGCCGATTCTCCCGCGCTTACCATGGATGGCTATAAGCAGCTGGCTCTGCCATCCGTTTCGGATCGCAGAACCTTCTCCGCGTTCCCCGTAGGCTTGTTCGAGATGACGGTGACGAAATATGCGTCGTCGCACCAGCATGGCATGCCGCAGAAGCATACGCATGAGATGATGCCGGAGAAGTAACGGTCCAATAGTAGAAAAGGGAAGGAGAGATGGGATCATGGGGGAGAAGCTGAAGACGTTCGCTTCGCAATTTTTCGTAACGGGCGATCCGTTGATCTATGGAGCTGATGTCACGATTGTCCTGACGATCGCGGCCATCGTGTTCGGTTTCACTTATTTGAAAAAATGGGGGTGGCTGTGGCGCGAATGGCTCACGACCGTCGATCACAAAAAAATCGGCATCATGTACATTCTGGCCGCATTCCTGATGCTGTTCCGCGGCGGCGTGGACGCACTTTTGATGCGGGCGCAGCTGGCGATGCCGGAGTTTCACTTCTTGGAGCCGGATCATTATAACCAAATATTCACAACTCACGGCGTGATCATGATTTTGTTTATGGCGATGCCGTTTATGTTCGGCCTGTTCAATGTCATCATCCCGCTGCAGCTTGGGGCGAGAGACGTAGCATTTCCGTTTTTGAATGCGCTCAGCTTCTGGCTGTTTTTCTCGGGAGCGATGCTGTTCAATCTGTCCTTCGTTATCGGAGGGTCGCCGGATGCCGGATGGCTCGCGTATCCTCCCTACTCGGAAAAGATGTTCAATCCAGGCGTCGGGCAGGACTTTTACATTTGGGGCATCCAAATTTCCGGGATCGGCAGCTTGATGACGGGGATTAACTTCCTGGTCACTATATTGAAAATGCGCGCGCCCGGCATGAAGCTGATGAAGATGCCTATGTTCGCCTGGTCGGTTTTGTCGAGCTGCATCGCCATCATCTTTTCGTTTCCGATCTTAACGGCGACGCTGGCGCTGCTGTTCTTGGACCGTTACGCGGGAGCGCATTTCTTCACCTTAGACGGCGGCGGCAACCCAATGATGTATATTAACCTGATTTGGATGTGGGGACATCCGGAGGTGTACATTATCGTACTCCCGGCATTCGGTATTTTTTCCGAAATTGTCGCTACGTTTTCCAGGAAAAAGCTGTTCGGCTACAAATCGATGGTGTACGCCATGATGATTATCAGCGTGCTGTCGTTTCTCGTATGGGCGCACCACTTCTTCACGATGGGCTCGGGTGCGGATGTCAATGCCTTCTTCGCTCTGTCCACGATGCTGATTGCCATTCCGACCGGTGTGAAGGTATTCAACTGGCTGTTCACCATGTTCCGCGGGAAAATTACGTTCGAAACGCCGATGCTTTGGACGATGGGGTTCATCCCCTGCTTTATTGTAGGCGGTATGACAGGAGTGCTGCTGTCGGTCGCTCCGGCTGATTTTCAGTTCCATAACAGCTACTTTCTGATCGCGCACTTTCATCAAGTCATTATCGGCGGCGTCGTATTCGGCTACTTCGCGGGATTGTACTACTGGTGGCCGAAGCTGTTCGGCTTCAAGCTGAATGAGCGCATCGGGAAATGGGCGTTCTGGCTGTGGAATATCGGCTTCTACATCTGCTTTATGCCGCAGTACGTGCTTGGCCTGATGGGCATGACGCGGCGGATCGTAACATACGGGTGGGACAAGGGTTGGTGGGAGCTGAATCTGGTTTCCACAATCGGTGCCGGCTTGATGGGTGTCGCCTTCTTGTTCCAGGTATGGCAGATTGCGCATGGCATCCAGCACCGCCGCAGCAACCAGGATACGACCGGAGATCCGTGGAGCAGCCGTACACTGGAATGGTCGATGCCATCTCCTGCGCCGCACTATAACTTTGCGGTTCTGCCGCAAGTAACGGAGCAGGACGATTGGTGGGAAACGAAGCTGCGCCGCGAGCAAGGACAGACGGATCCTGTAGTGTCAGGCAAGCTGGAGCCGATCCATATGCCCAAAAACTCGGGGATTCCTGTTATCATGTCGGGCTTCTGGTTTCTAGCCGGCTTCGGCTTCGTGTTCAACTGGCTCTGGCTCATCCTCCCGGGGCTCGCTGGCGTAGCGATATGTATGCTTGTCCATTCGTTCAACTACGATACGGATTATTATATCCCGGTGGAGGAAATTACACGCACGGAAGCGGCGGCAAGGAGGGAGACGGTCTGATGGTTCAAGCTACCAATGTTCACTCGGCCGGGGCAGAAGAACACCACGGGCATCCGGATATCGAAGGCATGCGCACATTCGGCTTCTGGATTTACTTGATGACGGATGTGATGATTTTCGGCACTTTTTTCGCAACATACATCGTTCTTAAAGGAAGTACCGCAGGCGGTCCCGGTCCTGCCGACCTGTTCGAGCTTGGCGGGGTCATTGCAAGCACGTTGATATTGCTATTCAGCAGCTACACCTGTGGACTCGCCTTGTTATCCATGAATAAAGGGAGCCTTAGAGCCTTGATCGGCTGGCTGGCTGTAACGGCGCTGCTAGGGACGATCTTCATCGGGCTGGAGATCAAGGAATTCGCTCACTTCGTTCATGAAGGAGCAACCATCGGTACCAGTGCTTTCTTATCGGCCTTCTACACGTTAGTAGGTACGCACGGCCTCCATGTACTGATCGGTATCGTATGGATGATAGCGTTGATGGTTCAATTGTCGCGTCAGGGAATCACGCCGGTTACGAAGCGTAAAGTCAATATCATCAGTCTGTTTTGGCACTTTTTGGACGTCGTCTGGATCTTTGTCTTCACGGTGGTCTATTTGATGGGGGTGAGCTAGATGGCACAGCATGAATTTGTTCATGGGAACGATGACGGTGAAGCACACGGCTCGTTCCGGTCATATACGGCAGGCTTCCTGTTATCCCTTGTATTGACCGCTATTCCTGTAGCTATCGTACTGAACGGATGGCTGGAAGGGATAAGCATCGCTATCGTCTTGATGGCTGCCGCTGTGCTGCAGCTGTTCGTCCAGCTGTTGTTCTTCATGCATCTGCGTGAGGAAAAGAAACCGCGCTACAACCTGATTTCCCTTCTTCTCGGCTTGGTTATTTTACTCGTTATCGTGGCCGGGTCGATGTGGATCATGACATACAATATGGTAGCTCAGTAAGCATTCCGATCTCTTGAAAACCGTGTTCAGTCATCAGTCATACTATAAAAACAACGGAGGTACTATGAGATGAAAAAAATGTTCACAGCTTTGGTTGGTGTTGTCAGTGTTGTCGGTCTGTTGTCTGTCGCAGCTTGCTCCAATCCAGCTTCTATCGGCTTGGAACAGGCCGAACCGGTTCAAGTCGAGGTAAGCACGGTGCAGGAAACGCTGCTGCCGGGACGCGCCATTTTGCTGGAAGCGAAGGTAACTCAAGGAAACGACAAGGTCGAGGACGCTCAGGAAGTGAAATTTGAAATTTGGAAAAAAGATCAGCCTAACCATCAAACCGTTACGGCTTCTCATTGGAAGGATGGCGTGTATCGCATCAAAACGATGTTCCCTGAAGACGGAACCTACAATGTCATTGCTCATGTTACAGCAAGAGACATGAGTGTGATGCCGCAGAAGGAATTGGTGGTGGAAAAGGTCCTTGGCACAAAATGATCCGACATGAGACCTTCATCGCCGGCTTCATAAAAAAAGTTCAACCGAAACCGAACTTGTTATAACTCAAACGAAAGGTGCATGAAAGCTTGCGTTCCGGGAACGAAGCTCTCATGCACCTTTATTGTTGCCTTATGATTGAAGCACGGCGCGAAGCGCTGCGGCAAATTTGGTGATGCCGGCCACAATCTCTTCCTTTTTGGCTCTTGCGAAGGTGAACCGCACATAACCGGAATCCGAACCATAGACGCTTCCAGGCACGAACACGACGCCTTGACGGATCGCCTCTTCGAACAGCTTGTTGTCGTTGACCTCGCCGTTGATTTTGCACCACAGATGGAGTCCTCCGTTGGGAACCGTAAAGCTGATCTCATTCGGCAGCTCTTTCTGCAGCGTTTCCACTACCAAATCCCGCTTGTATATGAGATTCATGCGCAATCGCTCCAGATGAGGCTGGAAGTAGGAGGACTGCAAGAACAGAGCGGCGACGTTCTGAGGTACGACGCTTAGCCCGAAATCCATCTGCTGCCGGGCATCGGCCAGCCGCTCGACTACGGAGTTCGGAGCGACCATCCAGCCGACTCGAAGTCCGGATGCCGCGATCTTGGAGAACGAGCCGATGTAGAGGACGGAGCCGAAGGAATCCATCGCTTTGAGCGGCTGCGGCGGATTGCCGTCATAGGCCGTCAGGCTGAAAGGATCGTCCTCCACAATCGGCAGGCCCAGCTCGCTCGCCACATCCAGCAGCTCCTTGCGGCGGTCCGTATCGAGCAATACGCCCGTCGGATTTTGAAAGTTCGGGTTCATGAACAGCATCTTGATGCGATGCTTTTTGTACAGGGTGCGAACATCCTCCGGGCGAATCCCTTTCTTATCGACGGGAAGACGGAATAAACGGAGCCCGGCCGACTGAAACATGGGCAAGGAGTAGCAATACGATGGATCCTCGATCGCTACGGCGTCACCGGGAGCCAACAGGCATTGCGTGATCAAATATAGCGATTGCTGGGACCCGGAGGTGACGAGAATCGACGAGTTCGTCGTTTGAATGCTTCTGTAGCGGCTCAAATAATGAACGAGCGCATCCCGCAGCGGGACAAAGCCTTGCGGATTATCGTAGCCCAAATAATCGGAATAATGGTTTTCCTTCATAATATGATTGATCTCTTCCACGGGAGATATATCGGGTCCAAGCTCCCCGCTCGCAAAATCAATCAATGTCGGGTCCAGCTGAAGCGCTTCGCGGATGCGGCGCAAAAAGGGCAAATTCGGCAGGAAGCCCCCACCTTCCACGTACCGGTGCCAATTGGGTGTGTGCTTCGGCGTAGCTCCCCATTTGAATTTGCTGACCCGCGTTCCGCTTCCCGACCGGCTCTCGATAATTCCGTGCGATCGAAGCTCGGCATAGGCCAAGATCACCGTGCTTCGGTTAACGCCTAATTGATCCGCTAATTTTCGTTCGGAGGGAAGCAAGCTTCCGGGCGGAAATTCGCCATAAGAAATTCTCTTCTCGAGATCGTCGGCAATTTGTTGATATAAGGGCTGGTTGTTTAGACGATCGGGTTTCCACATAACGCTACTCCCCCCGGTATATGTTCTGTTTGGAAGTGTCTTATAACGAATGGTGATTGTGATGTTCATCATACCACTGGAATGAATAAACTGCCGCTTCCCTTTGTAGCACTATGATGACAAATGTTTATCAATCTATTGAACATGGATGGGAAACGGGAGCGGGAATTGGATGGTCTGGTGGCAAAAGCCTGCCGCTTCCAGTATCGTCTTATCTTATACGAACCAAACGTCGGGAATGGATGGTATCCGTCGCTTGATTTTGGATGGTTACTTTTTCATTTGAACATTTATCATAGTGGATAAGTCGGGAATTCTTGATCATGAGGGAGGAATTAGTCTATGAATCAAAATCATGTCTGCGTTGCCGTTGTCCAATCTGCACCCGTATTGTTCGACAAGCTATCGTCTATAGACCTGATCGTGTCGAAGACGAAGGAAGCTGCTGAACGGGGAGCGCAGCTTGTTGTTTTTCCTGAAGTTTTTATACCTGGCTATCCTAGAGGATTGACGTTCGGGACCCGGGTGGGCAGCCGGAATGATGCAGGAAGAAGCGACTGGGCGCGTTACTGGGACAGCGCGATCGACATACCTGGAGCGGAAACCAAGCTGCTTGGCGATCTGGCCCAAGAGACCGGCGTCTATCTTGTTGTAGGCGTTGTGGAGCGGGACCGGGATTACAGCCAAGGGACGCTGTACAATACCATTTTATATATCGGACCGGATGGACAAGTTTTGGGCAAGCATAGGAAGCTCGTCCCCACGGGGTCGGAGCGGCTTCTATGGGGTCAAGGCGATGGGAGCACGCTTACGGTTATCGATACGCCCTTCGGAACCGTCGGCGGACTTATTTGCTGGGAAAACTATATGCCGCTTGCCCGTATGGCAATGTATGCGCAAGGAGTCGATATTTTCGTCACCCCTACGGCGGACTCTCGCGACACCTGGCAGGCTACGCTGCAGCATATTGCCTGTGAAGGAAGGTGCTACGTCATATCGAGCAACCAATATGTGACCAAGGCGTCCTATCCCGCCGATTTGGCCTGCTATGATGATATTGAGCATGACGACGTTATTTTGTGCAGAGGAGGCAGCGCAATAGTCGGCCCGCTTGGGGAGTATATTGCCGAGCCTCTATATAATGAAGAAGGCATCTTGCTGGCAACACTGGATTTGTCCAGGATCGTGAAGAGCCGCTTTGATTTCGATGTGGCAGGCCATTACAGCAGACCCGACGTGTTTCAATTAACCGTCAACACAGAGCGAAAGGATATTGTTGTCTTCGGCAAGTGAGCAGCATTTCCAATAGAATATGTAACGGTAAACTGCCCTTCATGTAGTTATTGACTACGGAAGGGCAGTTTTTGTCATTTGACACGGTAATCATGCGGAAAATCGTCGAAAAAAGTCTGAATTGATCAATGGAAATGGAGAAATTGCGCATCAAAAAGGGAGAAAAACGCCATCCGTTTCGACTCATTGTCTATGGGATTCTAACGTACGGCCCCTTACACTAACGAAGAGATGCATCTCATACAAGACATATCGGGGACTTGAGGAGGTCTGTACATGAAAAAGGTTATTATAGCTTCAACCCTTGTTACTACATTAGTCAGTATGGTCGGCTGTTCGACTGCGCCGTCCGCCTCTACTAATGAGAAAGCGAAGGAATCCAGCTCCAGTGCGTCGGGTCCGACTACATATCCTATCCAAACGGACAAAACGCTGACGTATTGGGGAGAATTAACGCCGAATATTGTCGGGGTCAAGCCGTCCCATAACGAGGTGCCGTTCTTCCAGGAGTGGCAGAAGAAAACCGGCGTCAAGCTGAAGTTTACGGCGCCGCCGGCCAACCAGGCGAAAGAAGCGCTCAACGTGATGCTCGCATCCGGTGATTTGCCGGACATGATTGAGTACAACTTCCTGAACAGCTTCCCGGGCGGACCGGAGAAAGCAATTAAGGACGGTTACATTCTCAGGCTGAACGATCTGATCGACAAGCATGCTCCGAACCTGAAGAAATATTTGAAGGAGCATCCGGAGATCGACAAGATGGTCAAGACGGACAACGGCAGCTACTATACGTTCCCGTTCATTCGCGGAGACGAGTATCTTCAAGTGTTCCAAGGCCCGATTATCCGCAAAGACTGGCTGGATGAGCTCGGTTTGCCGGTTCCGGAGACGATTGACGATTGGACGAAGACGCTGCGTGCCTTCAAAGAGAAGAAAGGCGCTGACGCCGCATTGTCCTTTACGAGTAAGCCGCGCTTCTTCAACGATTCGTATAACGGAGCTTTCTTGGGAGCGTTCGGGGTCAACCGCGGATTTTACATGGAAAATGGACAAATCAAGTTCGGACCTGCCGAAAAAGGCTTTAAAGAATATTTGACCCTGTTCAGCCAATGGTACAAAGAAGGTCTGTTGGATAAAAACATTGCTACAACAGACACCAAGGCGCTCGACGGAAGCATCGCAGCAGCCGAGACCGGAGCGACGATCGGCAATGCCGGAGGCGGTATCGGCAAATGGCAGCCGCTTGTGCAAAACAAAGATCCTAAAGCCTTGCTGGTAGCTGCTCCATACCCTGTACTGAAAAAAGGCGACACTCCGAAGTTCGGCCAAAAAGACAAGCCATTCTCCGCCGGAGGGATTGTTGCGGTAACTACTAAAGCGAAGGACCCAGAGCTAGCGGTCAAAATGCTCGATTACGGCTACAGCGACGAAGGCCGCATGTTCTTCAACTTCGGAACCGAAGGCGTAAGCTACAACATGGAGAACGGCTATCCGAAGTATACCGATCTGCTGATGAAAAACCCGGATAAGCTGGCGCCGGCTCAAGCCATGTCCCTGTACATTCGCGGCAGCTACAACGGACCGTTCATTCAGGATAAGCGGTATGCAGAGCAATTCTTTACACTGCCGACGCAGCGTGAAGCCATCGACGTGTGGAAAAAAACGGATACGGACAAATACAGCCTGCCGCCTCTTACACCGACACCGGAGGAAAGCTCCGAATATGCCAAAATCATGAACGACATCGATACGCTGGTCGACGAAATGACGTTGAAAATCATCCTTGGCGCCGAGTCCCCGGATCAATTCGAAAGCTATGTCAGCAAAATGAAATCGTTGAATCTGGACAAAGCAATTGAGATTCAAAAAGCGGCGCTGGATCGTTACAACAAGAGATAAATTGACGGACGCGGGGAGGGCTCGGCCCTCTCCGTCCATTCGAGAGAGGTGAAATGATGGATAACGCACAAAGCCTGGAGAGAGCCCGGAGCAGCGGAAAAAAGGCGTCAAAGCATATTTTTCTTCGAGATTTTGCAATGAACAAATATTTGTATCTCATGATGATTCCTGTACTGGCTTTTTATGTCATTTTCCATTATGCCCCTATGTACGGGGCGCTGATAGCTTTCAAGGATTATACGCCGATGAAGGGCATTATGGGCAGCGATTGGGTGGGCTTGAAGCATTTTAAAGATTTTTTCGGAAGCTACTATTTTTGGCGAATCTTAAAAAACACGCTTATTATCAGTCTGTATTCGCTGCTGTTTGAGTTTCCCGCGCCTATTATTCTTGCTCTAATGATTAACGAAGTGCGCAGCAAAACATTCAAGCGGGTAGCACAGACGATTACTTATATGCCTTATTTTATTTCGCTCGTCGTCATTTGCGGTATTATTACGGATTTCACGAATGCGGACGGAGTGGTTCACTCCTTGTTCAGAGCACTCGGATATGAAGGACAGGCCATGCTGCAGCAGCCGAATTTGTTTCGGCCGATCTATATTATCTCCGAGATTTGGCAGCGGATAGGCTGGGAATCAATCATCTATATCGCTGCGTTAATGAGCATCGACCAGGAACAGTATGAAGCGGCTCGTATGGACGGGGCCAGCCGTTGGAAGCAAATGCTGTATATTACGCTGCCCGGTATCATGCCTACCATTGCCATTATGTTTATATTGCGTATGGGCAACCTGCTCAACGTAGGCTTTGAGAAGATCATCTTGCTCTACAATCCGGTCACGTACGAAACGGCCGACGTCATATCGTCGTTCGTGTACCGCAAAGGCTTGCTGGAGTTCGGGTGGAGCTACAGCTCGGCTGTAGGGCTATTTAACTCCGTGATCAACCTGATTCTCCTCATCACCGCCAACTATGTCAGCCGCAAAGTCAATGAAAGTAGCTTATGGTGAGGTGTAATTATGAAAAAACAAACCGACCTGCTTGAAATCGCCTTCGATTTCGTCATTCACGCGATCCTTGTTCTGCTCGTGATCATCACGCTGTATCCGCTGCTGTATGTCGTCTTCGCTTCCTTCAGTGACGCCAATCAGCTCATTACCCATAAGGGTCTGCTGTACAAATCGCTCGGCTTCAATCTGGACGCCTATAAGGACGTAATGAAAAATCCTAGCATCCTGATAGGCTATCGCAACACGATCTTTATCGTTGTTGCCGGAGTTCTGGTCAATCTCATTATGACCGCCTTGGGTGCTTACGTCCTATCGAGGAAAAATGTGCTGTGGAACAAAGCGTTCATGATCATTATCGTCTTCACCATGTTTTTCCACGGGGGACTTATTCCGCTGTACCTCGTTGTCAAAAATGTAGGCTTACTCGACACGCTCTGGGCTACAATCATTCCGTTCTCGATCAGCACGTTCAATCTGATCATTATGCGTACAGCGTTCATGGGCATACCCGACAGTCTCGAGGAATCCGCCAAGATCGACGGGGCGAATCACTTTACGATCTTATTCCGGATCATTCTTCCGCTGTCGATGCCGGTTATCGCTGTTATGATTCTTTACTACGCAGTCGACAAATGGAACGGCTGGTTCTATGCCTCCGTCTTTATTAAGGACCGGGAGCTGTTCCCGCTGCAATTGGTTCTTCGCGAGATCTTAATCTCGAACTCGACGGAGACGATGTCGATGGGCGCAGATGCCGGAGACCGCCATCAGATTGGGGAAACCATCAAATATGCAACGATTATGGTAGCTACGGTGCCTGTGCTGTGTATTTATCCGTTCGTACAGCGCTTCTTCGTCAAAGGCGTTATGGTCGGATCGTTAAAAGGATAACTCCTAGGCGGCCATTCCATCACTAATAATTGCTCGGTTAATAAACCATTTGAAGACGATTCAGATGGTTTTTTTTCTATAAATAGGGTTCATTTTACAAATTGTTTATTGAAATGGACATTTTGTGCATATTCAATCTTGCCTGTAATGAGCAATAATAGCCAAGAACATCCAGCAAAAAGTTGTTTGAGGAGAGGGGGAGATCGAACGAATCCGTTTTTTGAAACCGCTAACATCGCAAGTGAAATGATCGGTGTTGAGGGGCATCAAGGTAATTTGTAACTGAAGTTCATTCAAAGGGAGGAAAGAAATGAAAACAACGGCTTCATACCCATGGAAGCATGCGAGACAAGCGCTGCAGCTTCTGCTGATTGTATGCCTGATCGCAAGCCCATTATGGGCATCGCCCGGCACGATCCGCGCGGCATTCTCTTACGGTACGCCTATGGCTCCAATTAGCGATGTGTCCGTGTATTCGAGCGGTTATTATATGAACTCATCGTTAATCGCCAATGAAGCGACCAACTACCACAAGGCGGCTGCCGACGGCGCAGCTCAGGATATCATGCGGGCAGGGCGGGACGAGGATGGATCGCAGGCCTATACTTATGTCAAATATGACCTGTCCGGGCTGCCGGCTCCGGGTGATTATGCAGAAGCCGCCTTGCAGTTTCAGGCTTCTTCCGCGGTAGCGGGTCCAATCAGCGTCTACGGGCTGCAACCTATGCAGACTGCAGCGGACTGGTCGGAGACAGCTGCCACTTGGAAAAACAAATTCACCCCCATGGCGGACTCCCTGGATACAATTCAAATCACCAACGAAGCGAAGCTGTACCGGTTCAACATTACCGATTACATTAAGTCCAAGCAAGCCGCAGGAGCAGCTTCCGTCTCCTTACTCATCAAGGCGGAGACGGCGTCGGCGGTCGAGCTGCGGGGACGCGAAACGACCGACGCTGACGGCGCCGTGCGAATTCCGTCCTTGGTCATCCATCAGCAAGCGAGCGGTCTGCCTGCTCCGCAGCCGTACACGCCGCCAGTCGCTTTTGCCTATGGCAAAAATATGCCTCCGTTGCACGACTCGCTTGTGTACAACCCTGCAACGACGAATAACAAGGATGCCGATAAAAATTATCACGGTACGAACAATACGGCTGCTATCGCCGACGGGATGACCGTGGAATTCAATAAAGCGTACGCTTATTTCAAGTTCGATATTTCACAGCTTCCGGAACCCGATAAAATAGGGAAAACCGTATTCTCCGTATGGGGCAGAGATACGTCCAAGAGCACAACGGCTCCAGCTACCTCCTATGTGCAAATATTCGGAACCTCCGGCAGCTCCGACTGGAAGGAAACCGACATTAGCTGGAATAACCGGCCGCAAGCGGATGCCGTTCCTCTTGCCGAGGTGTTATACAAAACAGCGAACAACTACCAAGATGCGGACATAACCCAATATGTGAAGCAGCAAAAACAAAACGGCGCCAAGACCATTACGGTCATGATGGCGGCCAAGGATCAAACCGGTATCTTCTATCACCGTGGCAAGGATACGAATGCGGGCGGACAATCGCCGCCGAGGCTCATGGTGTCTGATCCTGCAGAGACACCGGAGGATTTGACTCTGGGCAGCGACGGAAGGAGCCGTCTTTACTCTGCCGACTGGTATCCGGGATTCAAGGATGACAAGGGCCGATATTTGCACGATTTCTCTTACGCTGGCTACCATAGGGGCGAAACGGCTATACCGGCAGCGGATATGTCGCGACCTATCGACGTAACCAAAGCGCCATACCATGCCGACGCCACAGGCGGCAGCGATGCTACGTCAGCGATTCAGAAGGCGATTGACGACGCCGGAGCTCAAGGCGGAGGTGTTGTGTATCTTCCGGAAGGAACGTACCAGGTCAATCCTCCGGCAGGCAAGGATTATGCTCTCCGGATTGCATGGAGCAACGTTGTTCTGAAGGGCGCCGGCATGAACAAAACGTTCTTGTACAACGCCACCGAGAACATGAAAGGCAAGGATATCATTGAAGTAGGCGGCACCGATTGGAAAAAAACACCTGTGTCGACGAAGCTTAGCCGAAGCGTTACCGAGCCTACCGTGCTGCTGCCGGTTCAGGATGCCGGCTCGTTCAAGGTGAACGATTACGTGACGATCACGTTCGAAACGACGCAAGGCTTTCTGGAGGAGCTCGGCATGCAAAATAAATGGGCTTCCAGGCTGGGCAAGGTCGAGCCGTTGTTTTACAGGCAGATCGTCGGCGTCGACGCCGTGAACCGGACGATCACGCTGGACATTCCAACACGCTTCCCGATGAAGCTGCGGGATAACATTACGATCACGAAGACAGAGAATCCATTGTCGGAGATCGGGCTGGAGGATTTCTCCATCGCCAACGTCCAGAACTCCAAGAGCGGACTGGGAGAAGACGACTATAAGGTCGTCGGAACGGCTGGATATGAAAGCGATAATGCTAAGGCGATCAATTTGGTAGCAGTTTCCAACAGCTGGGTGCGCAATATTAGCACTTACAAGCCGGAAGGCAATGCAACCTACCATATTTTGTCCAAAGGCGTCATTCTGGACCGCACGAAAAATGTGACCGTCGATAATGTGACGATGCAGTATCCGCAGTATAGGGGAGCTAACGGCAATGGTTACTTGTATCAATTCATCGGCAACGACGATCTCATTACCGACAGCAACGCGGTTGCAGCGAGACACAGCTTCACGTACGCGAATTTTTCCGCCAACGGAAACGTGCTGTACAAGGCAAGCTCCGAAAAGCCGTCTTTGTTAACCGATTTCCATATGTATATGAGTATGGCGAACCTAATCGACTCGATGACGCTGAACGGTGACGCAATCTCTGCTATAACAAGAGACTACGGCTCCTCGGAGACGAACCGGCACGGTGTCGTAACTACTGAAAGCGTATTCTGGAACACGACCGGACTGGCTGCCCACAGCAGCAAAAATGGCATTATTATCGAATCGGAGCAGTTCGGCAACGGTTACATTGTCGGGACCAAGGGTGCGGTCTCGGGGGTTAATGTCAATATTACCGGTTCCATTGCCGACGCCAATACGAAGCCTTTCGATATGGCTGAAGGGGTCGGAGAAGGGGATAAGCTGACCCCGCAAAGCTTGTATTCCGATCAATTTGGCAGAAGGACTGACGGGACGAAGCTCGCCTTGCAATCTTTGCTCGTCAACGGTTTGCCTATCGCAGGAATGCAGTTTACACGGACAAGCTATACGTACACTCTTCCATACGGCACCACGACGGTTCCGAATGTACAGGCAGCGGCGTTATCGCCGGATGCAGCCGTTACAATTACCCAGCCTGCATCGACGAGCGGGAACGGTGTGATTCGAGTGTCCAATGGCGGTGAAGTAAAAGAGTATACCGTCCAGTTCAAGGTAGCGGCATCGCCCGTACTGCCGGTATCGATTACTTTGGCGCCGGACAAATCGGTTCCGGGCTGGAGAGCCGCAGGCAACGCAATCAGCGTAGGGAACAGCGGGAAGCTGAAGGCGATCCTGACGCTGGACAACGGGGAAACCGTCGATCTTGGATCGGGAGATTATCCGGTTGCCTACACATTGAACAATGAAACGGTCGCATCGATTCAAGGGTCCGTATTTAAGGCGCTGCTGCCGGGGATTACGAAGGTTACGGCCGAAATAACATGGAACGGCAAGACGGTGAAGTCTACCCAAACATTTGAAGTAAAAGAGCCGATGAGCGAGCCGGATGGCAAATTTGCGACGGCGGTCAAGGTGACGGCAAGCGCAGATGACGGGAACGTGCCTGCCAACGTGAACGACAGAGACCCTGATTCCCGCTGGTCGGCCGAGGGTACAGGCGGGCAATATTTGGTGCTCGAGCTGGACAAGGAAGTATTGATCGACAAAGCGAGTATTATGTTCTATAGCGGGAATCTCCGGTCGTCGACTTTTGATCTGGAGGTTTCCAGGGACGGCGAAACGTATCATAAGGTTCTGACCCGGGCGGTCAGCGGCAAGCCGAACCCTAATCAGCCCGAAACGTTTGGCTTTGACCCGGTTAAGGCCAAATACGTGAAATTTACCGGCTATGGCAACGAATTGAACGCCTGGAACAGCATTATTGAGTTTTGGGTGCATCTGGCGCCTGTCCAGTCGCCGCAGTCCATCACGTTGAATAAAACGTCGGGCACGTTGAAGGTAGGCGACACCGACAGCTTAACCGCCACTGTTCTGCCGGAGAACGCAACGGATAAAACAGTAACGTTCGAGTCGAGCAGTTCGGCTGTTACGGTTGGCGAGGCAGTATATCAGCCGCTCGAAGGAACGACAAGCGTCAGCTTGAAAGCAATCGCGGCTGGGAATGCCGTTATTACGGCTCGTACGGTCGACGGCGGACTTACCGCGAAGTACGAGGTGACCGTTACCGGAAGCGGCACAGGAGGCGAAGGCAATCCAGGCGGTGGAGGCAACAATGGGGGCGTTGAGAATCCAGGCGGTGGTAATCCGGGTGAAGGACCGGGTAATCCTGCAAGCCCTCCGAGCACGATAATCCATATGCCGGGCTCGGTTCAAGCCGGGCAGACGTTCCAATCCGTTATCGGCTTGGGAAGCGTAACGGGAAGCGTCTACTCGGCGGTGTATACCGCGGATATAACTTTAACCTACAGCGCCAATGCGATCGAATGGCTTTCGGCGGAATCGTTGAAGCAGGACTTCATCATTACCCGCAATGAAGTAACAGCACCAGGGCAGCTGCGTATTACAACGGCGAGCCGCAGCCCGGAAGGAGTCGTAACGAAGGACGGCGACCTGCTGCGGATCCAATGGAAAGCGTCTGCTTGGGTACCGCAGGCGACGCGGGCTCAGGTTGCCGTTACCAAGGCAACTGTTACCAACGGGCTGCAGCAAGCGCAGGATGCCCAGCTCACCTCGGCGGACATCCAGGTAGTTCCTGCTCCTAGAAGAGGAGGGTCGTCCTCCGGCTCATCCGGTTCGGCAGCCCCTGCACCCGCAACTGTTCCTCCGTCGGCAGTCAAGCCGGCAGTACCGGGGCAGCCGACAAGTGTGAGCATCCCGCTCGGAGAGCCTGTCAAAGAAACGGCGAAGGATGGAAGGCCGGTCTCCAAGGCGGTACTGGATGCCAACGCAGTCATCCAGGCTTTGCAAGGCTTGACAGCGGCACAAGCCAAAGATGAGATCATACTCCAGGCTGACGTCGCCGGAAAAGAAGACATCGGCATGATCGTTATTCCTGCGGGCAAGATCGCCGAATTCCTGGCGCTGGCTCCTAAAGCGACTCTTAGCTTTACGTATGACGGAGCACGATATGATTTGCCGCTTCAAAGCATAGATATCGCTGCATTAGCCAAATCGCTGAACAAGAAAGCGGAGGACATCACGCTCGTGATCCGAATCGAGAAGCTCTCTGCAGGAGATGCCGCCTCGTTGAGCGACAAGGCGAAGAGTCAAGGAGCGAAGCTGCTGCACGCCGGCTTGAACTTCCATGTCACAGCGGAGGCGGGCGACAAGCAGACGGTCGTCAGCGACTATGGACAGACGTATGTGCCAAGAAGCTTGACATTGCCTGGCGGCGTCGATCCGCAGCATGCGGCAGCCGTACGCTTCGATCCGGCGACCGGCGAGCTGACCTACGTACCGGCTCAATTCCACAAAGCAGCCGGCAGCACAACCGTCACGATATACAGTACAAGCAACAGCATTTATACCGTGGTGCAAGCAAGCAAGAGCTTCGCGGATCTTCGCGGTCACTGGGCGCAAGCATCCGTCGAATCCATGGCATCCCGATTCCTCGTCAAAGGAACGTCGGAGAATGAATTTGCTCCCGATAAACAGATTACGAGAGCGGAGTTCGCCGTTCTTCTGACCAGAGCCATGGGACTGGCTCCGCGTACAGGAAGCAGCTATTCGGACGTAGCTTCCGCAGATTGGTATGCGGGAGCGGTTGGAGCCGCATCCGCTGCCGGTATTGTCGACGGCATCGAGAACGGATCGTTCCAGCCGAACGGCTATATTACGAGAGAGCAGATGGCGGTCATGATTGCCAGGGCGTTGAAGCTGGCGCCTGCCGAAGAAGAGCTCCAGACGGATCCGGCCTTATTGGAATCCTTCTCCGATAATGCTGCGATTAGCGGCTACGCCAAAGAAGGAGTCGCACTAGCGTTGAAAGCGAACATCGTTAACGGCCAGACCGCAACAGCGTTCGTTCCTGCCGCCAACGCAACACGGGCGGAAGCAGCCGTGATGATAGAACGGATGCTCAAGCATATTGCTTTTCAATAATTGAAAAGCACGATTAGCCCCCTGAACAGCGGAGTTCAGGGGGCTTTTTCAACATGTTGACTTCGAAGCCAAAGCTCCACTTTACGGGGCTTTTTTATGCCGTTTCGCATAAATCGTCCATCCGATTGTAGTATTTGGGCATTCCTCTACAGCCGTTTTATGATTATAATTAGAATTCATGGAGAGGACCCTGCCCATTTTGACCTCGATTAGGAAGCTTTATATTTTCGGGAGGAATACCTTTTGAAATTGCGATATTTGTGGAGAAAACGAAAAAGCGTCATCGTGACCTGGCTGTTCTCGTACAGCGCTGTTTTGTTTGTGCCGATGCTCATGAGCATCATCATTTATTACCAATCCAGCGAAGCGCTGAAAAGCGAAATTCATCGCGCGAACGGCTCGCTACTGGAACAAGTCAAATATTCGATAGATACCCAAGTGGATTTGATGAAGCGGCTGAATACGGAAATATTGTGGAACAACAAGCTGCAAAGCCTCATGTATTCCACCAAAACTCCAAGCGACGCCCAGTTTCTGGCTTATCAGGTCGTACAGGATTTCCAGACCTACCAGACATCCTACGCATCGATCGACGAGTTTTATGTAACCTGGGAGCAGACCTCCTCTATTTTGCGGCCCGGCAATGTGAGAGACAGTAAAGTCGCCTTCGATACGATACATAATACCGGATCGTTGTCCTATAAAGACTGGCTCGATACGCTGACGCGGACTTCCAGCAGCCAGTTTCTGCTGCTGCCGCATGCGGATGCGGCTGCCCCCCAGTCCTCCATCGCTTATGTGACTCACATGCCCAAGAACCTGCAGGGCCGTTCTACCGGAACGATAGTAATCATGGCGGACACCGACCGGTTTCAGAAGGCTATTGAGAGCGTCGAGGGCTTCAGCGGCGGGCAGGTGCTCGTCGTAAATAAAGACAAACAGGTGCTCTTGTCCAATATGCCGATAGAGCACAATATGCAACCGCTTCTCGACACCATTACTGTCGGGGAAGACCGTTCGATGTCTACGCAAAGCATCAACGGCGATTCGGAGCTGCTCTCCATCCCGTCCGGCGTGTCGGATTTAATGTACGTCCTGGTTATTCCGAGAAACGTGTACTGGCAAAAGGCCGAATATGTGCGTCAATTTACGTATATCAGTATTTTTATCAGCTTTTTGGGTGCAGCGGTGCTGACTTGGTTCTTCCTGCGCCGCAACTATTCGCCGATCCGCAACCTGGTGCAATCTCTGTCGGATAAGAATGCCCATGAGGAGAGGACGGATTGGAATGAGCTCAGCTTCATCCAGAAGGCCGTTATCAACACCCGAAGCGAGAAGGAGCAGATCGCGCTGCAGCTGCAGCATCATCATAATCTGCTTCGCTCCAATATGCTGTCTAGGCTGTTAAAAGGAAAGCTGGACGGGCCGATTCCGATCCAAGAAGCGTTCAAAACGTTTCAGATCAAGTTCGAATCCGATCAATTCGCCGTGATCATGCTTGCCATTGAGAATATGGAGAATGTGTATACGAGCTTGTCCGGCATGGAAATTCAAGATAAACGGAAGTTTATCCAGTTCATCATTACGAATGTTATGGAAGAGCTTGTCGGCATTCGCTGCCATGAGGGCTATGTGGCCGAGGTTGACGATATGATGGTATGTCTGATCAATTTCGCCGAAAATGAAGAGGCTGACTATCGCGAGGATCTTCAAGAAATTGCGGCCGAAGCCCAGAAGTTTCTGACGCGGTTCCAGATGAATCTGACCGTATCGATCAGCGGCATTCACCCGATGCTGTCCGGCGTATCCCAAGCATATCAAGAAGCTATGGATGCCATGGAATACAAGATGGTGCTGGGCAAACGCGAGATTATCGCCTATGACGATATCCGTTTCGAATCGGCGGAGCTGCAAAAAGGGTATTATTATCCGCTCCATGTGGAGCAGCAGATCATTAATTTCATTAAAGCAGGCGATTTCGACCACGCCTCCCAACTGGTAGAAGAAGTAACCAAGCGGAATTTCGATAAGCCGGCCGTTTCCTTGACGCTGGCCCGCTGTCTCATTTTCAACTTTGTAGGTACCATGGTGAAAGCCATCAATGAGCTGGGAGATGCGGATCAAAGCTTCCTTGCAGACAACCCTCTCTGGATGGATACCATCATTGCCTGCGAGACGATCCAGGAAATGCAGGAGGAGCTTCAGCGCCTGCTGCAGACGGTGTGTACCGCTGCAGCAGCCAAGGTCGAATCCAATTTATCGAAAGACCGGGCTGAATCGCTGCGCAAATTGATCTCCGAAGTGACGCAGTACATTCAAGAGTGCTACCATGACTCGAATCTTAACGTTAATACGATAGGGGAACGGTTTCAGCTGAAGGCAAGCTATTTGTCCAAAATGTTCAAAAATATGACAGGGGAAGGGCTGCCCGATTTTATTAACAGCCTGAGAATCCACGAAGCCAAAACCCTTATAAAGCATAAGCAGATATCGATTACCGAAGCGGCCAAAATGGTAGGCTTCAACGAGGTTGCAACCTTCATCCGCGTATTCAAAAAGTACGAAGGAATCACACCAGGCAAATACAAAGAGATGAATTAATTCCTTGCAGGGAGGCTGAAGCTGGACATGCATACAAAAGCAAGGACATTATTGCTGCTCGTTTCCATACTCTCTATCGTCTCAGCCGGCTGCACCGGCCGTTCCCAAGACGCCAGATCGCCTCAAGCCGGCAGTATAAGCAATGCGAGCACCGCTGCGGAGGTCAAGCAGCAGCCGGGTGCGTATCCCATCCAGACAAGCAAGACGCTAACGTATTGGGCTGAGCTGAACCAGAACGCCGCCAGCGTAAAATCGACCTTTGAGCAGGTACCCTTCTTTCAGGAATGGCAGAAGCGAACCGGAGTCAAGCTTAAGTTCATTCAGGCGCAAGCCAATCAGGATAAAACCGCGCTGAATGTATTGCTAGCGTCGGGAGATTTGCCCGATATGATGGAATACGCTTGGAACAGCTTTCCAGGCGGCCCGGAGAAAGCGATCAACGACGGCTATATTCTGAAGCTGAACGATGTCATCGACAAGTATGCTCCCAACTTGAAACAATTTCTTAAGGAACACCCTGAGATCGATAAGCAAATCAAAACGGATGAGGGACATTATTACGTGTTTCCGTTTATCCGCAACGATCCTATGCTGCAAACCTTCCAAGGGCCGATTATCCGTAAGGATTGGCTGGATGAGCTCGGGCTGCCGATCCCGGAGACGATCGACGATTGGTATGTGGTGCTCAAAGCGTTTAAGGAGAAGAAGGGGATCGAGGCTCCGCTAACCTTTTTAAGCGTGCCGAACGTCTTGTTTGGAATGGACAACGGGGCTTTTATCGGCGCGTATGGCGTGAAAAAAGGCTTCTATTTGGACGAGGGCAAAGTCAAATTCGGCCCGATCGAAGGCGGGTATAAGGAGTTTTTGCGCACGTTCCACCGCTGGTATGAAGAAGGTCTGATCGACCGGAATATGGCGACGGTAGATATCAAGACGATGGATTCCAATATGATGCTGGGCCGAAGCGGCGCCAGTATATGGAATGCAGGGTCGGGTATCGGCAAATGGCAGCCAGCGCTCCAGGCCAAGGATCCGAAAGCCGTCGTGACCGCTGCTCCTTACCCGGTGTTGAAGAGAGGGGATAAGCCGAAATTCGGTCAAAAAAGCGAAGAGTACGTGGGCAGCGGGAGCGTAGCTATTGCCGGCAACTCCAAGAATGTGGAGGAAGCCGCCAGAATGCTGGACTACGGATACAGTGAAGCGGGGCACATGTTCTTCAATTTCGGCATCGAGGGGACGAGCTACAATATGGAAGGCGATTACCCGAAATATACGGAGCTGATCATGAGCAACAAGGAACAGCTGGTTCCCGCCCAAGCTTTGGCCATGTATAACCGCGCGAGCTATTTTGGACCGTTCATCCAGGACCGGCGCTACATTGAGCAGGCCTACACGCTGTCCCAGCAAAAGGAAGCGATACCGGTATGGGCGCAAAACGACGCCGAACGGCATACGCTGCCGCTGATTCACAAGACGGAGAAAGAGAGCTCGGAATCCGCGGCCATCATGATGGATGTCATGAATCTGGTGGATGAAATGTCCATCAAAATTATCCTCGGCGTTGAGCCGGTAGATGCCTATGACAACTATGTCGAGAAAATCAAAGCCTTGAACGTAAAGCGCGCTATAGACATCGAGCAGCAGGCGCTTGACCGTTATAATTTTAAGTCGTGAATCTCTAATGGTTCCCGCTCAGACATTCCGATGCTAATTGTAAGGCAAAGCAATGTCCAGTATAATTTTTCCATAGAAGGACTTCATGACCGCACATCATCCAATATGAAGCTGCAGGAGGAGAGACGATGTCTTATTTATCCGTAAGTACATGGAGTCTGCACAGACTGCTGGGTCCGCTCAGATGGACGCATTGGGATCAGGAGGCGGGTAGTCATTTTACCCGCGAGCAGGAGCAGCCGCAAGTTTTGTCCTTGCTGGAGCTGCCTGCCGAGGCTAGCTCCAGAGGCTACCGGGCCGTGGAGGTATGTCATTTTCATTTTCCGTCCACGGAACAGGACTATTTGCAGGAGCTGAGGCATCGGTTCGAAGCTGCCGGCATTTCCTTTGATACGCTGCTTCTGGATTACGGCGATATCTCATCGGCCGATGAGAAGCGCAGCACGGCGGATTACGCTCTGGTGCAGCATTGGATTGAAGTAGCGGCACAGGCCGGTGCGAAGCGAATACGAGTCATTGCGGGGGATTCTCCCGCAGACGATGAAGACGCTCTGCAGCGCGCAGCGCAGAGGTTATCCGAGATGCAACAATTTGCTTCCGGCCGTGGAGTTCAGATTGTCACGGAAAATTTCCGGCCATTGACCTCGACCGGAGATAACTGTGTGCAGCTGCTGGAGCGCGGACATCATTCGTTTCGGATGATTACGGATTTCGGCAACTTCAAAGGCTCCGCCAAATATGACGAGATCGCGTTGACGCTGCCGTACAGTGTGTCCGTTCACGCCAAAGCCCATTACGATGATGCCGGCATGCCTGACGAACCGGAATTCCGCAATTGCCTGGAGCAGCTGAAGACATCCGGCTATAACGGAGCGGTAGTACTGATCTATGACGGCCCAGGCGATATGTGGGAAGGGCTGGAGAGGATACGGCGAATTGTAGAGCCTTATTTGTAACCTTCCGTGAAGCAGTGCTTGTGGAATGCGTAAACGTGTTAGAACATACAAAAACCGTGAGGGACGAACGCCCTCACGGTTTTTAGTTTATCGATGGCTTTTGCTTACTTTGACGATCCAACTGAATAAGCAATTACTGGGATTGCAGCTTAGCCAGCATGCGCTGCAGCACTACGGCTGCTTGAGCTCGCGTGCTTTGATCGGAAGGGGCGAACGCTCCTCCGTCCGTTCCGTTCATGAGACCGAGCCCGGAAGCTGCTCGTACTTGCGTCCGCGCCCAATCGCTGATGGTTCCCTCATCCGAATATTTAACTTCCTGCGTAATCACGATATCACTTAGCTTCTTGCCGGTCTTGTACAAGTAAGCATTGACCATCATAGCCGCCATTTGCTCTCTCGTAACACTAGCTTCCGGAGCGAATTCCTTTTCGCTGACACCATTGACTATGTTCGCTTCATACGCAGCATATACGGCATCCTTGTACCAGGAATTGTTGGTAACGTCTTGGAATGCAGTGGCGCTGCCTTGATTTTTCAGTTGCAATGCTTTCGTAAGTAAAGTTACAAATTGGGCTCTCGTCATGCTGGCATCCGGAAGGAACGAGTCAGCGTCCACACCGTCGACAATGCTTTGAGCGATAAGCTGCTCAATTTCTTTTTGTGCCCAATGATTTTGAATATCCGCAAAGGTGGCGGCGCTTCCGGACGATCCCGGTTTGGAGTCGGACGAAGGTCTTTTCTCCAGTACCGCATATTTGGAGAAGTGCGCGAGCGGTGCCGTGATCGTGTTCGTACCGGCTAATGTGCCTCCTACGCGGGTCCAACTCCCTGATGGCTCGTCAAGTACATATAAACCAAGCGATTGAGGATCCTTCACCTTGCTGCTGTCATACAAGAACGAAGCTTGTATCGGCGTGGCAAACGATGATATCGAATTTCCTCTTTCCGTCAATGACAGGTCATAAATAGGTGAAACGGCAGCGTAATCGGTCATGGAAGGCGCCGAATCGATAGATTTTTTGAACACAACCGTACTGCCTTCATCCTTTACTTGAAAAGCTTTAGGTGGAATAGAAAAGGTTACGTCACTGGATCTAATGACAAGCGATTTGTCCTTGCTCCACAGCTTCGCAATCAGGTCGGCATCCACCTTCACCGTAAGGATATCGACTGCTACTTCCGTTGCGGCGTCTATCGTTACTTCTTTGGAGTCCGAATGTAACGATAAAAGCACGTCTACGCGCGGAGCCGTCACCTCGTAGGTTAGTTTGCCGTTGGCATCCATGGAAGGAGCGTATTGGGTACTGCCTCCGGCACCGCCGCCACCACCACCACCTCCTCCGCCACCACCGCCGGTTTTCGGAGGAGGTGTCTTAGGAGTAATGCGATAGGAATAAACCGCATCTTCACTAAACACATTGTTCTGGAGGAATGCGACCGTTAATACGGTATCCTTGGCAATTTTCAACGAACCGCCTTGAATATTGAAGCTGCCGCTTAAGGTTTGATCCGCATTTTGAACTCGATAAAGAATGATGCCCTCTGGAGAAGCGGTCGTGATCGTAACCGTCTGCTCGCCTTCATACGTTCCGGATTGCAGGCTGACTAATGGATTGGCAGGACGCTTCAGGAGCACATATGGATTGGAACGATGTGTGGCAGCACCGCTGCTCGGGTCAGCCGACCAGAATCCATAGACGTATACATGATGAATAAGCGGACTGCTGTCCAAAATAGCGGTAAGTCTTGCACGGCCTTCTACCAATGGCGAAACGGAAGGCACGGAAAATTTCGCATCTTGTTCCCGGTCCAACAAAGTTTCGTCATAGTACCTTGCTTCCAGATTCACGGAATAGATTGCTTTCACCACCGTATTATGAACGTCCAGCAGTGTCGCATCAAAAGCTACGGTCCGATCGGCAGGGTAATTGATGGATACCGGCTCAATTTTCAATCTCGGTGTTTCAAAAGCCCGAATCCCTTGAAGCATACCTTCTCCGTACACCATTGTCCTGGAAACATGGTCGTTGGGAGCTTGCGTAAGGTTGGCATATTCTTGTTCTTTCAGGGCACTAAGACGGTTCTCTTGAGCAGAAGTTTGCAGAATGGTGCGGATGTCTTCCGCATCCAAAGCTTTGTTAGCTGCCTTCAACAGAGCGGACAGCCCGGCGACAAACGGCGTTGCTTGAGACGTCCCTGACTTATAAATGTAGCCTCCGCCCAAGGCCGTGCTGTAAATATTGACCCCGGGTGCGACTACGTCAACCTTCCCGACATTGGAGAAATCCGCAATAGCGTAAGATTGGCCGGTAATCTGCGCAACGGCGCCGACACTTATCACCTCGTCATAGGCGGCGGGGTAACTCGTTAACGTAATGTAGCGTCTCGTATCATTCAGAGGATCCATCTGTCCGGCTTCGTCCCGAACCCAATGGTTGCTTTCGTTGCCCGCAGCGGCAACAAGAACGATATGCTGGCCATATGCTTGCTTGATCAGCTCCCGAACCGCCCGGCTGTCTCCGGCAGTGCCAAGGCTCATATTAATAACGTCCGCTTTATTCGTTATGGCATACTGCAAGGCTCGAACGATTTGCTCCGTATCCCCCTCGCCATTGCTGTCCAGGACCTTGAGCGGCATGATTTTGACGCCGGGAGCGATCCCGTAATCGGTGCCTGCCGCCGAATTCGCTGCAATAATTCCCGATACATGGGTGCCGTGGCCATGATCGTCTTGGGCGATGTCGTCATTATTGACGAAGTCGTATCCTTTGACTATCGAGCTCTTAAGATCCGGATGCGTCAGATCGATCCCGGAGTCCATAACGGCTACGGTAACCTGCTGATTTTGCGCTTCAGTAGAATAGGCGCTCATATCGTCCAAATCCGCTGCCTGCTTGCCCCATTGCTTCATATATTCCTCAGGTCCGGAGTACACGGATTGGGACACCGTATCGCCGGAGGATGCTGCAGCGATCAATTGTGTTTTGTAGACGGGCTCGGCATACTCCACATCTGGATTGCTTTGAAGCTCCAACAGTTTGGCTGTAACGGAGATAGGCTCATCATAGGATAAAACGGAAAAGGACGATGGAGAGAAGGAGCTGGATTGCACCTTCTTCAGCGCATTCTGCTTGTACTTAACGATGACTTTCCCCGGAACAATGTCGGCTTCTTTGAAGGTAGGCATCTCTGCTGACTGCAGAGAAACTGGCTCGGCAAGAACCGGTCCTTGAGCAGGAAATCCCAGTTGAACGGCAGTGACTGCAGCGATGACATAACTTATCCATTTTCTTTTCGATTGTTGAAACATGGCGTTCCTCCTCGTAATTTAGCGACAATCTATGTACTATCAGGTATCCTACCGTATTTTAAAAGATTTGCAAGCTTCTTTTTGTCGAAATATGTAAATGGTTTATATTTATTTTGATAGGCACTGCCTGAATCCTATGAATCTAGCACTATGAATTATCCAAGTACATAAACAATTAATTGCACAACAAAAAAGAGCTGGCACACCGGCCCGCTCTTTCTGTTAACACAATATAATATATAAAAACTCGAGGTCAAGGCCTCGATACGGTTTTCTCATTACTGCGACGGCTCCGCACCAGTCAGTCTCGTACGCAGCTTGCTTCTGATCTGCACCCACACGAACAGAACCGGAATGTAGACGTATATAAAATAATATCCGACGTTGGAGTACCATTCGATCAATTGCTTCGATCTTCCGCCCTCGTTAATAACGATTTGCAAGGCAATAAATCCAATCATGAAAGCCAATAGACTAACGGACATCTTCATATTCCACGCCTGCTTGGCGCCGCGGCATGCGGCCCAGATCGTCAACGCGACGTTAGCGGCTATTTTTATAAACAGCACCGAAATGACAAAGTACTCCAGACGCTGAAATAACGGCAGCTCGAGAATCATAATCAAGTGAAGCGTCGGCCAAGCTATCTCGGACAGCTGACCTTGGGTATAAAACATGAAGGTGACCAGCACGATCATCAAATAAAATATCGTCGCGGTAAGCAGGGCGCCTTGCGCCCACTTTTGCGCTTTCGCCTGCGAGGGCACCAAAGGATAATATAACATGAGGGTCTCGATCCCGAGGTATTGAAAAATCATGCATTTGAAGCCGTTATAAATCTCAGCCGGAGTACGTTCGTACAAAGGAAGCAAATTTTGCGGATGTAAATACGGAATGGCCAGGAAGTTCAGCGGAATGACGAAAAGGAAGGAGCAGACCACTCCCCAGAAGCATAATCCGGCGACTGAACGCAGCCCGCCCGATACCGTATAACAAATGAGCACAGCGATCAGGATGGTCACAGGAAGCATGTTCATATCGGGAAACAGCCATACTTTGACAATGGCCATATAGCCTCTGAAGGTGACAAAAGCCCCCAGAAAAAAATAAACGATGATCCCGAAATTTATCACGCTGCCGAGCATTTTACCGAAGCATGAACAGTTGATAGACATAAGATCTGCAGGTTGATCGTGTAAAATTTTACACATCATCCACAAGACGACATGTATGCTGATACCCGATAATAACATGGAAATCCATGCATTATATCCGGCAGCTTCGCTTAAATCCCGCTGAAAATCCAGAACTCCGACCCCTACCATACTGACGTACATTAGAAAAAAAACGAGATAAGGGGAAAGGGTATAGCTCTCCTTGCTCTTGGATGCAGGCTCCACAAATAATTCCCCCTCTTATTAACATCAGAGACTGACGCCAGTCTCGACAATTTTCAATTTCACTGTGACCTGCGTCTGCATTTGCGGGTAGCTGGCTTGAAACTCTTGTTCGTTCCATCGTATGGATCGGCTCCGAACGAAATCTCCTAGGCCGGCCGGATCCACGTTGTGTTTCTTGCACAAGGACAACAGCGCTTGAAGCACTTGCTCGAAATACGAGCCCAGCTCATTTTCCAGCATGGAACGGTGAGCGGAGGAGGTCGGATCGATCCAGTCCGGAACGTACTTGATCTGAGCATCCATATGTACGAGGACCGACAGGGAAGGCTGGGGGCGCAGCCTATTGAGGCTATATTTGACCTTGGAGCTGATGCTGTGCAATAAAACAGGACTGGCACTCTGCTGCTCCGTTGCACGGATGGAAGCCAGATAAGTGCCGTTATCGGAGTTCTCAATAAGCATTTTTAACAAAAAGGCTTCCTGCATATTGATTTTGGTTACATATTTGTCGTCTTTGAACAACGCCAGCCCATCTACAACGATCTTTCCTTCAGTCAGCTTCAAATACGGCAGAAATAGATCCCTGCCTTTCCCGTAATAGTTAAATAGTGCAATTTGCAGGTTATTATGGGGCAATGTTCCGTTTTTTATATGATGTTCAATCATGTCGGACAGGAAATAGGATTCCTCGGATTGTGCAACGGCAGCCAATATATCCGAAGCTTCCTTATCCGTAACACCAAGCTGCATCCGGGTGGATAGTTTGGAATCATGGCACAAATTTTGCATCATATCGGCTATTCCTTTCCGGGAGTACTCCTTTCCGTATAGAAGCATCCTCAGCTGGCCGTACTCAATAGGGTTTCTCGTTTGCGCATTGATCCTCGACATCATATCCAGATTGGTATCGGATTTCGTCCCGAGCAGTTGTACGCCTGACTCTCCTTTCTTCTTGTAATTGCCTGCCAGCATAGTGCTCTTCACGCTTTTTCCGGATAGATCGACCCCTATGGTTTGAATGAGCTCAATCTTGTTTACAATTTTCGTTTTGCTGCATGAAGCGATCAGCAGACAACAAGCGACTAGCAGAACGATCTTTGCCAAGCTTATACCCACGCTTTCTGTGCAATTACTGTTCTTCATGATCCTCATTGCGTCGAGCCGTCGGTTTTGGAATATACCGGAATAAAGCTTTCGGTCTCAAATAACGGGGGCGCATATTCGACGACTGATAGGAGGAGCGGATGAAGCTGTCTTTTAAATCCTTGAATCTCAACGGGTACACCGGGACAGTGTAAGGGCTGCCCAGCGATTCCAGACGGGTAATATGGACGATCAAGAAGCAAATCCCGATAAACATGCCCAAACCGCCCCATAGGGCTGACAGCACAATGAACGGAAACCGCAAAAAACGTATCGTATTGGACATTTTATAGATCGGCGTAGCGAACGAGGCAAGAGCGGACAACGAAACGATAATGATGAGAATGTTGCTGGTTAACGCCGCTTCGACGGCGGCTTGGCCGACGATAATGCCGCCGACAATGCCCAGTGTTTGGCCGATCTTGGTAGGCAGTCTTGCACCGGCTTCACGCAGAAATTCGATGGTTAGCTCGAGGAACAACACTTCGAGCACGGGCGGGAACGGAACGTTGAGCCTGGAAAAGATAAGGGGGCCAAGCAAGCCCTTTGGAATCACCTCATAATGATAAGTCATTATCGCAACATACATGGACGTGGCAAACAGCGAGAAAATGACGCCGAAAATACGGATCAAACGAAAAAAGGAGCCCAGGATCCAGGGCAAATAATAATCCTCCGGGGAAATGAAAAAATCGAACAAGGTTGAAGGACCGGTAATAAAATACGGCGATCCGTTGCTAATGACGGCAACCTGCCCGCTAATAAGCGCATACACGACCCGGTCTCTGCGTTCCGTGCTTACAAATAGAGGGAAGGGCGACAAGCTGTTGTCGGATATAATTTGGTCCAGCTGGGAAGAATCAAATACAACCTCGAAGTCGATATCGTCAAGTCTCTGTTCTATCGTCCGAACCGTTCTTTCATTCGTGATGCCGTGTATATAGACGATCGCTACTTTGGTCTGGGAAATGCTGCCGATTGTGATCTCCTTGACGATCAGGTTCGGGATATTGATTTGTGAGCGCAGCAAATGAATATTCGTATCCAGATCCTCGACAAACCCTACTTTGGGTCCGACAACGCTAAATTCATTTTCAGTATCGTTATTTTTCCGCAGTCCTTGCTTGCTTGCGAATGGAATTAACGCAACCCGGGATTCGTCTGCACCGAACCGGACCATAATGTGTCCTTGCATCAGCTTCGATTGGATGGCGGCCGGATCGTCCGTAATTTCCATATCCTCGATAGGGAGCCATTTCCGAATAGCCTCAAGATCGTCGAAGGCAGCATCAGCCGTTCTATGCTGCATGGTGTGCAGAAGCGTATCCTGGAGCAGCTTTTCATTAATTAACGATTTGTAATAGGAGACCGTCTGCTTCTGATTGGCTAGCGAAATCGAGACCGTCTTGAAATCGGCGGACAGCTCAGTCAATTCCTTCAGTTGATCCATGCTATCCACCGTGCTTTGCAATAAGGAGCCGGCCTGCACTTGCTTGGGCTGATGTTTGGGCTTCATGATTATGTCTCCGAAAACGTTTGGCTAATATTGGGCGGTTCTGTGGTATTTTTTGTAGAATGCCGTTTTTTTATGCACAAAAATACCCCCACAAAGTGGAGCTTAGGCTTCGAAGTCCATCAGATACTTTGCGGGGAGCACCGATTACAAATTCTATATATGCAAAAGGCTCCACGCTATGAAAGCGAAGAGCCCTTTACATTTTTTATGGCATGGTTTGAGCGGTGAAGCGCGGTCAGGTGAAGCTTTTGGCGAAATAGCTGCGTGTTTCCGTCCGGGATTGGTTCGGCAGCACGCGATCCAGCTCGTCGTTTAACCAGGACAAGGTTTTGCCGCGCAAATAGTCCCGCATGGTTTCTTCGGCTTGAAGCATGACTAAGTTAATGGTGCAGGATGACGAACGGGAAGAACAATCCGTCTCTTCTTTATCCCGGTAAAGCAGACTGTTGTCTTTAATATTTTTGCAATGAAAAATGGGCTGAGGGCCTTCGACAGCCTCTACGACATCCCAGAAGCTGATTTCATCCGGGGATTTGGCCAGCCGGTATCCGCCCTTTACTCCGGGAACGGATCGGACGATACCGGCTTTACTCAATTTTCCGAAAATTTTGGATAAATACGTTTCGGAAACACCCTGAAAGTAGGAAAGCTCTTTAATCCCAATCGTAGAATCCGGAGGAATATCTATTAAATAAACAAGGCAATGCAGTCCATATTCGACCCCGATACTATACTGCATAAGCGTACCTGCTCCTTTGCTACAAGCTATCGTCTATTAATCTTAGGAGGATTCGGGCTTCTTGTCAAACGGCGGATTGGTGTGAACGGCTGCCACGAATTAGGATTTGACAGGTGTCATGGTAACGGTTATATTGTAGATATAGTTAATCGTCGATTAATATTATCGACAATAAAAACAAAACAAGGAGAGACCCATAATGGACAAACTGCTTATTATCAACGCTCATCCGAAAGTGAAATCCTCAACCTCCTTCAGCTTGCAGGTGTTAACCCGTTTCAAAGAAGCTTATGCCTCGTCGAATCCGAATGGAGCGGTTGAACAAATCGATCTGTACGAGGATCATGTTCCGATGATTGATCGTACGGTGTTAAGCGCATGGGAGAAAGCGGCCAAGGGAGAGACGCTCTCGGAGGAGGAGCAGCTGGTTACGAATCGGATGACTGAAATACTCCGCCAGTTCAAGAGCGCCCATAAATATGTTATCGCCATGCCGCTGCACAACTTTAACATTCCGTCGAAGCTGAAGGATTATATGGACAATGTTCTCATCGCCCGGGAAACGTTTAAATATACGGAAAACGGATCCGTCGGATTGCTCAAGGACGGCAGGAGCCTCGTGGTCATCCAAGGCAGCGGCGGCGTATACACGAATAACGACTGGTATACCGAGGTAGAGTACTCGCACAAATACCTAAAGTCCATGTTCAATTTCTTGGGAGTGGAGGATTACCGGATTATTAGAGCCCAGGGGACGTCGATTATGAAGCCCGAAGAAGTGTTGGAGCAAGCTTATCAAGAAGCGGAGGAGGCAGCGCGGCACTTGTCGCTTGTTTCTGCGAATGGTTAATGACGATCCAGAGAACCGATGAATTCGGTTCTCTTTTTTTACATTTACTAACAGGGTACAAACACCTATAATTCGATCGGATTTGGGTACATGGTACGATGCTCGTTTGCAATGATTTCGTGAAGGATGCATATTTAGGCCTTGGCTATCTTGTAAACCATTCCACAATATGACAAAATCTGCTGTGAGCTTATTGTACAGTAAACTTCATAGACAGCACAGCATGGAAGGATGGTGGTGTATGGCACAAGGCTGAACGTTCGTATGAATTCTATAACTCATGAATATAATGCTTCTTTCTCCATCAGGAACGACTCAATGGAACCACAATTTTAATGAAAAATGGTGAGACGGACAATGAAAATGAAATGGGTTGGACTGCTGCTTCTGCTGACCGCGCTGCCGATTCAGGCTGCCGCGGCCGATGTTGCTCCCAGCAATCAAGCCGTGACAGCCGAATCCGCACAAGCGGCCCCTAACGCCAGCAAAGTATACCAGCTGGTGCCGAAGGATTGGGGCATCTATAACGATGGAACCCATCCGGTGGAAACGACCAAAGGATTCAACGACGCTCTGCAATGGGCGCATGCCAACGGCATGACGACGTTTAAAGTCCCGGCGGGCACGTACACGATCAAAAAGCAGGATCCGAAGCTGTGGCTGGATACTACGGCACGCATCAATATGGTTCCCAATATAACCTTCGAGCTGGACCCCAATGCGGTTATTCAAAAAGAGGCGAACGGATTTGCCGGGTATCAGACGCTGCACATCGGCTATGGTGCCAACAATGTCACGATCAAAGGCGGGACATACAAGGGTGACAAGGACTCGCACGATTTCTCCAGCAAGGGTACGCATGAAGGCGGCTACGGGATCATTACCGAAGGAGCCGTCAACGTTACGATTGATGGTATAAAGGCGATTAACTTTACAGGTGACGGTCTGGCTGTCGGCGGGAAAGGCACGATGGTAAAAGATTTGTACGCAGCGAGCTTCGTATCGGGCTCGATTGACGATAAAGGGAAGCTCATCCCCGATTCGAGCAAAATCCGGGTGAAAGAGCCGCTGAACTTCACGAGCCCGATCTTTAAGACGGAGCGGGAATTCGAATTTTCGAACGGCCAAAAGCTCCTGCCCCAATTTGACTTATTCTTTTACAAGCAGGACGGGACCTTCATCACAAGCATGAAAAACACAAAGCTGCGCCAAGTGACGCAAATTCCTGACGGCGCAAGCTATTTCTACGTTGTGTTCAATCAACCTATCAGCACCGGAGCGTACATTGAGTTTTGGCAAAGGGCCGTTTCCAAGAACGTAGTCGTTAAAAATTCGGAATTTGCGTTCAACCGCAGACAGGGCATTACGATCGGCGGAGGCGATAACATAACGGTTATCAACAACGTGATCCATGATATTAAAGGCACGGCCCCTCAGTCCGGCATCGACGTAGAAGGCGGATACGGCGAGAATGGGCAGATGAACAGCAACATCTTCATTAGAAACAACAAGTTTTATAATAATGCGGCATATGACGTTATTCTGTATGATGGCCACGATGCGACGGTGGAAGGCAACCATTTGGCATCCAAAGGCAAAATTGGTCTTGCCGTTTCTCCTCCGTTCACAGGTGCGCTAATAAAAAATAATCATTTTGACGGCACAAGCATTTATGCTTATCACGATGTGAAATTTGAGGGCAATCAAATGAACGACTCCTTTACCCATTTGGAAGGCCCTAATTTAAGCATCGACGGCATGACGTTTACCGATTCTAAATTTGTCATCAGCAGCAAGGATCCGTTCGGAATCACCGCCTCGAACATAACGATGAACAACCAGAAGGGAGGCTCCGAGTTCTCGCTGTGGGTGAATCCGATTCGCGTCACGAATTTGACCATGAACGGCGGCAGCATCTCCGGCGGCGTTCCGGAAGGCAGCATCATCGACAACTTGAAGGTTAGTGAGCCTGCCAATCTGAATATGCCTCCAGCTACGTATTCCAACTGTCAGATTAGCTCGACGACAAAGGGATTGACCTTGGACGATACGGGCAAATATGTGTTCAACCAGTGTACGCTGAACATGTTCGAGGGCGCCACAGTCACTAATCCCGGCGCTGACTTTACGATGACCAATTCCACTTTGAACATTTTGGACAAACGATTTGCTCTGAAAGCGGTCAAAGCCAAAAAAATCGTATTTGAAAAAAATATCATCACGGCGAACAAAATGGCGAACCCGACCGACTACTCGATCATGATTGGAGACTATTGGACCCGCAACAATCCGTACGCGGTTAATGAGGCTTCAATCAAAGGCAATACCATCACCTCCAATGTCGCAGCCGAAGGCATTTCCACGATTTATGCGGGTGTAGGGGCGCCTAAGTACACGATTCAGAACAATACGTTAATCAATGCGAAGCTGAAGCTGCGTCCCAGCGATGTCCAAAGCAACAATATCGAGAAGTAAGGCTAGCTGAATAAAAGCCCCTCCGGCAGGTACACACTAACAAAGTTGCAATAGCTTAACTTACCATACCTAACGGAGGGATCATCGGCATGGCTGGAACAGTAGGCACCGGGAGCAATTTTATGGCAGCGGTTCGCGAGCGGCGCACCATCTATGGAATCAGCAAGGAATCGTCCGTAGCGGACGAACGGATTGTGGAGCTCATTGAAGAGGCGGTGAAGCATACGCCGTCCGCATTCAACTCGCAAAGCGCACGGGTCGTCGTGTTATTCGGGGAGCACCATAACAAACTGTGGGATCTTACCAAGGAAGTATTGAAAGGCATGGTCTCCGCAGATCAATTCGCATCGACCGAGCAAAAGCTGAACGGCTTCCGTAATGGACACGGAACCGTGCTGTTTTTCGAAGACATGACGGTTATCGAAGGACTTCAGTCGAGCTTTCCGACGTACAAGGAGCATTTCCCGGATTGGTCGATGCAATCGAACGGCATGCTGCAGTTCGTTATCTGGACGGCGCTGGAAAGCGAGGGGCTGGGAGCGAACCTCCAGCATTATAATCCGTTGATCAATGATAAAGTGAAGGACGAGTGGAACATTCCGGGCTCGTGGAAGCTGCTGGCTCAGATGCCTTACGGCAACCCGACGGCTCAGGCCGGGGACAAGGAATTCAAGCCATTGTCCGAACGAATGAAAGTGTTCAAGTAATACATGCAAAAGCTCTCTGTCGACTGAAGGATCGTCGTTGACAGAGAGCTTTTTTCATTCAAAGAAAGGCTTCCTCGGATAAGTCCGTGTTGATTCCGATGGCGGCACGGCTGCCTTCGGCTGCGGCGATGATAAGCTGGGAAGGCGCGACGACCGACGTATCCCCGGCTGCATAAACGCCTCTCACATTGGTTCTTCCGAAGGAATCGGTGACGAAGCCGTTCAAGGAGTTGGTCAGACAGCCTAGCTGCGCACCGAAGGGAGCTGCCTGATACCATTGGGGAGAAACGAAGCCTCCCGATCTGGCGATACTGGAGCCGCCTTCGAACACAACGCGTTCCAGCAAGCCATTATTCCCTTCCAATCGGGCGATTCGTTGTTCCATAACACGGATTCCTTTACTGTTCAGCAGGTGGAGCTGCTGCGGATTCAACACCCGATTGCCGTTGCTGCAAAGAATAAGGTCGCGGCTCCAATTCCATATAATCCTCGCCGAATGAAACAGGTTCGGCCCTTCGGCTATGACGACCAGCGGCTTGTCTCTAAGCTCCCAGCCGTCGCAGTACGGGCAGCTGAACAGGCTCTTGCCGTAACAATCATGGATTCCCCTAACCTCGGGAAGCACTTCCCTCAGGCCGGCGGCGAGCAGAATCGTCCTGGCATCGAATCGTTCGCCCGTTCGGGTTGCGAGCCGGAAGGTATGTCCCATCCTTTCCACGGATACAACTTCCGTGTCATTGTGAATTTGAACGGAAGGGTACCGGCGGATATCCTGCTGAGCGTAGCTGCGAAACTCGCCCGGCTTTACCCCGTCCCGTGTTATAAACCCGTGAGAGTGCCGGGTTACTGCGTTCCGCGGTTGATTGCTATCGAATAATATCACTTGTCTTCGGGCTCTGCCCAGCACCAGTGCCGCGTTCAAGCCGGCGGGGCCGCCTCCGACAATAGCGCAATCCAGCAGCATCGGGAATCACTCCTTGAATGGCTCATAATCATTTTATAGATACTTATTGCCCGTAACCGTGGAATATGAACTGCTGAGCTTTTTACCCATAGGATTTTTCTGTTCAATGGTTATACAACGGGAGCAATGCCTATAGAAATAGAAGTGATTGTTCAAAAACTTGGGTTTTCCTTATGGGAATACCTAAAGAAGGAGTGTCATCGATGAAAAAAGGAATGACCGCATTGCTGGCGGCCGCTTGCCTAACCCTGGCGTCTATTCCTGTCGGGCTGACGGCGGGTCCCGAGAAGGCGTTTGCTTGCTCAAAGGGGGAGACTACGACCCCGGAATATGATTATTCCGTATCGAGCCACGTTCTGTACGGAATGGTTTCGAAGCTGGAGAACGTGTATTACAAGGGCCAATTGTACAAGATGGCTACGCTCATTAACGATAGCCAGCTGAAAGGAAGCTTCACCCGGACCGTGCTGACCGCTGCGGATAGCGATCAATGCGGGGCATCGCTGGAGGTTGGCCGTGACTACTTGCTCTATGCCAACAACCGGTTAGGGCGGCCTGCCGTATCGGTATTCGATGTATTCGAGGGAGAAGAGGCTGCAAGAAGGATAACCGCTCTGAAAAACATGGACATGGTACCGGAACCCGAGCCTGGTGTGCATACGGTTACTCTATATCCGGGATCGAATGTGAAGCTGACATTGGACGGCTCGATGGTTCCGGTAACGGCCACTCCCTTGTTCTTCAAAGATTCGCTTTATGTTCCGATGACGTTTTTCCGGGATATTCTCGGCTACGTAACCGTCTGGAACAGCGATCCGAACCGGTTCGAAATATTGCTCCGTTCGGAATGGGCCGGCATAGCCGCTCAGGGCAATCCGTCTCAATCGGAATTCAAGGACTCGGTGTCCGGCATACCGGTCGGCAGCGAGCCTTTCGAAGCGGCCGTTTCCTACTCCAATGTGCAGGTGAAAGTGGACGGCAAGCTCTATGCTCCCGAAGGGCAGCCCTTCTCGTATCGCGACGTCGTCTACGTGCCGCTGCGGGATACGTCGGAGAAGCTCGGGATTAAGGTGAATTGGGATCCCGCCACCTATACCGCACAGCTTAAAGACGGACGTCCAATCGACCCCTTGGAGCATCCGGCACTCATAATGAAGCTTTCTTCAGGCAGGGAAGGGGAGCGCGATATCATCATTGATCGCTTCGAGAACGACAAGGCCGTCTACCACTATGACGAGGAAGTTCCTTACGGGCAAACGGTGACGCAATGGACCGCTGAATTGTCGGATGTCCTCAAGCAGACGGGCGGAACCGAGGAACGCAGCATACGGCTGTTTTTGAGCAAGGGAGAGAGGGAATACGAGCTGATTATTACGGAGGGGCTTAGAAACGCTTTGCTTACAGACTCCGCCGTGCGCAAGTCCATAAGCTATACGTTAGGGAAGGATCTGTACAACTGGCCGGAAGACGGCGTTATCGGGATGCTGCATATCCGCTCCTAATGTCGGAAAAGAAAACAGGCCTGGTTTTATCAGGCCTGTTCTTTGTTACGCTCTTAGGACAAGGAGAGCTTCTCACCGGGCTTCAGCGCCTTCCCTTGGATGCCGCGGGTGCTCAGAAGATCGACGAAGGCAGGTCCGTCCTGCCGGATCAGCTCGAAGGTGTCGTAATGTACCGGAACGACCTGCTTGGCCTGCAGCCATTCCGCTGCGGTCGCTGCATCTTCCGGTCCCATTGTAAATAAATCGCCTATCGGCAGGAAAGCGACGTCAATGTCGTTTCTTTCACCGATCAGCTTCATATCGAGGAACAGATTCGTATCCCCTGCATGCAGAATCGTTTTGCCATTCCAGCGGATAATGAATCCGGCCGGCATTCCGGCATAGACGATTTGCTGTTTGTCGTGATCAATAATCCCTGAGCTGTGGAAAGCTTGTACCATCTGGAGCTCGGCAAATCCGAGAGAGAGGCGGCCGCCGATATTCATATCTTTGGTCTTGACGCCTTGCCAGCTCATATAGGTAGCCAGCTCGTGAATGGCAATAATGGTCGCATCGTTGGCGCGGGCGATCTGGGCTGCGTTGGCAATGTGGTCTGCGTGAGCATGCGTCAGCAGCACGTGTTGAACGCGAATGGATTCCGGATCTACGGAAGCCAGCGGATTGCCTGTCAGGAAAGGGTCAATAACAAGCGAGTGCTCCCCGTCCGACAGCTGAATGCAGGAATGTCCGTGATATTCGATCGTTAACATAGCAGTCACCTCTTATCCGAATAGGTAGTATTTTCCCATCCTTATTATACCGGAGCAGGGAGAGAGCATACAAATGCTGCCGCAGTTTTAGCCGGCTGACAATGAAGCCCTTCTCCCGAGCCACTCCCTAATCGTTACAGATAGAAGGGGATATGGTATAATGTTCCTGTTTTATCGCAATGGTAAGGGGATGATGGAATGCACACAGGCTTTGGACCGCCGCCCATATTCAGCTTCATGTTCGGACTGGTAAGCTTCTTAATCATTGGAACGATCGTCTTTGTCGTTGTCCGTGGACTAACTACTTGGACCCGCAACAACGCAGCGGATGTAGTAAGCGTACCGGCGCGCATTGTCTCCAAACGAACCAATGTATCCGGCGGATCCGGAGACACCAGCGCGACTACAACGTATTATATTACTTTTGAATTTGCCGACAAGGAACGTATCGAGCTTCAGGTACGAGGGAATATGTACGGTTTGCTGGTCGAAGGGGACGAGGGAACCCTTGTTTATCAAGGCACCCGGTTTCATGAGTTTCAAAGGCAATGATCGCATAATAAGCCAAAAGGAAAAGAGAGCCCCGGGGAGTTCCGGGGCTCTCTGAGCTTATTTTGAAGCCTGGTTCACTCAAACATGCTAATGTTGGTTAGGTGGTATGTCCAGGAGTATCTCCAGGAGAAGCGACAAGGTTCCGTTTGTTTTCTGGAAATTGACGTTGGAAAGCGATGAAAACAATGCTCTACGGAAGGAAGTAGCTCGTCGGGATACCGTTGTACCTTTATGTTCAGCTACTTAGGTCTTTCAATAAGCCAATTCGCGAGGTGCCTGTAACGCTGGAGAGCATAGTTGGGCCGGATCGGACCGTAGATCCGTTATTTCATCAAAAACGGACCTTTTTGCAGGGTGATCGGACAACAGATCCTTTATTTCGAGAAAATACACCGTTTTTTTCGGTAAAATCAGCAAATAACGGATTCTCTGTCCGATCACTCTCCAAAAGTAGTCTCATTTCAGAAAATAACGGATTTCCTGTCCGATTCTCATTAGCTTGGCTGGAGGGAGGTACACCACCAAAGACGTCTGGTGGTCATTTTCTTAAAAACAAAGGCGGTCGCTTAAGAGTTTTCCGTAGGACAACTGGCATCGTAAGTGGAGAGACCCACCCACCTTTAGCATTTTTGATGGAATCGGTGTTCTAAACAAGCTTAGAGCCCCGGGGAGATCCGGGGCTCTGCTCATGAATCCAAACGAATCTGGAATAGCGGCTCCTGGGAGCCGCTTCCCATGATCTGCAGCTCGTCTCCATTCAAGCGGACGGATGGGCACGACTTCAGCCAATGCTCCGCATCGGCCTGGCCGGGCTGCCCGTAAACGGCGGTTACAAGCCAGCTTACCCCCGGTTTCATGCTCATCCGAAGCGTCGGAATGACGGTGCGCGGATACATCACATTCGTATTCGCATTGGGATAGATCAGCTCCGCTTTCCCGGCTCCGTGCAGTAAAACAATACCGCTCGCACCGGCGGAATTGGCGGCACACGCTGTTACCTCCCCTTCATCGGTCCGCAGCGGACTTGTACCGCATCGGCCTTCGTCGATACCGAGAGCGAAGCCTCCATCCGCCAGATCAAGCGTTCGTTCCGAGGATATGCGGTGTACCCTTACATGCCACGGCGTCCCCGGAATGATCCACGTTTGGACCTCGACATCATTCCAAGGCTTCCACCGTGCATGGATTCTGCCGTTGTCGTCGATGGAGGTTTCCTCGCACTTGCGTTTGACCCGGTACAGATTGTCGCCTTCGCTGATCGCCAGCATCGAATCGAATGCTCCTTGACTCAATCCCCATTCGGCGCGCGGCACACTGAAGCCGAACCGGGTCGAATAAGCGAACTTCTCATATTTGGCTGACGTGTGAGTGTGCTCGTTCGTCGACAGATGACCCGCATTGAACGCAACGATATGTGAAGCTGCTGCGTCACGGCAAATGACGAGATGCGGCTTCTGCTGAACGCTTTGAGGCGCCAGCCTCGGCATAGGGAGCTCCTCTGCTGTCCAGAACGGATGATCCTCCGGAAGAGCCAGAGGCAAAAAGGATTTCAGCGCCCAGTACGGCGAACCCGGCGAATTGTAGTTTTCCGCCATAACCAGATTCGGGTAGGCGTAGCCGATCGACAAGGTACCGTCCGGATGAAATATCGGCTGGCGGAACCACCATCGCAAATGTCTCAGCATAATGCCCTTCATGACCCCCATCGGGAAAGGCTCCACGCCGGCATAGACCAGCGCGCCCCAAAAGGCGGCTTGTGAAAAACGGTACGTCAGACTCCGGCCATAAGGCAAAGCCGCGCCATCCTCATCGAACCAATGAATGAAGGAGTGAGCGAATTGCTCCGCTCTTTGTTTGTACAAACGGGATCGTTCCGGATCCTCCTCTTCCATCAGCTTGGCATAAAGCAGCCCGTAAAAGTGAATGGCAAAAGGCACATAATAGTCGCTGTGCCCGTTAACGCCGTCGGCATACCAGCCTTCTCCCAAATAAAAGCGCTCCATCGCGTCCAACGTTTGCTCCAGCAGCTCTTGACGGTAAGGAAGGCCGGCCTTTTTGAAGCCCATTTGGACCAGAACCAGAAAGAACAGCCAATTGCAATCCCACAGTTTACTATGACTAATGGGCTCCAGCCAGTCGTAGAGACGCTGAAGCTCCTGAGCGGTAAAGCTTGCTTTGATTTTATCCGGGATCAATGCAAGCGCGAAGCCGAAGGCGGCCATTTCCACTAGACGCTGGTCGTAATCGGTGACAGCACCCCAATATTCATCATGGGAAGGATCCGTGCCGTTTTTTATCCCCTGAACGTAGGTCTCCCACAGCTCGCTGTCGCTCCCGTCCGCCATGTACGGAACGAGTCCCCACAGTACTCTTGAGAAGCCCTCGATCCCAGCAATATGATCTGGATAGCTTGCTCCGGTGTTGCCGATATGAAGACGCGAGGAGCCTGTGCTGTAGTACGGCTTCAAAGGATCCGTAAGCTGCAAAAAGGCACGGCGAAGATCGTCTCGTGTTATTAGCGGATTAAGCGTGATCGGTAAATCCCAGGGTTTCATGAAAATGCCTCCGTGTCGTAGATGAAATGAAATTGCTTCGATTATACCGCGATTTTTAGTCCGGGGAGCGTTTTGCAGCCAACAAGTCAAGATTGTAGAGAAACAAATCAAAATACCGTTATGACCCATTGCCTTACCAATTAGTGGGTAGACCCTATCGAGGCCTTTCTATGGAGGATGAGAAAAGCATTCAGCATCAGCTTCCGATGAAACTATCGCGATAGGAAGCGGCAGTTGCGGCTAGTCAGAAGCAGGAACTAATACAAGGGAAATGGAATATATCAGGTGACTTTTATTGGCAGGTGATTAGCATGCGTGAACAAGTGATCTCGGAGCTTGAACGTACAGGAGTTCCATTTACCGTAAATGCGCCGATGCACACTTATACTACTTGGAAAATCGGTGGGCGATGCGACCTCATCGTCTTTCCGCGTACGATAGAGGAAATATCAGCAGCCGTTCGCATTCTTAATGCGGAGGCAGTACCCTGGATGGTCATTGGCAAAGGCTCCAATATGCTGGTTTCCGATGAGGGATTTCGTGGTGCGGTGTTACGTCTAGCAGGGGAATGGGACACGGCTTCGTTCAACGAGGACGGCGTTCTTGCCGGCGGCGGGTTTTCATTGATAACGCTATCGCTTCAAGCCGCTAAGCATGGTTTTGCGGGATTGGAATTTGCAGGCGGGATTCCAGGTACGGTAGGCGGAGCTGTCTGTATGAACGCCGGCGCCCATGGTTCGGACGTATCGCAGATTCTATCGAGAGCATTCGTTATGGATGAAAAAGGGGATGCTTTCTGGCTGAAAGCCCGAGATCTTGCTTTTAGTTATCGTGAATCCGTACTGCAACGCAAACCTTGGATTGTTTTGAAGGCGCTGTTTTCCCTTTCCCGGGGCGACCGCTTGACCATTGCGGAAAATACAAAACGATATAAAGAAAAACGGATGAGGACACAGCCTCTTAAGCAGCCCTCATGCGGAAGTGTATTTCGAAATCCGTTACCACTATTCGCAGCGGAGATACTAGAGTCCTGCGGTTTAAAAGGGTACTCCATTGGGGGAGCCCAAATTTCCGGCCTCCATGCCAATTTTATTGTCAATACAGGAGGAGCTACGGCTGATGACGTAAGAGCGCTAATCCGATTAGCTCAAGCTCGCGCGAAGCAAGAACGCGGCGTCGACCTCGTTACGGAGGTGAAATTCGTCGGTTTTTCTTCCGAATAAGCTCCTACCTATATCTGCGATCATAGCAATCAGAGTGTTGTCTAGTAAACTTATATCACCATAAAAGCTTGTTGTTGTTATTCATTTTCAGTATGCTAAGATTAGGAATACCGAGTGGAAATTGAGTCAGATGTGAGGTAACTTCATGCAGAAAAGAAACAGCCGTAAATATTTTCGCATTCGATTGGACGAGATGATTGTTACCTTGCGCGAGGAGATTGTTTCGGGCAAATATGCCGTCGGCGGCTTTTTGCCATCGGAGAGCGATCTGGAGGTCCGGTTCCAGCTCAGCAACAACTCGGTCCGCAAAGGATTGGATACGTTAGTTGCCGAAGGACTGATCGAGAAAATCGCCCGTGTCGGCAACCGGGTCAAAAGCCCACGTCCCGAGCACGGCACGATTCTGAAATTCGGCTACGTCCGTGCGACGGCCGAGCTGGCCGGAATGGACAAGCTGCTGAAGGCGTTTCACGAATTGTACCCGCACATCCAGGTGCAGCCCGTAGAGCTTCCCCAGTCCAGCTACAGCCGGGCCCTCAAGGAATATATGGAAGCGGACATGGTCGATGTGGCGATGCTCAACAACAATAATTTTCAAGACTTCGAGGAAGGGGAGCAGACCGTACTGCTCGAGCCGCTGGAGAAAAACGACGAGCTCTACCCTTTCGCCACCGCCCCATTCTTGCAAGGAGATAGTACGCTAGTACAGCCGTTCATTCTATCTCCGGTCGTGCTTTGCTATAACAAGGAGCATTTCCGGGAATCGGGAGTGCCGGAGCCGGACAGCAGCTGGACGTGGCGGGACCTGTTCCGGTACGGCAAGCAGCTTGCAGTCCTTGGCGAACGGTTCGGGTTCTACTTCTACCTGCCGTCCCGCAACCGTTGGCCGATCTTCATGCTGCAAAGCGGGGAAACGATCGAAGCGGACGATAAAGGGGAATACCATCTGGCTGCAAGCAAAGCGGTGGATGGTCTGGAGATTTGCCGGGAGCTGCTGGAGATGAAGGATGTGTTCCCGGTTCTGCTGTCGGAGAGCGATGCCGACGCGGAGGCGCTGTTCCTGGAAGGCAAGGTGTCGGTTATTATGACTACGTATTTTTTCCTGAATCAGTTGAAGGATGCGGGGATATCGTTCGATGTATCGCCGCTGCCCGGACTGAACAATAACCGGACGCTATTGATTGTCAACGGGCTTGCGGTCAACAGCCGTACCCGCCATAAGGAAGCGGCCAAGCTGCTCGTCCGCTTTCTGACCTCTTACGAGTCGCAGCTGCTCGTCCGCCAGCATACGCTGAACATTACGGCGCATCGCCGCGCCATGGAGTGGCAGGGCGAGGAGTTCGTCTACCGGCCGTTCCGGTTCTTCATGTACCGCGAGATCATACCGACGTTCCGGCTCATTAAGGAAATGGGGCTGAGTAACAACCAGCTCAAGGAAATGCAGAGGGACACGATGCTGTTTTTGTCCGGCTTGCAGGATCGTGAGACCTTGTGCAGGAAGCTGGAGCTGCTGCTGCCGGAAGCAAGCAAAGGGAAGCTGGTCGATTTGCTGTAATTGGACGGTTTGCAAGGCAGCTATCTGTATGACTTGGATTTCATATGACGAAGAGTACCGCGCTCAGTACGAGCCGGTGCTTTTTTTGTTGCCTAGAACCTCACTGCAAAACGTATTCATCTCAGCAGGAAGAGCTCTATAGCTTGGCTTCGCTGTCCGGGAACCGGTCATGTCAATCCTCTTACCAATGATAGTTTGTACCTCATATATAACCTACAAAATATTCGTTTTGCATATTGACCACGCTTTCAGGATGGGTTATAGTGAATTCGTGAGTCAGATAAGAGTTAAATGGGAGCGGGTATGGGGTAGAAACGAAATAGGAGGGTTCAATCGATATGCGGACAAAACGATTGGGAGTCACGGGGCTTGCCGTTTGCTTGCTGGCGGCTTCGCTAACAGCGTGCCAAGGAACGGGGACGGTGCCTGAAACCAAAGGAGAGCCGGCAGCGGAAGGCGGCAATCCGGCCAAGAAGGTCTCGGAAACGCCTGCGGAGCTGGTGTTCTACGTATGCGTCAACGGCTGGACAGAGCAGCAATTCATGGATACGTACGGGAATCAGATCAAGAAGAAATTCCCGAACTATACGCTCAAGTTCGTTCCTCAGAAGGATGCGCAAACGCTCCCCGCCGTCATCACATCCGGTCAGACGATCGATGTATTGATTAGCTCCATCGGACTGACTTCAAATTTTTTGCTGGCTTACTCCATGCAGGACGACATCAGCGATTTGATCAAGAAATACAATTACGATCTGTCCCGGCTGGAGCCGTCGACCATCGACATTCAGAAGCAGCTTGCCGGAGGCGGCATTTACGGGCTGCCGGCCAGCACCACGTCGGGGGCGCTTTTTTATAACAAAAGCCTGTTCGACAAGTTCGGAGTCCCTTACCCAAAGGACGGCATGACATGGGATGAAGTGTACGAGGTGGCCAAAACGATGACCCGCAGCGAGAACGGCCAGCAATATAAGGGAATGACGATGTCCGTACAGCATTTGATGCAGCTTAATCAGCTCTCCGCACCGCATATCGATCCCAAGACATCCAAAGCTGCTTTCACTTCGGACTCGTTCCGGCAGGCGTTTACGAACTTATCCCGTTTTTACAAAATTCCCGGCAACGGCCTCATCGACAACAAGTACAATCTGGTGAGCCAGCAGGAGCCTTTTTACAAGGATCAAAATGTCGCCATGTACGCTGCGCTTAGCACGACCGCAAGAACGTTCAAAGACGCGGTGAACTGGGATGTCGTTCAGCTGCCGACCTTCAAAGAGAAGCCTGGCGTCGGGCCGCAATCTTATCCTACGTATTTTTATTTGGCCAAGGGCAGCAAAAACAGAGATGCGGCGTTCCAGGTGCTGTCCTATGTAACGTCGGACGAATTCCAGGATTTCCTCGTCCGGGACGGCTATTCGTCGATATTGAAAAATCAAGGCGGAATTATGAAAAACTTCGCCACGAACGACAAGAGTATGGCCGGCAAAAATGTCAAATCGCTGCTGCCGGTCAAGTTCGCCGATCCGACGGAAAAAACGGAGTTTCAGGCTATCGCCGACAAAGAAATGCTCGCTGCGCTGGTCGATGTGGATAAAGGCAAGGACGAGAACACCGCGCTTCGCGAAGCCGAGGAAAGAGCGAACAAAGCGATTGAAACCGAGAAGAAAAAATAACCCATGGACGGACTGGAGAATAACCGTATGAAGTTTCAAGGAATACAGTTTCATAACGTAGTCGAATTGGAGCAAAAGGAGCGGATGCCCGGCTTGCGGCTTCACCGGTTTCCGAAGCAGGTGCGCCATGCGCTGACTGAAAACGGCAGGACCAAAGCGGTGCAGTCGAACGGCTGCGAGCTGCGGTTCGTCACTGATTCGAAGCATGTGCGGGTAACGATGTCCTCGATAGAAACGACGGGGAAGGTGCTTGTCTTCCGCGGCGATTTCTTTCACTCCGCGCATACGCTGCCTGCAGGAGTAATGACAACGCTGCAGCTGGAAACGCCGGAACGCTTCGCGGATGTGATTCCGGAAAGCCTCGATAACCGGGCGTTTTCGTCAAAAGTATGGCGCGTTTATTGCGAAAGGTTCAATGCGGTATTCTACGATGTCGACGCGTTCGGACATGAGGTGCGGCCCCCTTCCCCGGATGAAGTGCCGCAGCTGAAGCTGCTCGCTTACGGCTCATCCATTACGCAGGGCGCAGGTGCTCAGAGCCATTACAACGGCTATATCCAGCAAGCGGCCCGCCGTCTGCAGGTGGATGCTTTGAATTTGGGCTTAAGCGGTTCGTGCTTTTGCGAGCAGGAGGTTGCCGATCACATAGCGCAGCGCGATGATTGGGATCTCGCTTTCCTGGAGCTTGGAGTCAATATGCGCGGTAGCGTTCCTGTAGAGGAGTTCCAACGCAGAGTGCACTACATGCTGGATCAAATCATTGATCAGCATCCGCTCAAGCCGGTCTTTTTGACGACGATTTACCCGAACCGTGCGGGCTTTTTCAAAGATTCCGGCAGCATTCTGAGCGAAAACGAACGACGCTATAACGAAGTGCTCCGCAGCTATGCGGCGTCGAAGGGGCACCCCAGCCTCCGGCTGGTGGAGGGCAGCGAGATCATGACGGAATTCACCTCGTTAACGAGCGATTTGATCCATCCCTCCGATTTCGGACATATCATGATGGGCGAACGGCTCGCAGCTCAACTGCAGGAAACAGTAGAACAACTAAGGAATGACTAAACAAAAGGACCTAGAGGAGGCCATCATACTTATGATTACGACAAACTTGACAGGACGGATTGCATTGGTGACAGGGGGCAATGCAGGTATCGGATACGCGATTTCCAGCAAGCTGGCGCAGGCAGGTGCCAAAGTCGCGATCAACTACTTGAGCAAACGGGAAGCAGCAGAGCAAGCGGTGCAGGCGATTCGGGGCGAAGGCGGAGAAGCGGAATGCTTCCAGGCGGACGTGACGAGCGTCGAGCAAATTCAGTCATTAATCGGCCGTGTGGAGGGTGCGTTTGGCGGAACTGTTGATATTTTGATCAACAATGCCGGCCATATGATCAAGCGGATCCCGAATGCGGAAATGACGGAGGAAGGCTACGAGCAAATTATGAATGTCAATTTGAAAAGCACGGTGTTCATGTGCAAAGCCGTGCTTCCGGGGATGATCGCTAAGCAGCGCGGCAAAATCGTCAATATGGCGTCCTTGGCCGCCCATAACGGCGGAGGCCCGGGCGCATCGGTATATGCCGCCAGCAAAGCGGCTGTGATCGCCTATTCGAAAGGATTGGCGAAGGAAGCGGCGTCTCATGGCATCAACGTTAACGTGCTGTCGCCTGGCTTTATCGGTCAAACCGCGTTCCACTCGACCTTCACCTCGGAGGATGCGCGTAAGGCGACCGTGGCAGGCATTCCTCTCGGCCGTGAGGGCGTACCAGAAGATATCGCGAATACGGCGCTGTTCCTTGCTTCTTCGTTGTCCGATTACTTGACGGGAGAAACCATCGAGATTAACGGTGGGATGTTCATGCGATGAGAATATCGGAGAAGACGGGACGTTATCGTTGGGCGAAAGACGTGCTGCGGCAGCTTAAGGACGAGCTGGAGCCGATGATGGCTTCGCCGCTGGCTATTCCCTTAGTGCCGGGCGGCTGGTGGCATCAGTACGTATGTCCGGAGCATCATACGGAGCTGCTATTCGACCCGCAGGAGCGGGATGCGGACGAGTTTGTCTGTCCTTACGGCTGCCGGCTGCATGGCGAGCCGTATCGAGGGGCATGGCTGGTGATGAAGCACCAGTCTTATGCACGGTATGCGCTCCAAGCAGCAGCCGTGTTCGCCGGGACGGGCGATAACCGGTTCGCGGAGTGGAGCGCGAGCATCCTGCTGCGGTATGCGGAGCAGTTCCCGCAGTATCCGATTCATCCCGAGGCGGAAGGCTGGATGCTCAAGGGCCGCGCGTTCCATCAGGCGCTCACCGAAGCGATCTGGGCAACAACGCTGATCCGCACCTGCCAGCTGCTCCTGGATGAGGGGTATGCGTTTCATGATGGCCAGCCGAAGCTGGACACGTTCTTTTCCATGCTGGAGGAGAGCATGACGCAGGCACGGCATATTTTGGTGAAGGAGCAGAATAAGCCGGAAAGCAACTACACCGCTTGGCTGAATGCGGCTCTCGCAGGAATCTATGCCTTGAAGCGCGATAAGGACAAGCTTGCGGAGCTGGTTCATGGGGAAGCGGGCCTTGAGCACCATTTGACGATCGGCGTAAAAGCCGACCATATGGAATACGAGGGTGCCACCTATTACCATATTTTCGTTCTCCGGGCGTATTTTATCGTCGTCGAGATGGCCGCCAGACTTGGCATAGACCTTTACGGCATTCGCGGTGAGCAAGGGCAGTCGCTGGAAGGGATGCTCGATGTCATGGCATTGCTAGCCAACGAACAGGGCGAGCTCATTGCGCTCCATGACGGTCCGTACCAGCGGATTCCGTATGCGAGAGAAATCGCCGAGACGGTAGAAATCGGATTGAGCCGATTCGGCAAAGCGGATTATGTGCCGATGCTGAAGGAAGCTTACCGGCAAATGTACGGCAAGCCGGAGCGTGCGGGACTGGAGGCCATTTTGTATGGCCGGGAGGAGCTGGACGGCTACCTCGATTCGGACCCGGAGGCTGCACCTGCGGCTGCGGCTTTGAGAGGCTCGTCCGTCCTCTTGGAGCCTTCGGGCTTCGTTATCGGAAGACGGCCGGGCGGGGTGCTGTCGTTCTTCGCTGACTTCGGCCCGCACGGCGGCTCGCACGGCCATTATGACAAGCTGCATTTAACGTTGGCTGGGCGGGACGGCTGGTTGGCGCCGGAGCTGGGCATGGTTCCGTATGGCTCCGTAACCCGCAAGGACTGGTATGCCTGCACGGCGAGCCACAACACGATCGTTGTGAACCAAGCATCGCAGGCGGCTCATACGGGCGAGCTGGTCCGATTCGATGAAACGGGCGACGGGACGTATGCGTGGCTTCGTTCTCGCGGAGCATACGACGGATGTACGCTTGACAGGCATTTGCTGTTGACGGACGAGTGGCTGCTCGACTGGTATGAAGTGGAGCTGGAATCGGAAGCGGTAATCGATTGGTGGATGCACAGTCCTAAGCTGTCGGCCGTGTACAGAGGCGGTCAGTGGCGGTCCCATGTAGGATCGCTCTCTGATAAGGGAGCGTACAGCTATGTACGGACGGTTTCCGAGTGGCAGCCTCTGGAGGAAGACGGAAGCGGCAAAGTATGCCGTGTGGAAATGTCCGGGCCGGCTGGACAGGGCGTTGCCTTATCCGCACTGTCGGCGGATTCGTCGCAGCTTTTTCTTGCAACTACGCCAGGCACGGCGGATAAACCGGCGCGAACAATCGACGGATTGCTCCATCGCCAGCGGGGCACGAAGGCAGCCTTCGTGACGGTGTACAGCGACAGCAGCATGCCGGCGGATATCTGCTGGCTGTCCGCGGAAGGGGAGCATCCGGTCCCAGGTTCGTCTGGCGGCCAGGCGAAGTCCGCTGCCATATCGTTCCGGAACGGAATATGGCACGCGGTGCTGGATTCCGTTCAGGGCCTTCGGCTGGAACGGCAGTAAGCGGAGCGCGATGGAGGCATTGGTGAGCCCGGCGCGCGGACGGCGGGATGGGTTTGCCGCCGCGAGCTCGGGGAGTGGCTTTGTGCGGTGTGACGCCTCCGTAAGTCGGAAAAACCGACTTACAGACCGCTCCCGCGCGTGAAACCCTGCAGTAAGACGGAAAAACCGTCTTACCGCATGCCAAAGCCCGTCTCCACGCGATGTGACGCCTCCCTAAGTCGGATAAACCGACTTACAGCCCGCTCGCGTGCGTGAAACCCTGCTGTAAGACGGAAAAACCGTCTTACAGCACGCAAAAGCCCGTCTCCACGCGGTATGACGCCTCCGTAAGTCGGAAAAACCGACTTACAGCCCGCTCCCGCGCGTGAAACCCAGCTAAGACGGAAAAACCGTCTTACAGCTCGCCAAACCCCGTCTCCGCGCCTCCGTAAGTCTGAAACCGACTTACACCCCGCTCCCCCGCGCCCGCCCGCTTGACACGCACAAACTTTTCCAGTATAACTTATTTTAAACAATGGGTTATACAAGGAATATTGATGATTGGGAGAGTAATCCTGACGTGCAGTCGCAGCGAGCCGGGGATAGTGGAAGCCGGTACGGATGTCACGGATGAAACGGACCCAGGAAATGATTTGCCGAAAATTGCAGCAATTAGGCAAATCCGGTTGAGCACCGTTATAACGGCAAAGTGGTAAAACCGTACGGTTTTGCACATGGAGTGGTACCGCGGGAACTAACAGCTCTCGTCTCTAATTGGAGACGGGAGCTTTTTGCATTTCACAGACTAAGGAGGGAATTGTCATGATGTTGAATGAACTGATCGCCCAACAGCTGGAACACGGCTTGCAGGAGCTGCTCAATGCCTCCGAAACGGCACGGCCCGAGGGGCTCCGAATCGTCATCGAGCATCCGGCGAACAAGGAGCACGGCGATTACAGCACGAATATGGCCATGCTGCTGGCCAAGCCGCTTAAGAGGGCGCCTGCCGCCATTGCTCAAGAGCTGATATCAAAGCTGCAGCAGCAGCCGGCCATCCGTTCTCTGATTAGTCGCATGGAAGTGGCGGGACCGGGATTTATCAATCTGTATGTCGATTGGAGCCGGTGGGCCAAGCAAGCTGACGAGCTGGAGCTGCATGTCGGCTCATCGTCCGATAAGGTGGTTATTGAACATACGTCCATCAATCCCAATAAATCGGCGCACATCGGACATCTAAGAAATTCTTGTATCGGAGATACGTTGGCGCGGCTGATGCGAAGGACCGGCTACCAGGTCGAAGTGCATAATTACATCGACGATTTGGGCAATCAGCTTGCGGATACGGTAGTGGGTATACATCGTACAACGATAGAAGGAGATTTTCCTCGTTTCGGTGACTTTTGCTGGGATGTGTATGCCGAAGTCAACAAAGCGTACAAGGAACAGCCGGATTTACAATTGGAGCGTACCCGCGTGCTGCATGAGCTGGAAAAAGGCGGCTCGAGCATAGCCTGGACAGGACTGCTCGTGGCGGAGCGAATCGTTAAAGAGCATGTGGAGGAAATGAAGCAGTTCGGTATTGGGTACGACGTGCTCGTGTGGGAAAGTAATATAGTCAGAGAGGGCTTCTGGTCGAGCGCCTTTGCGCTGCTTAAAGAGACGCCGGTTTTCGTTCAGGAGACCGAAGGGAAGCTGGAAGGCTGTTGGGTACTTAAACAGGAGGAGCATCATGGTGAGGCTGCGGAGTTTCATGCCGAGAAAGTGCTTGTGAGATCCAACGGCATTCTGACCTACACCGCCAAAGATATCGCATACCACTTATGGAAATTCGGGCTGCTCGACAAAGATTTCCGCTACCAAAAGTTCGCCGAAGGCCTTTATACAACGGATCCCAAGGGCCGCAAAAAGAACCTCGGCCGAGCCGACACGGTCATTAACGTGATTGACCATAGGCAGGAATATCCGCAAGCGATGGTCAAGCAAGCTTTGCTGGCACTGGGCTATGACAAGCAGGCGGAGCGGCTGAAGCATGTCAGCTACGGGGTTGTTTCCTTAAGCCGCGATACGGCGGACAGTCTCGGCGTCGATGTCAGCGATGGAAAACATTCTTACCCGATGTCGGGAAGGCAAGGAATCGGTGTTAAGATCGCAGATTTTCTCGCTCATATGGAGCAGGTCATCGATTCGAAGCGGTCTCGGAAGGCGGGATTATCGAGCCGCGCGATAGCTGCGGCCGCAGTGCGATACTATTTGCTCCGGTTTCACCTGCAGACCGAGGTGGTCTTCGATCTGGCCCAGGCAACCGAAATTTCCGGGAATACAGGAGTGTATTTGTTATATTCGTACGCAAGAGCGTGCAGCATATTAGCCAAAATGAAAGAAGATACCGCAAGCCGGAATAATGATGAACGGGAAGGCTTCGCCGGCTTGAACGAGCAAGAATCCGCCCTGCTAAGGCAGCTTGCTTATTGGCCGGAAACGCTGGATGTAGCGGCAAAGGAGCTCGCGCCGAATATGATATGCTCCTATGCGCATGAGCTGGCTACGCTGTTCAATCATTTTTATGCGACATGCCCGATTTGGAAGGCGGATAGCGCAAAGAGGGATTCCAGGCTCTGGATCACGAGCCGCTTCAAGGATACGCTGCAGGATGCTTTGCAAATATTGGGCTTGCCTGCGCCGCGGACCATGTAATAGACTTGGATTTCGGATGCAGGCCGGATTCGGCTAAGGATCGGCTTATTCGCCTGCTTCTAGCACAATGGACAACTTTTGGCTGAAACATTGGCTAACTGTCCATCGTAGAGTATAGTGATACTTATATAACAGACAAGGAGGTGAATCCATTGATCGAAATCCAGGATGTCGTCGTGCACGAGCTGCTCCCCTATTTATTTTCTATCGGTATCATCTGCTCGCTCGGCTATGTTTATGCGGCCTTTGTACACAGAGGATTAACGGAAAGCCGGTTCCGGCATAACGCGGTATGGATCGTGCACGTTCCGTTACCCAAGCAGGCGCTTGGCAGAAGAACGATGCATCATTGGCTGGCAAGGAAAGTGAAGCGCAAAGAAGCGCCGGAGGGTGATTCGGACGACTACGCTTCCTCGTTTGGACATATTCAGCTAACCAAACGAGGAGGATTACAATGGAAAAGAACAATGGATTCACCCGATTTACCAAATACGGCTTTTTTGCAGCGATTGCCGCGCTGATTATTTTAACCGGATGCGGTGCAACAGGCCCGAGCGCCACTATCGACGCCAATACGCCAGGCTTCTTTAATCACTATATCGTCTATCCCTTTTCGTATTTGATACAGCACATCGCTTCTTTCTTCGATGGAAGCTATGGGCTTGCCTTGATCATATTGACGCTGATTGTGAGAATTGCCTTATTCCCTCTTATGATGAGACAATACCGCAGCCAGCATATGATGAAGCAAAAGATGAATGCCCTTCAGCCGGAATTGAAGGAGCTTCAGGAGAAATACAAGGGTCAGGATTCGGCCGAAGCCAAAGCCAAAATGCAGCAGGAAACGCTCCAGCTGTATCAAAAGCATCAGGTCAATCCGCTAGCGGTCGGATGTCTGCCAGCACTCATTCAGCTGCCGATCCTGTCGGGAGTATACTATGCGATCAAAATGACGCCGGAGCTCGCGGACCATTCATTTCTGTGGTTTCAGCTCGGCTCGCCGGACTTCATCCTGCCATTCGTTGCGGCTGCAGTCTATTATGTGCAGTTTCGCGTCTCACTTATCGGTACGGATCCGGCACAGCAAGGTCAGATGAAGATCTTCGGCTATCTTTCCCCGATTATGATGGGGATCTTCTCCTTCAGCGCCCCGGCCGCTTTGCCGTTGTACTGGGCTGTCGGCGGAATCTTCGTTCTGCTGCAAACGCTGCTTGCCAAACGGCTTTATTCCGTACAGGAACAGCCTCTGACGCCGGAAAATCAGAACGGCTGATCCTAAAACGTATTGCAATGAAACAAAGGACGGTCCATATTATAGAGGCCGTCCTTTTTACCGTATCGCAAGTCGTCAGTCAGGAGGTGATGAAAGCCCCTCCGTTGACATGAATCGTTTCGCCCGTTACAAAACGGGAATCGTCGCTAGCCAAGTACACATAAGCCGGCGCGAGCTCGAACGGCTGGCCTGCCCGTTTCATGGCCGTGTCGGAGCCGAACCGGGAAACCTCCTCTGCCGTATAGCTGGAGACGATAAGAGGCGTCCAGATCGGGCCGGGTGCCACTGCGTTGACACGGATCTGTTGATCAACCAGAGACATCGACAGAGAGCGGGTGAACGTTACGATGGCTCCTTTTGTCGAGGAATAGTCGATAAGCTCTTTACTTCCCTGATAAGCCGTAATGGAAGCCGTATTGATGATGGAGCTGCCTGCTTTGAGGTGGGGAAGGGCGGCCTGCGTCATGAAGAAGAAGGAAAAAATATTCGTTTGAAACGTATGAAGAAGCTGCTCCTCGGAAATATTCAAAATGCTTTGCTGGGGATACTGTACCCCTATATTGTTGACCAGCACATCCAGTTTGCCGAAAGCTTGCAGAGTCTGTGCAACGACCTGGGCGCTTTGCGACTTGTGGCGCAAATCGGTCTTGATGGCGAGGCACCGCCGGCCCAGCTGTTCGATTCGCTGCTTCGTTTCGTCCGCATCGGGAACCTCATATAAATAGACGATTACGACGTCGGCGCCTTCTTTTGCAAATGCAATGGATGTCGCGCGCCCGATCCCGCTGTCTCCTCCGGTAACGATAGCGACTTTGTTCGCCAGCTTGCCGCTTCCTTTATACTCAGGATTTTCAAACAAAGGGCGCGGATTCATCAGATATTCTAAGCCGGGCTGTTGATTTTGGTGCTGCGGCGGAAACGTTATGGGTTGTTCTTCGCACACCATTTCTTTACTGTAATAGGGATATCCAGGATACGGATTCATAGCGTCCTCCCGTATAATAGGTCATTATCACGGGATAGTGTATGCGCGATTACAGCATGGGGTGCACAAGATGCCTTCTGTTACAGCTCGATCCAAAACCGTTTGACGACATTTCCGTCCTCTTCTACAAAGTCGGTATCGGGTATGCCGCCGTTTCTTAAAATGGTCCGCGCGGACGAAATATTGTCTTCATCGCACACGACCAACGCTTTTGCAACGCCAAAACGCCTTAGTTGATCAAGAGCAAGGGCCAGCAGCTCGGTTGCATAGCCTTTTCGCCGCGCGGACGGCCGGATGCCGTACCCGATATGGCCGCCGCTTTGCAGCAGCTTCTCCGTCAGCTTGTGCCGTATATTCACGACCCCAATGACAGTACGATCTTCGTCAACAAGCCAGTAGGTTGAATCGGGTACCCGTCCCTCGGGTAAGCGTTCGCCCCTCTCACTATCCAGAAGATTGCGCACCATCGCTGCAAAATCACCTGGATCCGCCCGGATTACATACGGAATCATCGTCTCGCCGCTGTCCTGCCACTCCCGGTAAAACGACTTGTACTCCTTTTCCAGCTCCACTGCAGGTCGTACTAACGATACTTTCTTGTTCATACAAATCCCTCCGGAATGTTGGATATACTGCAATCCGGTTCCCAGTATTATACAGCAATCAGGCCAACGCACAAGAGGTTATTTTCGCCGCTTATCTTATGATTGTGCAAATAAGCATCAACTTTGGACATTCCTATGAGCAGCTTGCTGGCTTATAATTACGTTGAAAACGTTTTAATAGGAGGGGCAGCGATGATTCCAAAGTTTAACGATGCAAGAGACGTTTTTTTCGAACGGCGGTTCGGCATGTTCGTTCATTGGGGATTGTATGCGATTCCAGGCTGGCATGAGCAGCTTTTGTGGCGGGGATCGGTGAAGCGAAAAGAGTACGAGCAGCTGATACATCAGTTTAACCCGATCGACTTCGACCCCGACGCGTGGCTTGATCTGGCCGAAGAAGCAGGCATGCAATATATTTGCTTTACGACCAAGCATCATGACGGCTTTTGCATGTGGGATACGTCGCACACGGACTACAATGTTATGAATACGCCGTACGGCAAAGATATTTTGGGGATGCTGGCGGAAGCTTGTCATCGGAGAAATTTCCCTCTCAGCTTGTATTACTCCTGCCCGGATTGGCATCACCCGAATTATCCTAATCAGGGCCGTCATCATGAAATGTTCGGGCCAAGACCCGGCGACGATCCGGATATCGACAAATATTACATGTTCGTTAGGAATCAGCTGGAAGAGCTGCTCACGAAATACGGCAAAATATATCAGCTGTTCTGGGACGTGAATGTGGCGGAGCATTACGATCCAAGCATCAACGAGTGGATTCGTTCCGTCCAGCCCGGTATCTTGATCAACGACCGCGGACCAGGTAAAGGGGATTACAATACGCCGGAGCGCCATGTGCCCGAAGGGGGAGCCTTCAGCAAGCCGACGGAGGCGTGCCAGTCTTTGGGGCGTGAAAGCTGGGGTTACCGGGAGGATGAGGATTACTACAGCAACAAATTTATTATGCAGAGCATCGATAAAATTTTGGCAATGGGCGGCAATTACTTGCTGAACGTCGGCCCGAAGCCGGACGGTACGATTGCGGAGGAAAATGTGACGGCCCTGCGCACAATCGGAGCATGGTACAAGTCGGTGAAGGAAGCCTTCGAAGACACGGTGCCTGCATCCGATATGGCCGGCAAAGATGAAATTGTCATGGCGGGCTCTCAGCATAGAGTCGAACGGGATCATGTTCTTCTTACGCGCAAAGGTAACGACCTGTACGTGCATTTGTACCGCGATACGCAGAGTAATGCAGTAGTGTTAAAGCCGCTAAATGTCGCTCCCCGCAGAGCCGTGCTGCTGAATAACGGTCAGGAGCTCCCGTTCAGCGTCGATTTGCTCCCGTGGTATTGGAGAGAGCGGCCGTATCTCCGCATCCGGAATTTGCCTGTGAACGAGCTGACAGATACGGTTATGGTAATCAAGCTGGAATTTGACGACAACGTTGCTGAATAGGCATCTGTCGGAACTAGAAACCGTTAATGAAGGAGTTATATTAGATGAGCCAATTGACATTGTCCGGTCCGGTACTGAACGCAAAGCTGGATCATCCGCTGCTGTGTACGGAAATAGGAGAGCCTGCTGCGCTGCCGATAGGGGAACGATACCCTGCGCTGCATATTGAACCTCTTTATGATGGAACGATTTCGGCAGTACTCATAGCGGAGAAGGAACGCCAGGTTGTGGCTGCCGGGGCAGCTGCGGCGGCAGGAACTCCGGTCGTTTTGCAGCCTGAAGGCAATCTGGAAACGATGGGTACATACCGTTATGACATCACGTTTACGGCCGAATCTCTTTCCACGGTTTTTTTAACGGTATATTTTACAGCTGCCCCGCAGGAAATGATGTCACAATTGCAGCCGGTATTTCTCGGGAAGGAAGGCAAGCTTGTATACGTTCCCGACTGTTTCGGGAATACAATCCCCGATTTCTCGGGTGCCGGCTATAGGGGCGGTGGAGTACGCCTTCCGGAAGTTCCGGTACAAGTCGAATTGGAAGCGCCGGAAGGGGATGCTGGCGCTTTGATTCAAGCGGCTATCGACAAAGTGGCTGCAATGCCTGCGGATGGGCAAGGATTTCGCGGTACCGTGCTGCTGAAGAAAGGAGTTTACCGGATTGAAGGGAGTATCTCCATCCGTACCGGTGGCATTGTGCTTCGCGGCGAAGGAACGGATGAGTCGGGAACCGTACTGTTAGGTACGGGCGATACGAGACGGACGCTCGTCATCATTGAAGGCGAATCCGGAGCCGTACCGGTCGACAATACCGAAACGGACATCGCCGATCTGTATGTGCCGGTTGGTGCGAGAAGCTTCCGGGTGAATTCGGCGTACCGTTTTCAGGTCGGGGATTCCGTGTTAATCAAAAGACGCGGGAACGAAGCGTTCATACAAGAGATCGGTATGGACCGGATCCTCCAGCGGCCGACCGATCCGAACAGCACGAAGCAATGGCAGCCCTTCGATCTGCTGTTCGATAGGGTGATAACAGAAATCGATGGCAACCGGATTACGGTTGACGCTCCGATTACTTGTCCGATCGAGAGCCGATGGGACGGCGGTACGATAGCGCTTTATACGGATGACGGCCGGATCCAGAACGTCGGCGTCGAAAATCTACGCGGCCGTTCGGAATTCGATCCGACGGTTACGGTGGAGGAAGAAGGCACGATTCATTATGTAGATGAGAATCATGCCGGTAATTTCATCACCTTCCACAATGTGAAGAACGGCTGGGTTCGCGATTTTACAGCGGCGAATTTCGGATTCGATGTCGCCACGGTGAAGTCGGGCTCCAAATGGATCACGATCCAGGACGGTGCCAACGAGAGCATGGTCAGCGTAGTCACCGGCGGCCGGCGCTCCCCGTTCAGCGCGAACGGCCAGTGCTGCTTGTTCCAGCGGCTGACATCGCGGGAGGATCGCCATGCTTTTGTACTAGGCGCCAGAGTTTGCGGCCCGAATGTGTTTCTGCATTGCTCCACAAGCGAATGGTATAACACGATTGAGCCGCATCAGCGCTGGTCGGTCGGCGGGCTATTCGATAATGTCGGAGGCTCCATCGCCATTCAGGATAGGCAATATTACGGAAGCGGCCACGGCTGGTCCGGCGCGTTCTATGCTGCCTGGAACACCAGCGGGGAGCTGGTGGTGCAGAAGCCGCCTACCGCGCAAAATTGGTCATTCGGCCATGTAGGCGCCAAAGGCAAAGAAGCATTTCCTCCGCGCGAGCAAGGTGCCTGGATTTCGCTTGGACAGCATGTCGAGCCGCAGAGCTTATATTTGCAGCAGCTGAAAGAAAGACTCGGCGAAGCTGCCGTGGAGCATATCCGCTAGTCCGGTATTACTTGCATAATCCGTTTGCTGTAGGATGCCATGACCCCTGTTATTAGCCGTGCAATGCGGCTTGACGCTTGAAGTGATCTTCCACTACGAGGCACGCCATCGCTTCGATTACCGGAACGATACGAGGGCAAATGCAGGGGTCGTGCCGTCCTTCGGTGCGGATTGTTTGCTCTTCTCCGGTTACGCGAATCGTTTGCTGCGGTATGGAGATAGAGGAGGTCGGCTTCACCGCAACCCGGAATACAATTTCGTTCCCTGTACTGATCCCCCCTAATATTCCTCCCGAGTGGTTGGTCAGAAACCCCGAAGCATCCATCTGATCATTATGCTCGCTGCCCAGCATGCCCGCTGCGGCGAATCCTGTCCCGAATTCAATCCCTTTTACGGCGCCGATGGACAGCATTCCCTTCGCAAGATCAGCGTCAAGCTTATCGAATACAGGCTCGCCCAAGCCGGGAACGACCCCTCGGATTCTGCATTCGACAATCCCTCCACAGCTATCGCCTATAGCCGCCAGCGATTCAATTTTTTCAATCATCAAGGCAGCGGCTTCCGGATCGCAGGCGCGTACCGCATTGCGCTCGATCTCGTCTTCCACGTATTGTTTGCACTTAATTCCGCCTATTTCTTTGGTATAGGCCACAACACTGACGCCTCTTCGCTCCAACAGCTTGCGGGCTACCGCTCCGGCAGCTACTCTCGATGCAGTCTCTCTTCCGGAAGCTCTTCCGCTGCCCCGATGGTCGCGGATGCCGTATTTTTGCAAATAGGTATAATCGGCATGGCCTGGACGAAAGGAATGCTGGATGTCGTTGTAGGCTTCCGGCCGCATGTCTTGATTGTACAAGATGATAAAAAGCGGCGTTCCCGTCGTCTTCCCTTCGAACATGCCGGATAAAATATGCACCTTGTCATATTCCTTGCGCGGTGTCGTAACGGAGGATTGACCTGGTTTTCTCCGATCCATCTGGATTTGAATGTATGCCTCGTCCAGCTCGACCCCAGGCGTTACGCCGTCGATGACGACCCCGACCGCTTCTCCGTGGGATTCTCCGAATGTCGTTATTTTGAATCGTTCTCCGAAGCTGCTTCCTGCCATAATAAAGTTCCTCCTAAATCGAGATGTTGTACGGTTATTATAGTGCCCGTAATGATATAGATGAAATATCATTTTCATTACATAGACATAGATTGAATCTATGCCAAAACATTCTCCAAAGCTTACATCGGAGAAACCGGTGGAACCAATAACAAGTTCACCTCATAACTAATGTTAGGATAATTAACATTTTTAAAGGATTCGATTTAGACCAATTCATACTATTAACCTTCGAATTGATCGGAAACCGCTTTATTGACGAACATTCATATTAATTTACACCATTAATGTCCGTGTTAATAAAAATAAAATTAAAAAAACACCGCAAATTTATAAAAAACCTATTGAAATATTCGTTGTTTACATGTAAATTGAAAAAACAAACACAAATGTCATATAACTTAACATTAATAACTAAATTCATTTGTGATTGATCTCCGTTTCAAGTGCTCTACGAATTTTGTGTCACATAACATGACGTTAGGATGGAGTGGATGAGAATGAGAAAGAAACTGGTGTTAATCGGGAACGGGATGGCCGGCGTGAATGCAATCGAGCAGCTGATTAAGCTGGCACCGAATGAATATGAAATCACGGTGTTCGGCAGCGAGCCGCATCCGAACTATAATCGGATTTTGTTATCCTCCGTGCTCGCAGGGGATGCGGACATTCAAGATATTGTGATCAATAACTGGGACTGGTACAAGGATAACGGGATCACGCTTCATGCCGGACATACGGTAAGCAGCATCGACACCAAGAAGAAAATCGTCAAGACCGACAGTGGAATTTCCGCTTCCTACGACGATCTGATCATTGCTACCGGATCGCTGCCATTTATGCTTCCGTTGCCGGGTGCAGATAAAGAAGGGGTTATCGCCTTCCGGGATATTAAAGACTGCGAAACGATGCTGGAAGCTTCCAAGAAATATAAGAAGGCCGTTGTTATCGGCGGAGGCTTGCTCGGGCTTGAAGCGGCCCGCGGACTTAGAAACTTGAACATGGATGTATCGGTGGTACACATATTCAAATATTTGATGGAGCGCCAATTGGACGAAACGGCTTCGCACATGCTGCAATCCGAGCTGGAGAAGCAAGGAATGAGGTTTTTACTCGAGAAGAACACCGACTCCATTTTGGGTAAAAAACGGGTTACCGGCGTTCGCTTCAAAGACGGAACAGAAGTGGAAGCGGATTTGGTCGTCATGGCGGTAGGCATCCGGCCCAATGTCGCTCTGGCCAAAGATAACGGCATCGAAGTGAACCGCGGTATCGTAGTCAACGATTATATGGAGACCAATATCCCGCATGTGTATTCGGTCGGGGAGTGCGCAGAGCATCGGGGCATCGCATACGGTCTCGTAGCTCCGTTGTATGAGCAAGGCAGCGAATTGGCCAAACGGCTGGCAGGCGTTCCGTCAGCAGGCTATCAAGGCTCCGTCGTATCAACGAAGCTGAAGGTTTCGGGAGTCAACGTGTTCTCCGCAGGGCAATTTACGGACGGCTCGGACACGCGCTCGGTCCGAGTTCAGGACGATTTCGAAGGCATTTATAAAAAAGTCGTCATCAAGGACGGCAAAGTCATCGGCTCCGTTCTGTTTGGAGATACAAGTGACGGCTCCAAGCTGTTCGCCATGATACGAAACGGCGAAGACGTAAGCGGGAAAGAAAAGCAGGTGTTGCTGGGAGACAGCGCCGGAGGCAAAGCGTTATCCGGTATCGACTATGTCGCCTCCTTACCTGACAGCGAGATTATTTGCGGATGTAACGGCGTATCGAAAGGAACGATTGTCGGCGCCATTCAAGAAAAGGGCTGTGCCAGCGTCAACGATATTAAAGCGTGTACCAAAGCTTCCGGATCGTGCGGCGGCTGCAAGCCGTTAGTGGCCGATCTGCTTACGCTGACTTTGGGAGCGGATGGAGTGAAGACGGTTAAAGAAGGAATTTGCGGCTGCACCGAGCACAGCAGGGACGAAGTGGTCGAAGCCATCCGCAGTATGCATTTGACGACGACCAAAGAAGTGATGAACGTGATGAACTGGCACAACGAAGAAGGCTGCTCCAAATGCCGTCCTGCGCTGAACTATTACTTGGGCATGATCTGGCCGGAGGAGCACGCGGACGAAAGAGAATCCCGATTCGTGAACGAACGGAACCATGCGAACATTCAGAAGGACGGAACATATTCGGTCGTACCGCGAATTTACGGCGGTGTCACCTCTCCGCAAGCGCTGAAGCGGATTGCCGAAGTCGCCGAGAAATACGACGTGCCGATGGTGAAGTTTACCGGCGGCCAAAGGCTCGATCTGCTGGGTGTGAAAAAAGAAGATTTGCCGGGGATGTGGGCCGATCTCGATATGCCGTCGGGCTACGCTTATGGGAAGGCATTAAGGACCGTTAAAACATGCGTAGGCTCCACCTTCTGCCGATTCGGTACGCAGGATTCCATTGCCATGGGCATTGAGCTCGAAAAACGTTTTGAACGGCTAAACACTCCTGCCAAAGTAAAGCTGGCCGTATCCGGTTGTCCGCGTAACTGCGCCGAGTCTACGATCAAGGATTTCGGGGTCGTTGCGATTGATGGCGGCTGGGAGCTGCATGTCGGCGGTAACGGCGGCGTCAAGGTTCGGGCGACGGATTTGCTGTGCAAGGTCAAGACGGAGGAAGAAGTCATCGAATGGGCGGGCGCCTTCCTGCAGTACTACCGCGAGCAAGCAAAATGGAATGAACGGACCAGCGAATGGGTACAGCGTGTAGGAGTCGATTCCATCTTGGCTGCGCTAGAGAAGAAGGAAGACCGCGAAGCTCTTGTAGCCCGAATCGAGAAAACGCTCAGCCTCACGACAGACCCTTGGAAGGAAATTATCGAGAAGGATGAGCTTCGTAAAACGTTTGAGATGCTGAATACACAACAGCTGACACCTATACAGAACTAATCGACGTCAAGGCTGCAATTACGGTCTACCAAGCTTTCGGATACGATACAGGAGGGAAACCTATATGAAACGGATCATTGTTGCTCATCAATCGGAAATTACGGAAAGAAGGTCGCGAATCATTCACGTGAATGGTGTGGAAATTGCCATCTTCAAGCTGTCCGGCGGGGAGCTAAGAGCGATAGAGAATCTTTGCCCGCACAAAAACGGCAAGCTGTCTGAAGGGATCGTCTGCGATCATCATGTGTTTTGTCCGCTGCACGATTGGAAAATCAATCTCGACAACGGGCTTGTGCAAGCGCCGGATGAAGGCTGCGTCAGAGCGTTTCAGCTTGAAATCGACGAGCAGACAGGAAATGTCATCCTGCTCTTTGATAACGCTGAGCATTTGGCTTCCTAACTTCCGTTGGGTCCGTGGAAAGGAGCTGAGTACCATGGATTATGTAAAACCGGAGCAAGTGCTGGAACAAATGATCCAATCCGGTGTAAACAAAGCGCAATTATCTATAAAAGATTTATTGATCCGGGGATTTCTGGGAGGCGCGATATTGGCCTTTGCCACGACATTGGCGTTTACCGCTACGGCACAAACCAAACTGGGGCTCGTAGGAGCCCTCGTGTTCCCGGTAGGCTTCGTCATGATTGTCCTGCTCGGGCTCGAGCTTGTAACCGGCAGCTTCGCACTCATCCCTTTAGCCGTACTTAACAAGCGCGTATCGGTAGGGAAGATGCTGAACAATTTTTTGTGGGTGATTGTCGGTCATCTTCTCGGCTGTATCGCCTACGCTCTGCTCTTTTATGCGGCGGTTACCAATTATGGGCATATCGGCGACAATGCGGTCATTCAAACGATTATAAAAACAGCCGAAACGAAAACGAACGGTTACTCCAGCATCGGTATGGACGGTATGGTCGCCGTATTTGCCAAAGCGGTGCTATGCAACTGGATGGTGACCCTCGGAGCTGTCATGGCCATGACCTCCCAGTCGACCATGGGCAAGATTGCCGCCATGTGGCTGCCGATCCTCACGTTTTTCGCCCAGGGCTTCGAGCATGCTGTAGTCAATATGTTCGTCATTCCGGCAGGAATGATGTACGGCGCCAATGTCACCTTCGGAGGCTGGTGGCTGTGGAATCAGCTGCCGGTACTGCTCGGCAATTTTGTCGGAGGCGTCTTGTTTACGGGATTGTTCCTGTATTTTACCCATAGGAAAAAGGACGCCGCAGCCTTATCCAATCAATCCAAGGCGGCTTAATGCATATTACAAGTTGAGGTGAAACCGTATGGAGACGAGTAGAGGCAAGGTGTTTTTTATAGGAGCAGGACCGGGTGACCCCGATCTGATAACGGTCAAAGGATTACGGTGCATTCAGACATCCGAGGTTATCGTGTACGACCGTTTGGCCAATCCCGAGCTGCTGAAGCATGCTCGTCCCGATGCGGAATTCATATATTGCGGCAAGACCCCCAATCATCATGTGATCCCACAGGAACAAATCAATGAGCTGCTCGTGGCGAAGGCGCTGGAAGGGAAAACCGTGGCACGGCTGAAGGGCGGGGATCCCTGTGTATTCGGCCGAGTAGGGGAAGAGGCGGAAACGCTGGTCGACCACGGGATTCCGTTCGAGATCGTACCGGGCATTACGTCGGGTATTGCAGCGCCTGCCTATGCCGGCATTCCGGTTACGCAGCGCAAGGTCGCTACGACGTTCACGATGGTGACCGGCCATTTATGCCAGGACGATACGATTCCTCCGGAGAAGTGGCATGCACTGGCTACGGGTACGGACACGATTGCTTTTTATATGGGCATGAGCAATATCGCCTACTTGTGCGAACAGCTTATCAGCTATGGAAAAAGTGCCGCTACTCCGGTTGCCGTCGTATCTTGGGGGACCAGCGGCAAGCAGAGAACGGTCACCGGGGCACTCGATACGATTGCCCGGATCGTGCAAGAGCACAGCATTCCGAACCCAGCGATCATTTTAATAGGAGAGGTGGTTCGCTTAAGGGATAAGCTGGCTTGGTTTGCGGAGGAAGGCTTGGAGCGGGTTGAAACCGTTGTTTGATCTAGTATGTACAGTGACACGAAGACCTTGCGGTACATTCTTTTTGATAGAATGTATTGCTAGGTCTTTTTTCTCAATTTCTTTAGAAAAATATAGAAGATATTTGGATGAATTTACAGTACAATGGGAAAAGTGTGGAATTTATTCCTATTAATTGTGGAGGTAGAAACGAGTGGGAGAGCTTCGAAGAGAGATTTCCAAATTGCTGGTAGGTACGATGCTATTGTCTCAGCTGCTGCTGGCTTTTTGGGGTGTGACGGATTCCGGGGGGAACCGCGCATTCGCGGCGGAAATGCCGGGCAGCTCTGCGGAAGGGCAAGTGACCGGTACGCCGAAAGAAAGTGCCGCCGATACGGGACTAACTGACATTAGCGGGTCTTATGCGGCAAAAGAAATTGTAGCGCTGTACGAAGCCGGTATTGTATCAGGTTACGGGGAAGGACGGTTCGCGCCGGAACAGTCGATGACTCGGGCCGAGCTTGCCAAAATTATTGTACTCTCCTTAGGACTCAAGGAGGAGCCGCAGGGGGCTGATCGCTTCCAAGATATCGCGCAGGACAGCTGGTATCGGGGATTTGTCGGAGCACTTGTTATATCCGGAATAACGGAAGGCACGTCGGAGAATGCATTTTCTCCGGCTGAGAAGGTGACGCGGGAGCAATTGGTCGTCTTTTTCCTGCGGGCTATGGGATTGCAGTCTGTGTTGGACAAGGCCTCGAGTTCGAGTAAAGCAGCTTTCACCGACTGGGAGCAGATCGCTGACTGGGCAAAGCCAAGCGTCTGGTTAGCCAATCAAATCGGCTTTGTTCAAGGGATAGATAACGGTAACGGGAGTCTGCGGTTTGAGCCTTCTGCCGCAGCGCAAAGACAAGCGTTGGCAAGACTCGCTTATGAGTTCCATACGAAACGCCAGCAGTACGTCGATGCTGCACAAAAGCTCGTTGCAGAACCGGTTAAAGAAGAAGAAGAAGAAGTCAAGAAAGAAGAAACGCCAATCATCTGCTGTGCAGGTGGAGGCGGTGGCGGTGGTGGAGGCTCCAGCTCTGGAGGAGGAAATTCCGCTGGTTCCCCGCTTAATAAGCCAGGTACGATCAATGGAGATGCTGCTATAACCTCCTCCGGTACCTATGGGCCTTCCGATGGACAAGAAGGTGTGAAGGTTTCCGGTACCCTGGTCGTTAATCCTGGGGCTAACGGAGAAGTAACGCTGCAAAACGTAACCGCGGCCAAAATCGAGGTTCGCTCGGGCTCTGCCAATACGATAAGAGTAAGGAATGTTCGATCCGATGTGCTTTTGGTAAAAGCGAATCAACAAACGAGTGGAGTTCGGATCTTATCTTTGGATGGTACCTCCTTCACAAACACGGAGATAGACTCCCAAGCGGTAGTTGAACAGGAAGCGGGAAGTTTGGGAGCGATCCGAATTACACAGGGAGCGGCTAATCAGACCGTTACGTTAAGAGGGACATTCAACGGAGAAGTAAGCGTTGATGCTACGGGCGTACGATTATCGGTTGGTTCAACCTCCAGCGGCAAATCATCCAGTATCCAAAGGGTAAGCTTGAAGTCAAACGCAAGCCTTAATGTGGCCGAGAACAATTCCATTCAATCTGTATCCGTATCTCAGAATGGAATACACGTAGCGTTAGCAGGAAGAGGTAGCTACGGAATCGTAAATTTCGCTAACGTGCATGGTGTGACGGCTAACATTCAGACCGATACGATATCCTTATTGAGCCTGGACAATGCAATTATCAAGCTGGAAGGAAAGCCAGAATCGTTCACCAAGACTGCAGCGGAGTATACCGGTTCCAGTCACATCGAAGCGGATGCCGCTGTCAGGGAAGCGTTGAAAAAATCAACGGTCGCCAAAATTATTGCGACAATAGATTCCATTGGCGATAGTAAAGAATATTCCTCCGAGCTGGAGCAGCTTATCCAAAGAATTTACCGGATGATTACAGCTGCATACGATCTGGGGGCGACAGAGAGCGATATCTCTAATTATCCAAAGCTCAAGGAAAAGGAGCTTGATTCAGCAAAGGCGGCTCTTGAGGAGGCAAAGCAGCTTTTGCAAATCATGTATAAGCCGGGAGATACGGCGGATCATGTGACGCAAAATATTACGCTACCGACCTCAGGGGTAGGTAATAGCTCGATTAGCTGGGAACTAAGCGATTCCCAATACTTGACCCTGGCAGGTATCGTAACACGTCCGGCAGCCGGCGAAGCCGATCATGTTGTGAAGCTTACGGCAACCCTATCCAGCAAAGGTATATCCGTTTATAAGCTCTTTAGCATTACGATAAAAGCTTTGCCATCCTCGGGAACCGAGCCTACGAATACGCCAACCGTGCTCAGTAGCGTCTACTCGGATGCAGCCTGGATAACGGTAATGACGGAAGCCAACGCCAAAGTGGTTGTAACGGATCAGCAAGGCGGACTGGCGGGCAAAGGGACTGCCCGTAACGACGGCAGCCTCGTTGTGCCGCTGCGCAAGCAGCTGACAAGTAACGAGCAGCTGTTTGTCGTGGCCGAAGGAAGCGGTAAGCTTCCGAGCGCCGCAGCAACCGTTACGGTCCAGCGAGCGAATGCACCGACCGTCATTACGGCCATGCCGGAATTGATTGAAGAGATATACGAGGGTACATCTACTCTGCAAGTATTTACCTTTGAGCCGTCCGTTGTTTGGCTGCAGCTTGCTGACGGCACGGTGCTGGATGCTAAGTTTTATGAGGGGAATCACTATTATTCGGGCAGCTATCCCACCTTCGATAGCAATCAAGGCAGTAGTGGTGGAGGTGGAGGAATCGTAGTAGGAGGCGGTGGTGGATCTATCTCCGAATCGATCTCTGTAGATATTCCGTTAACTATTGGTCAGCAGCTCCAATTAATCAGTAGAAGCAATGGCAAGAAGCCGAGCGGTGCCGTTACGAAAACGGTGAAGGCGTATGAAGGTAAGACCGATAAGCCCGCTATTCTTGGGGGTCTCTATGAAGGAGATTCTTACCTGCAAGTGGAAGCGGAACGGCGCGCAGATGTAACTATTGCTGCCAATAATGTGGAGCAGCTCGACAAAGAAGTCATTTACACAAACGAATCGACGGTTGTCTATCGCTTCCGCCTTATGGGCCAAAAAGCTGGAGATCAGGTTCGAATTATTGCCAAGTCCCCGGGGAAATCGGCTTCAGAGATAACGGAGACGGTTATAACAGGAACCGAGCCATCTTCCAAGCCATATGTTTATAAAGAAAACTCTAAGAATTGGACAACAGAATGGGAAGTCAAGGGGGTGACTTCGAACGATGCCATCGTTCACATCAAAGATAGACAAGGAAATCTATTGTACTATGCTGATGCAAGATTGTATGTCTCTGTAGGCGATTATTGGCTATTCTCATATTCCTACAGTCATGATCCCAATGCTCCTGTGGAAACATTGTACGTGACCACATTTGAATATGGCAAAAGCGAGAGCGAACCCGTGCCGGTTAGTGTGCAAAGACGTAAACGGGGCTTTACCGACGTAGAGACACCAACGACCCAGACTCAAAAGCCAGAGATAGAAGTCGAGCAGATTTACCCTTCAGGTGGTATTCTAATCTTCCGGCCTTGGCCTGCCGATAGAAAGCTTACTGTTACAACATCAGCAGGCGTATCCATTGCAGAAATTATATTGAAAGCGAATGAGACCAGAGTTGATCTTGAGATCTCAGAATGGTTAGCACTGAAAACAAATGATTTTATCTATATTACTGCAAAATTAGAGGACCGTTCCGTTAGTGATCCTATATATGTATCGATAAAATCGGAAACAAATTCACCTTTGATTAAGAATGCGAGCATTGAGTTTGATGGATACCAGATGAAAATCAGAGGTAACACTGCAGTTAGTTCAACTTTACTGGTCAAAAAGGTGAAAGATGGGAAAGTTATTCTCGGACCGGTAAGCAACAGCAATACTAGCTTCCAATATGACGTCCCTATAGAAAAACTGATAGAGCTTAACGCGGGAGATGAACTGGAGTTTACTGCAGTACGAGATAACCAAACGGATAGTTTGTATGCAAAAGTGCCGAACAATATCACAAAAACGGCTAGCATCATGCCGGATTCTATGTTTTATGAGAACGGGGCAGTTATAAAACCAAATTCAGGAATTATCCGAATAGTAATTAAGGATGACTTAGGTCACGTTGTTGCTGCGTATTCAAGCAACGCGTTTTTGACAAACAGTTTTCGGTTCTCGAAACATTTGAATGTATACGTACAAGAGTATGGCAAGCTGTTAAGTGATCCGATATCTGTCACCGTTCAACCGGTTCAAGGTACTAGCCTGAGTCCGACGAATCTGTCAACACTCTATGAAGACACTCGTTCGATAACCGTTCGAATGCAGCAGGAGGGGTACTATCGGGCTGTTATTCGCGGACAGGATGGATTGGTCATTGGAGCCGGAAACTATCGTTATGGAAGCTTCCTCATCGATGAATTTTACCGGCCGCTCCGTGAAAACGAAACATTGTCTGTTAGAATTAGTGAAGTCGGAAAAGGCGAAAGTACTAAAGTAAGTGTGATTGTAGAAAAGAGTAAGGTTGGTAAAGCTCCTGTAGTAGTAGGCAGCGTATATAGTGAGAGTGAATTTGTTCGTGTTCAAACCGATCAACCGGGAATGGTTATCATATCAGATGACGAAGGCTATGTAATTGCTGATCCATTTTATAAGATACAATTAGGGGTAAATACTGCAGATTTCATAATCATCGGCCCGTTGAAAGAAGGAACGCAACTCTATATTCAGAATAAGATTAGCGGCATGCAAATAAGTTCTAAAACACCAGTTGACATCCTTCCTTCGCCTTATACTGATACACCGTCTGTAACAGGTGCCGTTTACGATATTCCGGGTAGAAGTGTGACGGTATCTGCGGAAAAAGAATCAACCATATTCTTGAAAAAACAAGACGGTAAAATGATTGGGCAGGGATACGTTGGCTACTCTGGAGATCCTAATTCCATTTCGTATGATGGCCAACAGCTGGTTGCAGGAGAAAAGATCCTAGTAACAGCAAAAGTAAAAGGGAAGAAAGAAAGCCTGCCATCCCCTATGATCGTTCAGGAAGCACCACTGACCAAGACTCCTAGTGTAACGGGTACTGTAAATTCGGAATCGTATACCATTAGTGGTATTGCTGAGGCAGGTGCGTTGGTTAAGATCGTAAACTCTATGGGACAGAAATTGTATGATTCGAGTTATGCGGGTTCTCTTGGGCACTTTACTTTGTATGTATGGGGTACTCTACCTACGAATGACAAGATCTATCTTATTGCCAAAGTTCCTGATAAAAAAGAGAGCATTCCATCCCTCATTCCGGTTTTGGAAGCTCCTCTAACGAATATACCTACAATAAATGGAGTAATTTATTCCGAATCGCGCACTATCACCGGTTATGCGGAACCAAATGCACAGGTCAGATTAATAAACGCTTCCGGACAGGAAACAACCAATAGCCGGGCGCAAAATGACGGGCAGTTTACATTGTATATTTCTGAAAGCTGGATACCCCTAGATGGGACGTTGAGACTATTAGCAAAGGTTCCAGATAAAAAAGAAAGCTTGCCGTATACTATTCAAGTTGTGAAATCTCCAAAAGCAGCTATACCAACCGTGAATGGGGCAGTGTATGAAGATGGTATTAACATCACCTGGACTATTGACCCCTATAATAATCTTAAGTTTAAAACAATGTCGGAAGGTGCAATGATTTACCCGCAATATCATGATGGCTTTAATGGTACTTATTATGGAATTTACTTTGGAGATTTTTCACTAGGAACTCAAGTGGCGGTAACCTCCAAACCAGAAGGATCGTCTGAAAGCGATCCGGCCATTCTTACCGTAAAGCCTGTTTCCGGAAAGACATCGCTACCGACGGTTACGGGAAGCGTGTACCAAAGTTTTAGCAGTTTAAATGTTAAAACCGAACCATTTACTATGATTACCATATACACCCCAGCCGGAAAATATTATCAGCTAATTTCAGATTATTGGGGGAACGCATACGTGAATCTTTCATACTACCCCAATTTCCCTCTTAACCAAGAAATAAGCATTACTGCAGACGCTATCGGCAAAGCGGAGAGCGACCCTGTTCGAATTTATGTAAAGCCCAATCCATAATGGATTACAACATGGTCTCCCGGTCACATCCGGGAGACTTTTTTCATACCAAAAACATCCGGTCTAAGCCCTTTAAGCTTAACCGGATGTTTTTGCTATTTCACGGATCACAATGAACAAAATCAATAGAACAGCTCCTGCACCGACGGCAAGCCAATCGTTGCGGGTGAAAGCAAGCGATGGACGAGCAGAGGGACCGCTCCGTTTGAATTTATACCCTCTGGCTTCCAGGACTAGTGCCATATCCTCAGCCTGCTTCATCATAGATAATAGAAGCGGGATCATAAATCCGGGAGTATCTCTCAATCTTATAGAACCGGGCTTCACATTCGACTTGCCCCTCGATTTTACGATAAGCGACATTCGATCCATATCCTTGCCGATCAGGGGAATGAATCTCAGCAGTAGCGATGCCGAGAACGTAAAGATCGATATGGGAATGCGCAGGAACCGTTCCAGAGGTGATAAGGCTTGCTCCAGCCCCCGCTGCATCGCCGAAGCATTGGTCGTGACCAGGAAGGCCACACCTGCCACCAGCACGATCAGAAATACAACCAGCTGTTGAAACGTACGAGATGCCGATGGGAAAGAGAAGGATACTTCCTTCCAGGACCACCACGAATCGCCGACGGTAATTTGTAACCCGGATATAAGGCTCGAAATAACAATGAAGAGAAAGAATGCTTTGCTTGCCCGGCTGACTGTCCGATAGGAAGCGCCGGAAATCCTTATCATTGCGAAGGCCAGTACGGCCGAAAGAGCAATGCCGATCCATCCATTCTGCAGCAGCATGCCCGCCGATACAGCCATATAGAACAACCATTTGGCGATAGGGTGCAGCTGAAGAAGGTCGGTTTTAGCCGGCGGTAGGATGGTTTCGGCTGTACATGCAGGATCTTCAGGATTAGTCTCTTTAGCAGCAATGTTTTCGGCCATGCATCGGCTCTCTGTCACGCCATCATTGGATTTTACATCCAATTCCGATTCATTCGCCCGAACGGGGTTTGGAAACTTCTTCTGCCGCAGGGCTTGAACAATGGCACTTGCCGTTGCCTCTGGTGTCAGCGGAGAGCCTGCAACGACGATTCCGTTCTGCTGCAGCTCCCGGGCAATCACGGCTGATGCCGGCAGCCCGACATGAGCTTCCAGCAGCACGTCCGAATAATCGTGCAGCTCCTCCGGAGCAAAGACGGCGCGGATGCAGCCGTCCCGCATCACGACTACACGATCAGCTACCGGAAGAAAGGCGTCGAGATCGTGGCTGGCAATGACGACGCCTCCTCCGGATTGCTCCCGATGCTCTCTGACGGCACGGAGCAGCGGAGGAATCCCTTGAGGATCGATGCCTGCCGTAGGCTCGTCCAACAGCAGCCAGGCAGGCCGGGTTGCGAGAGTCGTAGCCAGAGCCGCTTTTCGTTTCCACCCGTCGGAAAGGGTGAACACCGACTCTTGAACGATCGACTCCGGCAGCTCCAACTGCCGGACGGTTTCGCGCACTCTGTCTTCGGCCGCTTGCCGCTTCAGCCGGAATGGCCGCAAGGAATAGGCGAATTCCTTGCGGACGCTATCCGCGAACAGCTGCCGCTCCGGATATTGGAATACGTTGCCGGACTGCAGCAGCAGAGCCTCGTTGACCCGATTCCCGTCCCACAGCAGCTTGTTCCCGTATCGGATAGCACCCGCATTTATGGGCAGAAGCCCGGAGAGTATGTGCAGCAGCGTGCTCTTGCCGGAGCCGGTCCGGCCGACAACCAGCGTAACGCTCCCTTGCTCGAATTCGTGACTGATGTCGCGCAGAATGGGTGTACTTCCGGTTTTGCCCGCCGTAACGCTGACATGCTCCATGACGATTCTCACAGCTCGCTCACCGCCTTGCTCAGCTCCTCGGGAGTAAGCGGAGGAGGGTTCAGTATGTATCCCTGCTCGAACAGCTGCTGTACAACCCGGACGGTATAAGGCGGCGTAAAGCCAAGCTGCTCGCAGCTGCTCCGTTCACCGGATTGCGGACGCTGGAAGAAAAATTCGCGCGGCGTTCCGTCGAAGACAAGACGGCCGTCCTCCATGCCGACGACCCGATCGGTCTCCGCCAATTCATCGAGAAGCTGTGTAATCCAGATGATCGTTTTGCCTTCCCTGTGCAGCTTTCCTGCAATAGACAGGATCGTTTGCCGCGACATCGGATCCAGCATGGAAGTCGCTTCGTCGAAAATATATATGGCCGGCTCCACAACCAGACAGCCTGCGATGGCGAGCAGCTGCTTTTGCCCGCCTGATAAGGTTGAGGCAGGGGCATGGATGCGGTTGGCAAGCCCTACTTTATCCAGAGCTTCCGCAGCTCTGGCCGGCATTTGCTCCTCGCTTACGCCGTAGTTCTCCATGACGAAGCACAAGTCCTCATACACCGTTTCCCCAATGATAGAGGTGTCGGGATTTTGAAATACAAGCTGAACCGGCGGCTGATCTTCAGCCGTTAATGAAACGGTTCCGTATGTAGGGGGCTGCAATCCGGCCATGACTTTAGCAAGGGTGCTTTTGCCGCAGCCGTTGGATCCGACCAACGCGATCCACTCGCCTTCATGTATTTGAAGGTCAACCGGATGCAGTACGGTTCGGGGCCCATCCGCCGTATCCAATGTCAGGGCCGCCTGACTCAGCTTCAGAATGTCATTTGTACTCATACAAATTTCTCTTTTCTAACCGAATGGTTTGTGCTAGAATGCAATTGTCAACTTCGAATAACGATATTAGGTTAACAAATAAAAGGAGCTATGGCAATGAAAAAAATTTCAGTAAGAGGCATGGCGTTCAGTGCGCTATTCGGAGCGCTGTTTGTCGCATCCAGCTATTTGAACATTCATTTAGGTTTTACTCCGGTTCCGATCTCATTGCAAAATTTGGCTGTTATGCTAGCCGGAGCTATTTTAGGGCCATTGTACGGGTTTTGCAGCATTGCGCTTGTCGTTGTGTTAACCGCACTCGGTATTCCTCTGCTTCACGGTAGCGGCGGATTAACACTGCTGTTAGGCCCGACCGGAGGTTTTATTTGGATGTATCCATTCGCGGCATTGCTGATCGGTTGGTTCGTGCAGCGAGTCAAAGGCAGAAGCCTCGTATCCTTAGTACTCGTTTTCATTATCATGGAAGTTTTCGGCTCCTTGCTGCTGTACATAACGGGTGTTCCTTGGCTGGCACATAAAGCGGGAGTATCTTTGCAGAAAGCGATGGTATTAGGCTGCTATCCATACTTGCCCGGAGATGCGGTGAAAGCAGCGCTTGCCGCCATTATTCTTATCCCTGTGCGGCAGGTATTTCCGATTTCGAGGATAACAGGGGGCAAGACGGCTAGTCAAACGTTGAACTCTTAAAAAGCATGCAAAAAGGAGCTGTACATTCCAATATGTGCAGCTCCCTTTTTCGTCCAATGGATACTTCGAAGTAAACAGACAAAAAAGAGCTCTTCTGAGAGGCTCCGTATGAGCAAAGGTCGATTCATTCGTTATTTGCAGTTTCTAATCTTTAATTTTGCGGTCACGCCCGCATGATCGGACGGCCATAGTCTTGTTCGGGTTCGGTCGCGTTGGGCTTCTCCTACTACCGCAGCTTTAACAGCCTTCCAGTTGCTTCTTTTCTTGAACAAAATCAAATCGATTCTCCTGTTCAAATGAGACACGGCGTTTAACAAATCGGCATCTTGGCAGCAAGTAAATCCGTTGCCCTTGCCGACATGCGTCCATGCATCCTGAAAGCCTGCGGAAGTGAGATTGCCGTAGGTTGCTGTTCCGCTGCCATCGGCGTTCGAATTAAAGTCTCCCAGCAATATAACCGGACGTTTGGCTGCAGCCGGACCTGTAAGCAGCTCGTTTGCTTGAGCGACCTGTACCTCTGGAGAATCGGGTTCGAGATGAGTATTGATGAGTCGGAATATGCCGCGCCGAACCTTTACATCAATGGCCGACCAGCCTCTTAAGATGGGAATCGTCTGCCCCCCGACATCTATCTCCACATTGGTCTTGAAGTTGGCTTCCTGCTTTCGGACTACCTTGAATCTCCTTGTCTTGCGAACTAAAATGACATCTCGGTCCGTTAAACGAATCAGGTTCCCGGAGCTGCTTGGCAGAGCCGCCGATAAGTTCCGGTTTTGCGCCGCTACGGTATACCGCATTCCTTTGCGTCTTAATTCACGAAGTAAAATGGTCAAAAAGTTGTACACGACCTTGCTCGAATTAGGCGGAATCAACTCCCATTTCGCGACCTCCTGCAATCCGATAATATCGGGGGCTTTAAGGGCAATTTGGCGGGCGAGAGCCTTCGCGCGTAACGGGAAATTAGTAGCGAGAAACTGCTGGAAAACTTCTGTGACACGCTCCGGAATTTGGTCGGGAGCCGTTGCCGTTAGCAGGGGTGTCAGCTCCGCGCCGATATAAATATTCCACGTCATGAATGAAAGAGGCTTCAAAATAAATCACTACTTTCTGGATAATGATGATTTACTATATGTTCAACTAGTCATTAGTGGATGGGCTGATGGTATGGGGGGCGCAGCGAAATTAGACATTTATCACGTGAGGAGCTATAGCGCAATGAGAAAAACGTCTATCGACGTCCTTTCACAGAGGAGCGACCGCGTTAAGAGGTTGTTTTTATCGCCAAATAGAATTTTTACATCCGATGACCTCGGAATCTTATAAATTCTATTGTGGTGAGAAAACCTGTATCGAGGCCTCTCATAGATGAGCGACCGATTGTAAAAAAAACGGCAATCCGGGACTTATTTCGTCCAAGACTGCCGCTGTTTTTCGCATCGAAACTGATAAGAGGGAAATCTAAACTTATTCAAACCGTAACGAGCTGAACCCCTGCATCCCGAAACAGCTTGATCTGCGAGTCGGATGCCTCGGAGCCGGTTATGAACGTGTGAATGCTGGTAATAGGGGTGACGGTATGCAAAGAGACTTTGCCGATCTTCGTGTCGTCCGCCACCACGATAATTTCCTGAGCGGCGCGGATCATGCCTTGCTTGGTAGGGACGAGCTGCGCTTCCGGGTGCGTGAGACCATGCACGGGGTGAATAGCCGGCGTGCCGATAAAAGCTTTTTGCACATGAATCTTCTGCAGCACGTCGTCGGTGTACATCCCGTTCAGCATGAAGCTGGAGTGGTACAGCGTGCCGCCGGTAACAATGACCGTTACGCCGGTAAAGTCCCTGAGCTCTGCCGCTACGTTCATATCGTTCGTTACGACGGTAATATTCGTGCGGTTTGCCAAAGCCTGAGCAATATGGATCGTTGTCGTACCCGAGTCGATGATCACGTGGTCGCCGTCTTCGATCATGGATGCGGCCTTTTTTCCGATTCGGATTTTCTGCTCCAGCTGATCGCTGACCCTCTCGGAGAAGGATGGCTCGATATTCGCTCCTTTATCTACGATGACCCCGCCGTGAGTTCGTTTCAACAAGCCTTCCTGCTCAATTTCGGCCAAATCGCGCCGTATCGTCGCCTCGTGAACTTGAAATTCCTTGGCCAAGGCGGCAACGGTAGCAACCTGCTTTTCCTTGACAAACTCGACTATCCGCAATTTGCGTTCGGCTGCTAACATGGAGTCCCTCCGTAAAATGGTGATGTATATGCATGAAAAAGTTCATCTGTGCGCATTATCTTTTTTTTAGAAAATTGGCCTAAATTTAGATTATGAGCAAAAGAGGCTTGTGTCAAGAAAATCTTAACATTTGACTGTATTGACAGTATATAACAGGCTGGGTAAGATGAAAGTAACCGCGCATAAACAAACAATTTTAACACAATAACGCGCATGATATAGGGGGTGCATTGCGCAACAATCGAGCAGTGAACACGCAGGAAGCAGGCTTAAATGGAGATAAGAATAAACGACCAGCTGCCATGATACAGCAGCAGCCACACAATAACAATCGCAGTGCTGCGGGGTTAAGACGGAAAAGGCAGTGAAGCATTCCGAAATGGTTACGCTTACATTTGTACCAACGTAATGCCGATTCATGGAAAACGTCACTCGAGGAGCCAATCAGCTTAATAAGTCAGCATAGGCATATTCGATCAAGAGGCAAGTTTGATTTCATTAGGCTGTTTCACATCAAAATATGTTTAATGGGAGTGCTGTTATGAGAACAAAGAAAGCGGCTTTACTGGCGGTTGCTACGACGATGTTGGGAGGTACGCTTCTTGCCGGCTGCAGCTCGGGTGGAGGAGCAGGGACCACCGCGAACAATACGGAGACACCCAAACCGGTCAAGGAGGAGCTCTACAATAATGAACCGGTCACATTGCGGTTTTACTCACACAACGCAGGTATTTTGAACGATGCCGATTTGGAAACCTTGATCGGAAACCCGGTGAAAGCCAAATATCCTAATATTACGATCGAGCTGATTAAAGGCACGAATCTGGACAAAATGATCGCCGCCGGCGAGGTGCCCGACATTATTGCAACGAGTAACTATTATTTGCACGATGTACTGCAGATGGGACTTGGAAGCGACTTGAACCAATGGATCAAAAGTCAAAATGTCGACTTGAACCGCTTTGAACCCGAAACGATCAATGTAATGAAAAAATTCGGGAAAAACGGCGAAATGTTCGGTATCCCCTACGCGATGAATTATGGTGTGGTGGCATATAATAAGGACATATTCGATAAATTCGGTGTTCCGTATCCGAAGGACGGCATGACGTGGAACCAAATTCTTGATTTGGCCCGCCAAGTGACCCGGGCCGATCAAGGGACCCAATATATAGGTATCGATTTGCAGGACCCTCCGCTGCTGACGCGGGCTTATTCGCTCCCGGTAGTGGACGAGAAGCAGGAGAAGGCCGTTCTGACCAGCGACGGATACAAAAAAGTATTCGGCATCTACCAGCAATTGTACGATATCCGGGGAGTCGTAGACTCGAATAAGAAATATACATACGGTATCGACGCTTTCCTGAAGGATCAGAAGGTAGCCATGTTCCCGTATTGGATTTCTGCCCTAACCGCACGCTTGCCTCAACTGAAGGAGCCGGGCAAAGACTTCAACTGGGATGTCGTGTCGTTCCCGTCGTTCGATGACCGTCCGGGTCTCGGCAGAGAGATCGACTTCCATCTGGCGATGATTCCGCCTACCAGCAATAACAAGAAGGCTGCATTTGCCGCCATTCAAGCATTGATTACGAACGAAGCCCAGCTCGCCATGAACAAAACGGGAAGCCGGCTGTCCGCTCTAAGCGACCCGGCGATCCGGAAGCAGTTCGCAGCCGACGCCAAGCTGTATGACGGGAAAAACTTGCAGGGTATTTTCGCCGTAAAACCGGCTCCGCTGCCGGAAGCGACTGCATATGATGTGAAATCGTACGGATTTCTAAAAGAAGGCATCAAATCGATGGTGAATGAAGGAAAAGATATTAATACGGCGCTTCGGGAATCGAACGAGAAGGCCGATAAATATATTCAAGAGATGAAAAACAGCAAGTGAAACTGACGGGAGCAATTCTCCTCAGGCTTTAAGGTAAGGCTGTCCTGAATAAAGGGCAGCCTTCTTTGTGTTAAGTCAGGCGTAGACAATACATACACCAAGGAGTATTATCGATCAGCAGGCTCTGAATAGCTAGAAAAAGAAGGAAAAAAACCATTGACAAACCGACGGTCTGTAATTTAAACTGAGTTCATAAAACAAACCGACGGTCTGTGAATCGAATAATAATAGTTGAGCCTAACCATTTCCCGGGCAATTTTTTACAACTCGTAATTGATAGAATGAATTTGAGGAGGAACTCCCTATGTCCAAAGTGCTTCGCAGTATTTTGATCACATTGATAATTAACGGTGCCGTGCCCTACCTGTTATATGTATGGCTGTCGGGAAACATGTCGAGCTTTGCCGCGCTGTCCATCGCCACCATCGTCCCGATGGCAGACAATCTTCTGCATTTGGCCCGTCACAAGAAGCTGGATGTGTTTGGAGGCATGATGCTGTTCACGTTCCTTCTCGGACTCGGCATGGTACTGCTTGGAGGCGACGAGAAGCTACTTCTCATACGAGAATCGTTTGTAACTGCAGCCGTCGGAGCGCTATTCCTGGTATCCTTGCTGTTCCCCCGGCCGCTGATCTACCATTTGGCCATGCGTTTTTCGTCAAAAGACGGTTCCGAGAAATCGAATTTTGCCGACAATTGGCAAATCCCTTACTTCCGCTATGTGATTCGATTGATGACCATCGTATGGGGCATGATGCTGCTTGTTGAGGCAGCCGTTCGGATTACTCTTGTCTATGAATTGACGACCGAGCAATTCCTTGCCATTTCCAATATCGTATTTTATTGTTTCATCGGTGCTGCCATAGGCTGGACCGTGCTGTACCGGAGACGTTCCAAGGTCCGGCTGATGGAAATCAAAAGCACGATGCTCTGCAAATAATGGGGGAGTGGACATGACTACAATCAACAAGAAGCTGTCCGATGAAGAGGTAGTGAAGCTGGAGGAAACGGAGCTTGAAGCCGTTACGACGCTGTATGAAGAGGTCACTCGGCATATGCAGCAAAACGGCAGCGATCAGTGGGATCGCTACTATCCGACACAGCCTTTATTCGCAGCGGATCTGCACAACGGCCATCTTTACGGCATCCGTGCGGAAGGCAAATGGATCGGGGTCGTTGCCCTGAACGATGAGCAAGGCCCGGAGTTTGCCGGGCTGCCGTGGCGGGACGGATGGGGCCGTGCGATGGTGATTCACCGGCTGGCGGTGCATCCGGCATACCAGAGCCACGGTATCGGAAAGAAGCTGCTCCGATTCGCCGAAGCCTTCGCGGTGGAGTCGGAGTATACCAGCATCCGCTTCGATGCTTACACGGCGAATGAAGCTGCCATTGCAATGTACGAAAAAGCAGGCTACGCCGCGGTCGGCGAAATCCGCTATCCGTTCCGCAAATACCCGTTTCGCTGCTATGAGAAGTTAGTTTCAGAGCTTTGCCCGTGAACAGGGCAAGGCTCTTTTTTTAGTCGGACGAGAGCTGACTCGGATTCTCCTGCGATGAGGTAATGTCTCAACCAAGGTAAAAATAGTGCACAAACGAGTAAAAATCTTGAGCGTGAACCCGGCCGCAAACCCTTTATAGTAATACTAGCAATTATAAGAATGAGGTGAAGCGCTTGGAGATTAACAAAATGGAGCTTGGGATAAAAGAGACGGCCCGGCGCAGAAAGTTTTGGAATACCGCCCGGAAGGATGCGTTAATAGGCTGGTTGTTCCTCGCACCAGAAATGATAGGAATGCTTGCGCTGAGCGTGTTTCCGATCGTATTCTCGCTTTATTTAAGCTTTAGCGACTGGAATTTGGTCGGAGGGCTCTCGTCCATAAAGTTTGTAGGGCTGGACAATTTCAGAATGCTGCTGGAAGACGACAAGTTTTATATGGCTTTGAAAAATAATGCGGTGTACACGCTGTTTACCGTTCCGATCGGCATGTTCCTGGCATTATTGCTTGCGGTCGTCATTCATTCCAAGGTGTATGGGAAGGACTACTTTAAAGTCGCTTTCTTCATACCTTACATTTCATCCATTGTTGCATTGGGCGCGGTTTGGAGCGCGTTATATCATCCGTCCCAAGGTCCGATCAACCGTTTCTTGATCAGCCTGGGCATTACGGAGCCTCCGAAATGGCTCGCCGACACGCAATTTTCATTGATATCCATCATTATAATCGCCATTTGGGCGGGGATCGGCTACCAAATCATTATTTACATCGCCGGATTATCAAACATTCCCGATGAATTGTACGAAGCGGCGAGCATCGACGGAGCCTCCCAGACGCAGCAGTTTTTGCGGATTACGCTGCCATTGCTTGGACCTACGACTTCCTTTTTGTTCATAACCCTTCTCATGTCATCGTTTAAAGTATTCGATTTGATCGCGTTTCTTACGAACGGGGGACCGAATGATTCTTCTACCGTGCTGGTATACCGCATTTATGAAGAAGGCTTCCGCAATTTCCGGATGGGTTATGCTTCGGCCATTTCTTGGGTGCTGTTTCTCATCGTTGGCGTAATAACGCTGGTCACCTGGAAATTACAGAACAAATCGGACAACCACTAGCCATAGTAACGAAGGAGCGATAGTATGCTTTTCAAAAAAATCCAAGTATCCAGGCTGCTGCTAACGGTTCTGTTGGCCGCATTCTCCGTCCTGTTCCTTGTCCCGCTCATCTGGATGCTGTCGGCGGCTGCCAAATACGAGCAGGATGTCATGTCTTATCCGATTCAATGGATACCGCAGCAATGGAACCTGATAGGCAACTTCAAAGAAGTATGGATGGGGAAGGTTCCGTTTTCTTTATTTTATGTCAACTCCTTAAAGCTATCGATTATTATGACCTTATGTACGCTCGTCTTCTCGTCGATGGCCGCATTCGCCTTTACCAAAATCCCGTTCCGGGGAAGGAACGCCGCATTCGCACTGCTTCTGTCGTTCATGATCATTCCTTCTGAAGCAACGCTGGTGCCGCGCTATTTGCTGCTGAAATGGTTCCATCTGTACAATACTCATGCCGGACTCATCGTGATGGGGGCATTCTCCATGTACTTCACATTCCTACTGCGGCAGTTCATGATGGGCATTCACAACGACTTTATCGAGGCGGCCAAAATGGACGGCGCGGGATACTTTACAATTTTCTGGAAAATAATGATACCGTTGTCCAAACCGATTCTTGCGACCGTTGCAATCATCAAATTCATCTGGACGTGGAACGATTACCAAAATCCGCTCATTTTCCTGATCAAGCAGCAGCTGTACCCGATTCCGCTCGGATTGCAAATGTTCCGCAACGATTATGCGGATAATTATTCCGCTGTCATGATGGCGTCGGTAGCGGCCATTATTCCGCTGCTCATTATTTTTATCATCTTGCAGAAGCAGGTCATAAAAGGCATCTCTCTTGGCGGGGTAAAAGGATAACCGCATCCTTGCTCAAGTCAAATGAGTGCACAAATAACACAAAATACTACACACTAATCGACTGGTATGCGATGTAAAATTCAGATTGTATTCATAATTAGCAGGGGGATGAACAAAAATGAAAAAGCAAAGCGTTCTATTGTTGAGCGGCGTTATTGCAGCGGTCACGGCTTTGAGCGGCTGCGGCGCTCCGAAAGAGGACAACACGGCTCAGGGAAAACCGCAAAACGTTACGCTAAAGTTCTATAACTGGGATACGGATGCCGAGGCGACAGCCACCAAAAAGATGATTGAAGCGTTCCAAAGCAAAAACCCGAACATCAAGGTAGAATCGATTTCGCTTGTCCCGGGCAACTCCGTAGAGACGATGAAAAAGCTCGATGTCACCATGTCTTCCGGCGAGCAGGTGGACGTCGTCAAATTCCCGAACATTGAAGAAACGATGGCCCGCGCGGCGCAGGGCGTTCTGGCTCCGCTGGATGATTTTTATACAAAGGATAACGTCAAGCCCGAAGAGGAATATTACATTAATCCCAAATATAAGGGCAAATATTACGCGGCGATGAATACGTCGAGCAATTGGTTCGTGCTGTTGAATGAAGATGCCTTGAAGGAAGCGAATCTTCCTGTTCCCGGCTTCGATTGGACATGGGACGACTACCGCGATTATGCCAAGAAGCTGACCAAAGGCGACCGATACGGCACGTACTTCCACAACTGGGGCGAATACACGAATCCGATTGCTTACACGGACAAGAAAAATCCCTATTTAACGGAAGATATGAAGCCGTTGTTCAGTGATGCGTCGTTCAAATATTTCTTCGAGCTGCGCCGCGCGATGGAGAAGGAAGATAAATCGGCCAAGTCGCTCGCAGACGTTATCGGCGCGAAGCTGAATTACCGCAACGAATTCATTACCGGCAAGGCTGCGATGCTGATGAGCGCGACATTCATCTTGACGGATGTGAACAACGTGGAAAAATATCCTCACACGTTCAAGACCGTATTCGCTCCGCTGCCTCGTTCATCCAAAAACGCAGAGCCGGGCCTTACAAATATCGGAGGAAGCTATGTAGCGGCCGCCAACAATTCCAAGTACAAAGAAGAGGCTTACAAGTTTATTCGCTACATGACTACCGAGCAGGATGCTCGTCTTGAGCTGTCCGGCTGGAAAAAAGGCGATTCCAAAGCGCTGGTGGAAAGACTGTACGGCGGCAACAAAAACCTGATCGATATGAATACATTGAACTCGGTGTTGAGCGACAAGCGGGTGCGCACCGGAGTATCCAGCGACATTGCGGTCTCTTACGGATCCCAGCTGAAAAAAGTAATGGAAGACGGCTTTAGTAAATTTTTGCTCGATAATGTTTCTGCCGAGGACGCCCAGAAATGGATGGTTGACGAAGCAGGCAAAATCATTAAGCAAAACACGAAATAACCGAACCGATGCATGCGGGACGCCTCTTAGGCGTCCTATTGCCTATGAAGCGGGCGATTGATACGATAGGAACACATTGGTGAAGAGGAGATTCGCAGCATGAGCCCTATTTTTCGTTTTACCTTTTACAGACGCATCCAGATCTCCTTTCTTCTGCTGATTTTGCTGCCTACCGTCGCCGTTTCGTTCATCAGCTATTCTGTCACCCAAAACAATGTGAAAGAAAAAATTCAGCTGAGCAACGAGTCGGTCGTCTCCGTCATGTCCAAGGATATTACGAAGATGATCGACGATTTAACATATTCCTCCAATTTTTTCGTACAGGACGTCAATGTCCGCAAAGCGCTGAGAAGCTTTGCCGATACGAAGCGGATTGAAAGCTACGGAGATTTGTCCCTTTACCAGCAAATCAGAGATTTCTTCAGCGTTACGGTGGCGAAGACGATGAACACCGATATTTTGATGTTTCTTGTCAATAACCAAGACTTCATCATCCAGTCGTTCGAAGGGGGAGACCAGACCCCTGAACAAATCCGTATGCATTGGGAGATGGTGAAGGAACGGGTGAATCCCGACAAGATTAACGTGCTTCAATGGCTCGGTTCAGTGAACACGCTGACGTCCGGCGGTAAAACGAATTATTACGTATCCAGGGTGCTTCGCGATCCGACCGATGGCCGTCTTCTGGCTGTGCTGTATATTTCGATCCCCAACACTTATTTCGATGCTTTGTTCGGGCAAGTTCAGACGGGAAAGCTCGTATTGTACGACAGCGAAGGGAACCGAATCGCCGGAGACCGCTCGGTAGCATACGATGCGAGCAATGATGCGCCCCGAAATATCAGAAATGAGACTATAATCGAGAAATCGGGCTGGAAGCTGATCTATGAAACGCCGAAGGAAGAAGTCACCGGAGAAATCTCAAGAACGTTCTATATTTCGCTGCTGCTTGTCGTCCCGTTCTTTCTGTTGTTTTTCCTTATCTCTATCGTCATAGCCAGACGATTACACCGGCCGATCCGCCGGTTGGAGCTTGGGGTGAAGCAATTTGGGAACGGCGACAGAAATATCCGGTTCCGGGAGGAAGGCACGGATGAAATCGCCGATCTCGGAAAAACATTGAACACGATGCTCGATCAGATTAACCGGCTCATCACCGATATCGAGCAGGAGCAAGAACAGAAGCGGGTGCTGGAGCTGCAGGCGCTTTATTCGCAAATCCGGCCGCACTTTTTGCTGAATACGCTGAATTCGATCAAATGCAATCTCATTTTGTACGATGATGAGTTCCATAGTCAGAAGATCGATTCTCTAATGAGCCTGTTAAGAGCTTATATGAAGTTTAACGAGTCTTCGACACTGAAAAACGAATGCAAGCTGCTGGCGCATTACGCAGATATTATGCAAATGCGAAGCGATATCCGGCTCGATTTCCATGTGTCGTTGGAGAAGGAAACGGAAAGCTTCGACATGCCGATGCTGCTGCTGCAGCCGCTCGTCGAAAATGCATTCGTCCATGGATTTGCCGAGGAGGCCGATCAGCCGAGAATCGAGGTCCGTTCCGAGATGAAGGAGAGGGAGATGCTCATATCTATAGAAGATAACGGAGCGGGAATCGAGGATCAGCGCCTTGCCGAACTGAATGAGTGGCTCCGAAACCCCGAGATGGAGGCTTACAGCTCCTACAAGCGGGTGGGATTGGTCAATGTGCTTCAACGGCTTCACATGACTTACGGTCTCCTAGCATCGATGCGGTTATCGAACAATGAGCAGGGCGGAGTGACCGTTCATCTGACCATTCCAACCGGTATGGATTCTATGACGAAGCAAAGGGGGATAACGGATGCTGAAGGTCATGCTGGTAGATGACGATGTGCCGATGATTAAATATTTGACCAAGCTCGTATCATGGAACTCGCTAGGCATGGATATCGTCGCTCAGGCTCATTCCGGCAAAAAAGCATTGCAGCTGTTCCGCGATACGAATCCCGATCTGGTCATAACCGATATCGGGATGCCCCAGATGGACGGTCTGGAGCTGGCTGCCGAGCTGAAGCGGATCAAGCCGGAGCTTCGGCTGCTGTTCCTGACCTGCCACGAGGAATTCCATTACGCGCGTAAAGCAGTCCAGCTCGATGCCGTAGATTACTTGATCAAAGACGAGCTGACTCGAGAGCAGCTGGAGGATAGCCTCAACAAAGCAGCTGCTGAGCTTGCCGATCTGCAAGCACAGCTAGGCGGGCTAATGTACAAGCAGGACTTGATGAAAAATAAAGATGTGCTGAAGGAGCGTTTCTTTCAGCAATTGATGTCCGCCGCATCGGCCGAGGAGATACTGAGCTTCGGAAGAAGGCTCGGCTTCGAATGGAGCAGCTCCCACTATATCGTTGCTATCGGATTTTTGAATTTTTCGTCGTTCCCGAAGCAGTATCGATACGCAGACATCCCTGTATTAATGTACGGAATCGGCAATATCGCCGAGGAGCTGTCCGGTGAGACAGGCATGGTTACGACGTTTATCGATCCTGAAGCATACTTCATCTGTATTGCCAACTATCAGCCGAATCTGAGCTTGAACACGGTAGAGCAGTTCGAACAGTATTTAGCTGAGCTGAAGAAGAGTATCAAGCAATACTTGAAGATCGACGCATCCATCTTATATGGACAACCGTTCAAAGGCGCCGATATGATCAAATTGCGCTGCAAACAGCTGAAACAATGGAATCGTAATGCCTATTACGACGATCTGACGTTCGGAGCGATGCCGGTCTTGGAAAATAAGCTGTGGTCCATCGATGTCAATGCAGCGCTTGGCGACGAATGGAACCGTTTGATGCTCGCTTTCAAGAACAAGGACGAGCATTTGATGAACGAGGCGATAGAGGGTATGCGGGAGAAGGCGGGCACGCAGAAGCTGGACCCCGGAGAGCTGGCCGCTAAGTGCTCGCAGTGGATCCGTGTGCTGGAGCTCGAAGGGAACTGCCACAGCGATGATGGCTTCCACGATTGCCTGCTGAAATCCAGAAGGTTTGACGAAACCATGGCATTGATGGCCGGCAAAGTGAAGGAACTGTACGTTGCCAAACAGGAGCTCTCCATGGAGAGGAAGCCGAAGCTCCAGCAGATCGACCAGTACATCGCTGAGCATCTCTCGGATAATATTTCCCTTGTCGATATCGCTGACTTCCTATTCTTGAATCCCAGCTATTTGTCGCGATACTTCAAGCAGGAGACCGGTATGAATTTCACGGATTACGTGCACCGCTACAAAATGAAGCTGGCCTGCCATATGCTGAAAACGAAGCAGGATAATATCGAGCTCATAGCCTACAAGCTCGGATACATGGAGCGAACGTACTTTTCGAAAGTATTCAAAAAATATGTAGGTGTCAGCCCTAAAGATTACCGATGATCAAGCTATCGCTGAAGACCCGACCGCCAGGTTCGGGTTTTTCTTTTGCTGCGGCAAGATCATAAATTTCTCCATGTGAAAATGGTTTTTGTCCATATTCGCATGCCTGCTTCCAAGGATATAATAAGGCCTGAATACTATTTTTTGGAGGCTGCTATGAGCATTATTTTCGATTCGGAAACACAAACGTTTCATCTGCAAACGAAACATACCAGCTACATTATGCAAATCGTAAAATCGAAATATTTGGTTCAAGTCCACTGGGGCCGGAAAGTGCGCGGCACCAATCCGGGAAGCTTACTCGCCTATCGAAAGCGCTGCTCGTTCTCTCCGTCTACTGATCCGGAGGATTTGGCCATCTCTCTTGATACGCTCCCACTAGAGCTGCCGGCCTTCGGCGCGAGCGATTTTCGGGTGCCCGCGTATCAGGTACAGCTGGACAACGGAACGACCGTCAGCGAGCTGATCTACGAATCGCACCGGATTTATCCGGGCAAGCCCCGTCTGGAAGGGCTTCCGGCGACGTATGTTGAAGAGGACGGAGAAGCGGTCAGTCTCGACATCGTGCTGTCGGACAAGCTGATCGGCTTGAAAGCGATTCTTACCTATACGGTATTCCGCGATGCCGACGCTATCACCCGTTCGGTTCGCTATGTTAACGAAAGCGGGGGAAATATGCGCCTGCTGAGAGCGCTCAGCGTAAGCGTCGATTTCCCGCATCCTGATTTTGACATGCTGCATCTGCACGGCTCTTGGGCACGCGAGAGACATATCGAGCGCCGTCCATTGACGACCGGCGGGGCTACCATCGAGAGCCGCCGCGGCTCCAGCAGCCACTCGGTCAATCCGTTCGTCGCCCTGCTGTCCAAGGACGCCGATGAGGATCACGGGGACGTATACGGCTTCAGCCTCGTATACAGCGGCAGCTTCCTCGCTCAGGCGGAGATTGATCCTTACAGTACGACTCGCGTCGTTATGGGGATCAATCCATTCGACTTCGCGTGGCTTCTTGAGCCCGGCGAGGCGTTCCAGGCGCCGGAGGCCGTGCTTGTCTACTCCGCGGAAGGACTCGGAGGGATGTCGCGAACCTACCACAAGCTGTATCGCACGCGCTTGTGCCGCGGCGAATACCGCGACAAATCGAGACCGGTACTGGTAAATAACTGGGAAGCGACGTATTTCAATTTCAATGCGGACAAGATTGAAGAAATAGCCAAAGTTGGCCAGCAGCTCGGATTGGAGCTGTTCGTACTGGACGACGGCTGGTTCGGCAAGCGGGATAACGACAAGAGCTCGCTCGGCGACTGGTTCGTCGATGGCAACAAGCTGCCCAAAGGTCTTGAAGATCTGGTGGAACGGGTGAATAAGCTGGATCTCCAATTCGGCCTCTGGTTCGAGCCGGAGATGATTTCCCCGGACAGCGAGCTGTACCGTGCTCATCCGGACTGGTGCCTGCACGTGCCTGGCCGCCGCCGTACGGAAGCGCGCCAGCAGCTCATTCTCGACTACTCCCGGCAAGATGTAAGAGAGTATATCGTCAGGGTCGTGTCGGACATCTTGGCAAGCTGCCCGATCAGCTATGTCAAATGGGATATGAACCGCAATATGACCGAGATCGGCTCCGCGCTGCTTCCGCCGGAGAGACAAAGAGAGACGGCGCACCGCTACATGCTCGGCCTGTATGAGGTGCTGGAGCGGATTACGTCCGCTTTCCCGCATATCTTGTTCGAAAGCTGCTCCGGCGGCGGAGGCCGCTTCGATCCGGGCATGCTCTATTACATGCCTCAGACATGGACCAGCGACAATACGGATGCCGTAGAGCGGTTGAAGATCCAATACGGTACGAGCATCGTCTATCCGATCAGCAGCATCGGCGCCCATGTGTCCGCCGTACCGAATCATCAGGTGCACCGGACTACGCCTATCGAGATGCGCGGTCATGTGGCGATGTCGGGCAACTTCGGCTACGAGCTCGACTTGACCAAATTTACAGAGGAAGAAAAAGCGATCGTCGCGCAGCAGGTAGCCACCTACAAAGAGCTGCGTCCGCTCATCCAGTTCGGCGACTTCTACCGGCTGCTCAGTCCGTTCGAAGGCAATGAAACGGCATGGATGTTCGTCTCCGAGGACCGGTCCGAAGCGCTCGTGGCCTTCTTCCAGGTGCTGTCCAAGCCCAATGCGCCTCTTGCGAAGCTACGCGTGAAAGGGCTGGATCCGGACAAAGATTACCGTGTTGTTGAAGTAGAGGTCGCAGATGCTGAAGAGCGGCTGTTCGGCGGCGATGAACTGATGAACGTCGGCCTTCATCTGCCTCAGTGGAAAGGCGATTTCCGCAGCCGGTTGTATCGTTTCATAGCACAATAATGACTTGTCAGGGGGACAATCCATGAAAAAGTATCGTTTGAGCGATTTACAGGATACGAGAGAAGGGCATTTTTTGCAGGGCATCCTGCCGGGAGAATACTTGTCGACGGGCGGCCTGGCTTTCGAAAAGCCGGGCTACCGCACGCATACTAACGACGGTCCGGACGGAAGGGATTACCACGTTCATAAAGACTGCGAGGTGTTCATCATCGCGCAAGGGAAGGGACAAATGGAGGTTGACAAAACGTTCCATCCTGTAACGACCGGGGATATTTTCGTCATTGAGCCCGGTGAAGATCATCACCTTATCTCAAGTGAAGAGGATCCTATCGTAACGCTGTGGGTCCATGCGGGACCGACGCGTCACAAAAATCAAATTACGGAATAAATGCTGTTAAGAAAAGCCTTCATTTCACACGAATATCGGTGAAATGAAGGCTTTTCTTGCTGTCGGCTCCTTTTATCCAAACCCGCGAAACCGCTGTCGGTATTTCGACGCCGGCTCCTGGACATACTTGCTGAACTGTCTTGCAAAATAATGCAGTGAAGAAAAACCAAGCTTGTAGGCGATTTCCGTAACCGGCATATTGGTTTCCCGCAAGTAAGCCTTGGCTTTGTCGAGCTTGCACTGCAATAAATAGTTTTGCGGGCTTGTCCCTGTCTGCTTACGGAACAGCTCGTACAAGTAAGCCGTGCTGATGCCGAATCTTTGCGCCCATTCGGTCACGCCGGCGTTAGCGGAATCCGCAAGCTCCAGACTTTCGATCATTTTTTCAATTCTTGGATCGTGGCTATTTTGCGGCTTCAAGGAATATTGAATGTAGCGGATGAGAAACGATTCGAAATGCGCCCGCAGCAGCAGGTCGTTGCCTAGCGACTGCTCCGGATAAGTCTCGATCACGGTGAGGAACGATTCCATCCAGCTTACGTTGTGAGGAACGCGGATTTGCACGGGAATCGTTATCCCTTCGGAAAAATCTACTTTTGCCGCGCACAGCTGCAGCTCGTATTCGGACGCGTAATAGCAATTGAGCTTCCCGTCCCCCTTTAACTTCGGCGTAGAGGGTGAGAGCAGATCAACATAAACCGAGGCATGAACCATAGGATCATGCGGATCGGCCGCAAACGTATGGGTAACGCCGGGAGCAATGTAAAACAGATCGCCTTGCTCGGCAGCCCACGACTGTTCGCCGATGGCAACCCTGCCCTTCCCGGCCGGAATATAGACAAAAAGGTGGACGTATGGCAGCCGGGGTCCTACAAGCTGTCCGGGCTTGAACGGATAAAAATTGGCGCTTAATATTCGCGATCGAAGCTCTGATAAATCGACGGTGCTTGTTTTCATTCAGGCGTTCCCCTCTCGGGCAGATAGGTTTGTCTACACGTAAGGCTATCACGATTCGAGTCCTATGACAATATATTTTATCCTACAAATGTGCAAATGATCTACGATTGGGTAAATGCAATTGAAAACGCTCTTGCTATAATAGGGATGTCCAATACTTGCTATCCCTATGACCGGATTTGCAAGTATTTAGTAGAGAATAAGACAATTTAATGCTATGGGAGTGTACTTGAGATGCAGCTTACAGGAATTCAATTTATTCAAGATGCCGTGTCAATGGTTCGGGATGCCGAAGGTAAGACAGCGGAGCACGTCCGAATTTTAACGGAGTGGAAAGGCGAGACAGCATCTTTTCGCATTGTGAACGAAGGAAATCACGCGGTCAGCATAAAGGAAATCGTTCTTTTCAAAGGCGCTTGGCCGTATACGGGCAGCACCAAATTTTACGGTGAAGGCTACAGCATGCTGTCGCAGTACGGCGGCGCCATCGGCGAGCCGAAGATGATCGGCAAATTCGATGACCGCAAGCATTACAAGCTGCCGGCGACGGAGGGCTTTTTCACAGCCTATAACTTCGTGCTGCTGTCACCTGAACCGGCCCGCCATTTATTGATGGGCTTTACCTCCTGCCACTGCTATACGGGAGAAATCCGTTTGGCTGACGGTCATTTCGAGGTTGTGCTTGATGGAGAGCAGCTGGTTCTGGAATCGGGACAAAGCTGGGATCTGGAAAGCTTTGCGATCTTCGAGGGAAGCGATAGGGAAGCGCTGCTGGAGCAGTATGCGGCACAGCTAGAAACGAATCACCCAAGACTCGAGACGAGCGGGATTCCGAACGGCTGGTGCTCCTGGTATTGCTTCGGTCCAGAGGTGACTGAGCAGGACATCTTCAATAATTTGCGCGCGATTGGCGAGCAAGTGCCGCAATTAAAATATATTCAAATCGACGACGGCTATCAGGCATACATGGGAGATTGGTTAACGCCGGGCAAGTCGTTCAGCGATATGGAGAAGCTGTGCAAGCAAATCAAAGCCGAAGGCTTCGAGCCCGCGATCTGGGTCGCTCCGTTCATCGCACAAGAAGAGTCCGCCGTCTTCAAGGAGCATCCGGACTGGTTCATTCAAGACGACGAAGGGAAGCCGCTTGCATCGAATCGCATTTCGTTCGGAGGCTGGAGACAAGGCCCATGGTATATGCTGGACGGCACCCACCCGGAAGCGCGCGACTATTTGCGTCACGTGTTCCGGACGATGCGTCAGGAGTGGGGCTGCCATTACTTCAAGCTCGATGCGAACATGTGGGGAGCGCTTCCCGGCGGCCGCCGCTATATTGCCGAAGCCACGAAGGTGGAAGCCTACCGGATGGGAATGGAAGCCGTACTGGAGGGTGCGGGCCACGACAGCTTCCTGTTAGGCTGCAACGCGCCGATGTGGCCGTCGCTTGGAACGGTGCATGGCATGAGGGTTACAGGCGACATTGCGCGCAAATGGCCTGTGTTCGCATTGCTTGCGGCTGAGGGCTTCTCCCGCAACTGGCAGCATAACCGGCTGTGGATCAACGACCCGGATTGCATCGTGCTGGAGAACCGCAACATCAAGCTGATCGATCCGGACGGCACTGTTCGCCGCGGCTTGTCCTCCATAACGCCGGATGAGTTTATGTTCCACGCCGCCTACATCGTTGCTTCCGGAGGCATGGTGTTGTCCGGGGACGATATGGCGAATATGACCGAACGCAATCTGGACATGGTGAAAAAGGCGCTTACCACGCGCAATATAGCCGCCCGTTTCGACGACGACAGCTTCCGTGTCGGCCGCGTCTACGAGCCGGACCGCCAGCTGCTGTGCCTGTTTAACTGGGAGGAAACTCCGGCCGCGCTGTCCATTACTCTGGATAAATCGGGCGATGTCGAGGATTTCTGGACCGGGGAGCCGCTCGGCCGATTTGAGGGGCAATTGACCTTGACCGATATGCCGGGACATTCGGCGAGAGTTCTTGTCCTGAATCCTTCCTCCGCTGCTAACTAATGGTAGATGGGGACGGATATATATGGTAAAGTGTACTTGAATGCATGGCACTCATCTTATCCTATATATGAATGGAGAGGTTTTCATTGAGAATTGCCGCACAGCTCTATACTTTGAGAGAGTATTTGAAAACGCCGGAAGACATTGCACAAACTTTGAAAAAAGTAAGAGAAATCGGTTACCGCGCCGTTCAAGTATCGGGGATCGGCCCGATTGACAACCAAGCGCTGAAGGACTTGTGCGATCGTGAAGAACTGACCATTTGTGCTACGCACATCGGTTATCCCGATTTGAAAAACAATCTGGATGCGGTGATCGAGAAGCATAAAACATGGGGATGTCAATATGTCGGTCTTGGCGGTTTGCCGCAAGAATACCGGACAAGCGGAGAAGGCTACGCCGCATTCGCGAAAGAAGCTTCCGAAATCGGCAGAAGGCTGAAGGAAGCGGGACTGACCTTCATTTATCATAATCATAGCTTTGAGTTCGCCAACTTTGGCGGCAAGACGGGAATGGATATCTTGTTCGAGGAATCGGATCCATCCGCATTCGATTTTGAATTGGACGTGTATTGGGTTCAAGCCGGCGGAGCGGATCCGGCAGAATGGATTCGCAAAGTAAACGGCCGGATGAAGGTCGTTCACCTGAAGGACATGGCTGTAACCGGAGATCGTCAGCAATTGTTTGCCGAAGTTGGAGAAGGCAACATGAACTTCTCCCGCATTTTGGACGCGTGTAACGAAATCGGAGTCGAGTGGGGTGCGGTTGAGCAGGACCAAACTTACGGACGCGATCCGTTCGAAAGTCTCGCCATCAGCTTTGCCAACCTGCAGAAGACAGGTAAAATCAACGTATAATACGAATCACATCCCGTACGGTTGCTTTTGCAGCCGTGCGGGATTTTTTTTGAATAAGGTATGGCGGCAAATGCCTGCATCCGGTAACCGGGGCAGGTTTTTTTGCTGCCGCATTGCCAAATTTAGTTGCATACGATATTATTGTCATAACAACAAATGAAGAGGGAGGGATAAGTTATGGAACATTACGATCTCGACGGATCGTACGGATTTTTGCTCGGCAAAGCGTACCGCCGAATGGTGCAGCTGCTGCTGCAGCGATTTAAGCCTTTCAACATCACTCCGGAGCAATGGAGCGTGCTGTGCCGGCTGCAGGGCAATGACGGAATCAGCCAGAAGGAGCTTGCCGCGCGTGCGGATAAGGACCCTCCGACGACGACCCGCATTCTGGACGTTATGGAACGCAAAGGCTGGGTCCGCAGGGAATTGAATGCGGAGGACCGCCGGTCGTTCGGCGTCTATTCGACGCCCGAGGGAGTGAAACTGGCTCAGCAGCTGACAGCCATTGAGCTGCAGACGCTGCTCGACGCTGCCCGGGATATTCCTAAGGAGCAATTGGAGCTTTTCAAACAGCTCCTGCGGCATATCAGCCAAGCCGCCGAACAGCTTAACGAAAGCCAGCAAACCGGCGGATCGGAGCAATAAAGCTTGCCGAATATGAATTGAATTAAAATGAGCATCCAGAAGGGACAACCAAGTATGACTGCCTCACAAGCATCACGAGTATCGGAAGCTTCACAAGCACCGCTAGCTTCACAAACGTCGCCGGTATCAACTGCTGCACAAGCCGCGCAGGCGGCACAAGCAGCTCCGCTCAAGGCTTCGCAGCCGTCATCGTCCAAGCTCTGGACGATGAATTTTATTTTTTTAACGCTGTGTAATTTATGCGTCTATTTGAATTTGCAAATGATTACGCCGTCGCTGCCCGCTTATGTGTCCGCGACCTTCGGAAGCACCGGGACTACCATCAGCTTTGTAATCAGCTTGTTTGCCGTCTCCGCCATTGCGACCCGATTATTCGCGGGAAAATGGTTCGAGCTGCTCGGTCAACGAAGGCTTATGCTGATCGGACTTATCGTCTATGCGGTGTCGACTGCAGGATATGCCTATGTTCAATGGATGGGCTCCCTGCTGGCGCTCAGGGTGCTGTACGGAATCGGATTCGCTATCGCAGGCACCGCCTTCGGAACGCTCGCTTCCGAGATCATCCCGAAAAACCGGATGGGTGAAGGGATGGGCTACTTCGGTCTATCGACCAGCCTGTCTATGTCCATTGCGCCGGTTATCGGTCTATGGCTGCTGAACGATTACGGATTCAATACCTTAATAGGAGCCTCATCCGTACTGGCCGTTGCCGTATTCCCGTTGGCGCTGATGATCCGGTTCTCATCCCAACAGCGTGTTGCCTCCGCTGCGCCAACCGTACTACCTAAGAAAAGGAGCTCCATGTGGGAAAGAGGGGCATTGTTTCCATGCGTCCTGAATTTGCTGCTCTCCGTGACCTATGGCGGACTTATCACTTTCATTGCTTTATTCGGCAAAGAGACGTCGCTCGGCAACGTCGGATGGTTTTTCTTATTTAATGCATTAATGGTGGTCGTCATTCGCCCCTTTTCCGGCAAGCTGTTTGATCGCAAAGGCCATGCGGCCGTACTGCCGACCGGGGCTCTGTTCACGGCGCTCGGGCTGGTGCTGCTGTCGTTTTCTTCCGGCATGGGCCTGTTGATTGTATCCGCGCTTTGCTACGGCATCGGATACGGGATGCTGCAGCCTTCGCTGCAGGCGTGGACGATTCAGCGGAGCGCACCGGACCGCCGCGCAGTGGCGACCGGGATGTTCTATAACTCGATCGACCTTGGAATCGCCATGGGATCGGTTTGCTTCGGTTTTGTCGCATCGGCAGCCGGATACGCCGGGATGTATCGCATATCCGCTCTCAGTATGCTCATTTTCCTTATCTTGTATGTTTGGCATGTCATAGGTGCAAGTCGCACACAACCTGCCGGCAAAGGCAATGCCTAAATTCAGCAATTTAACGTGAGCACCCCAAAGTGCTAGCAGAACATAAACGTTCATGCTAACACTTTGGGGTGCTTTCCGTCTATAATGTGACGCACTTAATCTGATAAAAGTTTTTATTATGCGCAATAAATAATTATATATTGCGTCATAATAATAATTATGATATACCATATATAGAAGTGCTACACGCTATTGAGGGAGGAAGACAACATGACAAGAGGCATTGGAATCAGCGGCATGGGCAGAATCGGGAGACTATTGGTAAGAAGGTTGTGTTCCGACCCGACATCGTCCAAGACATTGAAAGCGATTAATTCCATTTATCCGGCAGAAACGGTTGCTCATTTATTGAAGTATGATTCCGTTCACGGTACCTGGGATGCTCAAATCTCCGTCGAGGAACAAGGGCTTGTCATTAACGGGCACAAGGTGAAAGTGGTCTATGAGCGTGATCCTGTCCATATTCCATGGGCCAGCTTGAATGTTGATCTTGTAATGGACGCTACCGGAAAATTCAATGATCGCCAAGGAGCCTCCAAGCATTTGGAAGCCGGAGCGGCCTCCGTCATCGTAACCGCGCCGGGACAGCAAATGGATTTGACGGTCGTCATGGGCGTCAATGATAAGCAATATGATCCTTCGCGCCATACCATTTTGTCCGCGGCGTCCTGCACGACCAACTGCGTTGCGCCGGTTCTAAGCATTCTCGATCAGGCGTTCCAAGTGAAGCGCGGATGGATGACCACGATTCACGCGTTTACATCCGATCAGAATCATCTCGATAACCCGCACAAGGATTTGCGAAGAGCGCGTGCCTGCACGCAATCCATTATTCCTACGACAACCGGAGTAGGGAAAGCGCTTGCGGATGTGATCCCGCATTTGGCGCCTCATATTGAGGGCATCTCGATCCGGGTTCCTACACAGGACGTATCGTTAATCGATTTGACCGTTCAAGTAGCGAAGCCGGCTGAGCTCGATGAAGTCAAAGCGCAGCTGCGCAAAGCGGCCGAAGGCCCGTTCGCCGGCTACGTTCAATATATAGAAGATCCATTGGTATCCGCCGACTTTGTCGGATGCTCCAAATCCGCTGTTATCGACGGCCTTTCCGTCATGGTGTCGGGCGACCAGATCAAAGTGCTTGCCTGGTACGACAATGAATGGGCCTATGCATGCCGTGTTATTGAATTATCACATACTGTTAGTGAAAGGATGGGACAATTATGCGAAGCATCTCTGGCAGCCATTTAAATTTGGGGGTTATTCTGTGCAAGCATTGCGGAGAAATGATCGATACGGTCGATACGGACAGAGTTATCGTTTACTATAGCCAATGCGAACAGGAGCTATGCAAGCAATCGGCATGCATGAAGCAGCTGAACGAGACGAATCACACGACAAAAATGAAAACAGCGTAGGAGAGGGTCCGCATTATGGCAAAAAGCAGAGAAGCAATATTGGAACCGACGGATTTTATGAATACGGAGCTTGTGCACCGCAACTTGTCCGTCAGCCGTCTCATCGAAACCGCTATTCACAAAAAGGAGGCAGCTCTTGCCTCTTCCGGTGCGCTGCGCGCCACTACAGGCACTTATACAGGACGCTCTCCGAAGGATAAATATATCGTGCAGGAACCGTCCGTTATGAAATCGGTCGCATGGGGACCGGTGAACCGGCCGATATCCGAGGCTCTGTTCGACAAGCTGTATCATAAGGCACTGGATTATATGCACGAGCGCGAGCTGTTTGTATTTGACGGCTTCGCCGGTGCCGACAACGAGTACAGGCTGCCGATTCGCGTCGTTAACGAGCGGGCCTGGCACAATCTGTTCGTCCGCCAGCTGTTCATTCGTCCAACGAAGGAGCAATTGGAGCGGCATGTACCGGAATTTACCGTCATTGCCCTGCCTGGTTTGAAGGCGGATCCGGCGGTTGACGGAACGAGATCGGAAACGTTCATTATCATTTCCTTTGAGAAACGGGTCGTCCTTATCGGCGGAACCGAATATGCGGGTGAGATGAAAAAATCGATCTTCAGCGTCCTCAACTACCTGCTGCCTTTTGAAGGCGTATTTCCGATGCACTGCTCGGCGAATGTCGGCGAGAAAGGCGATGTCGCCTTGTTCTTCGGCTTGTCCGGTACGGGCAAAACGACGCTCTCGGCCGACCCGAACCGCCGTTTGATCGGCGATGACGAGCACGGCTGGTCGGACCGCGGCGTGTTCAATTTCGAAGGCGGATGCTATGCCAAATGCATCGGCTTGACCGAGGAAAAGGAGCCGCAAATATGGAATGCCATCCGCTATGGCACCGTATTGGAAAATGTCGTCCTTGATCCGGACAGTAAGCAGGCGGATTATGCCGACAATTCGATTACCGAAAATACGCGAGCCGCATATCCGGTCGAGTTTATCGCTAACGCCGTAATCCCGGGAGCAGACGGACATCCCGAGGTCATCCTGTTCCTGACAGCCGACGCTTTCGGCGTACTTCCGCCTATTGCCAAGCTGACCAAGGAACAAGCGATGTATCATTTCCTGTCAGGCTACACATCCAAGCTCGCGGGAACCGAGAGAGGCGTTACGGAACCGGAAGCGACGTTCTCCTCCTGCTTCGGCGCTCCGTTCCTGCCGCTTAGTCCGAGCGTGTACGCCGAAATGCTGGGCAATAAAATCGACCGGCATCAAGCGCGCGTGTATCTGGTCAACACAGGCTGGTCCGGCGGCAGCTACGGCGTAGGCAAGCGCATGAATCTGGCCTATACAAGAGCTATGGTTACAGCAGCCTTGAATGGCACATTGGAGCAAGCCTCATTCACCGCCGATCCGATCTTTGGCGTATGGATCCCCGATCATGTGGACGGAGTGCCTGCCGAAGTATTGCAGCCCCGCCAGACATGGACGGATCACACGGAATACGAAACCAAGGCCCGTGATTTGGCCAGCCGCTTCGCTCGCAACTTTGAAAAGTTCACAGATGCAGCGGATGCGGTTCGTAATGCCGGACCTAAGCCGGACGCTTTGCTTTGATAAAACAACTCAAAAAGGCCCTTGAGTGCCGCTGCGGCACTAAGGGCCTTTTGCATGTCGCCGTAAGGAACGGTTCCTGTTGTGATGCTGCGAGAGGCGGCCGTATGATAGGATAACCGCTGCTGTCTAGGAGGATGAATCGATGAAAGTCCAATCATCGCAAGCTGCATTTACTCAGCTGCTTATTTCGGGAACACTGGTCCACGAAGCTAATTTCAACGAAATGAAGCGCCAGCTCGGGATAGAGCTGAATCCGCATATCGCCATTTGTTTTACGTGGACCGCTATATGATCTGGCTGTAGGCCAGCCTTCCATCTGGCGCGCCGACATCGGGCAAAAGCTTGTTCAATCGATGTACAAGGCGATTACCGTACCGTTTCTGTGGGTATGTATCCGAAGGCGTATTGGCCGCCTTGCTGAAGCTGGACCGAGCTCGTACCAAAGGACAAGTACCGGGAGCTGACAGTCCAGATGGTTCGCGATACGCAGAGCATGACCAGGTTTTCCATATTCGCAGGAATCGCCACCTACTATGATAACCCTTACCTGCTCAATTATTCCTTCGAGGAGGAAGGGAGTCGATGATCGACCGGTTTTTCCAAGGAACCGGCTTATTTTTCTTTACGAAAAACGGGCAAAAAACGAGAAGAAATGGATAAAAGTCATCTCTCACGAGGAGAAGATGGAGCTTCTGTGGCGGGTCCGAATCGGCGATGAGGAAGGGTCTGTAGCTTATTTGAAAATATTGCTGGAGCGGCTGGTCCAAGCATACCAAGCATAACATCGACATGTTCAAGTCGGAGACGTTCGATTTGATTATGACCGTGTCCAGACTCGTGCTTGAGGTCTGAGGCGATGCATCTGAGATGCTGAGCGACAGCGCCCGGGTCATTCAAGATTTATACAACACGATCCGTTATGCCAAATACGTGCTGAAGGTATGCGATTATTGGAGTAAGCTGGCCCGTCAAGTGGCGGTAGCGCATGCCCGCGAGGCTTCTCCGGTGATCCGCTCAGCCATCGTATAATCGTATATATGAAGGAGCATTTGCAGCACAAAATCTCTCTGGATGAGATAGCACAATATTGTTATTTGAGCACCTATCATTCTAATGCGGCATTAAATCTCTAAGAGGAGCGATAGAGCCTCCTTATATTTTCTGGAAATTGCCGTTGGAAAGCAACAATGAAACATGTTTCGTCAGGAAGTCCCCATCGGGATACCCCACTAACTTGATTCGGTTACATAGGGTTCACGCCAAGCGAAGTTAATTAATTCGTTAGTGCACCGTCCGTCGAAGATCGTTCTCAAGCTTATTCGGACCGTAGATCCTTTATTTTACCAAAAATGGTTCAAATTGCAGGGTGATCGGACAACAGATCCTTTATTACGCCATAAAACTATTAAGCCCCCTAATTAAATTGGAGAGTACTTAGGGAAATAAGGTACTATTAAATTAAGGGGGCGATGGAAGATGAGACAGAGAAATCAAGCA